>CAWJFH010000020.1:0-98744 GCA_963842105.1 uncultured Flavobacteriaceae bacterium
AAGAGAGAATATCCGCAATTTGCTGTAACGAAAAAGTAGTAGGAAATTTCAAATTTTATTTTGGATGAATTACGTAACGTATTATTCCTTTACACGCTCCATATAGGAACCTGTAGCCGTATCTATTTTAATCTTATCCCCTTCATTAATGAATAAAGGTACATTTACTTCTGCACCGGTTTCAACAGTAGCCGGTTTAGTGGCATTGGTCGCCGTATTTCCTTTAACACCAGGTTCTGCATAGGTAACTTCCAATACAACACTGGCAGGCATATCTACTGATAATGGCATGCTGTCTTCCGTATTGAAAAGAATAGTAACCACTTCACCTTCCTTTAGAAGACCTGGAGCATCCAAAGCACTTTCCATTAGGGTTATTTGGTTATAATCATCGGTATTCATGAAGTGATACAAATCTCCTTCAGGATATAAATACTGATATGACCTAGTTTCTACACGAACATCCTCAATCTTATGCCCTGCAGAAAAAGTATTATCCAATACTTTTCCAGAAGTTACACTTCTCAATTTGGTTCTTACGAATGCAGGACCCTTTCCTGGTTTTACGTGTAAAAATTCTATAATCTTATAAATATCGTTATTGTAACGTATGCATAATCCTTTTCTAATGTCTGATGTAGATGCCATTATTGTTTTTTGTTACTAAAGTTGATTATTAATATTTTAAAAGAGTTCAATTTTAATTATTACTGAAATAGCCCTTCATAATACCTCGTTGTGAATCACGTATGAACTGAAGTATTTCATCACGTTCTGGAGTTGCTTCCATTTCAGCTTCTATAATTTGAACTGCTTGTGAATTGTTGTAATTTTTTTGGTAAAGGATTCTATAGATATTCTGTATTTCCCTAATTTTTTCGGATACAAAACCTCTCCTACGCAAACCTACGGAATTGATTCCCACATAGGATAGAGGTTCACGCGCTGCCTTTACATAAGGTGGAACATCTTTTCTGACCAAAGAACCTCCCGTTACAAAAGCATGTTGCCCTACGGATACGAATTGATGTACAGCGACCAATCCGGCCAAAATAACATTATCTCCTATGGTAACATGTCCCGCCAAAGTAGAGTTGTTGGAGAAGATACAATTATCTCCCACAAAACAATCATGGGCCACATGGCAGTATGCCATGATAAGACAATTTTTACCAATGACCGTTTTCATTCGGTCAGATGTGCCTTTATGTATGGTAGCACATTCTCTAATAGTAGTATTGTCCCCAATGATTACGGTAGTTTCCTCACCATCATATTTTAAATCTTGTGGAGAAGCGGAAATAACGGCACCTGGAAAAATATTACAATTTTTACCGATGCGGGCACCTTCCATTATGGTTACGTTAGAACCGATCCATGTACCATCACCAATAGTGACATTATTATGTATCGTGGTAAAAGGTTCTACCACTACATTTTTAGCAATTTTAGCACCTGGGTGAATATAGGCCAAAGGTTGGTTCATACTTATGTTCTTTTTACGATTTGTGCCATCATTTCTGCCTCACTTACCAATTTGTCATTCGCATAAGCATAGGCTTGCATATGGCAAATTCCTCTTCTTATAGGCGTGATGAGACTACAATGGAATATTAAAGTATCACCTGGCAATACCTGTCTTTTAAATTTCACCTTATCTATTTTCATGAACAAGGTTAAATAGTTTTCTGGGTCTGGCACTGTACTTAATACCAAAATTCCTCCTGTTTGTGCCATAGCTTCTACTTGAAGAACTCCCGGCATAACTGGTGCTCCAGGAAAGTGACCAACGAAAAAAGGTTCGTTCATCGTCACATTTTTCATACCCACCACATGAGAATCTGAAAGTTCAAGAATACGGTCGATCAACAAAAATGGAGGCCTGTGGGGCAGCATATCCATAATCTTATGAATATCCATTAAAGGAGGTAAACTTAAATCGTATTTAGGAACACTATTACGCTTTTCTAATTTGATTTGTTGGGCCAATTTCTTAGCAAATTGTGTATTCACAAAATGACCTGGTTTATTGGCGATTACTTTACCCTTAATACGAGTACCTGCCAAAGCCAAGTCGCCAATAACATCTAACAACTTATGTCTGGCCGCCTCGTTTGGTTGATGCAACGTAAGATTATCCAGAATACCATTGGCCTTTACGGAAAGCTTCTTCTTATCGAATGCTTTCTCCAATTTTTTCATAGTAGCCTCGGATATTTCCTTGTCTACATATACAATGGCATTATTAAGGTCCCCTCCTTTGATTAGTCCGTTTTCCAATAACATCTCCAGCTCATGTAGAAAGCTAAACGTTCTAGCACTGGCAATTTCGGTTTTAAAGTCCGATAATTTCTCTAAGGTTGCATTTTGCGTGCCCAATACTTTGGTCCCAAAATCGACCATGGTAGTTACCTGATAAGTATCCGAAGGAATAATAGTGATTTCACTTCCTGTGGCCTCGTCCTTATAACTTATAACTTCTTTAACTACATATTCTTCACGAACCGCTTCCTGTTCAACAATGCCGGCTTCTTCCAAAGCTTCTACAAAGAATTTGGAGGAACCATCCATAATTGGAGGCTCAGAAGCATTCAATTCAATTAATACGTTATCGATTTCAAGTCCAACCAAAGCCGCTAAAACGTGCTCCGATGTCTGAATCTTTACGCCATTCTTCTCTAAATTGGTGCCTCTTTGGGTATTGACCACTAAGGCTGCATCTGCAGGAATAACAGGTTGGCCTTCCAAATCTATTCGTTTGAAGGCATACCCATGATTTTCATTAGCGGGTAAAAATTTTATAGTTACGTTGCTTCCGGTATGCAGGCCTACTCCTGTTAGGCTCACTTCCTTACCAATGGTGCGTTGTTTTGATGCTGTTGTGCTCATCGTCAATCCTTTTTTTCTAAGTTGTCGATTCTACTGATAATTTTCGGTAAATTCTTAAAATGTACATAGGATTTATTAAAATCCCCATAATTTAATGCCGGTGAACCTTGTAATACTTCCTTATCCTTAATATTTCTTCCAATGCCGGATTGTGCCTGTATCTTAACAAAATCCCCTATGACGATATGCCCTACAATACCTACTTGCCCACCAATTAAACAGTGTTTTCCTATTTTGGTAGACCCAGCAATTCCTGTTTGTGCGGCAATAACGGTATGTTCACCAATTTCCACATTGTGGGCAATCTGTATCTGATTGTCTAATTTAACTCCTTTTCTAAG
This sequence comes from uncultured Flavobacteriaceae bacterium, assembly GCA_963842105.1. Classification (GTDB taxonomy): domain Bacteria; phylum Bacteroidota; class Bacteroidia; order Flavobacteriales; family Flavobacteriaceae; genus Maribacter. The sequence continues at coordinate 3,231 of CAWJFH010000020.1, forward strand.
TATTGTGGAACCTAAGGTAGCCCTATCAATAGTGGTACCTGCTCCTACATCTACATTATCTTCTAAAATTACATTTCCAGTTTGTGGCACTTTGGTAAATTCTCCCTGTTCATTCGGAGTAAACCCGAATCCGTCAGCACCAATAACAACACCACTATGGACAACGCAATTATTCCCGATAATCGTTTCTGAATAGATTTTAGCACCTGCAAAAATGGTGACATTATCACCCACATTTACATTATCACCAATATAAACGTTAGGATATACTTTTACATTATCCCCTAATTTAACATTGTTACCCAAATACGTAAATGCTCCTATATAAACATCTTTTCCATAAGAAGCCGAATCCGATTTAAAAATAGGTTCTTCAATTCCTACTTTATTATTTTTAACCTGATTGTAGTATTCCAACAATTTAGAGAAGGATTTATAAGCGTCTTCCACTTTAATTAAAGTGGTGTGAAGTGTCTGTTCTGGTTTGAAGGATTTATTTACAATACAGATGGAAGCTTTAGTCTTATAAATATGGTGGGTATACTTCGGATTGGCCAGAAAAGTAAGGGAGCCTTCCTCCCCTTCTTCGATTTTAGCAAGCTTATGCACGGCTATCTCTGGATTTCCATGTACTTCACCTTCTAAGATACCTGCAATCTGGCCTGCTGTAAATTTCATGGGCACAAAAGTAAGAAAAATAGTTAAACAGCTTCTTTAGGGTAACAGATATAATATTTGGTCACGGTTTTTGAAAGTGCGTTCAAATTCAGATGATCTGACATCTTGGCCACATCTGTAATTTTACCATTTTTCCGTAAAATATTAATGTTCTGATTTTTGCGGTCGTACGCTTTATTTTCAAGGACCCCTTTAAAAACAAAATAGGCTGTTTCTTCATCGGTCAAGTTCAAACGCTTTTTGGTTTTTTCAAACTTGGACTGGAACCTAGTTTCAGAAATAGCTTCCTTTTTAATTTTTACGTGAAGTAACTTCCGGTTAATAATCATTTTACACAATTCAGATAGTACGAAATCAGATTCATACTGCCATTCCTTGAGTGCTGAAAGAATATCCACATCATCCAATTTGGAAAACATGGCTAGCGTTGCTGTGTCAAAATTATCCTTATCAATATGCTGTCCTAAGAAAAAACTTAGCGCATCACTGCACCTTAAAACCTGTCCTTGATCAATAAGATAACGCGCACGTTTTAATATATTAATCAATAATTGCTCGGCAGCAACTCCCGTTTTATGCAAGTACACTTGCCAGTACATAAACCGTCTGGCCATTAAAAATTTTTCTACGGAATAAATTCCTTTTTCTTCAACCACCAAACTACCGTCTACCACATTCAACATAGTAATTAAACGTTCGGCATTCGTATTGCCTTCCGCCACTCCGGTATAAAAACTATCTCTTTTTAAATAATCCAACCGGTCCATGTCCAATTGACTAGAAACCAATTGGTTCAAGAATTTTTTTGGGTGTTTCCCAGTGAATATAGAAATGGCCTCCGTTAAACTTCCGTTAAAACGCACATTGAGTTCTTGCATGAATTGCAGCGAAATAAACTCATGACTAACGCCCTCTACGATACTGTGTTCCATGGCATGCGAAAAAGGACCATGCCCAATATCATGTAAAAGGATGGCGCATAAAAGTCCGTTTTCCTCGTCCTCTGTAAGCTCAACACCTTTAAAACGAAGTACTTGAATGGATTTTTGCATCAAATACATACAACCTAAAGCATGGTGAAAACGGGTGTGATGCGCACCGGGGTAGACCAAATAGGAAAGTCCCATTTGAGAAATTCTCCGCAACCTCTGAAAATAAGGGTGTGCAATTAGGTCAAATATGAGGATGTTTGGAATTCTTATAAATCCGTAAATTGGATCATTAAAGATTTTCAGTTTGTTCGATGTCTTCAAGATGGAAACGACTTTTCTAAAAATTACGTTCCAAAGTTAACCAAAAGCATCAGCATTGAATTTGATAATCACCAAATAATGATTTCATGAATAAAATAAAGATATTATGGGTTGATGATGAGATAGATTTGCTTAAACCGCACATCCTATTTCTAGAGGCCAAAAATTATGAGGTCATCACCTCCCAAAGCGGACAAGAAGCGCTAGAAGAGCTAGCCAATACCCGAGTGGATATTGTTTTCTTAGATGAAAATATGCCTGGAATTTCTGGTTTGGAAACCTTATCTGAAATTAAGGTTATAGACAGTTCATTACCTGTGGTCATGATTACGAAAAGTGAAGAGGAATTTATTATGGAAGAGGCAATTGGTTCTAAAATAGCCGATTACCTCATAAAACCGGTAAATCCCAATCAGATTTTACTTTCCTTAAAAAAGAATTTAGATCATTCTAGATTAATTTCTGAGAAGACTACGAGTAATTACCAACAGGAATTCCGGAAAATAGCGATGGATCTTTCCATGGTCAATAGCTGTCAAGAATGGGCAGATCTTTACAAGAAACTGATTTATTGGGAATTACAGCTTGAGGAAATCGAGGATAGTGGAATGTTTGAGATTTTAGAATCTCAAAAGACTGAGGCCAATCAACAATTTGGAAAGTTCGTTGACCGTAATTATGCGGATTGGTTTACTGATGTGGATGCTCCGGTAATGTCTCATACCCTATTTAAAAAATGGATCGCACCAGAACTCAAAGACCAAAAAACACTATTGATTGTAGTAGATAATCTAAGGTATGATCAGTGGTACGCATTTGAGGATACCGTGAGTTCCTTTTACAAAAAGAAAAAGGAAGATTCTTATTATAGCATTTTACCTACGGCTACGCAATATGCACGTAATGCCATTTTTGCCGGATTGATGCCTTTGGATATGGAAAAAAAATATCCGGACTGGTGGAAAAACGATACCGAGGAAGGTGGAAAGAATCTATTTGAAGATAAATTTTTGGGAGAACAATTGAAGCGTTTGGGCCTGGATTTAAAATGGGAATACCATAAAATAAGCAGTCTAAAACAAGGAAAACACTTAAGTCAGAATTTCAAATCACAAAAAGATAATGACCTTACCGTAATCGTTTACAATTTTGTGGATATGCTGTCCCATTCCAAAACCGAAATGGAAGTTATAAAAGAGTTGGCCTCCAACGATAAAGCCTATAGATCTTTGACCACAAGTTGGTTTAAAAATTCACCTATGCTGGAAATTATTCAGCAGGCACAGAATTTAGGAATGAAATTGATTATTACTACGGATCATGGTACCATTAATGTAAAATCAGCATCGAAGGTGGTAGGCGACCGTGATACAAGTCTAAACTTACGCTACAAAACAGGAAAAAGTCTAACGTTTGAAGATTCAGATGTCGTGGCGTTTAGAGATCCAAAGTCGGTTTATTTACCAAGTATCAATATGAGCAGTTCTTATATTTTCGCAAAAAATGATTTGTTTTTTGCCTATCCCAATAACTATAACCATTATGTGAGTTATTATCGGAATACCTATCAACATGGCGGGGTTTCGTTGGAGGAAATGATTATTCCTTTTGTAGTTTTGGAGCCGAAATAGTTTAAATCGAATGGAAATCCAATCTATAATCTTAGCGAAATTTCAGAAGTAGCTAACGGCAATAATAAATCAATTCAAAAAATAAAACCTTGGCATTTTATGCACCCATGGGTGCTGGGAAAACTACGCTCATAAAAGCATTGGTCAAAGAATTGGGCGGAACGGATAATGTAAGTAGTCCCACTTTTGGTTTGGTCAATGAGTATGAAAATAAAACCGGTGAATTATTAGGTTATCACTTTGATTTTTACCGATTGAATGATGAAACCGAAGCCATGGACATGGGTTTGGAAGATTATTTGAATACGTCAGCCTGGATTTTCATGGAATGGCCAGAAAAAATACCCAGCTTAGTTCCTGCAGATGCACAAGTAATCAAGATTGAAGTTCTAGATGAAACCACCCGTAAATTAATTCTTATGTAACGGAGTGGTTCACTTTCAATTCTAATGAGTAGAAAAAATAAGTATCGTTTCAGATTGGTTTTTATTGCATTTTTTCGATGAAATACTGCAAAATCGTTAAAACGTTCATTTTATAGGATAAAATGCATGATTTTAACGTTTAATAACATTTTATTTGTCCATTATTTCTTACGTTTGTAGGAGAACAAATTAATGTTTAACCAAAAACCCCTTTGAAAATGAAAAACAAAAGAACTTTTCTTGCTTCTTTAGCATTAGGTGTATTTCTTTTAGCAATGGCTGCTCCAATTATCAATTTAGATAATCAGCAACTTGGTATTGATAAAACGAAAATTAGACAAGAAGAATTTAATTTTTCTTTCAACTAAAAATTTAAAGACGAATTTTTCGCTCTTTTTTTATACTATTTGCTAGTAAACTTCGTTAGCAATTATAATCTTAAATTATAAATGGTTAACAAAGACAAATAAAAAGAAAGCTAAAAAAAAGATTTTTCTTGAATCTATTACTGGTTTTTTTTATTGCCATATCTCCTTTCTTGTATAAAGTTTATGAATATTTACCTTATGATTCAAATGGTAATTTGAACTTTTTAGGTATATCACTTTGGAAATAATGGATTTCCTGAGACATCCTACTTATATTTGGTTTTTAACGGGTAAAATTATTCCTTTATATCTATTGATTTTTTGGTTTTTAACTTCTAGAGATTGGTGGTATCATATTATCATTATTCCAATTGCAATGTATGCTTTTCAATTTTTCGAAGTTTTATTCGATTCTGATTGATAATATTGATACGGAAAATATTTGGTGGTTAATTCCAATATGTATGATTACCATTCCTTTTGTTTATTTTATAAGAATAAAACTTTATGACAAACATGTTCATGGTATTGATTTAGAGGCTATGGATGCAGAACTTCAAGAACTAAAACAAAAAGATATACATTTAAGCGACACCTCTAATCCTCAAGATGACTTGGATATTAATAAGGAAATCGATGTCAAGTCCATTTCCGAGGAACTTAAATACCAAATTTTCAACCGGCAATCTTGAAAGTAACCTAAAAGGTATTCAAGATAAAGTTCAGAATTGGTTGCATTTTAAGTTTTAAAGATACTTTCTACCTTGTCTTAAGGTATAACTTCATTTCCCTAAAAATTGTACATTTGAGTTTCAAATCACTGATTTGATATCAGTACATGTTACTTATGAGCCAACCGACTTCCCCATTCAGTAAACATCAATTACTTCCTCAGGAAGAAACATTAGAGGTATTAAGACAAAAAGGTGAGCTTTTTATTGGCATTCCTAAAGAAAATCAATATCAAGAAAAACGTATTTGCCTTACTCCTGATGCAGTAAATGCAATAACACAGAATGGTCATCGGGTTTTAATTGAATCTGGTGCCGGTGAAGCGGCTCATTATTCCGATCACGATTATACCACCGCTGGAGGAGAAATTACCAGGGATACTAAAAAAGTCTTCGCTTGTCCGCTAATTTTAAAAGTGGAACCCCCTACCCTTTCAGAAATTGAAATGATTAATCCGCAAACGGTGATTATATCCGCTTTGCAAATTAAAACTCAATACAAGGAATATTTTGAGAAATTGGCGAGAAAGCGTATTACCGCTATCGCGTTTGAATACATACGTGATGAAGAAGGAAAATATCCTGCTGTACGATCATTAAGTGAAATTGCCGGTATCTCCTCCGTATTGATTGCAGCGGAGTTATTGGCGGCTAATAACAAAGGGAACGGACTCCTTTTCGGAAATATTAGTGGTGTTCCTCCAGTAGAAGTAGTCATCATAGGTGCTGGAACCGTGGGCGAATTTGCTGCGAGATCAGCTATTGGAATTGGCGCTAACGTAAAAGTATTCGACAACTCGATTACCAAACTGAGAAATATCCAGACCAACCTTAAACAAACGGTTTATACCTCTACCATTCAACCTAAAAATTTATTGAAAGCCCTAAAACGCTGTGATGTGGCTATTGGTGCTACTCGTGGTAAAGACCGATCACCGGTTGTTGTTTCTAGCACCATGGTGGAGCACATGAAAAAAGGGGCGGTTATAATTGATGTGAGTATTGATACGGGTGGGTGCTTTGAAACCAGTGAAATTACAGATCACAACAAACCTACTCGAGAAAAATATGGCGTGATTCACTACGGTGTTCCTAATATTCCTTCCCGATACCCAAAAACGGCATCAGTTTCCATTAGTAATATTTTCACTCCTTATTTACTAAAAATCGGAGAGGATGGCGGATTGGAAAATTCGCTGCGCTTTGATAAGGGTTTACGTAACGGACTTTATATGTATCACGGAATACTGACGAATAAATCGGTAGGAGAATGGTTCGATTTACAATACAGCGATATCAATTTCCTGATTTTTTAGATTACCTATCTTTTCCTTTCCTGCAGCATTTGAAAGACCTAATTTTGCATAAGAATTATAATTCTAATAACGCATAATGGATTTTCTTAAAAGACTTGGGTTCTATTTAGTGGGTATGAGCATCGGTATTGTTTTTCTAACCTACTTTCTTAAAAAGAAATCTGCGGAAACGGGTGTTTATTTTTGTTACCTGCCTAACTGTAGAACACTTAAGGACATTCGCTCTAAACCTATGTATTATAGCGAAGAAGCCAAACAAAAACTTCTTGAATATCAACTGGACTCTTTGGACGTAACCTATATATTGACTGAAGGTGACGTCGATTTTGGAAGAAGTGACACAAAATCGGTTCCTTGCAAAACGTACCTTGTCGAATCTGAACGAAAAGAAAAAGAGTGGGTGTTTACGGTTAAAAACTGTTCCAATAAAGCGACTATTCAAACCATAAGCACCCAATAAATTACATTTTTCTACGCTTTCGCTCCTTTTTCAGTAAAGTCAACTCCCTACTGGTCTGTCCGGCTACAGAAGTGTTCTCGTCAGCTCTTCTTATCAAATAAGGCATAACATCCCTAACCGGACCAAAAGGTAAATATTTTGCTACATTATAGCCGTTCGCTGCCAAATTGAAGGAAATATGGTCACTCATTCCATACAACTGACCGAACCAAATGTAATCATTGTGTTTTTCCAATCCTTTCTTTTCAATTAGCTCCATCAATTTATAACAACTTTCCTCATTATGGGTTCCTGAAAATATGGATAACGTATCCAAGTGATCAATCATATACGCTATGGTCGCATCAAAATTTTTATCAGTTTCTTCTTTATTTTTACATATTGGAGAAGCATAACCTTTTTCTTTGGCACGATCGTTTTCTTTTTCCATATAAGCACCACGTACCACTTTCATCCCTACCCTGAACCCATCTGCCAGGGCTCTTTTGTGTAAGGACTTTAGATACGGTAAACGATCCCATCTATACGTTTGTAAGGTATTGAAAACAATAGTTTTTTCTTGGTTGTACTTGCGCATCATATCCTCTGCCAAAGCATCGGCAGCATCTTGCATCCAACTTTCCTCTCCGTCAATTAATAGCGAGACTCCCAAATCATGCGCTTTTTTGCAAACCTTATCAAATCGGTTAACAACGCGTTGCCACTCCGCTTCTTCCGCTTCTGTCAATTTCTTTTTTTCTCCAATTTTTTGATATAGTGCAAACCTTCCAAAACCAGTAGGCTTAAAAACTGCAAAAGGAATAGCATCCTTCTCTTTGACAAAATCCAATATCGTTAAAATCATTTCTGTAGCAGTATCGAAAGGATCCTCCTCATTTTTTCCCTCAACGGAATAATCCAAAACCGAACTAACACCTTTACTCCATAAACGGTCAACAGTAGGCATGCAATCCTTTTCATTAATGCCACCGCAAAAGTGGTCAAAAACAGTTGCCTTAATTAGTCCTTCTACTGGCAAGTGTGCTTTAAATGCAAAGTTGGTAATCACTGAACCCATTTTAACAAGAGGCTCGTTGGATATCATTTTAAACAAAAAGTAAGCTCTTTCTAGTTCAGAATCTGTTTTAAGGGCAAAAGCGGTTGCGGTATTTTCGAAGATTTGATCCATTTTTTTATTTTTCAATAGCATTCAAATATAAACACACTATTTATATTCCAAAGATTAAAAATAACCTTTATTTTGTGCTTCTTTTAATTCAATAATCAAGTAAACTGATGATTTCGATGGAGTCCATAATTTCTGATTCATACGCTGTACATTTCAATGAAAAGGCTTTCAAGGCTTTGAATTTACAACTCAAGGAAAAGAATTATTCCACTATTTTCATTTTAGTGGATGAAAATACCCATGAACTGTGTTTGCCAAATTTTATGGCAGAGATTAATGGGGATTATTCTTTTGAGATCATAGAAATAGAATCTGGAGAAATCCATAAAAATATTGAAACCTGTGTTGGTGTCTGGGAAGCCCTTTCAGAATTGGGTGCGGACAGGAAAAGTATATTGATTAATCTTGGTGGAGGTGTGTTGACGGACTTAGGCGGATTTGTGGCATCCACATTCAAAAGAGGTATCGATTTCATTAATGTTCCCACTACCCTACTATCGATGGTAGATGCCTCTGTTGGAGGTAAAACTGGAGTGGATCTAGGCTCCCTGAAAAATCAAGTAGGCGTTATTAACCAGCCAGTGATGGTTTTGGTCGTACCCGATTTTCTGGATACGTTAGATGAAAGGCAAATACGAAGTGGGTTTGCTGAAATGCTGAAACATGGCCTAATCCAGGATATAACCTACTGGAACGAACTAAAGAAATCAGTTTCGCTATCGGATATGAAAGACCATATTCTAACTTCTGTAAAAATCAAAAACAAGGTGGTATTACAGGATCCTACAGAACAGGGCATTCGAAAAATCTTGAACTTTGGACATACTTTAGGACACGCTATCGAATCCTATTTTTTAGAAAATGAAGAGAAGACAGCTCTACTTCATGGGGAAGCTATCGCCATTGGAATGATTCTAGAGGCTTATTTATCTTTTAAATTATTGAATTTACCGGAAACAGAACTTACGGATATAAAAACTACGTTTCTAAATCGTTATGAAAAAGTAGATTTTACGGAATCAGATATCGATTCTATTTTAAAGTTAATGAAGTTCGATAAAAAGAATTCACACGGCAAAATCAACTTCGTCCTGTTGAATACAATAGGTAACCCTGAAGTTGATGTGCAGATTCCAATAGAATTATTCGAGGAATCATTTGCTTACTACAAAGTTTAAAAACTTCACATACAAATACCGTCACTTTCACAACTCTATAAAGTTTCTTTTTGATATTATAACTAGTTTAGGTTGAAGCAATTAATCAACCCTAAACCTTAGTATTTATGACACGAAGATTAATAGATTACCGCAAATTAGACCATCAATTAGCTGCATTATTGATTGAAACCTATCCACATGGTTATGGTGATGAGGATATTATCGTTTTTAAAAATATACAAGGGGATTACGTGGAAGCCGTGGAATTAAAAACTGAGGATACCTTATATATGGTCAAAATAAGTAAAAGTCTTTCGAACTTCATTGCTAACTTTGAAGAGAATATAGAAAAGGAATTACAAACTAAAAGTCCTGAAGAAGTAATAGATTCTGAAGACCTTAAAGATGCAATTTATCTAAATTTCAAAATAGAGACCGAAGAGGAGCTCGATTTAGATTAATCTATAAATACCGTTCCTTTAAAATAGTTTCATGGTGCCTTTGATGGCCACTTATGGCAAGACCTAAGGCAGCAACGGACCAAGGCATTCCACTTGCAGTTCCAATACGTTTTAATTTATCATCAGTTAATCCCTTAAACAGACTAATTGAAGCATCACGAACTGTCAAATATTCATAGAGAATATCTTCTTTAGTTCTTTGATTACTATTACTTTCTTTAATGTAATCATCTTGCTCAAAACCTGGTAATGGAGTCATATCATTCCGAGATATTCTAAACGCGCGGTATTGAAATATGCGCTCCGTATCTATTAAATGCACCAGAACTTCTGCAATTGTCCATTTATCCTCATTATACCGATAACCCAATTGATTAACCTTCAGATTTCTAATAAAATCCTCCATCCAATCTTTACCTTCTAATAAAGCTGTAAGTAATTCCACATTTTCATCTAAAGCTCTTAGGTAAGTCCCGTAAAAGAAATTTAATTCATTTTCCTTTAAATCACTTGTTTTCATAAATCCAATTTTTAAAATTAAGCTATAAACTAAAAAAGTCCGATCATAAAATTAGACCGGACTTTCAAAATATAGTTTTTAATTAATTACAACTCATTAAAAATGGTGTGCATTAATCGTTTCTTATCGTTAAAACTTTCTTCCAAAGAAATCATAGTTTCAGTCCTGCTGATACCGTCAATATCGTCAATCTTGAAAATAATGTTCTTGGCGTGAGTAGTATCCTTTGCTCTAATTTTACAGAAGATATTGAATTTACCAGTAGTAATATGTGCAATGGTAACGTTAGGAATTTGGTTCAAACGTTCCAAAACAAATTTGGTTTGGTGTGTTTTTTCTAAGAAAATACCAACATACGCTATAAATGCATATCCAAGTTTCACATAGTCCAAAGTCAATGAGGAGCCTTTGATAATACCCGCCTCTTCCATTTTTTTAACACGTACATGTACTGTACCCGCAGAGATAAGTAGCTTTTTAGCGATATCAGTAAATGGTGTTCTGGTGTTGTCTATTAACATATCCAGAATCTGGTGGTCTATTTCGTCTAATTTGACTTTACCCATGATAATTAAATTTTTGACAAAAATAAAAAATTATAAAAATAAACGTAACAATTGTTTGCTTTTTTTATTAAAAATGTAAACTTTATTCGCCTTTAGGGAAAATAAATCAATGAATATCAAGTCAATAGTTTAAAAATTTCTTTTTCTTTCATCCAATCTATATCTTCATTATTACTACAATCTACTGTACGGTGCCCATAAACCTCGGTGTTTTTATCCTCATGAAGCAACACTTCGGGTCTAAATAAAATTTTCCCGTCCTTTAATTCCTCTTTATATAAGATGGAAACTAAAGAGATCTTGTTATAATAAGGACTTACACATTTGTGGATTAGTTACTAAAACATCTACATATTTTTTTGAATTTTCAGGAATTTCCAAATATTGATCAATGGTATAATTTGATATATCGTGGTCTTTAATCGTGTTTATACATTTTAATAATGCCAAAAATATAAGCTCCCTAGTTTTTTCCCTTTGATAATCTTCAGGAAAATGACCCGCCTCAAACAGAATTGTTGGGATTTCTTTCATTTGAAATGCATCTCCTACACAATTCGGATTAAATCCGTCATCATAACGTCCTACCTGGCCCATAATAAGCTTTTGTAATTCACTGTTCATAGCAGCTATGAGCTGCATACTTATCATTCTAGAAGGAGAATTATTTCTGTCTTCGTCAAATGCAGGCGCTAAAAAGGATACCGTTGCAGGCTTTGAAGATTCTCCAACATTAAAGATGGTACGCTGATCATGAAGGTTTAAACAGAAATGAGGAGCAAAGCCTTCACATAAACCACTAAGTATTCTACTTTCCGGCTGAGACAAATCTTTGGCATCCCTATTCAAATCAATTTTATTGGCATTGACACGAGTATATGCCAATGCACCATCAGGATTTAAAATAGGAATGATTTTTAGTGTACAGGTTTCACGGATGGCCAAGGATTCTTGATTCTTAGAATTCAGGTAATTCAATAAATCCAATACCGCTTTTGTGGTGGTCGATTCATTACCGTGCATCTGAGACCACATCAAAATTCGGATAGGTCCATTACCAAAAGTGATGCTTTTGATTTTATTTTTTTGAACCGATTTCCCTAAATCATCGATTTTAAAGTTAGACGATAATGAGGTTAAAAATCCATTGATGTGCGGATAAGTAACATACCTACCTTGAACCTCCTGCACTTTGAAATTCTGATAATCAATCATTATTTTGTTTTCACACTTAATATTTTGCAAAAATAAGCTACATATATTTTACAATTGTAAACAAAAGATACTATTGCCAACTTATATTTACTCCCTCTAAATTTACATTCGTATACTTATATTAAGTAATTATAATATTAATACTGTATATCAATATTTTATATTATATTTATGTGAAGTTTTAATTATATATAATAACTGATTTTTACAAATATTAACAGCTACATACCATATAGCTTCATTTAAATAAAATACTTTTGTAAACAATGTTGGACACCCACTCTTTTATAGAACGCTTATCACAATTACTTAGTCACTACGACCTCTCTTCTTCTGCTTTTGCAGACAGGATAGAAGTACAACGTTCCAGTATTTCACATCTATTGAATGGCAGAAATAAGCCTAGTCTAGAATTTATTATGAAGGTGAATGATTATTTTGAGGAGGTAGATTTAAATTGGCTGCTTTATGGTAAAGGTGATTTTCCAAGTAACAAAAAAGAGAATAACGATTCTCAAACTATCCTTAGGAACAAAACGCTAGATCAGAACATAACAGCCAGGGATGAGAAGTCAATCGATAGAATCATCATATTTTATAAGGATGGAACTTTTAAAAATTTTACAGAATCCTGAATTCTAATTTTAGGAAACAAATCTGCTTACCCGGTCCTATGTTAACTTCAATTTTCTTTATTTTGTAGTATGCTAAAAAAAATTGTTTTCCTGTTATTATCTATACTTATTCTAGAAGGCTGCTATCAGCCTGAAAGAAACTGTAAAGATTACAAAACGGGTACATTCCAGTTTAGTTATGAAATTGGAGATTCTGTTAAAATCGGAAAATTTATCCGTGATGAAAAATATAGTATAGATTACTATGATGACAAAATTGATAGCGCCACCGTGCGCTGGACCAATGATTGTGAGTTCGTTCTTCAGGATATCAATAGCAAAGCCGCATTACAATACAAAATCATCAGCACTACTGATTCTTCCTATACTTTCCAATATAATAGCGCCGTAAAAGACCCCAATAAGAAATTGATTGTAAAAACCGGGACAGCGTATAGCATGGATTGATCCGATATTCAATCTATATATTTCCAAATTCATATTGTCGACCTAAAGCAAGGAGGCTAAATAAAATCTTCAGAAATATATTCTCATTACGATATTGGTTCCCAACTGGGAATTCCATTAAATCATTTGACAAACCACTTTACTAGTCAAAATCTATTTTTTCAACTATAGAAAGGGGAAAATGATCCAATCACCTATCTTAAGTCAAGTATACGGGAAGTTTATTTTTTTGATAAAATTAAGTTTTAGATCCTTTTCGCGATTGCCAATTAATAGACTTTTGAGTACCTTTTACATTCAAAATCAAGGCATCATGAAAAAATCAACCAAACCAGAACGAAAAGGCCTCGACAGAAGGTCGTTCGTTAAAAAATCCGCATTGGCATCCTCCGTATTTATAGTTCCAAGACATGTTTTGGGCGGTAATGGATTCATATCCCCCAGTGATCGCTTAAACATAGCGGCTATAGGTGCAGGAGGCAAAGGTATAAGCGACATTAAAAATGCTTCCGTCAATGGCAGAGAACGTGTTGCTGCACTTTGCGACGTTGATTTTTCAGGTTCGGCCGCAAAAAGCATTGAAAACTTTCCTAAAGCTAAATTGTACGATGACTTTAGGGTGATGCTTGATAAAAAGAAAAATATTGATGCGGTTACCATATCTACCCCAGATCATGTTCATGGGCCTGCGGCAAAATGGGCCATGGAACGAGGAATTCATGTGTACGTTCAAAAGCCAATGACGCATAACATAAAGGAAGCACGGGCATTGACGCAAATGGCCAGAGACAATAAGATAGTGAGTCAGATGGGCAACCAAGGTGGTTCCAATCCACTTTTGGGAATGGTACAGAAATGGATAGACGATGATAAAATTGGCGCTGTATCCAAAGTCCAGGTTTGGACAAATAGACCTGTATGGCCACAAGGTATTGCAATGCCTCAACCAGATTCAAGTTTAAAACCAGAAGCCCTTAATTGGGACCTTTGGTTAGGTCCGGCAACTGACCGAACATTCATTCCAAATCTTCACCCTTTCAATTGGAGAGGCTGGTGGGATTTTGGAACAGGAGCCCTAGGTGATGTTGGGTGCCATTTAATCGATATTCCATTCAGGACCCTAAATCTTAAATACCCAACTGATGCGGAATGTAGTGTTGGATCGGTTTTCACCAAAATGTGGACTCCAGATTACTATCCAGAAGGCTGTCCCCCATCTTCATTTATTACCTTACATTTTGACGCAACGGAAAAAACGAAAAATCCTATTGAAATGACCTGGAGTGATGGAGGTATTCGTCCATCTCACCCAGATATTATTCCTGCAAACGACGATATTGGTGGTAAGGGAAGTGCTAATGGAGTTTTGATAATTGGAGAAAAAGGTATTATTTCCACCAATATTAATGACAGCTCACCCTTGATGCCTAAGTTGTATTTGAACGATGGAACGACCGATTTTGGACCAGAAACCGAAGAAAACCTGGAACCCGAGTACGGACATCAACGAAAATGGGTTGATGCTTGTAAGGCCGGTTTTGGAAGCGAGGAACATTTAGGACTAACTTCTTCTTTTGATTATGCAGGACCAATGACCGAAACGGTTTTAATGGGAAATTTAGCGATTAGAAGCTATATGCTGCAAAGAGAAAATTCTGAAGGCGCCCTAGAATTTTTCGCAAGAAAGAAACTATTATGGGATGGAGAAAACATGCGAATTACGAATTTGGAAGAAGCGAATCAATTCGTAGGTAGAGAATATAGAAAAGGTTGGGAAGTTTAACTCCCCAACCTATTTTTTATCAATTTCAATAAATCACCTAAAATTAATTCGGTCTACTAAAAGAAACTTCTGGATTAGCATCCTTTTGCTCTTGAAACAGTCTTTGCTGTTGCTTTACCGTCATTGTACTACCATCATGACTCCAACCTGGAGGGCCAAATATGTACATCAATTTATGACTGAATTTCTTGGATTTCTTAACATCCGCCCATATATCCTTGAATTCGTGCGTAAGGATGACAATAGGATTATTAGAATTCGGGGCATGAATCACTCCGAATTTCACATCGATTTCTTCATCATACTCTTTCCAAGTACCGAAAATCTTATCAAAAATATTCAAAAACCCACCGTGATTTTTATCTAGATATTCTACATTCTGGGCATGATGCACTTGATGCATGGTATGCGTGTTGAACACTTTTTCGATAATTCCCATTTTAGGTACATACTGAGAGTGTAATTGAAACTGCCAAAAAGATTCAATCGCCAAACAAACCACCACCATTTCTACAGGAAAACCTATAATCGGCATCCAAACATAAAAGAAAGGTTTATATAAAAGAGTAAACCAACCATTACGTATGGCAGTTCCTAAATTAAAATTATCAGAAGAATGATGAACGATATGCGCCGCCCAAAGAATACGAATTTCATGATTAGCCCTATGGAACCAATAATAGGTGAAATCATCCGCTAATTGACATAATAACCAAACATACCAGGCATATCCAAAGGATTTATACCCCATAATATTAGTTCGCACGCCATCAACCATAGGATTGAAAAGTTCATAGGCATATTCAAAGAGAACGACTAATAAAATGACTTTAAGTAAAGGACCAATAATCGCAGAGCCAATACCCATGGCACTACTTGCCGCAAAATCCTTCCAATCATAAAGATCGTCGTCTCCATGTGTTTTGCTGTAGGTCAATTCCAATAAAATAAAAGCTATAAAAGCTGGTGCGCCGTATACCAGAGGGTTGGTAAAATCCATTAATTTAAAATTTTGATAAAGATAGCTATAAAACCAACTATTCTAGAAGTTGTGTAATCTTTACTATCTATTTGCAAATAACTCATTCCAATTATTAAACAGATTCCATTATTTTTTGTTCTTAAGGATACTATTCTGTTCTTTCAACAGTTTTTCCATACTTGCCAACAGCTCAATATTCTTAGGGGTTTCCACTTGCGTATTATCAGGATCTTCTGCTTTTTCCTTAAATCTATTAATGAATTTTACCATCACGAATATCGTAAGTGCAATAATTAGAAAGTCCACCAAAGATTCAATTAGCTCCCCGTAGCCAATGGCAATTTCTTCCATCTTATCGGTTGCTTCCCTTAAAATCACTTTCTTGTTAGCCAGATTAACGTCATCTGTCATTAATGAAAGTGGTGGCATTATAATTTTGGACACCAAGGTGTTGACCACATTATTAAATGCGGTACCAATAATAATACCGATGGCCAAATCGATCATGTTGCCTTTAATGGCAAAACTTTTAAAGTCTTTAAAAAAATTCCTCATAAAAAAATTAATTAATCAAATAGGGTTTTCTGATCATCTGACAAGTCCTCTTTTTTAGAATCAGGGTTGTTTTTTTTCTCTTTTTCAGAAGAACTTACATCCTCTTCATCAACAACCTCCATTTCTTCAGCCTGTTCAGGAACTTCCGGTTCGTAAGGTAGCGGAGTAAGTATATTAATGTTTTTTACCTTTTCCGTTGTCAATTGATTACCTAAAGCTTTTATACCCTTAATTGCTATAAAATCTTCTAAATCAACACTTTCATTTTCTTTTGCTTCTTTACCACGAGGTTTTGGGAATTCAATCTCAATTTGCGGTCTCCAATCCGTCAGCCACTAATTCCAAATAGGATTTTGGATGTTCTGAAATGAATAACTCTTCCTTGTTTTCGCTTTCCACCACAAATCTCTTCACGTAGAATCGCTCCTTCTCACCTTCCCAGTAAATGGCGGAAATTGGCTTTTCTGGAATCCACTTTTCCAAAATTATCATGTCGTCTTCAAAATGAGAAGTCAATACCGGTAAAATGATCTTCGCCACACCTTTTTGAGTAATGATCAATAACTGGTCCTCACCTTTAAACTCACCCAACAACTCTCCACGACCATCTACATTTAGTCTTCTGACAACATCATCGAACCAAATTTTGCGTGGCTTTAAAGTAGATACCCCTTTCTCCTTAAGTTCAATCCGTTTAACCGAGTATTTGGTTACAACATTACCTTTAGAGGCACGACCTTTTATCAATACATCTGAGAAATCGATATCCCATTTCAGTTTCTTAATACTACCAACCTGTCGCAGTAACACAGTAATTACTTCCGCTTCACCATTTGGATTGGCAGAGAAATAAAGCACCTGGGAATTAGGCTTTCCATTAGCCATGTCATACAACCTATCTCTTGTGACGCTGGTCACGTTGAAACGTTTAATGTAGGTTGCGCCACCTTTACCGTCCTTATAAACCATATTATAAATGGTGCGCTTGTCTTTTTTCTTGAATACCGCAACGTGAATGATATTCTTACCGATAAAGGTTTTCGAATCCACTCTAAAAACCATCATTTGACCTTCAGCGGTGAAAACAATGATATCATCAATATCACTACAATCGGTCACATATTCGTCCCGTTTTAAAGAAGTTCCGACGAAACCTTCCTCTCTATTCACATATAGCTTGGTATTCCGAATTACCACTTTGGTAGCTTCAATATCATCGAAAATTCGTATTTCAGACAATCTACCCCTATCCTTACCGTATGTTTCCTTAAGGTTTTTGAAGTAATCGATAGCAAACTCGATTAGATGTTCTAAGTGATGTTTAACTTGAGCAATACGTTCCTGAAGACTTTCTAAATGCTGTTGCGCTTTATCTAAATCGAATTTAGAGATACGCTTTATCCGTATTTCGGTCAATCTTAAAATATCGTCTTCAGTTACGGCACGTTTTAAGTGCTTGGTAAATGGAGCCAAACCTTTATCGATTGCCTTAATAACACCTTCCCAAGTTTCCTCTTCCTCAATATCCCGATATATCCGATTTTCAATAAAAATCCGTTCTAAGGATGCAAAATGCCACTGCTCTTCCAGCTCACTTAATTGCAGTTCCAACTCTTGCTTCAACAATTCTACGGTTGCTTCAGTAGAACGCTTAAGCATTTCTGTAACTCCAATAAACAAAGGTTTGTTATCTTCAATGATACAGCCTAAAGGTGAAATGGAAGATTCACAGGCAGTAAATGCATATAGCGCATCTATGGTCTTATCAGGGGAAATACCAGTGGGTAGATGGACCAAAATTTCAACATTAGCTGAAGTATTATCCTCTATTTTTTTGATTTTTATCTTTCCCTTTTCATTGGCTTTAAGAATGGAATCTATTAAAGTACCCGTATTAGTTCCATAGGGTATCTCATTGATAACCAATGTATTCTTATCTTGCTGTGAAATCCTAGCACGTACTCGAATCTTTCCGCCTCTTAATCCGTCGTTATAGTTGGTGACATCGATAATTCCCGAAGTTGGGAAGTCTGGAAAGAGTTTAAATCGCTGCCCTTTCAAATGCTTTATAGAGGCATCTATGAGTTCCAGAAAATTATGGGGTAGGATTTTAGTGGACAATCCCACCGCAATACCTTCTGCACCTTGAGCTAATAATAACGGGAATTTTACGGGCAGGTTAACCGGCTCTTTTTTTCTACCGTCATATGAAGATTGCCATTCCGTTATTTTAGGACTAAAAACAACTTCCAACGCAAATTTGGATAATCGAGCTTCAATATATCTAGAAGCCGCAGCCCTGTCCCCTGTTAAAATATTCCCCCAGTTTCCTTGGGTGTCGATCAATAAATCCTTTTGCCCGATTTGCACCATGGCATCTGCAATACTAGCGTCACCGTGCGGGTGATACTGCATCGTATGCCCAACCACATTGGCCACTTTATTGTACCTACCGTCATCAAGCTCCTTTAACGAATGCATGATTCTCCGCTGTACAGGCTTAAAACCATCTTCAATGGCAGGTACGGCACGTTCAAGTATTACATAAGAAGCATAATCCAAGAACCAGTCCTTATACATTCCCGTCACCCTAGTTAAGGCACCGGTGGTATCGGTCGTTTCGTTTTCTTCGGAAAGGTTCTGATTATTTTCCTCGTTCAAATCGTCATTTTCTTCCATTCAGAAGGAATCGTATTTATTTAATTTATACTACTTTATCTTCTATTAAATCAACTTCTACTTTAAGGTTGTTGATGATAAATTTTTGTCGGTCCGGAGTATTTTTACCCATGTAAAAACTTAAAAGTTCCTCAATCGACATCGCCTTATCTAACATAATCGGTTCCAAACGGATATCATCGCCAATAAAGTTCCTGAACTCATCTGGGGAAATTTCACCTAAACCTTTAAATCTTGTAATTTCTGGTTTACCGGATAATTTATTAATCGCATGTTGCCGTTCCTCATCACTATAACAGTAAATCGTTTCTTTCTTGTTACGAACCCTAAATAAAGGTGTCTGCAAAATATACAAATGATTCTCTTTAATCAATTCCGGAAAAAACTGTAAAAAGAAGGTAATCAATAATAACCGAATATGCATTCCGTCCACATCGGCATCCGTAGCGATAATTATATTGTTGTATCGTAAATCTTCTATGGATTCTTCGATATTGAGTGCGGATTGCAGCAAATTGAACTCCTCGTTTTCATATACGATTTTCTTGGACATACCGTAGGAATTCAAAGGTTTCCCCTTAAGACTGAAAACCGCTTGGGTATTTACATCCCTAGATTTTGTAATTGACCCAGATGCAGAATCCCCCTCGGTAATAAACAAGGAACTTTCCAACCTGCGGTCATGTTTCATATCACTTAAGTGAACTCTGCAATCCCGAAGTTTTTTATTGTGTAGACTGGCTTTTTTAGCGCGATCCCTAGCCAATTTACGAATACCGGAAAGCTCTTTACGCTCCTTTTCGGCCATGATAATTTTACGCTGTAGCTTATCTGCAGTTTCTTGATTTTTATGTAAATAATTATCTAAATATTTACCGACGAAGTCATTGATATAGGTACGTACTGTCGGGAATTCGCCCCCCATATCCGTTGACCCTAATTTAGTTTTGGTCTGACTTTCAAAAACTGGTTCCGTGACCTTTAAGGAAATCGCAGAGATAATGGATTTACGAATATCAGATGCATCGTAATCTTTTTTATAAAACTCTCGGATGGTTTTTACGATGGCTTCTCTAAAAGCGGATTGATGGGTACCGCCTTGGGTTGTATGCTGACCGTTCACAAAAGAATGGTACTCCTCACTGTATTGGGTTCTACTATGGGTAATTGCTATTTCAATGTCATCCCCTCTAAGATGGATTACAGGATAGAGCATATCCTCCATATTATTATTTTCCTCCAATAAGTCCTTTAGTCCATTTTCAGAATAAAATTTTTCTCCATTGAAAACAATGGTCAGACCTGGATTTAGATAGACATAATTTTTGAGCATGCGTTCTACATACTCATTACGATATTTATAGTTTTTGAAGATTTTCTCATCGGGTACAAAAGTCACTTTGGTCCCTTTTCGTTTGGTAGAATCTTCAGGACCTATTTCTTCCTCCAAATTACCACAACTAAATTTTGCGGTCTTTACTTGATTGTCCCGTGATGATTGCACCTCAAAAAAACTGGATAGCGCATTAACCGCTTTGGTACCCACCCCATTTAATCCGACGGATTTCTTGAAAGCCCGGCTATCATATTTACCACCGGTATTCATTTTAGAAACTACATCCACTACTTTTCCTAGTGGAATACCACGGCCGTAATCACGCACCTTCACCAATTTATCCTTAATAACGATTTCAATGGTTTTACCGGAGCCCATGACAAATTCATCGATACAGTTATCGATTACTTCCTTTAGAAGAATGTAGATACCATCATCAGCCGAAGAACCATCACCCAATTTACCAATGTACATACCAGGACGCAACCGGATATGTTCTTTCCAATCGAGTGAGCGTATATTATCTTCAGTATATTGAGTGTCTTGGGACATTAACTAAAATTTTATGAAAGTGCTGCTAAAGATAGCACCACTCCGGTAAAGATAAAACCCCTACCCAACAAAGTAATTAACAATGAAACCTTATTATTTGTTGATAGCTAGCGGTTTTGTTCTATTGAATCGATAATCTAATTAATTTTAATTCCTTAGGTTTTTGATGAAATAATTGCAGCCTATTTTCATAGGATACGGCATTACCTTTTAATACCTTTAAGAATAGATTAAGTACACTTATGGAATTTATTGATTATTATAAAATTCTTGAAATAGACAAGAAGGCTTCTCAAGCCGATATCAAAAAAGCATATCGGAAATTGGCTCGGAAACTGCATCCGGATTTAAACCCGAATGACAAGGAGGCCCAACAAAAATTTCAGCAGGTCAATGAAGCCAACGAGGTGTTGAGCGATCCAGGGAAAAGAAAAAAATACGACCAATATGGAAAAGATTGGCAACATGCCGATGCTTTTGAAGATGCCAAACGAAATCAGCGCACCTCCTATGGTGGTGGCACTAGAAGTTCTTATGGTTCATCTGGAGGCTATGGTAATGAGGATTTTTCAGATTTCTTTGAATCCATGTTTGGTGGTGGAGGCGGTTTTTCAGGAGGAGGAAGAAGACAATCCGCTCAATTTAAAGGACAGGATTTGAATGCGACCTTAAAACTCAATTTACTGGATATTTTAGAGGACCAGAAACAAACATTGGACCTAGGAACCAAAAAAATAAGGATAACCATACCTGCAGGCGTCGAAGATGGTCAGACCATCAAGATTAGTGGATACGGTGGCGAAGGAGCAAATGGCGGACCAAAAGGTGATTTGTACCTAACTTTTGAAATCCTCAATAATAGCCCTTTTCAGAGAGTTGGTCATGACCTATATAAAACGGAGAACATCTCCCTTTATCAAGCCCTTTTAGGAGGTGAACTAGAGGTAAATACCTTAACGGGGAAAGTAAAACTAAAGGTAAAACCAGAAACCCAAAACGACACCAAGGTCAAACTAAAAGGCAAGGGAATGCCTGTGTATAAGAGAAAAGGAATTTATGGTGATTTATTCATCACCTACAAGGTGAGCATGCCTACCAACTTAACCCCAAAAGAAAAAGAACTTTTTCAGCAACTTTCAGAACTTAGAAACTAATGGAAAGAGAAGAATTTATTTTAGTCAGCCATTATTGCGAACAGACCAGTACCCCTATGGATTTCATAGAGGCTTTACAGGAATATGGTATTATTGAGGTAGAACTTTATTGAAAACCAAAATTACGTAGCACCAACCACTATCGTTGAAATAGAACGGGTAAATCGACTACACCATGAATTAGGCATTAACCTAGAAGGTATTGATGCATTAAACCATATGCTTGAAAAAGTAATTCGCTTGGAAAGGGAATTAAAAGGATTACGAGAACGTCTTGGAATTTATGAGCCTTAAACGTTAAATCGGAAATGCATGACATCACCGTCCTTAACAATGTACTCCTTCCCTTCTACCCTCATTTTCCCCGCTTCCTTTACTTTCGCTTCGCTACCAAACTTGACATAATCCTCATAAGCGATAACTTCCGCTCTAATGAAACCTTTTTCAAAATCGGTATGGATGACTCCAGCTGCTTGTGGTGCAGTTGCGCCTACAGGAATTGTCCAAGCGCGCACTTCTTTAACACCAGCGGTAAAGTAGGTATCTAAGTTCAATAAGGTATAAGCTCCCCTTATCAACTTTGCTGACCCTGGTTCTTTAAGACCTAAATCTTCCAAAAATAGTTGCCGCTCTTCGTAAGTTTCCAACTCCGTAATATCAGCTTCAGTACCAACGGCTAAAAAAATGACTTCCGCATTTTCATTGGCAACCGCTGCTTTAACCTTTTCTACATAGTCATTTCCAGTGGCTGCAGCATCTTCATCTACATTACAAACATACATGACGGGTTTGTCCGTAATAAACTGTAAAGGTTTTACAAATTCAATCCTTGACTCCTTGTCTATTTCAATCGCCCTTACCGAAACCCCAGCTTCCAATCCACTTTTAACGGCCAAAAGCGCTGCTTCTTCTTTTTGAGCTTCTTTGTTACCGGTTTTTGCGGCTCTTTTTACTTTTTCAAGCTTTTTATCAACCGTCTCCAAATCTTTCAATTGAAGTTCCATGTCTATGGTCTCTTTATCGCGAATTGGGTCCACGCTACCATCGACATGAACAATATTATCATTGTCAAAACATCTTAAAACGTGTAAAATCGCATCGGTCTCACGTATGTTTCCCAAAAACTGATTCCCCAAACCTTCACCTTTGCTGGCTCCTTTAACCAAACCGGCAATATCAACGATTTCCACAGTAGCAGGCAAAACCCTTTCAGGATTCACTAACTCCTCTAATTTTTGTAATCGCGCATCCGGTACGTTTACCACACCTATATTAGGTTCAATAGTACAAAATGGAAAATTCGCACTTTGCGCTTTAGCGTTCGACAAACAATTAAAAAGAGTTGATTTACCTACATTGGGCAATCCTACGATACCTGCTTTCATTAAATGCTATTTTTAAGGTTGCAAATATACTTCATTACTTCATTATGAGTCTTTGAAATTACGCAGAGTAGCAAATTCATAAATTCAATATTCTTCTTTATTCAATTTAAAACTTAATATTTTAAGAATATATTATTAAAATTATCTTAAATACTAACTATTATTTAATACATTGGGTCTTTAAATAAATTTTATTTAATGGATTTTATCCCTGAACATTCTGTATGGTATTACTTTAAACAAGGTGATAAAGATGCCTTTGAGTCGCTATTTAAGAGGTATTATCCACTTCTATATACCTATGGAATGAAAATCTCCAATAATGTTGACTTAACGGAGGACTGCCTTCAAAGCTTTTTCTTGTATTTGTTTGAGAACAGGCAAAATTTGGGAGACGTCAAATCCTTAAAGTCTTATTTATTTATTTCATTCAAAAGAGCGCTTATCAAACTACTTAAAAGGGAATATAAAAAAGTACAATTACAGAAAGAACATTTAGGAGCATCTGAATTTCTTTTCTCACAGGATGAACTTACCGCTAAACAGGATATTCAATTCTTAAGTAAAGAGAACTTACATGTCATGATCAATAATCTTCCTCCCCGGGAAAGAGAGGTTATCTTTTTAAAATACTATAGTGGACTAACTTCTCAGGAAATTGCAGAAGTAATGGATATTAATTATCAAAGTGTTGGCAATACCCTTCAAAAAGCGATGTATAAGCTCCGTAAAAAATCTGAAAACAAGATAATTGCCTCTATTTTAAATAAAATTTAATTTTTTATAAAATATAGGGTATATCTCATTCATTAGTTGCTCCTATACATGAGGAAGCATACATAATGGATAAAATAGATCAGGTTTTTTTTAATAGATTATTGCATGATAGCTCCTTCCTTAATTGGGTAATGGGCAAAAACAATAATGACATCCATTATTGGAATACTTATCTAGAACATCATCTAGAACATTTTGAAACAATAGAAAGTGCTAAAGAAGTACTCTTAGGAATCAGATTCAACAAACAATATCCATCAGAACAGAAAGTGACTGATGAATTTGATAAAGTAATTAAGAAATCATCTATTAGTAATAGAAGTACTTTTCAAAGAAACAGAAAGCTAGTTTACCTATCTACCATGGTCGTTTTTCTTTTTATAGCAGGATGGTCCTCCCTTGGTTTAGTCGATTACCAAAATAAAATCAGGCACAGGACCAATTACGGTGAAATCATCGATTTGAAATTACCAGATGGTACATCAGTGGTTCTAAACGGAAATTCGGAAATCTCATACGAGCGTGACAATCCTAGATATTTACAACTAACAGGAGAAGCTTATTTTAAGGTGAAACCCATTCTCGCTGCATCCGCTAAATTTTGGGTGGTTACGAATGACCTTACAGTAGAGGTGCTTGGCACACAATTCCATATGAATACTCGCTTGGAAAAAACAAAAGTGATTTTGGATGAAGGCTCCATTCATCTAGAATTGAAGAATGGAGAAAGAACAGAAATGTCTCCAGGGGAAGTAGTCTCCTTTTCCAAACAAAGTAAAATCTTGGAGCATGAAAAAGTTTCTAATCAAACACCATATACCTTATGGAATAACGGCACCTATATTTTCAACAAAGTGAGTTTAGGTGAGGTCATGACCAATTTAGAGAACACCTATGGCATTGAAGTCAAATTTAATAATCCCAAATTAATGGATATGCTCATTTCAGGAGGAATTCCAAATCAAGATTTAATGATATGTATTGCAGCTCTAGAACGCGCTACCAATACACGAATACAAATGGAAGACAATTTTTTACTAGTACAAGAAAACGCTATTATTAACTAAATTCAAACTTTATGAGAACAAAAAAAATGATCAACAAACTGCTAACAATTCTGCTTATTTGCAGCAGTATTGGGATGCAGGCGGCGGAAGAAAACGCCAGTGAAATGACCTTAGGGGAGTTTCTAAGTGAAATAAGTGCAAAACACAATGTATTTTTCACTTACAATCCTAAAATGGTAGAAACGACCAATTTGAATACTGCAGATTACGAATATCCTGTATTGGATAAAATCATTACCAAATTAGAATTAAAAACCAATTTCGATTTTGAGTATTTAGGAAATAAATACTACGTAGTGTACCACAAAAAAATCGGTAAGGCAGAAATCACTAAAGTGGATGCCATTAAAAACAGTATTTATGCTTCCACTCTAAATGTTGAAATTCAAGCCAGTGTTAGTGGTAAAGTTACTGATGACGCAGGTATCCCCTTAGCAGGAGTGAATATTGTAGAAAAAGGTACATCTAACGGCACTACTACCGACTTTGATGGTAATTATACAATTAATGTTGCGAATGGAGCAACGCTTGTATACAGCTACATAGGGTATGCGGCAAGAGAAGAGGTCGTCAACGGAAGAAGTACGATTAACGTGCAACTTCTAGAAGGAATGCAGTTAGATGAATTTATCGTCGTAGGTTCACGTACTGCTCCAAGAAGTAATGCGGACACTCCATTACCTGTTGATGTAGTAGGTGCAAAAGACCTTACTTCAACTGGTCAAATGACTTTTGATAAAGCTTTACAATATAGAATTCCATCCTTTAATACGGTACAAACTCCTGTAAACGATGCAACTTCTCTATTAGATCCATATGAAATTCGTAATATGGGGCCTTCCAGAACTTTAATTTTGATTAATGGTAAGCGTAAAAACTTAAGTGCCTTATTGTACACACAGACCTCTCCAGGCCGTGGTGAAACGGGTGCGGATATATCTGCAATTCCAACTGATGCCATCAAAAGAGTTGAAATTCTTAGAGATGGTGCTTCTGCCCAATACGGTTCAGATGCTATTGCCGGTGTAATGAACATTATTCTTAAAGACACCCCAAATGAAGGCTCTGCTACGATAAGAACAGGTATTACCTCTGAAGGTGATGGAGAAATGTTTGGGGTTGCATTAAACAATGGCTCTTCTATTGGAGAAGATAAAGGCTTTGTAAACTATACGGTAGACCTTTCTAAAGTAAACCTATCGAATAGACCGGGTACAGTAGATGCTGCTGGAGAGTTTGCTGATTTCGGAGGTACTAGACCAGGTGAAACGCTTGCAGATATTCAATCATTTTTACAAAGACGTCCTGATGCAGGAAATATTAATGGTGCTCCTGAAACAGCTGCGGCTAAATTTTCTGTAAACATGGGTTACGACCTTAGCGAAAACACACAATTATACGCTAATGCAGCCTACGTTTATAAATCAGTAAATAGTTTTGCAAACTATAGAACGCCATATTGGAGAGATATTCAAGACTTTCCTTATTTAGCTGATTTCTTTCCTGGAGACAACCCAAACACTCCAAATGGTTACGATGGTTACGTACCAACATTTGAAGGTTTATTAAGTGACTACAACGGTACCGTTGGTTTTAAATCAACCATCAACGATTGGAATTTAGACGCTAGTTTTACCACAGGTGGAAACACTCAGACCTATAAGGTAAACTCCTCACATAACCCTAATTTCGTATTCTCGTCTTCAACCTTTATTGACGAAAACGGTAACGGATCTGTAGATGATGGTGAAATAACAGAAGGATCTTCTTTATATAGAGAGAATAGTCAGCAATCATTTGATCCGGGAGGAACCAAGTTTACACATAACGTTGGAAACATTGATATTTCTAGAATACTTTCTGATAAAATAAGTATTGGTATTGGTGCCGAGTTTAGAACAGAAACGTTTGAAGTAATTGAAGGTGAATTAGCTTCCTACGATGGTGGTGGCGCAGATTCATTTGCAGGTGCAGCCCCACAGAATTCAGGTAAGTTTAACCGTTATAACATTGGTGGATATTTCAGTTTAGACTATGATGTTTCTGATGCTTTCTTATTAAGTGGTACCGTTAGAACAGAAAACTATTCTGATTTTGGTAATGCCTTTGTATACAAATTCAGCTCGCGTTATAAATTCAGTGATGCATTCACACTTAGAGGTTCTATATCTTCAGGATTCAGAGCTCCTACCCTACACCAAATTTACACTCAAAAAGCTCAGTATTCGTTTATTCCTGGTCAGGGAATTCAAGTTGGTGGTCTAATCAACAATGTTTCTACCCAAGCACAATTATTAGGCATACCACAATTAGATGCAGAGACGTCTCAAAACTTTACAGTTGGTTTTGGCGGTAAAATAAATAAATTCAGCTATACGCTTGATTATTATAATATCGCTGTTAAAGATCGTATTGTTCTTGGTACTGAAATTGGTGCTAGTGGTGATGCAACTAATCCTTTAGATATTCTTTTAGCTCAAAACAATCTTTCTGATGTTAGTTTCTTTTCAAATGCTATTGATACAAGGACTTCTGGTATTGATGTAGTTCTTGGTTATAGCGGAATTGAATTAGGTGATGGTACTTTAAATTTAAATATATCAGGTAACTATACAATCCAAAATGAGCTAGATGGAGAAGTAAATGATATCCCATTGGTAGCTAATTCCGGACAGTCGGTTTTTAATGACACACAAGCTGCTTTATTATTCACATCTCGTCCAATTACGAAATGGATTTCTGGAATCAATTATGACATAAATAAATTCGGCTTTTCTTTGAATAACACCTATTTTGGAAAAACAACTTTTCAACAACAAGGATTAGATGCTAATTTATTTACCGAGTTTACGCCAAAAATCGTAACCGATTTAGGTATCAATTATAGTGCTACTGAGAAGTTAACCATAGCACTAAACTTGAATAATATTTTTGATGTTTTACCAGAATGGAGTTTTAAGTCTAAGAACGCTGCGGGTGATGCTATTTTAGCTGATGCAGCACAGGTGCAAAACCAATCTAACTTAATTACGTTTAACCAACGTTATTCTCAAATGACGTATGACGGATATCATTTTAGTCAATTGGGAGCAATGTTCAATCTTTCATTGAACTATAAGTTCTAAAAATATCTAATTAACTATTGGAAAAAGCTACCTACATTTAGGTAGCTTTTTTTATTTAAAATATGGCCTCATTATACGGTAGCGAAATGGCAAAAGTTTACGATGAAATCTATCAAGGTTTTATTGATTATACTGCCGAATATCAATTTTACAAGCATATATGCAACACCTATAATTCGCAAAATATTTTAGAAATGGGTTGTGGAACAGGAAATTTATCAAGCTCCTTTGCTAAAGATTTCGAAAAATATGTTGGCCTGGATTATAGTGATTCCATGTTGGCCATTGCTATGGAAAAATATCCCTCAGGAATTTATGTACAGGCAGATATGAGGTATTTTGATTTAAAGCAGAAATTTGATGCCGTACTTATCACAGGTAGATCTACTAGCTATTTAATGGATGATGCGGACTTAAACAGCACTTTCTTAAGCGTGCATAACACTTTAGAAAATGGAGGATTATTTGTTTTCGATTGTATAGATGCAGAATTATTCATTCCCTATATCGAAAAAAATAGGCAGGTACTTCATGTGTCTAATTGCTACCCTAAGACTTATGAGAGAAATTCAAGTTGGTTTAAAAAACCTTCAGAAACATATCATTTGGTAAATTGGGAGGCACAATATTATGAAGTAAAAAATACTGAAAGAATACTGCTTGGGACGGATAATAGTACGTTTAGAGTCTTTACCAAGTCAGAAATAACCCTTTTACTAAAAAACGCAGATTTTGAGATATTGGATGTACAATATCGAAAAACCTACGCTTTTGATTCTTTTGTGGTAATTGCCAAAAAAGGCGGAAAGTAATTACTATTCTGGATGCATGAATTTTTGCTTCGCTAAAAGCACTTCTTCAGACTCTACGTGGTCATCATCAGGTACACAACAATCTACCGGACAAACTGCGGCACACTGTGGCTCCTCATGAAACCCCATACATTCCGTACACTTATCCGGAGAAATATAATAGACTTCATCACTTATCGGTTCTTGCACATCATCAGCATTTACAGCCTTTCCGCTTGGTAAAACCACATCACCGTTCAGAGACGTTCCATCACTATATCTCCATTCATCAGCTCCTTCATAAATTGCGGTATTTGGACATTCTGGCTCACAGGCCCCACAATTAATACACTCATCTGTTATTATAATCGCCATAATATTCTTCTTCATTAAAATGCCCAAAAAACAAAGGGCATGCTTATTTTTGCACAAAGGTAATTCCTAGTATAGGAGTATACAAATATAATGAGTCAACACCAACTTACTTTCAAAGCTTTTGTTAATCTTGGGGATTTTCTGAGGTCATTTTGTGAATATATCAATCAAGAATCACACGATTCTTTACCTGAAAATAAATGGTATTCTATTTTCGAAAACGAAATTGAGGTTGCCAAACATCATAATGGCTGGTTCACCAAGGAAAATTGTCTTCATGCTTTTCAGCAATGGGGAGCTGTTTTAACGGAATCTAATCTGAACGATTGGCTTGATGCTTATGATGTTTCAATGAATACCGAAAAAACGGTCGCTTTAATTATGGCCGGTAATATTCCCTTAGTTGGTTTTCATGATTTACTAAGTGTTTTAATTACAGGAAATAAAGCCTTGATAAAACTATCAAGTAATGACCAACGTCTCATACCATTACTAGTTGATTACCTTAAAGAAATTGAACCTTCTCTTAAGGATAGTGTCGTCTTTACAAAAGAAAAATTATCACATTATGATGCGGTGATTGCTACAGGAAGTAACAATACGGCCCGCTATTTTGAATATTACTTTGGAAAGAAACCGAACATAATCCGTAAAAATAGAAATTCAATCGCCGTTTTAACTGGCGAAGAAACGAAAGAGGATTTACTGGGGCTGGGAGAAGATATTTTTAGATATTTTGGATTAGGGTGTCGCAGTGTTTCTAAAATTTTTGTACCGAAAGGTTATGATTTTGATACTTTTTTCAAAACCATTTTCACTTTTCAAGACCTTATCAATCATCATAAGTATGCCAATAACTACGATTACAATAAAGCGGTCTACCTAATGAGCGAATTTAAAATTTTGGATAATGGTTTTCTAATTCTTAAAGAAGATGAAAGCTACTCCTCTCCTATTGCCTCACTTTTTTACGAATATTATGAGGACAAAGATATTTTAGAATCCCATTTGAATACGGAAAAGGAAAAAATTCAATGTATCGTTTCAAAAAGTAGTATTGAAAATGGAGTCCTATTTGGAGAAACCCAAAAACCATCGCTTAGCGACTATGCAGATGGGGTGGATACTGTTGAATTCCTGTTAAGAACATCGTAGAATTAGATAGGTTAAACTGCGATAAATTCTGTAATTTTTTTGACCTTTGCACACTTAATTTATACCTGAAATGAAAAAACATAATTTTAGTGCCGGACCCTCTATTTTACCGAAGGAAGTGCTTTTAAAGGCTTCAGAAGCCGTAATGGATTTCAATGGTTCTGGACTTTCGCTAATCGAAATATCTCACAGAAGTAAAGATTTTGTGGCCGTTATGGAAAAGGCAAGGTCATTGGCCTTGGAACTTCTTGGTCTCGAAGGCAAAGGGTATCAGGCATTATTCCTTCAAGGAGGTGCCAGCATGCAGTTTTTAATGGCGGCGTATAATCTATTGGAAACCAAAGCCGGGTATTTAAACACGGGTACTTGGAGTGATAACGCCATTAAAGAAGCTAAATTATTTGGTGAAGTGGTTGAAGTAGCTTCCTCAAAGGATAAAAATTTCAATTACATCCCTAAAGGATATACCATTCCTAAAGGATTGGATTACCTACACCTTACCTCTAACAACACCATATTTGGAACTCAGTTTAAGGAGTTTCCAAAAACGGATGCTCCGTTGATTTGCGATATGAGTTCAGATATATTTTCTAGAACGCTAGACTTTTCTCAATTCGATGTAATCTACGCTGGTGCCCAAAAAAACATGGGTCCTGCAGGTACTACCTTAGTGGTAGTCAAAGAGGATATTTTAGGTAAGGTATCTCGCAAAATCCCTTCTATGATGGATTATGGTGTATTCGTTAAAAAAGAGAGTATGTTCAATACTCCTCCAGTTTTTGCCGTATACACATCAATGTTAACTTTAGAATGGCTAAAAAACTTGGGCGGTATTTCTGCCATTGAAGACATTAATGAAAAGAAAGCCAGACTACTTTATTCGGAAATCGATTTGAATCCTGTTTTTGAAGGCTATGCAAATAAAGAAGACCGCTCCCTAATGAACGCTACTTTTAATTTAACCAATGACAGCTTAAAGACTGTTTTCGAAGATATGTTGAAGGATGCTGGCATTAACGGACTTAACGGTCATCGTTCTGTTGGTGGATATCGAGCTAGTATGTACAATGCCCTTTCGCTAGAAAGTGTTGGTGTATTAGTAGACGTTATGAGTGAAATGGAACGAAAAGGATAAATAAAGTTTATACGTTTTTGGATTTTATAGTTTCCCGAAACAGAATCAACTTTTTAAGAAAAAACCCATGAAAATTTTAGCGAACGACGGTATTTCACAGAATGGTATTTCCGTTTTGGAAAAGTCGGGATTTGAAGTAGTAATGACCACTGTTGCCCAAGAGCAACTGGCTAATTATATCAATGAAAATAAAATCGATGCCTTATTGGTGCGCAGTGCTACTAAGGTTAGAAAACCATTAATCGATGCCTGCCCTGGTCTTAAACTTATTGGTCGTGGTGGTGTAGGAATGGATAATATTGATGTGGACTATGCCAAATCAAAAAATATCAAAGTAATCAATACTCCGGCTGCTTCCTCAGATTCTGTTGCAGAATTGGTGTTCGCCCATCTTTTTGGGGGTGTACGGTTTTTATACGATGCCAATAGAAATATGCCTCTTAGAGGGCGATAGTAATTTTAAGCAATTAAAAAAAACCTATTCTAAAGGCACTGAGCTTAGGGGCAAAACCTTAGGTATCTTCGGATTTGGAAATATAGGACAAGCTGTAGCTAGGTTAGCCATTGGAGCTGGCATGAAGGTGTTGTATTGCGACCCTGAAGTGAATGAGGCAATTATAAATCTTTCTTTTTTTGACGGGCAATCTGTCGAGTTTAAATTCAATAGTGAGTCCAAAGAGGAGGTATTGAAAAATTCAGATTACATTTCGCTCCATATTCCTGAACAACAGCACTATGTATTGGGCAAAAAGGAATTTTCACAGATGAAAAAGGGCGTAGGTATTATTAACGCTGCCCGCGGTGGAGTATTGGATGAAGTTGCTTTGGTAGAAGCTTTGGAAAATGGTACTGTTGCCTTTGCTGGTCTTGACGTATATGAATCTGAACCCACTCCTGAAATTAAGATATTAATGCATCCAAGCATTTCACTTTCTCCGCATATAGGTGCGGCCACGTTAGAAGCTCAGGAAAGAATAGGCATTGAACTTGCAGAACAAATCATTTCTTTATTAAAATAAGTACCGTATCCGCAATTTTTATAACTCTTTTTGTACTTTACGTTCAGAACATTAAAACCAAACTATAAAATGGCAGGATTATTAGATTTATTGAACAGCCCAATGGGTCAACAATTAATTAGCGGCGTGGCAGGCCAGACCAATCAACCCGAGAATAAAACGGCAGATGTACTCAGCATGGCAATGCCTTTGATTCTAGGTGCTATGAAGAAAAATGTGAAATCATCTCCTGAAGGTGCTGCAGGTTTAATGAATGCTTTGGCCAATAATCATGATGGCAGCATTCTAAACAATTTAGGCGGCTTATTCAGTGGTGGTGTTGATGATAATGTATTGCAGGACGGTGCCGGTATTTTAGGGCATGTTTTCGGTAACAAACAACCACAAGTAGAGAATGCATTAAGTCAAAAATCAGGAATTGATGCGGGTACTGTTGCTCAAATTTTAAAAATTGCGGCTCCAATCGTAATGGGATATTTGGCCAAAGAAAAGTCGCAAAGTAACGTAGATGACTCCAATGGCATGAATGCCTTATTGGGCAGTATGTTAGGTGGACAGCCGCAACAAAACCAAAGTCTGATTACTTCTCTTTTAGATGCTGATGGTGACGGAAGCATTTTAGATGATGTGGCCGATATGGTTATGGGAAGTAACAAGAAAAAAGGTGGATTAGGCGGCCTTTTAGGTGGTCTTTTTGGAAAATAAAATTCTTAACTCTTTTTAACAAAGCCGTTTGTAGATGCAAACGGCTTTTTTGTACCTTATAGTTATGAAAAAGAAAATAAGCAAAAAATATTATTTCACGGCGATTATGTTAGTCCTAACGGGTCTATTTTTTACGCAGTGTAAAACAAGTGGAGAAGCACTATCCATTTCCGATGAGGAAAAAATGGCCTTTCAACAAGTGGAAGGAGATACCATAGAAATCAAGAGTGACCAAACAGAATACGAAATTATCATTATCGAACCTGGTTTTAATACCTGGTTAGCCTCTATTGCTAGGCCAGAGGGCTATTACGAACAGAATTATTTGGAGAATAGAAATAGGATTTTGGTTTTGGAATGGAATCAAAGGGTACTGCAGCCTTTACGTTATAGGCCCAATCTATATGAAATGCAGATCAATTACGAACCGAATATTGATTATGGTTACGAGGTCAATTACAAATTGTATAATTACTTTGTCTATTTCCAAAGAAAATACAACCAGCGTCTGGGTCCATTTCTTCCCCGTATTTAATAAAATTGGTATTTTTGCGACCTTTAATAACAAAGCATGCATAAATTAAAGGAACGTTGGGGAATAACTAGTAATCTTCAATTAATCATTATTTTTATCGTTTTTGCCATTACAGGATCTTCCTCGGTCTTTGTAGCTAAACCATTTTTGAATTTTATAGGTCTTCAACAATCAAATTTTCCCGAAGCATGGTGGGGCGGGGTTCTATATTGGTTCCTAAGGATTCTACTTATTTTTCCTTTTTATCAAATACTTTTGGTCATTTATGGCTTTATTTTCGGGCAATTTAAATTCTTTTGGAACTTTGAAAAAAAGATGCTGAAACGATTGGGATTGGGTTTTCTGTTCTAGACTTTTAGTTAAGTTTAATTTAACACAATAAATTCAATATTTCATTACATTTGCGAAGTGAAGAAAACAGTATTTACTTATTTCTCCGTTATTTTCTTTTTCATCTTGATGTTGCTCAAGGTGACTTCATTTCATGTTTATACACATCAGGAAAACTCGGTTGATAAGATTGAAAACTGTAAATTTTGCCATTTTTCCCTTCAGAATCAAGATGAAGTTTTCCTAATAGCAGCAACCTTAGTAATAGTAAGTTCCTTTCAGATTCTTCCGGAAAGAGAAACTTCCATAAAGACTTCATTAGAATTACCCTCTTTTCATTTACGCTATAGTTTTTTTGGCAGGCCTCCCCCTGCGAAGGTATAATTACATCCTAAAACTATATTCTATTGATATCATATGATATCGATTATAATTCGCGTAAAATCATTAAATGAAGTATTTACTATTTGTATTTATGGTGCTTTTTGCACTTTTGACATCTGCACAGGATTGTAATTCTATCCTCGTGGGTGAGGTTGTGGATTTTCATGACAATAGTTCCTTAGCTGGAGCAACCGTAAGCATTACCGGTAAGAAAATGAGTACTGTTTCCAACAAAAATGGAAAATTCAGCTTTAGAGATCTTTGTGATGGGGTTATCGAATTGGAAGTATCGCATCCTGTATGTACGACTAAATTTATAACTGTTACCATAGCTGGTGATTCCTTTGAAGAAATTCGTCTAGAACATCATTTGGAGGAGTTGGAAGAGGTTAAAGTGGTAAGTAGCGTTACTCAACAAACCAATTCTGGTCAAGAGGAAAACCTAAGTCTTAAAGAACTGGAGAGAAGTAGCGGTGGCAGTCTAGGGGATGCGCTCAAAATAATTCCTGGAGTTTCTACCCTCAATACGGGCGGTAATATAGTTAAACCCGTAATTCAAGGTCTTAACGGCAGTAGAATTTTAATACTGAACAACAATGTGCGTATGCAGGATATGGAATGGGGTGATGAGCACGCGCCAAATGTGGATATTAATGCAAATCAAAAAATAAGTGTTATCAAAGGTGCAGCAGCCTTGGAATATGGTGGTGATGCCATTGGCGGTGTTATCGTTTTAGAACCTGCACCCATCATAAGAAAAGATACACTTTTTGGGAAAACGCAGTTAAACCTTTTTTCAAATGGCAGAGGTGGAAATATCACCAGTTCGTTGACGAAATCCTATGCTTCAGGACTTTATATAAAGGGTCAAGGTTCTTATAAACTACTTGGTGATTTGGAGTCGCCCAATTACGTTTTGTCCAATACAGGTATTCAGGAAAAAGGGATTTCCCTAAATGTTGGAAAGAGAGACTTTATTCAGGGTTGGGAAGGGTATTATTCTTATTTTGAGTCGGATATAGGTATTCTAAGGGCCTCACATATCGGTAATATTGACGACCTTATTCAGTCAATAAATAGCCAACAGCCTAATGTTATCAATGATTTTACTTATAACATTAGTAGGCCAAACCAAGAAGTCTCACACCATTTGGGTAAAGTAAACTATTACAGAAGGTTTGAAGGTTTTGGTAAATGGACTTTACAATATGATTTTCAGCAAAACAGAAGGTTTGAATATGATATTCGTGTGGGTGACGATGCGGATAAAGCATCATTAGATCTTCAATTGACCACACATAGCTTCTCTACGGATGTTAAAATAGATTCGAAAAAAGCTTTAGGGCTTAAAATAGGTTTATTAGGACGATTTCAGTCTAATTTTGCCAACCCGGCAACCGGAGTCAGAAGGCTTATACCTGATTATGATAAATATGATTTTGGGGTTTTTGGGGTTGGTGATTATAAAATTGGAAATTCATGGGTCGTAGATGCAGGTCTTCGTTATGATTTCAACCGAATTGATTCCAAAAAGTTCTACAGGACTTCAAGATGGGAAGAACGTGGATATGATGAAGATTTTAACGATATCATAATCGAGGATTTAGGAACACAACTACTCACGAATCCCGTATTGGATTTTCACAATATTTCTGGAACAGCAGGTTTAAAACATGAAATTAACGCAGAAAATCTTATAAGATTCAACTATGCTTATTCACAAAGAGCACCAAATCCTTCAGAATTGTTTAGTGATGGATTACATCATTCAGCTGCACGGATAGAACTAGGCGATTTGCGAATAAAAAGTGAAAAATCTTCTAAAGTATCGGCTTCCGTGGAAAAAAATTCTCTCAAGTGGGGTTATACCTTATCCCCATTTATCAATAGCATCAAAGATTTTATACTACTTGAGCCTAGTGGTATTGAGTTTACTATACGAGGGGCTTTTCCGGTGTGGAGTTATAGACAGACCAACGCAAATTTAGTTGGTTTGGATGTATCTATTTATAGCAATTGGACCTCTAAAATACGTACAGACCACAAATTCTCATGGGTTCGTGGAACGGATACGGAGACGGATATTCCATTGATTAATATTCCTTCGGCAAATTTGAACAACAGTATTGCGTACTCCAATGATAAATGGAAAGATTTTACAATAAGCTTGGAAAGCCAGTATGTTTTTGAGCAAAAAAGATTTCCTCCCAATATAACCGTATTTTCTCCGCAACAACAACAGGATGTTATTTTGGATATTAATACTCCACCCGATGCATATCATCTTTTGGCCGTAAATACAGAAGCTTCCTTTAGCATTAAAAATAAAAAGGATTTAACTATTGGTCTCAGTGTTTCTAATCTATTAAATACATCGTATAGGGATTATCTTAATCGCCTACGGTATTTTGTGGAAGACACCGGAAGAAATATTAACCTACGATTAATCTATAATTACTAATTTAAATTTTATTCCAATGAAAACAATTCAAACAATTTTTAAGAACACATCTATTAAATCGATTATCGCTATAAGTATATTGACATTAGGTTTTATGTCATGTTCCAATGATGACGACAACCCTGAAATCGTGAACGAAGAAGAAATCATTACCACCATGAATGTAAATCTTGTTGCAGGTGGAACGACGGTAACCCTACAGTCCCAAGATTTAGATGGAGATGGCCCCGATGCCCCTGTAATTACGATTTCAGATAACTTGGCCGCAAATACAACCTATACTGGAACAATAGAACTTTTAAACGAAACAGAAACTCCAGCAGAGATTATTACCGAAGAAGTAGAAGAAGAGAGTGATGAGCATCAATTCTTATTTAATTTTACCGGGTCTATTTCTGAAATCACTTATTCTGATGAAGATGGAAATGGCAATCCAGTTGGTATTATGTTTGAACTGACAACAGGTGATGCTGGAGCGGGAACTCTTCAAATTACCCTTCGTCATGAACCAAAAAAACCTAACGACGGTACTTTGGCAGACGCTGGTGGTGAAACGGATATTGCACAAACATTTTCTCTATTTGTAGAATAACTCAATTAAAAACAGTTAAAAAGCCATTGAAATTGTATTTCAATGGCTTTTTGATTTTAAAATAATTTTAGTTTTTAAGCTCATACCATTTAATATTGGTAAGTGGCGCTCTTCTCCCCTTTTCCAACGGTGGATAATTTTCAACCAGATAGTTGACAATGATTTCTTGATTTTCCCCAAGCTCCCATAATCCTTGTGTTTTTTGCATCCAACGTATGGTAGCGTTCCACTGCTCCACCCCCATTCTATTTTGAATGACCAACTTGGATGAGTGGCAGGTAGTACAGTTATTGACCACAACTTGCAATCCGTCGGCATCAATAAAACCTGTCCGCACATGGATTCCGTTTTCAATTAAATCTGGATCGGTTTCCACTACTTGTTCTTCGGTCTCTTTAGGTCCGTAAACATAAAATAGTAGTATTCCTATTATCAACGAGAGGGTACAAATGACAATTAGTGGTTTATATAACCGGGATAATTTCCTATTTTCCATTAGATCACTTTTATAGCAATTCTATGACAAGCATTATTCAGGTAGCCTTTAGGATTCCAACCCGGTAAAACCATAGGTTGTTTCGTCCCATCTGAATCCGTGGCACGTGCCCAAATTTCATAATATCCTTTTTTGGGAAAACTAACGACCGAATTAAAATGCTGCCAAGCCAAACGGTTCGTTGGTGAGGCTAAGTTGGCCAATTTCCAGGAAGCTCCAAAATCGATGGAATATTCCAGTTGAGAAACTTCTAATTCTCCGGCCCATGCATGTCCGTTAATTTTCAGGGTTTCTCCTTCCTTTATCATAGCTCCAGATTTTGGATAGGTTATCAAAGATTTTACTGGCATCGATTCAATGATACACATTTGGTCATCAGCAACCGTTTCCCCTGGGGCAACGGTTTCACAAGGTACCCTGTAAGAACTTCCCCCCATTTTTTCACCATCGTGCACTTGGTCGCGCACACTTATTCGATTTAACCATTTTCCAGAAGCTGAAGCAGGCCAGCCTCCAGCCACTAATCGTCAATGGAAAGCCGTGTGCCAATGGAATAGGTTGCCCGTTCATTTCAAAAGCGATTAGGGTCTCTTCCTGTAATGCCTTCGAAATGGGTACACCTCTTGATATAGGTTCCTTATTTGGATTTCTACTTAAATGAACATCGGCACCGTGATAACCTATGTAAACAGCATTATCTTTTATACCTACCTCTTCTAGAATATCTTTCAAACGAACACCTGTCCAATTAGCACAGGACACTGCACCTATGGTCCATTGATTACCTTTTGCAGGTGGATTGAATTCACTCCGACCGTTTCCTCCACATTCTAAAGTAAGCTGATAAATATGATGTTTAAATTTTGATTTTAAATCGGATATTGAATACGTTTTGGATTTGGTAACAGATTCCCCATCAATAGTAAGCGTCCAATTATCAACGTCGATATTTTCAGGTATGAGTCCGTTGTTACGTATGAACATGAATTTATTAGGTGTAACCTTATCGTTCAGCAAATGGGCCTGAGCTTCCATATTCCATGGCTTATCGTTGAGTACGACCATGGCTTCATCCTTTTCAAACATTTTAAAAGGGTCAGGGTCTTGTTGTAGCGCTAACGGAACATATCCGTCAGGTAAAAATTCTTTAAAAACGATATTTGCCCCTAAAATGGTAGTAAGACCGGCCAAACCGGACTTTGCTACAAAACTTCTTCTTTTCAAAATCTATGGATTTGAGCTAAAGTTAAGTTTTTAATCCCTCAAATAAAAAGAGCATTAGACCCCTACGGTCTGTTTTGATTTTGTGCTTTTAAATACATAGGTATAAAGCCACATTAGCGTAAAAGATGGAATAAGGTCAAAACCTGGAATAATTTCTTCTATAAAACTAACAACACCGGCAACCTGTCCTATTCTACCTTTATACATTCTGGTCATTAACCAAGCTGATAAAGGAGCCCAAACCACATCTGAGAATTCCCCTATAAAGGGTATAGCGAAAGAAAGCATTCCAATGCCATCAAATAACAGCCCCATAAGGAGCTGTTTGTATTTTTTATTTTGAAGTATTGACATATTGAAAAATTAATGATTCCATTTTAGGAATACAACAAAGATGCCAATTTTTTAAATCAATCCATAACTTGAAAAACAGGTCTAATGCAAGTCAGCACTGATTAGTTTCAAGAATTCGTTCCTAGTTTCAATTTTTTCAAATTGTCCCCTAAATCCTGATGTAGTTGTAACCGAATTCTGTTTTTGAACCCCGCGCATCATCATACACATATGCGATGCCTCTATTACTACCGCAACGCCTTTGGGTTTCAAGGTGTTGTTGATACATTCAAGAATATCGTGGGTTAATCTTTCCTGAACCTGTAATCTTCTTGCAAAAACATCAACCACTCTAGGTATTTTACTCAATCCTACGATATGCCCATTTGGAATGTAAGCGATATGCGCCTTTCCAAAAAATGGTAACATATGGTGTTCACAAAGCGAATACAATTCAATATCCTTAATAATAACCATATCATCATAATCTTCTTTGAACATGGCCCCTTTTAAAATTTCCTCAGCATTTTGTTTATAGCCCTGTGTTAGAAACAACATAGCTTTTGCGGCTCTTTCAGGAGTTTTAACCAATCCTTCTCTGGTAATATCTTCTCCAATTTCATCGATTATAGAAGAATATCTATTCTTTACTTCGTCAGTTATTTCTAAATTATACTCTTCTAAATTTCTGTATGGGGACATATTATTATTTAATGTTTAACCTATATTAAATTATTAAACAAAATTAAGGCTTTATTTTTTGTTAGCATATAATAAAATCATAAAAACTGATATAAATCCAGCTATATTTAAAACTGTTTCGGAAAAAGAGAATCCAGTTACAGTCCGTTTTAAAACTAGCTTCATTCCTTTTTCTTTAATTTAGCGAAATTATTTTTACAAATAACATACCAAAAAATTTATATTATATGATAAAAGCTTCTAACATTCATAAATATTACGGGGAATTAGAGGTATTAAAAGGTGTCGACCTTCATATTAAAAAAGGGGAAATAGTTTCCATTGTTGGTGCTTCGGGAGCAGGAAAGACCACCTTACTGCAAA
The DNA here is from genome assembly GCA_963842105.1 of uncultured Flavobacteriaceae bacterium. GTDB lineage: Bacteria > Bacteroidota > Bacteroidia > Flavobacteriales > Flavobacteriaceae > Maribacter. The sequence continues at coordinate 44,260 of CAWJFH010000020.1, forward strand.
TTTTAGGGACCTTGGACGAACAATCTAACAAAACCGAATAGTACCTTATTGATCAATGAGACTGATGCTACTCGTTTAACGGATAAGGAATTGGCCCGGTTTAGAAATGAACATATTGGTTTTATCTTTCAATTTCACCAATTGCTTACCTGAATTTACGGCATTGGAAAATGTGTGTTTACCCGCCTTCATAAAAAAAACACCTAAAGCCGATGCGGAAATAAGAGCAAAAGAGCTATTGGATTTTTTAGGTCTTTCCCATAGATATCATCATAAACCCGCAGAATTATCGGGTGGGGAACAACAGCGCGTGGCCGTTGCCCGGGCCTTGGTCAATAATCCGTCCATCATTTTTGCTGATGAACCAAGCGGTAATCTAGATTCTGAAAGTGCGGATAATCTTCATCAATTATTTTTTGAACTCCGGGAAAAATTCGGACAAACCTTTGTCATCGTCACCCATAACGAGGAACTGGCAGAAATGGCTGACCGAAAGTTGACTATGGTGGATGGCAAAATCGTAGATAAGGAAGTAATTCTGGCCTAAACCAAAAAGGAATGTTCGATGAAATTATTGCCTTTGTCAAGAATCCATTATATGAAGAGGACCCAAACAAGGAGACAAAATATCGGATTCGCTTTGTAGTCGTGTTAGTCTTTTTGGTATTTCCATTAGCATTGGTTTATTCCTTATTGCCGGCCTTTTTGAATTTATGTTCGATCTTGAGCTAGGGAAACATGCCATGGATGACTTATTTGACAAGTATTCTGCCCTAGGCATATTTTTTTTGGCGGTAATCGTTAGCTCCTTTTTTAGAAGAATTGTTATTTAGAGGACCAATCTATTGGTTCAGGGATTCCAGGTATTTCAAAACCATTTTTTACATCATAACCATTCTCTTTGGATACATTCACATTACGAATTTTGAAATTTCCACTACCGTTTTGATCGTATCGCCAATACTGGTTGCACCCCAAATTTCCGTCGGGATTTTATTGGGAATGATTCGTATAAAATTTGGTCTTCTATGGTCAATGGCCTTGCACTCTCTTTATAATTTTATTTTGACATCACCTCTGGTACTCATGAAATTTTTAGATATACCTTTGGAATGAAAAAAGCGGAACTAAAGGAATTTTTAGACGCTAAAGTACTGGAGTATAACAAACCGGATTTTCTGGAACGACCGATCCGATTCAAATTCCACATTTATTTTCTAAAAAGGAGGATATCGAAATCAGCGGGTTTTTAACCGCTACCATTGCATGGGGCAATAGAAAGAGTATTATCAACAATGCACGTACATTAATGGAACTTATGGACCATAGTCCGTATGATTTTGTTATGAACCATACTCATGAGGACCTGGCACGGCTTCGAGGAATTTGTGCATAGAACCTTTAATTCTATAGACCTTTCCTATTTCCTTAAGAGCTTAAGACATCTATATATACACCATGACGGATTGGAAGGTGTATTCACGAAATATCAACAAAAGGAAACTCTACAGCCCACCATATCCAAATTCAAGGAAGTGTTTTTTGAACTTCCTTATGAAGGCAGAACCACCAAACATGTATCAGACCCGCAAAAGGTTCCGCGGCCAAACGGATTAATATGTTCTTACGGTGGATGGTGCGGGATGCAACACAAACGTAGATTTCGGGATTTGGAAAGATATTGGTCCCGCAATATTATCTTGTCCATTAGATGTCCACTCCGGAAATGTGGCCCGTAAATTAGGACTATTAAAGCGCAAGCAAAACGATGCCAAGGCATTGGCAGAATTGGATAAAAATTTAAGAAAACTGGACCCTCTGGATCCGGTTAAATATGACTTTGCCTTATTTGGGTTAGGTGTTTTTGAGAAGTTTTAATAGCCTTCCTCTATTGGAATATCCGTAAGTGTTTTCATAAATGCAACCAACGCTGTCTCTTCCTGTTTGGAAAGTTCTAAATTGTCAAAAGGGAAGGTTTGGTTGGGAAGGTCAAAACCCAGCCCTGCTCCGCCACCCAGATTATAGAAATTCACCACCTCTTCTAAAGTTTGGTAGACACCATTATGCATATACGGAGCCGTTAAATCCACATTACGTACCGTAGGCGTTTTAAACATGCCCTTTTTGAAATCATCATTATTGATTAGATAAAATCCTGGGTCTTCATCAACCATTTTGTTATCCGCACTGGAAGGAACGCCAATGACCTCTTTTTCATGCTCCGCAAAAAATGGAGGTACCGTACCATTGGTCAAAGGCATAAAATGACATGTAGCACAAAGGGCTTTCCCCATAAAAAGGTTAAATCCTAATTTTTCTTGCTCCGTATATGAATTTTCCACTCCCCTTATATTTTTATCGAATTTTGAGTCGAATCCGTTTAGGGTGGCGACGTAGGCGGAAATGGCCTTTATGATGTCGTTATTCTTGGTGGAAATTCCACCATAGGCTGTATTGAACAGATCCGTATAGGTTGAATCCATTAAAATATCTGCAGAAAACTGATGTATGGAGGCGTTAAATTCCTTTTCATTATTGAAGACCGAGGAAATCTGGGAAATCAGATCGGGAGACCTACCGTCCCAGAACTGACTTCGCTGCAAAGCGGAATTGATTAAGGTTGGCGTATTGCGTGCCAACGGTTTTCCCTGGTTGTCCAGATTGGTCTGCAAACCATCTGCCCAACCTTTCTTGGGATCATGGCAGGTAACACAGGCCATGTTACCCGCCTCGGAGAGGTTTTTATCAAAAAATAGTTTTTTCCCCAACGCAATCTGGTTTTCGGAAACCTTTCTGTTGTTTACGGGCATAAAATGGGTCACGTTAAAAGAGTTTGATTCAAAGAATGTAGGTGCGTCAAAATTATACGGATAATTGGCGGCGCCATCCCACAAATTGGAAGCTTTCCTGATCTGCACCCAATCACGTGTAATGGGATTCATATAGTCCCTTATGAAGGTAAATCGGTCAAAGGTCTCAAAATCAGGATCATTCCCAATAAACTGAATGGCCAAGTGATATGTTTTTCAAAATCCAGGTCCAAACCTGGATTATTTTGGCTTATGATGGGTTTAATACTCATTGCATAAATATCGTATAAGCTCTGCAAGGAGATTTTAGTTTCTTCTAATCCAAGGTGGCTGACCGGCGTATCAAAACCAGAAATACCGAGGCTTATGATCCGCATTAATTGCTGATGGGTGGCTATAAAAAAGCGTTGGGCCGTTATGGGCCGTTGCGGTATATAATCCCTAAGTACTACGAGCAGCCCTTTGGTGAGATCCAATTCCCTTTGATAGGCGACCGTACTGGCTACACCGTCATAAATACTTTCCTCTATTTTTTGCAGACCGATAGGTGCCAAAACTTTTTGGGTGTCCTCCGTAAGAACGGGCAGTGCGGGTCCGTTGGCCCTATGGCCTACTTCCGGTTTTAAGTAGGAAGCGTAGGGTTCGGCTTTTTTGAACGCTATACGTGCCTGTTTGAAATATTCTTTTGCGTTCTTGTCATCTGCAGCTACCATGGACAAGGAGTCCAAATACTGGACGGCCAATGTCATGTGATCTGTATAGTAGGCTTGCGCCTCCATGAAATATTCGGTTTGGTCCTTTGATGCTGTCGTAGTCTCCTTTTGTTTGCAACTGCATACGACTAAACCAATACCGACTAGGACGGTTATTTTTTTGATCATTATAATTTATTTATGTGGAGGTCCGTAGTTCAATATTGAACTCATTTACTATATTTTTATTTTAACTACTTGTTTTTCAATGCTTTGAAATCATTCTTAATGTCCGTTAAATTGAAGTGGAGAACTATTCGTTTTCTCCATTTAGGTTTCGACTGCGCTCAACCTGACATTCGGTAACGTGAGATTTTTACTGGGTAACAAATACTGAACGCTATCATTATGTATAGGAAAAGGACCTCCATGGGCGTATGAAGGTCCTTTTTAAAATAGATAGCAAAACTATCTTGGTAATCCTTTTAATAGTACGATCTGTCCACCTTGGTTATCTTCATTAACCGAATTGATGTGTCCATCACGGCCTTTAAACGTATCGTTTTCCCAGTAATGGGGTTGAAGGTTTAAAACAAAGGTTCCCGGCACACCTACTTTATCGGAGATATCGATCAATGCACCATACTCACCACCATCACCATCACCTACATTCAAGGAACCATCTGAAGTTAAATCTGAACGTAATACAAATTCCAACACCGGTCTAATGCTGTTCCCATTTAAATCTGATTGATAGATATAAGCGGAGTGGCCCCTATCAAAGGAGTTGGGGTCTTCCTGAAAGTATACGAAGTTTTCGGTTACACAGATATTATCCGGACTTTGAAGCATGCTCAGGTTGCCATCGGCATTATTGGTATCCGTATTACCGCTTACAATTTGTGTGAGTTTCCCGGTCAGCGGTGAAGCTTCGTCCAGTTCCAATTTATATACGGTGCCCCAATCATTATAGGTACCTCTGCCTGGTCCTCTTCCCGTAACGATAAAGAATACATTACGGCCCAAAGCATCGGATCCCTTTTGGTAGTCCACGTCCTCTACCCTCATAAAGGCTGATGCAAATACATTAACCGAGGCATCTTCCATTTCATTTTTGGTCAACCCTGCCCCATCTACGATTTCCACGAATTCAACATCGTACGATGCCTGAAAATCAAGGCTTGACTCATTATAAATAGTAGAAGGGGCAACATCCATAACACCACCAAGACCATCTGAAACTTGTTTAAAACGTAAAACATAGATCTTTCCACCGCTTAAATCGGCATCCCCAGCTTCCGAATAATAGAGGGACACCTGCCCTTCCGAACCACTGGAGTCATCATCGCCCCCAATAATCACTGTTTTACCGGTGTATGCATTTTTGGGTAAGGGTACCGCATTTTCCCATGAGAATTCTCCCAGGGCATCCAAGCCAAAATCTGCAGTTGGCGTAGGCATGGTGATGTAGGGATCGATACCTTTCACATCATAATTGATGCTTTCCGATGCCGAAAGGAACAAATCGGTTGCACCACCGTGGATTTCAGATTCCCACATGGTTCCAGAGCACTGGCGTGCAAAATCCGCAACGCCGGAGTTCAACAACCAATCACCACTTATGGGGTTTAAGTTGGCATCCAACTTTATTCTGGATACTGCATAGGTATCTTCTGAGTTTACCACATAGATATATCCATCGCTTTCGGGATCACGTAAGAATCCGGCACCATCCATAGCCCCTTGAAGCAAGTAACCGTTACTTAGCGTATCGGACGAACTGATCAGGGAATAGGCTTGCACATAGTTGAACTGTGGCATCATCGCGACCAAAGGAGCTAGATTGGATTTGTTCTCGAACATGACTTCAGAAAGGGTGAGGTCTTGACCATCCTCACCGTCAGCTCCGTCTTGTCCATCGATTCCATTCGTGCCATCAGCGCCATCGGTTCCATTTAAACCATCGATGCCATCCTCCGGGGAACAACTTAGCACGGCCATTCCCAAACAGGAAAGGAAGAGGGCCTTTAAAAATACATTTTTTGACTTTTTCATTTTCATTACAGTTTTTAGGTTATGAATACCGCAAAGCTATAACTGGACCCTTGTGTTAAGGTTCCCTTAAAATTAGCAATGTATTATGCTTAAATGAACTTAAGGTTAACACGTAAAGTTAAGGTCAATTCAAATTGAAGCTAACTTGAATTAATTGTTAAGTACGAAAATTTATATTTATATATTGATTTTCAAAGCTTAGCTCACTATCCTTTCAGTCTAAACTTAAATTCTTTTGACCTCCATCTGCAATGGACTTGTAAATAGCCTCTACAATAATCATATCACGTTTCGGCATTTCACCAGGCGCAACGTTGGGAGCTCCCATCGAATCATGCTTGGCAAAATCATCCATTTGTAAGGCTTGTTGACGTTGATGCGGAAAACTGATCACGTTTCCGTTAGAAGTTCTTCCACTTATTGGACCATAACTATGAGCAGGATCCAATTCAAACCAACCTTTACTACAATGAGATTTTAACCGATTACCATTCGCATTGTGTCAGGTCATCATATGACCAACGGCCCCATTTGGAAATTCGAACTGCGCCGTGATGGTCTCATCGGTTGTTTAAAATATTCTGGCGGGTGCTGAATTCTTGTGCCGAGACCGATATAGGGTTGTGCCTGTTCCATGAATACTCGTCTGTATAGCATAAACACCCATATTCATTAATGCACCACCACCCGACAAGGACTTATCCAATCGCCAATGATCGAATTCCGGTAGAAATCTATCCAGCATCGAAGAGACAAAAAGCACGTCTCCGAAGGTATTTTCCTGTACATATCTTTTGACCTCATTGGTGTCAGGGTCAGTTTCATTCTATAACCTACCGCTAACTTTACCTTTTCCTTTCACAGGCGTGGATAATGGCCTCACGTTCTTCGACACTAACCGCCATTGGTTTTTCACAAATCGCATGCTTACCGGCTTTGGCGGCACGTCTAGAAAATCGGCATGCATGCTATTGGGAAGCACTACATAAACAATATCGATATCAGGATTGTCGGCTATGGAATCAAAATTATCGTAGTCATAAACATTCTTTTTAGGGATGGTATATTTCTCTCGCCATATTTTTTCTTTCTCTTTAGTACCTGCTACAATACCAGCAGATAACAATGTTCCGTGTTCTGTAAAGAAGGAGCGAGCTGGTGAGTGATATGACTTCTAAACCGACCAAACATTCGCTAACACCTGTTTTCTATACACGCTGTACATTCCTTAAAAACTATACCAACCAAGTGCGAGCCTACATTCCCTGGGAAACTAGGCTATTAAAACCTCTTCTAGTAAATTTTTTCATGTGATAATATTCTATTAAATGATGAGTACGACATTAAATAAACAAAAAACCACTATTCAAAGAATAGTGGTTTTAAATATTGAGTTAGTTTAATACTATGATTTTGGCATCACTACCGTATCAATGGCATGGATTATTCCGTTGGATGCTGGTACATCGGCCATGATGACCGTGGCGGTTCCTCCGTTAGCATCGGTCAAAAGTACATTACCATCCCTCAAAGACAAGGTAATGGTTCCACCTTGCACCGTTTCTACTTCAAATTTTCCATCGTTAATTGATAGCCTCAATGACGTCTGCAGCATTATAGGCTCCAGATACCACATGATAGGTTAAAATACCGGATAGTTTTTCTTTATTTTCTGGCATTACCAAGGTTTCTACCGTACCGGCGGGAAATTTGGCAAATGCATCATTAGTGGGCGCAAATACCGTAAAAGGTCCATCACCATTTAAGGTTTCTACCAAGTCTGCAGCCTGTACAGCGGTCACCAAGGTTGTAAAATTTTCATCTCCGGCTGCTACACTTACAATCGTAGGCATTTCCTGCATTTCAGCTACAACTTCCTCCATTTGGTCTTCTACGGCATCCATTGCTTCTTTAGCTCTTCTTTTTTGTTTCACCGCAACTCATAAATGCAGTTGGCTAAAATTGACATTGTTACTATTTTAAAATTTTAATCGTTTTTGTTTTATCTTATTGTTTCCAAAAACAGAATTAATAATAAAATACTCTTAATTTTTGTTTAAAGTTTTTAAATTTTATTAAACAATTTAAGATTAGACTCAAGACCATCCCATTTATCATTTTATATAGGACGATAGATTTGAACCTCTTTATTGCTACTTTTCAATTTCTTATTTTCGTTTAACCGAAACCTCAAGAATTAAAAATGAAAAAAATCTTACAATTTTCCCTATTATTAGCGTCTGCTCTCATTTTAGCACAGTCTAGGACTTTACCTGTGGATACCGTTATTACCACGCAACACAATGCAACTATAAATGGTACTTCCTTTACCTATACCGCCCAAACCGGAACACAGCCCGTTTGGGATGAACATGCAAAACCCATAGCTTCGCTGCATTATACCTATTACACTAGAAACAATATTAAGGACCGCGCTGCAAGGCCTTTATTGATTTCATTTAATGGTGGACCGGGTTCTGGATCGGTCTGGATGCATTTGGCCTATACAGGTCCTAGAATTTTAAAGATTGACGATGAAGGGTATCCGATTCAAGCCGTATGGAGTTGACGAAAATCCGTATTCCGTTTTGGACATTGCGGATATTGTTTATGTGAATCCTGCAAATACGGGTTACAGCCGGACTATTCCTGAAAGTGGAAAGGAAGTGGACCGGGATAAATTTTTTGGCATCAATGCCGATATAAAATATTTGGCCGAGTGGCTCAATACTTTTGTTACTCGAAACAACAGATGGCGTTCGCCAAAATATATCATTGGCGAAAGTTATGGTGGTACCCGGGTAATGGGACTTTCCTTGGCATTGCAAAATCAGCAGTGGATGTATTTGAACGGAGTCATCATGGTTTCTCCTGCCGATTATAAGGTTATCAGAAATAGCGGTCCCGTAGCGGAGGCTATTAACCTCCCCTATTATACGGCTGCGGCTTGGCATCATAAGGCCTTACCTGCCGCCTTGCAGAACAAGGATCTACTGGAAATTTTACCCGAATCCGAAGCGTATACCATTAACGAATTGATTCCCGCATTGGCAAAGGGGGGCTTTTTGGAGACATCGGAGAAGAAGAAAATCGCTGAAAAAATGGCCTATTATTCCGGACTCGACCAAAAGGATATCCTGGACCAGAATTTGTCGGTACCTACATCCTTCTTCTGGAAAAACCTTTTTAAAGACAAAAATGGTTATACGGTTGGGCGTCTAGATTCCAGATACCTGGGTATGGATCGGCAATTGGCAGGTATGTCGCCGGATTATAATTCCGAACTTACTTCATGGTTGCATAGCTTTACGCCCGCCATCAATTATTATTTACAGGAAGAACTGAATTTTAAGACGGATGTAAAGTATAATATGTTCGGACCCGTACATCCTGGAACAACGATGATGATAACACCCGCGATGACCTAAGACAGGCCATGGCACAGAACCCGTATTTAAACGTAATGATACAATCTGGGTATTATGATGGAGCCTGCACCTATTTTAACGCCAAATACACGATGTGGCAAGTAGACCCAAGCGGAAGAATGAAAGATCGTTTCAGCTTTAAAGGCTACCGTTCCGGTCACATGATGTACCTTAGACAAGAAGACCTTAAATCTGCCAACGATGATGTTCGGGATTTTATAAACAGAACAATGACGAACGGTAAAAGCGCCAAGTACTGAAGTATAGCCTTTAGTATTCCAAAACCTTTTTGAAATCCCTAGTAGATGCAATGACTTAAGTTCCATTCTTACTGGGGATTTTAGTTTTAATCTGTTGTAACCCACCGCATCCTTAAAAATTTGATTTCGCTTACGTTGTTTTCTTTTTTTAAAAATATCTATGGTAACGCCAATAGTGGCACCCCCTAAAACCGTTGCCAAAAGATCTGCGTTGTCCCAGCCCCCATATTGTTTTTCATCGATACTCTCCTTTGCCAGGCCAATAAGAAGACTTCCACCTAGGGCACCAACAAATGTCCAGGCCCTATCCCCATCCGAAATTTCACTGGCGATGCCCGCACCTACAAGACCATATAGATTGCCCCCAAAAAAATGCAAGGCTTTATCACTCCCTATTTGACCGTCATATTGGTCGCGCGAAATAAAAACAAAAATTAAAATGGCTATCTTTTTCATTCGGAAAATATAAAACTTCTATAGGCCAATTACGAAATCAAGATTGTTTTAGGGTACCATTATTTCAAAAGGGTTTCCCTAATTGCTTATCTTAGAAGTTTTAAAATGCTATGGAATTAAAAAGTTTTTTAAAAAGTCTGTGGCTCATCCATTTAACCTTGGTGTAGGTCTAATCCTTTTTGTTGTATTTCATATTCCAAATTAAGGGCTTTCATGCAGCAATACTGGGAAAACTTATTTTTATATGTCGTTCCTATACTCGCATTAATAGGATACTTTGGCAGTCAGCTGATTTTCAGAAAAATGACCCGAGATATACCCGTCCACTCCTTGGATGAAAAATTGAAAACCTACCAATCTTCCTACTAATAAAATATGCACTTATTGAATTTCCTGCATTAATAGGCTTATTTGCCTACTACAGTTCCGGAAATGCACTTCCTTTGGTTATTTCCATCTGTCTTTTAGCCTACCTCATCGTTCAAAAACCGACCAAAGAAAATATTATTAAATGGGTACCTCTTTCTCAGAGAACAACTAAAAATTGAACAACCTTAAATTTCTTACAGGTATGGGTTTAAAAAATAAAATGCGTGTACTATCCTTGTTAGCAGTCTTAGGATTAACCACTATTCACTCGCAGGATTGGGCAGATTTCAATCGATTTAAAGAAGCCAATACGGAACTATGAGGTCCAAGTGGAAAATGAATCGCGAATTGTTTTTATGGGAAATTCAATCACCATTGGATGGTTGAACCTAAGACCAGAATTTTTTGAAGGAAAATCATATGTAAATCGTGGTATCAGCGGTCAAACCACCCCACAGATGTTACTGCGTTTTAGACAGGATGTCATTGATTTACACCCTAAGGTAGTAGTTCTTTTGGCTGGCACCAATGATATTGCAGGGAATACAGGTCCGTCCACCTTGGCGATGATTATGGATAATTTTAAGGGTATGGCCGAAATTGCCAAAGCCAACAATATTAAGGTTATACTCTCCTCTACCCTGCCTGCCTATGATTATCCTTGGAAACCCGGAATGGAACCCGCTGGAAAGATCATTGAATTGAATACCATGCTAAAAGCTTATGCCGAAGCGAATGGTCATATTTACCTTGATTATTTTTCGGCGATGGTGGATGAGCGCAACGGACTTCCAAAAAAGTATGCGGAAGATGAGGTACACCCTACGGTTGAAGGATATAAGGTCATGGAACCCTTAGTGGAGTCCGCAATCGAAAAGGCCCTTATGGATTAATATGCATTCACGGGTACAATAAAGGAAAGAACTTACCTTGCATTTTATGCCCTTTAGGTATCGGCGGCACTCCTTTTAACAATTCATCGTTGGTATTGCTTAAGGTGCCATCTGCAAAAACGTTTAGGACAAAGGCCCTTCTGGGTTTATTTGATTTATTCTGATACGAGCCATGAACTAATAAAGGATGATGGAACGTGCCATAACCTGCCTTTAATTCTATCGGCACTGGTCTAAAGTCGGCTTTTTGTTCTGGAGACAAATAATCCAATATCCCATCCATATTGCCCGCAAGTTCGGGAGCGTTCAACAAGCCCCATTTATGACTTCCGGGGATATAATGTAAACATCCGTTCTCTGTCGTGGCATCATCCAGACCTGTCCAACAGGTTAAATGTTGCATTGCAATGGTTCGGGTCCAATAGGAATAATCTTGATGCCATGCCACTACTCCACCATGTGCTGCTGGTTTATAGAACAACTGATCATGCCAAAACCTAACCGGCTTATCATCTAACAATTGATAGGCAGCCATTAAAAATGCCGGATTCCACATAACATCATGAAATCCTTCGGTGATACGCCAATGTCCTAGAGAATGAAAAAGAACTGATTCAGAATTCACAGATTCATTGCTATGAAACTCATAGAACAAGTCATTGCCGTGATGATTAGGATCCATAATTCGTTCCATTTCCTCTTTCAACGAATTTATCGTACAGAATTTAAAAGTTTTATATCCGAAACATAACCATATTCATGAAAGTGGTCAATTTGCTCTTTTGACAGACGATAGGCATCCCACTCTTCTCTAGTTGTGGGATACTCAAACAAATTAGAAATGGGTTTATGAATCCTAGCTAAATCCTCCATTTTTGAATTTTAAACCCTATTAAGATACGATATTATCTTAAATTGGGAATGTAATTATGTAATACTATATGAAAGCCATACTGAAAATTCAACCTTAATAGCAGCTATCTTGTTATTGTCTATATCCTGTACAACCACAAATCAAGAAAGGGATAAAGAAGAAATCATGACCATTTTAAATTTGCAACAAAAGGCTTGGAGTCAAAATGACTTGGAGGGTTTTATGGAAGGCTATTGGAAATCTGATTCTCTATTTTTCTATAGTGGAGCCCAATTGAAGACTGGGTGGCAGCATACCCTAAACAGTTACCAGAAAAATTATCCAGATATCGCATCCACAGGGAATTTAAAATTCAAGATTGTTAAGATCGCCCCCATTGATTCTGAATCCTATTATGTAATGGGTGAATATATATCGACACGACAGGTTGGCAACGCAAACGGAACCTTTATGATCATATTCAAAAAAATTAATGGTGAATGGAAGATCATTGCCGATTCTTCTTGCTGATGGAATTTGAAACCTAGCTTTTGATTATTTTTGGGAATTTTTGATAACAATTAATTTATACATGAAAAAGACAAGTATTTTATTGGCTGCTTTGGCGCTATCCTGTAACACTTCTCAAAAAACAGTGAAAGATGACACCAAAGCCCCTACTGCCCAAGAAACTATTTCTCCAACGCCGTATGCGGAATCAATCACCGAGGGGGAATTAAAAGATCATTTATATACGTATGCCTCAGATGAATTTGAAGGTAGGGAGACTGGTACACCGGGTCAGAAAAAGGCAATCGCTTATTTAAAGGCTGAATATGAAAAGTTAGGAATACCTGCAGCAAAGTCAGACGGTAATTATTTTCAGGAAGTTCCATTGGAAATAAGCAAATTACCAGAGGGAAATTTGACTTTTAATGGTAAAGAATTTATAACGGGGAACATGTTCTGACGTTTGCATCGGCCAAATCAACATTCAGTGAGTTGGTTTATGTAGGTTACGGAATTGAAGATGAAAAACTACTCTGATTATACAGGTGTTGATGTTGACGGTAAATTAATGTTACTAAAAGCAGGAGAACCAAAAAATACTGATGGAACTTACACCGTAACGGGTTCCATGGAAAAGTCGGCATGGAGCAATATGTCAGAATCATTGGGAAAGAGAGTGGAAGTGGCTATGGAAAAAGGAGCCGTAGGAGTTTTGTACTACGATGCTGATAATTTTAGCCGGTTCAAAAGAAGGTTCGACTACATGAAGGATAATGACAGTGGAAGGATGGAAATCGCAGAAAGCGATAACTCTGAATTTTATAGCTTTTTATCGATCAAGAAATGGCAGAAACCATTTTACCTACTATCGCTTCTGAGAACAATTCTAAAATATAGAAGCTATGATGAACTTAAACTTTAAAAGTGCCAACGATAAAATATCTTCGGAAAATGTAGCCGCTATTATAAGAGGTTCCCAGAAACCTAATGAATATCTAATTATCTCGTCTCATTTAGATCATATTGGTATCACTGGTGAAAATGAAATCAATAATGGAGCAGATGACGATGGTTCTGGAACTGTTGCTTTACTGGAGATAGCAGAAGCATTCAAGAATGGCAGCTGATGCAGGTAACGGTCCAAAACGATCTGTAGTGTTTCTTCATGTAACTGGTGAGGAAAAAGGTCTACTAGGTTCTCAATATTATACGGATGTTGATCCCATTTTTCCGTTATCGCAGACCGTTGCTGATTTGAACATAGACATGATCGGTAGAATTGACCCTAACCGAAAGGGGGAACGTAATTATGTGTATTTAATCGGTTCGGATAAATTGAGTACGGAGCTTCATGAACTTTCAGAAGAAGTCAATAAAAAATACACCAACATTGAATTGGATTACACCTATAATGACGAGAACGACCCAAACCGATTTTACTACAGAAGTGATCACTATAATTTCGCTAAAAACAACATTCCGATAATTTTTTACTTTAATGGAACCCATGATGACTATCACAGACCGAGTGATACTCCGGATAAAATAAATTATGATTTATTGGAAAATAGGGCAAGATTGGTTTTTTACACCGCTTGGGAAGTAGCTAATAGACCGGGCCGTGTCGTGGCAGATAAAGCATCTAAATAAAAAAGCAAAGGGTAGGCACATACATTAACATGAGCCTACCCTTATTTCTACAATACTGATTACTAAATATTTAAAATAAAAAAGTCCCGATAATTATCGGGACTTTCTATTTGCTTCTAGGGTGGAAGACCGGGTTCGAACCGGCGACCCTCGGTACCACAAACCGATGCTCTAACCAGCTGAGCTACAACCACCATTTGTAAGCGAGTGCAAATGTAATTTTTTTAAGCATTCCGCACAAATAATTAATCAATTTTGAAAAATTAATTCTGTTAGTAGTAGCATATGAAATTTCTGACTAAATTTATATTTCTTAAAAAGGAAAACATTCTCCCAAAAATAAATTAATGAGGCTAAGGTCGTTCCAAAAGTTAACTATTTTAGTTTTTGCACTATTCTTATTTCAGGCAAATACCATTACCGCACAGATGGATAGTGTGGTTATTTTGAAAAGTAAAATTAAGGAACTAAGACTGTCCAGAGATTTTACTGAGACAAACACGAATTACATTGATTTATTGAATAGAGTTATGTTATAATCTAAGATATTATAGTGTTGATTCTATGCCTATTTTAGCTAACCAAGCCTTAAATATTAGTGATTCAATTAATTACAAAAAAGGAGAATTAGAAGCTTTATCCAACTTCGCTACACTTCACCTCTATAGTGGTAAAACCCAAGATGTTATTTTTTATTCCAATAAAGTCTTAGACGCTGATCAAGGAATATGATTTTCCTAATTTAAAAATGAAAACATACAACGAGTTAGGACAAGCCTATTTTATTTTACAGGATTACCCTTCAAGCTATTCTAATTTTTTAAAAGGTTTAGATCTTAGCCAAAAGTATCAAAACGATGACTATACCGTACGAGTCAATATGAATCTTGGAACCATGTTTAGTTTGCTGGAGGATTATAATGAAGCTATACTTTTTTACTCTGAAGCACAAAAAAGTTTGAATAAAGCTCAGAATGGCAAAAGAATGGAAGCTATGATTTTTGCCAATTTAGGCCTCCTTAACACCCAAATTGGAAATTACCAGAAAGCCGAAGATTATTTAAAAAGAGCAGTCAACGTCTTTGAACAAGAAAAAGTTTTGGAGTGGTTGGCATTTTCCTACACTACTCTGGGTAAGCTAGACCTAAAGTTGAATATTTTTGAGGATGCTATTCGTAATTACCAAATGGCTTTAGATATTCATTCGTCCTTAAATGATATTAAAGGAAGGGCAGATATCAATTATGGATTGGCGAAAGCGAACCTGGAGTTAGGTAATTTGGAGATTACTGAAACATATATTCTAGAAAGTCTTGAATTATTTAAAACGTTCAAACTTAAAACCGGTTTAGAAAAATGTTACAGGTTACTCTATCAATTAAAAAAGAAACAAGGTTTCATTGCTCAATCTCTTGATTACCTAGAGCAAACCGAAAAATTAGCAAACGATATTTCAAAAGAGAAAAACCTTCGAAATCTTAAAATGTTAGATGCTAAACTCAATTTTGAAAAAGAAAAGCTAGCTCTTGAAGATGAAAAAGATATTGCCATAAGCAAAAGGAACAAATTTCTTCAATGGTCATTGGCTGCTTTATTTACACTTTTCATAGTTGGCATATTAATTCTAAGATCTAATCTTAGAGAAAAGAAACTAAATAAAATTCTTGAAAGCCAAGCGCTTATTTTACAGGATAAAGAAAAGACATTAAAAAATATTAATCAGAATCAAGACCGCCTTTTCTCAATAGTTGGTCATGACCTCAAGGGGCCTATTTACTCATTAAAAGAATTATTAAACCTTTATCTGGAAGATGAAAATGGCAAAGAATACTTTGAGAAGTTCGCTCCTAAACTTAAAGAAGATTTAGAACAAGTAGAATTCACCCTTGGCAATCTTTTACAATGGGGATCGATTCAAATGAAAGGATTTTCAATTAATACAGAAAAAATTCAAGTTAAAAAGGAAATAGATAAAACTATCACCCTCTTTAGAAAATCGTTATTGAATAAGTCCATTTCCATAACAAATAAAATTTCAGAAAGTGAATATGTTCTAGCAGATATAAATCATTTTCAAATCATTTTTAGAAATTTGATAAGTAATGCTATCAAGTTTACACCAGAAGAGGGTGAAATCCTTATTTCTTCTGAAAGGAAGAATGAAAATCTGATTATAGAAGTCCGTGATAATGGTTTGGGAATATCTAAAGATGTTCTTGAGAAATTATTTGAGGATAATGAACATCATAGCACTTATGGAACTAATCTTGAAAAAGGCACAGGTCTAGGTCTACGACTAACAAAAGAAATGGTGTATCATAATAAAGGTGAAATTACTGTTGAAAGTGAAGTTGGTTCAGGAACTAGTTTTTATGTTCTATTATCCACGCCTGTATAGCACTGTTAAAATTTTACAGGAAGCTTGATAAATAAAATATCTACTTGTCAGTTCACCATCATGATAATTTGAATATTCTCTCATTACTACAAAACTTTTAGTGAAAAATTGATCATCGAAAAATGCCTATTTATCGATGAACTACACGTTCGCATCGTTAAAACACACATAAAATGGCGTTTCACAACATTTTTTATTTTCACCCCCTCCTAGTAAAGTAACTTTAGCTCATCAATTTATAAGCTTAGATGCTAAATAGTTTACCTAAACAAATTAGGAATTTTAATAACCGCCAACGTAATTACTTCGTACTAGTGGTATTACTATTTGTTTTAGGGCCAGTTTTTAGTCAAATATCTAGTAGAGACAACCTTCGGAAAGAAATTGAACTGCAACGAGAGAGAATAGGATTTATCAAAAAAGACACCCTATACGTCAACAGATTGTTAGAGTTGGCTAAACAACAACGATTCTACAAATTAGATAGTCTGTATAGTCTAAGTAAAGAAACCTTATCCATTAGCGAAAAAATGGGTTATTTGAAAGGTCAAGTAAGCTCCTTACTTAATATAGGAGATTATTTTTCTGATAAAGGTGAAATTGATGAAGCTCTGTCAAGCTTTAAGAAAGCGCATGAAATAGCTTTAGAAAACCGGTTTCAAGGCCTAGTAATTGAATGTTTAGATGCACTTTCTACAGAATATGCTTATCAAGGTGATTATTCTCAAGCTTTGAAAGGATATTTAAGCGCCCTAGAAATTGCCGAAGAAATTAATGAAAAGGAATTTTTGTCCATTATCAATGAAAACGTCGCCAATTTGTACCTATCTCAAAAAGATTATGACCAAGCCATGGTTTTCTTTAAAAAGGTAAAAGGAATAAATGAGGAGATAGGTGACCCTATTGTAGTGGCAGAAACAATGAGTAATATGGCTTCCGCTTATGCAGATATGAATCAGTTAGAATATGCCATGTTTCATATCAACAGCAGTATAATCACTTTTGAAAAAGAAAAGATTCTAGAGTGGCTTGCTTATGCTTATGAAGTTAAAGGGAAAATTTACTTAAAAAGTAAAAAGTACAATTGGGCCCTTTATTGGTACAAACAAAGTGAATTAATTCATGAAAAAGTAGATGATGATCGAGGTGAAATAGCTTTGCTGAATGGTATGGCAGAAGCTTATTTGCACATTGGTAATGATACCGAATCCGAGTCTTACGCGAAAAAGGCTTTTATATTATCAAATGATATCAGTTATAACTTAGGTAGACAGGAAAGCTCCAAATTATTGTTTCAGATTAATAAGAAAAAACAAGACTTTGAAAATGCTTTGATATTCCATGAAATCTATCAATCTACGTCTGATTCTTTATCTAAAAAGGAAAATAAAAAGGCGTTGAATATGTTGAAGACTACCATGGAGTATGATCAGCAAAAAAATCAATTAATGCTGAACAATGAAAAAGCCTTGGCAAAACAAAAAATATACATTTATGTTTCGGTAATCATTTTGGTAATTTTCTCAGTAATGTTATTACTTATCCGAAGAAATGAAAGTATCCAAAAACGTTTGAATAAAGAGCTATTATCCAATAAACTCGATTTAGAGCAAAAAGAAGAATATCTTAAAGAATTAAATCAGACAAAAAATAAATTGTTTTCTATTATAGGTCACGATCTTAGAGGGCCTATAGGAGCTTTTCAAGGACTTTTAAAATTATTTAAGCAAGGGGAAATGACCAATGAAGAATTTCTAAGCTTTATTCCTAAACTAAAAGTCGATATCGATAATATATCTTTTACCCTCAATAACTTGTTATCTTGGGGACAGACCCAGTTGAACGGATCTATTACCAAACTTGGAGAAACGGACTTAAAGGTTTTAGTCGATGAGAATATTGGTTTACTTTCTGAAATTGCTGGTTCAAAATCAATCACCATAAAAAATACTGTTCTTGAAAACACCAAGATTTGGTCAGATATGAATCAAATCGATATCGTAGTTAGGAACTTATTGAGCAATGCCCTTAAGTTTACCCATAATGGAGGCTTGGTGGTTATTGGTGCCATTGAAAAAACCAGAAATTGGGAAATATATATACAGGATGATGGATTGGGGATGAGTGAAGAGACTATGTCCAGAATTTTCAAAAAAGACGCAAACCACTCCACTTACGGTACCAACGATGAAAAAGGTACTGGATTAGGATTATCTCTATGCAAGGAGATGGTCGAAAAAAATAATGGGAAGATGTGGGTAAATAGCGCATTGGGCAAAGGATCTAGCTTTTATTTTACCATACCTAAAATGGTCGAAAATTATAAAAGATCAGCTTAACAAATACCATCTAAAGATTTTACCGCTATCATTCGTTCAGTCGTAAAACCTTCCGCGTAACCTGTACCAACCAATCTACCTAAGTCCTTAGCTCTATAATGGACACTTTCTTTAAAGGTTTTACTACTAATAGGTGTTTCTGGCTCATCACTGTTAGGATCATGAAATTGTGATGCGTAAGCTAAAATGGCATCCGTTTTAACATCGATATAATCCGTTATATCCACAACGAAATCAGGAACAATATTTTTCCACTGTATATAATGGTAGACCACTTTAGGTCTCCATTCTTTTTGACTTACGCCTTCGATTTCGGTTTCAATTCTTCTAAGTCCGCTTAAAAAACATGCATCACTTACCAATTTACTTCCTTTTCCGTGATCAATATGACGATCATCAATAGCATTACACAACACGATTTCCGGCTGATATTTACGAACCATTTTTATCACTTCTAATTGGTGTGCTTCGTCATTGATAAAAAACCCATCCCTGAATTTTAAATTCTCGCGAACGACAACTCCTAAAATTTCTGCGGCATCAGAAGACTCCTTATCACGGATTTCTGCAGATCCCCGTGTTCCTAGTTCTCCCCTAGTTAGATCAATAATACCTACTTTCTTACCTAAGGCTATTTCTTTTGCTATAGTACCTCCTGCCCCAAGTTCCGCATCATCTGGATGGGCTCCAAAAACTAAAATATCCAACTTCATACCTTCTTTTATTCTTAATTCAATTTATAGGGATATCGAAGCTTCCATTTTCACCTTGGCCAACGCCTGAACAATATCATCTTGTAAGTCGTTAATTTCTTCAATCCCTACAGAAAACCGAATTAATCCGTCCGAAATGCCCTGTTCTGCACGTACTTCGGTACTCATTAAAGAGTGCGAAGTTTGAGTGGGAGATAAAAGCGTGCTTTCAACACCCGCCAAACTCATTGAAGGTTTTATCAACTTTAAAGCCTTTTGAAAATTGGAAGAATTTAAATAAGATTTCAATTCAAATGAAAGCATCCCACCAAAACCGTGCATTTGCTTTTTAGCCAGTTCATGACCTTGGTGATTGGGAAGACCTGGATAATAAACAGCCTGAATATCTTCGTGTTCTTCCAAAAATGTAGCCATTGCCATTGCATTTTCATTCTGCGCTCTAACTCGTATCCCCATCGTTTTCATACTACGCTCCAAAAGCCACACCGTGTAATCACTCAAACTGCCTCCAAAATTTTTAGCTAACTGAAAAATACGGTCCATATTTTCTTCTGTGGAAGCCACAGCCCCAGCACAAATATCCGAATGCCCTCCCATATATTTCGTGGCACTATGAATCACGACGTCAATTCCAAAATCAATAGGATTTTGGTTAACAGGGCTTGCAAAAGTATTATCTATTAAGGATACTAAATTGTGCTTTTTAGCCAAATGGGCAACAGCTTCCATATCCGTAATGGTTAATAAAGGATTCGACGGTGTCTCTATATAAATCACCTTGGTATTTTCTTTAATTTCGGCTTCAAAATCAGAGGCCTCCCATCCTTTTGTAAAAGAATATTCGATTCCATATTTAGTGAATTCTTCGTTCACTAAATTGTAAGTGCCACCATAAAGTGTTTGTTGAAGAACAACATGGTCACCTGCCTTTAAAAAGGCCAGTAATGCTGTACTTACCGCTGCCATACCACTACCAAAAATTAAGGCTGCCTCTGTATGTTCCAATGCTGCAATTTTTTTACAAAGTCCTTCTTGATTAGGAGTATTAAAATATCGCGGATACCGCTTAACCTCCACATCTTCATATGCATAAGAGGTACTCATGTAAAGAGGAGAAACCGCACCTTTGTGCTGCGTATCCACTAATTCTCCTGTATGGGTACAAATCGTATTTAAACCTTTTGTTTTAGATGACATATTTCTTGCAATTTTTTGGATTTTAAAGGTACAAAAATAGCGTCGCATTTTAAGTGCATTACAGTTTACATACTATAAATCGCTTCAATTTTCGATAACATTCCATCGGATAATTTACAACTCTCGAATTTTTGGTAAGTAAGATATAGATTTACGCAATTCTATAGGTTTTAAAAATGTTCCCATTAAAATTGGTTAATTTAAACCCTTAAATAAGCAACAAGCCATCTTGTATGAAATCAAATCATCTCTTTTTTTACGCTATTCTTTTCGTTTTAATCATTTCCTGCAAAAATCAAGAACCCATTGCTAAAGGCTATCAAGGACAAGGTAAAAGTCCGGTAGTTTCTACCCTTTCAAAACCGGTACAAAAGCAATGGAAAGGTATTTGGACATTTGCTGATGAAGGTATTTATTTCAGTAATGATTTTGAAAGCGGTCGGTTAAACGGAATAACTTCCGACGGAAATCATCATTACACCGCTCTTATTACTGCGGAGAATACACCCATAAATGTTAGTCCTTGGTTTGCTTTTAAAGTTTGGTCAGATACACCAAAAAAGATTACCGTTAAAATGACCTATCAAGATTCGCGAAGCAGATATTTCCCTAAAATAAGTACTGACGGAATTCATTTTAAACCTTTGGACAGTATCAATTTTCATCCAATTAATCCTGGAACTGGAGATTTTGGCATCAATGCAGCTCCAGAGTTTGTAGAAATCGATATTGAAGTTACTCCAGAACCAACATTCGTTACTGCTCAAGAATTATACGGTTCCACTAGAGTAAAAAAATGGGTTGATTCTCTTTCTACCAAGCCATTTGTAACTAACTATGAAATTGGTAAAAGCAAGGAGAACAGGGCCATGAACCTTTTAGAAATAGGTACTGGGACCAACAAAAAAGCAGTCATGGTCATTTCTAGACAACACCCCCCAGAGGTTACCGGTTTTTTAGCGATGAAATCCTTTGTAGAAACGCTAAGCGGTGACTCTCCTTTGGCCGAAACTTTTCGGGAATCCTATGATATTTTTGTGGTTCCGCTAATGAATCCCGATGGTGTCGATAACGGACATTGGCGACATAATATGGGCGGAATTGACCTTAATAGGGATTGGCAAGAATTTAATCAGCCCGAAACCAAAAGCGTTAGTGATTTTCTGATTAAAAAGGAATCAGAAGGATATGAATTTGTTTTTGGAGCGGATTTCCACTCCACTTGGGACGATATCTATTACCCTATCGATTCCACCATAATTGGAGAAAAAGGAAAAATTGTGTTTGATTGGATAAATAATATAAGTAATCGCTTGCCACAAAAGCAAACTAATGTTAAGCCCTCCACAGAAATTAAACCTACTATGGTTTCCCGTAATTACTTCTATGTAAATCACGGTATGCCCGCCATTGTATTTGAGTTGGGAGATAATACCAAAAGGGACTTTCTTAAAAGTAAAGGTCAAGTAGCTGCAGAGGAGTTAATGAAACTATTATTGGATTAAGATTCCTTGGCATAATTCACTTTGTAGCGCCAATAACTTACCGCTCCGAGTACTAGGGCTCCCGCCACCGTATACCATATGAAAACCGGGGTAATTACCTGGGCTCCACTGGCATAACTATGCAAACCTACCAAGTAGAAATTCACCCCAAAATAAGTCATCATAATACTTCCAAAAGCAATAACACTTAAGTAATTGAACGTCCATTTTCCTCGTAAACCGGGCACCAATCTGGTATGGATAACAAAGGCGTAAATCATAATGGAAATTAGGGCCCAAGTTTCCTTTGGATCCCAACCCCAATAGCGTCCCCAGCTTTCGTTGGCCCATTGACCTCCTAGAAAGTTTCCTATGGTCAACATAATCAACCCAACGGTAATTGCAAGTTCGTTGATAATGGTCAACTCTTTAATGTTGATATCCATGCGAGCCTTGTTCTTTTTTGTAGTTAGGATAATGAGTATCAAACTGACCAATCCTAAAATCATACCTACCGTAAGCGGACCGTAACTGGCTACAATAACTGCCACGTGAATCATTAACCAATAACTATCCAATACGGGTTGTAGGTTGGCAATAGAAGGATCAATCCAACTTTGATGTGCAATCCATAATAACATTGCCGTTACGAATGCAGATGCCGCAATGGTCATATTACTTTTTCTTCCAAAAGCCAATCCAATCCCCATCGTAGCCCAAGAAACATATAAAATACTTTCATAGGCATTACTCCAAGGTGCATGGCCCGAAATATATCCACGTAAAATCAATCCGGCGGTATGCCATAAAAAGAATACTATAATCGTGCCTTTGAATAAATAGATAGCAGCTCGCCAAATAGAACGATCCTTAAATATTTGAAAAATCAGGGTGAAGAACATTAATATTCCAACCAATGCATAATATCTGTAGAGCCTGTTGAAAATATTCAAACGGTTATAAATGACCTCTGTTTCAATTTTTTGGTCGGATGGAAGCACTTCACTACCATGATTCAGCTGATTTTGCTCAAATGCCGCCAAGAGTTTATCGGCTTCAGCGTAATTTCCTGACTGCTGTGCTTTGCCCAAAGTCATCAAATAATAAGGCATGGCATTCCGTATGAAATTTGAATACAAGGAATCCGCTACTTGATATTGACCTCCCCTATATTCTACGGCAGAAATCCATTTATTATTTTCATCGTTCAACAACGGGAAAATCTTTACAATATCCTGACCCAGTGCTTGATTTAAAAGACTTAACCTAATATTGGCATCCTTAAAATCCTGTTGGAACTTGTTCGGGTTTGTCGTAGCTGTAGCTTCCCGCAGATAGGGCTCTAATTTGTATTGTCCTTTATCATCAAAGAAATCTGTAGCTTTTACATATTCTTTTCCCGAAGGAACCCCAATGATTTTACGAATACTATCATTTTGCGTCTTTTTATCTACAGCTATAAATTCGGTATTATACCAAACTGCAGGGTTCATCATCATGGAAAGTAATACCTGGTCAGAACTAAAATCCAAATAGGTATCTTTTAAACTTAACTTTCTAAGAAGTTCTGATGAAAACGTATTGATTGGTTTCATACGACCACCTTCATCTTGAATCACCAATTTTCCAAATTTATCAGCATGCTCTTTGGCTACGATACTTGCCTTAATAAGCGAATCCACTTGTTGGGTGCTTGGTGCTTTTTGGTGGTCATGACCGTCGTTAGCAGTATGTTGTTCCTGTGCACTGGCACTAAAAGAAAAGGCTAATAATAAGCTAAGACTAGCCACCAAATTTTTCTTTTTGTTGTTCAATTTATCCAAAGAACTTGCCAAATCTTTAAATCTGGTCTTACCAAAGAACATGATTCCCATTAAGCCTAAATACAAAAGAAAATAACCGATATAAGTTATCCATGTACCCCATTGATCATGGTTTACCGAAAGCACAGTTCCTTTTTCATCTGGATCAAAACTAGATTGAAAAAAGCGATAGCCTTTGTGGTCCAAAACATGGTTCATGAAAATGTCATAATCAAAAGGACGTTCATCTGCTACGGTAACTCTACTCATAAAGGAAGCATACCCTTTTTCTGTACCTGGATATTTTTCAGCAATAAAATCATTTAATTTCATGCCGAACGGTAACTCATAAACTTTAGAACCATAACGTACTGCAAAATCGAGTCCGCCCACCGTAATTTTATCACTGAAATCTGAAGGACCTTTACTTCCCAATACTTTCACCTGTTGGGTTTCTCCTTTGGCTTTGACTTCTAAAACCAAAGCATCTTGGTCCATTTTTGTTTTCTGATCTTCAGGAATCTCAATAATACCATAAGAACCTTGCACCAAAGAATCGGGCATAACGAATTGCATTCCAGCAGTGTTGTATAGAGAACGTAACTGTAATGGTTGAACACTGTCCTTTACAAATTGTCCTTGAAACTGATCAGCCATGCGCATAAAACTACCATCATACGGGGCCTCAATTAGATACTGCGAACCCGTAGTTTTAATATTTATAGCACCGTTAGTTTGATTATTAAGCGCAAAAAGTACATTATGGATACTGGCCACTTTTCCATTTTCCAAAAAATGTTCGTGCCGTTGACCGTCTCCTGCCTCCACTATTTTTAAATAGGTATTTCCGGTAGTACTGGGAATAAGTCCCTCCTTGGCTCCAGAAATAAAATCCACATAGGAGACTTCGAAATCAGTCCCGTTAAAATCGGTAGTCCAAGGTAAATTCGACTTTAAAGCTTCAGGCGTTACCAGTAAATTATCTTCTAAAACCTTTCTTCGTGGTTCGCCATCAATTTCACCATCTACATGAACCGTTAAAAATGTTTTATCGGAATAAAAAACCTTTTCCGTGTTACCTTCCCGTATCGGCATCATTCCCTCAAAACTGATGTAACGCGTAACAAAAGCACCTATAATTATCAATATCCAAGAAATGTGTAGTGTCAAAACAGGCCATTTCTCTAAACGCAAGAGACGATACCTACCAATATTACCTATAAAGTTAATTACGAAAAAAACCATGATAGCTTCAAACCACCAGGCATTGTAAATCCAAATCCGGGCAGTTTCTGTACTATACCAACTTTCTATGAAGGTACCAAAGGCCATTGCAGTAGCAAAAGCGATAAATAATACGGCCATTAACCGTGTAGAAAAGAATATTTTTTTGAACAATTCCGTCATGAAAGAAAGGCATTGATTTTCAAGATGCAAAAATACGGTGTTTTCATCATTTCGAGACCTCAATCATGGCTTTTATAGTTAAACAAACTTGTTAATTTTTATATAATAGGTACAAGGGAAACTTTGTATTTTTGCGGGCATGATAACTGTTGTTATAGTGGGTACTGGAAATGTGGCCCAAAATCTTTATTGGACTTTAAAAGAAGAGCCACAGGTGGTCATAAAACAGGTCTTGGGTAGAACTAAAAGTCATTTATCCTTTGTAGATACTACAATAGCCACCAGTACGGATTTTGAGAAAGTGGAAAATGCGGATGTTTACATTTTAGCGATATCCGATGAAGCAATAACCTCAGTGTCCAAAAAACTAAAGATTAAGGACGGCCTAGTAGTGCATACCTCCGGAGGTACGGGAATGAATAGCCTTGAAAATCATAAAAGAATCGGAGTATTTTATCCTTTGCAGACCTTTACCAAAGGAAAAATAGTATCCTTTAAAAATATCCCAATGGTAGTAGAAGCCACCACAGAAGAGGATTATTTACTACTGGAAAATTTAGGTAAACTTTTAAGTGAAAATGTGGTGCGAATATCTTCTGAAAAGAGACAAAAACTCCATGTTGCCGCCGTGTTTGCGAATAATTTCACGCAATTACATGTACACTTTAGCTGCCGAAGTTTGTGCTGAGCATGATCTGGATTTCGATATTTTAAAACCGTTAATAACAGAAACCAGCGCTAAATTAAGCGAGCTTTCACCTGAAATGGCACAAACCGGACCAGCAAAACGAGGTGATCAAAAAACACTACATAACCATTTAGCCATTTTAAAAGATAAGCAGCAGCGAGAAATATATACGCTACTAAGTAATGCAATAAAAGAAACCCATGGAAAAGAGTTATAAAGAGTACCTTAAAGACATTACCACATTTGTATTTGATGTGGACGGCGTTTTTACAGACGGAAGCCTTCTAATTACAACAGACGGTGAAATGTTACGGAAAATGAGTGTAAAGGATGGTTATGCATTAAAAGTGGCCCTTAATAAAGGGTATAATGTATGCATCATTACCGGCGGAACTAACGAAGGGGTCCGTAACCGACTTAAAGCGTTAGGCGTTACGGATATTTACATGGGTGCCCATCACAAAATTGACGCGCTAGAAGAGTATATGGACATCTATCAAATCGATGCGGAAAATGTCTTGTACATGGGGGATGATATTCCCGATATTCCGCCCATGAAAGAGGTCGCTTTAGCCACCTGCCCACAAAATGCCGTTGCCGAGGTGAAAAATATTAGTCATTATATTTCACATATTAATGGAGGTAATGGATGTGTACGTGACGTTATAGAACAAGTTTTAAAAGTACGCGGCGATTGGATGAGCCATTTTAGTGCTGCAAATGATTAATTATGCTTTCTGAAAAATTAAAAGACCACCATATTATTTTAGCCTCCGGTTCGCCTAGAAGACAACAGTTTCTTAAGGAAATGGGAATCGATTTTGAAATTAGAATAAAAGAAGTCGATGAAATATATCCCTCAGAATTAAAAGCAGCTGAGATATCGGATTATTTATCAAAGTTAAAAGCCGATGCTTTTAATAATGAATTACAATCCAAGGACATTTTAATCACTTCAGATACGGTGGTTTGGAATAATGGTGAGTCTTTAGCAAAAGCCGAAGATGAGAAAGAAGCAAGCCTAATGTTACAAAAGCTATCCGGTAATTGGCATCAGGTCATCACTTCTGTCTGCTTTACCACCAAGGAGGATCAACGTGTTAAAAATGCTATTACCGAAGTCAAGATAAAGAAGCTTACCGACGAGGAAATCAAATTTTATATCGATAATTACGAACCATTTGATAAGGCTGGTGCTTACGGTATTCAGGAATGGTTAGGCCTAATAGCCATAGAGGAAATTAAAGGTTCCTATACCAATGTGGTAGGCCTTCCTACCCAACTGGTATACAAAACACTTTTAGAGATGGTATCATAATCCTTTTTGGGTAACTTTGATGAAATTCTAACTTATGAAATCGAAATCACAATTTTCTAAGTACTTCGTTGTTACCCTAACCGTATTATTAACTTTTTTTACTTCCTGTAAAGAAGGTATAGATGGAAAAACAGGAGAACTCGCTTTAAATAAAAGCGAAACGGAAAAACAAGCAGCCGAAAAAACAACTTTCTCAAGAATTTAAGGACTATTGGTATGCAGGTAATGCAGAAATTACCTCCTATAAATTGGAACAAGCGAGATATGGTGAATTGCGAGAAGGAACAGCTGTCCTTATTTACGTTACCGAACCTTTTTTACCAGGATTACAGGTGAAGGCAGATAATAGTGATCCTAATAACATTCCCGTTTTAAAATTAAACGCGACCAAAAACTACCTAACGGGTATATACCCCTACTCTATTATGACCAGTAGCTTTTATCCTGTTCATGATAATCAGCATGCGCTAAAAGTATCATTTTCTTCTCAGGAATGGTGCGGTCATGTATACGCACAATTGAATAACAGGGATGATTTTGAAATCATGTCCCATTCCTATTTTGGAAGTGAAGCCGATCAGGATTTCCATTTGAATAAAGTCCTTTTGGAAAATGAAATCTGGAATAAAATACGCATTAATCCTACCGATTTACCTACTGGGGATTTAGATATGATTCCTTCCTTAGAATATATACGTCTATCGCACAAAGAACTGAAATCCTATAAGGCAACTGCATCTTTGACTACAATTGATGGTTTCAGTAGCTATGAAATTACCTATCCAGAATTGGAACGCACATTAACCATAAAATTTAATGAGGTTTTTCCATACACTATTGAAGGTTGGACAGATTCATTTAAAGGAGGTTACGGACAAGAAGCTAAAATTCTGACTTCTAGCGCTACTATAATCAAGAGGATTAAAACCCCTTATTGGCAACAGAATTCCAATAAGGATTTATATTTGCGCGATAGTTTAGGATTATAGCCAATGGAAAATTTTATTGCCAATCATCATAGTGAGCTCATCTACAGTCTCATTGTATTTATTGTTATTCTTGTTTTAAAATTTCTACTTACCGCTACCGTTAGAAAAGTAAGTAGGATAAGTGATTTCAATCCCGTTCGCACTAATCTCATTATAAAGTATATCAACTTTGTGCTTACGCTTATTAGTGTAGTATCACTTACTTTGATTTGGAGTGTAAATTATAAAGATTTAGGGGTTTTATTGTCCTCTGTTTTCGCAGTAATCGGAGTAGCATTGTTCGCGCAATGGTCCATTTTAAGTAATATTACCGCCGGGGTCATTATCTTTTTCTCTTTTCCTTTTAAAATTGGAAATACCATTCGAATTTTGGATAAAGAACTTCTTGATCCAAACTCTCAAGAATCTGAAACATTTGTTATTGAGGATATACGGGCATTTCATTTGCATCTTAGAAGAACTAATGGTGAAATATTGACCTACCCTAATAATTTGGTCTTACAAAAAGGAGTGGTTCTGATTTCTACCTATAAAGAGTCAGATTTTTTATCGAGCGAAGATTAAATTTGATTTTGTTAAAGAAGTTCTAAAAACATCGCTTTAGGGGCTAATCTTATTATATTTGGATTTACTACCTAAACCATCCAAAAATGTACTACTCCCTAAGACTTCTCGTTTGCAGTCTTTTGTTTCTAAATCTTGCAACTGCACAGGCTCCGCCAACCAATTCTCCGTCCGATATTTATCATTCCATCGAAAAATTAAATTTTTTGGGTACCGCATTATATATTGCTGCTCACCCAGATGATGAGAACACACGGCTTATTTCCTATTTATCGAATAATATCAATGCAAGAACTGGTTATCTATCCTTAACTAGAGGTGACGGTGGACAAAATCTTATTGGTCCTGAATTACGAGAACTTTTAGGGGTTTTACGTACCGAAGAACTTTTAGCTGCTAGACGTGTAGATGGAGGGGAACAATTTTTTACCCGTGCCAATGATTTTGGATTTTCCAAACACCCAGATGAAACTTTGGAAATTTGGAATAAAGATGCCATTCTTGGAGATGTGGTTAGGGCCATACGAAACTTTCAACCTGATGTTATCATCAATAGGTTTGATCATCGATCTCCGGGTACAACACATGGACACCATACTTCCTCTGCTATGTTAAGCGTAGAGGCTTTTGATTTGGCAGGTAGTTCTTCGGCATATCCAGAACAATTGAAAAACTTGGATACATGGCAACCCCAACGCTTATTTTTTAATACTTCGTGGTGGTTTTATGGTAGTCAGGAAAAATTTGAAAGCGCTGATAAATCTCAAATGCTAAGTATGGATGTGGGAACATTTTATCCTATGCTTGGTATGTCTAATAATGAAATCGCTTCTTTGGCGAGTAGCCAGCATTTATCGCAAGGATTTGGAAGGTTGACCTCTAGAGGTTCTGAACAGGAATATATAGAATTGCTCAAAGGAGATTTACCAAAAGATAAAGATGATATTTTTGATGGTATTGATACTAGCTGGTCTAGAATTGAAGGCGGTCAAGCAATTGGTGAGATTCTGTATAAAATTCAGTCGGACTTCAATTTTAAAAATCCATCGGTACACCTACCGGAATTATTAAAAGCGTATCAGCTTTTACAGAAAACTACTAACGAACACTGGAAAAAGATAAAGACTGAGGAATTAACCGATATCATCTTAGCGGTCTCGGGTATTTATTTAGAAGCCACTACAGAAACTGCAAATGCGACTCCAGGTAGTCAAGTCAAAGTACAAATTGAGGCCTTAAACAGAAGTAAAGTAAACGTGTCGCTTAATTCAATAGTTATAAACGACACAAAAATTTCCGAAAATGATGTTTCCCTAGATGACAACACTTCTTACAATTTAGAATCCACTATAGCGATTCCAACAGCTACTAATTATACTAGTCCGTATTGGTTAGTTGAAAAAGGAACTTTGGGAACCTACACGGTAACCGATTCAGAATTAATAGGAAAGCCAGAAACACCAAGAGCGTTCAACGCTGATTTTTTATTGGACTTTAATGGTACCACGGTAGTAGTAAAAAAACCAGTAGTTTACAAATATGCGAGACCTGATAAAGGGGAACTCTACCAACCTTTTGAGATTGTTCCAGTAGCTACCGCTAGCAGTACAGAAAAAGTGTTGATTTTTGCGGATGCATCCTCTAAAACCATACCTGTTACCATAAAAGCAAATAAAGATAGTATTTCTGGCGAAGTCCAACTTTCATATGGTAAGGGGTGGAAATTGGATAAAGAACAAAAACCTTTTTTCATTGCTAAAAAGGGAGATGAGTTGACTATTAATTTTACCCTAACCCCTCCATCATCAGAAAATGAAGCCTATATAAGTCCTATTTTAAAAATAGACGGTAAGGAAATCAGCAAGGAAATGGTGAGTATAGCCTACGACCATATTCCGGCACAAACTGCCTTATTACCTAACGAAACTAAAGTAGTACGATTGAACATTGAAAAAGCCGGAGAAAATATTGGTTACATCATGGGTGCCGGCGATGAAGTTCCAACCAGTTTACGACAGATTGGTTATAATGTTCAATTGATAGACCCAACGACCATAACTTCCGCTTCGTTAGCCAAATTTGATGCTGTCGTTTTAGGTATTCGTGCCTATAATGTTTTGGATGAACTTAAGTTTAAACAAAAGTTTATCTTGGACTATGCTAAAAATGGAGGTACGGTGATTGTTCAATATAATACAGCGGGTAGATGGGCCGATCAATTTGAAAATATAGCTCCCTTTGAATTAGAAGTATCAAGAGACCGTGTTACCGATGAGAATTCTGAAGTTAAAATAATTGCTCCAGAACATTCCTTGGTCAATTTTCCTAATAAAATCGAACAAAGTGATTTTAAAGGATGGGTACAGGAAAGAGGTTTGTATTTTCCAAATACTTGGGGACCAGAATTTACCCCAATCTTAGAGATGAAGGACAAGGGAGAAGACCCTAGTAAAGGAAGTCTTTTAATTGCTCCTTACGGAAAGGGGTATTATATTTATACCGGACTCAGTTTTTTCAGAGAGCTTCCCGTAGGAGTTCCTGGAGCTTATAAGCTTTTTTCAAATATGTTATCCGTCGGAAAAGAAAAAATGGAAGCTAAAGAATTAATCAAAGGATGAAAGTAGAACGGGACGAAAATAAAGTTTGGAAAAAAGAGTACTCAATAGTTCTGATACTCAATGTTTTCTATGTCCTTCTTTTTTATTACGTAATGACCTCATTCAATTAATATGGGCGCATTAGACTGGGTAATTCTTACCTCCACCTTACTTTTTATAGTTATTTACGGTGTTTGGAAGACCAAAGGAAGTAAGAATGTAGACGATTATGTTAGGGGTGGTAGTGATTCCAAATGGTGGACTATTGGGCTATCGGTCATGGCTACACAGGCCAGTGCTATTACTTTTTTATCTACACCTGGGCAAGCGTTTCATGACGGTATGGGTTTTGTCCAATTTTATTTTGGACTACCATTCGCCATGATTATCATTTGTATGGTATTCGTTCCCATTTACCACAAAATGAAAATTTATACGGCCTATGAATTTCTGGAAAATAGGTTCGATTTAAAGACCAGGTCCCTAACGGCCATGTTATTTTTAATACAAAGGGGGCTTGCTGCAGGAATCACCATTTTTGCACCCTCAATAATTCTTTCCGCCGTATTAGGATGGGACTTACGTACTTTGAACATCATTATTGGTTCTTTGGTAATCATTTACACTGTATCTGGCGGTACCAATGCAGTAAGTGTAACCCAGAAACAACAGATGTTCATCATTATGACCGGGATGTTCATCACCTTCTTTTTCATCTTAGGGTACCTACCATCCGATATTACGTTTAGTAAGGCCATGAAAATCGCAGGAGCTAGCAACAAATTGAATGTTCTTAATTTTGATTTTGACACTTCTAGCCGATATACCTTTTGGAGTGGGATTACAGGCGGACTTTTTCTTTTCTTGGCTTATTTTGGTACCGATCAAAGTCAAGTACAACGGTACCTTACCGGTAAATCTGTTCGGGAAAGTCAATTGGGATTAGTTTTCAATGCTATTTTTAAAATTCCGATGCAATTTTTCATTCTGCTCGTTGGGGTCATGGTTTTTGTGTTTTACCAATATAATCCTACTCCTCTAAATTTTAATCCGTCAGCAACGCAAGCAGTTATGGAATCTTCCTATGCAGAGGATTATAAACTTTTACAGGAAGGTCAAGTAGCTTTGGAAGCTGAAAAAAGAATTGCGCAGAATAAATTTTCAGCAGCTTTAGAGATTAAAGAGTACGCCGCTGTAGAAGAAGCCAAACAACAAATCATCCGAATCAATCAAAAAGACAGTACAAACCGTATTGCAGCTAAATCATTGATTAGTCAGGCAAACGACATAGTAGAAACCAATGACAAGGATTATGTTTTTATCCATTTTATCCTCAATAATTTACCAAGCGGTTTGGTAGGTCTGCTTTTGGCCGTAATATTATCAGCAGCCATGTCCTCGACCGCATCAGAACTAAATGCGCTGGGAACCGTAACCGCGTTAGACCTCTATAAACGTAATAGAACAGGTGATTTTACCGAGGCCCATTATGTAAAAGCTTCAAAGTACTTTACGCTACTGTGGGGAATCGTTGCCATATCTATTGCCAGTGTTGCGAATCTTTTCGATAATTTAATTCAGCTCGTGAATATTATAGGAAGTATATTTTATGGCAATGTTTTGGGTATTTTCTTAATTGCCTTCTTTTTTAAATTCGTTAAAGGAAATGCAGTTTTCTTCGCAGCAGTATTAACCCAGGTTATCGTTTGTGTTATCTACTATTATCTGATTCATATTTATCCTTCTGGTGAAGAAAAACTAGGATATCTGTGGTTAAACTTTATTGGAGCAGCGCTAGTCATTATCACGGCGTTCGTTTTTGAAGCTTTTGACCGTATGTTAAAAAAACCATTGACTGCTAGCTAATCCCTCAACTATTAAGTATTCCATTTATGATACATGAAAAGGTAAGTTCTTACTTTAGGAAAAAATACCATACTGACCCTATTTTAATAAAAGCACCAGGTCGTATTAATCTCATTGGGGAACACACAGATTATAATGAAGGATTTGTACTGCCTGCAGCCATTAAAAAAGGAATTTACTTCGCAGTTGCTCCTAGTTCTGCAAGCCATATCCAAATTGAAACTTTTCTAACCCAGCCGGAAATCATTAGTTTCGATTTCAAAGGTAAGCATGAACCATTTCAATCTTTTTGGGGCAATTATTTTAAAGCGATACTTGAAATACTGGCTGAAAGAAAATATCCTTTTAAAGGAATGGATTGTGTTTTTGGGGGCGATATACCTATTGGATCCGGCCTCTCCTCTTCCGCGGCACTTTGCTGTGGTTTTATCTTTGCGATTACCCAAGTTTCTGGAAAGAAATTATCCAGAAAAGGAAATTGCCCTTATTGCTCAGGAAGCCGAACATAAAATTGGTCTTAACTGCGGAATCATGGATCAGTACGCTGTCCTCTTCGGTAAAAAAGGAAATGCTTTATTTCTAGATTGCAGGGATTTAAGTCACGAGTACATTCCTATTAACCTAACCGGATACCAATGGGTTTTGGTCAATTCAAACATAAAACACAACTTAGCGGTAGATTCAGAATACAATAAGCGAAGGGTATCTTGCGAAAATGTGGTTAAAAAAGTTCAGGAACATAAAGCGGAAGTCACTTCATTACGGGATGTTACCCTGGAAGATATCGAGCGAACATTCGAATACTCTTGATAAGGTGGATGTGCAACGAGCCCGATATGTACTAGAAGAAAATATAAGGGTAAAACAGATGATAAAGGCTTTATCCAATGGAAAGGCAGACGAAGTTGGGTCTATTTTAAGAAATGGGCATTGGGCTATGTCCAAAGAATATGAAATAACTACTGTCAGAATTAGATTTTCTAGTAAGTACCGGTGAAACTATTGATGGTATTATTGGGTCTAGAATGATGGGTGGTGGTTTTGGCGGCTGTACGATTAATTTAATTAATAGTGAACATGTGGAAAAAAGTATTGCAGAACTTTTATCCGCCTATAAAACAAAAACCGGAATTGATGCCGAATATTACCATTTGGCCATTGATGATGGTGTTGCTCTTTTTGAATCCTAATTAGTAAATAAAAAAGCCCATGTCAAAAACATGGGCTTTTTACTTCTTTTAAAAATGAATTATTTAGCTCCCCACTCCTTTAAAGAATCGGTATTCATTTTCACATAATCATCATTGCCTGCTTCTTTTGCACCTGCCAAAGATTTTTTAGCCGCTTCAATGGCTCCTTTTTTATCTCCCGCTTTCGCCAAGATTAACGATTGTTGTCTCAACTGCCAAAAAGCTGGTTTAGCTGTCATGGACATTGCCATTGTCCATCCATTCCTTAGCTTTATTTATGTCTTTATTTTCATCGGAATAATAAACGGCAGCAGCATAATAATCACCCGCTGTAGGTCCGTTTAATGCTGTTTCTATACTTTTCATAACAGCAGCATCCGTAGGAACACTAAACGGAACAGCCACATAGGTGTTTTCCCAGATGATTCCTAGATTGGCACCTTCGCTTTTTACGTCATCTATGGTAATGGTAAACGTTTCTACAGGCATTTCCATTTTTTGGGTAGGTACTTTTAATTGCGCAACAATTTTGTCTTCTACCCATTCACTTGGTGTTCCTCCACCTATAATATCTGTATAGAAATAAACTTCCCAAGTACTTGCACCCGGTTTGCTAAAAATAGAATAGGTACCTGCTTTAACCTCGCTTCCACCAATGGTTACATCAGTATCGAAAGTGATTTTGGTATACGAATTGGCACCTGTTCGCCATAATTTATCAAAAGGAACCAGATTTCCAAATACTTCACGACCACGCATGGAAGGTCTAGAATAATCTACGGTAACCTCGGTCAAACCTACAGTTTGCCATAATTTAGCTGCCGGACTGGGAGCTGGTGTATTGATTTGAGCTTCAACGGTCAAAGAGGCCACAATAGCCAATAAAAAGAGTACTACTTTGTTCATGATGTATTTTGATTAGTTTTAGAAAACAAATCTAGAGATAAAGCTTTGTTGGTTTAGTTAACAAACTCTTAAATAGAGTCTTGCGACTAGTGTTTAATTGGCGAAAAATGGTTTTGCTAAGACCTTATCATCCAAATAAGTAGCAAAATAATACAGTGCACTTTCCAAAGGAATATTTAAAATGCCTTCCTTTTCCATTTCGGTGTTATTTTCCCAGATAATCCTGCCGCTAAAATCAAAAATAATTTGGGTGACAATGTTTTTGTCTGTTGTTATTTCATACCGATAAAATCCGTCATTTATATCCTGATAAATAACCAATTGATCATTATCGGTTTCCGGTTCTGGGGTTATTGGAGTTTCTGGTTCTTCAGGATTTACTGGAGTTTCAGGTGTACCTGGTTCTTCTGAATTTAATACAGAAAACGAAAATAACTGAGAAGGTGACGTAATGCTGGGGTTTTGTCGAGAGAAAAATTCACTGGAAATGTAATAGTGTGATGGAGAGGTAAACGTAATACCTTCGGCCTGAATAAAATTAAGCCCTAAGTCTGTAGTAGTGATTCCTTCAAAGATAGCATCGGATTTCAAATCTTTAATTACTCCGACAAAGGGACTCAAGAAAGAAGAATAGCCTAAAATAACCAAGGTATTCGTGGAGGGGTTATAGGAAGCGTCCGTAACCAAACCAATATTTTCGATAGTCCCCAACTTACTGGCAACATAAGTTCCTGGTTCTTTAGGAACCGTATACGCAACAGACCCCTGACTTTGCCATTGTTTGGTCAAAATAATGAGCTGATCGGATAGTACAAAAAAGGCTTCGGCATCCCAATCGCTGTTTCCATTATTCGAGAAATCAAATTGGTCTTCGTAACTGAAATTAATCGTAGTTGCTACTACTTCGTCAGAATCTAAATATGCTTGTTTGGATATTTTATGAACGGCCAAATCTCTTCTCGTCCCTAAATTATTTCCAAAATCACCTATATAAATAAAATCCTCATCTTGAGAAATGGCTTCCCAATCGATATTCTCAACATTGGAAATCCTTATCCTTCTTTTAATGGTAAGACTTAGAGTATCAAGCTCATATAAAATGGGTTCGTTTCCAGAGTCATTATGGGTAATGAGCACATCGTTAAAATATATGAGTCCAGAAGTTTCCGCTACATCACTTGGCAATTCTCCTAAAAGCTTAATCTCTTCCTGTGCCCTAGTGGCGAAAGCACAGAATAATAGTATTAGTATTCCTAATTTTTGGAGAATTGAATTCATGGAAACAAAATAAAGGACAATCAGGTTAATAATCTGTAAACAAAGGATATAAATTTACTTTTATCGATAAAATGGTAGTTACCTACACTATTCAAATTGAATTTAATTTTTGTTTAACTAATTTTATTTTAGGTTAGACATCTATTGGTTTTATATTTGTTTAAATACCCAATATGAAATTATACCAACTACATTCCAAACAAGCCCTGCCCATTAGTATGGATACGGCATGGAATTTCTTATCCGACCCTGCAAATTTAAAGGTCATAACACCGGAGCATATGGGTTTTCATATTCTATCTGGGGCAGATAGACCTATGTTCGCTGGTCAAATCATTCAGTATAAAGTATCTCCTTTTCCAGGTTGTACGACCAAGTGGGTTACGGAAATCACCCATGTTGATGAAGGACATTATTTTGTAGATGAGCAACGATTTGGACCTTACGCACTTTGGCACCACAAGCATTTTATTAAAAAAATTGATGAAGGTGTAGAAATGGAGGACATTATCGATTACAAAATTCCTTTGGGAATTCTAGGTCAATTGGCACATCCGCTAATTGTAAAGAAACAACTGTTGGAAATTTTTAAATATAGGGAACAAAAATTAAAAGAACTTTTTGGAACGGTAGCTACTATTCCAAACGAATTAAACTTAAACTCTTTTTAAATGAAAAATATATTACTTATTGGCGGATCACACGGTATTGGACAGTCCATTGTAAAGGAATTACAGGACAGTCACAAATTGTTTGTAGCCTCAAGAACTGATGAATCCTTAAATCACGAAAACGTCACTTATATAGAATTTGACGCCACTAAAGATGAACTCGATACCTCAAAACTTCCTGAAAAATTAGATGGTTTTGTGTATTGTCCTGGTAGTATCAATTTAAAGCCTTTCAAAATGATGGGCTTAGAAACCATTAAAGAAGATATGGAACTGAATTTCTTTTCTATGGTCAAAGTGGTCAAAGAAATTATCTCCAAAATGGATGAAGGGTCAAGTATGGTCTTTTTTAGCACTATTGCCGTTGATACCGGTATGCCCTTTCATACGAGTGTAGCTGCTGCCAAAGGAGCTATTGAAGGTTTCGCTAAATCTATGGCTGCGGAATATGCTCCAAAGGTGCGGGTCAATGTTATTGCTCCGTCTTTGGTAGATACTCCCCTAGCAAAACGCTTATTGAACAATGATAAGAAAGAGGGAATCCATGGATGAACGTCACCCACTAAAACGTGTAGGTACGCCTGAAGATATTGCAAATACTGCCGTATTTTTGTTGGGAGATAAGAGCACCTGGATTACTGGAC
Organism: uncultured Flavobacteriaceae bacterium; assembly: GCA_963842105.1. GTDB lineage: Bacteria > Bacteroidota > Bacteroidia > Flavobacteriales > Flavobacteriaceae > Maribacter. The sequence continues at coordinate 82,287 of CAWJFH010000020.1, forward strand.
AAGTGATTGGAGTTGATGGTGGTTTATCCACTTTAAACTTAAATTAAAGGAATGGCACAAAAGGAAGTTTGCATTTTTTGGTTTCGCAGAGATTTACGTCTTGATGATAACGTTGGCTTTTTAGAAGCTTTAAAAGGTGATTATCCAGTACTGCCTATTTTTATTTTTGATTCTGAAATTCTTTCCAAATTACCCAAGAATGACGCTCGTGTCACTTTTATACACGAAACGCTTCAGAAAATGCGTGATGAACTACAGGAAAATCAAGATAGTTCTATCGGCATGTTTCATGGTAAACCATTGGATATTATTAAGGACTTGACCACTGAATATGCTGTAAAAGGAATTTATACCAACAGGGATTATGAACCCTACGCAAAAAAGAGGGATGGGGAAATTAAAGAGTTTTTAGAAACTAAAGATATCCCGTTCCACACCTTCAAAGACCAAGTCATTTTTGAAACGAATGATGTGCTAAAGGACGATGGAGATCCCTATGTAGTTTATACACCTTACAAGAATAAGTATTGGGAAATTTTCAATGCTGACGAACAGTTGAAAATTCATTATACCAGTCAATATTTAGGGAACTTAATTGAACATTCTCGATTACCTAACCTTTCCCTGAGCGATATCGGTTTTGAAAAGTCGGATATTGAAATTCCAGAATATGACGTTACTCCTACCCTGATTCAAAATTATGAGGATACCCGTAATTTTCCAGCGAAAGAAAATGGTACTTCACGTTTAGGCCCACATTTGAGATTTGGTACTGTTTCGGTTAGAAAATTGACAAAAAAAGCCATAGCTGAAAAAAATACCGTCTTTTGGAGTGAATTGATTTGGAGAGAATTTTTCATGACCATTCTTTGGCATTTTCCACATACGGTAGATAATGCATTCCGATCTAAATATGACCGAATCGAATGGCGGAATAACGAAGACGAATTCGAAAAATGGAAAAATGGAAAAACCGGGTACCTTTTAGTAGATGCCGGTATGCGGCAATTGAACGAAACCGGTTACATGCATAACCGCGTACGTATGTTGGTGGCTAGTTTTCTATGCAAACACTTATTGATAGATTGGAGATGGGGCGAAGCCTATTTTGCTGAAAAATTATTGGATTATGAACTCAGTTCCAATGTGGGTAATTGGCAGTGGGCAGCTGGTAGTGGTGTTGATGCCGCTCCTTATTTCAGGATTTTTAATCCGATGACCCAAGTAGATAAATTTGACAAGAACAAAGAATACATCAAAACCTGGATTCCAGAATTTGGATACTTCCGAATATCCAGAAAAAATGGTAGACCATAAGATGGCAAGGGAGCGTTGCTTAGAAACGTATAAGGAAGCCGTTTCGTAATGGTAGTCGTTTGGTTTAAAAGAGATTTAAGACTTTTAGATCATGAACCTTTGGTGCGTGCCATAGAAAGTAAACAGAAAATTCTTCTACTATTTAGTTTTGAACCGCTATGGACAAATGATGCCCATTACAGCGAAAAACATATTAATTTCATAAAACAAAGTTTAATAGACCTACAACGGCAATTAAAACCTTTCGGGACGAAGGTTTTGGTCGTTGACCATGAAATACTTTCAGTACTTGATTCACTTAATGTGACCGAAAAAATTCAGATGTTATTTTCACATCAAGAAACGGGTATGAAAATGACGTATGATCGGGATAAAGAGGTCGCCAAATGGTGCAGAAGAAATAAGGTAATTTGGAAAGAAAGTATTCAAAATGGAGTGTTTAGAGGTATTAAAAACCGTAAAAAATGGAAAAATGATTGGGTTGCGTACATTAATCAACCCATTGCTAAAACCAATATCGACGCTGGTAGTTTCTATACAGAACTAGAAATTGACTTGCTAATCGAAAATCATTTCAAGAAAGTTACCCTTGAAACAGAATTCAATAAACGCCTTCAAAAAGGAGGGACACATACAGCAGTAAAATATTTAGATTCTTTTTTAAACCAGCGTATTTCTGGATACAATTTCAATTATTCAAAACCAGCCACCTCTCGTTTACATAGCAGTAGACTATCGCCATATTTGGCTTGGGGTAATCTTTCGACACGACAAGTTTGCCAATATGCAGCAAACCATAAAAATAAGGTCGATAAACGAAATCTAAGCTCTTTTTTATCCCGCTTGCGCTGGCAGGCCCATTTTATTCAAAAATTTGAAATGGAAGGAGAGATGGAGTTTCTAAGTGTTAACAAAGGTTACCGATCACTCGTTAAAGAACCTCGCCCACATTTACAACAAGCGTGGCGCGAAGGAAAAACGGGAGTGCCACTGTTAGATGCCTGCAATGCGCTGTTTAGTGTCTACTGGATTTGTAAATTTTAGACTGCGAGCCATGCTTGCTTCCTTTTTTACCCACTTACTGTGGCAACCTTGGCAAGATTGTACGGAACATTTAGCACAAAATTTTCTTGATTTTGAACCCGGAATCCATTTTCCCCAGTTAAACATGCAGTCTGGAGAGACAGGGGTTAACACCATCCGAATCTATAATCCGGTGAAAAATAGTATCGATCATGACCCCGAAGGTATTTTCATTAAAAAATGGGTACCGGAGTTGGCGAAATTACCAGCAAAATATATTCACGAACCTTGGAAAATTCCTGAAATGGAATTGACTTTTTTAGATTTTGAATTGGGTAGGGATTATCCTAGACCAATTGTCGATATTGATAAAATGAGAAAATTTGCGAGTGACACACTATACGCATACAAGAAACATCCTAAAATACAGGAAGAAGGGCTTCGGATCATTAACAAGCATACCTTACCAGGTAGGCCTGTTTGGAATCAAGAAATTTGAGTCTAAGAATTTATGTTTTACTCTTATTTTGATAATGGAAAAGAATTTAGGGCAGAAATAGCAAATTTAAAATCATCTATATCAGGAATTGAAATATTTCATAATTGAAACGAATCGGTTATCATTCATGACTTAAATGATAGATTTAATCAAATAAAGACAATAAAAAACAATGATTTCAAGAATTAGATATCTCAGACTTTAAAAAAAAACGATTAGCATTCGACTAGGAAAAAATGTTTACACAAAAAAGTAGCTGATGCTTAGTTCATTTAAAAGAATTCTATTCATTAAAATCCAATTTGGACAACTGATTTTCCAAAACCTGTTTTTCAATCCTCCTATTTCTTAACATATTAACATAACGTAGCGCTTCCTTATTTCCATAGTCGGAATAGGACTTAGATGCCAATTCTATAGCGCGATCTAGGTTACCATTGATTTCGTTACTAATGGCCATGTTATAGTATGCCCTACCTGCTACTTTTACTTTTCGATTGTTCAGCTCTGATTGCCATAATTCTGCAGCACCTTCCCAATCTCCTGTTTGTGCCCGCCTTTTCGCTATTTTAAAATTGTCGGTTCCCCTTACAAAATAATCCCTTGCCACTCGAATACGTTCTGGTTTTGTAAAGCGACCGTAATTAATTCCTAAGCTAGAACTTATTCCCATAACCGCTTCCTTTCTACCAATGATAGCTTCCAAAGCCTTGACCGGATTAATTCCTTCCCCTCTAGAAACGACAAAATCATTAGCAATAAACTCGTCGACGATTACTCTACCTACAGGGTCGTACACACGCCATCCATTTTTAATAACGGTATTCAATTCAATTCGGTGTCCTGGAACTGCGACCTTGATGCCCAAATTATTAGGGATATTTACCATCGCCATTTCATAATTTACTGCGGTATCGGTATCATAAAACTCTAATGAGAATATAACATCCACATCATTCTCTTTACATAATTTTTCTATACTTTCCCAAGATAGTGCACTAGGAAAAACACCAAGTCCCTTTTCAAATTCTTGTTGTCCTTCTATAATTTTCACCTGCTCAAATCGATTTCCTAGTCCTAATTCATCAGATAAACCAATAATTGCATGTTCAGCACCTTCCTTATCCAAATTAAGACCTTCTAAGGATAAAATTTTATCGATTTTGTCCAACGTTTTATTCTTTTCAGAGGCCACACTTCTGTTGATGATTCCAATGCGATAAACATCAGCATCAATTAAATATTTGAGCGGGTTGGGTTACACCCATGGTCAATCTATTCGTGGAACTACAGGCAAAAAAGAAAAATGATACAGAAAATAAAAGAATAATAGTACGCTAAATTTTTCATGTACTTACATTTTCGGAATGATTTGATACTTAACGAATAAAGAGACTTTAAATTATAGTAAATCCAAGTTTTTGTCGGTTTAGATCGCAATCTTTTAATTTGAACGCAAAATTTTGATACATTATGAATTACAACCAGAAACTAGTTGTCAACACCAAATGAAACTGGGTAAATGGGTATATTTACTCTCCTATGATACCTATTGTTTTTGATTTGTTAAAGCAATACCTAGGAACTAACTAAAAACTAATTCAAATTAAAATGAAAAAATTCTCACTATTCGCGCTTTGCTTATGCATTAGCGGATCTGTTTTTGCTCAAAAAATGAGCAAGGACAAAACTCAACTCATTTCTTCCATTGAAAACCACAAGGAAGAATTGATTAAAATTAGCGACTCCATTTGGGCATTGGCTGAAACTGCCTTTGATGAAAGCGAGTCTTCACGTATTTTGGCCGATTATGCAGAAAAGAATGGCTTAACGGTTACGAGAGGTGTTGCTGATATTCCTACCGCTTTTACGGCAACTTACGGCTCTGGAAGTCCGGTAATCAGTATTTTAGGGGAGTTTGATGCCCTACCGGGCATATCTCAAAAAACTCACCCGTAAAAGCACCTTTAGAAGAAGGAGCCGCAGGTCACGGTTGTGGTCATAATATGTTTGGTACGGCAAGTTTAGGCGCCGCTATTGCGATTAAAGAAATGATGGATGCCGGTAAAATTAAAGGTACCGTTAAATTTTTGGGTACTCCCGCTGAAGAAAAATATTTCGCAAAAGTGTGGATGGTCAAAGCAGGACTTTGGGATGATGTTGATGTGAACGTAAGTTGGCATCCATCTGCAGGTATAGAGGCAGATGTGCAAAGTGGTTTTCTTTGATTGATTTTGTCGTTGAATTTTACTGGGCAGGCTGCCCATGCTTCCATGGATCCTTGGAATGGCCGAAGTGCTGCGGATGGATTAGAACTTTACACCACAGGAATCAACTATTACAGGGAACATATTTTACCTACTTCACGTATCCATTACCATATTCAAGATGGTGGTCAAGTCGTAAATGTAGTTCCAGATTATGCGAAACTTTGGGTACGCGTTCGTGATCCAAAAAGGTCTAAAATGCTCCCTACCTATGAACGCGTAAAAGCAATGGCCGAAGGCGCTGCCATCATGGCGAATGTAGATTATAAAATAACTTTGGTATCTGGTATCTACGAAACCTTGGTAAATCGTTCCGGTGGTGAAATCATGCAGGAAAATTTAGAACTATTAGGACCTATTTCCTATACCGAAGCTGAAAATGAATTTGGAAAGGCGATACAAAAAGCTACTGGAAAACCAGAGGTGGGTATGGATGGTAATGTATATCCATTAAAAGAAACAGAAGAGAACCCCGGCGGTGGATCAACGGATGTTGGTGATGTAAGCTGGAACGTTCCCAATATTAATTTAGGAGTATCCGTAGCCCCAACAGGAACACCATGGCATTCTTGGGCGGTAGTTGCCTGTGGCGGCATGTCCATAGGACATAAAGGAATGGTTCATGCTTCAAAGGCAATGGCCATGACAATGTTAGATCTTTTCAAGGACCCAAAACTGGTTACCAAAGTAAAAGAAGAATTCAAGACCCGTAAAGGAGATGAAGTTTATGAGCCCATGATTGATGGTCCTCCACCAATCGATGTTGAATAAACCAAATCTAACGTTAAAAGAAGCTACCTAGACGGGTAGCTTCTTTCATTTTTAAGTATCTTGAAACTCTAAATTTTGAAAACAGAAATGAAAAAAATACTGGTATTATTCGTTCTTATTTCCGGAGGTTTTGCCTCTGCACAATCTTTTGATTTCCAATATGACCATTATTCCCTTATTGTCAAGGATTTGGAAAAAGTGGGTGCTTTCTATGAGAACGTTTTAAACTTAGAAGAAATTCCACACCCCTCCGCTCCTACCGGCTTCAAATGGTTCAGGATTCAAGGCAATTCGCAATTACATCTAATAGGTAAAGATAGTGTCGCTATGGAACACAGCAAAAGCGTACATCTTTGTTTAGCAACCCAAAAACTTGATGAATTGATAGCTTATTTAGAGGGTCAAAAAATCACCTATTGGGATTGGCCCGGTAAAGAAAATGCCGTAACGCTAAGGGCGGATGGCGTTCGTCAAATTTATCTAAAAGACCCTGAAAACAATTGGGTTGAAATCAATAATGCAGCTCACTAACTCCATATAAAAAAGTAACTAAGAACTATCATGAACAGTGCAATCAAACAAATATTCAAATTAGGTTTTCCATGGCAAACCCAAGACCCCTTTTTATTCTGTGTCTATCATTTGGATCATTTTCCTAAAGGTAATGGAGAATTAGGTCCTATCGATTCTTTGGAAGGAAGAAATCTAGGCAACGACTTTGTGGGAAAAGATGGTTGGCGAATGTATCATGGAACGACCATTCCCGGTTTTCCTGCACATCCTCACCGCGGATTTGAAACGATAACGGTTGTTAACAAAGGTTTTTGTGATCATTCAGATTCCTTGGGTGCTGCCGGACGTTTTGGTGAAGGAGATGTACAATGGATGACCGCCGGAAGTGGGGTCCAGCATTCAGAAATGTTCCCGTTGCTACATACCGAAACGGAAAACACTCTGGAGCTTTTTCAAATTTGGTTGAATCTTCCTCAGAAAAGTAAGTTTGTAGATCCACATTTTAAAATGTTGTGGCATGAAGATATACCTGTGATCACTTTAGAGGGCGGAACGGTTAAAGTCATAGCAGGTGATTTCAATGAACAAGAAGCACCAGATCCGGCACCTGATTCTTGGGCAGCTGAACCTGATCACAATGTTGCCGTTTGGAACATCCACATTACTGCCAATGGCACTATTACCTTACCAAAAGCAAGTAGCGACACCGTACGAACTATATATTTCTATGAAGGGGACACACTGGGATATTTCTGGTGAAACGATAAAACCTGATCATGGAATTCTAGTGGATGCTTCGCAGGATATAGTTTTAAAAGCAGGAGCTAAAAATGCACATATTTTGGTACTACAAGGAAAACCGATTGATGAACCAGTGGCCAAATATGGACCTTTTGTGATGAATACCAACGAAGAATTACAAAAATCAATGGACGAATTCAGACTCACACAATTTGGTGGATGGCCATGGCGCTATCCAGATAATGTGCATGATGCAGACCGTGGTAGATTCGCTAAATATCCAGATGGTACTTTAGTAGAAAAATAGATGCTTGATACGCTACGATTAATTTCCGACTCGGGTTTACTGGTGTTGATATGGATGGTACAGTTAATTGTATATCCTAGCTTCGCCTATTATAATCAAGAGAATCTGTATAAATGGCATTCCGTCTATACAGGCAGAATTGCGATCATTGTAATTCCGTTGATGTTCGGACAATTAATCACTACAGGTATTCAAGTATTTCTAGAGCAGAATTTTTATACGATTTCTAGCAGTGTATTGGTAGTTGCAGTATGGATTTCAACATTTGCACAATTTGTACCACTTCACGGAAATATTTCTGAAAACCGGGAAATAAAGAACTCCATAAAAAAGTTAGTTTCCAAAAACTGGATACGGACTTTTTTATGGAGTTTACTTTTTATACTAACGCTTTACTCTACGATTATAATCTAGTTATTTTAGCTCCTATAGCACGTAAACGCTCGTCTATATTTTCATAACCGCGATCAATTTGCTCAATATTATGAATGGTAGAAGTACCTTTTGCCGATAATGCTGCAATTAATAAGGATACACCCGCCCTAATATCTGGAGAAGTCATCGTGGTAGCTTTTAAAGTCGATTTAAAGTCATGACCAATAACCGTAGCTCTATGGGGATCACAAAGAATAATCTTCGCGCCCATGTCCAACAATTTATCGACAAAGAAAAGACGACTTTCGAACATTTTTTGATGTATCAATACTTCTCCCCTAGCTTGGGTGGCCACTACTAAAATGATACTTAAAAGGTCAGGAGTTAATCCCGGCCAAGGTGCATCGGCAATGGTTAAAATAGACCCATCGATGTAATTTTGTATTTCATAACCATCTTTATGTATCGGGATGTAAATATCATCATCCCTTCGTTCGAGCTGAATACCTATTTTCCTGAATACAGTTGGTATTTGACCTAAATCGTCCCAACTCACATTTTTAATGGTCAGTTCACTTTTGGTCATGGCTGCCAAACCTATCCAGCTACCGATCTCGATCATATCAGGAAGCATACGATGCTCTGTTCCGCCCAATTCCTGTACACCATCGATAACCAATAAATTGGAACCGACACCAGTAATTTTAGCGCCCATCCTATTCAGCATTTTACACAATTGCTGTAAGTAAGGTTCGCATGCAGCGTTATAAATGGTGGTCTGACCTTCGGCCATAACCGCTGCCATGACAATATTCGCAGTTCCTGTAACTGATGCCTCATCTAAAAGCATATAGGTACCGGTCAACTTCTCAGCTTCTACACCATAAAAGTATTCTTCACGATTGTATCTGAATTTTGCACCAAGTTTAATAAATCCCTCAAAATGGGTATCCAAACGTCGTCTACCAATTTTATCACCACCAGGTTTAGGAATATAGCCTTTACCAAAGCGCGCCAATAAAGGACCTACCAACATGATGGAACCTCTAAGACCTCTACCATCTTCCTTAAACTGGTCAGATTGTAGGTAATCCATATTGATGTCATCTGCTTTAAAGGTATAGCTACCCTTTCCTTTCTTTTGGATCTTGACCCCAAGATCTTCCAAAAGGGAAATTAACTTATTGACATCAACAATATCCGGTATGTTGCTTATGGTTACTTTTTCTGCTGTTAATAATACAGCACAAAGTATTTGTAGTGCCTCGTTCTTTGCACCTTGAGGTGTTATTTCACCAGATAACTGATGACCTCCTTCAATTTTGAATGTTCCCATCTAGAAAAGTGGAAATTTAATAGCGTTTCTTGCCGCGGTTATTATTTCTGTGATTTTTTTTACCTGAAGATGCACTTCTAGGATTTTTAGCGACCCTGTTCTTTAGGAACTGTCCACTATCGGTTAGGTTTTCACCTTCTGCAGCCATATCTATTTGGCCGTCACTCAATTCATACAGATGTTTAAAAATGGCCTTATCGTCCACCACATCCTTGTTCCAATTAAGGTAACATTTCTTCATATGATTGGCAATGGCATATTCTAATCCTGCACGTTTATCGCCTTTTTCCCAACTTACCGCAACATCAATCATACGTTTGATGTTGTTACCGTAAAAACGATATTTTGGAAAATTCTGAGGATATTCTAAAGCCTCTGGACGTTGCCTCAATACTTCTTTTGAAGTTATTGGAAAAGGGGAATCCACGTCCAAATTAAAATCAGACATAATGAATAACTGATCCCAAAGTTTATGTTGAAAATCGGGTACATCACGCAAATGTGGTTGAATGTTCCCCATCACACTAATGATGGCTTGTGCCACTTTGTTGCGCTCTTCGCGGTCCTCTATGGAAATGGCATAATCCACCATTTTCTGAAAATGACGACCGTATTCAGGTATGATTAAATGCGGACGCTCCGTATTATATTCTAGGTTTTCTACTAGTTGCAAATTGAAAATTTTAGCTTAAAATGTTTGAAGAAGTATTCTTATAACGCAGCCAATTTAAGAAAATTATGGCTGAAATGCTATTTTACAAAGAGATTACACCCTCGATGGCACCAACAGCCTTATATTTTTCTATGACCGCATCTGGATCTTTTAAATTTACGGTAATGGATACACTCGTATATTTTCCCTTTTTCGACTTTTTAGATTCGATTACCGCACCTGTATTGTCGAATATCTTATGAATGTGTTGAATTTTAGCATCATCGCTATCTACGATAAATTTATAAAGATAATTCGATGGCCATGTGGAAGTTTCCTGAAGTTGAGTCTTTAGTTTATTATAAAATTCCTCTGGGTTTTGCTCGTCCATGTGTTCTATTTTAAAGCAAATATACGTGTAAAACGGCAGTTTTTTAATAGTGGTGGTTTATGTACTTTTGTTCCCTTAAGACAAGCATTTGAGTACAAAAAGAATTGTTATTACAGGAGGCCCGGGAACCGGCAAAACGATGTTGGTAACTGCACTTGAAGAAGAAGGTTTCTTCTGTTTTCATGAGGTCATAAGAGACATGACCCTTGAAGCCAAAAATGGAAATATCGAAAATTTAGAATTGGTGAATCCAATTGCCTTTGTTGAAGATTCCAAGAGTTTTAATGATAAACTATTGCAATTACGCTTAGCACAATTTCACAAGGCCGAATAATCCTGATGTTCATTCGTATTTCTATGATCGCGGCATGCCAGATGTACTTGCGTATATGGATTATTTTGGACAAGTTTATGAACCTTCTTACCAAGAACTCTGTGCTAAACACAGGTATGACCAAATCTTGATTTTACCACCTTGGAAAGAAATCTATGTTCAAGATAACGAACGAATGGAAAATTTTGAGCAGGCCACCGCTATTCATGAACACTTAGAAAACACCTATCGCTCACTCGGTTATGACGTAACAGAAGTTCCTTTTGGAACGGTTAGCGAAAGATTACAATTTGTAAAGGAATTTATAACTCTTGAACGTTGAACAAAACACCTAATGAAGTCTTAAGGGAGTATTGGGGTTTTGAGTCCTTTAGAGGTTCTCAAGAGGAAATTATACGAGCCTTACTGAATGGTAAAGATGTACTGGGACTATTACCAACAGGTGGTGGAAAGTCCATCTGTTTTCAAGTACCGGCACTAATCAAAGACGGTATCTGTATTGTAGTTTCCCCGTTAATCGCATTGATAGAGAATCAGATAGAAGTGCTTCAAAGTAAAGGGATTAAAGCAGTAGGTTTAAAAGGAGGCTTAAGGTTCAGCGATGTGGATGCACTTTTGGATAACTGTATTTATGGCGGATACAAATTTCTCTACCTCTCACCAGAACGACTACAGCAAGAGCTTGTTCAAGAACGTATACAGGCTATGAACGTTTCTTTCGTAGTAGTGGATGAAGCACATTGTATTTCGCAATGGGGACATGATTTTAGACCCGCTTATTTGAGCTGTTCCGTTTTAAGGGAATTACATCCTAATGTTCCCATAGCCGCATTAACCGCTACCGCAACAAAAAAAGTGGAATTGGATATTGTTTCTTCTTTACAAATGACTCATCCGTTGGTGAAGAAAGATTCATTCTATAGGGATAACCTAGCCTTTAAGGTCATACAAACCGAAGACAAAAAGTACCAACTTCAACTTTTATGTGCACAGGTAAGGCAGAGCAGTATTGTTTATGTGCGCAGTAGAAAAATAGCCCAGGAACTTTCATCTTTTTTGAATAACTCTGGATTAAGCGCTACTTTTTACCACGGTGGTATCGATCAAAAATCAAAAACAGCACGTTTAAATCAGTGGTTGGATGATACGATTAAAATCATGGTGGCCACGAACGCTTTTGGAATGGGTATCGATAAACCCGATGTTGCCTTGGTTGTTCATTACCAAATACCCGACAGTATTGAAAACTACTTTCAAGAAGCTGGTAGGGCCGGTAGAAACGGAAGTCTGGCCGAAGCGGTCCTATTGACCAACAAAACGGATGAATACCTAGTGAAAAAGCAGTTTTTAGATGTGCTTCCGGATGTAGATTTTGTGAAATTGATTTACAAGAAGCTCAACAATTACTTTCAAATTGGGTTTGGTGAATATCCAGAGGAATCTTTCCGATTGAATTTCAACGAGTTTTGTTCCGTTTATAAACTGAATACCTATTTGACCTATAATGCATTACTAGTTTTAGACAGGAATTCGGTCATTTCGCTATCCGAAAATTTCACCAAAAAAATAACCATCCGGTTTAAGACGGATAAAGCCTCTATATTCAGGTACATGGAGCAAAATCCAAAACTCGAAAATTTCATAAAAGTAGTTTTACGCACCTATGGTGGTGTTTTCGAATTCGATACCCAAATAAACCCATATTTGGTCGCCAAAAAAACAAATCTACCGGAAGCGGTAGTGCAACAAAATTTTGAACAATTGGCAAAAGATGAAATTATAGCCTATACCAATGTTCACAGCGATTTGGAAATTTTATTTTTGGTACCTAGGGAAGATGACAGATCCATCAACCCCTTTGCACATCTTGTTGCCGAGCAAAACAGCCTTAAACAAGAAAAATTGAGGAAGATGTTGAATTATATCAATACGACCACAACGTGCAGAAGCGTTCAGCTTTTAGCCTATTTTGACGAAAAACAGTCTGGTGTTTGCGGTATTTGTGACGTGTGTAAGGAAAACTTAACTTCTGATGGTCATCAAGAGTTAAAAATGAAGATACTTGAAAGTATCCGAAACAAACCAAATTCTTCCAGAACGTTACAGCGGGAACTGAGTTTGTCCCAAGAAGCATTGATTACAAATTTAAAGGAGCTATTGGAAAATAAAATCATCCAACTCAATTCAAAAAACGAATACGAAATAAGATAATATGAAAGCATTGAGAATCGTGTTTATGGGTACCCCAGATTTTGCAGTGGGTATATTGGATAAACTTTTTAAGGAAGAATATAATATTGTTGGGGTTTTGACCGCACCAGATAGACCTGCCGGTAGAGGTAGAAAATTAAACGAGTCTGCGGTAAAAAGTTATTCCCTAAAAAATGGTCTAAACGTCTTACAACCAACCAACTTAAAGAATGATGCCTTTTTACAGGAATTGCAAGATTTAAAAGCAGATCTGCAGATTGTAGTTGCCTTTAGAATGTTACCAAAAGCCGTTTGGAGTATGCCTAAACTAGGTACGTTTAATCTTCATGCCTCCTTACTACCGCAATATAGGGGTGCCGCCCCAATCAATTGGGCCATTATCAATGGTGAGGAAAAAACGGGGGTAACCACTTTCTTTATTGATGAAAAAATAGATACGGGAGCCATTATACTTCAAGATGAGACTGCTATTGAAAAAACCGATAACGTTGAAGATCTTCACGATCGGCTAATGGAACTTGGAGCGAGTTTAGTAATCAAAACCGTAGAACGAATTGAAGGCGGCAATTTAGAAACTACGCCGCAACCGGATATGGGCGATTTAAAGTTAGCCCATAAAATACACCGGGAGACCTGCGAAATCGATTGGAACAAACCACTACATGCCATTTATAATTTCATTAGAGGGCTAAGCCCCTACCCTGCCGCATGGACTACCTTAGAAAATGGCGACCAACACATTATTACCAAAATTTATGCTTGCCATCCAGAAGAAGAAACACATGAATTGGAACCGGGTACAGTTATAAGCAGTAAAAAAGAAATGAAAGTAGCCGTAGCGAATGGCTATTTAAATTTGCTGGAAATACAATTACAGGGTAAGAAAAGGATGTTGGTAAAAGATGTCCTGAACGGACTTAATTTGGAAGAAAATGCAAAAATGATGTAAAGCCCCGTCCCTATTGGGCTGCGAGAAATGTACAAAAAACCTTACTTTATCAACAAACCGCCTGAGTTATCAACAAAATAGGGGATTTCCCCCCGTTTTACTTGCGTTCGTCATAAATCCATATAAATTTGTTGAAGGAATAAAATTATTTTAATCACAAATTAATTAATCACATTATGAACAAAACAGAATTGATTGATGCAATGGCAGCAGACGCTGGCATCACAAAAGCTGCGGCTAAAAAGTCATTGGAATCTTTCTTAGGAAATGTTGAAAAGTCCCTTAAAAGCGGAGACAGAGTTTCTTTAGTAGGTTTCGGATCTTGGTCTGTATCTAAAAGAAATGCAAGAGAAGGTAGAAATCCATCAACTGGAAAAACTATCCAAATCGCTGCTAAAAATGTAGTTAAGTTTAAAGCTGGAGCTGATTTAAGCAAAGCTGTAAACTAGTTTTACAAAAATAAGTACTCGAAAAGCGCCTCTAAAAGGCGCTTTTTTTATTTGTTGTTTTTGCGTTTAACAGTATTTGTCTTATTTTAGGAAGATAATCCTACCAAAACCATGGTGTACATTAAGCCTGAAAAAGGAAAATTACTTATTGCAGAACCTTCTTTGACCGGAGATGTTTCTTTCAATAGATCGGTAGTGCTATTAGCCGAACACAATGAAGAAGGCTCCGTAGGGTTTATTCTGAACAAACCTTTAGAGTATCAAATCAATGATTTGGTTACTGAAATAGAAATTCCTTTTCAAGTCTACAATGGTGGTCCGGTGGAGCAGGATAATCTGTACTTCATACACAAAGTGCCCCATCTTATCGATAATAGCGTTGAAATTTCCGACGGAATCTATTGGGGTGGTGATTTTGAGACCACAGTTGACTTAATCAATCAGAAAGTGATATCAGAAGATGATATCCGATTTTTTCTGGGATATTCCGGATGGTCCTCTTTACAACTGGATGAGGAACTATCTTCTAGATCTTGGATAGTTGTGGATAACGAACATGAAAGTCAAATTATACAAAAAGCGCCTAATGCCTTTTGGAAAGAAAATATGATTCAATTGGGTGGTGACTATCTACTTTGGTCAAATGCTCCAGAAAACCCAAGTTTAAATTAATTTTTATTTATTTCAATTCTGGCGGAAGCATTAAGTTTACCCACCAGTTTTTTGGCCGTTTCGTTCAAATAGGTCTTCTTCCTGTATTTGGTAATAGATTTTATCCCTTCGATACTGTTGATTATAAAAAGTTCATCGGCCTTTTGAAGTTCAAAAGGAGATATACTCTCTTCTTTAATTGAATACTCCTCTAGTTTGGATAAAATTTCAATTAATTTTTTTCTTAAAATTCCATTTAGGCATCCGTCTGACAAAGGAGCTGTTTTAATTTCCGTTCCATTGACCAAGAATAAATTGCCATAGAGTGATTCTACCACACTTTTTTGTTCGTTCAGTAACAGACAGTCATCATAATCGTTTTCAGCAGCAAATATACTCCCAACCACGTTTAGCATGTTATTATTGGTATTTAGAGTAGACAGCATGTTTGAACTTTTGTAGAAGTCCTTAAAAAGTTCCACTTCATAAGGTTGGGCATCCAAAATAAAAAATGGAGACTTTAAATCACGTACGGTAATCACAAAAGCCACCCTATTCGTATCTGGTAAAATGGATCCTTTACTATCTCTATATACTAACAGTTTTACACCATATGAACCACTGGATTCAAATGTATCAATCGTTTTAAGAATTTCAGCCTCCATAAACTCCATCGTAAATGACATTGGAATTTCCATACGGAGTATTCGCATAGAGGACATTAACCTTAGGTAATGTTCTTCAAGAAAATGGATATGACCGTTTACGACCCGTAGTTCTTCGTAGACCGCATCTCCATAAAGTAATCCCCTATTCTGTATATCTAGAAATTCCAGGTCATTGTCAAGCAACTTCCCATTAAAATTGAGCATAAAAAAAGCCTTAAAAATTTAAGGCTCAAAGATACTTAGAATATCTATTTTTTAGGACGAGCCTAAGACTTGTTTTAAATCTGAAACTTGGTTTGTCCATAACATTTTAGACTCTTCCACTTCATCTTCTTCCGCAAAATCAGTAATGAACAAGGATACATCTTTTGTAATCTCATCTACGATGATTTTCATTTCAAAATAGGTATCATCATCTCCCTCTTCCCAATTAAAACGAACGAATTCATCGGTTTTTCGTTTCAGTAATTTAGCTTCTTCCTCTGCACCGTCCCATATAAAAGTGAATTTTTCACCACGGGAATTTACATTGTCCGCAAACCATTCTGATAGGCCTGAGGGTGTTGCCAAGTATTGATATAACATTTGGGGTGAGGACTGTATTACGAACTCTATTTGAAATTTTATTTTATCGCTCATTTATCTACTTCTTTATGCGAGCAATATATATATTTCTAAATGATAAAAAAATAAATGAAGCCTATAATTTTTTAAGTTTCTTTAGTTGATGTTCAAAAAAATAACCCCTATATTTGCAGCCGTTTTAAAATAAGATGGCGAGGTAGCTCAGTTGGTTAGAGCGTCGGATTCATAACCCGGAGGTCGGGGGATCGTGCCCCCCTCTCGCTACAAAGATTAAATTATTCAAGAACAACGGTTTAGTTTTCGCTAAACCGTTTTTTTATGCCTAATTTTAAGTAACGAAGTATCTTTGAATACGAAAATGAATACGTTTTAGAACACGATTTGTCAACAAAAAATAATTTTTCCGTTCCAAAGATCTA
>CAWJFH010000021.1:0-35925 GCA_963842105.1 uncultured Flavobacteriaceae bacterium
CCATAGCACTAAGATAAAATAAAAAAGGCCCGACAAATGCCGGACCCTATGATTTATGTTTTCAAAAGTGAACTACAAAGCTGCGTCAATCGCATCTGTGTAAACTTTCTTAGGAGAAACCCCTACTTGTCTACTTACAATTTCACCGTCTTTAAATACCAAAACGGTTGGTATATTACGTACACCGTATTTAGCTGCAAATTCTTGGTTAGCGTCTACATCGACTTTACCTACTACCGCTTTGCCATCATATTCAGTACTTACTTCATCGATGATAGGACCTACCATTCTACAAGGACCACACCATGCTGCCCAAAAATCCACTACTACTGGTTTATCGCTTTTTAAAACTACCTCGTCAAAAGTAGCATCTGTTATTTCTAATGCCATCTTATTTACTTTTATTGATTATGCAAATTTAGTCAATTATTCTTCTGTTTTCTTACCTCAAAAGAATTCGTTTTGGCTATAATCGTATCAGTTAACTTTATCTTTAAACGGTAAGGTTCACATTTAGTTCAATTTATAGTGCACTTCTTGAGAATCTAATTGATGTAAAAGTTCTGTGGAAATCTGAACTTTTTGTTTTCTGCTCGATAAATTCACCTTTATTTTTTCTCCCATTTCATAGACGATAAAGTTAATCGGATGGTCGCCTTTATGGGATACTAGGGTGTCTTTTAATTGATGTACGCTTTCTTCCTTCAGTTCATCGATATCCAATTTAATGGTCAATTTACGGGCATAGGTTTCCATGACATCCTGCAATAACATAAAGCTATTGAACTGCATACGTGGATCTCCCTTTTTTCCGGTATCCTTATTCATCCAACCTTCACGCACATATAATTTTACATAGGCAAAGGAATTGATCATCAAGAAATGCCGGAACTTAAGGTACTCCTCGCTAAAAATCCGGAATTCAAAGGAATCTGTATAATCTTCCATCGTAAATGCCGCCCAGCCTTTTCCATTTTTGGAGGTCCTGTGTTGCACATCTGTAATGACGCCGGCAAACGTTAATTCCCGATTCACATAACTGGGCAAATCACTGGCGCAAGAAACATTTGCATTACAAAACGCATTGATTTCGGTCTTAAAATCATCTAAGGGGTGTCCTGAAATATAAATGCCTACCACTTCTTTTTCTCTTCGGAGCTTTTCCATCGTTCCCCATTCCTCGCATGGCGGTACCACAGGTTCAGGAATCTGTACCTCGCTGGCATCGCCAAAAAGACTTACTTGGGCAGAGTTTTCATTCTCCTGAAATTTAGCGCCATATTTAATCACTTTTTCCAAAAAGGTGATGCCGTCCCCATCATCATGGAAATATTGTGCCCTGTGGGTAGTGCCAAAAGAGTCGAAGCCACCGGCTACGGCCAAATTCTCAAACGCTTTTTTATTGGCTGCGCGAAGGTCTATGCGTTTGGCCAAATCAAAAACCGATTTAAAACTACCGTCCGTTTTTCGGTTTTCCACTATGGTCTCTACGGCAGAACGGCCTACGCCTTTTACGGCACCCATACCAAAACGTACAGCGCCTTGTTGGTTTACGGCGAACTTATAATAGGATTCGTTGACATCTGGACCTAATACATCTAGACCCATACGTTTACATTCTTCCATGAAGAAGGTCACCTGCTTAATGTCGTTCATATTGTTACTCAATACCGCCGCCATATATTCAGCAGGGTAGTGGGCCTTTAGATAGGCGGTTTGGTAGGCAATATAAGCGTAACAGGTAGAGTGACTTTTGTTAAAGGCATAGGCGGCAAAAGCTTCCCAATCCTTCCAAATTTTTTCCAATACTTCTCTTGGATGTCCGTTTTTCTCCCCGCCATCTAAAAATTGCGGTTTCAATTTTTGTAGTAGGGCGAATATCTTTTTACCCATGGCCTTACGCAGGACATCCGCATCACCTTTAGAGAAACCGGCCAGTTTTTGCGAGAGGAGCATCACTTGCTCTTGATAAACCGTGATACCATAGGTTTCCTTTAGGTATTCCTCCATATCCGGAAGGTCATAGGCAATTTCTTCACTACCATGTTTACGGGCAATGAAACTGGGAATGTATTCCATGGGCCCAGGTCTATACAGGGCATTCATGGCAATAAGGTCATCAAAAACCGTAGGCTTCAGATCCTTCATGTGTTTTTGCATCCCAGGGGATTCGTATTGGAACACCCCAACCGTTTCCCCTCGCTGAAAGAGTTCGTAGGTCTTTTCATCGTCCAACGGAAAATCATCGGGCACCAAATCGATACCATGCTTGGCTTTTACAATTTTGACGGTATCCTTAATTAAGGTCAGTGTCTTTAAGCCCAAGAAATCCATTTTCAACAATCCGGCACTTTCTACGACGGAGTTATCGAATTGGGTTACGTACAAATCAGAATCCTTAGCGGTGGCTACAGGAACAAAATCGGTAATATCGCTGGGTGTGATAATCACTCCACAAGCATGGATACCCGTATTACGCACAGAACCTTCTAAAGTTCTGGCCATTTTTAGGGTCTGACCTTCCAAGTCATCACCATCGTGGATATTTAAAAGCTGGTATATTTTTTCTAAATCATCCGCCCTAAATTTCTTTTTTAAATCGGCATCCGAGACCCCAAATATTTTACCCAGTTTGGACATGGTGGGGATTAACTTGGCAATACGGTCTGCATCGCCCAAGGGTAAATCCAACACCCGAGCGGTATCACGTATCGAGGATTTTGCCGCCATGGTACCGTAGGTAATGATCTGTGCTACCTGGTTGGCGCCATATTTTTTAATAACATAATCCATTACACGGCTACGGCCCTCATCATCAAAATCGATATCGATATCAGGCATCGATACACGATCCGGATTCAGGAACCGCTCAAAAAGTAGATCGTACTTTAAGGGGTCAATGTTGGTAATGGTCAAACAATAGGCGACCACGGATCCCGCGGCAGAACCACGACCCGGACCAACGGAAACATCCATGTTTCGGGCCTCTCGTATAAAATCTTCCGTAATCAAGAAATACCCGGGATATCCGGAATTCTTAATAGTGTCCAATTCAAAATCGATACGTTCCCGTATTTCTTGGGTAATTTCTGGATACCGTTTTTTGGCACCTTCGTAAGTGATGTGCCTTAAATATGCATTTTCGCCTCGGTTTCCACCATCAATAGCATCTTCAGGGTCTTTGTATTCTTCCGGGATGTCAAAAACAGGTAACAGTACGTCACGTGCCAATTCATAGGTCTCAATCTTGTCAAGAATTTCAGAAATGTTCAAAATGGCATCTGGAGCATCCTTAAAGAGTTCCTTCATCTCGTCTTGAGACTTGAAATAGTACTCTTGATTGGGCAGACCGTATCTGTACCCTCGACCACGGCCTATTGGTGTAGCTTGTTTTTCCCCATCTTTTACACACAGTAAAATGTCATGGGCATCGGCATCTTCCTTAGCGCAATAATAGGTGTTATTGGTGGCCACCAATTTTACGTCATGCTTTTTGGCGAACTCCAAAAGGACTTTATTGACACGATCCTCGTCTTCTTGACCATGACGCATCAACTCCATATATAGGTCGTCCCCAAATTCCTGTTTCCACCAAATCAAAGCCTCTTCCGCTTGGTGTTCGCCTACATTTAAAACTTTTCCAGGTACTTCTCCGTAAAGGTTTCCGGTAAGGACAATGATATCTTCCTTGTATTTCTGAATGACTTTTTTGTCGATTCGGGGTACGTAGTAGAATCCGTCCGTATAGGCAATAGAAGACATTTTGGCCAGATTGTGGTAGCCTTTTTTGTTCTTGGCCAACAATACGATTTGGTAGCCATAATCCTTAACACTTTTATTAGTGTGGTCTTCGCAGACAAAGAATTCGCAACCAATGATGGGAGTGATTTCCTGTAAGGTAGCTTCCTCACCTTTTTCAACAGCCTCTGCATTTCTGGCTTGAACATTTTTATTATGAGCCCCAATTTCTTTTACGAAATGAAAAGCACCCATCATATTGGCGTGGTCTGTTATGGCCACGGCCGGCATTTGAGCATCGGCAGCTGCCTGAACCAAATCCTTAATGGCGATAGTAGATTGTAATACCGAAAATTGAGAATGGTTGTGAAGGTGCGCAAAGGTGGCATCTTCAAGTGTTTTGATGTTTTCCTTGAGCTCTTCCTGTGAAACGCCCCCGGTATCTTTGGCCCAAAGGGCATCGGCAATTTTTTTTGACGCCTTCTTAAGGTTGATATGTTTTAGGCCGATAAGTTGAATCTCCTGCGGATTGGCTTCCGAAAAATTCTGGAAATAATCTGGCTGAACATCTAATTGTTCGCGGGTAAATTCTTTACGGCGTACTAGTTCTAAAAAGCAACGTGTGGTTGCCTCAACATCTGCGGTTGCGTTATGCGCTTCCCCAAAAGGCTCCCCAAATAAATACTGATGCAATTCTGTAAGGGTTGGGAGTTTAAATTTTCCTCCACGACCACCAGGTATTTGACAAAGTAGGGCGGTATGTTCTGTACAGGTATCTAAAACCGGAAGTTCTTGTAACGGATTTTCAACATTCAAACGGTGAAATTCAGCACCCATTATGTTAAGGTCGAATCCCACGTTCTGACCCACAATGAACTTTGTTTTGGACATGGCAATATTGAACTTCTCCAAAACCTCTGCTAAGGGAACGCCTTGTTGTTCTGCCAGTTCTGTAGAAATACCGTGAATTTGTTCCGCATCAAAAGGAATGGTAAAACCATCGGGTTTCACCAAATAATCCTGATGCTCCAACAAATTACCCATGCTGTCATGCAATTGCCAGGCGATTTGAATACAGCGAGGCCAGTTATCCGTGTCGGTGAAAGGTGCATCCCAGCGTTTGGGAAGTCCAGTAGTTTCGGTGTCAAATATAAGATACATAGTCTGTTTTCTGAATGGTAAATCGCAACCAGCGGTCGCTGAAAAAGGGCCTATAAAATTACAGAAAAGGGATGGTTTGCAAAAGGGGAGTTGCTAGGAGTTATTAACGAAAAAAAAGCTTAGCACATAATTGCTAAGCTTTTTAAACTTGATTATTTAATCTGATTTAGGATACTGCTTCTTCGAAAATACTTGCGTTTTTCAAAGCATGTTCAATTTCATCACGTTGTTTTTTCAACAAGTTTTCTGTGGATGGTGCTAAGGTCATTTCACTATCATTTAAGATATCATTATATTCCTCAATGCTCGCTTTTTCACCACGTTCTACTTCTTCTAAAATTCGTTCGGTTTCATTTCCAGTTAAACTACTGGTTAAATTCATCCAAGTTCGGTGTAAATCACCTTTAATACTTCCACCTTTTTCTGGGAGCTCTCCAAAGTTTTTAATCTCTTCTTTTAGCTCATGTCCAAAATTATAACGTTGTTGAACTTTATCGGATAAAAATTTCTTTACCTTAATATTGTCTACTTTATCTTGGGCTAACTTATACCCTTTTTCGGCATCGTATGTTCTGGTTAATAATTCGTTTAATTTATTTGATATTTTTTCTGAATACTTCATATTATCGCTCTTCATTTAAATTCATAAAGTATATTGTCTCTCAATAACTTCATATTTAATATAAAGGAATAAAGCCGTGAACCCAAGTATTTACAGGGGTTTAGCAAGGGTTTAACGGTTTAGTATGGCGTATGTTAAATATTTTAACGGCTACATGTTTAAATATGCTGAATTCTTGGTTGTACATTATTTAAATTGAACTATATTTGCACCCGCTTTCGGGTAAAGCAAAAATGAATTAATAACCAAGGGTCGGGCACCCAACAAATTAATGTGATATGCCAGTAAAAATTAGATTACAAAGACACGGTAAAAAAGGAAAACCATTCTATTGGGTAGTTGCAGCAGATGCAAGAGCTACAAGAGATGGTAAATTCTTAGAGAAATTAGGTATCTACAATCCTAATACAAATCCTGCAACCATTGAACTTAATGTCGATAGTTCAGTTAAATGGTTACAAAATGGAGCTCAGCCAACGGATACAGCCAAAAGAATTCTTTCTTATAGAGGTGTGCTTTTGAAGCATCACTTATTAGGTGGTGTTCGTAAAGGTGCTTTGACGGAAGAGCAAGCTGAGGAAAAATTCAATGCTTGGGTTTCAGAAAAAGAACAAGCCATTGCTGATAAAGTAGGTGGTTTGGATAAAGTAAAGGCCGATGCAAGAGCTGCTGCCTTAAAAGCTGAAAAAGAAGTAAATGAAAAGCGTGCCGCTGAGGCTGCTGGTGCAGAACTTCCAGAAACTCCAGAAGGAGAAAGTGCAGCTGAAGAAGTAGAAGCTGTGGAAGCTGCTGGTGAGCCAGAGCAAGTTGTAGAAACTGCGGATACACCAACTGCCGATACTGATAATGCGGATACAACTCCGGTTGCTCCCGTTAAGGAAGAAGAAGTTATCGCTGCCAATGAAGATATGGCCGAAGCACCATCTGTTAAAGAGGTGATAGAAAACAGTGATGAGGAAGTTAAGCCAGCCGATACAGGAGATAAGGCATAATTATAAGAAACGATGCGAAAGGAAGATTGTTTCTACCTAGGTAATGTCGTTTCAAAATATAGTTTTAAGGGAGAGGTATTGGTTAAATTAGATACCGATGAACCCGATTTATACGAAAACATGGAATCAGTATTCGTTTCTTTAGGAAACAATCTGGTTCCATTTTTTATTAAAAGATGCCGACTTCATAAATCCGATTTACTACGTATCGATTTTGAAGAAGTGAAATCGGAATCTGATGCGGACCGTATTATGAAATGCGGACTTTATTTGCCGCTCACCCAATTACCCAAACTAACGGGTAATAAGTTCTACTACCACGAAATTATTGGATTTACCTTGATGGATGATGTGCATGGCGACATTGGCATCGTACAAAGTGTGAATGATACCACAGCACAAGCTTTGTTCGAGGTCCAGAAAGGAGATAAGCAATTGCTAATCCCCATCAATGATGATATCATTAAAAAGGTAGATCGAGAGCTTAAAGTGATTGAGGTGACTACGCCGGCGGGATTGGTGGAGTTGTATCTTTCCTAACTCTCCAACGACCATTTTTCTTGCATATTCAAAACATTTTCTAACTTCTTGTACTGCTTCTGAACCTTCTGGATTATCATATTCCAGTTCTATGGTTGCAGGAAAGGAATAGTTAGCATCTCGCATTAATTTAAGCGCTGGGATTATTGGCGTATCACCCGTTCCTCAAACTACGTTTCCTTTATGATGTTCATGGCATGATTTGCTACACGAACACCATGCACAGCTTGCTTATGATTTACTTGATTTTGCTTTAATAGCGTCTGAGGAGCTTGATGTTCTTAGCGGCTATAGCAGGTAATAAAACCAAGTTATTTGCCGAACTTTCATACATCGGTTGAAGGCTGCATCGCCATTCGGCCATACCAAAAGCATTAGGTCTTAAATGCAAAGATGACTAACTTCCAGCATCGCGAATTCATTTTACGGTCAGTTTTCGAATTTAGTGGATAGATAAGGTTTAAGGCTCGTCATTTAAAAGTGACTTTGCCAGAATCTAAGGTATTCCAATAATATAGCTTTTGAATTTTGATTTCGCATAGTTCCAAAGGGGGTAAGAAGAAGCACCAGCTTGACTTAGTTGTAGATTACTCTGGTTAATCAAGAAAATCGTATGATATGGTTATATTTTAGAGGGAACTGTCATGCAGTAAAAACCAAAATGCTATTTAGTGCTCTGTCGATATTTTATGGCATAAAAAAAGGAGAGTTTCCTCTCCTTTTCCAACTCAATAAAAATTAACTCAAATTTTTAATGTGAACGTATTAAGCTATTCAGAACCTTCGGTTATTCAACATCCCACCATACTCTTGTAGTAAGAACATCGGGTCCTTGAGCGGCTATTGCAGCAGCGTAATTGTCCGGGTTATTACTTTGCTCACTTTCAGAATAGGTCAAGCCTTCTGGGTATTGTGCCGTTAGTCACATTGCCTGGGTAATTTACCGGAACCAATATTGGAAACCCAGACCTTCTCCAATTCGAGAAACTTTCATATTCATTTAGAAAGGTGGCTGCCCAGTATTGTGTATTGATCTGTTCCAAGGCGTTGGCGGCATCATATGGATTTTCTTGCAAGTAGGAGTCAATAGCATCATCTGCAATACTTGCTTCCTCTCCATAAAGATTCAATTGTTGCATCGCAGCAGTAACGCCATTGTTATAATGTGTTTCAGCATCATTGGCAAGGCCCCATCGCACATTTGACTCTGCTAACATGAATTCAACTTCTGCATAGGTTTGAAAGATCATTGGTGCCGTTTCACCAGTAATTAGTGCTTCTATTGGGCTCAGCATAGGCATTCGTGTTTTCTTCTCCTGTCAAGTCCAATAACATTTGAGAATCTAGCCCATTAGGAAATCCTATTAAGTCATCAAAAGCAGTGCTTCCATCCTCTCTTCTGGCTGCTAAAATGGGAAGTCTTGGATCATTGCCATCTTTCAAAAAGTCAATAAACGTTTCGCTCATGCGAGGATTTCCATCTGCTGAAAAGACTTCGCCAATTCCGTTCTTATTATTAGCATCATGCTGAAGATAGAAAATGTCATCGTTGGATGTCATTACACCACCGGCAATTGCCTTAGTTGCCCATTCCTGAGAAGCGGCTGGGTCAACTTTAATTAAGGGTAGCCCTAATCTAAGCATTAAGGAATTCGCCAATCTTTTCCATTTGGCTTGGTCACCTTGGTAGATAACATCTGCAGCACCAAAACCAGAGGTCCCAGTACCTAAGGCGGCGGCTGATTCTTCCAACTCTTTCAGCAAATCAGGATAGATTTCACTTTGAGCATCATATTTAGGAAGAAAAATCCCATCAATTACCGCTCTTCCAGCTTCACTGTAAGGAACATCTCCATATAAATCTGTAAGTCTTGAATATGCAAATACACGAAGTATCCTTACTATGGCCTTCATTTCATCAGGTGCGCCCTCTTCATCTAATTGTAGGCGTAAGTCTTCAACAGTTTTGATGGCATTACCATAATACCTGTCCAATAACGAAGATGCATAACCTTTGTTCCAAGTATATTTATCACCGTTCCAGTATCCTGCAGTTGTAGCAATATGCTGCATCATGGTCGATTGATATATCATGCCTGCTCTCCAATTATCATATCGTTCACTGGAAATGAACTTTATTAAGGCGGTAAGCTTGTTACTTGCCGCTACTTGACTTGGTTTTGTCGGATTGACATTTAAATCTTCATAACCATCATCACAAGCACCAACTAATAGTAGTGCGAACAATATTAAAAATATAGATTTTTTCATAGTAATCATTTAAAACTTTAGATTGATAGATAAACCATACCTTCTGGAAGAAGGTACACCAAAATATTCTAGACCTTGTGAGTTACCAACACTATAGGCGCTTTCTGGATCAATGTTGTCTACGCTGCGTTTAATAAAAAATAAGTTGGAAGCGATTAGGGACACATTAACGTTGGTAAGGAAAACCTTCTCCAAAGATTTGGCTGGAAGGGAATATCCTAAGACTGAATTGTCTAAAACTAATGTAATCCGAATCCTCAACGAATTCCTCGGCAATATCGTTGAGTTCGCCATAATAGGTGGCTAAATTCTCTGGGGCAACGGTTGTGGTGAACGGTTGACCAGTAGCTACATCTATTCCGGAGACCTGTAAACCATTTTCTCTACCTTCCAAGGGTAGTTTTGTGTAAACCGTTTCCATAAAGTAAGGTGTTTGTTCCTGAAAAAATTTGTCCTCCGAATTTCGCATCGATTAAGAAATTCAGATTAAAGTTTTTATAACTAAAGGAATTGGTGAAACCAAGCGTTAAAGGGGGAACTCCTTCGCCTAGAATTTTACGCTCGCCTTCTACGGCTCTGGGAACACCTTCGCCATCTATTTCATACACGATTGTACCATTCTCATCACGTTCATAGGAAACACCTACAAGAGTTCCGTAGCGTTCACCAACAATATGTGTACTCTAATGTTTTGAGTACGAGGTTCGTCTAGTGTTACGTCTGAATCCACCTCGTCAGTAGCTACCACTAAGCCTTCGTTGTAGGCTCCGTTAATGGTAGTGGTCCAATTAAATTCTTGGGTCCTAATGGGTGAACCACTTAATAAAAATTCGACACCCTTGTTAGATACCTTACCTAAGTTAGCACTAGCACCATTAAATCCTGAATATTCAGAAGTTGCCACGTTTACGATGTCATTGGTACGTTTCGTTATTGTAATAGGCGAAATCCAGTGATAGTCTGTTATTGAAAAGCCTCATGTCTAAGCCAATTTCATATTCATTCTTACTAAAGGCCACTAGGTATGCATTAGGTACAGTACTACCAGATATTCTTCCCAACGGTTGTCCTTGAATAGGATTGCCAAATATTTCATAGGTTAAGGCAAGCGAGTATGGGTCCTGAGCACCACCGGCAACCTCAGAATATCCTCCTCTTAGTTTAAGGAAACTAACAAAAGAAGGCATTTGAAAAGCATCGGATAAAATTAAACTGGCATTTACCGAGGGATAGAAATCGTCATTAGGAGTCGTTTTTCCTGGGAAAGAAAGGGTAGAAAACCAGTCATTTCTTCCTGTAAACGTTATGTATGCCCATCGATCATAAGATAGCTCCAACGATCCATAAACGGAGCCTATTTTACGTTCACTAAATTCCCTTCTTCTTGATTGACTTACGTGTTACCTATGTCTTCAAGACTTGGTACTAAAGTCATTACCACCTAGAAATAAGTTTTCTGATTTAACTTGGTTGCTATTGGCACCTACAAGACCACAAATGGCAAATTTATCGGTTAGGTCCTTCTCGGCAGCCAAAATTAGATCTGCATCTACTTGATTGTAACGGCGTTCTTGTTCTTCAATACCTCCAAGGGTTTGTAGGCGGTTCCAAATGGTTCCACGGAAGTTCTTCTTATGATATCATTGTCAATACCCACTCTCCCCGTTAAGGATAGCCAATCTAAAATATCGTAGCGAAGTGATGTGGAGGCTATGATTCTATTTCGTACATCTTCATTGTTGAAGTTGTATGCTGAGAAATATGGGTTTTGAGAAAAAGTGTTATTGGAATATACTCTTTCAGAACCATCTGGATTGGTTGAGGGTTGTAATGTTAAGACATCAAGGTTATTTGGTAAGAGAGCTACAGTAAAGTTTGCATTTCCAGGTGCATCTGATAGTCTTGGTCTATTTTTGACCTTTTCAATGATATATTTAGCATTGACCGTACTCGTAAATTTTTCTCCCAACACCGCACTTGAATTGATAGAAAATGATTTTCTATTTATACCTGCATTTGGCGCAATATCTTCATTTGTTAAATCGGATGCGGATAATCTATAATTCAAATTTTCGTTACCGCTGGTTATGGCTACTGTATTAATGAAAGTAGAACCTGTTCTATAGAATTTATCAACATTGTTACCTGTGTAGGCGTATGGTCTTGATACCCCATCAAATTGTATGGAATTGGCACCGTCTAAACGTTCGCCCCAAGAAGATAACCCTGCCTCCAAAGCGCCTTCTTGAGTTGCTGGCCTGATTCCACGTAATCCCTGACCGTACTCCGTTTGAAAATCTTGAAGGGAAGTATTCACCTTATCAAAAGTAACGGAACTACTATATTCTATACCAAAACCTTTCTGGCCTTTGCCTGTTTTAGTGGTAATGATGATAACACCACCGGCTGCCCTTGAACCATATAGGGCTGAAGCAGCTCCACCTTTTAGAACGGAAATGGATGCAATGTCATCGGGATTAATGCTTGAAATACCATCACCACCATCTGATCCACCATATAAGGCCAGCAGAACCATTGTTGTTATTTCCTATTGGAATACCATCTACTACGTATAGTGGTTGGTTGTTTCCCGATAAGGAACTTGACCCCCTGATCACTACCCTGCTGGAACCTGCTGCACCAGTTGCATTTTGAGAAATATTAACACCGGCAATCTTACCTTGCAAAGAATTGATGGCATTGGGAGATTTAACAGTAGCAATTTCCTCAGCATCAACTTCGGTAAGTGAGTAGCCAAGGGCTTTAGTTTCCTTACGAATACCCAAAGCGGTTACGACCACCTCATCCAATTCGCTAGCATCTTCAACAAGTGAAGTATTCACAGTAACTCTGTCCATTAACTTCCACCTCTTTGGACTGATATCCCAAGGAGGAAAAAACTAAGGTGGCATTCTCGCTAATATTGATGACATAATTCCCATCAAAATCAGTAGATGTTCCGTTGGAAGTGCCTTTTTCAACAACATTTACTCCGGGTAAGGGTGAACCCGTTTCGTCTGTGACAATACCCGCCACATTTTTATCTTGACCTGCAACTCCTTGAATAAACAGGAGTAAGGCAAAAGTCAAAAAACTAAATAATTTTTTGTTCATGAATTTTGAGTTTAGTTAGGTATTAATTTGTTAAATGTTGAATGTATTCCAAGGAAATGGAAAATTATTCGACTAACAACGACTGTGAAAAGCTAAAGAACATGTGAACAAATATGTAATTTGTAGACTTCAGTAAAGTGAATTAATTACTTGGGCTCCTAAAGTTCCTAAGTCTTCCATGCTTAAATGGACATTAACATATCCGTCAACCTCTACACCATCGGCATATAACAAACGTTGTTCATAAATTAAGGCTATACGTTTGTTTTACAATTCCTGAGGCCCATTTAAAGCGGCGAAAATCACAGATAATATCACCACCTTCAATAGAGGTGTTTGAGTGTCTATGTGCAGGATGCATACCATTTTCAGGAGATTGTTCAACATGATTGTAGCTAAAGCCTCGCGGTTTACTTTTCAGAAAAAATGCGATTACATCAATATAGTCAACAGCAACAATTCCCAATAAATTGTTGATGGATTTCTCCAGTTGAAATACAATTAGATTCCAAACAAAAGTGTTATATATTATTAACCTTAGAACTATTAGTTGTTAAGCTGATGGTAGTATTTTAGTTCTTCAATAAAATGGTCCACCAATGATAAAGAAGAACATTTTGGTAATCATTAAGTTTAGAATTAACTGTAGTATTTAAAAAGTACTCAAGCCAATTATAGTTTTTAATTACTTTTATTCGCATACTAAACATATCCCACTCCAATCAACGAAGTGGAATATTTTTAAAAATTTTATTTCTAAAAAATAATTTAGACTAATAACCGATGACCGGTGCTAAACGTCAATAATGGACAAAGGAAAAATTTTGAATTTTGCTTATGGATATTAGAATAGGTAATTTTCTGAAGAAGACGGATTCTTTCGGAAACAATGAAATTAAGAACTGGCACCATATTTTATTTTGGGGGATTTATTTTGTGTTCAATACTTTTCGATGGAGCAGCATTCATAATGATTTCTTTCTTTCCTTAAAAACCAATTTAATCGGTTTTCCGATCCACATGATGTTGGCCTATTTTAATGTGTATTATTTAATGCCCAAATTCGTTTACACAAAGAAATATCTCAAGTATACGATCTTTATTATCACCTCCCTTTTTGTCATGCTATTAGTTAAATACAATCTAACTTACTATTTAGTAAGTACGGATGTCATGCCTGAGGGCCCCGAAGAAGTAAGAAGTCTCACTGTTGGTTATGCGGTTCAGACCATGATAGGTGAGGTATATGTGATTTCGTTTTTTACTGCTATTAAATTAACTATTGACTGGCTTAGGGAAAGTAGTAAGCTTCATGATTTAGAAAAAAGGCAGTTGAAATCAGAATTAAAATTTTTACGATCACAAGTTTCTCCACATTTCTTCTTCAATACACTAAACAATATTTATTCTCTAACTTTGGAGAAATCTGATCAGGCGCCCGAAGTAATCCTCAAATTATCGGAGTTAATGAGATACTTGCTATATGCGACAAATAAGCAAAGACAGGATTTGACGAGTGAGATAAATTGCATTAGGAACTATATTGACCTTGAGCGTATACGCTTTGATAATACCTTAAAGATTGAAATGGACATTTCTGGAGATTTAGAGGGTTACACGATTGCTCCCATGTTGTTAATCCCACTTGTGGAAAATTGTTTTAAGCACGGTGCCAGTAAAAATATAGGGGAAATGAAAATATTTATAGATTTAAAAGTATCCGAAGGTTTTATGGACTTCAAAGTCTCCAACACAATACCTAATGCAAATAATATATTGATTTATCCTGCTGAATCTGGTGGTATCGGACTTTCAAATGTGAAGAAACGTCTTGAACTAGGGTATGATAAAAATGATTTTGAATTAACGATTTTCGAAAAAAATACAAATGTTTAATGTAATTCTAAAACTGAAAGTCATATGATTTTGAAAGTGATTGTTGTTGATGATGAACCTTTAGCAATCAATGTTATAAAAAATTACATTCTTAGGGTTCAGGAATTGCATTTAGAAGCAACTTTTTCCAATGCTATGGATGCCTCTACATTTCTTAGGGATAACCAAGTGGATATAATGTTTTTGGATATTAACATGCCATTTCTTGACGGATTGGAATTTCTCAGTACTCTTCATAAAAAACCCTTTGTTATTATGACAACGGCGCATGAGGAACATGCCCTAGAAAGTTTTGAATTGGAGGCTATTGATTATTTGGTAAAGCCGATATCTTTGCCTAGGTTTTTGAAGTCGGTCGATAGAATTATTGGTCTTAAACTGGGTGTAGCCAATAATACAACGAACGAAAAGGAGGAAAGGCCAAGTATTTTTGTTAAAGTGGATAAAAAGAAATTACAGAAAATTATTCTGGATGAAATAATGGTTATCGAAAGTCTTAAAGACTATATCAGGATTATCACGCCTACTTCTAAGTATATTATACACAGGACCTTAAGTAGTTTCACCGATGAGTTACCGGGAGATAATTTTTTAAGAATTCACCGGTCGTATACGATAGCTGTGGATAAGGTTAGTGTTGTGGAAGGAAACAGTGTCGAAATTGGTGGAATACGATATACTATTGGTAGGAGTTATTTAGCGGATGCCAAAAGCAGAATTTTGAAAGATTTAAACGAATAATCCAACGGGTAATAGAAAGGATTCAGTAGGAATTGCACATTAGAGTACAGAAATCAAAAGTAGATTTGAGGACTGTTTTTTGCTTAACCTTGTAATTGTAGTAATTAGTTAATATCGTCGGTCATTGAACAAACCATTTGAATTCAAAAAATTTACTGTAAATCAAGACCGGTGTGCCATGAAAATAGGTACTGATGGCGTTTTATTAGGGGCATGGACACATTTGGGTCAAAATCCAGAATCTATTTTGGATATAGGGGCAGGCACCGGACTCATTGCTTTAATGATGGCCCAGCGATGTTTTGCAGAAGTGGTAGATGCCATTGAAATTGACGCAAATGCATACGAGCAATGTGTGGAAAATTTTGAAAGTTCCCCTGGGGCAGACCGTTTATATTGTTACCATGCTGGATTGGATGAATTTTTAGAAGAGATGGAGGAGCCCTATGAACTTATTGTTTGCAATCCCCCCTTTTATGCTGAAAATGTTTCTTCTGGGAATTTGCAACGCGACCAAGCTAGGCAAAATGATTATTTACCTTTTGATGAATTATTGGAGGGAGTAGCTGGTTTATTGACCCAAAATGGAACATTCGCCACCATTATCCCGTTTAAGGAGGAAACCCAATTTATTCAATTGGCCGCTTCCTTTGAATTGTATCCTAAACGTTGTTTGCACGTAAAAGGAAACGAAAAGGCAGAAATCAAAAGGTCGTTGTTAGAGTTTACCTTTAAAAAGGATTCCTGCGTTGTAGAGGAATTAATTATTGAGAAAGAACGCCATGTCTACACTACTGATTATGTGAACTTGACGAAAGATTTTTATTTAAAAATGTAACTTTTTGGTTGTGTAACGTTATATTTCTTTATTTACCTTTGATAAAAGTACTGTTATGAAACCTGATTTATTTGAAGCTCCAGACTATTATAATTTAGATGATTTGTTCACCGAAGAACATTTGTTGGTTCGTGATGCCGCTAGGCAGTGGGTGAAAAGAGACGTTTCCCCCATTATTGAGGAATATGCCCAAAAGGCAGAATTCCCTAAACAGATTATCGGTGGTTTGGCAGAGATAGGAGCCTTTGGCCCTTACATACCAGAGGAGTATGGTGGAGCAGGTTTGGATCAAATCAGTTACGGACTCATCATGCAGGAAATCGAAAGGGGAGATAGTGGGGTTCGTTCTACGGCATCGGTACAGTCCTCTTTGGTGATGTATCCTATCTATACTTATGGTACCGAGGAGCAACGCAAAAAATACTTACCCAAATTGGCCACTGGTGAATGGATGGGTTCTTTTGGATTAACGGAGCCTAATCACGGTTCCAACCCTAGCGGTATGGAAACCAAGTATAAGGATATGGGTGACCATTATTTATTAAACGGTGCCAAACTTTGGATATCCAATTCACCATTCTGCGATATTGCCGTAGTTTGGGCAAAAAATGAAGAAGGACGTATTCATGGTTTAATCGTGGAACGTGGAATGGAGGGGTTTTCTACTCCTGAAACGCATAACAAATGGTCTTTGAGGGCTTCGGCAACTGGAGAGCTTATTTTTGATAATGTAAAAGTCCCAAAAGAAAATTTATTGCCTAATAAATCCGGACTTGGAGCTCCGTTAGGTTGTTTGGATTCCGCTAGATATGGAATCGCGTGGGGTGCCATTGGTGCTGCGATGGATTGTTATGATACCGCCTTGCGCTATGCAAAGGAGCGAATCCAATTTGGGAAACCTATTGCCGCCACCCAATTGCAACAAAAGAAATTGGCCGAGATGATTACCGAAATTACCAAAGCGCAATTATTGGCCTTCCGATTGGGACAATTAAAGAATCAAGGTAAAGCCACTACGGCACAGATTTCAATGGCCAAACGTAACAATGTGGAAATGGCGATTAACATTGCTAGAGAAGCCAGACAGGTTTTAGGAGGTATGGGAATTACAGGTGAGTATAGCATTATGCGTCATATGATGAACTTGGAAAGTGTGATTACCTACGAAGGAACCCACGACATCCATTTATTGATTACTGGTGCGGATATTACGGGGATGCCCGCTTTTCAATAAGTTAACCGTTTGCTTTTAATTGCGTAACATGGATTTGGAATTCCCAATATATCTTTGTGACGCAATGTAAGATGTGCAAATGTTTTTGAAATAGCCTAACCGATGGAAACATCGGTTTTTTTATACTTTTTGTTTTTTTCTTATTTGGATAAGAACCCAGCGAACCATTTTCCCGATGCCTTTACGGTTCTTTTGAGCGTTTTGAAATCGATGTGTACTAGTCCAAACCTAGGAAAATAACCTTCGGCCCATTCAAAGTTGTCTGTAAAGGTCCACACAAAATAGCCATGTATATTCAAACCCTCTTTTTTCGCCTTTAATACTTCCCCTAAATAATTCTGTAAATATTGTAAACGGTCCGTGTCGTTAACCATTTCCTGCTCTAATATATCTTCAAAGGCCGCTCCATTTTCGGTGATAATTACCTTTTTTATTTGCGGATAGGTACTATACTTTTTAATCATGTGATAGATACTAGGTGGGTATACTTCCCAATCCATTAGGGTCGTTTTTACATTTCGTTTACTGGCCTTGATGATTTTCGCCCATATGTAGGGTACAAAAAAGCTATGTTTCACGTTTTCCCGGGTATAGTTCTGTATTCCTATAAAGTCGAAATCAAACTGGCAAGATTCCATGTCCCCAGGTTGTATATAAGGTTGTAAGCGTTTTAGAATAGGAGCGTCCGATATGGGATAGCCCAAACCCAATGAGGGTTCTATAAACATTCTATTCAATAAGGCGTCCACTTTTAGGGCTGCTTTTAGGTCTCTTTTTTTGTTCCGGTAGGGTGTAATTTGGGAACAGGAAAAAGTAGTTCCAATTTGTGCACCTGGCACTAGTTTTCTCAAAATACGTCCACCTTCAGCCTGACAAAGAACAGCATGATGTACCGCTGGCAGAAAATTCTTCAGTCCTTTTTTACCTGGGGCATGTACACCTAGGAAATAGCCGGCACCAGTAAAGACCATGGGTTCGTTCAGTACCATCCAATGTTTTACCCGGTCACCGAACGCATTGGCGCAAACCGTAGTAAATTCTGAAAACCAGTCGATGATACTTCGGTTGGTCCAACCTCCTTTTTCTTCCAATGCGTGTGGTAAATCCCAATGGTATAGTGTAACCCAAGGGGTGATGCCGCATTCTAAACAAAAATTGATGATATCATTATAGTAGTCCAGTCCGTTTTTATTTATGTTGCCAGTTCCTTGGGGCAAGACTCTGGGCCATGAAATGGAAAACCTGAAATTCTTGATATTCATAGATTTCATCAACCGAATATCTTCTTTGTACCTATTGTAAAAATCACAGGAAACCTGGGCGTGTTCCCCATTATAAATTGTGTTTTTTTTGATCAGTGAAGCGATCCCAAATAGAAGGACCTTTGCCATGATGGTCATGAGCACCCTCTATTTGATAGGCCGCAGTGGATACGCCCCAAGTAAAATCTTCACCAAAATCGGATGCATTCAAAATGGGTTCTTCTTGTTTTTTCAATGAACTAAAGTACGGTTAGGAAATAACGGATAAAGAGGATTCCAGAAGTTGTGAAACTATAGTATCTGTAATATCTGGATAATCTACAGGTACAACAGTATCAGTATCTAGCCAATGGTTCAATGTGTCCAAGTGTTTATTCTTTAAAGATTTTATGACCGGTACCCCCATTTGATCAAGTGCTGCTGCATTGCATTGTTGTTCGTATTGTCCCTTCATGGGAATGACGAGTAGCTTTTTTTCCATGAACAAGCTTTCTGCAGGTGTTTCAAAACCAGCACCACATAAAACCCCTTTGCTGGTCGCCATACTGTGTACAAAGGCTTCGTTGGTAATGGGTCTTATTTGGATGTATTCGTTGATATATTCCTTCTTTTTGTGTTTGGAAAATACCTCCCAATGGATTCCCTTCATTTGAGCTAAAAATTTCAATAGTTTTTCGTCACTGTAAGACGGTAGATATACGGTATAGTGTTCGCCTTTGGAAACCTTGGCCATTCTAATATCCTTTCTAATAATAGGAGTGTATATCGTAGATTCATAATTATTAAAATGGAGTCCAAATTGATGACTGGTAGGTGCGTATTTTTTTAATATCCACTGTCCCATCAAATCATTTTTCTTGGGTTTTGGTGCAAATGGTGATAGTACGGCTGCTTGATGACTAAAACTATAACAGGGTTTATGCTTTAGTTTACAGGCCCAAGCAGTAACAGGTTCAAAATCGTTGATGACCAAATCATAGTCGTGCACCGGAATACTTTTGATTTCTTTTTGAAGTCGTAAAGAGTTAGATTTATAATAAGTACGCCACATATCAACACCCCCTTTTTTTCCGAAAATAAAACTAAGTCCCTTTAATTGATATTTGACGGGATAGGGTAGTTGAATATCCGCTTGAATACCGCTCACTAATATGTCTAGTGTTACTCCCTGCTTTAATAGCGCAGGAATGACATCACGTGCCCTACTTAAATGTCCGTTTCCGGTGCCTTGTATGGCGTAGAGTACTTTCATTTGCTTTGCACCATTCCGCTAATCCTGAACTCTTCTAAAAGGCTTTGAAAAAGTTCGCCTTTTTCCAGAACACTGGTTTCTTCTATAACATCTTCAATGTAATTGATGACATTATGGTCTTCTAAATAGGAGTAAAGACTCCACTTGCCCTTAGTATATTCTAGAGCGGTAAGGTTCTCAATCCAGTCTCCGGAATTTAAATAGGTGACCTCACCCTTTTCGGTCTTTATTTTTCGTATTTCGGGTTGATGTATATGTCCACAAATCACATACTCATAACCATTTTCGATAGCGATATCCGCAGCGATCTGTTCAAAATCATTGATGAATTTTACGGCCGATTTAACCCCATTCTTTATTTTTTTGGACATGGATATTGGTCCTTTGCCCATTTTTTTACTGATGTAATTTATGGCCCTATTCAATAAAATCAGAAAATCATAGCCTTTGGCTCCCAGTTTCGCTACCCATTTGGAATGCTGCATGGTTACATCAAAAACATCACCATGAAAAATCCATGCTTTTTCACCATGTAAGGGCATCACCATTTTATTGACGATGTTTAAAGAGCCCATACTACTCCCTGAAAATTTACGTAAAAGTTCATCGTGGTTTCCGGTGATGTAATGAACGGGAGTTCCCTTTGCGACCCATTCCATCAGTAATTTGACCACTTTCATGTGTGATTTGGGCCAATAGCGTTTGCTAAATTGCCAGATATCCACAATGTCCCCGTTTAGAATCACTTCTTTTGGCTTGATGGATTTTAAATATTTTAAAAGCTCTTTGGCGTGGCAACCATAGGTTCCCAAATGAACATCGGAAATAACGACGATATCAACAGGTCTTTTTTTCATATGAGAAGTGAGGTGGTATGGTTTTTAGTTTCCTGAATTTTAAAGGGGAGTAAAATGACCTTAAACTGGAGGTTAAAAGCAAGGAGGTAGCTTCAGAAATGGCCAAAGAGATAATTTTCATTCAGTGAAAATTTAACACTCACAAAGATTTTACTTTTTAGGCGTAAAACGGGTTATGGGTAACTTATGATTAAGTTACCCAAGCGTTAATTTATGGGAAGTGAGAAAAATTCTGGTAACTATTTCTTTACCAATCGAACCTTAACGGATTTACTGATTGGAGTCTTACTTCGCTCCGCAAAGTGATTGTAATGGTACTAATACATTCGTTTCTGGAAAGTAAGATGCCAAATTACCCGAGGGGATATTATACGGCACAATCTTGAATTTGTGGGCCACCCGTACTTTTCCATCATAGGTGCTGGTAATATCCACCACATCCAATTTTTTAAGACCTACTGCTTTCATATCATCGGGGTTCATAAAAATGACCCTTCTGGCATTATACACACCACGGTAACGGTCGTCCAAACCATAAATGGTAGTATTGAACTGATCATGGGAACGTATGGTCATCAACATATATTCGTCCTTTTCCAGTTTGTGGTCAGGTAATCTATTGATAGTGATTTGTGCTTTTCCATTGGGTAGCATGCTAAAATCCAATTCACGAACATTGTTAGGTAAATAGTAGCCTGCACCATTACTTCTTTCCTCTGTTTTTTCAAAACCTTTGCAGACCTTATCTATCTGCGTCCGGATTAAATCATAATCTTCGGCCAAAAGTTTCCAGTCCATCACATGGTCATCGCCAAAATAGGCCCTACCGATTTTCGCTATAATTTCTGGTTCACTCATTACGGTGTCCGCAGGCGTTTTTAATATCCCTTTGGATTTTTTTACGCGGCCCATACTATTTTCGACCGTAAAATGCCGGTCCTTACCGTTTTTGGTATCTTTTTCAGAACGACCTATAGAAGGTAGTATTAATGCTGTTTTACCGGTAACCAAGTGGGTACGATTTAATTTGGTGCTTATTTGTACGGTAAAGTCGCAATTCTCAATAGCTTCAGCAGTATATTCAGTATCCGAAGCAGCCATTAAAAAATTTCCGCCCAAGCACATGAATACTTTGGCCTTACCGTCATGCATAGCCTTCATCGCGCCAACCGTATCCACGCCCTCATGGTCCGGTGGGGTAAAACCTAAATGTTCTTTAATGCGTTGGTTCATTTCCTTGTCCACAAAATGTTGGATACCCACACTACGGTCTCCTTGTACGTTACTGTGGCCTCGAACTGGGCACGTACCTGCATTAGGTTTGCCAATGGCTCCTTTTAGAAGGAGTAGGTTTACAAACTCCCGTATATTTTCAACACCATTTTTATGCTGCGTAAGGCCCATGGCCCAACAAACGATTATTTTGGATTTATTGGCCAATAACTCGACGGTTGCGTTGATTCTATCTTCGGATACTCCAGATTGTTCCAGTAAGTCCGCCGCGTTATACCTCTCTAAATCCGATATTAAGGCATCGTAACCATTTGTATATTTAGTAATAAAATCATGGTCGAACACAGTATTGGATTCCTTGTCCTTGGCAACCAATTTCTTTAAAATTAATTTCATCAAAGGGATGTCCTGATTGATATTGACCGGCAAATGAATATCGGCCATATCTTCACCGCCACCTATCCAACCTTTTATAGTCTGCGGATTCTTGAAATTTACAAGACCCGATTCCTCCAAAGGATTAATACTAATGACCTTACCACCATTCTTCTTGCATTTTTCTAATGCAGACAACATACGAGGATGGTTAGTACCCGGATTTTGGCCGACAATCAAGATAACTTCAGCTTCATAAAGGTCCTCCAGTTTGGTGGAGCCTTTACCAATACCTAAAGTGTCTCCTAAAGCGATACCGCTGCTTTCATGGCACATATTTGAACAATCTGGCATGTTGTTGGTGCCCAAGGCTCTAGCGAACATTCCGTATAAAAAGGCGGCTTCATTACTGGATCTTCCTGAAGTATAGAATATCGCCTCATCTGGATTATTCAATTTTTTAAGTTCTGATGCAATAAGGTCAAAGGACTCTTGCCAAGAGATGGGTTCGTAATGTACTTTTCCAGGTTTTAGGACCATGGGTTCCACAAGGCGTCCAAACTTATTCAGTTCATAATCTGATAATTGTGAGAGTTCTTCAATGGAATTCGCTTTAAAAAATGAGGCGCCAATATGGCTAGTGGTAGCTTCATCACCCAAGGCCTTAGCACCATTCTCGCAATATTCAGCAACCGGCGAAGGATGTTCAGGATCTGGCCAGGCACAGCTAGGGCAATCGAATCCGTCCTTTTGGTTCATGTCTAAAAGAGCCTTCATGGATCGCAAAACTCCCATTTCCTTAAAGGTATGTTTTAAAGCTTCCCGAACTCCTAAATAACCGGCGGCATGTGTTACGGGTTCTTTTAGTTCTATGTTCAGAAAATCTTCAGACCCCCTAAAGGAGACTTGGCGTTTTTTATTTGAATCCATAGGTATAAACTTAAGGATAATGACCCATTTCTATTGAACGGTATCCCATAAAAATTATCCTTAATCAGAAAAAATGATATCGTTTCGAAAAAGTAAAACTAGGAAGGATTCAATTTTGGGTTGGGGTAATTATCAGATTGATCTTCGATGGTATTATCCAAGCAGGTAAAATCTTTTTCTAGCAGTAGATACAGATCAGTGTTTTTTAGGAGTAAGGTGTGGTCAAAGGTGATGATATCATTATCATACCATGATTGCCCATCCTTTTTAGGCATTTCAAGAGTAATGGATGAGTTTTGAAACCGTATGTTCAACTTCTCCAATTCCTCCTTTAAAACCACTCCGTAGGTGAATGTAGAAGCTCCAAAATCGGTACTGTCAAAAATTTTACCTTCTGTAGATAGGGTTTTAACCTCTGTTTGGGACAACCTAAATCTGACGGAATTTCCTTTAATGCGAATTTTCATAATCGGTTACTTGAGCTTCACCACAAAAATAACTGTTCTCACTACAAAATAGTAGGGCTACACATCATATTATTTCTACAATTGAAAGACTGATGTATGTTTACAGTGTACTAAAAACGAAATAATAAATTTTCATTTTCATATAGTGTTCTCGTAAAAGAGTCTGGTCCTAAAAGGTCAGACTCTTTTTAGTTTATGGAAAATTGAAACCAAAAAAAGGCCCAAATAAACAATTGTTGATTTGGGCCTTTTTTAAAGTTCTGGAATTTACTGCCAAAGTGGGGCAGGATATTTACCTTCCGCTGTTTTCTCCTTTAAACTATCCATCGCCTTTGCTTTGTCACTGGCATAGGTTACGCCAAACCAATCGCCACCAGAAGGAATACATTTTACTTCTATCTCATTAGATTGCAGCATTTCCTGAATCATCAAGGGAATGTAAAGTTCACTCGTAGCAATACGTTCCTCATCGTTTAAGAAAATCCTAAATTCAGATTCTATTTTTTTGAAAATACTGGGCCTACAAATCCAAAAATTCATACTCGCTTGCTCTTCTC
The DNA here is from genome assembly GCA_963842105.1 of uncultured Flavobacteriaceae bacterium. Classification (GTDB taxonomy): domain Bacteria; phylum Bacteroidota; class Bacteroidia; order Flavobacteriales; family Flavobacteriaceae; genus Maribacter. The sequence goes on from CAWJFH010000021.1 coordinate 24,081, forward strand.
CCGTAAATTCTAGTCCGGTATCTTCATCAACTACTTTATTGCCTTTGTCCACAAGTTTTAATCGTTCTTGTACAGAGACTAGGTTGTCATTTTCTACCTCACAAACACCTCTGGATACAGAACCATGTTCAGATAATGTGTTATTTAGAGTATAACCCAATAGGGCATAGGCATTAGCATCAGATTTCATAAAATCTGCAGCTTTCTTATAAGCGGATTGACCGTAGAAGTCATCTGCGTTAATAACTACAAAAGGACCCTCAATAACATTACGTGCGGTCCATACTGCATGAGCGGTACCCCAAGGTTTTTTGCGTTCTCCTTCAAAAGTGACGCCGCTAGGTAGATCCGTTATTTCTTGGGCCAACACGTCCAATTTGATTTCTTTTGGTAATCTTTTAGAAAGATGTTCCGTCAAAAAATCGACATTTTCTTTTTTAGTAATGACCACAATTTGTTCAAAATTATTTTGGATGGCATCATGGATGGCAAATTCCATCAAGAATTCACCATTAGGGCCAAGATCATCGAATTGTTTTAGTTTTCCATATCGGCTTCCGCTACCAGCAGCCATTAAAAGTAAGGTCATGTTTTTTCTATTTAAAGTTCAAAAATAGGAATTGTCATCAAAACTCTTAGGGTTAAAGGTTATAATGCATTTAAAATTGGTTAATTACTGTTCCTTATTGTAAGATTTTTTAATTTACAAGCACATTTAAAATTTTTGCAAATGGCAACAAGAAGAGCATTTATTAGAAACACCTCCATTGTTGGAGCAGGATTAATGGCGGTGCCTAGTTTTGCAAGTACTACGTTCAGTGCGTTGGATAAAATCAATGTCGGACTTATTGGTGTAGGTCTTAGGGGTGCGAACCATCTGGAAAACTTGTTGCTTCGAAAAGATGTGAATGTGACCGCTATCTGCGATATTGACAAGGATAGAATAGATCTCGCCAAAAATTTGATTGCCGATGCAGGAGGAAAATCGCCAAAAGTATTTGGGGCTAACGAAAACGATTATAAAAATTTATTGGCGTTGACTGATGTTGATGCGGTCATCATAGCCACTCCTTGGCTTTGGCACACCCGAATGACGGTAGATGCTATGGACGCTGGTAAATATGCTGGTGTAGAAGTATCGGCTTCTAATACTTTGGAAGAATGTTGGGATTTGGTGAATACTCATGAGCGTACAGGTACGCATATGATGATTTTGGAAAATGTCAATTATCGTCGAGATGTTCTGGCCGTTTTGAATATGGTCAAACAGAATGTGTTTGGTGAAATGGTGCATTTTAGATGTGGATATCAACACGATTTACGCCATGTAAAGTTCAATGATGGAAAAACAGCCTATGGCAAGGGAGTTGAATTTGGGGAGAAAGGTATCTCAGAATCCAAATGGCGTACGCAACATTCTGTAAAACGAAATGCCGATGTTTATCCTACCCATGGTTTAGGACCTATCGCCGTAATGGCAGATGTAAACAGGGGTAATCGGTTTGTGTCCATGACTTCGCATGCCAGTAAGGGTATCGGACTTCATAATTATATTGTAAAGGAAGGTGGCGAGAACCATCCTAATGCTAAAATTAAATTTAAGCAAGGTGATGTAATTACCTCTACCATTGATACGGCCAATGGCGAGACCATCATTATTACCCACGACTGTAACCTTCCTAGGCCTTATTCCTTAGGATTTAGGGTGCAAGGTGCTAATGGCCTTTGGGAAAATGATGGTAGTCGAATCTATGTGGAGGGCGAATCTGAAAAAGCCCATAGCTGGGATGCCGATACCAAGTGGTTAGAAAAATATGATCATCCCCTTTGGAAAAAGTACGGAGAATATGCTTTGGATGCCGGTCATGGAGGGATGGATTTCTTCGTTATCAATTCCTTTATAGAATCCGCCAAAGAGAAAATAGCACCACCGATGGATGCTTACGATGCCGCGGCGTGGAGTGCAGTTACTCCACTTTCGGAGGTTTCCATTGCAAATAATGGAGAACCTCAGGATTTTCCTGATTTTACAAGAGGTCTTTGGATGAAAAGAACCCCTTATAAATGGATGAAGGAAACCTATTAGATAGGTTTCCTTCATTATTATGATTCCTTAATTCGAGTACTAGCTCGCTTGAGCCTCGGCTCTAGGTTCCAATTTCGTTGTCTCTTTTTCAGCTATTTCCATTTCTTTGTTCAGTGGATAGTCTTTTTGAATAGGGTTGGATTTTAGTAATTTAATAACGTTAGGGATATACGAAACCGCCAATACGCTTAATCCAATCCCCATGATTATTAATGGGTCAATGAAGAATTCACTAAAATTAAAAATACCGATAATCAACAGCGTTGAGAAAGGAAGTGAACAAGCCAGAACGTTCACGGCAAACGAAATATCAAAGGTTGGTTTGGTTTGGACATCCCTATCTTCCATGGAATTGATAGCGCTCATATGGGCAAACGGCCAAAAACTACAAGCACTTTGTGGAAATACAACCAGTAGTAAGATTAATGCCGGGGTTAAAGATGGAAGAAAATAGGCGAATACACCACTTAACAAAAAAGCAAGACCTGCCCTTCGTGAAAGCATGGAAAGTATAAGTTGAAATTCACCAGATTTGATTCGTACCGCCATACCTATAAAAAGGAGTACCAATGGCGTCATAAGATCCTTAGCGCTCAAAACTGTATTTTGTAAAAATGTAGGTAAAGAGGCTAGGTTTAATCCGAAACCAAGTAATACAAGACCTAAAACCATCACGATATTAATGGGCTCGTTAATTAAGGACATCATCAGACCCTTTAGTTTATTTTTTGAGGATTCGTGCTTCTGAATAATGGAACGCTTACGATACCAATGCATAGCGAGTAGGTATAATAAGATGAGTACGAATATTTTGTTACCCACGTCCGCTAAAGCGGCCAAGGCTAATATATCATCACCAAGATAGGCAACAATAAAAGGGAAACAGGATAATCCTGGTGCAGAGGACGGTAGTAACATCATTAAGGTCCTCTTCTTGGCATTTTCCTTGGTAGGCAAGGTAACTGACAAGAAATATTTTGAAGCTAACAGCATTAATAAATTAAAAGTTAATGCCACCAATGGAAATACCAAAAGGGTTCCATTGAGCTCAATTTTTAACAAAGCGACAAAAATTGTCGCCGGTAAAGCAACACTTAAAATCAATACCTTAATTCCGTTAAGATCTTGTTTCGCTACTTTTTTTTGTAGCAAAACCCCTAAGGCAATGATGAGTACTAATTCTAACGTTTTTTGTAGCGCAAAATTCATAAGCGTATTTTAAAGGGTGATGATATAGTTTTAGGAAGGGGATTTAGAATAGTCCGAAGGAGTTGGACATTAGACTTTTGTATCAAGGCAATTATCCGTTGATCCAACTCCTGGACTAATTCAAACTTAAACTAGCACTTTTTCAAGGGCAGCTGTAAACAGCTTCATTTCGTCCATAGTACCCATGCTTACTCTGCACCAGTTTTTACCATAGATATCAAAAGCCCTGACGCCAACACCTAAGGCGGTCATTTTTTCTAGGAAGGGTTGTCCTTCCATTTCAATTGGGAATAGTATGAAACTTGTAGAAGAGGGTACGTAGTCAAAGCCCATACGCTTAAGGTTTTCGTAAACATACTCTCTGCATTCTTTGTTCAATGTTCTTGATTTGTCCTTGAAGGCAACATCATCCATACTTGCCATAGCAGCGTAAACGGATGGTAAGGTGATTCCCATACCTCCACGTGTTACTTTTTGGATAATTTCCAACGTTTCTGGTTGAGCAACTACATATCCAACACGTAATCCTGCCATCCCTTGAATCTTAGAGAAGGTACGTGCAATAATTACGTTTTTGCCTACATTGATTAAGGAAACCATACTTTTCTTAGCGCCGTCTTCCAAGAAACCTAAATAAGCTTCATCAACGAAAATTGGAGTTTTTTCAGAAACCCTAGAACAGAAATCGATCAATTCATCATGATCGGTCATACTTCCGGTTGGGTTGTTAGGATTGCAGATATAGACCAATTTGGTATCGGCATCAATAGCGGCTTCCATAGCGGCCAAATCATGTGACCAATCTTTTTTCAAAGGAATAGGCTTCCAGGTTGCACCTGTCGCTTCGGCTACTTTGATTAGGGACATATAGGCTGGATCTGCAGAAACAATATTTCCACCTTCTTTGAAGAAAACCATGGCTGTCTTTTCCAATAAATCGGAAGAACCTGGTCCCATCATTATGTTTTCTTGCTTTACACCTTCTTCCAAAGCAATTTTATCCATTAACTCGTATAATTCTTTCCAAGCGTAACGGTTACCTTTTGGTGCGTATTTCTGCATGGCATCAACTGCCATAGGAGATGGTCCGTAAGGATTCTCGTTAGCATTAATCTTTGCGGCCAACTCCACAGGTGCAGTTGCCAAATTAGGCAAGTACTCCTTAAAAAATGGAGTGTAAGGAATATTTCCTTCAGCGTCTACCTTAATCGGTAGCGATGGAAATGCTCCATAGGTCAAATAGGGTGCTGCCATTACGCCAGCAGCTGTTAAAACCCCTTTTTTAAGCCAATCTCTTCTGTTAACATTTGTTTTCATTGTGTGCTATATTTAAGTTTAATAAAAAATTAATTTGATTCTACTGGATCAGCGTTTACACCCAAATCTCCGGTCGCAACGATGGTGTCATCTGTACCGCTGAGATAAATATTGATGTGCGAATCCATTGTTAATATTCCGTCATAAAAACTGGTATCTGATATTAAAAAAAACTTGTTCTCCTCTAATTCGCCGGTATCTCCTGAAACTTCATCTAACGTGATCATTATAGGTCCTCCAGATCCCGCAGGGCCTTCCAATACAAGTGCAGGATGCAACAAATCGGGAACCGTATTATACAGGGATATTTGGACTAGGGTCTGGTCTAAATCGGTTTTCCAAAAAACTATTCTTCCATTTACATTTGATCCAGATGGATCTGTAGAATTTATAGTGTAAGCGGTGTAGGTATCCAAAGTTCCGCCACCCTCAGCTACTTCTTGCGCTGATTCTAAGGGTTCTAAATCACATGAACTAAATGCTAACAGCAAGATAGTCAATGCAGTTAGTTTTTTTATATTGATTTTAATCATTTTCTTATTTTTTAGTTTTAAACATTAATTAGAAACTTAATGTAGCCCTTACCGAGTAAAAAGCGCCAAGCGATCCTTGTTGGGCATTACCGTAGAGGTAAAAACCTCTTTCCTCAGAACGAATTAAGTCAGGATAATTGTTGAAAATATTTTGCCCTGTAAGGGTAAATGCTAAATTCTGGGTGGCCTTATATGTTATTCCAAGGTCGGAGGTAACCTGTGCCGAAAATGTTTGATCTGCAAATCCTTGTGTACCTACACCTGGAAAATTTTCATCTGTTAACGCACCTGTTGTAGCATCTAATGAAGAAATTTCTCCAAAATAATTACCTCTTATCATTCCTGACCATTTGCCGATTGAATAGGTTGCTGAAGCGATCATTTGTGTGCTTGGAACACCTTGCTCGTAGGCTCCTATAACTGCACGGTCAATATATAAATCTTCTAATTCTTGATTCGTCAAAGCAGTGTTTAAATCAGGAACGTTGGCACCTTCGAAAGTTCTATCGGAAATTAATCCGGAAAAATTAAGATTTAACATTCCTTCTCCAATATTTTCGGTGTAATTAGCTACGAATTCGATACCCTTTGTGCTAATATCCCCTCCGTTAATTCGGAAACTTGCTAGACCTGAACTAATTAATGGCTCTAGAACAGGAGCGTCAGATGAACTAAAGTTGCCAGTTTGGAACAGTCGATCTCTAATATCTATTTGAAAGGCATCAATACTCAGTTCCAATTTGTTAAATAATTTTGCGGTAATTCCTAAACCAAAATTGGTAGATCTTTCTTCCTGCAGCTGTTGTATTCCTATAGCTTTAGCTACTTGACTACTGTTTGGATATAAGGTCCCGTCAAATGGGACTAAACCCTCAAAAAAAGTAAAGGTGTGCGAATAGTTCAATTCTTGTAGAGAGGGTGCTCTAAACCCATTACTAACAGATCCTCTTACTGCAAAATTATCGGTTATGGAGTATCGTGTGGCAAATTTACCAGTGAAAACCCCACCAAAATCCGTATACTGTTCTGTTCGTAATGCTCCGCTGACAAACCATTTTTCAGTAACATCCAATTCTACGTCTAAATAAAGTCCAGTAACCGAACGAAACGCATTCGCCTCATTTTCGGGAGCAAAACCCCTAAAACATTGACAATTTGGGCTATACTGTAAAACCGGAAAAGAACTAACACCAGCAAACGGTAAAATTAAGGCATCTCCATTTTCATCTACAATTGGGCTGCCATTTAAACCTTCTAATGGAAAACCATCTGGACCAATGAGCTGTTGATTATCCTCTGTTGCAGTAATAAGACCTGCATCCCCGGCTTCGTAACTTTCTTCCTGTCCTCTATCTATAATATAATTTTCTATTCTAAATTCTCCTCCAATCGCTATGTTAAGTCCCGATAAAAAGTCCTCATAGTATCTAGAAAGGTCAAAATTGACCGTGTTCTGTGTAAATTTATGGTTACCCAAATCCATTACCGTAGGAGATGCTGACTGTAAACTTGCGTTGAACGTATTAAATTGTCCTAGCCGTTGTGTGTTCGTGCCAAAAGTATTACTGAAATCAAAATCCCAATCTCCTAATTTTCCTTCTAGACCACCTGTAAAAGCTATATTCGTTTGTGTATTGGTCATTTGTGGTCTAAAACCATTAGGGTATAGGTCATAGCTAAAACGGTCTGTTTGCGCTGGTCTACGATAAAAACATCCAAAGAGCTGTCCAGATTTATATCCAAAATCCCCAAAGGAATAAAAGTTTGTTTCTGATGTTGCTGAAAGTGGTAGTTCCAAATTATAGGATACGACTCCCAACACGCTTGGGGACAACCCTGCAAAAGTAGATATATCCCTTGCCGTAAGTCCACGTGCAGCAAGAAGGCCATCATTGGTTTGGAGTTCAGCGGCAAGTGCTGCGTTTCCAGAAGACTGTGCGGCCAATAGTTCAGGATTAGTTATGATAGGGTTACCTTGAGCATTCGTTCTTTCGTTATTTAGATAAGAGTCTCCGTATGGCGTGGCACCGCTAATATTTGGTCTTATTGCAGCTTCATTTTGGCGATATGTTCCTGCAACATTTAGGTATCCTCCATTTTCAAAAGAGGTACCATAGTTTATTCCTAGTTGGTGAGTTATACCATCTAGTCCATCTGAATTCTCTAGTAAAGCTTGGTCTGATGGGCTAATATTGGAGTCGCTAATATCAGGATTGGAGTTGGTATAAAATCCAGCGGTATAATTTGCGGTAAACTGGTTTGTACCTTTTCTGGTTACTAAATTGATAACACCTGCAATTGCATCAGAACCGTATTGTGCCGAAGCTCCATCCCGTAAAACTTCTACACGATCAATGGCATCTAAAGAAATAAAATCCATATCCACTGAATTCGACTGCCCCCCGGTTGCTGAACCAATCAATTGTGCACCACTATGGCGGCGCTTACCGTTTACAAGTACCAGCAATTGGTTAGGAGCCAAACCTCTTAATGAAGGAGGTGTTACTGAGGCACTTAGGTCACCCCCCTGAGAACGTACGGCGGTAAATGAAGGAGCAGAGGCAACAAGTAATTGACCTACATCTAGCTGTGGCATATTAATGGCCTGTTTGCTTACGCTTATCACGTCTACAGGAGCTGCGGTCTGTAACTTTGTTCTTGCCGCACCCCTAGAACCCAGTACAATGGTTTCTGTAAGTTGTTCTGCGGATTCTTCCATGATGACATTAACGGTTGTATTTCCATTAATTGGCACTTCTTTTTTGGAATACCCTATAAAAGAATAGACCAATGTTGCATTAGATTCTGCTGATATGGTGTAAAGACCGTCAAAATCTGTAATAACACCTTTAGTAGTGCCTTTGACCATAACGTTTACACCTGGTAAAGGCCCCTGAGTGTCCGATACTTTACCAGATACGGTAATTTCCTGTGCCTGTAACATACCAATGGAGTGCAGGAACAAAAAGGAAAAAATTAGAATTTTTTTCATAATCGAGTTTGAGTTTAGTGGTTATTCTAAAAATCACATACCTCTATTTACAGTCAAAAATCAATTTTGAAAGCCTTGAAGTATGGTATGCGCAAAAGAAAAGTTCCGGACACTTTACGTAAACAAATCATCCCAAAAAAATGGTCAGATATGTTTAGCAATATTATAGATAGTTGAAGGATTTTAAAAATATGATAAGAATACAACAGGCTGTAAGCAAGTATGTTAAGCCTATGTAAATTGAAAAAAAAGTAGATAAGTGAATAAAAAATGGCGATATGTCAATAATTGTATATTATCTATTCAATAATTTGACATGTTGGTAATATTGCGTACTAAAGTGCTTTTTATGAGATCAGCAATATCAATTACAAATATTGAATAATAGTTTAAAAAATGGATTTTTTATTATCGTATTATCACATAAAATTATTAAGCAATGAATTAAATTTGTTAAAATTAGTTAAACACCTATAATAATTGAATGCGTGCTTGGATGTTTTGACTTAAAGGATATAGCATCATATAATAACCCTAACATATGAGAAATAAATTAGACCATGTAGATTTCAATATTCTCAATATCCTTGCTGAAAACGCACAGACCCCTTATACCGATGTGGCCAAAAAATTGATTATCTCACCGGGTACGGTGCATATGCGAATGCGTAAAATGCGTGATATGGGGTTGATTACAGGAGCTACATTAAGCTTGGATTATGCGAAGATGGGTTGGAAAATGACCATTTTTTTGGGTATTTTTTTAAGTGAGATCGGGCTATTTAAAAAAGTCATGAAAAAACTGAATGCTATTGAGGAAGTTGTTCAAATTCATCATGTTACCGGAAAGTATGATATTTTCATGAAGATGCATGCAAGGGACAGTTATCATTATAAAAAGGTGTACCAAGATGATATCTTAAGTATCTCTGGTATTCGAGGAATCGAATCCTTTATATCTATAGAAGAAAATCTAGGAAGGCATATTCAATTCGTAGAGGAAGAAGAATCTTCCGAATCCTAAATCAACTTCATTTTCTCGGGGTTCCAGTCTACCGGTTGTTTCTTATAATAGCTTTCATTGGCCAATAACGCAGCTCCTGCTGCACGCAAGCCAAAGGTAGGATCTTGTGTCACCGTCTTATTTTCTCGTATCGCTCTAAAAAAGTTATTGAAATGATCGTAATGTGCACCCTTATAATCGTTTGGTGCTTTCCAAGTAGTAGTTCCTGTGGATAGACTGCTGGCTCTTTTTTGTAGATTTTGCGAAGCGTATTCTTTTCTAATTTTTTCCTGCATGGCTTCCGTATAGGCAATCATGGAATATCCTCCAGGCACTAATTCTAATTTGGACCGTTGTAGGGTTACGGAATTTTGACCTACCTCCATTTCACCTTCGGTACCTATCAATTTGAATCCGCCACCGCCACCACTTCCAGCTATGAAATTAATTCGAAAAGCGGCATTGAACGGAGCATGGGTCTCTGTTTTAGGATAATCGTATAGCGTAATCGATACATCTGGAACATCCCGGCCATCTTTCCAATAACGCAACCCTCCAGTGGCCAAAGCCCTATTGGGACCATAGGAGCTAATAACATAGTTAAGGGTGGAAAAAGCGTGAACGAATAAATCGCCAGCAACACCGGTTCCGTAATCTTGATAGTTTCGCCATCTAAAAAATCGGACTGGTTCAAAGGCTACTTTTGGAGCATTTCCTAAGAATGTATCAAAATCGACAGTTTTTTCATTCGCATCCGTCGGAATGGGATATTGCCAAGCACCTTCTGCGGAGTATCGGTCATTGAACATATCCAACATTACGATATCCCCAATAGCGCCCTCCTCATAGAGTTGTTTCGCTTTTTCATTACCCAGGGAGGACATCCCTTGACTTCCAATTTGGCAGATCTTGCCCGATTGTTTTTGTGCATTGATGATTTCTTGCCCTTCATTGAAGTTCTGCACCATTGGTTTTTCACAATAGACATGTTTACCGGCCTTGAGCGCGGCCACAGCTATGGTCTGGTGCCAATGGTCTGGGGTGGCGATGATGACCGCATCTATATCTTTTCGATTTAAAATTTCCCTATAATCCCTAGTCACAAAAACAGTTTCTCCCCAAAGTTCTTTTGCGCGTTCTAACCTACCGGTATACAAGTCGCATGCGGCTACTAACCGAACGCCGTCAACCTGTAGCGCACTTTGCGTATCGTAAATACCTTGTATGCCAGTTCCTATTAGGGCCAAATGTATTTGGTCATTACTGGCGTAGCTACGAGTTTGATAAACCCTTTCTAAAAAGTGCTGCTCATCCTTGGTCCCAGAAATTAAAAATGGAGCACTGCCTAAAGCTGCAGTGGTTAAGGATGCTTTTTTGATGAACGATCTTCTAGAGTTATTTTTAGTCATAAGGGATTGTTTTAAAAAATTGTGCTGACAAGTCTTCGAAAATAGCAATTTAATGGAAAGTATTTTGTATTTACTGGACGCTATCTTATGCAAGTCTGCAGTTTAACCAATTCCTTTGCTTTTAAACATATTTTAAGAGAATTAAGGGAGAGTTTGCTTGACGAAGGACGTAGTTTTGCAGATTCTAAAAAAACTGATTTTTGATTGAGGATTTAATTGTTGCCATGCTTTGGAGCATTTCCCCTTTAGGAGAGGCGAAAGTGGGTATACCCTACGGACTTCTAAATGGGGTAAATATCTACTTGGTTCTACTAGGGTGTTTTCTTGCGAATGTGTTGGTTTTTCCCATTATGATGTATTTTTTGAATACGGTCAATAAAGCATTTTTAAGATGGCATTTTTATAAAAAAGGAGCACTATTTGTTGCAAGAAGGGCAAAGACGGGATCTGGTGGAAAAATTAAAAAGTATGGTTTTTACGGATTAATATTTTTTGTGATGCTCCCAGTACCTGGTACAGGTGTTTATGCTGGAAGTATAGCGACTTATCTTTTTAAAATCGAGCAAAAAAAGGCCTTTTTAGCAAATACCATTGGTATTTTTCTTTCGTCTGTGATTGTTTGGGTTACCACTTTGTTAACCATGAAAGGGATGGCCTAATTCCCTATTAGATTTTCATTTTATAGTTTAATTTGTGGATAAGTAAAACACGATTGTGTTTATAAAGCTACTTACGACCCTATTTTTACCTTTTTTTATTCATGGAAAAACTTAAAGTAGGCGATAAGGTATATAATGTAGCTCAAGATGGATTCAACGATTTTGCGAGATATTCTTTTTCTGAGGTAGTTGATCTTACGGAAACTTTAGCTGTATTAAAGAATGGTGTTCGCTTAATTAATAAACCCAAGATTTCATATATCATGGAAGATATTGGTTACTCCGTTTCCCGAAAAAAGGGAACCCATTGGCATATTGTTTCTATCCAAGCCATACGAAATGCTCAGATTGAAAATGAGAAAATCAAAATACATGATTGGTTTGAGAAAAGGGAATTTTCCTTTCAAGAAATGAAGTTGATATACAACCAATTGAACGCTGAAGATGAATTGGTTTCCAAAAAGTAGGTGTTCAATTTTATGAAGAATTTAATGGGGTATTCCTGTAAATTTGAAAACCTTTATTATCTTTGAAACGTTGTGTTGTGTCTCAAATACAATTTGAGGCAATTGTGTTTATCGGCTTAGGTCGATAGTACCCAATGAAAGGCTTTCCATACGGGAGGCTTTTTTTGTTT
>CAWJFH010000022.1:0-77397 GCA_963842105.1 uncultured Flavobacteriaceae bacterium
AAGTCCAAATCAATAACATCTATTCCTAAACCTACCAATGTGGATACTACCAGATTCTGTATCATTTCGCCAGATAAACGGGCATCGCGACCAATGACTACTTTCAATTTGTCCTTTTTAGAGTAGTCCTTAAGCCAAATACCATAGGAAGCGGCAAACTTTACTGCATCTATAGGGGTTAAATTTTCGCCAGGTTGACCTCCAATGGTTCCTCGTATTCCAGAAATTGATTTTATTAACGTCATGGGTCTTGATAAGTTTTTTGCAAATATAAACGTATACATTCAATGCCTATTGCGCTTCTTTGTAAATTCGACCATCATACAGTAGCGTTAATGAATTTTTTAGCACACATCTATTTATCCTTCAATGATAAGGAAATTACCATTGGTAATTTTATAGCAGATAGTATCCGCGGTAATAAATTTAGCCATTTGCCCCCTAAAATCCAGAAAGGCATCAAATTACACCGTCATATAGATACTTACACGGACACCCATCCAATTCCTAAAATAAGCAGCAAAAGGTTACATACGAATTACAGTCACTATAGCCGTGTTATCGTAGATATTTTCTATGACCATTTTTTAGCTAAAAATTGGTCCACCTATTCTGATGTGCCCTTGGATATTTTTGTTAACGATTTCTATGATTTATTAGCAGACAATTATGAACTTTTACCAGAGGGTACCCAACGAATGATGCCCTACATGATTGCCGATAATTGGATCTACAATTATTCCAAAATGGAAGGTATCGCCAAAGTGCTGAATGGCATGAACAGGCGTACCCAAAATAGGTCAAAAATGAATTTTGCCATCATTGATTTAGAGGAACACTATACAGCTTTTGAAAATGAATTCACTTCGTTTTTTGAAGAATTGAGGGTCTTCTCCAAACAAAAATTCATAACACTAAATCAAAAAATTTAAAATATTTATATAATTGATTATAAATTAAATAGATAAAACCAACTAAACCTTTAATTTACTTTATTATGAACCATTACCTTAAACTTTTTCCACTACTTTTCCTTTTTCTGGTTATTAATTGCAAAGAGAATCCAGCTTCACCAACAGGCCTAGTGACTGATAAGGCCATGGTAGTTTCCGCACGTGAGGAAGCTTCCAAAATCGGTAGTGAAATCATGAAAAAAGGCGGCAATGCTTTTGATGCTATGGTTGCTACGGAAATGGCATTAGTGGTTGCCTATCCTTTTGCCGGAAATTTAGGCGGTGGTGGCTTCATGGTCTACCGAAAAGCCGATGGTGAAACTGGCGGATTGGATTATCGCGAGAAAGCACCATTATCGGCTCATAAAGACATGTATCTGGATTCCTTGGGCAATGTTATACCCGGCATGAGTACCGTAGGCGCAACGGCAGTAGGTGTCCCTGGAACGGTAGCCGGTATTATTGCCGTTCATAAAAAATTTGGGTCTTTGCCCCTTGAAGAAATCATGGCTCCGGTTATTGCCTTGGCAGAACGTGGTGTGGTCGTTACCGAAAATCAAGAAAAAAGATTAGCTGGTTCACGGGATAAATTTATCGAAGTAAACGGCGATAGCACCAAATTCGCTACCGTCTTCAAAACCAATGATACCATCAAATATCCGGCCTTGGCCAATACTTTTCGTAGTATAGCAAAAAACGGTCGCGATGGATTCTACAAAGGGGAGGTTGCCCAAAAGCTAGCGGCTTTTATTCAAGAAAAAGGAGGTTTTATTACCGAGGAAGATTTAGAGAAATACGAAGCGGTCTGGAGAGATCCTATCGTTTTTAATTATAAGGACATCAAGATAATTTCTATGAGTCCGCCGAGCAGTGGCGGCGTTACCATGAATGAAATCTTCAAGATGATGGAGCCTTATGATGTGTCCGAATTCGGACATAACTCTACCAAAACGATACAATTGTTTACCGAAGCTTCTCGAAGAGCCTATGCCGACCGTAATTATTTTTTAGGAGATCCAGATTTTGTTAAAATCCCATATGATGTTTTATTGAGCGATGCCTACTTGAAAGAACGCATGGAGAGCTTCTCCTTTGACAAGGCCACTAAATCTTCAGACGTGGAACATGGGAATATTGAAATTGTGGAGAGTATGGAAACTACCCACTACTCCATCGTAGATGCTGAAGGAAATGCCGTTTCTGTGACCACCACTTTAAATGGGGCTTATGGCTCTAAACTGTATTCAGATGAATTAGGGTTTTTCCTGAATAATGAAATGGACGACTTTAGCGCTAAAGCGGGCGTACCAAATATGTTCGGACTTATTGGTGCGGAGGCCAATAGCATTGCAGCGGAAAAGCGGATGCTGAGTAGCATGACACCCACCATTGTGGAGCGTGATGGAAAACTATGGATGGTGGTAGGTACACCAGGAGGGTCTACCATTATAACGGCAGTGGCCCAAACTATTTTAAATAGCTATGAGTTTAACCTGAGCATGCAAGATGCGGTGAACGCTCCTCGTTTTCATCACCAATGGCTACCCGATATGATCATCTTTGAACCGGAGGGATTTTCCTCTGAACTGACCGATGAATTAAAATCGAAAGGCTATATTATCAACGAAGAACGTACTCCAATTATTGGAAAAGTAGATGCCATTCGGGTACTTGAAAATGGCAAGTTGGAAGGTGGCGCCGATAAACGTGGAGATGATGCCGCTGTTGGATTTTAGACAAGTCTAAAATAGTTTTTTCATTGTTTGTCATTTTTAATTATTCATCTTAAGATGAGAATATTAAATCACCTATGCTAAAGAAAATATTTAAGTTTATTGGAGTCCTTTTACTTTTAGGAATTATTGCTTTTGGAGTGGCTTATTACCTGTATAATGAGCCATTACCAACAGGGGAATCCGGACCAGAAGCCGATGCTTTGGCCAACAGAATGCTTGAAGCCTTGAACCATAAAAATTACAAGAATACCGCTATCATAGAATGGTCGTTCAGAGGAGGTAGTCATACCTATAAATGGAACAAGCAAAACAATGAAGTTTCTGTTTCTTGGGATGATTATAGGGTGGCATTAGATTTGATAACTACAGGTTCAAGTATCGCTTACAAAAATGGAGAACGTTTAAATTATGAAGATTCTCAAGATCTAATTACGGATGCTCAAAGCTATTTCAATAACGATTCTTTTTGGCTTGTAGCGCCTTTCAAAGTATTCGACCCCGGAACAGAGCGCCAATTGATACAGCTCGAAGATGGTTCAGAAGGTCTTTTAGTCACCTACACAAAGGGCGGCGATACTCCTGGAGATTCCTATTTGTGGATATTAGAGCGGAATGGTGTCCCGAAAAGCTTTAAACTTTGGGTCAAAATTATTCCTATTGGAGGCGTAGAGGCCACTTGGGAAGGTTGGACCAAAACCGATACCGGTGTTCTGCTACCGGCCTCCCATTCTTTTGGTCCTATTACGTTTAAAATGGGAGATGTTCGTGGCTACAACCCTTAGAGCTCGGTTAAGCCATATTCGTTCATCACTATGTCCCATTCTTCTGTTTCCATAATTTCTAATATCTGCTGCGATATGGCTTGTTCAAGTGCTATATGGGTTTTAGGCAAAGCAAAGGCGTAAAACTGTACATCGAACTTTATAGGTAATAGTTCCAGATGGTCAAGAGTGGAATCTTTTTGAATGGCATATCTTAAAATAGGCTCATCGTAAAGAAAAGCTTTGATTCTTCCATTTTCCAAATCCTTTAAACCGGGATTTACCGTTGGATACGTTTTCACTTGCTTAAAAAAATGTTCGGAAAGAAAAATTTCTGTGCCGGAGTTAGCTACCGTACCCACTTCCCTTTCCTTAAATTCATAAAATCCATCCGGATTATTGGTCAACTGGTCCACCGTCAAACTTGAGGCAATACTGGCCGTTAAACCAGATATAAATAAGAGACCGCCAAACATTAACGCCAAGGCCACAATTTTTCCTGAACGTGTTACAGGGGCCTTATCGCCATAACCCACGGTAGTCAGCGTTACGGCAGACCACCATAATCCATCCCAAATTCCTTTGCTACCGGGTCTAAATATTTCCGGATTGGCTTTGTGTTCAAAATACCAACCTAAGATTCCGAAAAGGAAAATGATAAACAGTAAAATCAATAATCCGCTGAGAAAATTAAGGTTAAAAAAACCCACGATATAATTCCTGAATTTCTCGAACCGAGATACTTCCGCAACCGCAACGGTGGCATTAGATGCAAAAAAGGAATGCGTAAATTCCATTTCCCTACTCCGTTGGCTGGTAATGGTCAAAGGATTAATACTCAAATCAATTCCTCCAGAACGAACAGAATCCAGCATGACCGAAAAGTCCATCGGTATCAATTCATATTCCATATCTAGATTCTTAGCTACTCGCTTCCATAACCAGACATTCAATCCCTCCAAATTTCCGTTATTCTCCAAAATGAAAGGAGCTGCAGATGCATAACCTACCTTCAAAGTATCCTTCTCCGTTTGGGATGTGCCTATAAAAGAAAACGTTACAAACAAAAGGACCAGGAAGGATTTCATGCAAAGGATTTTGAGTTCTTTTAAATATACATCATTTTACAAAATAGCCCAGCGCTACGTTATACATTAAAAAAGCGCTATTTTTAAAATATAAATTTATTCGAAATGGAAATTAAAATCCTTCAAGCCCCCGATATCACCGCTCGCCTACAGGAACAACTTACGCCACTTTACCATCAACTGAACGATCAATTACGACAATTATCACTATCGGAAATCATGGAAAAAGCACCGCAAACGGATATAGTTGTCGCCATAGAAAATGAAGAATTAGTGGGTATTGCCATGATGGCGAAGTATAAAGTCATTTCAGGGCACAAGGGAATGATAGAAGATGTGGTCGTTTCCAAGGACCATCGCGGAAAAGGAATAGGCCGGAAACTTATGGAGAAATTATTGGAAAAGGCCGAAACCGAAAACTTAGATGATGTGCTTTTGTTCAGTGGTCATCATAGAACTGCCGCAATCACATTGTACAAAAGTCTTGGGTTTCAACTTAAGGAAAGTGGTCTTTATATTAAAAAATATAGTTAAACTAAAACTTTAGCTATACCTTTTTAACATGCTTTAATTGAGTCTTTAACTCTTCCATGGATTCTTGCAATTGACGTAACAATCCATTGTCTGTGGTAGCATCCACATTAAAGGTAATCTTACTACTTACTTCCCAGATTTCCTGTATTTGGAAGGGCTTAATATCATAAGGCGGATAGGTTTCGTTCAATGAAACTAAGGTGATATTATTGGAGTTGGGTCGCTTTTCAATTTTCTTTACCATGATGGAATCCTGTAGGACCACCACGTACATTTTATTGGCACTTACATAATCGATATGTTCAATGGCTCTTGCCAATACCCATTCCCCAGGGTGTAGATTAGGCAACATACTGTCTCCCTCTACCTGAAAACCACGGTAGGTGGCATTTCTAAATTCGGGAATAGGCAAATCAAAGGCCGGTAATTGTTGGTACCAACTGGTATCGGCGATATTCTGAGGATAACCTGCCGCTGCTTTCGCATTTACCAAAACCATGTTATCCCTATTTTCAGAATCGACGGTGACCACTTTGGGGATCACACTCGTTTTGGAAGTTTCCAAATACTGATCTTCACTTTCACCGAACAACCATAAGGGATTGATTTTAAATTGCTTGAGCAATTCTAAAACTACCTTACCAGAAAGCTTTGTACGGCCCCGTTCAATATCTGCAGTGGTATTCGACACCCCTAACAATGCGGCAAAATCGGCTTGGGTAAAGCCCAGTTCACGACGCAAATCCGTAAATCGTTTTAAAGTAAGTTCATTTTCCATAGTACCAAAAATTTATAATCTCGAACCTTTTCCTGAAACCCTCAGTAGCAATAGATATCAAATAAGCTGTTGCTATGACCTAGACTTAGATTCCTTCCAAATATAGTCATTATGGATTATATCCAAAATATTATTTGGATTATTTCCATAATTAGGAATATATCCATATTTTTGGAATAATTACAAGTCGTATGGATTTTGACCGAATTAAAGAGAAATTGAACATTTTGGCCGATGCCGCCAAATATGACGTATCCTGTTCCAGCAGTGGCAGTAATCGCAAGAACAAGAACAACGGTCTTGGCGATACCGGCAATGGTATCTGTCATACCTATACCGAAGACGGCCGTTGTGTATCCCTCTTAAAAATACTATTGACCAACCATTGTATTTTTGATTGCGCCTATTGTGTAACTCGTAAAAGCAACGATATTCAAAGGGCCGCCTTTAAAATTCAAGAGGTGGTAGACCTTACCATTAACTTTTACAGACGTAATTATATAGAGGGACTTTTTTTAAGTTCGGGTATTTTTAAAAGTGCGGACCATACCATGGAACGTCTGATTGCCGTTGCCAAAAAATTAAGGGAAGAGGAGAATTTTAATGGATACATCCATTTAAAATCCATTCCCGGAGCCAGTGATGAATTAATGTATGAGGCCGGATTATATGCGGACCGTCTATCGGTCAACATTGAAATCCCCACTATTTCCGGCCTTAAACTATTGGCTCCCGATAAAAAGCACGAAGATTTCACCAAACCGATGCTCAAGGTCAAAAACGAGATCATCAGGTATAAAGAAGAGCGTAAAGTCATTCGAAGCACGGCCAAATATGCCCCGGCAGGCCAGAGCACCCAAATGATTGTTGGGGCTACAGGCGAAAGTGATAAGGACATCATGTACTCCGCCACGCATTTCTACAAGAACTATAACATGAAACGGGTCTACTATTCGGGTTATGTTCCCATTTCTACGGATAGCCGCTTACCTTCTCTAGGTTCCGAAGTACCTATGATGCGGGAAAATAGGTTATACCAGACGGACTGGCTTTTACGTTTTTACGGCTTTCAGGTTTCTGAAATTCTAGATGTACAAAATCCTAATCTAGATATGGATATTGACCCCAAATTGATGTGGGCGCTACGAAATCTGAACCATTTTCCGGTAGACATCAACAAAGCGGATATGAGAACCCTGGCCCGTATTCCAGGTATTGGCATGGGTTCCGTGCATAAAATCATAAAAGCAAGGACTTTTAGAAACTTGAATTGGGACCATCTAAAGAAAATGGGGATTGCCCTGAACCGGGCCAAGTACTTTATCGTTTGTAATTCTAAGGATTGGGAACGACGGGATTTGGATGCGAGCAAGATCAAGGGAATGATTTTACAATCGGGCACGAGTAAATATAGAACGCAATTCAATAACCAACTTTCTCTTTTTAGTTAATTAAAAAACCAGACCCTATGCACTATTTGGAAAACAACTTTGAAAAACCAATGGCTCCCCTAGCCTATCCCTTACAAGAACAATTCCGTAACCGGGTACTGTCCTCTGGTTACCAATGGGTCATTTTTAAAAGTAGGCTTAGAAAGCGCCTCCGTATTTACAGAACACAGCTTATTTTCTTTTACCTCTAAAACAAAATCTTATGAACCTTACAAAAAACTTGATTTACGATGGTAGCTTTAACGGTTTTCTAACTGCTGTTTTTATGGGCTTTGAGCAAAAACTGCCCCATGCCTGCATACAGCGCCAAGGCCAGGTACAGAATGGTCTGTTTGCCGATACGGAGACCATCTTCACCAATATTGAAAAAGCCCAACGGGTCTGGAACGGCGTTCGCAATAAAAGCAATACCGCCATTAAGAACATTTATTTTGCGTATTTGAGCGAACACCCAAAGATTGAAACGCTCCTATACCATTACATTCAGAAGCTCATGGCGGCAAAGGGAAATAAGGTGACCGACTTTTCCGATGATTGTATTTTAAAAATAAATCAGTTAGCGCATAAAGTAGGACGGGAAAAGCACCGTATGGAAGCATTTGTACGATTTCAATTGACCAAGGATGATGTGTATTTTGCCAATATAGAACCTGATTTTGATGTACTGCCCCTCATTTCCAAACATTTTAAGAACCGTTATGCCGATCAGCAATGGATTATCTATGATGTAAAACGAAAATACGGTCTCTATTATGACCTCAAAGGGGTTGAGATTATTTCCTTAGACCTTACTGAAATTCATAGCCAATAGCATTAAGCGAAGCAACGCCTTTACCCAAGAGGAACACCAATACCAAGATTTATGGAACAACTACTTTCAAAGCACCACCATTAAATCGCGTATCAATCCAAAACTGCATACGCAACATGTACCCAAACGGTATTGGAAATATTTATCCGAAAAGAAGGAAGCGGTTTAAAAATTACGAGGTTTAGTAAAAATCTGATTATTTTAATATGACGGATACCCTTTATGATTCTACATTTTTTATATCAAAATGATGTTTTTTGAAAAGTGATGTAAAACATTGCTCCCACTAGAATTAGGTTGAATCCACTAACCGTGCGTCGTCTATTGGATTTTCAAGGGTTTTTGTATTTTGATGATCAACTTCTCATATATAAGTTTTAATAACAATTTGAAATGACCCTAAGTTATCATCTGATGGATACTGAAAGAGAATATTCTAAAAACTATACCATTCTGAATGAAAAGGAAGAATTTATTGGTTCAGTAGAAGGAACTGTAAATCCTGAAGGTGAATTTGTTTCTGTAATTAGAATAAATCCTGAATCTCAAAAAAAGGGATTGGTTTTATAGCTTTCCAAAAAGTATTTAATGAACTTGATTATGAAATAACAATTCATAAAATAATTGGAAGTTGGCATAAAGATGAGGATTTGCCGAATGTGAGAATGGAATGTCGACTAATCTAAAACTATTTCTAAATTGCCTAGAAAATGATAATCCAGGAATTTGTGCTTTTAAAACTGCTACTGGAAAATGGGCTACTAAATTGGGATTTAACAAATTTAAAATCTTAAGAAAATCAACAGATTCTACTACTATACAATTTTATAAATGAAACCACCAAAATGGCACCGAGATGAAATAATACTTGCTCTTGACCTTTATCACAGTATTGAGGCAAGGGAAATGGATAGTAAAAACCCAAAAGTCATTGAGGTTTCGGAAATTCTAAACAAACTTCCAATACATAAAGAAAGAGTTGATAATTTAAAATTTAGAAATCCAAATGGAGTATCTATGAAGTTAAATAACTTCAAAGCGATTGACCCTGATTATGATGGAAAGGGAATGGACAGATTCAGCAAATTAGACGGAAAAGTATTCTTCGAATTTCAAAATGACATCAACGGACTCAAACGAATTGCGAAACAAATTAAAACGACAGTTTCAGATACCGAATTAACGAATAAACTATATCGAATTGGAGAAGACGATGAAGATGAACAACTAAATGTTAAAGAGGGAAAAGTAATTTATAAATTACATAAACACAGAGAACGGAACCCAAAACTAAATAGAAAGAAAAAAGACAACTATTTAAAAAAATACGGAAAATTAGATTGCGAAGTTTGTGGATTTGATTTTTATGATGTCTATAGAGAACTGGGAAAAGGATTTATGGAATGTCATCACAAAAAACCCCTATCTGAAATAAAAGGTGAATCAATTACTACAATTAATGATTTGGCATTAGTCTGTGCAAATTGTCATAGAATGCTTCATCGCAAATTAGATACTTTAAGTATTGACGAGTTGAGAAAAAAAATAAAAAATAGGCAGTAATTACTTAATCCCAGCGCTTTGGCTTATTTATAAAGAAAGTCAAATTTCTAATTTGGTTATATTTAGGATTGAAAAAGTAAACACAAAAATTAAAAAATCAGATTTGCGTTAATTCAAAAATTTAGTTTCTTTTTACACTCTGCATTTCAATCAAAAAACGTTTTAAGCAATGCTTAAAAAAAATTCGTTCCAAATCAAAATAAGGCTGTATAAAGAGAATGGACAGTAATTTGAACCATATAAAGGCGGAAGTTTACGAAAAAAGCGGACTGAAAATGTCTGACTTCGCCCTCGAAACCGAAAGCAAAGAATATGATGCCTGCCGATTTGAACTGAATGGACGGAAAATAATAAGCCGGAATTCTAAAATTACACCAAAAAGAGTTGGACAGTTCGTAACGTTTTGGAAGAGAAACGGAAACGGACCGATTGAACCTTTTGAAGAAAATGACCAAATTGATTTTTACGTTATAAACGTAAAGACTGAAAATAAGTTCGGACAATTTGTCTTTCCCAAATCCGTGTTGATTAAAAAAGGAATAATCTCAACCGAAAAGAAAGAAGGCAAGAGAGCGT
Source organism: uncultured Flavobacteriaceae bacterium (assembly GCA_963842105.1). Lineage (GTDB taxonomy): Bacteria > Bacteroidota > Bacteroidia > Flavobacteriales > Flavobacteriaceae > Maribacter. The sequence goes on from CAWJFH010000022.1 coordinate 10,252, forward strand.
TTCGAGTTTATCCGAGTTGGGACAATGCAAATAATGAACAAGCGGAAAGAACCCAAAAATGGCAATTGAACTACTTTTACGAGATAACGGATTCAACGGACTTTAATAAAGTGTCTAAATTGTACGCGGCTGAATAGCTGTGTGTAAAGCATTACTTAAAACAACGTATATGTCTAATAACCAGTTGGTTGTTTAATTTAAACTTAATGCATATTTGCTAGTCCGCCAATTTTTTTTAGTAAGGTGCTGATCATTTTAAATTGGCAACTTGAAAAAGAAACACCTATTGCAACGATTGAATTTTTAGTAAACACTGTAAGTTAATGATTCACTAACTTAGAACACCAACACTTAATTGCAGTCGGGTTTTCCCTTCGGAAAAACCACTCATCATTAGTAAGTTAGTAGTTAGCTTTAATTAAAAACGAATATACCGAGTATGAACTATTTGAATCCTACCTATTATTTTGACTTTGAACATGAATCCGTTCAAAATTTAATAGCTGAATTTAAAAACGACCGTTTATCCAACAAGGAAAAAGCCATCGGAATTTATACTAAAGTGCGTGACCATTGGAAATATGACCCTTACAGCATAAGTCTTTCCAAAGAAAAATATAGGTCAAGTCATATTGCTGAAAAACCATCCGGCAATTGTGTAGAAAAAGCAATACTCTTAATTGCTGGGCTTCGTGCTTTGGATATACCTGCACGATTGCACTTGGGGAAAGTTAAAAATCATATAGCCGTAGAACGATTAACAGAAAAATTCGGCTCCAATGAATTGACACCACACGGTATGGTGAACGCCTATCTCGATAATAAATGGTTGAAAATGTCACCTGCCTTCAACAAATCATTATGTGAGAAATTGAATGTGGAACCTTTGGAATTCGATGGAGAGCATCATTCCTTTTTGCAACAATATACCAGCGAAGGCACTAAGTTTATGGAGTACCTAGATGATTATGGATATTTTGAAGATGTACCGGTCGATTTTATGAAAAGAAATATTATCGAGCACTATCCCCATATCTTTAATACCGATGAACACATAACAGAATTTAAACTGTAATACGTCAACACGTAACCCTATAAATACTTAAGGATTTACGATTCTAAAAATCTTTGCAATACACCAACCAACTATGGAACATTTTGATATTGTCATTATAGGTGCGGGACTTTCTGGAATAGATGCGGCCTGTCATTTTAAAATGAAAACACCCAAGAAAACCTTTACGATATTTGAAGGTAGAAGTGGTATTGGTGGTACTTGGGATTTATTCAAATACCCTGGCATTCGTTCAGATTCTGATATGCATACCTTTTCTTATCGATTCAAACCTTGGACGCATAAAAAGACCATTTCGGATGCGGCGACCATTATGGATTATCTACAAGAAACGGTTACTGAATATGATATTGAAAAACACATTCAATACAATCATAACATTGAGGAATTATCGTGGTCTTCAAAATCGCAATTGTGGACCGTTACTGGCTTGAACAAAGCTACTGGTAAACCTATACAAGTAACTTGTAATTTCCTGATGAGCTGCACGGGTTATTATGATTATGAAGAAGGATACACCCCAGACTATACTGGTGTAGAAAACTTCAAAGGAAAATTTGTTCACCCTCAAAAATGGACGGCCGACATTGAGTATGAAAACAAAAATGTAGTGGTCATAGGAAGTGGCGCAACGGCGGTTACCCTTATCCCTTCCATGGCACAAAAAGCCAAACACATCACCTTGTTACAACGGTCGCCCAGTTATATTTTAAGTAGACCTACCTATGATAAGTTTGCGGGGAGGGTACACAAATACCTTCCTGCCAAACCTGCACATTTTTTAGCCCGATGGAAAGGAATTTTGCAATCCATGTACCTGTATGACATCGCTAGAAAGAATCCAAAAGGGGTAAAAAAATATATACAGAACGAAATCAAAAAAGTTCTTGGAAAGGAGTATGCGGTCGATGTCCACTTTAACCCAAAGTATAACCCTTGGGATGAACGGCTGTGTGCGGTACCCGATAATGACTTATTCCACACGATCAAAGAAGGAAAGTGCACCATGGTAACGGACCATATCGATAGTTTTACTGAAAATGGCATTCGTTTACAATCTGGACAGGAGTTGGAAGCAGATTTAGTGGTCTCGGCTACCGGATTAAAATTGAAAGTGGTAGGCGGAATAAACGTAGTAGTGGACGGGGAGAAAATCGATACCGGAAAAGTACTTACCTATAAAGGGGTCATGCTGCAGGATGTCCCTAATTTTGCCACCATCATTGGCTATACCAATGCTTCATGGACTTTGAAAGCCGATTTAGCCTGCAGTTATATTTGCCGACTTTTAAAGTATATGGACCGTAAAAAACTGAAATCCTGCGTACCCCGATTATTGGATGCCAAAATTGAAACCGTACCGATGATTGATTTCTCCTCAGGATACGTAAAACGGGGCATCGATAAAATGCCCAAGCAGGGTAATCAGTTTCCTTGGAAACTACATCAAAACTATGTGAAGGATTTGATTACCCTCCGGTATAAAAAGATTGCCGATGATTGCTTGGTCTTTAAACGTTAGGTTATTCAATACCCATGGAATTATAAAACCCAAAGACTTCTATTCGAACAATCAGATGTTATATTTGCTTGCTAATAGTATATTCATAACAACAAGAGATTCTAAGCTTGATGATTGAAGAAATAAGAAAATTACGAAAAGAACTTCATCAAAATCCTGAGGTATCTGGGGCGGAATTCCACACGGCAAATAGGATTCGTTCATTTATTCAAAAGCACCATAACACAGAAATCATTGAAAATTTGGGTGGTACAGGTTTGGCCGCAGTTTATGACTTTGGAGGTGGTGGTACAACGGTTACGATTCGTTGTGAACTGGATGCCCTACCCATTCAAGAAATCAATGAATTTGACCATCAATCCAAAATAAACGGCGTTTCCCATAAATGCGGTCATGATGGCCACATGGCCATTGTTGCTGGATTAGTATTTTGGATCAAGGAACAATCGTTTACTTCCGGTAAAATCATTTTGCTCTTTCAACCGGCAGAAGAAACAGGTAAAGGTGCCCATGCGGTCTTACAGGACGAACGGTTTTTAGCTTTACAAACCGATTATATTTTTGCCCTACACAACATTCCCCAAGAACCGCTTCACCAAATTATCATCGCTGAAAAAGGATTCTCGGCAGAGGTCCAAAGTTGTATTCTTACCCTAAAAGGAAAAGAATCCCATGCTTCCGAACCTGAAAATGGTCATAACCCCGCCTTGGCCATTTCAGAAATCATTGCGTCATTATCAGGTTTTAATGTGGCAGATCCCGAAGATGAAAATTTCACCATCCTCACTCCTGTTCATATCAAGATGGGACAACCTTCCTACGGTATTTCTCCCGCTACCGGTGAACTTCATTATACCTTACGGACGTGGAGTACAGAAAAAATGTCCGTCTTAAAAACCAAAATGGAAAGGGTTATTGCAAAGAGTTGTACATCGCAAAGCTTAGATTATGCACTCGAATGGCTTGAATATTTCCCTGCAAGCAGCAACCATCCTGAAAGTATTCCTTATGTTATCGAGGCCGCAAAGGAAAACGGATTCAAAATAAAGCAAAGGTCGTATCCCTTTAAATTTGGAGAAGATTTTGGTTGGTTTACGAAAGAATATAAAACCACAATGTTCGGACTTGGTGCCGGATTGGAAACCCCGGCCTTACATAATTCCGATTATGATTTTCCAGATGAAATCATAGAAACCGGCATGATTATGTTTCAATCCCTGATTTCAGATATTTTATTAAATAATAAATAAGAGTATGAAAAATAGACTGTTTTAGAATAAGTTCTAGTTACTTGAAATCGGATGCCAAGAATCCAACATAGTTCTCTAAAACCGATTCAAAACCTACCTCGCTAGTCAATTATGGATTTTTGAAATACCTTAACAAAATACAAGCCTAAGCATAATAATCGTAAATTGAGGTTGACTTTAAAACCAACCTTATGCACTTGAAAAAATTAGTATTCATCAGTCTGCTATGTATTACACTTCTGTCCATCTCTTGTACAGATTCTAAAAAGGAAACCGCTACCCTACTCATTTACGGAGGTCCTATTTATACGGTAGATTCTATCCAAACCACGGTAGAAGCAGTAGCTACCAAAGGCAATACCATCATTTACGCCGGAAGTTTGTCCGAAGCGGAAACCTATAAAGGGGAAGAAACTCAAATCATCGATTTAAAAGGAAAAACCATGACCCCTGGTTTAATCGAAGGACATGGTCATTTTATGGGCTTAGGTTATAATGAATTAAACTTGGACCTGATGGAAACGACCAGCTATCAAGAAATTGTGGATGCTGTGGCAGAAGAAGTTAAAAAAGCTGCTCCTGGCGAATGGATTACCGGTAGAGGCTGGCACCAAAGTAAATGGGAGGTTATGCCAGATGATACCGTTAACGGATTCCAGACCCATTATTTATTAAGTGAAATATCACCGGATAATCCGGTTTACCTACGTCATGCCAGTGGTCATGCTGGCTTTGCCAATGCAAAGGCCATGGAAATCGCCGGGGTATTGGAATTATCAAAGGAAGGTGTGAATCAACTGGAAGTAGAAGGTGGTGAGGTAATGCGCGATAAATTAGGAAGACCAACGGGAATTTTTAATGAGCGTGCCATGGGGCTCATCACTCAACATATTCCAGAAACGACTCCAGAAAAAAATATTCAAGCCTTTGAATTGGCGGTAGCCGCCTGTCAAAGAAATGGAATCACTGGGTTTCATGATGCCGGTATTGGCAAGGAGACTATAGATCTTTACGACCAAATGAAATTGGAGGAAAAAATGAACGTTCGTATGTACGCCATGTTAACCGGTTGGGATAAAGAACTTTTAAAGGAATGGTACGAAAAAGGACCTAGGGTAGATGCTGACCATTTGGTGACTATACGCTCGGTGAAGTTAAATTGTGACGGGGCCTTAGGTTCTCGTGGGGCTTGGCTTTTGGACGAATATACGGATAGACCCGGACATTTTGGTCATGAGACACTACCTATGGATTTTGTGAAGGAAACTTCCTTGAACGGATTAAAAAATGGCTTTCAGGTATGTTCCCATGCTATTGGTGACAGAGCCAATCGGGAAATTTTGGACCGATATGAAGCGGCTTTCAAAGAATTGCCAGATTTAACTAATGACCATAGATTTAGAATTGAACATGCCCAACATTTACATCCAGATGATATTCCTCGTTTTGCAGAATTACAGGTGATCCCCGCCATGCAAGCCGTACACATGTCTTCGGATAGGCCTTGGGCTATTGATCGCTTGGGTGAAAAAAGAATTATAGAAGGTGCTTATATGTGGCAGGCCTTATTAAAATCTGGCATCCCCATTGTTAATGGAACGGATGTACCTGTAGAACCCCTCAATCCTATTGCCAGCCTTTATGCCAGTATTAGTCGTAAAACCCTAAAAGGTATGCCCGAAGGTGGTTATGAGCCAGACCAAAAAATGACCAGAGAACAGGCATTACGTTCGTATACTTTAGATGCGGCCTATGGCGCTTTTGAAGAAGAAATTAAAGGCTCCATCACCGCTGGAAAATTGGCGGATTTCACCATTTATAGTCAGGATTTAATGACGGTCCCTGAAGATGAATTTCTAAAAACCGAAGTAGCGATGACCATTTTTGATGGCAAGGTGGTGTACTCAAAATAGGACTTCATGTCAGGATATATCAATTTCATTTGAATGTCCCCAAAAGCAGTTGCGCTTTTTAGGATTGAGCATCAAAAGAGTTTCGTTAGTTTTTTAAACTTTAATCAGCATCAGGCATGGCAACACATACTTTGAACATCAACAATAGCAATTATGAGGTGGAAGTAACGGAAGGCACTTCCCTACTCTGGGTATTACGGGAACATCTCGGGCTAATGGGTACTAAATACGGTTGTGGTATCGCCCAATGTGGCGCATGTACCATTCATGTGGATGGGAATCCTACAAGAGCATGTATCATCAAGACCGAAGGGGTTTCCGATGGCCAAAAGATTACCACTATCGAGAGACTTTCCAAAGATGGGCCACATCCTTTACAAGAAGCTTGGATTACCGCTCAAGCACCTCAGTGCGGCTATTGCCAATCTGGTCAAATCATGCAGGCAGCGGCACTATTAGATAAGAATCCTAATCCTACCCGAGAAGAAATTAAAAGCTATATGAACGGTGTACTTTGCCGATGTGGAACCTACTTGAGAATCCTAAAAGCCATTGAACTGGCCTCAGAAAAACAAACTTCTTCCAACTAATTCTAAAAGATAACATGTCCTCAACCCTAAAAAATATAGATCGTAGACGTTTTTTAAAATCATCGGGAGGTGTTGCCCTGTTCATTGGGGTATCGGGTATTCTTCCGCAATTGATTTCGTGTTCCGACACTAAGAAAATGAAGGAACAGTTGAAGAAGCATCAGATTACCGCATGGGTAAAATTATCGGAAGATGGAGCGATGACGATTTACAATCCGGCTGCTGAAATGGGGCAGGGTTCCATGACTTCCCTTCCCATTATTTTTGCCGAAGAAATGGATGCGGATTGGTCTAAGGTCAAGGTCGAATTTTCTCCACAGGAAACGGAAATTTATGGTTCGGAAGGATGGTCGCCTGGTTCTAAATTGATGTTTACCGTTGGGAGTAGAATTACAAAAAGTAATTTTCCGCTGATGCGAAAATCAGGTGCGCAAGCACGCTATGTACTTTTAACTAGTGCTGCCAACTATTGGGAGGTTCCTGTAGAGGAATTGACCACTGCTGATAGTACTGTATTCCATAACAAAACCAATCAACAACTAAGTTATGGGGATTTACTACCATTCTTAATCGTACCGGATACATTTCCCGAGTTTACGGAAACCGATTTTAAAAATCCGGAAGATTATAAACTCATCGGAAAAATTATTCCAAGAACCGAAATACCTTCAAAAACGGATGGCACCGCACAATTCGCAATCGATATCCGTTTACCTAATATGGTCTATGGTGTTTTGGAACGTGGAAATGTTCATGGTGCAAAACCTACTTTGGACAATGAAAAAGAAATTTTAGCCTTGGACGGAGTCCTCAAAATAGTACCCTTGGATTACGCCATTGGCATCGTAGCCAAAACTTTGGAGCAAGCCTTGTTAGCAAAAGGTCAACTACAGATTACATGGAGTGCCAGCCAGGCCTCGGGCTTTAATTCACAGGAGGTTTACGCTCAATATGAGCAAATGGCCAAATCAGGCTCAAAAGGGAAAATCATCAATGAAATCGGCGATGTGAATATGGCTTTTGCAAAAGCAACTAAAACGTATGTGTCCGATTTTAAGAATGACTATGTATATCATGCGCAAATGGAACCTTTGAATGCTGTTATTCAGGTATCGGAAGATGCTAAAAGTGCAGAGGTTTGGGTGGGTAGCCAACAAGGACCGGACACTAAATTGGGGGTGCCTGCAATTTTAGGGATAGCACCTGAAAATGTGAATGTGCATTTACAATACTTAGGAGGAGGTTTTGGAAGAAGAAGTATGAATGATTTTGTGGAAGAATGTGCCTATCTGGCTAAAGAAATGGCGCCCTTACCGGTTAAACTGATGTGGACCAGAGAGGATGACTTTACCTACGGTGCATTCAGGCCTTTATCCCTTCAGCGTTTAAAAGTTAGTACAGATGATACCGGAAATATTACGGGTTTCTCACACATGGTCATTGGTGATGGCGGAAATCTGGTGGCTGGCGGTGTGCATAATTCACATTATGATATCCCAAACCAATTCGCCGAATGGCGGGAAGCCTCGCATGGTATTCGACTAAAACATTGGCGTTCCGTAGGCCATGGTCCCAATAAATTTGCCATTGAAACGATGCTAGATGAGGTGGCATTTGCTCAAAATTTAGACCCTCTGGAACTCCGAAAGAAATTAATGGTAAAATCCCCCAGAGCTTTGGCTACTTTGGAAAAAGTAGCAGAGATTTCTAATTGGGGTGCTCCTTCCAAAGAAGGTCGAGCGAAAGGAATTTCCTTTGTGGAACATGGCTCTCTAGGTACGGGAGTCTGTGAAATTTCGTTGAACAGAGAGACCGGTAAAATCAAAGTACACCATTTCTGGATTGCCTTGGATGCCGGACTCATCATTCAACCGGACAATGTAAAGGCCCAAATGGAAGGTGGTATTATGATGGGAATTAGCAGCGTGCTTAAAGAACAGATTACCATACGAGATGGAAAAGTGCAACAAGCCAACTTCAACACCTATGATTTACTTCGCATGGAAGATGTGCCAGATAGCATAGAGACCATATTAATGGCCTCGACAGACCACCCTGAAGGTGTTGGGGAAACGGCAACGCCCATGGTAGCTGGTGCCATTGCCAATGCCTTTTTAACGTTGACGGGTAAAAAATTAAGGCATTTACCCTTTACACCAAAACGGGTATTGGCGGTTTTGAATAGTTAAGAGGGTTTTTTAGAAATTCTATTTTCCACTCTTATCACCCACAAAATGATCGCTTTTATTTTTGAACAACACATTAAAAGTGGTCAAGCTTCCATAAATGCGGGTAATGTATTGTTGAAGGTCTACTTTTTCCAAATCGTCCAAATTTTTGCTGGAGTTTATCTTTTGTTCCATTACCCGAATACGATCGCGTACCATTACAATTTTATGAAAAAAGGTATCGATTGGAATTTCCTTAGTACTCAATCCGGCTTCGCCCGGTTCCATGATTAAGTTTCCACCTTTCCACTTATCCCCTATGGCCACTCTTTGAGTAGCATCGCTCCATTTTTGAAGAATGGAGACTAAGGAACTTTCGACATCAAAAAAACTAACCGTATCTACCTCTCCATTAACGGCTTCTATCACTTCAAATTCATCATCCATTTCAATGGTTTCCAATCCCTTATCCATAAAAGTCACCCAATATTGTGTTGCGGATACATTAGTGACCACACCTTTTCCGTAATTGGGATGAGAAATTCTAGAACCTATTCCTAATACTATCATTTGTTTCCTTTTGATTTATTAAGCTAATTTAAAATCTGTTTCCCCTACTCGCAACAGTTAACTCTATTTTCACTACAAAATTTTATGCTGTTGCAAGTTTTTTGTAGTCTAACTAAGTTCATGTACATTTAGAAATCAAGTCTGAAGAAAACTTGAAAATTTCTTAATTGATTAGTCATGAAAAAAGTCTTTATTGTTTTTATAATTTGTGTAGTAGCCGCTTGTGGTGAGAAAAAAAAGGAAATGACAGCACCAAAACCCATTCTTCTTAAAGCCTTGATTTTAGATGGACAAAACAACCATTACGTTTGGCCAAAGACGACCATGATGATGAAAGATTATCTTGAGGAAACGGGTCTGTTTTCAGTAGATATTCACCGAATGGATTCCGTTTGGTTGGGCATCAAATACCAAGAAGCAAGACCGGAACCTTATACTTCATTTATAGAAAAATACCCACTGGATAGTACAACCTATAAGATATCAAAAGACCCCATTAAAACCTCTAATTTTTCTTTTGACTTTAGTGAATATGATGTGATTATTTCCAATTTAGGCGCGGAATCCGCCCTATGGCCTGAGAAAACTAGGAAACACTTTGAAAATTACATGTCGAATGGTGGTGGTTTGGTCGTAGTCCATGCAGCGGATAATGCTTGGGGTGAATGGGACGAATACAATAAAATGATCGGATTAGGCGCATGGGGAGGGCGAGATGAAAAAACAGGTCCTTATGTATATTATAATGAAGCTGGAGAAGTGGTTAAAGATTCTACTGAGGGCGTTTGTGGTTCACACGGACTGGAATATGAATTTCAGTTGACATCTAGAGCACCGGAACATCCTATTATGAAAGGCTTACCCAGTAAATGGTTACATACGCAAGATGAACTTTATGAGCGGCTAAGGGGTCCATTCGAAAACGCAACCATTTTGGCGACCGCCTATGCGGATGTGGAAAAAAATGCGCCACCTTGGAATCCTTCCGTAAAAGGACTTGGTCAGCATGTTCCACAATTGATGGCCATTAATTATGGAAAAGGAAGGGTATTCCATTCTACGATGGGTCATTTTGACTATTCCATGGAAGGTGTTGGATTTATTACAACCCTACAACGTGGAGCCGAATGGGCCGCCACTGGAGTTGTAACACAAGAAATTCCGTCCGATTTTCCTTCTGCGGATGCTATATCATCAAGGGAATGGAATAAGTAATTCTCTAATGACATCGGTGTTATTCCGGACAATTTTCCTTACGGCGGGTATCGATGAGGTAAATTATTTTCCATCCCTCTGTATCCTTGAATAATTGAAATGAATTCACCCCACAATGGTGAAATTGATCATACAGCCAGAATTCGTAAGAGGTCCATGCATTGGCCATGGCGCCATCTATTTGAATGGAATAATTGGTCAACCGTTCTTGAAATTTTACGGAATCTAGAATGCTAACAATGGACTTAAGGAAATCATTAAAATCCTCAATTTTCAGCTTTTGATTTCCGTCTTTATCTATCCCAATAGTTTGCAAGACTATTTTAGGATGCACCAAATTTTTCATAGCGATGGAATCCTGTTCGTGAAAGGCAGTAAAGAAATCATCTACAGTCTGTTTCACCTTAATTTCTTCAGGATTCTGAGCGAATACCGTTAAACTTATCAATCCGAAAATAACAGAAAGTACACTTTTCATGAAATTCGATTTAAAACCAAAACCTAAAATAGAATTATTTATTGATTGTTCACCTAATAGGGTAATTTATAAATCAGCAACATTCTCACTAAATCTCCTTACTTTTATGCCGCTTAATCGAAAAAACAAACATGTCTACAGCTAAGAAAGAATACAAAAGAGTTACGGTAAAATCACTGGTCGAAATGAAAAAAAATGGTGAAAAAATCTCCATGTTGACCTCTTACGATTATTCTATGGCCAAAATCGTAGATGCGGCAAAAGTGGATGTCATCTTAGTAGGTGATTCAGCCAGTAATGTGATGGCCGGCCATGAGACAACCTTACCCATTACCTTGGACCAAATGATCTATCATGCGTCTTCTGTAATACGAGCGGTAGAACGTGCTTTGGTTGTGGTTGATTTACCTTTTGGAAGTTACCAAAGTGATCCTAAGGAAGCTTTGCGCTCCGCTATTCGTATCATGAAAGAAAGTGGTGCACATGCGGTAAAGTTAGAAGGTGGTGCGGAAATTAAGGAATCCGTAAAAAGGATTTTAGCTGCAGGTATACCGGTTATGGGCCACCTGGGCCTAACCCCACAGTCCATCTATAAATTTGGCACCTATACCGTTAGGGCCAAAGAAGATGAAGAAGCAGAACAATTGATGGAAGACGCTAAATTATTGGAAAGATTAGGCTGTTTTGGGTTAGTTTTAGAAAAAATTCCCGCAGAACTTACCAAAAAAGTATCCGAAAGTCTTACGATACCCACAATAGGTATTGGAGGTGGAAAATATGCCGACGGTCAAGTTTTGGTGGTTCATGATTTACTAGGAATGACCCATGAATTCAACCCAAGATTTTTACGTAGGTACATGAATTTGTTCGAGGAGATGGGCAAAGCAATTTCCAGTTATGTGGATGATGTTAAAAGTCAGGATTTCCCTAATGATGAAGAGCAATATTAAGAAAAGCTATCGGGATGAAAACTAATCGATTCATTTCCAAATTTTGGATTCTGAGCATTGTGCTTTTGACTATTGGTTGTGACCAAGTCTCCAAAGAGTGGACTCGACAAACCGTAGAGGCTCGAGAATATATTCCTGTAGTAGGCCATCATTTTATTTTAACCAACGTTGAAAATACAGGGGCTATGCTTGGATTTGGGCAAGACTTCCCTCCCATTGCCAAACGTATATTTTTTCAAGGTTTACCGCTTGTCGTTTTATTGATCCTACTCTACAGAACCCTTACCAAGCCGAACATCAATAGCGTTTTACTCCTGGCTTTTGCGCTAGTGATTGGCGGTGGCATTGGAAATTTAATTGACCGAATCGCACATGGTTCTGTTACGGATTTTTTTCAAATTAGATTAGGCATATTTCGTACTGGAATTTTCAATATGGCCGATGTTGCCGTGACCACGGGGGTTCTCTTGCTACTCTATTTAATAATCAGAGGGAGGAATCTTTCTTTTTAGGATGATGGATTACCGGATTGTTGGATTTTTGGATTTTTGGAAACAAGTTTAATTATAAATAACTAATAGTGCCACATCGATTTAAAGATTTAGATATTTGGAAATTAAGTAGGTCCTTTTGTTCGGATATCTATACCTTAACCTCCAAGTTCCCAGAAAATGAAAAGTTCGGAATTACGAATCAATTAAGACGTGCCTCTGTTTCTATACCTTCTAATATAGCTGAAGGTTCTTCCCGAAAATCAAATAAAGATTTCAGTAGATTTTTGGAAATTGCAATAGGTTCAATTTATGAAATTGAGACACAATTATTAATAGCAACTGATCTTGGATTTATCAATTCGATTGAATTTGATGTCATTTCAGAAAAACTAAATTCAATTTTATAAATAGTATCAAAGTTTAAATCAACTTTAAAGTAAAATATACTAGATATCTAACAATCCAATTATCTTATAATCCAATAGATCTAAAATAATTTTGTCTAAAAAAATACATTCTACGATAGAAAACCTTCAGGTCCTTTTTGAGGATAACCACTTGATTATCATCAATAAGCGGCCAGGAGATATTGTTCAAGGGGATAAAACCGGAGATAGACCGCTTAGCGAAACGGTTAAGGACTGGTTAAAGCAAAAGTACAATAAGCCAGGTAATGTCTATTTGGGTGTGGTACATCGTATCGATAGGCCTACCTCTGGCATTGTAGTATTCGCTAAGACTTCTAAAGCTTTACCTAGGTTGAATAAAATGTTTGCCGAAAAGGATGCTCAAAAAACGTATTGGGCCGTGGTAAAAAATATGCCGGATGAACCTGAGCAAAAATTGGTACACTGGTTAAAACGGAACACAAAACAAAATAAATCCTACGCGCACCAAAAAGAAGTTAAGGACAGTAAAAAAGGTATTTTAACCTACCGATTGCTGAAAAAATTGGATAACTATTACCTACTTGAAATAGATTTAGAGACTGGACGTCACCATCAGATACGTTCGCAACTTACCGCAATAGGCTGTCCTATTAAAGGAGATTTAAAATATGGTTTTAACCGAAGTAACGAGGACGGAAGTATTCATCTTCACGCCCGTAAACTCATTTTAACTCATCCCGTTAAAAAAGAACCTTTAGAAATTATTGCACCGGTACCGGACGATTCCATTTGGAATGCGTGTGTTTAATTTGACTATTTTTAGTCATACTAAATATAGAGATGATGCCTAGAAAATTAATCATAATTAGTTCACTTCTTTTCTTATCTGCTTGTGGTGGGTATAATTCCATCGACAGCTTTTACAATACTCACAAAAACGACAATCAGGTAACCGCTTTTAGGGTACCCCAGTTTATGTTAACCATGATTGGTGAAATTTCACCGGAGATGAAGTCATTAATAGGGAATACCAAGGACTTGAGATATATGCAATTCCCGAGCACCACGCCATCAAAAACACAGCTACTGAACCAACAAATGAACGGTATTACAGGAACCTCATTCATAGAAGTATTTCGAAAAAATGATGATTTAAAACGGAACATTGTTTCAATACGTGAGAAAAGAAATTCTGTGAAGGAAATTTTAATTTACAATAATGACAATCAAACCGGTTCCTTTCTCTATTTCAATGGCGATTTTGACCCGGTGAAAGTCCGTCAAATGTCTCAAAATGAAGAGTTTACTAAATTTGGAAAGGGAGTGATTGAGCAATTTGGTTCTAGCAGTAAAGGAATTAATCCTTAATAACAGTTTTATTAAGGTCTCGTTTTGAGCGTACACTCTCTATTAGTACAGAACTTAAGATAAGCACACCACCAAACAGGGTCGACGTCTTTGGTATTTCAGCAAGAAAAATAGCCCCGATTAAAATACCATACACAGGTTGAATACTACTTATAATACTTACCGTGGTGATCGTAAAATGCTTAAAGGTCATTAAAAATAAGGTATGACCTATGGCAGTGGTCAAAAAAGCCAAAGCAATCAACCCTTCCCATTGTCTTAAAATCAACTCAAAATCTATGGAAAAGAAAAATGGGCAAAGAACTACTCCCACAAAACCGGTCTGATATACCATGAGCGTTGAACCATTGTAATCAGAAACCTTAATTTTCAATAAAATATTTCGCAATGCATAGCAAAAAGCAGATAAAAGCCCAAAAGCTATGGCTATCGTATACGAATTTTCGAAATCAAGATTGGGACTAATAAAATACATGCCTGTCATAACCAATAACGCCAAGAGGATATGTATCCGTTGAAATTTCGTTTTAAGGATAATTGGTTCTAAAAAAGCGGTTATTACTGGGTAAGTGAATAATGACAACATACCTATCGCAACGGTCGATAATTGTAATGCATAGAAATACGTAATCCAATGCGCACCCATTAGGATACCGCTCACTATAACTATAAGAATATCTGCTCTTTTAATTTTGAGCGATACTCCTCTCCAATTACAAAATAGAAATAAAAGTACAAAAGCAAGAATAGCCCTTACACCAATGGTAACAGGGACAGGTAATTGAACATACCTACCTAAAGCTCCAGAGGTAGCTATAAAAAACATAGCTAGGTTAATTTCCAGTAAATGCCTAAGATGTAAGGATTTCATAGCTTGGCAGTTCTACTATCGGGTATGCGCCATTGCCTTTTCCCGCATAATTTGGGAAACAGGCTTATTCTCTAAATGGCTTTCTAACCAAGAAAGGATATCCAAGTATAAAAAAGCCCGTTTTTCATAAGGATGATCCTCGTACTTCTTAAGCTCTGTATATAACTTTTGGAATTCTGCCCGTAACTGATTCGGATAAATGCCTCCTAAGCTTCTTAGAAATTTTATCATTTCCTTTTGAACGGCATGCATATCGTTCATTTTCAAAAGAAATTTATAGGTGCTTTTAAGCTGCACCTCTAAATGATAATCCATACCCGCTTCATAATGCGCTACCAAACTTAGAACACGAGCAAAGCACATTAAGTCTTCCCGCATTTTCAAGTGTTTGTTATCAATGATTTTTTTAAGATAATGAATACAATTCTTGTTGTCCCCTACTCCAAAATAGAGACACGCAATCTTATAGTACAACACCATAACGTGATGCACATCAATACGATCACGGTGTTTATTGATTCCATATTCAACAATCTTAACGAGGTATAATCCTTTTTCAAAAGTACCTTCCAAAAAGTGAAGATTCAACTTATTCGCATTAATGTACATGAACACCAAGGAGCTGATATTGTCATTATCTGGAAAATCCTTATCCTTTATAGTGCCTTCCAAGCGTTCAAGTACTTCTTTAAATTGGGAACTGTATTGCACGTAAAATAAGGATTCTAATAGGTAATGATTCCCTTTTAAAAAAAATACAGGATTTAGGTAAATCATTTCCTTATGATCATAGAACAAATCCACCCATTTACTAGAATATTTAAAACAAGAAAGAAAATCCTGGGTCAAAAAGCTATACCACAAATAGGCTTTATATAACCATAATTTTTCCCGAAAACCTAAATCCTCAATATTGTAAAGGGGTAAGTGATCATTAAAGTAGGTTTTTACTTTTTGATAATCCTCATCGCTACGTACATACCCCACTTTTAACATCATTCCATACAACTGTAAGGAAAGGTTGGACAATTTACTGGTCATTACATTATGACCTGAAAGCTCTTTGGCCTGTACCGCCAATTCATTTGCCCTATCTGGAATACTACGGGTAATGTATTGGGTCTCAATTATTTTTTCCAATTCTACGATTTCGTAGGCAATGTTCTTTTCCTCGTTTTCAATCGCCGTTGTCTTCACCTTATCCAAAATTTTAAGGCTCTGCTTATATAACCCCTTTTGATAAAGTATGGTCGCAAAATCCAATTGCTCGCGTATTTGAACCCTTATATTTTGATTTACGGGATTTAA
This sequence comes from uncultured Flavobacteriaceae bacterium, assembly GCA_963842105.1. Lineage (GTDB taxonomy): Bacteria > Bacteroidota > Bacteroidia > Flavobacteriales > Flavobacteriaceae > Maribacter. Next base: position 26,413 of record CAWJFH010000022.1, read on the forward strand.
ACGTAAACTGACTAAAATTTGCTTGTAAAGGTGGGCTTTAAGGTTAGAAAGTTGTGCTTTTTTAACTATCCCGCTTTGGAGTATGACTTTCTCATCATAATGCTTAATTTTATCCAATAAGTTGAATAAGGCCAAGAACTTTGCATCCGTGTTCACACCCAACCTACCAACGTAAAGTTTGAATTGTCTTTTTTCAGATTTTGAAAGCGATTTAACCAAAACGAACAAAGCGTCTTTATGGGCATTTGTCATCGTAATAATATGAGTTTAAATAATTGATTTTTAATATTTTAGATACCTAAAAAAGTGTCTTAACGTTGTAAAAGGCATAACAAAATCTACAAATTTTGTTCTTTAGGTTATATATTCGTTGAACTAGTTAAAACTACGTAAATATAATGAGCAAAGATATAGTACAAATTTTTGATACCACATTACGTGACGGAGAGCAGGTACCAGGCTGCAAGTTAGATATGGAACAAAAATTGGTCATTGCCGAACGCCTAGATGAACTGGGGGTCAATATTATTGAGGCAGGATTTCCAATTTCAAGTCCCGGTGATTTCAAATCCGTCGAGGCCATTGCAAAACTTGTTAAAAATGCAACGGTTTGCGGACTAACACGTGCTGTACCAAAGGATATTGAAGTAGCTGCAGCGGCTTTAAAGCATGCAAAAATGCCAAGAATACATACGGGTATTGGAACATCTGATTCCCATATAAAACATAAATTCAATTCTAACCGAGATGCGATTATCGAAAGAGCTGTTGCCGCAGTCAGTTATGCCAAAACATTTGTTGAGGACGTTGAGTTTTACGCAGAGGATGCGGGCCGTACGGACAATGAGTTCTTAGCTCGTGTTTGCGAAGCCGTAATAAAGGCAGGAGCCACTGTTTTAAACATTCCTGATACAACGGGTTATTGTCTGCCTGATGAATATGGTGCTAAAATGAAGTATTTGCGTGAAAATGTAAAAGGAATCGATAAAGCCATACTTTCATGCCATTGTCACAACGATTTAGGTTTAGCCACTGCAAATTCCATTGCCGGAGTTATTAATGGCGCTCGTCAAATTGAGTGTACCATAAACGGCATTGGTGAACGTGCCGGTAACACTTCACTCGAGGAAGTGGTGATGATTATGCGTCAACACCCAGGTTTGCATTTGGACACCACTATTAATAGTAAGTTACTTTATGACACCAGTCAAATGGTATCCAATAAAATGGGTATGATGGTGCAACCTAACAAGGCAATTGTTGGTGCGAACGCATTTGCCCATAGTTCTGGAATTCATCAAGATGGTGTTATTAAAAACAGGGAAACGTATGAAATTATAGATCCAGCAGATGTTGGTGTTACGGAATCTTCCATTGTCCTTACTGCTAGAAGCGGAAGAGCGGCTTTAGCCTATAGAGCTAAAATTGTGGGCTATGAATTGACCAAAACCCAACTGGATTCTGTCTATCAAGAATTTTTAGTGTACGCAGATTCTAGAAAAGAAATAAAAGATGACGATATTCACCAGATAATCGAATCTTCGAAAATAAATCTTCAAAGTATTAGCTAGGCACTATGCATTTAAATATTGCTGTTTTAGAGGGTGACGGAATAGGGCCAGAAGTTGTAGCACAGTCTATCAAGTGTTTACGCTCGGTCGAGGAAACCTTTGGCCATAGTTTTACGTTTAAAAAAGCATTGATAGGTGCCTCGGCAATAAAAAAAACCGGAAGCCCCCTACCCAAGGAAACCTTGGAAATTTGCAAAAAGGCCGATGCTACTCTATTTGGTGCATTGGGACTTCCTGAATATGATGAAAATCCACGTGCAAAAATTTGGCCTGAGCAAGGTCTATTAAAACTTCGACAAGAATTAGGTCTTTTTGCCAATATACGACCTGTTAAGGTTTTTCCTTCCCTTATACGACAATCCCCATTACCAAAAAGTAGTGTTTCAAGTACAGATTTAGTCATTTTCAGGGAATTGTCTGGAGGAATTTATTACGGAGAAAAGACCGTTGATGAAAATCAGAATTCTGCAACAGATACATGTACGTATACGGAAAAAGAAATCAGCAGAATAACCCATCTTGCCTTTAAATCAGCCCGTTCACGAAAGAAAAAGGTAACTTTAGTTGACAAAGCAAACGTATTGGAAACTTCTCGTCTTTGGAGACGTGTGGTGCATGTTATAGCCGAAAGTTATCCGGATGTTACGCTGGACTGTCTTTTTATTGATAATGCAGCGGTACAGATGATATTGAACCCTTCACAATTCGATGTGATCCTGACAGATAATATGTTTGGTGATATCCTATCTGACCAAGGAAGTGTAATCGCCGGTTCCATAGGACTGCTACCTTCTGCATCTGTAGGAACTGAACATGCCATGTTCGAACCTATTCACGGATCTTATCCAGATGCTAAGGGAAAAAACATTGCCAATCCTGTAGCCTCTATATTAAGCACAGCCATGTTACTACAACATTTTAAAATGAACGAAGAATCAGATGCTGTTGTGGCTGCCGTATTAAAATCGTTCACTAAAAAAATAGTGACTCCAGATATACTGGGAAGTTCCAAATATGGTACTAATTATGTTGGTGACTTTATTGCCGATAACATTATGGAACTAGACGGCAACTCCAATATGAACGATGAAAATATCGGACTTGGAAAATCGACCATAATTTAAATAAGTCTTTTTAAATCTACTATTCCGATACGAGGGTATTGATGAACTCGTCAAAATCCGACTTAAACTCCATAAATTTATTTCCCGTTGCAGGTCCGTTAAATCCTGTATGTATCCTTCGCACAGCTCCATTTTTATCGATAAATATGGTTGTGGGATAGGAAAGTATATGGTCGAGCATCGGTAATTTTTCCTGTGCAGCTTTCTTGTCATAGGAACCGTATTGCGCCAACAATAACGGGTAAGGCACTTCAATACGTTTCTTCAACCGTTCGATACCCTCAAATGCCTTTTCTTTGGTTTTTGCGGATTCAAATGCTAAACCTATAACTTTAATATCCTTAGAAGGATTATTATTTAAATACTCTACCAAAAATTTGCTTTCATCCAAACAGTTGGGACACCAAGTCCCCATAAGCTGAACAATAACTACCTTATCTTCAAATTCCTCATCGTCCAACGAAATCATATCGCCTTTACTATTTGGAAAATTGAAAGCAAGTTTGTCAAAACCTTCTTTTATAAAAGTTAAAGAATCCGGACTGGGCAATTCGTAAGCATCGTTACGTTTGGCAACAAAAGGTTCTTTAAAATGGTTTCCAGAATAGAAAGTTCCATTAATGGTTGAATCGGTCACCTTTGCCGTAAAGAGAAAGGCATGAGCACCATCGAATGCTGATAATTTTAAAGAATCTGCTTCCATTTTTCCTTCTAAGAATCGATAATCTCCGGTTGTTGTTCTAAATGTACCGGTAACTTTATCTTTTTCCTGCAAAAATATACCCTTACCAACATATGAATCCTCCGTATCTGGACTGAACATAGTTTCCCAAATACCCGTGACATCTTGAGAACTTGGGGCCTGGGTTGAAAATCGCTCCAATTCTCCCTTCGTGGCTTTGAAGGGAACAATCCTATCCAAACTTTCTTTTATAAATTGTCCTTCAATAGTTTTATCCGTAAATGTACCTGCAATATAACCTTCAAATACCGGTGTTTGAATGGTTATAGAATCTCCAGTAATTACGATTTCATCAACATCAATGACTTCCTCCGCATTCATAATTTGCAACCTATAATTATCCTGTTCATCCTTTGATACTAAAAAATTAAAGGGTAAAACTTCATTATCCATAACACTTAGCTCCGCACGCCACATTCCTGGTGCCAATTCCTTTTTCTCAGGCGTCGTGTTACATGAACTAATACCGCATAATAATAGAATAAAACCAATAATATATCGCATGGAGTAAATTTTAAGATTCGAAATAACGATATATAGCCCAAATAAAAAAATTAAAGAAACACTATATAGGTTATTGAAGGTAAACAGGCATTGTTTTATCTTTACGCCCTTTAAATATTTGGAATGAAGATATCATATAACTGGTTAAAACAGTTCATCAAAATAGATTGGGATTCGCAACAAACATCCGAACTTTTAACGGATTTGGGACTTGAAGTCGAAGGAGTCGAAAAGTTTGAATCTGTAAAAGGAGGCTTGCAGGGAATAGTTGTTGGGCACGTACTTAGTTGTGAAAAACATTCCAACGCAGATAAATTGAACGTTACTACTGTTGATATTGGTGTAGATGTTCCTGTACAAATTGTTTGTGGTGCACCAAATGTGGCCAAAGGTCAAAAAGTACCCGTTGCCACTATCGGAACTACACTCTACACTAAAGATGGTGACGCCTGGAAAATTAAAAAAGGGAAAATCAGGGGAGAAGAAAGTCACGGTATGATCTGTGCTGAAGATGAGTTGGGCCTTGGTGAAAGTCATGATGGTATTCTGATTTTGAACGATGATGCAGTTGTTGGAACCCCTCTTGCCAAAATTTTTGAAATTGAGGAAGATGAGGTTTTTGAAATTGGATTGACGCCCAATAGAGCGGATGCCATGAGTCATTTTGGTGTCGCTCGGGATTTAAAGGCTGGACTAAAGCAAAAAGAGATTTCAAAAGAATTAATTACCCCTTCCACCAGTCATTTTAATATCACTGACCGCTCGCTCAAGATTGATGTAGATGTAGTGGATAGTAAATTAGCCCCTAGATATTGTGGAGTGACCTTGAGTAATTTGGTGATTCAACCCTCACCCACTTGGTTAAAGAACAGACTTAAGTCAATTGGTATTACTCCTAAAAATAATGTGGTAGATGCCACCAATTACGTACTACACGAATTGGGACAGCCTCTTCATGCTTTTGATGCCAGTAAAATTAAAGGGAACAAAATCGTAGTTAAAACTATGCCCAGCGGAACTAAATTCACCACTTTAGATGGTGTAGAAAGAACGTTGCATGAAGATGATTTAATGATCTGTGATATTGAAAAACCTATGTGCTTGGCGGGGGTTTTTGGCGGCTTGGGTTCTGGAGTGACTGAGGAAACTACGTCGATTTTCTTGGAAAGCGCATATTTTGATTCCGTAGCCATACGTAAATCCGCAAAAAGACATGGATTGAATACGGATGCCTCTTTTCGGTTTGAGCGCGGAATAGATATCGAAAATGTAGAATACAGCCTTAAACGCGCAGCACTATTGATAAAAGAGATTGCAGGCGGTGATATCACTTCTGAGGTAGTTGATCTTTATTCCAACAAAAAGGGGAATTTTGAAGTATTCCTGGTTTTCGAGAAAATCAATAAATTAATCGGTCAAGAAATTCCCCAGGATACTATAAAATCAATACTAGCTTCACTGGACATAAAGGTTAAGAATGTTACTGAAGCCGGTATGGGATTGGAAATTCCATCCTACAGGGTAGATGTGCAACGCCAAGTGGATGTTATTGAGGAAATCTTAAGGGTTTATGGTTATAACAATATTGATTTTAGTCAAAAACTGAATGCTTCCATTGCCACTTCTAGAACTACCGAAGATCATTCCATCCAAAAGACCATTGGCAACCTATTAGCCTCTAAAGGTTATTTTGAAATATTGGCCAATAGTCTAACTAGTCCAGAATATAATTCCTTAATCGAAGATACTGCCACTAAGAAGTCAGTGGAAATTATAAATCCATTGAGCGGTGAATTATCCGTTCTTCGTAAAACCTCCTTGTTTTCCGCCTTAGAAACTGCTAGTTACAATATCAATAGAAGAAGGTCGAACCTAAAATTGTTCGAATTTGGGAAAACTTACTTCTACGATGAAAATAACGATAGGAAAGAAAATAAATATTTAAGCCTTCTATTGTCTGGCGAATCTTTAAATACGAACTGGACGACTCCTTCTAAACCTACCCATTTCTTTGAACTGAAAACTGCAGTGGAAACGATATTAATCCGTTTGGGATTAAATGAATGTGAAAGTGCACCGGTAACTTCTACTATGTTTTCTGAAGGATTGGATTTATCCTATAAAAGCAACATGTTAGTTTCCTTTGGGATTGTTAAGAAAACGATTCTAAAGCATTTTGATATTAAGCAAGAGGTTTTATTTGCCGATTTTAATTGGGATTTGATTTTAGAACAATTGGATAATACCCCGGTCGTTTTTAAGGAAATTCCAAAATATCCTGAAGTAAAACGAGACTTTGCACTTCTTTTAGATAATTCAATTAGCTTTAAAGAAGTGTATGACATTGCCTATCGTACGGAAAAAAAGTTGTTGACGAACGTAAGCCTTTTTGACGTTTACGAAGGAAAAAACTTGCCAGAAGGCAAAAAATCCTATGCGGTTAATTTTACATTACAGGATGACAAAAGTACACTTACAGATAAACAGATAGACAAAATTATGTCTAAACTGGAAGATTCATATGTAAATAATTTAGGTGCTTCCTTAAGGTAACTATAATAAAGTAAGGGGTAAGAAAACAGAATCAATTTCATGGACCACACCGTTGGAGTGATTGGAATCTGCGGTGGTAATGGTGGCTTTATTACCTGCTCTATCTGTTAAAACAATATCGACTCCACTCATGGTAGCCGTGATTTTATCCCCGTGAATCGTAGTGAATTTGGCAATACCGTTACCACGGCACATCGCTCTTAAAATAGAAGAGGCGGAGAGTTTCCCTGCAATGATATGATGGGATAAAATAGCCTTTAAGACTTTTTTATTTTTTGGATCCATCATACGGTCAATGGTAAGTTGAGAAAGTTTTTCAAAGGCAATATTGGAAGGTGCAAAAACTGTAAAATCTCCAGTATATCCTAGTACAACATCAAGATTAGTTGCTTTTAAAACGCGCAAAAGGGTAGAATGTCTATCCAAAGTAGCGGCATATTCTATAATGGAAGTTTCAGATACTTGAGAAACGGGCGCAGCTGAGGTAGCTAATGGTTTTAGTACAAGTTCCTGTGCGTTACAAAACATACCAAGAAGGAATGAAAAAAGGACCACGTAAATAGTTTGGTTTTTCATATAGTCGTTCAATTGGGGCAATGGTTCTCTAAAATCGATAAACTGCACGATTTCATCGGTAAGATACAATATGAAGTGTACTTTTTATTAAAAATATTCAACTCGAAATTAAAATTAACGTTTACTTAACATTTAATTGGGTTCAACAAAATTTTATTGATTTCATTAATTCGTTAACTTTGAGAGTATTGCTAGAAAAAGAAAAAAACATGTTGCTACAAAAAACGAATATTCAACAAAAATTACATCGGGAAAGAGGGAAGACAAAAAAGCCTAATATAGACCGATTACAAGAAGTCTATCAGATTCTCGAAAATTTGGACAATGAAATGTCCCGAATCGAAAACAACCTTTCCAAAGCTTCTAAAATTGAGACAAATGCCTTTGATTTCGACCTTTTAGAATCCTCACAAATTTATCATTTGGAGGAAATCAAGAATATCTGTATCGACTATCGTTTACGATTTTTAGATACCAAGTATTTTAAAGGTGAAATACCTGTAGAGGGTATTTCAAAGATTAAGTCACTGGAACGTGAGCATAATATTGAATTAAAGGGATTTAAAATCATTGCACCTTCAAAATTATTTAAATTGGAAGATAAGGATGATCCTTTGCTTTTTGCACCCATTGGAAATGGTTATTTTTACTTGATTCACCAATGGGGTAATGACTTACATCCATTACGAAAGATGCTCATGTGGCCATTTAAAAATATAGTCAACTTGGGGGTATTGGTGCTACTCATCTCCTTTTTAGCCACATTATTAATTCCTGAAGGTCTATTTTCAAAAACAAGTTCTGCTACAGAATTTTGGATCATTTATTTCTTTATGTTCAAGTGTATAGCTTCTGTCGTCATTTTTTACGGCTTTGCGCTAGGTAAAAATTTCAATCCTGCCATATGGAACAGTAAATATTTTAATAGTTAAAAGAAGAAGATTATAAGGACAAAAAAGGGACAATTTAAATTGTCCCTTTTTTGTTCTATAAAATAGTAGACCTATTTAAGCGGGTACTGCGTACATTTTATTACGTTGTTCCTTTAAAGCTTTGTCAGACATATAATCGTCAAAAGTTGAATAACGGTCAATATTTCCTTTAGGTGTTAATTCTATAATTCTATTGGCCACCGTCTGTGCAAACTCATGATCATGAGTTGTAAACAGCACCGTTCCCTTAAAATTCTTTAAAGAATTGTTGAAGGCGGTAATACTTTCCAAATCCAAGTGATTGGTAGGTTCATCCAACATTAAAACATTGGCACGCATCATCATCATTCTACTCAACATACATCGTACTTTTTCTCCTCCCGAAAGAACAGTACATTTTTTCAAAGCCTCTTCTCCACTAAAGAGCATTTTACCCAAAAATCCTCTAATATAAACCTCTTCACGTTCTTCCTCGGTTTTAGCATATTGTCTTAGCCAATCTACCAAACTCACATTATCTTCGAAAAAGCTAGAGTTATCTGCTGGTAAATAGGACTGGTTTGTCGTAACACCCCATTGGAATTTACCGCTATCCGCCTTTGCATTATTATTGATAATTTCATAAAAAGCGGAGGTAGCTCTGGAATCCCTTGAAATAATAGCAATCTTATCACCCTTCGCTAAATTGATGTTGATGTTTTCAAACAACAACTCCCCATCTTCTGTAGATGCTGAAAGTCCGTCTACATTCAAAATTTGGTCTCCTGCCTCACGTTCCCTATCAAAAATAATGGCAGGGTATCTACGGCTAGAAGGCTTGATGTCATCCACCTTTAATTTTGAAAGCATCTTTTTTCTTGAAGTGGCTTGCTTACTTTTAGCTACGTTAGCACTAAATCTAGAAATGAACTCCTGTAATTCCTTAGCCTTTTCTTCAGCCTTCTTATTTTGTTGTGCACGTTGGCGAGCTGCTAACTGACTACTTTCGTACCAGAAGGTGTAATTACCGGAATATAGGTTCAATTTACCAAAATCGATATCCACGATATCTGTACACACGGTATCCAAAAAGTGACGGTCATGCGATACCACAATTACTGTGTTTTCGTAATCTGCCAAAAAGTTTTCCAACCAACTAATGGTTTCATAATCCAGGTCGTTGGTAGGCTCATCCATGATAAGTACATCAGGATTACCAAAAAGTGCCTGAGCCAATAATACCCGTACTTTTAATTTTGAATCCAATTCTGACATTTGGGTATAATGATTATCCTCACTAATTCCCAAATTAGATAATAGTGCAGCTGCATTACTATCTGCATTCCACCCATTCATTTCCTCGAAGGTTACTTGCAACTCCCCTATCCTATCTGCATTTTTATCATCATAATCTGCATAAAGGGCATCTATCTCCTTTTTGATTTCATATAAGGGTTTGTTACCCATAACTACGGTTTCCAATACCGTAAAATCATCAGCAGAGTTGTGATTCTGCTCTAATATGGACATCCTCTTGCCAGGTTCTAAATGAACGTGACCAGAAGTTGGATCCATTTGACCTGCAATAATTTTCAAGAAAGTAGATTTACCGGCCCCATTGGCTCCGATGATTCCATAACAATTGCCTTGGGTAAACGCAATGTTCACTTCATCGAACAAAATTCTCTTTCCAAATTGTACCGATAGATTAGATACAGATAACATAATAATATTTTTAAAAATCGGTGCAAAAATACAGAATATTAAAGGGTTATACTAACCAAATCAAGTATCAAATTTATTAACCATTATTAGGACTGTAATGTTTAATATTTAACTACACCTTAACAAGGATCACTTTTAATCTTCCCTACTTTTGGTAAATATCAGCATCTTACACTATATGGTTAGATTTCTAGGTTCTATTTTGATCTTATTTATTATTGGTTGTACGGAAACCAAAAAAGAATCCGATACCGTTCTTTTTGCCGGAGAAATTGTAAATCCCACCAACACACAAGTCATACTTTTTAAAGGCAGTGAGAAAATTGATTCTGCACAGCTTGATCAAAACAATCGTTTTAGCTTTAAATTGCCTACAGTAGAAAATGGACTATATCATTTTAATCATGCTCCAGAAGCTCAATATGTATATTTAGAAAAAGGGGATAGTTTATTGGTTAGACTGAATACCATTTACTTTGATGAATCATTGGTTTTTTCTGGTTCCAATGAAATATTAAACAATTTTTTATTGGAACTTTTCCTTTCCGAAGAAGAAGAAGATGCAGACATGCATACCGAATACTACGAGCTAGAACCCAGCGATTTTGAAGATAAAGTAGGTTCCTTAATGAAAGGCAAAATAAAGCGTTTGGAAAGTATCAAAAAAGAAACGGATATTTCTGAAGATGGTTATAATCTACTTAGGGAAAATATTTACTACACCTATAATCGGTTCAAAGAAATCTATCCTTTCCAGCATAAACGTAAAACTACTGAGGAAAACTTTCATGAATTACCTTCCGGTTTTTATGATTATCGAGAACAAATCAATTACAATGACGAAAGTCTTACCTATCTAAGGCCTTATTATGATTTTTTAAAATCCCACTTTGGAAATATTTCTTATATGACCTGTATGAAGGGTTGTTCCGCCGATAAGATAGAAGAAAGCAAACAACTTCATTTCAATAAGCATAAACTAAATCTTATAGACAGCCTAGTGGCCAATAAGGAGTTGCGGGATAATCTTTTTAGAAATGTTGCTTTTGATTACTTACTCAAAAAGCATGATGCTCCAGAAAATATAGAAATTTTCATAAAGGAGTTTAAGACGGTCTCTAAAAACAATATGCATATTGAAGAAATTGAAAACCTGTATCAGAAGATAGTAAATCTTCAACCTTCCAACCCTATCCCTAACTTACCTGTTGTTTCTATTGAAAATACTAATTTGACGCTACAAGAGATAGCAAAAGACAAAAAGGTGATTTTTTATTTTTGGTCAGACAATAATAAAAAACAATATCAGGACATTTTTAAAAGAGTCGCAGATCTTCAAAAGAGAAAACCGGACCATACCCTCATTGGTATCAATATAAAAACAGAATTTGAAGACTGGGCAGGAATCGTAAAAAGTTCACAATTAGATCCTAACACCCAATACCATACAAACGACTATAAAGAGCTTACCGAAACGTTGGTGATTTATCCAATGAACAAATCGATTATCACAGATAATGCTGTTATCGTAGATGGTTTTGCTAATATCTACAACAACTAAAGTACTTTAAGTTGTTAAAAATCTAGAATTTTATACTTCACTATGATTTTCTAACATTTTTTCGAACCATTTTCCAGGTAAAAAACGTTTTAGAATAAGTGAAAATCGTTGGATAAATGACCCCACGGCATAGTGTGGTTTTGGATTCTTTGTAGCAATTATTTTAGCGATTTTTTCACCTACTTGTTTGGGATTACCTCCACTGTCTACATCTTTGTCTATCGCCTCTAAGGTTCTTCTATAGGTTTGCTCATATGGGGAGTCTTTCATAACCGGTGTATGAAATCTTCCTGCAGCAATATTTGTGGCAAAATCTCCCGGAGCTAAAGTCGTAAAATGAACTCCGAATTTTTTTGTTTCCATTCGGTAGCTTTCCGTAACTACTTCTAGAGCTGCTTTGGTTGCAGAATAAATACCTCTAAAAGGAAGGCCCATATAACCCGCAATAGATGTAATATTTATAATAAGTCCATTACCTTGATTACGCATCACGGGCAACACCTCATTAATTACATTCAAGGGGCCATTAAAATTAGTGGCGAAAGCCTTAACAATTTCTTCATGTGGAGTTTCTTCCATAGGGCCGGTAATACCAATACCTGCATTATTTACTAAAACATCAATTTTATTTTCTTTTTTCAAAAGGGCAATCACAGCATTTTTAATGGAATCAGTATTACGAACATCCATTTCCAAAAGTGTAAAATGGGCAAAGGAAGGATATTTTGATAGATTTCGTGTAGTTCCATAAACCACATAACCTTTACTCTTTAAATGGATACCTATTGCTTTTCCTATTCCGGATGATCCGCCAGTGATTAGAATTACCTTCGATTTCATTCTACTAATGTTACCTGATGATTTCTATAACTACACACTTATCTAATCTTGAAGATGTTAACCCTTTCTGAAGTATTTGAGAATAAGGCACAAAAAAAGGCAAGCTACCTACATCGCACCGCTACGACCGTATACCCTTGCTGCGTTCCCACCCTGGGGGATTCTACAGGAGCTGGTCGTGTAGGACTTGCCGGGTGCAAATATACAATCTTTTAAAACTTTCCCAATCCTTTTAGTTTCTAATTTTTATGAATTAAATTGCCTTTCCTTTCTAGAAAGGTAGAACTTCACCAATAATTTGTTACACTACATAATATTTCAACAATGCGAATTTTCAAATTTCTCGGTTTTATTTTTATTTCATTTTTATATATCGCCTGTGGTAGTGGTAATCAAAAGCCTTCTTCTTTATTCGAAATTAATCTTGAAGGAAATACGGAAACAGTGCACCAAAATGAAGTCATAGGAATCGGTATCAAAAATGTGAAGAATAAAGAAATCACCAATGTTGATTACACGATAGACAATGAAAAATTAGCGGTAACGGACAATAAAATGAAATTCCAAGTGCCTACATTGGGCAATAAAGTATTAACCGCTAAAATTAGTTACGAAGGTACTACTGCAGAAATCACAAAGAATATTAAAGTACTTTCAGATAAAGCTCCTGAAATTTACACGTATACCATCATTAATGAATTTCCGCATGATAACGGTGCCTACACCCAAGGACTTGAATTTCATAATGACACACTTTATGAAGGAACCGGTAAAAAAGGGCGTTCCTTTTTAAGAAAATTGGATTATAAAACCGGTAAGGTTTATGAACAAATTGATTTAGATGCTTCTTACTTTGGGGAAGGCATCACCATTCTAAATGATAAAATTTATCAGCTCACATGGCAAAGCGGAATGGGGTTCATTTACGATGCAAACAGTTTTAAGAAATTAGATAATTTTCAATATGGTGAAAGTCGCGAAGGTTGGGGATTGACCAACGATGGTAAGAAAATATTCAAAAGTGATGGTACTGAAAAAATTTGGTTCCTTAATCCAGATACCATGACAGAAACCGGTTATATACAAACCGTTACTAATTCTTCAGTATTTAATAAAGCTAATGAATTGGAATATGTAAATGGTAAAATTTATGCTAACGTATATCAAAAGCCTAGCGTTATGATTATCGATAGCAAAACCGGAGCTATTGAAGGGGTCATCAATTTTGGCGGCTTAAGTAGTAAAATAACAAAGACGAAAGACTGGCAGGATAGTGACAACGTATTGAACGGTATAGCCTATCACCCAGAACGCAAAACCTTTTTTGTGACCGGAAAGGATTGGGATAAAATGTTCGAAGTCACCATCGAGAAAAAATAGAATGGCAAAATTTCAAATGAAACTTAAGGTCGCGATTGATGACCTCGATGATCTTGACCATGTAAACAATGTTCGTTATGTACAATGGATTCAAGATATTTCCAAAGAACATTGGCAAGCCACAGCTTCGCAGGAAATGCAGGATGAATTTATCTGGGTAGTGCTTAGCCATCATATCGAATACAAGTCGGCCGCACTGTTAAACGACCCTATAGCATTAAGCACCTTTATTGAAAAAAGTTCAGGTGCAACTTGTACTAGGATAGTAGAAATGCATCACGGTAATACTGAAAAGTTAATCGTACGTAGCTCGACCGAGTGGTGTTTGGTCAATAAAAAAACACTCAGGCCTAGTAGAATATCCCCAGAAATAAGGCGTTTATTTATTTAGCCATTCCTAATAACTTTATTCGTCGTGCGTAACAATTATCTATTTGTATTCATCGTAACGGTTACTGTGATTGTAATGTCTTCTTGCAGGAAGGATTTTGAATATGCACCAAGTAATGGAAATCTAACCTTCTCAAAGGATACTGTTTATTTAGATACGGTTTTTGCAAATTTAGGAAGCAGTACCTATACCTTAAAAGTATATAATCCAACACGTGATGATGTTGTCATTCCTATCATAAATTTAAAAAAAGGGACTGAAAGTTTTTATAGATTGAATGTTGACGGTGTAGCCGGAAAACAGTTCACCAATGTTCCTATTTACGCTCAGGACAGTCTTTTTATTCTCATTGAAACAACCATTTCAATAGATGACGAAAGTATAACCGAACTTTTATACACCGATGATTTACTCTTTGATTTCCCGCCCTATCAACAAAGTATACCCTTAGTCACATTAGCCAAGGATGCTATTTTCTTATATGCCGATGCAGATGCAACTAAAGAATCCCTGGTCTTAAAAACCGATGCAAATGGTACCGAATTAAGAGTAAATACCTTTGAATTAAACGACAACCAACTTCAATTTACCAATGAAAGACCTTATGTTATTTATGGATATGGAAAAGTGATAGATGGTAAAAAGTTGACTATAGAACCCGGAGCGCGTTTATTTTTCCATGAAAATTCTGGAATAGTAGTTCAGAAAGGCGGGCAAATTATCGCTAACGGTGAACTAAGTCAAAATCAAGATTTACAGGAAGGTGAAATTATTTTTGAAGGAGACCGCTTGGAACCTGAATTTGCTAACATACCTGGCCAATGGGGAGGTATTTGGCTATCAGACGGAAGTATCGAAAATACAATTAACTATAGCACCATAAAAAATGCCAACATCGGATTATATGTTGGGGAAAAGAATCAAAATACCACGAATTCTTTATCCATTGCCAATAGCAAGATTTACAATAGTAGTCTCTCTAATCTTTGGGCTGAAAATGGTATGGTGAGGGCAGAAAATCTAGTGCTTGGAGGTGCAGGCATGTCCTCATTGCTAATTTCGAATGGAGGCGATTACTCCTTTATCCATAGTACGATTGCCAATTATTGGACGAATGGCTTTCGAAGCAACCCAGCCCTTAGTATCCGCAATGATAATACGAATGATGGATTAGCATCAATGGATTTAGTGCAGGCCGATTTCATAAATTGCATCATTGATGGAAATAACCAGACAGAACTGTATTTGGAATCAAACGAAAACAATCTTTTTAATTTCAATTTTCAGAATTGCCTAATCAAATTTGCCGGCAGTAGTAGCTACAGACCTTTATGATTTTGAAAATAACTCAAACTATTCCAATATCATTCTAAATGCCTTCCCCGATTTTTATGATTCCCGTGACAATAATTTTAAAATTGGATTAGCATCCGAAGTAATTAATCTTGGAAACGTGAATAACGCCGCATTAGTTCCATTTGACATCTTAGGTATTTCTAGGATGGACAATCCAGATTTAGGAGCCTATCAAGCCCAAGAGAAAGTAGAAGAGTAGGTAAGTTCTTTATCGAGTTAAGAATTTTCTCTCAAACCCCTTATTGCCAAGCGTTTTATCATAATATCCTCCATATTTCTATGGATTTCCTAGGTGACCATTTTTTTCAGGTATAGCTAACTTCGTGGTAGACACTATATTTTGGATTACACCTACACCATAATTGACTCAGATGCTGTTTCCAATTTGCAACTTCGTGCATTTTTGGATGAATATGGTGACTTTGAATGTGTAGGATTAGCAAATAATTCAAACAATGGCTTAAACGATATCCTTAAATTTTCTCCGGACTTAGTTTTCATCCACCTGAATGAACAGGCTCCTGCCCTATTCCAAATGGTTATGGAAATGCATCAGTTCATCGACCGACTTCCTTTACTTATTGGAATTGCAAGTTCTAAAGAGTATGCCTACGATGCCATCAAAAACGGTTTTTTTGATTATTGGTTACAGCCTTACAATGAGTTTGATATTCGTAAATCATTATTGAAGCTCAAGAAGCGCATGCCCAAAGAAAAGGTTCCAGAAACTTTGTGCTTACAATCCTATAAAGATTTTCAATACCTGAACACTAATGATATTCTTTATTTAAAAGCCGATAATAATACAACGGAGTTTTTTATGAAAGATGGTACGGTGACCAATGCCTTCAAAACCTTGAAGACCTTCGAGAATAGCCTCCCCGGTAATTTCATTCGAATACATCAAAGTTATATTGTCAACACCAATTATGTATCTCGCATCAATTTTGGAAAATCGATTTGTTCCTTAAAATTGGTGAACGAACAGCTGCCATTCTCGAAAACCTACCGGGATAATATGGACGGACTTAAAAAACTACTTTCCAAAAATTCCGTTTCTTCCAAAAATTAAAGAATTCTCGTACAACTTGGTGAAATACTCACAGAAATGGGTCATTCACTAATAGCGGTTAGAATTACTTTCCACACCTGCGAAACCTTATTACTTTGGTAATGTAATAGAATAATAAACACCAAAAACACATATTATGAAAAAAGTAACAAGTATTGTAGCAATCGCTTTAATGGCATTAGGAATGGCAACTTATGTAGTGGAAAATACAGCCAATGAGTTTGAATTCATGAATGATATTTCAAAAGCCTTAGCTTGTGATGGTTGCAGTGGTGGAACAGAATCGTCGTGACGACCCTATCGGATAAATCTTACAAAATATATTAGATATATAGCCTTGAACAAAAATGTTCAGGGCTTTTTTTTTACCTTGCTTTCGATGAAAAAAGAAATAGAAAATCGTTGAATAAGGTATTTATCCTTTTGCATTATTACAATACTCTTATAATGCAGTTCGTTTCTTGCATCAAGAAAGGAAAAACATATCTGTAAAAAGTAAGCAGTAGAAGAAAACGACAGTGTTATTATTTGATTAAAGGAAAGTAAGAATTCAAATTTGAACGATAGTTTACGATTGAATATTCTGAATAAAGCTCAAAGTATTGCCAGATCATCTTTGAATGATTCCCTTCGTGCTAAATATTTTGGATTACTTTCTTATCAATATTCCAATTTAACCGATAGCCTAAAATTTCGACAAGTAAATAAAAAAGCCATTGAATTAAATAAAATTCAAAAAGATTCTATTGCTATCGCCAACGCATATTGGGATTTGGCTAGTTTTTATGAAAGATATAGTTATAAAGGATAGTGCATTTTTTGCTTTTAAAGAGGCTCAAATTATTTTTGAAAAAAAGAATGATTTGTTGACTTCTAGTCGGTTACTTCTAAATATGGCCGATATTCAAAATAATGTTAAGGATTATGTGGGAAGTGAAGCAACTATTACCAAAGCCATAGAACAACTTAAATCTATTAAAAAATAATCATTATTTATTCGAAGCCTATAATAAATTGGGGATAGCCATTGGTGCTCAAGGTGAAACCGACAAAGCACTTGCTTACTTCAATGAAGCTTTATACTATTTAAAGGAGGATAGTAATGACAAATTACAAGAAGCACGAGTTCTTAACAATGTTGGAATAATTTTTCAGAAATACAAATCAAAATGAACAAGCTATTGAGAATTTTCAAAAAGTATTGGAAATTGATAGTCTCGAAAATCAAGAATAAAGAACTCTATGCTATAGCCTCAACAAACTTGGCCTCCAGCAAATTAATGAACGGCGACACTTTAGGTGTTCAAAAACTTCTTTCTGAATCGATTAAAATTAAAAACGAAACTAACCAATTGGCCAGTCTGTCTGGATCGTATTACACCTTATCCCAATATAGAGCATTTGCTCAAGATACGCTTGCAGCTATAGCCATTGCCCACAAAGCCGAAGAATTGGCAATTGAAACCGATAATAATGAACGTTTATTGGAAACTTGGGGATTATTATCCGAATTAGAGAAGGAAAACTCCACATCCTACATGAAAAAATACATTCAGCTAAATGATAGCCTACAAAAAGAAGAACGCAAACAACAGAACAAATTTGCCCGTATACGTTTTGAAACTGATGAATTTATTGCCGAGAATGTATCGCTAGAAAGTCAAAGGGCTACCCTATCCAAACAAAAACAAATGTGGATTGGTATTGCTGCCGGTTTTTTCCTTTTAGGACTATCCGTTTATATTATCATTAATCAAAGAGCTAAAAATCAAAAACTGATATTTGATCAACAACAACAAGCCAATAACCAAGAAATTTTCAATTTAATGCTTGCCCAAAAACAGAAAGTGGATGAAGGAAAGCGAATGGAGCAAAAACGTATTTCAGAAGAATTGCATGACGGTGTTTTGGGTAAAATGCTAGGGGCCCGTATGGTTTTAACGGGTTTAAACAAAAGAGCTACGGAAGAAGCGATTTCAGAAAAGTCCAAAGCCTTAAGCTCCTTACAGGAAATTGAAAATGAAATCAGGTCGATATCCCATGAATTAAGTCATAATGCTTACCAGAAAATCAGCAATTTTACGGATTCTATAGAATCTCTTTTATCGAACGCACATCAAAATATACATACGATTTTCACGTATAATGAAGACGAGAATTGGGATAGTTTACCAGGTGAGGTAAAAATCAATGTATACAGAATCATACAAGAAACATTTCAAAATGCCATTAAACATGCCAATTGCTCCTCTTTCCATTTAACCTTTAAAAGAACTGATGATTTGTTTACGGTCATCATGAACGATAATGGAAAAGGATTTAAAATTGAAAAAGGTAAAAGAGGTATTGGAATTCGCAACATATCCTCTAGAGTGAAAAAACTTGAAGGTTCTTGGAATATAGAATCTATTCCAAATAAGGGCACAACAACTACTTTATCTATACCTTTGCAAAGTAATCTTAAAAACGCTGACGATACTAAAGCTCAATTTGAAAACGTTTAGTAATTTAGTGTTGGATAATGAATAGAATGGATACGGTAAGAATTTTAGCGGTAGATGATCACGAAATGACCACATTAGGATATAAATATATCCTGGAGGACTCAGAATTTCCAGATTTTAACGTAAAAGTAGAAATTGCAAAAAGTTTTGATGTCGGAAAGGATAAAATTGAATTTTCTAAACGTTCAGTTCCTTATGACATCATTCTATTGGACATCCAATTGTTTTCTGCAGAGTCAAAAGATCCTAGAACTGGCGTAGACTTAGGGGTTATTGCTAGAAGAGAGGTTCCAAAATCGAAAATAGTATTCATGTCTTCCTATAGTGACAACTATAGAATTAACAATATTTTTAAAACCGTAAATCCTGATGGTTATATGGTGAAGTCTGAAATAGATGAACTATCCTTACGGGCAATGGTTGAGACTGTTACAAAAAAATCTCCCTATTACACTGCAAGTGCATTGGCAGCTATGCGAAGAAGAATGTCAAATGACATTGTCATTGACGAACAAGATCAAAAAATTCTTTATCATCTTTCCCAAGGAATCCACACTAGAGATATCGCCCCTTTAATAGGATCTGCCAATACTACTGTTGAAGCAAGAAAAAGACAGCTTAAGGCCATTTTTGACATAAAAAATGGTAATGACCTGGCGTTAATTAATGAAGCTAAAAACCGAGGATTTCTTTAATCCGATTTCTTTTAATTTGCAATTATCTGAAAATCAATTATTTATAATATATAGATTTATTTTATAATAATATCCTCCAATATTCTAAGGATTTCCTAAGTAGCATTTTACGGTGTTAAAAGTATCTTTATGAAAGAGAATCCCCCTTAAATCCTCTTTCTATGTTATTTAATTTTGAAGATTTCATTAAAAATTCCTTAGGAAATCATTCTGAAACAGTTGATATAATTGGTATTAGTGAATTTCTTAATTCATTGGAGTTCCACTATTTCTCAGAGGTAAAGCTTAAAAACAAAAGTGCCACTCAATCCAGTATAAAATTGGTTTTAGAGATGAGTTGTAACTTAGATTTATTAGAATTACTTTCTCATTTCAACACCGGTAGATGGGGCAATAACAGAAATGATATAGCTCCAATTGAGCTAAGTTTGAATGAACTCAATTTGAAAAATAATAGCCAAATTGATATTGAGGAACTAACCCTCTTTCTAAATGATACTAGCATCGTCATCAAAAGAATTTATGAAAACAGTATTGCTACAGAATTCAATGATATTTTGATGCAAATTGCAGGTAATTACGTTTTTATGACCAAAGGTTTGACACAAAAACCATATGAAATTTTTGTGCCAATTTTCGAGGATACCTTAGAAAGCTTAGATTCTACCGCTGATGCGGAAATCAAACTCGAAAAAATCCCCAAAACCTATACAGAATTTTGGGGAGTATACTTAGATAAAGATGATGAGGCTTCTATATTTGATTTACAGAAAAACGCCTACATCTCTGGTGATTTAGATTTCTATTTATCTGAAGAAGATTAAATTGGTTTTATACTTAAGTACAATTAAGCATTGAATATGGGTCTGCTATTCATCATAGCATTCACTTTTCCTTTTATTTCTTTAATCAAAGTTTCATTTTCTGGATTATTGATTACTTGATCAATCAAGTCTACCACTTTTTCCATATCCGATTCCACTAAACCTCTAGTAGTTATAGCAGGTGTACCAAAACGAATTCCGGAAGTTACAAAAGGAGATTTATCATCAAATGGCACCATGTTCTTATTAGCTGTAATATCTGCAGCTACCAAGGCTTTTTCAGCATCTTTACCAGAAATATCCTTGTTTCGCAAATCGATAAGCATCATGTGATTGTCGGTACCTCCAGAAATGATATGGTAGTCACGAGCAACAAAAGCTTTTGCCATAGCATCGGCATTTTTCTTTACTTGGGTAATATATTTTTTAAAATCATCTGTAAGCGCTTCACCAAATGCAACTGCTTTTGCTGCGATCACATGTTCTAAAGGTCCTCCTTGGTTACCGGGAAAAACAGCCAAATCTAAAAGAGCCGACATTTTTCGTAAACTTCCGTTCTTTAAGGTAATTCCAAAAGGATTATCAAAATCTTCACCCATAAGAATCAATCCGCCTCTTGGTCCTCTTAAGGTTTTATGTGTCGTAGTGGTTACAATATGACAATGTGGAATAGGATTATTCAACAAACCTTTAGCAATTAATCCTGAAGGATGGGATATATCGGCCAACAAAATAGCATTAACACTATCCGCGATTTTTCTAAACCGTTCAAAATCCATATCACGCGAATATGCAGATGCACCGGCAATAATCAACTTTGGTTGCTCCTTGGTTGCTATTTCTTGAATCTTATCGTAATTCAAAAGTCCGGTTTCTTTATCCACACCATAAAAAACAGGACTGTAAAGTCTTCCTGAAAAGTTAACAGGAGATCCATGGGTCAAATGCCCACCATGTGAAAGATCAAATCCTAATATTTTATCACCAGGATTAAGACACGCGTGGTACACCGCCGCATTGGCTTGTGAACCGGAGTGCGGTTGAACATTGGCATAAGCTGCTCCAAATAATTCTTTTGCCCTATCGATGGCCAATTGCTCCACTTTATCAACAACTTCACATCCACCATAATAACGCTTTCCAGGATATCCTTCCGCATATTTATTCGTAAGAACGGAACCTTGCGCTTCCATCACTTGTGGACTCGTAAAATTTTCTGAAGCTATTAGTTCTATTCCGTTGATTTGACGTTGTTTCTCCTCCTCTATCAAATTAAAAATCGTAGTGTCGCGTTGCATCCTCCTTAGGGTTTTAAATAAGTTGCAAAAATACAAAGTACTGACTTAATCGAATAGAAAAAAGAGAAAAACAGAGAGGTAAATTATTCAACAAAAGTTGATAACTCTTCCAACTTGAAAATATTAAACCAAAACAAATTAACTACCACTTATCGAAAATATACTATTCCTTATCCTGTTTCGTTATCTATTAGGCCAATTATGGCACGGCTGTTGAAATGGTCAACTTATAATTTTAAATATATCGGTTATGAAAAAATTTCTACTACTTAGTTTTATAGGCTTTCTACTTTCTTGTAGCGGGGTTAAAAAAACACAGGAGGCTTTGAATACCGGCAATTACATGGCCGCTATCAATAAAGCGGTAATGAACATTGCAGAAAACAAAACGAAAAAAAGTAATCAAACCTATATTGTTCTTTTAGAGGAGGGATATAAAAAAAATATGGAGCGTGAGCTTCAACATATCAAATTCCTTAAAAAGGATGGCAACCCAGCAAATTTCGAAGAAATTTTCAACTCGTATGAAAACCTAAAAGCGATTCAACAAAGAATTCGTCCGTTATTACCCCTTTATATCGAAGAAGAAGGAAGAAAGGCCCAATTCAATTTCAAAAATTATGATGAGGACATTATTGCTTCTAAAGCTGATTTATCTGAATTTCTATACAATAAGGCATTGACCTTACTAGAAAATGCAAATTATAAGCTGGATTACAGAACTGCCTATAATGATTTGAAATATTTAAGTGATTTAAATCCTAATTACAAAAACACAAACGCAAAATTAGAAGAAGCGTATCAAAAAGGACTGGATTACGTCATTGTAGAAATGACCAACAATACGGATAAAGTAATTCCTAGACGATTGGAAGACGAGCTTTTAAATCTAAATACATATGGTTTAAATAATTTGTGGACGGAATATCATACCAATAGAATTCAGAATCAGTTGTATGATTACCAAATGGAAGTTTCTTTCCAGGATATCAATATTTCTCCAGAACAGATTAGGGAAAAACAAATCAGTAAAGAGAAACAAATAAAAGATGGATACACTTTTGTGGAAGACAGGAATGGAAATGTAGTATCAGATAGTTTAGGCAACAGTATTAAAGTGGATAAATTTAAAACGGTACGATGTGATTTTTACCAGTTCACACAATTCA
The DNA here is from genome assembly GCA_963842105.1 of uncultured Flavobacteriaceae bacterium. Lineage (GTDB taxonomy): Bacteria > Bacteroidota > Bacteroidia > Flavobacteriales > Flavobacteriaceae > Maribacter. Next base: position 49,209 of record CAWJFH010000022.1, read on the forward strand.
AAACTGCTCAAGTAACCGGAGTCGTTAATTTTATCGATTTGAAAAAACAACAGAAAATAAATCAATACCCGTTATCCAGTCAATTTGTTTTCGAGCATAATTACGCAAATTATGACGGAGATAAGAGAGCTCTCGATAATGATTTAGTCTCTATGCTACAATTGGCAAGGGTTCCTTTTCCTAGCAATGAACAAATGGTTTATGACGCTGGGGAGGACCTAAAGAACAACCTCAAGAATATTTTAAATAGCCAACGCTTTAATTAACTAAAAGCCCCATAAAAATGGGGCTTTTTTTATACATATTTTTCCAATTGAACATCTGAAATAGCACCATGTGAATCATGATGTACCACTACCCCATTTTTAATGATCAGTAATTGCGGAGATTGGTGCTGAACACTGAATTTCTTTGCTACCTCATTTGATACATCTCGATACGCTTGTAAATCTAAAAAGTAAAAATCCATCTGCCCTTCTTCAAGAGCAAAACCACTATTGAACATATTCAAAACCATTCGACTTATCCCGCAGGTTGTTGAGTGTTTAAAAATTATCTGAGGCCTCCCCTTGGATTGTTTCACTATTTCATCTAACTGACCAACGTCTTCCAAAGGCTTCCATGGAATACCGGATGCTTCACGTTCATCATTTGTTTTTGAACTTCCAAAAATTCCACTAAATAATCCCATATTCTATAAATTTATCTTCTTAATTAGCTGTAAGTCAACTGACTAATTGTCTTGTATTTGTCAATTTAATCAGACATTTTGTCCTATGTTCTTCATTGGTAGGATTGTTGACTAGTACATATCAAAAGTATTGTATTAAACTAAAAATAAAGAATATGAATATAAATAATTTCACCATAAAATCACAGGAGGCTATCCAGCAGGCCCAGCTGATTGCCCAAGGTAAAGGCCATCAGCAAATCGAAAATGAACACTTATTCAAGGCGCTGACAGAAGTTGAGGAAAACGTTATGCCTTTCTTATTAAAGAAATTAGGTGTTAATTTTAACTTACTTCAACAAATCCTTGAAAAGGAACTTAACAGCTTTCCAAAAGTGGAAGGAGGAGAACTTCAATTTTCTAGGGAAGCTTCTAAAACCCTTAACGAGGCAAATGGTATTGCCAAAAAAATGGGTGATGAATTTGTATCTATTGAACATTTGTTCGTAGCGATATTGAATTCAAAAAGTAAAATTTCTCAAATATTAAAAGATCAAGGGGTTACTGAAAAGCATTTACAAGCGGCTATCGAAGAATTGAGAAACGGAGAAAAAGTAACTTCACAAAGTGCTGAGGACAATTACAATTCCTTACAGAAATACGCTAAAAACTTAAACCAACTTGCAGATAGCGGTAAACTTGACCCCGTTATTGGAAGGGATGAGGAAATTACGAAGGATTCTTCAAATTCTTTCTAGACGTACTAAAAACAATCCCATTCTGGTTGGTGAACCAGGTGTTGGTAAAACAGCTATCGCCGAAGGATTGGCACAAAGAATTGTTCAAGGGGATATTCCGGAGAATTTAAAAGATAAGGTTATCTATTCCTTGGACATGGGTGCTCTTAATCGCCGGTGCAAAATATAAGGGTGAATTTGAGGAGCGTTTGAAGGCCGTTATCAAAGAGGTTGTGAGTGCGGACGGAAATATCATTCTTTTCATTGACGAGATTCACACACTGGTTGGTGCGGGTGGTGGCCAAGGTGCCATGGATGCAGCCAATATTCTAAAACCTGCATTAGCTAGGGGCGAATTACGGGCTATTGGCGCCACCACCTTAGATGAATATCAAAAGTATTTTGAAAAGGATAAGGCGTTGGAAAGAAGATTCCAAAAAGTGGTTGTGGACCAACCGGACACCGAAAGTGCGATTTCCATACTTAGAGGCATAAAGGAAAAATATGAGGCTCATCATAAAGTAAGGATTAAGGATGAAGCCGTTATTGCTGCCGTTGAATTATCACAACGCTATATTACCAATCGGTTTTTACCCGATAAGGCCATTGACCTTATGGATGAAGCAGCCTCTAAATTAAGGATGGAAATCAATTCCAAACCAGAAGAATTGGATGTTTTAGATCGTAAAATCATGCAATTAGAGATTGAGATTGAAGCTATTAAAAGGGAAAATGATAAGGAAAAGCTTCAGGTGCTGAACTTGGAACTGGCCAATGTAAAAGAGGATAGAAATGAAATCTTTGCGCAGTGGGAAAGTGAAAAGACCGTAGTGGACAACATTCAGCAGACAAAACTGGATATTGAAAACTTCAAAGCAGAGGCTGAACGTGCGGAACGGAACGGTGATTATGGAAAAGTTGCGGAATTAAGATATGGCAAAATCAAAGAAGCGCAAGAGAAGTTAACCAAGTTACAGAACGAAATGAACGAGCAGCAACATGCTGGTACTCTTATCAAAGAAGAAGTAACCAGTGATGATATTGCTGAGGTCGTTGCGAAATGGACAGGAATTCCTGTGACCAAAATGTTGCAGAGCGAGCGCGAAAAACTGTTGAAGCTGGAAGATGTACTACATAAACGTGTTGTGGGCCAAGAAGAGGCTATACAGGCCGTGTCTGATGCTATTCGAAGAAGTAGGGCCGGTTTACAAGACACCAAAAAACCAATTGGTTCCTTCCTGTTCTTAGGAACTACCGGTGTTGGTAAAACGGAGTTGGCCAAAACATTGGCATCCTATTTGTTCGATGATGAGAATGCGATGACCAGAATAGATATGAGCGAGTACCAAGAAAGGCATTCGGTTAGTAGGCTGGTTGGTGCACCTCCAGGATACGTAGGTTATGATGAAGGCGGTCAATTGACCGAAGCGGTTCGTAGAAGACCTTATTCCGTGGTCTTGTTAGATGAGATTGAAAAAGCACATCCGGATACTTTCAACATTCTGTTACAAGTTTTAGATGAAGGTAGATTAACGGATAACAAGGGAAGGGTGGCCGATTTTAAAAATACCATCATCATCATGACCAGTAACATGGGCAGTCAAATTATTCAGGAGAAGTTTGAAAATTCTAAGGACGTTTTCAGTGCTACCGAAGCAGCAAGGGTTGAAGTATTGGGCTTGTTGAAAAACACCATACGACCAGAGTTCATCAATAGAATTGATGACATTGTAATGTTTACGCCTTTGACCAAGGAGAATATCAAGGAAATTGTAAAACTTCAATTGAATCAATTGAAAAAAATGCTGAACAAACAGCACATTACCTTGGATGCTACTGATGAAGCCATTGACTTTTTGGCGAAAAAAGGGTATGACCCCCAATTTGGAGCCAGACCGGTTAAAAGAACCATGCAAAAAGAGGTGTTGAACAATATGTCAAAATCCATTTTAAGTGGTCAGATAAAATCCGATAGTGTGGTGCTGATAGACGCATTCGATAATGAATTGGTATTCAGAAATCCAGAAAATTGAATGTCATAATTTTATAAACTTGTAAAAAAGCGTCCTTATGCAAAAATAAGGGCGCTTTTTTCATGATCACTATATACCATACAGTATAGATTTTTTATATTCGCATAAAACAGTCCGTCATGTCTACCAAAGCCGAAAGAACTACCGCTTATATTATTGAGACTGTTGCACCCGTGTTCAACAAGCATGGTTACGTGGGTACTAGTATGAGCGACCTTACTGAGGCTACCAAATTGACAAAAGGAGCCTTATATGGTAATTTCGAAAATAAGGAAGCAATGGCGCTTGCTGCATTTGAATACAATCGAAATCTTCTTGCTTACCGCTATTGATGAGCATTTAGAAGTTGAGGGTACCCATTTGGAAAAAATCGATAACCTTACTAAATTTTATAAGAAGTACGATATTTTCACGATGACCATGGGCGGTTGTCCTGTTCTGAACGTGGGTGTAGACGCCCAACACAATAATAAATTATTGGCCGCTGCCGCCAAAGAAACGATTCGGGATATTGAAGGTAAAATTGCCTTGGTGCTAGAAAATGGTATCAACGCGGGGGAATTTAAAATTCCCGTTTCGCCATTGCAATTCGCAAAACAGTTATTTACCATTTTACAAGGGGCCATTACCTTAGCCACAATAACCAAAGACCGTAAATACTTATTGAATACCATAACCTACTTAGAAGTATTGATAAGAAGGGAGCTTAAGCATTAATTAAAACTGAGTTCCGAACAAATTCAGCGAATATATAATGCCAGCACGTTTTCTATAACTCAACTATTCCCCTGTTACTCGGAATATCCAAAGTTTCTCGCTATACTTTCCATTTAAATTCGAATCCCTAGCTGCTCTAGCCTCCTTAATCGAATTGTATTTCCCTAAATAGACGTAATTATATTTGTTGGCTCTTCGATAGAACGATTGTGGATTCAAACCTTTTTTCTTGGTTTCAGCCATGAAGGCATCAAAGTATTTTTTGGTACCGAATACGTTCGCAATTAAATAGTAGCCCGGAGCTAAGCTACCTTCTTTGGCCACTTCTTCATATTTTTCACCAGCTTTTGGCTTCACTACTTCTTTTTGCATAGCCAAAACTTCTAATTCGGCTTTCTTCTTTTCCGCTTCATTTATAGAATCCTGTTTGCGTTTCTGAACCATGGCTATCGCCTCTTCTTTCTCTTTTGCCAAATTCATCAAGGAATCCTGTTCCTGCTTTAATTTCCTAGCCCTTGCTTCTGCTAATGCTAGTTCAGCTTTTGCATTTGCAATGGAATCATTTCTTTTTCTGATATCTCGTTTAGATTCTTTTTCCACAACCTGAGTCAATCTTTCAGCCTGTTGAATAGAATCTTGAACCCTTTTGTTTTCCAATTGATCTGAACGTTCCTGTTTTTTTAATTCACGTTTCAATGCCAATTCTTCGGCTTTGGTTAGTTCCTCTTGAACCAATTCTTCCTTTTCCTCTTCGGCAATTAGCTGTTCTTGTAATTCTTCGGCAGGGGATTCCAATCTTCCCAATTTATAAGAAGTTACCAATTCAAAAGTAGGGTCTTGTCCGTTTAAATCTGAACTGGTTGCCACCTCGATAAGGGCACCAATAGAAAATCGCTTAAAGAACCGACCACCAACACCTCCTGAAATACCATAAAAGCTATTATAACCCCCTTGTACCCAAAATTTGTTGGTAGTCAACAGCGAGGTAATACCTAATTGCGAATCAAGCCCTGGAATAGACTTATAATAAATGGAAGGTCTTAAAATAGAGCTTGGGTCATCTTTTAAAATGGAAATTGGGAAATCATAACTGGCCAAGGCTTGAAAAATTCGGTCATCCGGACTAGAATTTCGTTCGTTCGTGCTAAAGTTATAATCGAATAAATTTTCAGAAACCAGACCGATGTTAAATCGGTCAATATTTAAATTAATTCCAGGAGCCATTTGCAAAATAAAATCATTGGTAATGGACGTTTGAATGGGATTTGGAATAAAAAACCGCTCATCTGCAAGTTTCTGCTGAAAAGCAAAAAGATTCATCCCTACTCCAAGAAAGACATTCTCCCCTAACTCTATATTGTAGGCGTAATTTAGTGCCGCTCCTGTATTTAAAAAAATACCTGTATTGTGTTGAAAAAAGCCAACACCCGCTGCGGATACCTCGTTTAATTTTGCTGTATAGTTGAAAAACAAAGAAGTGGGGTCTCCATCAAAGGTTTGCCACTGCCAACGGGTCCATAAGGCTACGGAAGATGGATTGTTTCTGTTTAAACTGTATGCAGGGTTTAGTAAACTACCGTTATATTCGGTAAGGTTTTGTTGTCTAAAGTCAGTAGGAAGTACGACTTCCTGAGCCTTAAGGCCTAAAACTACAAATCCAATAAGAAGTGCCCCACAAAATTTTTTCATATGCAAAAAAACAAAAATTAGACTATTTATGGTACTAATTTGCAGTAATTTTAGTTATTAAATTAATCCATCAAACTAATTTTAATGAAAGCCATCAAACTAGTTCTATTCGCGCTCCTACTCACAGGACTTTCTTGTAAAGAAGAACCTGTAAAGGATACAAACCCTGACCAAAAGTCGATTTCTACTTTTTATCTCATCAGGCACGCAGAAAAGGATAGAAGTAATCCCGATGATGCTGATCCAGAACTTAATCAAAAGGGATTGGGTAGAGCCATGCATTGGGCAGAAATTCTGGATGGTGTTATTTTGGATGCTATTTATTCTACGGATTTTAATAGGACTTCCATGACCGCAGCTCCTACATCAGTCAAAAAAAATATCGATGTGCAATATTATGACCCCCGAATTATAGATATGGAACAGTTCAAAGCGGACAACCTTAATAAAAATGTTTTAGTAGTGGGCCATAGTAATACGACACCAGAATTCGTGAATGCGCTGATTGGTGAAGAAAAATATTCGGATATAGACGATAGCGAAAATGGAACACTTTTTATAGTAACCATCGTTAACGGAATTGCAACGGATACGAAACTTATGTTCAACTGTAATTGTCCGGATTAAGGCGAAACGCATTTAAGTTCCTTAAATAATCCCTAGGAATTTTAAAGTATGCACCCAATGTGCTTATTTTTGCAATAGATGCAGAAAAATATCAACATTAGGAATAGGAAAGCTCGTTTTGAATATGAGCTATTGGACAAGTATACCGCTGGTATTGTACTGGCCGGAACAGAAATTAAGTCCCTTAGAGATGGCCATGCTTCCATTTCGGAAAGTTTTTGTGAATTCAATGATAGGGACGAATTATTTGTTATCAATATGCAAATCGACGAATATTCCCATGCCTCCCATTTTAACCATAGGCCTAAAGCAGAACGTAAACTATTACTACAACGCAGAGAACTTAAAAAATTAGCCAAAGAAGTAAGAACCTCTGGGCTTACGATTGTGCCGCTATCCGTTTTTATCACTGACCGTGGTCTGGCAAAAATGCAAATTGCCTTGGCCAAGGGTAAAAAACTTTATGATAAGCGAGATGCTATAAAAGACAGGGATAGCAAAAGAAACCTGGACAGAATCAAAAAGAATTTCAATAATTAATTCTTATTCTCCAACAAAGGAACAAATCTAAACGAACCGAATTCACTTTTTTGAAATTCCTTTTCAGAACTACGCACGTATAAAGTCATTATCTGATCTTCAAATCCTATAGGGATGACCAGCCTACCTCCAACTTTTAATTGTGATAATAGTGCTTTGGGTACTTCGGGCGCACCAGCCGTTACAATAATCCGGTCAAAAGGAGCATTTTCCGGCAAGCCTTTATACCCATCGCCGAAAATAAATTTCTTTGGTCTGTAGCCCATTTTCTTAAAAAATAGGTTCGTTTTTTTAAACAGCTCCAATTGCCGCTCAATAGTGTACACTTTTACTTTTAACTTTAAAAGTGCCGCTGTCTGGTAGCCGCTTCCTGTTCCAATTTCCAAAACGCTTTGATCAGGTTCAAGTTGTAATAATTCTGTCTGGAATGCAACCGTATACGGTTGTGAAATAGTCTGGTTGGCCGCTATGGGGAATGCTTTGTCTTGATAGGCATGGCCCTCAAAACTACTGTCCATAAATAAATGCCGGGGAATTTCTCGAATAGCATCCAGGACCTTTTCGTCCTTTATACCTTTATCGATTAATATTTGCGCCAAATGATTGCGCATGCCCCTGTGCTTGAAGGTATCTTTCAATGGTGTTTTTGGTTTGGTTTTCAAATTTAGGAAAGTTCTTTTTACCACGGAAGACCATTTCTAAATCTTAACCATTATAATCATAAAATTGGAATGAACCTATGCGATAAACTTTCTTAAGTATGCGTATTTTTGAGAAAAAAGAAACAAATGCTAAAAGTTGGTGTTTTAGGAGCGGGACATCTGGGTAAAATCCATCTTAGACTTCTAAACGAATCTAAAAAATATAATCTAATCGGTTTTCACGATGCAGATGCAATCAATGGAAAAAAGGTACAGGCCGAATTAGGATACACGTATTTTGAAAATATAAATGAACTCATTGCAGCTGTTGATGTGGTTGATATTGTTACCCCTACCCTTTCCCACTTTGACTGTGCAAAAAAATCAATGGAAGCCGGTAAGCACATCTTTATTGAAAAACCCATAACGAAGACACTGAAGGAAGCACAATCACTTTTAGAGTTAGAACAAAAACATAATGTAAAAGGACAAGTTGGTCATGTAGAGCGTTTTAATCCTGCATTTACGGCAGTGAAAAAGCAAATAGACCAACCGATGTTCATTGAAGCCCATAGATTGGCAGAATTCAACCCTAGAGGTACAGATGTACCCGTAGTCTTGGATTTAATGATCCATGATATCGATGCTATTTTAAGCGTTGTGAATTCTGAAGTAAAACAAATAAACGCCAGTGGGGTTGCGGTCATTAGTCAGTCACCCGATATTGCCAATGCGCGTTTAGAATTTGAAAATGGCTGTGTAGCCAATTTAACCGCAAGTAGAATATCATTGAAGAATATGCGCAAGTCTAGGTTTTTTCAAAAGGACGCCTATATTTCGGTCGATTTCTTAGAGAAAAAAGTAGAAGTCGTTAAAATGAAGGATGCACCAAAAGAGCCCGGCGAATTTGATATGATTTTACAAAATGCCGAAGGAATTAAAAAGCAGATTTATTTTGAAAACCCGGATATTGAAATCAACAATGCCATCTTAGACGAACTTGAATCCTTTGCAGATGCCATTCAAAATGACACTACTCCAGTGGTAAGCCTTAAACAAGGAACAAAAGCTCTGGAAGTAGCATTACAGATTATGGATGCTTATAATCCTAAAAAAATATGAAAACAATTGCTGTTATAGGTGCAGGAACCATGGGTAATGGTATTGCCCATGTCTTTGCACAAAGTGGTTTTAAGGTACACCTCATTGATGTTTCTAAGGAAGCGTTAGCTAAGGGTATTTCCACAATTACCACGAATTTGGACAGAATGTTGGCCAAAGAAAAAATTACGCTTGCCGAGAAAGAAACTACATTGAACAACATCAGTCAATTCTCTTCATTAAAAGAAGGTGTTCAAGGAACGGAATTGGTGATTGAAGCGGCCACGGAGAAACTGGATATTAAACTTAGCATTTTTAAAGAACTGGATGAGATTTGCGAAGCAGAAACCATTTTGGCCACGAATACTTCCTCCATATCCATAACGCAGATTGCCGCAGTGACCAAAAGACCTGAAAAGGTAATTGGAATGCATTTTATGAATCCCGTCCCTATCATGTCGTTAGTGGAAATCATCCGAGGATATTCAACCTCAGAAGAAACCACAGGTATGATTATGGAACTTTCTAAGCAATTAGGGAAGACTCCAACCGAAGTAAACGATTATCCGGGTTTTGTTGCCAATAGAATTTTAATGCCCATGATCAATGAAGCTATTGAAACCTTACATCACGGTGTGGCAGGTGTTCTGGAAATTGATACGGTAATGAAATTGGGAATGGCACATCCTATGGGACCTTTACAGTTGGCCGATTTTATCGGGCTAGACGTTTGCTTGTCCATTTTAAATGTGATGTATGACGGATTTAAAAACCCAAAATATGCACCTTCACCACTATTGGTCAATATGGTCATGGCAAAAAAATTGGGTGTAAAATCGGGGGAGGGATTTTATGATTATAGTCAAAGCAAAAAAGCGGAACAAGTATCGGCACAATTTAAAAGTAAATAAAAGAAAGTAGCACATATGGCTATCAAAGAAAACCTAAATAAAATATTAAAAACTTTACCTGAGGAAGTTACACTAGTTGCGGTTTCCAAAACCAAGCCTATTTCAGACCTAATGGAAGCCTATGAAGAAGGGCAGCGTATTTTTGGTGAAAATAGGGTTCAGGAAATGACCGAAAAATGGGAGAAAATGCCAAAGGATATTGAATGGCATATGATTGGTCACTTACAACGGAACAAAGTGAAGTATATGGCTGAATATGTTTCTTTGGTCCACGGGGTAGACAGCCCCCGACTTTTAAAAGAAATAAATAAACAGGGTCAGCAGCATGAGCGGGTGATACCTTGTCTTTTACAAATTCATATTGCTGAAGAAGACAGCAAGTTTGGCTTTGATGAAGATGAATTGCTCGAACTACTGGAGAACGAAGAATTCAAGGCCTTTAAAAACGTGAAAATTGAAGGCTTAATGGGTATGGCTACTTTTACCGATGATATGGATCAAGTACGGCGAGAGTTTAAAAATCTTAAACAACTGTTTGATAAAATCAAAGAGCGCTATAAGGACCTTAGCATTCTTTCAATGGGAATGAGCGGGGATTATAAAATAGCACTGGAAGAAGGTAGTAATATGGTACGTATTGGAAGTAGTATCTTTGGGGCACGAAATTAAAGCTCTTATCTTTTAAAAAGGGAATATGTACGCGATTTTAGATATTGAGACTACGGGGGGCAAATTCAATGAAGAAGGGATTACGGAAATCGCTATCCATAAATTTGACGGTCAAAAAGTGGTCGATAAATTTATTAGTCTTGTAAATCCTGAAAAAGAAATCCAACCTTTCGTTGTAAAACTAACGGGTATCAATAATAACATGCTGCGTACGGCGCCTAAATTTCATGAAGTCGCCAAACGAATCGTAGAGATTACTGAAGATACGGTTATCGTCGCCCATAATGCACAATTTGATTATCGTATTTTACGAACGGAATTTAGAAGACTTGGGTATAATTTTGAGCGTAAAACCCTTTGCACCGTGGACCTTTCCAAATCCTTACTACCCGATGCAGAGTCCTATAGTTTAGGGAAATTAGTGCGTTCCTTAGGAATTCCTGTTAGTGACCGTCATAGGGCCAATGGTGACGCCTTGGCGACCATTAAACTCTTCAAATTATTACTCGCAAAGGATTCCGAAAAAATAATTATAAAGGAAATTATCCGAAAAGAAGGTCATGGAGAACTTTCTGAAAAACAATTGGATATCGTTAGGGAATTACCCAATAAAACTGGAGTTTTCTACATGCACAATAAGGATGGAGATATCATTTTTCTAAGTAAAACGACCGATATCAAGAAAAAGGTAAATCAGATTTTTACCAAATCACATGATCGAGCCCGTAAACTGAGCAAAGAAACCAAGAAAGTGACATTTGAAGAAACAGGTAATGAACTTGTAGCCATTCTAAAAGAACACGAAGAGCTTTTAAAAATTAGGCCAAAATATAGTAGCATCCCTAAAAAACGTCTCTTTTCACATGCACTTTGTATGGAAGAAAATGAAAATGGATATTTAAAACTAAGAATAAAAACAGTTCGAGAATGCAAAAATCCTGAAGGCATATTCAATGGAGTTTTCAGTGCGAAAAACCATTTGTATAAAATCACGAAAGAGTTCGGACTTTGTGAAAAAGTGAACGGTATTAGTGAAGCCAGGGGAAATTGTTCAGGATACGATGATGGCACCTGCAAAGGGGCTTGCATTCAAAAAGAGGAGGTTCAGATGTATAACGAACGGGTCAAAGAATCCTTAAGCAAATACAACCTTAATGGTAAGAACGTGGTCTTGATTGACAAGGGACGCGAAATTGGTGAGCAAAGTGCAATACTTATCAAAAATGGTTCCTTAGTGGGTTTTGGTTTTTACGACCTTAACCATCAAATAAATAATATTCATATCTTGGAATCTTTGATTACCCCTATGAACGGTACGCAGAATGCCAATTTTTTAATTGAATCCTACCTTAGAAAGAAACCAGTACTTAAGGTATTAGAATTAAATATTTAGTGTGAAAGAAGAGAATAAATTAGCTCCTTGGAAAAATAAACTTCATGAGATTATCTATGAAGCGGATACTCCTATGGGTAAGTTATTCGATATCATTCTATTCATCATTATCATTTTTAGTGTCATTCTCATCATGTTAGAGAGCGTTAAGAGCATAGATGCCCGCTATCACCGAATCCTGTTAACCTTAGAATGGGTAGTCACTATATTTTTCACCATCGAATATATCGCTAGAATCATTTGCATAAAAAAACCAAAAAGTTATATTTTCAGTTTCTATGGGATTATTGATTTTCTATCTACTATTCCTTTATATCTCTCTTATATTTTTGTAGGTTCACAAGTATTTTTGGCAGTAAGAGCCTTTCGCTTACTTCGGGTCTTCCGAATCTTGAAATTGGTTCAATTTTTAGGAGAAGCTTCACAACTTAAGAAAGCGCTTAAAGCGAGTAGGGCAAAAATTACCGTATTCCTGTTCGCCGTATTAATCGCATCCGTAATGCTAGGTACCTTGATGTATATTATAGAAGGAGATGAAGCCGGCTTTACAAGTATCCCAACAAGCATCTATTGGACCATCGTTACCCTGACCACTGTTGGTTATGGGGACATTGCTCCGATTACCCCGCAAGGTCAACTGATCGCTACCATTATTATGCTATTGGGTTATGGAATCATTGCCGTACCAACGGGTATAGTAACTGCGGAATTGGGTAAAAGTTCAAAAAATGAAGTTGAGAATAAGAACAATAAAAGCTATGTACATGTCAATACCCAAGCATGTCCAAGCTGCAGTAAGGAGGGACATCGAGATGATGCTACCCATTGTTATAATTGTGGAGCGATACTAAATGAGTAAAACACTGATTTCCATTATAGGCCCTACCGCTATTGGTAAGACAAAACTCGCGATAGCGCTGGCACAACATTTTAATACCGATATTATTTCTGCCGATTCCCGTCAGTTTTTTAAGGAGATGAGAATCGGTACAGCTGTTCCAAATAATGAAGAACTAGAGGCAGCTCCCCATCATTTTATTCAACACAGAAGTATCCAAGAACCCTATACTGTTGGTGATTTTGAACGGGAAGCTCTGGAAAAGCTAAATCAACTATTCGTAAAGAATGACATTGTGATTATGGTTGGTGGCAGCGGACTTTATGTGGATGCCGTTACTGACGGATTAAATATATTCCCAAGAATTGACCCTTCTGTCCGGGAAAATCTAAATCGGGACTTAACACAAAAAGGGCTCCGCTATTTACAGGCGAAATTAAAGGAGTTAGATCCTGATTATTATAAAAAAGTAGATATCCAAAATCCGCAAAGGGTAATTAGGGCACTGGAAGTTTCGGTAGGAAGTGGTAAACCGTATTCCTCATTTCTTAATAAACCAAAAAACAAAAGACCCTTTAAAGTACTAACCATCGGTCTTAAGGCAGAACGGGAAATTATTTATAGCCGAATAAACCAACGCGTTGATCAAATGGTCAATGAAGGCCTACTTGATGAAGTAAAGGAATTAATCCCTTTTAAGGAATTGAATGCCTTACAAACCGTAGGTTACAAAGAATTATTCAACTATTATGATGGGGAGTGGACCCTAGATTTTGCGATTAGTGAAATCAAAAAGAATACCAGACGTTTTGCAAAAAGACAATTGACCTGGTTCTTGAAAAGAGAAAGTGCTACTTGGTTTGAATATAATGAGGATTTGTCTAAGTCTAATTAAAGTCGTAGAAGAGCAATTAAAAAATAGCAAATGAGCGAAGCAAAAATTCTTTATGTCATGGGAGTTTCCGGAAGCGGTAAATCAACCATTGGTAAATTATTAGCAGCAGAATTGAAAATTCCCTTTTTTGATGGCGACGATTATCACCCGGAAGCGAATATCAAAAAAATGAGCGAAGGGAAACCCTTAAACGATGAGGATCGCCAAGGATGGTTAGAACGATTGAATGAACTGGCAAAGGAAAATACTTCTACTGGCGCCGTTATTGTCTGTTCTGCGCTTAAAACGAAATATAGACGACTATTGGAGTCCGGATTGAACAATTGCCGTTTCGTCTTTCTAGATGGAAGTTTTGAATTGATAATGAATCGACTAAAAAATCGGGAAGATCACTATATGCCGAGTGATTTATTAAAATCTCAGTTTGATACTTTAGAAGAACCACAAAATGCAATCAAGGTATCCATCGACCAAACACCCCAAGCAATAGTTTCCGATATTTTACAAAAACTATAAACTAAAAAAGCGCCCCAATTGGGACGCTTTTTTATATATTTAAGAAACCTAGCCTATTCGCCTTCTCCTTTGATCACTAAACGGAAACCTTCTCCATGAATGTTCAAAATTTCCACGGTATCATCACGTTTTAAATATTTACGTAATTTGGCAATATATACATCCATACTTCTAGATGTAAAATAATTATCATCTCTCCAAATCTTAGTCAAGGCCAATTCCCTTGGCATTAAATCATTTTCATGCAACGCTAACAAACGTAGAAGTTCGTTCTCTTTAGGAGACAATTTAATGGACTCTTCATCCTTATATTTTAAGAAACGTAATTTTGAATTTAAATGGAATCCTCCAATTGTAAATTCAAACTTCTTACTATCAGCCAATCCATTAGAAGCTTTTCTTTGAAGTATAGCTCTTAATTTCATCAATAGTACTTCCGAATCAAAAGGTTTGTTCAAGTAATCATCGGCACCTGCCTTGTATCCCTTTAAAACATCCTCTTTCATTGTTTTAGCGGTAAGGAAAACAATAGGAACATTTTCATTCTTCTCCCTAATTTCCTTGGCCAATGTAAATCCGTCCTTGTAAGGCATCATCACATCAAGAATGCAAATATCGAAATTATCCTTTTTAAATTTTTCGAAACCTTCCATTCCGTTCTTTGCCAACGTTACGTCAAAATCGTTCATTGACAAATAGTCCTTCAATACAATCCCAAAATTGGGATCATCCTCCACTAAAAGTATTTTCTTATTTATTGTTTCCATAGTTTTTATATTAATGGCAATTTTATGTAAAATGTACTACCTTTTCCTTTTTCACTTTCGGCATATACTTCACCTTGGTGATCTTCAACAATTTTCTTAACGTAAGCTAAACCTAATCCGTGACCTTTTACGTTATGAATGTCTCCTGTATGTTCTCTATAGAACTTTTCAAAAACTTTTTTGACAACGGCCTTACTCATTCCTGCCCCATGATCTTGCACTTTTATGATGATATAATTCTTGGCGCGCTCTGTGTACACATCAATTTTAGGAGCTTCATTTGAATATTTAATGGCATTATCCAGAATATTTACAATCACATTCGTAAAGTGCATCTCATTCGCTAATACTTCTGAACGTTCAGAATTTAAATGTGTGTGAATATAACCGCCTCTATCATCAACGATTAATTCTACATGGGTGATTGCATCCTCAATAATATCATGTGCATCCACTCTATCTTTACTAATATCCAATTGGTTCTTTTCCAACTTAGAAATACGTAAAACATTCTCTACTTGCGCGTGCATCCTCTTATTCTCGTCCCTAATCATTTGCAGATAGCGCATCACCTTTTCATGGTCTCCAATGATTTTTGGATTTCTAATGGCCTCTACTGCTAGATTAATCGTCGCAATCGGGGTCTTAAATTCATGCGTCATATTATTAATGAAATCGGTTTTTATTTCCGATATCTGCTTTTGCCGTATTAATTGATAAATAGCTCCGGAATAGGCCACCACAATGATTAATGTAAACAAAAGCGATAATAATGCCAAGCCTAAAATGTTCTGAACCAAAAACCGTTTCTTTTTTGGAAACGACACTAACAAATCAAAATTGGAAGTTCCTTCAAAATCAACGAACATTGGGGATTTATAGATATTGGTCTCTGCATATTTGAATTTATCCGATTTCACCTTGGTAGGCAATCCATTACTATACACTCCATATTCGTAAGAAATATCCACTCCCCTGTTTTCCAACTCCCGCTGCAACAACAATTCGATTTCCTGTTTTGAAACCCGTTTATGAATAGGAACTCGTTTTGCGAAGACATTGAACATATCTTCCATGGCAGCCTTTTCTATCTTGTTAAGACCTCCAATTTTTTCATATCGTTGAATTGGATTCAACTTATACCGATTACCTTCTAAATCAAAATCTTCCCTAAATATAGAGGTCGTGCGTTTACTTGTAAAATTTTTTACGATGGTCGTATCTAAACCATCACCACTATCAAAGAACGTAGAAGAGATACCATAATCCTCCTCTAGTATACCGTGCTCATACAACAGTATTTCATTGGAGTTGACATCCCTATCAATAAAAAAGAAATTGGTAAACTGAGATTCCTTTAGCTCTCCTAGGCTATCCTTTACATTAAAATAACGATCAAAGTAATTTTTAGTTTCCCTTTTAGAAATCTTATTGGTCACACTATTCAAAGCTTCTGAAACCATATTTGAGAATTGCTCCTCTCCATTTTCTATGGACTTTTTAATCCAAAAACTTTGAACGAAAATCAGACCAATTAGCGAGAGGCTCATCAAAACCACTAAGAGCACAAATAACTTCTTGTTCATTGAATGTTAAAATTAAAGATTATAAGAGTAGGCTAGAGTACGTTTAACCTAACCTTAACAAAAATGTTAAAATTGCGGGAATACTAGTAGGAATCAAGGATTGCGTGATGCACTTCACCTACTTTTAACAAGGTCTTTTGCAGGTCGATATTTTCAATTATAAAATCTGCTAATTTAATTTTGGAATCATCTTCCAATTGATTGTCCATTCTGGCCAATAACTCTTCTTTAGAACTTTCATCACGTTTCAATAAGCGTTCCAATCGAAGTTCTTTAGGCGCAGTTACCAATATGGTCTTATCATAAAGTACTTGAGCGTTATTTTCAAAAAGTAAGGCTGTTTCTTGAAGCACATATTCACTTTCTTGAGTATCGGCCCATTTTAAGAAATCCTTACGCACTGCCGGGTGTACGATACTGTTCAGTTTTGCCAATAACGGTTTATCCTGAAACACTTTTTTCGCTATATAGCTCCGGTCTAGTTCGTCTCCATTGTAGGAACTTTCCCCTAACAAATCAATGATTCTTTTTCTGATTTTTTTTGAAGTACGCATTAACTCTTTTGCCCGTTCATCAGAATTGTAAACAGGGATACCTAAATCTCTGAACATTTGGGCCACTGTAGATTTACCACTACCCATACCGCCGGTCAAACCTATTTTAATCATTCCCGTCGTAATATAAATTCAATTTCATTGATATCGATGGTGGCATTGTTCAGATTCTGCGGAAACCTAACTAGTGACAGGGGTAACCTATTTCCATTTTCTGTACTTGCCTTAGTATAATCGGCCTCCACTATAAACTGATCTGCAGAAAGATCCTTTAATTTTTCCAAAGTGCCTTGCGCTCTTACATTAACAACTTCTGGAAATGTTCTTACCTGTGCTCCTTCTGGAAGATTAATAACATTTACTGGCACCTCGATTACTTTTTCTGAAAACTTAACCACAGCACCGGATAAGTTAATCGTCTCTTGTGAAAATTTAATATGATCTCCAAAATTGACTAAAACAAGTGGCACATCAACCGAAAAATTAGTAGAAAGATTTGTTACTTTTTTGGACTCTGTAAAAACTCTTTTTATAGTATCTATTTGACTTTTGGGTCCTGTTATCGTTATGGAATCCGGTAAACTTTGAACTTCTCCTTCTAAAATATAATTCTTTTCAAAACTGAGGCTCAACCTATGCTTTACAGGGACTTTAACTGATGCTAAAGAAGTGAATTCAAAGGTAATAGGGTCACGGTCAAAATCCACCAAAGTACTATTATTCGGCAGCTGTGCCTCCAATTGAATTTTAATCTGCTCTTCAGTTAATCTATTAGCCGAATCTGTTCTCAAAACTTTGGAAACATCCAATTTAATTTGCTTTGATTTGAATCCGAAACCTAAGAATTGAAAGCCTACCGCTTTTAGACGTACCTGAATTTTATCTTTTGGCGTATTCGCCAAAATAACATCTTTAGGAATGTTGACATACGTGATGTCAAAAAAAGTATTACTGGTATAGGTGCGGGAAAGATTGTTTATAAGCCACGCTAAAGTAGCACATAGTATAAAGACCAAGAAAACCTTGACTTTCCGTTTTTTTAATCCCGTTTTAATCCACTCAATGACCGCTTTCATTACTTTGTTTTAAAGAATAATCGAGGAAATATCAATTCTGGCTCCTTTTTACTAAAGGTAAGATAGGTGGTTGATTTTAAAAAGCCGTACCCATATCCTAAAAACTGTACTCCTGTTGCAAAAAGCGCCATAAGGGCTACGCCTACAGTTTTTTGTCCTGAAAAGAGCATCCATCAGTATCACTAAAAAGTAACATGCGTAGCACACTAACGGAAAACTAAATCCAAATATAGCCAGTACCGTGGAAAGGAGGAATCCCAAACAAAAAACCGTAGGAAACCAATAGGTCAATTTTTTTGTTTCTGGATGCCATTGATTTAAAATAGGCCTTACCATTCCAAACTTATTGACCTGAACATAAAATTTATTCCAATCAATTCTTCTTTTATGATAGACATAGGCGGAAGGAATCAATTTGGTCTCGTAACCATTATTCCAAATTCTAATGGTCAAATCTGGATCTTCACCTGGGTGAATGTTTCCATAGCCACCCACTTTTTCAAAGGCTTCCTTTGAAATCCCCATGTTAAAACTACGTGGCTGAAACTTACCTACCGCTTTCTTTCCTCCCCTAATTCCGCCTGTGGTAAAAAAGGAAGTCATGGCATAATTAATCGCTTTTTGCACATTGGTAAAGGAATCATGAGCCGCATCTGGCCCTCCAAAGCAATGCACAAAATGTTGTTGAAGACTTTTTTCTACCTCGTTTAAATAACTTGGTGGTAGAATACAATCGGAATCCAAAACAATAAAGTAATTGCCTTTTGCCCTTCGCATTCCATAGTTACGGGAATCGCCGGGGCCGGAATTTGGTTTTTGATAATAAGAAATTGCTAAAGCATCCTCAAAATCCGAAATTACACTAGATGATGATATGGTGGATCCATCCTCAACAATTACTATCTCAAATTTTTTGGAGTAGGATTGTAAAGTTAAACTATCCAACAACTCCTTAATTTCATTGGGCCTATTGTAGACAGGAATGATAAAAGAATACGATAATTCAATCATTAGTTTCCTTTATTGACAGGTTCCAAAGAAATTAAGATGTAGGTTGTATGAATTTGTAATTATGAAAATTTCTCGATTACTTCTTGACTTACTCCCGTATTTGAGAAACCACCATCGTGAAATAAATTCTGCATGGTCACCTTTCTTGTCAAATCTGAGAACAAGGTTATGGTATAATCCGCACAATCCTGTGCAGTCGCATTACCTAATGGGGACATTTTTTCAGCATAGCTGATGAAACCATCGAAACCTTTAACTCCCTGTCCGGCAGTTGTCGCTGTAGGTGACTGAGATATGGTATTCACACGAACGTTCTTTTCTTTACCATAAAAGTATCCAAAGCTACGGGCAACCGACTCTAAATATGCCTTATTATCGGCCATATCATTATAATCAGGAAAGGTACGTTGTGCTGCCATATAGGTCAAAGCAACAATACTTCCCCATTCGTTCATGGCATCGGCTTTATATAAAGATTGCATCACTTTGTGAAAGGAAAGTGCAGAAACATCCCATCCTTTCGCTGTAAAATCATATTTTTCATCAGTATAGGAACGTCCTTTTCTAACGTTAACGGACATACCAATGGAGTGTAATACAAAATCCAATTTACCGCCTAAAATTTCAACAGCCTTGGCTACCAAATTGTCCAAATCCTCAACACTTGTAGCATCCGCAGGAATAATTTCAGAACCTGTTTTTTTGGCCAATTCATCAATCTGACCCATTCTCATGGCGATAGGAGCATTCGTCAAAACAAAAGTTCCACCTTCGTCGTGAACGGTTTGCGCTGTTTTCCAGGCGATTGAATTTTCATCCAAAGCACCAAAAATAATTCCTCTTTTACCTTTTAATAAGTTATATCCCATGATGGTCGATTGTAATGTTTAAGTTATGCTTCAAAGATATCTAAAATATGTTAAAACGAAATTGCAAGCGTAAGCAAATCCTTTAATTGAGTAGTTGTTTGGCATGGGCCAAGGCAGATTCGGATATTTCCTTACCTCCCAACATATGGGCCAATTCTGTAATTCGTTCCTCCTCGGTCAATTTCTTCATATTGGTCATGGTGCGCTCGGCACCTTCGGTTTTATAGACCTTAAAGTGATGGTTTCCTTTCGAAGCCACTTGTGGAAGGTGTGTTATGGAAAATACCTGAAGGTCCTTGCTCATATCCTTCATGATATCAGCCATTCTATTGGAAATCTCACCTGATACCCCAGTATCTATCTCATCGAACATCATGGTAGGTAACTTTTCATATTTGGCTAAAATGGACTTAATGACCAACATAATTCTGGAAAGTTCTCCTCCTGAAGCTACTTTCTTTAATTCTCCATAAGAACCTCCCCTGTTTGCGGTAAACAAAAAGGAAAGTTCATCCATTCCCGTAGCGATGAGCGTAGCTGAAGGATTCAAGGTGATTTCAAAAGAAGCGCTTGGCATCCCCAACAGCGCCAAATCACTTTCGAGTTTTGATTTTAATTCTGGAATGACCTTTGCTCTGTTTTCACGTAAAATTAGTGCCTGTGATTCCAAGGTCAGCTGTTAACGCTTCTAATTCTTTAGTTCTACGCGTGATTTTATCATCCAGATTGGCCGTTTCGAAAACCTTGTCCGCAAGATTATCCCGTATCACAATCAAATCCGGTATATCATTGGCGCTATGCTTTTTCAGCAAATTATAGAGTAGTTGAAGTTTTGCGTTCACCTCTTCCATCCTATCGGGATTGGCCTCGACCCCTTCTTGAAGGTTTTGTAATTCTGCATTGATATCATCCAACTCAATTAAGACGGATAATACCCGTTTATACACCTCCCCATAACCAGCACCAAAATTGGATAATTTCGAAAGAGCCTGGCGGACTTCAGTTACCGCAGGTAAAATCCCTATTTGTTCTTCATTGAACAATTGGTCCCCTTTGGATAATTGCTCCATTATGGTTTCTACATTGTTCAATTGCTCATACTCTTCTTCCAATTCCTCTACAATGCCAACTTTTAAAGGTGCGCTTTCCAGCTCGCTTAATAAATGAGTGTTATATTCTTGCTCCTTATTCGCAGTTTCCTGAAAATCGATTAATTTCTGAAGTTCTTTTTGGTCAGACCTATATTTCTTTAGTCCGATGGAATACGCGGCCAATCTTTTTTGATTGTTCGCCAAAGCGTCCACCAATTTTAATTGAAAATCACCTTCCGTGAGTTGCATGGTCTGATGCTGGGAATGGATATCAATCAAATTTTCCCCCAATTTCGAAAGCACATCTAGTGTTACCGGGGTATCATTGACGAACGCGCGTGATTTTCCACTAGGCAAAATTTCCCTTCTTATAACGGTTACAATATCATAGTCCAAATCATTCTGCTCGAAAAAAGCCTCTAAACCGTACGAATGAATTTTGAAATGCCCTTCTATAATGCATTTTTCTTCCTTGATACGTAGAGAAGAAAGATCGGCCCTTTTTCCTAACACCAAAGAGAGACCTCCCAGCAAAATGGATTTACCGGCTCCTGTCTCACCGGTAATCACGGTAAAACCTTTATCAAAGCCTACTTCTAGACAATCGATCAATGCATAATTAGTAATGGAAAGGGTGGAAAGCACTATTCAGAATATTTAGATTTCAAAGGTAATCTATATTCCGTTTTGAAAAAAGGATCAGTATTTAATATCGTTCCAAGTAGTTGCGTATAATGGTGCAATTTTATTAAGGGTCTCCTTTAATTTGACGATATCCACTTTAGGACCGTCTGAAAATATATTTTGGATTTCTTCAGATTTCGCATCAAAGAACGTAGAAATTAAAAAGGCGTTTGGTCTTCTATTGATCATGGTCTGGAACAGATTCATAGTCCCAGCGATGACTTGTTTACCCGTACTATTATTGGCAGGCATGATATCCAATCCCTTTCTGTGGTAATTGTACATGGCGATACGATACTCCCTATAGGTGTTGGACAACAAATTATCGATCAACTCAAAACGACTTCGGTTAGAATCCGCAGATTGGCTCCATCCGGCCGAGTTACTACCTTGGGCCAAAGTCACGATATTTTGAGCTTCCCTAAAGAAATCCGTTCCACCTTCCAAGGAAAAAGTATCGGCATCCAAACCTAAAATTATATAGGCATAGTACGCAATAACACTGGTTAGGTTAGACTCAAATTGATTGTCATTGAATACTAAGGGCTGAAATTCTATATATTGAAAACTAAACTGATTGTCCTTATAATTAAAGACCGGTGTAGAATAGGAAGTATTATAGACTGGTCTTGAGGATTGAATCTGAATATTTCCTTTAAACCGATTGGATTCATATTCCGTAATGGTAATGAACATCTGGGCATCAACCCTTTCTACCTCTTTATAGACCCTATTGGTCCATTTGGTGCGGTTTACAAAATCGTTCAACGAACGCTCCAGTGTTTTAAATACCTGTAAATTTCCCTGAGACAACTGATCGGAGTTCACCGTAACGGTACAGTTCAATTCTTGTGCCTTTACAAAAAAGGTTATAAGACAAAAAATGAAAAGAAAAATTACTTTACGCATACCGTCGTTTGAGAATTTCGTTAAAAATATCCACAGCTACTTCTGCCTTGGTTTTTAGTTCAAACGTTTTAATGTCAGAATTGGTATCTATAAAAGAAATTTTATTGGTAGTGCCTCCAAAACCGGCACCTTTATCATTCATGGAATTTAAGACAATGGCATCTAAGTTTTTACGCTTTAATTTACCAATAGCATTTTCAATTTCATTTTCTGTTTCCAGAGCAAAGCCCACTAAAAACTGATTTTTTTTCTGCTCACCTAAAGATTTCAGAATATCCGTAGTCCTGACCAGTTCAAGGTTCAACTCCTCCCCTTTCTTTTTAATCTTTTGTTGTGCGACATCCTTAGGCCTATAGTCTGCGACAGCGGCGGCGCAAATAACAATATCGGCCTCTTCAAAATACATTTTTGCACTCCTGTACATATCTTCAGCGGTTATCACTTGGATAACGTTGATATGATCATGGGAAACGGACAAGTGTGTTGGGCCAGTGATCAAATAAACTTCAGCACCCAGACGGGCGGCTGTTTTCGCCAATTCAAAGCCCATTAATCCAGAAGAGTGGTTACCAATAAAACGAACCGGATCAATGGCTTCATAGGTTGGCCCGGCCGTTATCACTACTTTTTTATCGGTTAGTGGTAAACCGAGACTCAACTTTCGTTTAATAAAGGCTATGATTTCTTCAGGTTCTGCCATACGACCTTCACCATTTAGTCCGCTAGCCAATTCTCCAGAAGTTGCCGGAATAATATGGTTACCAAAAGATTCCAGTTTTTCCAAAGAGTTTTTGGTACTGGGGTGCTTGTACATATCCAAATCCATCGCAGGGGCTAAAAACACCGGACATTTAGCGGATAAGTAGGAAGCTAACAAGAGATTATCACAAGCCCCGGATGCCATTTTGGACATGGTATTTGCCGTAGCAGGCGCAATAAGCATCAAATCTGCCCAAAGACCTAATTCCACATGATTGTTCCAATCCGTTTCGTGTGCTTCGGTTTTTACAAAATCAGAAACTACAGGGTTTTTGGAAAGGGTCGCAAGGGTAAGTGGGGAAACAAAAGAGCTGGCGCTATCCGTAAGAATGATCTTAACGTTAGCGCCAGCTTTTATCAATAGACGGGTTAGAAATGTTGTTTTATAAGCAGCAATCCCTCCGGTAATGCCTAAAAGGATATTCTTGCCGTTCAACATATTCCTTATGCGTCTTTTTCTGTATTTCTGTGGTAAATCTTATCGTTCAACCACTCTTCCACTGCCATAGCATGTGGCTTAGGTAATTTTTCGTAGAATTTAGAAACTTCAATTTGCTCCTTATTCTCAAAAACCTCTTCTAGGCTATCGCTATAGGTGGCAAACTCCTCCAATTTCTCCAACAATTCCTTTTTGATTTCAGAATTGATCTGAACGGCACGTTTCGCTGCAATGGAAATAGCCTCGTAGATGTTTTCTGTAGGTGCATCAAATTCATTACGGTTAATCGTTACCGTAGAAACTGGTGCATGGGAGTTTTTCAAATCGTTCATATTCATAATTAACTTGTTTATTTTGATTCAGCAGTAGTTTGAAACCGCTGTAATTCTTTTTCTATTTTCTCGTTAAGCTGAGTAGCTTGCTTTTCAAATTTTGTCTCAGGGTATTGTTTCTTAAGATTCACATAAGCCGCTTTCGCACTGGTCAAACGCTCTTTTTGTAAACTTTCGAAACTATTCATGGCCATATGGGTAAGCGCTTCCAGTTTAATGAATAGTGCATCTTCCCTGTATATGGAGCCCGGATTATCTGAAACAAAATTATCACTCGCTGTTACCGCAGATTTCAACATATCATAATTGAACTCTCCCAAGTTTGTTGTATTGTTTTAATATTTCGTAAGACTTACGTTCCTTTTTATTCGTAAGCTCCTTAGCCATAACGTTAGCTTGCTCAAAATATTCCGAATCTGGATAGGTATTGATAAAATTCTGAAGTTTCAAAAGCGCCTTGTCGGTATCGGTTTGGTCTAAAGAATATTCAGGAGAAAGTTCGTAGTAGCTTTTTGCCCCTAAATAAGAAGCTTGTACTACTTTATCACTTTTAGGATACGATTTAATAAAACGTTCGAACTGATAGCCCGCCATATTAAAATCTTCACGCTGAAAATAGGTGTCGGATAAAAAGAACATTACCCGTTCTCCCTGAGGTTTGCCCACATACTTTGGCGCAATTTGCTCGTACAAACGGTTCGCCCGTTTGTAATCGCCCTCTTCATAGAACTTTTCCGCAAGTTCATATTTGGCCTTAACATCTTCGTTTTTAAGCACTTTTTGATACTCGCTACAGGATTGAAACGCTATGGCAATCAATAGTAATGGAAAAATTCTCCTCATATTAAAAAACATTTTGCAAAATTAGTGATTCTCATCGGATTTAAAAAACAATTTAAACCAATAAAAATACAGGCTTTACTTGACAGCAAACGTCCTTTTGGTGAAGATTTAACGAAATATTATACAGGTATCTTGACCACAGATTCCATAAAAGAAACAATACGATGCTTAAGGGAAGCACTTGCGGAAACCAGCGGTAAACGTACATGAGACTTGGCGAGGCCCAAACATTCAAAAATCACCTTGATCCCTGCAGGGTTACCTTCTTCAAAAATCAAGTTCATGCCCTCTTGTAATTTGTAATGGATTTCGTAAGCCGCATCCGCATCTCCAGCCTGGGCCAAATGCACCATGTATGAAAAATCGACCGGAAGACCTTGTCCAATAACGGAAATGACCCCTTCTCCACCTGCCAAAATGGTTGCCACTGCGGAAATGTCATCTCCGGACAATACCAAAAACCCTTCTGGTCTTTTATCGATCAGCTCCAAAATCTGGCTCATATTCCCAGAGGCCTCCTTAACAGCTACAATATTCTCAAAGCCTTTGGCCAAACGGACAACGGTTTCTGGCAACATATTACTACCGGTACGACCGGGTACATTGTATAAAATTATAGGTAATGGCGAAGCTTGAGACAAGGCCTTAAAATGTTGGAAAATACCTTCTTGAGTGGGTCTATTATAATAAGGCGATACGGAAAGAATAGCACAAAAAGCGGACAGGTCCATGGCTTGAAGCTCCTCTACTAAAGCTCTGGTATTATTACCCCCAATCCCTATAACCAAAGGCAAGGCTCCATTATTAGCGGCAATAACCGTGTCGATGACCAATTGTTTTTCTGACTTGGATAAGGTTACAGACTCTGCAGTCGTTCCCATGACCACTAAGTAATCTATATCACTGTCAAGGTTATGGGCCACAACTTTTTTTAGTGCCTCAACATCCACCTCTCCAGCATCTGTAAATGGTGTGATCAACGCTACTCCTGCTCCCTGTAATTCTTTCATAATCAAATCTCTTTAAAAATGCTTAAATACTTCTTTAATTCAGACTTAAATGTCTTGAAATCAGATAGGGGACTATTAAAAATCAAATCGTTATACTGTTGATCTACATCCTCAAAACCTACCTTTAATCTTGCTTTGGTCTTTGCCGTCATCAAATGCAGCAAAAGACTGTCATCATCGTCATAATAATTGACCAAAAGATCATATTCCCTACTTAAAAACTCATGGACGTAACTGTTTTCAATATCTCCGTTCCAACCCAAATCCTTATCTGAAAAAACAGGAGTGGCGTAGGGTGAATTCTTATCATAAAAACGCTTATATCCAATAATTTTTACCGCATTGGGGCGTAAGGAAAACTCCTCTTGAAATTGGTAAAATACCTCAGACTTTTCAAACTTATCCAAATCCACAATACAGCCTAATGAACGTATACCCTTATTCTCACGTGTTACGGGAACAGGTTTCGCCAACAATTGTTTTAAAAATTTGCGGCCAGATTTCTGTTTGAACTTGTCCTGAATTCCTTTTAAAAACATGTATTTTTACATTTACACAAATGTAAATAATATCCCTGCAACTCTATGGCGAAGTTAAAACACTTTGGTATTTTAAAAATAAAACATTTTGTTATAATTGTAACATTATTGATTTTTTCATCTTGCAAGAACACTCCAGAATTTCTAACCGAAATAGCAGGCGAACAGATTCCCATAGATAGCTCCTATACTTCCGTGGATTCCATTCAAAACTTTATCACTCCCTACCACGACCGTGTGGAACAAATATTGGACAGTACTTTATCTTATGCTCCTTTTCTAATCTCTAAAACCGATGACCCTTATAATACGACAGCAGGCAATTTAATGGCCGATGTATTATTGGAACAAACCGGACCTATTTTTAAACAACGCACCGGTAACGACCTTGATTTTGTTCTGCTCAACCACGGCGGTATCCGATCCGTGATTTCTAAAGGAAATATTAGTGCTAGAACCGCCTATGAGGTTATGCCTTTTGAAAATACGGTGGTGGTCGTAGGCCTCAAAGGAGAACAGGTCCTAGAAATGGTCGATTACCTTATTAAATCTAAACGTGCGCATCCGGTAGCAGGTATTCAAATCGTCTTGAACAAGGACAACTCGGTCAATAAAATTAGCATCAACGGGCAACCTTTGGAGAAGAACAAAACGTATTACGTAGCCACATCAGATTACCTGGTGAACGGTGGGGATAATATGAATTTTTTTAAGGAAGCGGTTTCCAAAACGGAGACCGACTATAAAATACGTAATGCCATGATCGATTATTTTTCAAAAGTGGATACCGTTGCCCCAAAAGTGGATTTAAGATATTACAAACTCCAATAAGATGGAAAGAAGAAAATTTATACGGAATACCGCAGCTACCTCAGGACTATTGACCCTTGGGGGAATGACGCTTAACTCCTGTACTGCATCGGCAAAAAAACAGGTTACCATTTTACATACGAATGATGTCCATAGTCATGTGGATGCTTTTCCTAAGGACCATGGTTCTTTCCCAGGATTGGGCGGACTAGCGCGTAGGGCAGGTTTGGTAGATACGATTCGGAAGGAAAATCCGAATACCCTTTTGTTGGATGCCGGGGATATTTTTCAAGGTACCCCCTACTTCAACTTTTACGGGGGCGAGCTAGAATTTAAACTGATGAGCATGCTCAATTACGATGCGGCTACCATTGGTAATCATGATTTTGATAATGGTATTGGCGGACTCCTAGCCCAACTACCCAATGCCAAATTCGATTTTATCATTGCGAACTACAACTTTTCGAATACCGTGATGGACGGGTTTACCAAACCGTTTAAAACCTATGCAAAAGACGGTATTAAAATTGGTGTTTATGGTTTAGGGATTGAATTGGATGGCCTAGTGACCAAAAAGCTATATCTGGAAACGGAATATTTGAATCCGATGGAAATCGCCTTGGATATGGAACGACAGCTGAAAGAAGATGAAAAATGTGACCTGGTGATTTGCCTTTCCCATTTAGGATATGAATATGAAAACCCCAATAAGCCCGATGATTTGAAATTGGCCAAACAGACCAAATACACGGATCTTATTATTGGCGGACATACCCATACTTTTTTAGACACTCCAACCGTAGTTACCAATGCAAGTGGACGAGATATATTAGTGAATCAAGTTGGATGTTTTGGGGTGAACCTAGGTCGAATAGATTTCTATTTTGATGAAAAAGGTAGTACAGCATCTGGTTATACGATAAAAGTCTAATT
>CAWJFH010000023.1:0-16531 GCA_963842105.1 uncultured Flavobacteriaceae bacterium
ACCTTGGGTCTAGAAAGTATTTTAATGGGTGCAGATGGATGGGTAGCTGGTCTAGTATGTGCTTTTCCTAAGGAGACTTGTGCAATTTATGAATTGGCAAAAGCGGGTAGAATTGCAGAGGCTTTGGAAATCTACCGATGGTTCTTACCATTATTAGAGTTGGATATTAGTCCACAATTGGTACAGAATATTAAAATGGCCGAGGTGGCTACAGGTATTGGTACAGAAAACGTACGTGCTCCTAGACTTCCGTTAATTGGAGAGGAAAGGGCTAGGGTTTCTAAAATCATTAAGGAAGGTATGGCGTCTAGACCAAAATTGCCGGCTTACAAAGAAATAATTAAATGGACATCGGACCGCTTAATTGGATGAAATATTAATTGATTTAAGATTCAGCCTTTTATACATTTGAGTAGAATAAAAAAACAAAAAATGATTTCTGGAACCAATACGATTGGATTTAAAACTTCAAAAAAAGGCACGACGACCTTTAAAACCTTTGACCCTAAAAAGAATGCCCAAACCGAATGGACTTTCTATGAGGCTACAAAAGAAGAAATAGATGAGGCGGTTGACCTAGCGGCAGATGCTTTTGAAGTTTACAAGAACATTTCAGGTAAACAGAAAGCTGAATTTTTAAATACCATTGCTGATGAAATAGAGGCATTAGGTGAAGAACTCATTAAAACCTATTGTTTGGAGTCTGGATTGCCAGAAGGCAGAGCAATGGGTGAAAGAGGAAGAACGATGGGGCAATTACGCATGTTCGCCAAACTATTGGAGGAAGGATCATGGGTAGAAGCTGTAATTGAAAAAGCGCAGCCTAATCGGGAGCCAATGCCAAAGTCGGATATTCGTAAAATGTTATTTCCCTTAGGTCCGGTAGTTGTTTTTGGTGCCAGTAATTTTCCGTTAGCCTTTTCTACGGCCGGTGGTGATACCGCCAGTGCCTTGGCGGCAGGTTGCCCAGTCATCGTAAAAAGTCATCCTATGCATGCGGGTACTGGAGAACTGGTAGCCTCAGCCATTCAAAAGGCAGCTGAAAAAACAGGAATGCCAAACGGTGTTTTTTCCAATATGAATAGTAGCGGCATAGAGGTGGGTCAACAATTGGTGAAACACCCAAAAGTGAAAGCTGTTGGTTTTACGGGTAGTATCAACGCAGGAACCGCATTGTATAAATTAGCGAACGAACGTAAGGAGCCTATTCCTGTTTTTGCAGAAATGGGAAGTATTAATCCGGTCGTGGTTTTACCTTCCGCACTTTCAGGGAATGGAGAAGATTGGGCAACTAAATATGCAGGTTCCATAACTATGGGAGCCGGACAGTTTTGTACTAATCCAGGTTTGATTCTGGGAATAAAAAGCACCACTTTAGATTCGTTCATCAATACACTTTCTAAAGAAATTGTCAAATTGGAACCTACATGTATGTTACATCCTAATATTCATGCAAAATTCCAGGAAGGAAAAAAGGAACTCTCCAAGCAGGGAGGTGTTACTGTTACGGCAGATTATGATAAAGAAACTTCAGAGAATACGGGTAAACCAGCAATTCTCTCCGTGAACGGAGGTAATTTCTTGAAGAATCCAAAATTACATACAGAAGTATTTGGGCCGTTTTCAGTAGTGGTTCGTTGTGATGATGCCGCTCAGCTAGAAAAGGTATTATATCAATTGGAAGGTCAACTTACGGGAACCGTTTTAGGTTCAGATGAGGAGCTTGGTAAATATAAAGGAGTTATTAATGCATTGCAGAGTAGGGTAGGTCGTATTTTGTTTAATGGTGTACCTACAGGGGTTGAGGTGAATTCTTCCATGGTTCATGGCGGACCTTTTCCGGCGTCAACAGATGCACGTTTTACATCTGTAGGTTCTTCTGCAATTAAGAGATGGGTACGACCAGTTTCTTTTCAAGATTGGCCAAATAGCTATTTGCCACCTGCTTTACAGAATGAAAATCCGTTAGGGATTATGCGATTAGTGGAAGGGGAATATAGTAAATAACCTTATGAAATTGGAAACTGGAAATAGCAGTAGAATAGGATTTATATTTGGGATTTTTCTTTTGATTTTTTATTCGAATGTTTTTTCCCAGACCAGCTCTGAACAGTTAGCTTCTATTATTTCTGAAGTAGAAGGGTATCAGTCCTATAATCGAAAGGATTCTCCATTAGGAAGATATTTGGAAACCATAGAAAAAACCGATGCCGCTTTTGCTCAAAAGCAATTGGAGAGCCTAAAGTCGCTGAATACAAAGAATCTCTCTGAAACTGAATCGATTTCCTGGAATTTACTTCAGTTTCAATTGCAAAATCAGGTCGATGAGTTTAAGTATAAGATGTACCTAAATCCCATTCAGGCCGATCAAGGTTTTCATTTAAACCTTAATTATAGGATTAAACCCATTCTAACCTTTCAGGATGCCCAAGACTATCTGGAAATGTTACGGGCGATTCCGGTATATGTAGATGAGCACTTAGTCCTTTTGAAGAAGGGTTTAAAAGAAGGACTTTCACAGCCTAAAATAATTTTTAAAGGCTACGAGGCTACTTATGATACGCATATTGTGTCGGATTATTTGAAAAGTCCTTTTTATGTGCCAGTAGCAGATTTACCTTCGATGTTGTCTCAATCTCAGAAAGACTCCATTACCGTATCGGCACGAAAAATAATATTGGAGAAAGTCGTTCCCGCTTTTAAAGGAATCAAATCATTTTTTGAATCGGAATACATTCCAAACACGAGAACGGCCATTGGGGTTTCTGAAACACCAAATGGCAGAGAGTTTTATCAGAATAGAATAAATTATTATACGACATCTACGGATTATACTGCAGAGGACATCCATAATATTGGATTATCTGAAGTTGCCCGTATCAAAGCCCAGATGGAAAATATCATTGAAGATGTCGGTTTTAAAGGAAGTTTTTTAGATTTTCTGGATTTTTTAAGAACGGATGCTCAGTTTTATACTCAAACGGGAGATGAGCTTTTAATGCACGCTAGGGATATTGCCAAACGTATCGATGCCGAGTTGCCAAAGTATTTCAAGACGTTGCCCAGAAGACCATACGGGGTAATTAAAGTTCCTGATGCCATTGCACCCAAATATACGGGAGGTAGGTATTCTGGTCCGTCATCCCCAACCCAACCCGGATTTTATTTGGTGAACACCTATAAATTGGAAAGTAGGCCCTTGTATACCCTTCCTTCCCTAACTGCTCATGAAGCAGTACCGGGGCACCATTTACAGGGTAGTTTAAATATGGAATTGGGTGATAGTATTCCCCAATTTAGAAGAAATATGTACCTATCTGCCTACGGGGAGGGTTGGGCACTATACACAGAATTCTTAGCTAATGAAATGGGAATCTATAGAACACCTTATGAAGAGTTTGGCAAGCTTACCTATGAAATGTGGCGTGCCTGCAGATTGGTTGTAGATACGGGTATTCATGCCAAAGGGTGGACGCGAGATGAAGTTGTGGAATTTATGATGCAGAATACGGCACTATCAGAACACGAAATCAATACGGAAACTGATCGATATATTGCTTGGCCGGGTCAGGCAATATCCTATAAAATAGGTGAAATAAAAATTAGGGAACTACGAAAAAAGGCCGAAGATGAGTTGGGTGAAAAGTTCAACATCAGAGATTTTCATGAAATTGTTTTAGAACAGGGCACGGTTACTTTACCCATATTAGAACGAAGGGTATCAACATACATCAACAACACTAAATAGCATACGGAATATGGCAAGTAGCACCTTTGTCTGTATTGATGCCCATACCTGTGGCAATCCCGTTAGGGTCATAAAACATGGTGGTCCAGATTTAGAGGGAGCCACGATGAGCGATAAACGTCAACATTTTTTGCGGGAATACGATTGGATTCGTAAGGGATTGATGTTCGAACCCCGTGGACATGATATGATGAGCGGAAGTATTTTTTATCCGCCACATAATCCAGAAAATGATTTTGGAATTCTTTTTATCGAGACTAGCGGCTGTTTGCCCATGTGCGGACATGGCACCATTGGGGCCATTACTATAGCTATTGAAGAAGGTCTAATTCAACCTAAAAAATTAGGTGAAGTCCGTATGGAAACGCCTGCTGGATTAGTGAAAATCACCTATCAGCAAACCGGGAAGAAGGTGGATTGGGTGAAACTGGTGAACGTAAAATCGTATTTAGCAGCATCTGGATTAACGATTGAATCTTCAGAATTGGGAGAATTAACTTTTGATGTTTCCTACGGGGGTAATTATTATGCGATTGTAGATCCACAGAAAAATTTTTCGGGAATTCAAGATTTTTCGGCTAGTAAACTTATTCAGTTGAGTCAAGAATTGCGTGAAAAAATAAACGTAAAATATCCAAACAGGTTTATTCACCCAGAAGATGAAACTATCAGAAATGTAAGTCATATGCTGTGGACAGGAAAAACGATTTCTGATACAGCTACTGCAAGAAATGCGGTGTTTTATGGGGATAATGCCATTGATAGATCTCCTTGCGGTACGGGTACATCTGCACGTATGGCACAGTGGCATGCTAAAGGTAGATTGAAAATAGGTGAGGACTTTATTCATGAAAGCTTTATTGGCTCCCAATTTGTAGGACAGGTGGAGGAAGAAACTTTTTTGGGGGATATTCCGGCAATTATCCCCAGTATTAAAGGCTGGGCGAAAATCTATGGTCAAAATACCATAACTATTGATGATGATGATCCTTACGCTCATGGCTTTCAGGTGATTTAATTAAAACAAAGTCTTAAGATGAAAAGAACGTTTCGGTATCTACTTTTAGTTTTATTCGTTGTTAGCTGTAAAGACACATCGGTCAAATCAGAAAAACCAATGTCCTTAATAGCTAAAGTAGCAGCTCAGTATGAGGTGTTATATCAAAATGCGCTACCTGCTAAAGACAGTGCTAAGCCCATGCCTAGAACTGTGGAAAACGGTATATTAAGTTTCGTTGGGGTTTATGACTGGACAAGTGGTTTTCATCCGGGCTCTATGTGGAATCTATACGGACTTACCAAAGATGAGAAGTGGAAGCAGCGAGCAATAGCATATTCGGAGCTGATGGACACGATTCAGTTTTGGGAAGGCACCCATGAT
This sequence comes from uncultured Flavobacteriaceae bacterium, assembly GCA_963842105.1. Taxonomy (GTDB): domain Bacteria; phylum Bacteroidota; class Bacteroidia; order Flavobacteriales; family Flavobacteriaceae; genus Maribacter. The sequence goes on from CAWJFH010000023.1 coordinate 5,130, forward strand.
CTTGGGTTTATGATCGGGGATAGTTATGGCAATGCCTTAAAATATGTGGATCGTACGTATTATGATTCGGTAATGGTGCAGGCCGCTACATCCCTTTCGGCTCGATTTAAACCAAATGCGGGAATTATTCAATCGTGGGAAGCGAATGACCGTTGGTCATGCCCTGTGATTATCGATAATATGATGAATTTAGAAATGCTCTTTAGGGCCACAGAGATTTCTGGAGATTCCACCTACTACAATATTGCCTTGACCCATGCAGATACTACCATGAGCAAACATTATCGAAAAGATTTCAGTTCTTACCATGTGTTGGACTATGATACGGAATCAGGTGAGGTTTTACAAGCGAAACACGGCGCAGGGTTACCAAGATGAATCTGCCTGGGCAAGGGGACAAGCTTGGGGCTTGTACGGTTATGTGGTAATGTACCGCGAAACCCAAAAACAGAAATATCTGGAACAATCAAAGAATATTGCGGGGTTTATCATGAACCACCCAAATCTACCGGAAGACAAAGTGCCTTATTGGGACTATGACGCCCCGGTGACAGATGCAACACCTAGTGATGCTTCTGCTGCGGCAATAGCGGCATCTGCTCTCTATGAGTTAAGTACCTATGTGGATGACAACTTGAAAAGCGAGTATCAATCCTTTGCTAATACAAGTTTGGAAACCCTGAGTGCCTCGCCTTATTTGGCAGATGTGGGTACCAACCAAGGTTTTCTGTTGAAACATGCTACGGGTCATCTTCCCAATAATTCTGAAATTGATGTGCCTATCAACTATGCGGATTATTATTTTTTGGAAGCTTTGATGCGTAAACGTGAACTTATAAAGGGATAGAGACATGGCGAAGGACATTGTAATTATTGGAGGTGGTATTGTTGGATTATGTTCCGCTTATTATTTGAATAAGCAAGGTCATCAAGTGACGGTTATTGATAAAGGGGATATTACATCTGGAGCCTCTTTTGTAAACGCGGGTTATATAACGCCTAGCCACATTATCCCATTGGCCTCCCCCGGTATGATTGCCCAAGGAATAAAAATGATGTTCAATTCTGCCAGTCCTTTTTATATGAAACCAAGGTTGGATATGGATTTTTTAAAATGGTCTTGGTATTTCCATAAATCTTCGACCAAGGCCAAAGTGGAAAAAGCGATTCCGGTAATCAAGGAGATTAATTTAATAAGCAGGGAATTGTTTTCAGATATTAAGAAGTCTGGGGATTTAGGCGATTTTCATTTGGAACGAAAAGGCCTTTTGATGCTCTATAAAACGGAAGCCAGTTATTTACATGAAAAGGAAGTAGCGGATAGGGCCAGTTTTTTGGGTCTAGAAGTTTCAGAATTGAATAAAACAGAATTACAAGAGATGGAACCTAATGTGAAAATTGATGCAGAAGGTGCCATCCATTATGAATGCGACGGGCATACCACGCCCACAGAGTTTATGCCCAAGCTGTTGAATTATCTTAAAAGTAAAGGGGTAATTGTCCGAACACAAGAAGAAGTTATAGATATTAAAACCGTTGGTTCAAAGATTAAGTCCGTTTTGACCAATCAAAATAGTTACGAGCCAGATGAGGTAGTTTTAGCGGCGGGTTCATGGAGTGGAGAACTTTCGAAAAAATTAAACCTTAAGCTATCCTTACAAGGAGGAAAAGGATACCGTATCAATGTGGAACGGGATACAGGAATTACGATTCCGGCCATATTGATGGAGGCCAAAATGGCAGTAACCCCTATGAAAGGTTTTACCCGTTTTGCGGGTACTATGGAGTTTTCTGGTAATAATGATATTGTAAGAAAAGAAAGGGTTTTGGCGATTGCCAATGGTGCAAAATCCTTTTATCCTGAACTGGAAATCAAAAATGAGGAAATAGCAAGTGCCAAAACCGGTTTACGACCTGTTTCTCCAGACGGCCTTCCCTACATTGGAAAATCCAAATCGTTTAATAATCTAACCATTGCAACAGGCCATGCCATGATGGGCTGGAGTTTAGGTCCCGCTACCGGTAAGTTGGTTTCAGAAATCGTTGAAGGAAAAAAGACAAGCATGGTGATCGATGCTTTCTCTCCGGAACGAACATTTTAGAGAAAATTCTTAAAAACTTTATCGACACCATTCAACCATTCGTCTACACCTATTTGCCATTCATCTACACTAAGTTATACTGTTGTGCTGAAAATCAAGATATTCGTATTATAAAATTAGTGTTATGGATATATTACTTATAGAAGATGATCAAATTGAGGTAATGAAATTGCAAAGAACAGTTTCAAAGCTTGGATTAAAGCATAATATAGTGGAGGCTAAGAATGGTGAAGATGCACTAGAGATTCTTAAATCTGGTCAAAAATTACCCGATATCATTCTTTTAGATTTAAATATGCCTAGAATGAACGGAATAGAATTTCTAGCTATTTTAAAGAATGATGACCAATTAAAATATTTACCTACAATTATTTTGACAACATCTGAAAATAGGGCGGATTTATTAAAATGTTATGAAGCTGGAATTGCGGGGTATGTTATAAAGCCTTTAAAATATGAGGATTACGAATCTAAAATGAAGAAAGTAATGGACTATTGGGAAGTAAACCAGTTGGTTAAAGGCTAGTCAATATGATGCTTTCACAACAATAATTTTATAATTGTCTTATTATTCTTACGTTTGTTGAAGTAGATTTAAACAAATGAAAGGCATCGTATTTACTGAATTTTTAGAAATGGTTGAAGGGGCTTTTGGCCTTGAAACCGTAGATACTATTATTGAAAACTCAAATTTAGCTTCTGAAGGTATTTATACTTCTGTAGGAACTTATGATTTTAATGAAATGGTAACCTTGATTACCGCACTTCATCAAAAGACTAAAATTCCTGTTGATGATCTTATATATACATTTGGCCATTTTCTTTTTACCAGTCTTGCCAAAGCACATCCAGAAGTGGTAGCTAGCTACCTATCTCCAATGAATCTTTTGTACTCTATAGAAGATCATATTCATGTACATGTTAAAAAATTGTACCCAGATGCGGAGCTTCCAAGCTTTACTATTTTGGAAAAAACGGATACTTCAATTTCCATGATTTATAAATCATCTAGAGGGCTTTATCGTTTGGCCCACGGTTTAATGGAAAAGTGTTTTGAGCAATTCAATAAATCTGCAAAAATTAGTTTCGAACTAATAAAACAGGACGGTACTGAAGTTAAATTTGACATTGTCCAAAATGGATAATCCTGAAAAAGAAATTGAATTATTAAAGCGTGCCTTGGTACGCCAAAAAAGGGCAAGGTTTGCAGCTGAGCAAATCCTAGAGAAAAAGTCTAAGGAACTCTATGATGTTTCACATCATTTGAAAGAGGCTAATGCGAAGTTAGAAAATTTAGTGACCGAAAAGACTTCTGAATTAGATGGTGTTTTTATCAACATCATTGATCCGTATGTGGTGATGGACATGAATTTCAATGTCGTCAACATGAATACTTCGGCAAAAGACTTTTTAGGTTATGACCATACGAAAGAGACCTTGAATTTAAGTCAATTGGTCCATGAAGATTTTATGGAGTATACCGTAGAATCTATGAAATCTCTTTTACAAGTCGGTACGCTCAAAAATTATAGGGCCAAGATTAGAGTAAAGGATCAAACAATCAAGTGGATCGAAATTAATAGTAGTCTTATTTATGATAGCGAGCGAAAACCTATTGCTGCCCAAGGAATTGTAAGGGATATTACCAAAGAGATGGAAATAAAACAATTGCTATCAGAACAAAGGCGGCAATTGGATATTATCGTTGAAAATTCACCATTAGGGGTGATATTGGTTTCTAATGATAAATTTATTAAGGTTAACACTGCTTTCAGTAATTTGGTAGGTTACGAAGAAAATGAATTAAAAAAATTATGTTTAAGAGATATAACGGTTCCAGAAGATAAAACGATTACGGAAGGCTATGTTTCAAAGATGAAAAGTGGTGACATTGACAATTTTACCGTTGTCAAAAGATATTTGCGCAAAGATGGTAGTGTTCTATTTGCTAGGTTATTAGTAAGTGCGGTAAGAAATATAGATGGTATTGAGGATTATCAAGTTGCCATTGTGGAGGATATTAGAAAGGAGATGGAGGCCGAAAAGCGATTGAAGGCTTCTGAGAATAGACTTTCTACCCTTATTTTAAATCTGCAGATGGGAGTTTTGTTAGAAGATGAAAACAGGAAAATACAGTTGACCAATCAAATGTTCTGTGATCTTTTTCAAATACCTGCTACTCCAGACCAAATGGTAGGAGCAGATTGCACCTCATCTGCGGAGCAGTCCAAATCTATGTTTAAAGACCCGGAGAGTTTTGTTCAAAGGATTGATATGATATTGACGAACAAGAAAATCAGTTTTGTCAGACGAATTGGAAATGGTAGACGGTAGAGTTTTGGAAAGGGATTATATTCCCATTTTTAATGAAGGAATTTATAAGGGTCACCTATGGTCTTATCAAGATGTTACGCTTAAAAAGAATTACGAGGCAACATTAAGTGCAGAACGAGAGAAATACGGTAGTATTATCGCTAATATGAACCTTGGGCTTTTAGAGGTTGATAATGATGATATTATTCAATTGGTGAATCAAAGTTTCTGTGCAATGAGCGGTTTCACTGAAGATGAACTTTTAGGTAACAAAGCTGCAGATGTTCTTAGGGTTAAGGAGAGAGAGATTATTAAGTCCAAAGAGGAAAAGCGAATAAATGGGGAGTCGGATTCTTATGAAGTACAAATTTTAGATAAATCAGGGGAAGTAAAACATTGGCTAATAAGTGGTGCGCCAAGGGTTGATAAACATAATAAAGTTATCGGTTCTATTGGAATACACCTGGATATAACAAAACAAAAGGTTCTTGAGTTGCAAAAAGAACAATTGTTAAAAGAATTGGAAAATAGTAATCAAGGATTACAAGAGTATGCCCATATTGTTTCGCATGACCTTAAATCACCCTTACGAAGTATCAGTGCATTATCTACTTGGTTACATGAAGATTATAAGGATGTTTTGGATGAAACAGGAAATCAACATTTGCAAATGATGCAAGAAAAGGTTGCCTCTATGGATAAATTAATCAGTGGTATTTTGGAATATTCCACCGCCAATAGTTCGAACCTGGATAATACGATAGTAGATTTAAATACCGTCATTGATAATATTAAGGAAACCATTTATATTCCGGATCACGTTCAATTATCGGTTCCTCAAAAGTTACCGAATATAGTCGCCGATCAAACTAAAATGCATCAATTGTTTCAGAATATACTTTCAAATGCCGTTGTTCATATTGAGAAAGAAAAAGGCTTAGTAGAAGTATTGTTTAAAGAGGATATTGACCAATGGCAATTTACCATTTCTGATAATGGAATTGGGATACCAGAAAAGCACTATAAGAAAATATTTGAAATTTTTCAATCCGTGGGTAATAATGAGCGATCTACGGGTATTGGATTATCAATAGTTAAAAAAATAGTAGATCGTTACGACGGTGTCGTATGGGTAGAAAGTGAAGTAGGTAACGGAACACAATTTCATTTCACCATTAAAAAGCAGGGAGTAGCTTAAAATTACAAGAGATGAAAATAGAGCAAGCTATAAAAACCGCTAACGAGCCATTTGTTTTTGAAAATGAAAGGATTCTGTTGAAGAATCCTTTGGTTCTAGTTTTTGGTGACCGTTTCTTTTTAGAAGAGGAGGGCTTGCTTGACGAGGTGAAAATTATTTATCCAAATGGTCATTTTGTATTTGGTAGTACTTCTGGTGAAATTATAGGATCCAATGTTTTGGATAATACTTTGACCATTACTGCAATTGAGTTTGAAAAAGCTCGATTTTTGGTTAAAAGAAAGAATGTAGCGGATTTTGAAAACAACGATTTTGAATTGGGTAAATCACTTCTTAGTGAATTTTCTAAGGAAAATTTGAAGAATATTTTCCTTGTTTCTGAAGGTAGTTTTATCAATGGTAGTTCCCTGATTTCAGGATTTAACAGTGATAATCAAAACGTTAATATTTCTGGTGGGCTTTGTGGAGATGGGGTTCGGTTTCAAAAAACACTTTGTTCCTATAATGAACAACCAAAGGAAGGGGAAGTGGTGGCTATTGGTTTTTATGGTAATTCCTTAGAAATCAGTAGTGCTAGTTTTGGTGGCTGGTCCACTTTTGGACCGGAACGAAGCGTTACTAAATCAAAAGGGAATATATTATTTGAAATGGATGGTAAGCCTGCCTTAGAACTCTACAAGGAGTATTTGGGAGAAAAGTCAAAGGACTTGCCAAAATCGGCTTTACTCTATCCCCTTAATGTCTGCGTAGATGACCAACAAGCTATCGTACGTACCATATTGAATATTAATGACGAGAAGAATACAATGGTGCTCGCAGGTGATATACCAGAAGGTTCTATAGTGCAGTTGATGATGTCGACCGTCGATGATATTGCCGAGGGAGCTTCTATGGCGGCTAAATTGGCCATGGAAAAACGTGTTCATAAACCGGAATTGGCCATCTTAATCAGCTGCGTAGGCAGGAAGCTGGTCATGGGGCAACGAACCGAAGAAGAGATAGAAGAAGTAGTTTCCGTTATTGGAGAAGACGCTGTAGTTACAGGGTTCTATTCTTACGGGGAAATGGCGCCATTTTCTGGTCAAGAATCCTGTAGATTGCACAACCAGACCATGACCTTAACCTTAATTAGCGAATAATGCATTCTTTACTATACAGACAATTAAGGAAAAAGTTACCGGAGCGGTTTAAGGATGATCCTGAACTACAGGATTTTTTTAATTCAGTGGATCAATCCTATGAGGATTTTGATGATAAACTCACCATGCTCCAAAGGGCAACTACCATAAGTTCAAAAGAATTATCCGAAGCTAATAAAGAGTTGTTCAATGAAGCCGAAAGGCAAAAACTGGTTTTGCAATCCTTAAGCGAAGCTTTGGTCAGCCTTAATTTGAACTTAGGTAACGATCCAGAGCAGGATGTTGAAAATCTACAAAATTCTAAAGTAGAAAAATTGGCCCACCAGATAAAAAAATTGGCCATCGAGATTTCAAGAATTAATAAAGAAAAGACAGATTTACTAAAAGATTTAGAAGCAAGGAATGAATCCTTGAGTAATTATATTCAGATTTTTTCACATGATTTAAAGTCTCCCTTAAGAAATATCAACACGTTAATGAGTTGGATTCTAGAAGAGGAAAAGGAAGGATTTTCGTTTGAAAGTAAAAAGAACTGTGTTTTAGTAACCCAAAATCTTTCTAAAATGGAGCAACTTATTAGTGGTGTTTTGGATCATGCCACCATTGGGGCCGCACCTGAACATAAAAGTGAGGTTTCTATTGAGGAATTGATTATTGAAGTTAAAGATGATATTGTTATTCCTGAGAATGTCACCCTAAATTGGTCAGCAACTTTGCCTACCATAACTATCGAGAAAATATGGATAGAGAAGTTATTTCGCCATCTTATTAAGAATGCAATAACTGCGGTAAAGAATAATGAAGAAGGTCTGGTGTACGTAGGTTATGAAGAGGACGATATCTATTGGAAATTTTCAGTTGCAGATAATGGTATAGGTATAGCTGATCGGTATCATAAAAGTATTTTTGAGATTTTTAAAAAGTTAGAGAATAATACTACTGCCGCAGGCGTTGGTCTTGCCATTTCAAAAAAAATAGCGAACCTATACCATGGTGACCTTAGTCTTTCATCCAAAGAGGGCGAGGGCAGTACCTTCTTTTTATCCCTAAAAAAAGAATTATGAAACATGAACCAAACATTTCATATATAAAGGAACTATCTGGAGACGATGCCGTTTTTCAAGAAAAGTTCATCACCATTTTAAAGGAGGAGTTTCCTGGAGAGTATGCAACATATGTTGAGGCTGTTCAGCAAAAGGATTTTGCCGCTGCGGTACAAATAGTACATAAGCTTAAACACAAATTCAATATTTTAAGCATGCATAATGCCTACGGTTTGGCAGTCACCTATGAATTGGAATTGAAAAATAAAGACTTTGGCAACGATCAAGAATTTATAGTAGCTTTAGATGTTGTGGATTCTTACTTAAAAACTATTTAGCTATGACCTGTATAATTATAGATGACGAAACTACTGCAAGAGCTGTTGTAAACCACCTCTGCTCGCAAATTCCGGAATTGGACGTCATTGAAGAATTCGATAATGCTATTGACGCTATAAAATTTTTGAACCAACAAACCATAGATGTCGTTTTTTTAGATATTCATATGCCAGGGTTTACCGGTATTGATTTTGTTCAAACTCTTAAAAATCCACCACAAATTGTATTGACCACCTCTGACACCGATTATGCTATAGAAGCTTATGAGTATGCATCTATAGTCGATTATTTAGTTAAGCCGATAAATTTACAGCGTTTTGAGAAGGCGATACAAAAAATCAAGAACGTTAAAGAGAGTGGTGTCCAAAAAGAAAGTATGGCTAATCCAACGGGTTTAAATCAAGAACTTTATATCAATATTGACCGAAGACTTATCAAATTAAAATTTGACGAAATTTTATTGATTATGGCACAAGGGGATTATATTGACATCACTACGGAAACTAAAAAATATCGGGTTCATACTACCCTCAAGAAAATAAAGGAGAAATTACCGGAAACTATTTTTCTTCAGATTCATCGTTCGTACATCATTAATTTTACCAAAATAATTGATATTGAGGATAATAGCGTTTTGATTGAAAAGAACGTTATTCCTATAAGTCGGTCCAGTAGACCAGAATTGATGAGACGTCTCAACTTGGTCTAAATAGCTCATTTTCAAAAGTATTCCGAACGATGCCTACTATATAAATAGGTGATTTTGAAAGCTATTTTAAGTTCTTAATTCACTTTGTTCTTTAGGGCTACAATGAATTATAATCTTTAAAAATAGTACGTCCATAGCATTCAATCTAGTGCGTAATAAATCTTGAATATTTGGTTGGGGTTAAATGATACGCATTCCTAAGGGCTGCAATTCAACGCTATACCTTTTACTACCAGTTCTGTTCATAGACTTTCGTAAATATTTCAACTAATTTATCCTCTTCTAAGGGTTTGACAACATAACCCGTTAATTCCTCAAACTCCGCTGCCCTTTTCATATCCTGTTCTCTATTGGAGGAACTCACCATATAGATATTTACCTTATCGTTAATTTTTGGCTTTAGTTTTTTAAATTCTGCCAAAAACCCCCAACCATCTAAAAACGGCATGTTAATATCCAAGAAAATAACTTCTGGTAGTTTAATATTTTCTTGTGAACATAGTGACAGAAATTGCACGGCTTGTTCACCATCTGTAAATGAGTTTACTTCCAACTCATCCGTTAACCCTTTAATGACCCTATTCATTAAATAAAGATAAACTTGGTCATCATCAACCAATAAAATATTAGATCTTTTCATAATTCCTTAAAATTTATTTTAAATTTTGTTCCTATTTTTTGTTCACTCTCCACAGTTATATTAGCATTAAGGGCCTCTAATTGCGATTTAACCAAAAACAGACCAATTCCTTTACCGGAGATATTTCTATGAAAGCGTTTGTACAGTTTAAAAACATTTTCACCATGTCTTTCTAAATTGATACCAAGACCATTGTCATTGACCAGCAACACTTTTTCATCGTTTTCCATTATGGTTTCAAAATGAATAAAAGATTTAACGTCCCCCCTTCTGTACTTAATGGCATTGGACAAAAGGTTTTGTATAATACTATGTAGATAAAATTTCGAGAATGTTACATGTGTCCACCCCTCCAAGTTCGTCATCACTTCAAAATCTGTAGAATCTAGAAGGGTTTCTGAAAATTCACTTTTGACTTGTTCAATGAGTTTTTCTAAATTTACCTTTTCCACTTTAATGTTCTTTTCATCTAAAAGCGAAGCATAATCCCCTATATCTTTTGTAAAATCTATTAAACTGGTGGTTATCAAGTCTAGTTTAGGTAATAACTGGTTTGATTTTAATAGTTCCCCTTCTTTTTTCATCATATCTACTATGATAGATATACTTGTGACGGGAGCTCTTAAGTTATGGGACACTAGGTAGTTGAATTCACTCAACTGTTTATTACGTGTTTCTAGACGGTTATTTATTTCTAATATGTGATCATTGGTTTGTTGTAATTCATTTCTCCGTTTGGACAGCAATAAATTTTTAATTTCAATCTCATTGTAGTGTTTTTCCTTTTGTATTCTACTCCTTTGAAAAAAATAGGATACGGTTAATAGTGCCATCACTGCTATAATATTAAAGCTGACTAGACTCTGGTAAAAAGTATGTAAGATGGTATCGAGTAGCTCCTTAGGAGTCTGCATCAGTAATTTCCAATTTGTTGGTGAAATCACTTGTATATACTCTTCCGTTTCCGCATCTTCTTTATAAATTAAGTGATTAAAGTCAATTTTTTTTAAGGTCCAAATGCTCTCTTTATAAAAGACGGTAGTATCTTGGTTTATGCTTAAATCGTGCGGATAAATTTCGTTTTTAAGACCTTTGTTTTCTCCACCTATAGAAAAGGGAGCAACTTTATCGTAAAGGGTGGAGGTTATAATTTTGTTTTTAGAATCCAATAGAGTAATGTTGTTATCTACTACTTTATATTTTAGGTCATCAAGCACTCCTTTCATCTTAAAATTTATAACCACGATACCTATTTGATGATGATCAACATCATGAATAGGTGCAACAGCTCTCATTACGGGCTTATACGGAATTTCTATTTCTCCATTTTCTTGGTTAAGTTCAATTGGGGACAAGTATACTTGGCCAGGTTTTAATTGTAGACCATCAACAACATATTGCCGTTCTTTCTTTTCTTGTAATGGAGCTATTTCTAATTTTTGATTGTCTTTTCGTTCTCCACGGAATATTTCTTGCCCATCCAGATTTAGAAATCTAAATTGATCATAACCTGTAATGCCATTAATTATCTGAAAATAGGGTTTGACAAATAAGCTGTCTTTTCCTAAAGGCTCAAATTCTTTTGGATAATTAATCTGTGACCAATAGAAGACGTCTTGGATCAGTGAATTGCAATGATTGACAAAATTTTGGCTCTTTTTTAGGGCATCCTTATTTTGAGCAAAGCTATACGTTTGAAATTGCTCATTCTTCTGTTGATAGACCAAATAGAGCGATAAAAGGAGAATAGGAATATAGAGTAAACCAAAAATGATTAGAATCTTCTTTAACATAAATAATCACTTTTAATGGTCCTTTATAAAATGATCGACATCTATTATTTTTACTCTAATAAAAATAAGTAAAATCTTACGTATAATTTCTAAAGAATTAGCATTAATTTATTTTTTTGAGTTAAA
>CAWJFH010000024.1:0-27891 GCA_963842105.1 uncultured Flavobacteriaceae bacterium
GTTTTCCACCTGTATATTCAAGAAGAAACAGATCTCTTGCAATTTGCAATTCTTCGGCCATAGCGGGAATTCCTTTTAAACCAAGCCTTGTACTGGTTACTCCTTCATTTACGATTCCCTTTCCAGAGATACTTTTATCCATCGGAAAAGAAAAAATAAGTCCGTCAAAATTCTGGGCATATTGCAATGCTATTTTTAAAAGGTTCGCATTTTTAAGGGGAGATTTAAAATCATAGAAACCAACCGCTCCGGCATTTTGCATATCGAACAGCTCCGCAAGTGCATCCCCATCTCCTTTTACCGTTAAATTACCCAAGGGATGTAAATTCGTTAATGCTTCTTTGGCCGCATTTTTTAAAAAAATGATGTCTGAAGATGAATCTGGTGTGGGATTACTACTTGTATTTAAAATGATGTCTGTAAATCCACTTTTAGCTGCGGTTAATAAACCATTGGCTATGGTTTCACGTTCCTCATAGCCAGGTTCGCCAAATGACACTCCAGAATCAAACCAACCCAGCGAAACATGTAGATTTTTCTTCTCAATGACATTTACCTTGGAAGGTGCCTCTAAAGAAGTTCCAATAGCTTCTATTATACCGTTTTTAATGAGAATATCCCTTTTTTTTAAGTGAATATCAGGTGTGGACTCATTAACGATGATGACCGATTTTAAGAGTATATTCATCTGGATTATAACTTATTCATTATAGTGTTATTTTAAGAATCTTTGAAGTACCGTTTCGATAAAAACAAACACCAATGCTAAAATAGCAAACCATTTCCAAAACTCATTTATAGCATTGTTCTTTTCATATTCCTGAAAAAAATTGGTCAATGAGGAATTCAAATTAGTGTCCGGAAGGTTTATATAGGTCAGTTCACTTTCTTTCCGATTGTAATTAAAGCTAATATTCCTTAAGCTATCGTTTTCATGAATGATAGTGTAAATACCATCCTCTCTGGGATTTTCCTCAAAGGTTAGGCTTACTTTTTTGGGTAAAACGCGTTGTTGCGGAATAAATTCTTCGGTGTCTTTAGTAATACGTATAATGTCATCCTGACTTAACGAAACAGGAACTTCTACTTCTGTAACTTTACCTAATTGGGTAAATAGCGGAGGAAGTTTTATGCTACCTGTGCCAATGGTATAGAATGTAGGTACGATCAAAGGGGAGTTAATGAAGTTTGAGTTTGATGGATTTAACGGGGCGGAAAATATAAAGACTTGGTCTTCTCCCGATAAAAATGGAGCTGTATTTTGCAATCTAAGTGCATCTCCTAAATTTGATTGTATGGTGTAGTATTCCTTTACGGTAGGGAATTGAAAATTTGCCACTTTGGTTTCAAAAACGTTTTTGAAAATTGGGTGTTGTTCATTCACATTTGAAATTGGAATCTCCTGCGTGTTTTTTTTCAGAAATTGAGAATTGCCGTAGTTTGAAATTAAAACATTGTATGACTCCAGATTAGCATTGAGTGCGGGAATTAAAATTAGATTTCCACCATTTCTTATCAAGGTGCTTAAGGCGGTTACCAAGGCAGTTGGAAGCTTCTCCAGCTCATTGAGAATCACTAAGTTCATATTATCCAATGCACCATAATTCAACTGTTCCAACGAGGTGTTTTCATACTGAAATTCATCGTCGGTATAAATACGACTCAAAAAATCCTGATTATTTTTACCAATGGACATGACCTTTATTTTGGCCTTGGTGTCGATATTGAAATAAAATTCATTGTCGTAAGTCAATCCTTGGTCTTCAATACGAAATTTGCCTAGAATTGGCGCGTTGGTATTAATGGTGAAAGTCACTTCGGCCTTTAAACCGGAATTGAATTTTGCCGAAGTTTTGGCGATTAACTGATTCCCGTTAAACAGGGATACTGGAATACTTTCTATAGGCGTATTGGTTGATAAAAGTGCTACGACTTCTACGTTTTCAGCAGTTTTATTTAAAACATATACAGAATCAATGCTGCTATTTTGGAATTGAGCAACATTGGTTTTTACCATATGTAAAATTCCTGTAGCAGTGGTGTCTTTCGTCAATTCTCCCATTCGTTGTTGAAAATCAGAAATAAGGACTAAATTCTTTTGAACTCCATTTTCATCGGAGAAATAGGTATTACCTTTTAATTGTATTTGTGGTAGTTCTAATTGTTGGGAGGTTAGCGGAAGGTTCAATATACTATTTTGAATATCCTCTATTTCAACTTTTTGAAATGATTGTTTGTTTGTAAATAAACTGAATGTTTGGTCTTTAGGAATCTTTTGGATAAACTCTTGCACTATATTTTGGAATAGGGTAGAGCTATTGTCCTCTAATCCCATACTGAAGGAATCATCTAGGTAGAAGACAGTTTCTTTCTTTTGTAAAGCTGAATCATTTGCAAAAAATGGTTGCGCAAATGCCACTACTAACGCCGCAAACATGCACATTCTCGTAAATAGTAATAACCATTTTTTAAGAGAACTGCTCCTACGTGATTCAGATACTACCTCTTTTAAAAACTTAACGTTTGTAAACGGAGTTTTCTTAAAACGGCGTAATTGAAAAAGATGGATAATAATTGGAATGAGAAGTAGAAAAAGACCCCAAAGAATTTCTGGATATTTAAATTGCATTCCTGTTTTTGCTTAGGTCAAAGATAATTATTTTGAATTTAGAAGTGGCTAGCAACTATTTTAAATTGTATTCTTTCTTCTTTGGCAGGTAAGGTTTCCAACTTAACAAAAGATAAAATAATCCTTTGCTTTTTTAAGGTTTGTATTTTTAAAATAGTCTTTGATGAAAGCTTGTTCCTTTAGATTGGCTACAGTAATAATGACCTTAAAATTTTCTAACTCTTCAATATAGGTATAATGTTTTAAAACGGAACCGTAAATATCCTTACCTATCTTTTTAATATTATTACAGACCCAAATAAATGGAACTTCTTGTTCCTTAAGCAACCTAGCGATTTCCTTGCCTTTTTTACCAGCTCCCCAAATGACCAAAGTTTGCGGTAAACTATATTCTAATTTAAGTAAGTAATGAAGTTTTATGCTTAGAAAATAGTTATGGGCATAATGCTCATTTGTTCTGGATGTTCTTGTTTGGTAGTCTCTCCAAAAATGTAACGTTTCTGAACAGGGTATGCATTTTAGACCTTTTTGATAAAACCTGAAAGCCAAGTCATAATCCTCAGGATATCTATTGGGAGCGAAAGCATCACAGGCTTCAAAATCTGACCGGTAAACCATCCAGCAAGGGGAAGGTATTACACATTCTTTATAAATTTCTTTGAAATTGGTTCCTATTGCCGTGAGCTGATTTAGCCATTCTTCATATCTCTGATATCCATTATTTATCCCTTTTTCTGAGAAATATTTAACCTGTCCCACTGCCAAAGAACCTTCACCGTTTTTAAGAAGCGAATGTACCATGACGGAAATCCGATGTTTAGCCATATAATCATCGGCATCCATTCTAGAAATTAGGTTTCCTTTACTATTGGAATAGGCGAGGCGTAGTGCTTCTATAATTCCATTTCCAATGTTTTGAAATATTTTGAATCGGTCATCCTTATTTTGAAATCCTTTAGCAATTTCATTACTGATATCAGTTGAATGGTCATTCACTGCAATTACTTCCCAATTTTCATATTCTTGATTTCGGATAGATTCAAGACATTCCTCCAAATATTCACTTACATTTTTAAATGGAATTAGGATACTAACAAGGGGTTGCTGCATTGTTCAAAGTTAATGAAATTAGGGATTTAGGTGTAAGATTAGAAAATTGACAATAGCAGAAATAGGGATTAAGAAAATAAATCCTAAAAAAGACTTTATTAGCTAAGAAAAGCTTTCTATATTTGCACCCGCATTCAGGAAATACCTGATGATACACTTGGAGAAATGGCAGAGTGGTCGAATGCGGCAGTCTTGAAAACTGTTGAGGGTCACACCTCCGGGGGTTCGAATCCCTCTTTCTCCGCAGAAACCTGTAACATAGTTACAGGTTTTTTTTATTTGTAGTCTATGGCAACATGAAATATAGCATCTCCTTGATTAACAATGGGCGATTCATTGATACAAAGTATAAATCCGGAATCTCTTGCTTTTATTTTACGTTCAAAATAACCAAACGGCCCTGAAATACTACCAAGGATATTTCCTTTTTTAATTTCCTGGCCCACTTTTACTAGAGGATGAAACATGCCAGAATGTTTCGCTCTTAACCATTTAGAACTGTTGACTAATTTTGGATTGATTTTTTTAATAGGAATTATGGCAAGTTCCTTATCAAAATTGCGCATTCCTAAGTGTTGCATTATCCTCATTGCACCGGTTATTCCCGTATTCGTTATTTCCTCATCAATATGTAGGGATTTGCCGCCTTCATACAGCAATACCTTTTTATCTAAATGATGTAGGGTTTCTCTAAAGGATTTTTCTCTTCCAGCGGATTTTACAATAAACTCCGCTCCAAAAACTTTAGCCAATTCTAGACCGTCCTCATCATCTTTATCTATCCTGATTTGGGGAGCGTTAAAGCGACTATCCCCGCCAGTGTGGTAATCAATACAATAGTCAACTATTGGGGTAATATCCTTTACAAGGTGATAGGCGAACCTACTGGCCAAGGATCCTCGTAATGTGCCTGGAAATACCCTGTTTAAATCCCGACCATCTGGAAACTGTCTGGTTTGATTCAAGAAACCAAAAATGTTCACCACAGGAATACAAATTACCGTTCCGCGGTCTGGCTTATTGTACTTTTTAGAGACCAATTGTCTTACAATTTCGACCCCGTTGATTTCATTTCCGTGAATTCCTCCAGTAATCAAAAGGGTGGGACCTTCCTTTTTGCCCCGTTGCACAATCACTGGAACTTCAATTTTAGTTCGAGTGTGTAATTTAGCAATGTCTAAATTCAATTGTGCGCCTTTTCCTTTATCGATGGTATGGCCTAATATTTCAAACTTTTTATTCGGCATTTCTTTCTACGTACTTTATAATTTTACCCGCTATATTTTTTCCTGTGGCCGCTTCGATTCCCTCTAATCCTGGAGATGAGTTCACCTCTAATATCAAAGGACCTCTTGCGGACTGAAGCATATCTACGCCGGCAACGCCTAGTCCAAGACATTTTGCCGCTTTTATAGCCGCATTCTCTTCTTCGTCGGTAAGTTCTATGATTTCTGCAGAACCCCCACGGTGTAAATTAGATCTAAATTCCCCCTCTTTTCCCTGTCTTTTCATGGAACCCACAACGACTCCGTCAATAACAAAAGCCCTTATATCCGCTCCTTTTGCTTCTTTGATGAACTCTTGAACGATGACTCTTGCTTGGAGTCCGTTGAACGCCTCTAAAATGGATTCGGCAGAATTACGGTTATCGGCTAAAACAACGCCTAATCCTTGCGTGCCTTCTAAAAGTTTAATGACAACTGGCGCTCCACCTGCTTTATCGATGATAGCACCAACGTTTTTGGAGTAGTTGCTGAAAATAGTTTTTGGTAAACCTAAGCCCGCTCTGGAAAGTATCTGTAGACTTCTCAATTTGTCTCGGGACCTTACTAATGCCTGAGATTCTACCGAGCTAAAAACTTTCATCATCTCAAATTGACGTACGACAGCTGTGCCGTAAAATGTAATGGATGCACCAATTCGCGGAATTACACCATCAAAACCTTCTATTTCCTTTCCTTGATAAATGAGTCCGGGTTTTTTCTTTTCAATAATCAAGTCACATTTAGAGTGGTCGATAATGTGCATATCATGGCCTTTTGCATGACCAGCTTCGACAAGACGCTTTGTGGAATATAAATTGGGATTTTGCGATAAAATGGCAATCTTCATTCGTTCTTTAATTTAAGATTTGAGTAGTTTGTTTTAACTGTCTTTATCTGAAGTACTTCAAATAAATCACAAAGATTTCAAATTACGGTTTTTAATGGATCATATATGTGCTGTAATTCCATAAATAATTAATAATTATAAACACAGTAGTAGGTAGTACCAGAAGTTTCTGGAGTTTATTTTAATTGAAAGCGTTTATCCATTTGATTATTTTTTAAGGCTTTACCTTTGTGTTATGGAAGAATGGTATGCCTATCCTTTATTGATTATTGTTGGTTTTATCGTTGGGTTTATTAATACGGTAGCTGGCGGTGGATCTTTACTTTCCTTACCTATTCTAATTTTTTTAGGTTTACCGTCAACTTTGGCGAACGGTACCAATAGGGTTGCCATCGTATTTCAGACGGCCATTGCTACTGCCGGTTTTAAAAGTAAAGGGGTAAGTACTTTTCCTTTTAATATTTATCTAGGTATTTCAGCATTTTTTGGTGCTATACTTGGGGCGTATTTGGCGGTAGATATTAGCGGTGCAGTTTTCAATCGTATTTTATCGATTGTTATGATTTGTGTCGTGGCTATTATTGTATTCGCGCCTAAAATAGGGGTAAAAGAAGTGCAAGAACGGTTAACGGGTAAATATTTAGTTTTCGGAATACTGGCATTTTTCTTCTTTGGGATTTATGGTGGTTTTATCAATGCCGGCCTTGGTTTTATCATGATGCTTTTTCTACATTATGTAAATAGAATGTCTCTCGTTCGTTCGAATGCTACCAAGGTTGCGGTCGTTTTTATGTATATGCTATCGGCGCTTTTAGTTTTTGCTTTAAATGATCAAGTGAATTGGAAGATTGGTTTAATTCTGGCCATTGGAAATGGGAGTGGAGCATGGGTAGCGAGTAGGGTTTCTGTTAATAAGGGAGACGGATTTATTAAAACATTCTTGATTATAATGGTTGTTATACTAGCCATAAAACTTTGGTTTTACCAATAATTTGAACAAGATTTGTGTAACTATTAAAAAGGAATTGAATGCCAGGATTTGAATTGTTCGGGGAGAAGGAAAAAAGTCAAGTACAAGAAGTGTTGGATACCGGTGTATTAATGCGGTATGGTTTTGACGGCATGCGTAACGGACAATGGAAAGCTTTGGAACTTGAAAAAGCGCTAGCGCATAGAATGGGAACCAAATATGCGCAATTAGTAAGTAGTGGTACCGCAGCTCTTACCGTTGCCTTGGTAAGTGCGGGGGTTGGTGCGGGCGATGAGGTAATTATGCCAACCTTTACTTTCGTAGCCAGTTTTGAATCTATTTTAGCGATTGGCGCCATTCCTATTTTGGTGGATATTGACGATACCCTAACACTGGACCCTAAAGAAGTTGAAAAGGCAATTACAAAAAAAACAAAAGTAGTCATGCCGGTTCATATGTGTGGATCTATGGCCGATTTAAAAGCGCTAAAAGAAATCTGCACAAAGTATAACCTTCTTTTACTAGAAGATGCCTGTCAGGCTATTGGAGGAAGTTTTGAAGGTAAACCTTTAGGAAGTTATGGGGATTTAGGTTGTTTTTCATTCGATTATGTAAAAACGATAACCTGCGGTGAAGGGGGCGGAATTATTACGGATAACGAAGATTATATTAAAAATGCCGATCATTATTCCGATCATGGGCATGACCATGTTGGAAAGGATAGGGGAGCGGAATCCCATCCATTTTTAGGATATAATTTTAGAATTTCTGAACTGAACGCTGCTGTAGGTTGTGCGCAGATAGAAAGATTGGATGATTTTATAGCCATTCAGAAAAAAAATTATGAGGTACTTCGTAAATCTATCGAGAGTGTTAACGGGATAACCTTTAGAAGAATTCCTGTAGGGGGAATTGAGAATTATTCCTTTTTAAATTTCTTTTTACCAAGTACGGAGATTGCAAAGAAAGCCCACAAAGCACTGACCGAAAATGGCATTGATGCTTGTTTCTATTGGTTCAATAATAATTGGCATTATTATAAAAAATGGAATCACCTTTCAAATTTGAAATCGTTGGGTAATCTTCCACAAGAAGTTAAAAACCAGTTGCCTGATTACGCTAAGTCAGATTTTTCCAAGTCTGACGAATGGATGGGAAGAACCATTTCCTGTCTTATCAAATTAAGTTGGACAGATGATCAGGTTAAGGAACGTGCCGAAAAAATGAAAACGATTTTATCCGATATTTTGTAGACTGATCAAAAATCAGCTAGTACGAAACATTTTCAACGATTTCTAGACCGTACCCCACAATACCTACACGCTTAGACTGAGACGTATTGGTCATGAGCCGTATTTTATGAATGTTCAGATCATGTAATATCTGTGCACCGATACCAAAATCCCGATTATCCATTTCAATTTTTGGCGCTTTAAAGTTTCCTTCCTTTTGAAGTTGTTTTAATTCTTCAAGTCTTGAAAGTAAATTCAAAGATTCTGAATCCTGATTTATGAAGACAATGGCACCTTTTCCCTCTTTATTGATAGCATTGAACATATCCTCCAATTTTTCGTCGGGGTTATGGGTCAATGTTCCTAAAATATCATTGTTGATATGGGTAGAATTGATTCTGGTCAATATTTTTTCACTTTCGTCCCAAGAACCTTTTGTAAGTGCAATATGTACATGGTTATTGGTAGTTTGCTTATAAGCTCTTAATCGATAATCGCCAAACCTAGTGGTGATATCAAAATCCGTCACTTTTTGAATAAGACTGTCATGTTCCATTCTATAAGCAACCAAGTCTTCAATGGAAACAATCTTCAGGTCGAATTTCTTGGCAACTTTCACCAATTGTGGTAAACGAGCCATGGTACCGTCCTCGTTCATGATCTCAACAATATATCCGGCTGGCTTTAATCCAGCAAGTCTTGCGAAATCTATTGCCGCTTCCGTATGCCCGGTTCGTCGTAGCACCCCACCTTCTTTGGCCACCAATGGAAAAATGTGTCCCGGTCTGGCTAAATCGTGAGGCTTTGTTTTTTCATCTGTAAGTGCTAAAACGGTTTGGCAACGGTCAGAAGCGGAAATACCAGTAGTTACCCCACTTCCCCTTAAATCAACAGAAACCGTAAATGCGGTTTCCAAAGGGTCTGTATTTGTAGTAACCATCATATGTAAACCAAGATCTTTACAACGACTTTCTGTAAGCGGTGCACAAATAAGACCTCTACCATGGGTAGCCATGAAATTTATCGTCTCTGGCGTAGCTAATTCGGCTGCGGCCAAAAAGTCTCCTTCATTCTCCCTGTTTTCGTCGTCAACGACTATAATCACTTTCCCAGCGCGAATATCCGCTATGGCTTCCTCAATGGTATTTAACTGAATGTCTTTAAGTTTTGTAGTGGTCATTCCCTTACTTCTTTTTAAATTTCTTTATGAGGTTTTTGAAAAAATCGGTAATTACCCCAAAACTCATTAGTCCTTTATCTTCTGTAGCTCTTTTGGTCAAAATCACACCTAAAGGTAACATGATAAGCGTAGAAAGCCATGCGCCTAAAATTGGATGAATATTGTCTTCCTTGGCGTAATTACTTGCAAAAACGCCAATGAAATAATAAATCAAGAATAAAACGATGGCAATGACCATAGGTAGACCAAGACCACCTTTTCTGATAATCGCACCAAGAGGAGCCCCCACAAAAAATAGGATGATACAGGAGAATGCCAAAGCGTACTTATTGTGTAACGAAAGAATATGCATATTATAGATTTTATATCTTTTTTGCATTTCTTCCTTTTTGCCGCTAACCGAGCCTAATATACTTGATGTTGCATTTTTCGCACTGCTTAAGATTTGTAAACCCTGCCATTCTGGGAAAATGCTCAATATATTTTCTTTGATGGAATCCTGTTTTGCCGTATTGGCCAACGATTCCTTTATTTTTTCATTTCTGATGGAATCTTTTACGATAGCCGTTTTTTCTGTAATCAGTGTCGTATCTCTTGGATCTAATGGAACGAACATACCAATCCGACTTTCGATGTTTTTAGAAAATGCCCTTACAATCCTATAATTATCACCTTTTAAGGAATCAATATCTTTTGAAAGCCTAGAGATGTTTTTCATTTTATCGGTACTGATATCCCGTTCTTCTTCGAGCTCATCATTGTTGATATCCGGAATTTCGATATTCATCGTGTAGGTATCAAAATCTGCTTGAGCAAATGGAAATTCCATTTTATTATTATCCTTGGTGATTACATCCTCATAATAATGTCCATTCTGCAAAACTAATTGAATGACATCAGAATCCTCACTGCTTATCAATTCCCCAGATTCAGATTTGATTACAGTAGTGTTTAGGTTTGTTTTCGATTTAATGTGGATAATTACATTCCTAAGAAATCGGTCATTATCACCATATTTCTCATCTACTTTGATATTCATTCCTTCAAAGTCGCTAAATACTCCTTCAGAAACTACCGCAGCTGGTTTTACCTTCGCAATATTCCGTCTTAGATTATAAATTTTACGTTGGGATAATGGAATTACATTGTTGGCAAAAAAGAAGGTAAGGCCACCAAGGAGGGTTACAAATATAATGAGGCTTAGCATAGAGCGTTGTAACGATATACCCGATGCTTTCATGGCCGCAAATTCATAGTTTTCAGCTATGGAGCCAAAGGTTAGAATAGAGGACAATAAAACGGTCAAGGGTAAAACTTTTTCTGTAAGATCAGGTATTAAATAGAAAAGGAACTTTGCCAATGATGACAACATCCAGACCTTTACCGGCAAGGTCATCAATAAAAAGCCAGATCGTTTGAAATATGAAGATGAACATCAATATTACAAACGAACTGATAAAATTAAAGACGAACCTTTTAAGGATATATCGGTCTAGAATTCTCAAGCGATCTAATTTCTCAGGATAAAGTAGCCTTCATCCTTATATTTAGCTTCATCAAAAGTAAATAAGGTTTTGGACAAAGGTTGATCTGTTTTAAAAGAATTAACAGTAATGGTGGTCTTCGTACCATTTTTACCGGTCTCGATTAATTTGTAGATATGTTTGGTTCCCATATCAATACCTAATAATCTTGATTTAATTTCAGAGTCGGAATCGATAGGGGTCAATTTCACATATTGTATTTTTCGTACCTTGTACATCTTGAAGAATATCCCATTCATAATTATGACCTTCTTTGTAGAAGGTTAGCATTTTGGAAGGGGTCATCGCATTTTCGTCATCAGATTTATCCTCAATCGTAACTTCTTCATTTTCCGGAACAATGGTGTATACTTTGTTGCCATCGTAAATTTGTTGAGAGCCTAAATAATTGAAAATATACTTATCTCCAGATAGGGTAACATCGCCTCTGGTCTCTTGATTGATTCCTGCTTCAGCGTTGTTTAAATCGAATTTAAAATCGACATAAATATTATCGTAACTTTTTACCTTGTTATATACTTCATCCAATAGTGCTTTGGACTTATTAGAACTTTGGGCGTTTACCATTAGCGCAGAAAATGCAAGGGCGAATACCAATACTACTTTTTTCATTTCTTTTTTAATTAGTTTCATTATCCAATAATAGTTGTAGGGCTACCATGTCTGACACAAGTACCTGACGAGCTTTACTTCCTTCAAAAGGACCTACGATTCCTGCAGCCTCAAGTTGGTCAATAATACGTCCAGCACGATTGTACCCCAATTTTAGTTTTCTTTGGATAAGGGATGCGGAACCTTGTTGTGCGATAACGATTACCTCGGCTGCTTCTCGGAACTTAGCATCTCTTTCCGATATATCATAATCAACACTCGTGCCAGAATCTTCACCAATGTACTCTGGTAGTTCATGAGCCTCTGGATAAGCTCTCTGACTACCTATATACTCTACAATTTTAGCTACTTCAGGAGTATCAACGAATGCACATTGAATCCTAGTGACATCGTTACCCTGGGTAAATAACATATCTCCTCTACCAATTAATTGGTCGGCTCCTTGAGTATCTAAAATGGTCCTGGAATCAATTTTGGAAGTTACCCTAAACGCTAAACGTGCCGGAAAGTTAGCCTTGATGATACCTGTAATTACGTTTACCGAAGGTCTTTGGGTTGCAATAATTAAGTGAATACCAATTGCTCTTGCCAACTGTGCCAACCTTGCTACCGGCGTTTCCACTTCTTTTCCTGCAGTCATAATTAAATCCGCAAACTCATCAATAACCAAAACGATATAAGGTAAGAATTTGTGTCCGTCATTAGGATTCAGTTTTCGTGCCTTAAACTTTACATTGTATTCCTTGATGTTACGAACCATGGCAACTTTTAATAATTCGTACCGATTATCCATTTCAATACAAAGGGAATTTAGGGTATGTATAACCTTGGTATTGTCCGTAATAATGGCTTCTTCGGAATCTGGAAGTTTTGCCAAAAAGTGACGTTCAATTTTATTGTATAGGGTTAATTCCACTTTTTTGGGATCGACCAAAATAAATTTAACCTCAGCCGGATGCTTTTTATATAGTAAAGAAGTTAGAACGGCATTAAGACCGACGGATTTACCCTGTCCCGTTGCTCCCGCCATTAATAAGTGGGGCATTTTAGCCAAATCCACTACAAAGGTTTCATTGCTTATCGTTTTACCAAAAGCTATAGGTAGTTCCATTTCTGCCTGTTGGAATTTTTTGGAAGCAATTACAGAACGCATGGAAACTATCGTGGCATTTTTGTTAGGGACTTCAATACCAATGGTTCCTTTACCAGGAATAGGGGCAATAATACGAATACCCAATGCGGCTAAGGATAGCGCAATATCGTCTTCTAGATTCTTGATTTTCGAAATACGCACACCGGCATCCGGAACAATTTCATATAAGGTTACGGTTGGCCCAATCGTTGCCTTAATCTGAGCAATACCAATTTTATAGTTTTTAAGAGTTTCAACAATCTTATTCTTGTTCTCCTCTAGTTCTTCTTGATTTATGGTAATACCACCGGTTACCCCGTGTTGATCTAATAAGTCTAGGGTTGGAAATTTATAATTGCCTAATTCTAAAGTAGGGTCGAATTCGCCAAAATCATCTACCAATTTATTGGCTAGAATATCCGTTTCTTCAGGTTCTTCCACCACTTTTTCTACCTCCATGGCCAAGGTCTCTTCCGGTTCTGCTGGCGTATTGATTTCGAAATCGTTTTTGTCCTCTTCTTTTTCAAGGTGGGGGATTTCCGTTTTGTGTGTATACGTATCTACAACCATCGGTGCATCGTTTTCAGCAGATGATGGCGTAATAGTTTCTTCTGAAGATTTGTTCTTTTGTTTCGTAGCCTTAAATTCCGTAGAAATGGCCTCTTTTTTTGATTTGAAAAATTCGGCCAATTGATCCGGTGTAACATTGAACAATCGTACTAAGATGAAGATAAGTCCGAAAATCAATAAAAGGAGAACGCCTATTTTTCCACCATAATCTTGCAAAAAGTCGTTCATTTCATAACCCACAAGACCTCCAAGTAGCGGACTACTTATTGCAAAAAAGCCTAATGCCACGGAAATCCAAATGACAAAAAGTAGGCCCCAAATCCATTTTTTAATCAAAGCTTTTAATTCCAAGCCTAAAAACAAATAGATACCGGTGATACATATGAGAAAAGGAAGTATTAAGGTAGCGACGCCAAATCCCCTGTACATGAAAAAATGGCTAATACTCGCACCAAATTTATTCAATAGATTTTTCGCTTCTTGATTGCGGTCCTTAAATTCAGAAAGCAAGCTTTGATCATCTTGCCAATTAAAATAAAAGGAAATAAAGGAGAAAAATAGGGCTATACTAAAAAGCATCAATAAACTACCCAGAATAATTTTATTCTGTTTTGATAATTTAAAAACGGACCTTTTCGTTGTGGTTTTCGGCTTAGATTTAGTTGCCTTTTTTGCCATGAATATCTTTCTTCTAACGCTAAATTACAAATTTACGATAAGCTTGTTAAACCCTATGGCAACCTAAAATATCTTGGGAACATAAATGATTAGCCCTATAATAGTACTTGCGATGGATACCAACATCACCGCACCGGCCGATATATCCTTTATAAACCCAATCTTAACATCAAATTCTGGCTGAACATAATCGGATATTTTTTCCACGGCGGTATTCATTCCTTCAATACCAAGAACGATGGCAATGGCAAAGATTTGAAGTATCCATTCCGTGTTCGAAATTTCATAATAAAAACCGGCAGCCGTCATTACGATGGCTATAAAAACCTGAATTTTGATACTTGCCTCGGTACGTATTAATAGAAATGCTCCTTTGAATGCAAAACCTACACTCTTTATACGGTTTACTAAAAAGGACTCCTTGGGCATAGCTAAAGGGTTATGGATTTAATCCAATAAAGATTCTAAAGCCGCCTTATAATTAGGTTCTTCCGTGATTTCTGAAACTTGTTCATTGTAAAGTACCTGACCTTTTTCATCCAAAACAACCACGGCTCTAGAGTGTAAGGGTTGTAATGGTCCGTCAGAGAAATCCAAATGGTAAGCCTTCCCAAAATTGCCATCCCTAAAATCAGAAAGCATTTCTACGTTGTCAATTCCTTCAGCTCCACAGAAACGTGCCTGTGCGAAGGGAAGATCTTTGGAAATACACAAAACGATGGTATTGTCCAATTCCGCCGCTTCAGTATTAAATTGTCTCACAGACTGGGCACAAGTACCTGTATCTATACTTGGAAATATATTCAATACCAATCTTGATCCTTTGTAATCCTCAAGTTTTACAGTGGAAAGGTCATTCTTGGTCAATTCAAATTCAGGAGCTTTTTCTCCAGCTTTTGGTAGCGTACCTATGGTATGGATTGGATTGCCTTTTAGTGTTATAGATGCCATTTTTTATGTTTAGTTTTTGAAGCCGTGAAATTAAAGAATCTAAAGACGATAAGAAACTAAACCTTTAAAATTATCTGGATCAAAATTGAAGTAGACCTTAAATTAAATAATTTACGATTTTCTAGCATCTGCCAATTGCCTTATTTTAATATTAAAGGCGGCAAATAGTAAGGTGGTTATCGGACTCAACCAATTAAATATGGCAAACATAAAATATTCCCCAACACCCACGCCTAGAACACCACTATGGTAGGCACCACAGGTATTCCAAGGAATAAGTACAGATGTCACCGTACCCGAATCTTCCAAGGTTCGGCTTAGGTTTTCGGGAGCTAGACCTCTGTCTTTATAGGCTTTTGCAAACATTTTTCCGGGTACAACAATGGCGAGATATTGGTCTGAGGCCGTTACATTTAAAGCTAGGCAACTTGCAACAGTACTCGCAAAAAGGCCAAAGGTAGTTTTTGCCAAACTCAGTAGCGCCGAGCTAATCCGTGATAAAGCTCCTATCCCGTCCATAATTCCTCCAAATACCATCGCACAGACAATAAGCCAAATAGTACCCAACATACCTGCCATACCTTTGGCGGAAAATAAATCGCTTAAAGCTTTATTATCAGAAGGTATTGTCGTTTCTACGGTTATGGCATTCATGATACCTTTATAGCCAGATTCAAACGTTAATTCTTTTGCGCCCGTAATACCTGCAACGATATCGGGTTGAAAAATTAATGCGAATATGGCACCTAGTAGAGTGCCAATGAGCAAAGCCGCTAATGGGGGTGTTTTTTTAACGATCAATAAGATGACTAAAACGGGGACGATGAACAACCATCCATTGATATCGAAACTTGCTTCTATAGAGGCTAAGATTCCCTCTGTATCTGCTGAACCGGTAGTCTCTAGATTTAATCCAATAATTATAAAAAATAGTAGTGTTGCTACTATGGTTGGTATCGTTGTATAGGTCATGTATTTAATGTGACTAAAGAGCTCACCTCCTGCCATAGCTGGTGCTAGATTTGTTGTGTCGCTCAAAGGCGAAAGTTTATCACCAAAATATGCCCCGGAGAGTACAGCGCCTGCAGTCATGCCCAACGATATGCCAAGCGCGTCTCCAATACCTACCAGTGCTATACCAACAGTTGCCGATGTTGTCCAGCTACTTCCAGTAGCAACGGAAATAATGGCACAGATAACAACACAAGCCGCAAGAAAAATGGTAGGATTTAAGATTTGTAATCCATAATATATCATTGCCGGAATTATACCGCTAATGAGCCAAGTTCCTGCCAAGGCACCCACCATGAGTAAAATTAGCAAGGCACCGGTAGTGGATTTTACATTTTCCTCAACTTCTGCAAGCATTTGGGTATAGGGAACCTTGTTCATGAACCCTACAATGGCCGCTACGGCACCACCCATCAATAATATAAATTGGTTTGACCCGCTTAGGGCATCATCTCCAAAAACGTAAACATTGTAAGCAAGCATTCCTACCAACACAAATACGGGAATCAAAGCCTCCCAAATATTTAGTTCTTTATTCGAAACTATATGTTCATTCTCCCTATGCTCATTATTGGTATGGTCAGCCATGTTCGCTATTTTGGTTAAAGGGTAATATTACGATTAATGCCAATGATGTGCAAACCATTTCATAACCTTGCCCTATATGCTCATTGAGGTAGGCTCCAAAATATTGAGTTCAATCATGCATTCTTTAATTTGGGTATATGTTCTTTCAATATCATCATCTAGACCAATAGAAAAACGGATTAGACCATCACCTAATCCCATGGCTTTTTGCTCTTCCATCGGTATTTCAGATGATGTAGAACTTCCAGGAGCACTGAACAAGGTTTTGTAAAAACCAAGGCTAACCGCTAAATATCCTAATTTTCTTTTTTGCATTAGTTCCATTAATTCGTTAGCCTTGTCCAAAGAACCAACATCCAGGGTAAGAAGTCCGCCATAACCGTATTCCGGATTCATTTGGTCTTCCATGATCATGTGTCCCGGGTGTGAGGGAAGACCTGGGTAAACCACCCTAAGCCCATCCTTTTCCAAGTTTTTCGCCAAGAACATAGCGTTCTCACTATGTTTTTTTATGCGGATATGCAATGTGCGCATATTCTTGAGGATAGAGGCTCCTCGTAAACTATCAAGTGTACTTCCTAAAAGCATTCCCGCTCCGTTGTTCACATCTTTGAGACTCAGGCAGAAATCGGTCGTACCACAAACCGCTCCGGCAACACAATCGCTGGTGCCGTTTATGAATTTAGTAAGACTGTGGATTATAATATCCGCGCCTAATCTTTTAGGACTTACGGTGAGGGGCGAAAAAGTATTATCGACTACTAACGGAATTTCATTTTTTTTAGAAATCTTAGAAAGGGCCGAAATATCTGCAACCTCTAGTAGAGGGTTGCTAACACTTTCGCAATAGATCATTTTTGTATTAGGGTTAATAGCATTGGAAACGGCATCCAAATCGGTAATATCCAAAAAGGTAGTTTTTATTCCGAATTTGATCAGAAAATTCTTCATGAAGGCATACGTGCCCCCATAAATAGTTCTACTGCTGATAATATGGTCTCTAGCATTGCAAAGCTGCAAAATGACAGCCGTTATAGCACCCATTCCGCTTGCGGTAACATTGGCGGTTTCGGTTCCTTCAAGGGCAGCCAAAGCTTCCCCTAAGTATAAATTGGATGGTGAGGAATGGCGGCTATACAAATAGCAACCTTCAGTATTTCCTTCAAAGGTATCGAACATGGTTTTGGCCGATAGAAACGTATAGGTAGAAGAATCTGAAACAGACGGATTAACACCGCCATATTCTCCAAAATATTGTAAGTCTTGAAAATCGTTGCTTGCTTTTTTACTCATGGTTGTAAGATTTTAGCCAAAACTAAAGACTATCCGTTAAAAAGTCAATCGAACACTCGTTATACAGTTTTTAAAACTAAATATTAAAAAATATTAGAATTAAAAACTAAAATAGTCTAATTTGTAGCGATAGAGGTGTCAATCATTCCATATGAAATTAGACGAAACAGATAAGAAATTATTGGGACTACTACAGGCGGATAGTAAAAAGACCACAAAGGAGTACGCTTTGTATCTGGGACTCTCTACCACTGCTATATACGAGCGTATCAAGCGATTGGAAAAAAATGGGGCTATCAAAAGTTATGTGGC
The DNA here is from genome assembly GCA_963842105.1 of uncultured Flavobacteriaceae bacterium. Classification (GTDB taxonomy): domain Bacteria; phylum Bacteroidota; class Bacteroidia; order Flavobacteriales; family Flavobacteriaceae; genus Maribacter. The sequence goes on from CAWJFH010000024.1 coordinate 17,925, forward strand.
CCTTGTGGATAAAGGTGCGGTAGACCGTAATTTCACGGTATTCTGTCATGTGAAATTGGTACAGCATATAAAGGAAAATGTGCAGCAGTTTGAAAAGCAGGTCCTGCAATTGGAAGAAGTAGTGGAGTGTCATCACTTAAGCGGTGATTATGATTATTTGCTAAAAATTCACGTTCAGGACATGGACGCCTACCGTAATTTTATGGTGAATAAGCTCACCTCCATGAATCACATAGGAAGTACACAGAGCTCTTTTACCATTAAAGAGGTTAAGCATTCTACCGCTATACCGCTCTAAAACTGAAAAATAGTATTAATTTTGTAGCACATTAGAAAACAAATATTTTATGGATCAATATGATGTAGCCATTATTGGCTCAGGACCGGGAGGATACGTAGCAGCGATACGTTGTGCGCAATTAGGAATGAAAACAGCAATCATTGAAAAATATTCCACGTTGGGTGGAACCTGTTTAAATGTAGGGTGTATTCCGTCTAAGGCCTTGTTGGATTCTTCACATCATTATGAAGATGCGATTACTCATTTTGAGGAGCACGGAATCGATATTCCGGGAGAGATAAAAGTGAATTTGGAGAAAATGATTGGCCGTAAGCAAGATGTTGTCGATCAAACTACAAAGGGTATTCAATTCCTAATGGATAAAAATAATATTACCGTTTATGAAGGTTTAGGTAGTTTTAAAGATGCAACACATGTAAATATCAAAAAGAACGATGGTAAGACCGAAGAAATAGAAGCGAAAAACATAATTATCGCAACAGGGTCAAAACCATCTACTTTACCCTTCATTAAAATTGATAAGGAACGAATCATAACCTCTACCGAAGCTTTAAAGTTGAAGGAAATTCCAAAACATATGATTGTCATAGGTGGTGGTGTTATTGGTTTGGAACTAGGTCAGGTATACAAAAGACTAGGAGCAGAGGTAACGGTTGTGGAATATATGGACCGTATCATTCCAGGTATGGATGGAGCTTTGTCCAAAGAGTTGATGAAAGTCCTGAAAAAGCAAAAAGTGAAATTTGCGTTATCACATAAAGTGAAATCAGTTGAGAGAAATGGGGATACCGTAATCGTAAAGGCCGATGATAAAAAAGGAGAGGAAGTCGTCTTTGAAGGTGATTATTGTTTGGTATCAGTAGGCAGAAGACCTTATACAGATGGTTTAAATGCGGATGCAGCTGGTGTAAAACTCGACGATAGAGGTAAAGTAGTAGTGGATGAGCATTTAAAGACTAGCGTTGATAACATCTATGCTATTGGTGATGTCATTAAAGGAGCTATGCTTGCACATAAGGCTGAAGAGGAAGGAACTTTGGTGGCAGAACAATTAGCCGGTCAAAAACCACATATCGATTACAACCTGATTCCAGGTGTGGTATACACATGGCCAGAAGTTGCTGCGGTTGGTAAAACCGAAGAGGAACTTAAGGAAGCCGGAGTAGAATATAAGTCCGGTCAATTTCCTATGCGCGCTTTAGGTCGTTCAAGAGCAAGTATGGATACTGACGGTTTCGTTAAGATTCTGGCAGATAAAAAAACAGATGAAATCTTAGGTGTACATATGATCGGTGCACGTTGTGCAGATTTAATTACGGAAGCGGTGACTGCAATGGAGTTTAGAGCTTCTGCAGAGGACATTGCCCGTATGAGTCATGCTCACCCAACGTATGCAGAAGCAGTTAAAGAAGCTGCCTTGGCTGCGACTGAAGACCGCGCGTTGCATATTTAATCACTACAAGTTGAAGTATAAAAAAAAGCAGCCGAAAAGGCTGCTTTTTTAGTTAGTGATATTATTTACGGATTTAATTTTTTAGAATACCAAGGACTCTAAGTAAGCGTTCTGTTAAACTCCGAATGACTTCGAAAGCGATGATGGTAAACTGCTCTAGGTAAATCTTGGTAGTATAAATTCCATTAGAAATAAAGGCTTTAATTTCTGCCTTATGCGCTTCATACCGTAGTGCAAAAAAGGTACTCGTCAACATAAATAAAATCGCTCCGGGAACGGCTATCCATGGACTTAAGGAATGGTGAAAAAATCGGTATAGTCCCAGACCTGTAAATGTTCCATAAAGAATAATAAAATGGACTATGTAGATAGTTAAGGTGCTTTGTCCTAGTTTTAAAATTGTGCTATGCATCAATAATTTACGAAATATCATGAATACGGAAAAGACCATAAATACGTCACCCAATCGTATAAAGAGATAGTTATTCGCAAATATGGATTTGAACAAAGTGATATTGGTTAGTTCATAAAGGGAATAAAATAGATCCGAAGATAAAAACAGTAGTGAAGCTCCCGTTGCGATACATAAAGGAATGATGTATCGATATGCATTTTTGTAATCTTGATATTTTGTAAATAGAATGGACAAGAAACTACCTATGGTGGCATAGCCTAACCATGGTATAATCGTGAAAACGGAACCATTTACTTTAGTAAAATAATTCGCTATAAATTGAGGTAGGATTTCAAAAGAATTCGGTTTGTACAAAGGTTCAAAAATGAATAGCACCAAAGTAGTCACTAATAGTATGCTAGGAAAAATCCATTTCTTTTTATTGATAGTCAGTAAATAAACGCCAATTATCGTTAGAAGCGATAGACCAATACAGTGCAGTACATCCACCAAAAAGAAAGAATCATATAATTCTCCTTTGAAAAGGCCAAATAGGTTCATTCGAAGTAAATAGCCAATAGCTAAAAGTTCAATTCCTCGCTTAATCCCTTTTTTAACTCTAGGATTACCCCATCCCTTTTCTGGAGAACGTATTAAAAGGAAAGTGAACACAAAACCAGATACGGTAAAGAAAACCGGAGCAGTAATTCCCCTAAAATATTTCCAAGTACTGAACGCCAAATTATTAGAGTCTCTAAAAGCATTATCCAGCAGACCATCTATGAAATGCCCCTGTAGCATCATCAAGATAGCCCAAGCTCTAATAGCATCTAAAAAATATAATCTGACCTTTTGGTTACCCATACACTTTGGTTTATCCTATATACTTATAAAACAGTAGGTTTGGATGTTTGAAAGGGCAAAATTATATAAAATTAGTGCAGGTAGTTAGGTTTTGTATTAAATTCGCATTCTTCTTAAAAATAAAGGTTTATGGCTTACATTTTAGCATTTTCGGGGAGTAATTCTTCCACTTCTATCAATCATAAATTAGTAAAGTATACCAGTTCTTTGTTAACGGATGAGAAAATACGATTATTGGATATGTCCAACTTTCCGTTTCCGATGTACAGCGAAGATTATGAAAAGGAACATGGTTATTCTAATTCTTTGGTAGAATTCATGGATGAAATTAATAATGCGAAAGGGTTGGTCATAAGTGTAAGTGAACATAACAGCTATCCTTCGGCATATTTTAAGAATACGTTAGATTGGCTTTCTAGATTGGACAGTAAGTTTTTATCCGATAAAAAAATACTCTTAATGGCAGCTTCACCAGGCGGAAGGGGAGCCATTGGAGCCTTAGAGGCTTCAGAAAATATGTTGAAACGATTTGGAGCTAACATTGTGGAAACGTTTTCTTTTCCATCTTTTCACCAAAACTTTGATGAAAACAAAGGAATTCTGGATGAAAACTTAGCTAAAATACATCGAGAAAAGACGGAAAGTTTTAAGAGAGTAATTTCCTAAAAAGATGTGATAGACTTCAAAATCTAAAGGTAAAGAGTTGCTCTTTTCTTTTAGGTTCTTACTTACCTTTGTAACGTGCTTTTAAAGTTTAAAGAACATATAGAAAAGGAATTCCCTGAGCTTTTAGATCATCATTTTTTGATTGCTTGTAGCGGAGGCTTGGATAGTATGGCACTTACTCATCTATGTCACGGTTCAAAGCTTAAATTTTCTATCGCTCATTGTAATTTTAGGTTACGCGGTAGCGCTAGTGATGGTGATGAAATTTTTGTAGAGCAGTTTGCAGCTTCAATTGATAGTGCTCTTTATGTAACGCATTTTGATACTTTAGGTTATGTAAACCAGCATAAGGTATCCGTTCAAATGGCATGCAGGGACTTAAGGTATACTTGGTTCGACCAATTATTGAAGCAACATAAGATTCCCTATTTACTCACAGCACATCATGCTAACGATAATCTCGAAACATTTCTGATCAATCTGTCAAGAGGAACAGGAATTGATGGACTTACTGGTATTCCGCAGAAATCAAATCAATTGAGAAGACCATTGTTGCCTTTTTCAAGGGAGGAATTGGAGGCCTACGCAAAAACTGAAAATTTGAGTTGGCGCGAAGATGCCAGTAACGCAGACACCAAATACCTACGTAATAAAATACGTTTAGAAATTATTCCAAGATTACAGGAGCTTCATCCTTCATTTTTGGCCAATTTTCAGAATACTCAAGATTACTTAAATCAAACTAAAATCCTTTCAGATCAATATCTTAAACAATTAAAAGAAGAGTTGTTCATTCCTGAAAATGGAAAGTTTAGGATTTCTTTAGAATCGTTAACGAATTTAGCTCCTTTAGATGCAATTCTTTATGGCCTTTTTAATGAATATGGATTTACGGAATGGGAAAATGTGTTGGATTTGTTGAATGCCATGAGCGGTAAGCAAGTAATATCCAATACCCACATTTTATTGAAAGACCGTGAGTTTTTATGGTTAGCACCCATTGAATGTAAACGTAGGAGAATTAGAGGAATTTGAAATTGATGAATCTCAAAATACGTTAAATTCTCCTATTGCATTAAAAATTAAAAGTGTAAAAGAACGTTCTGAGAATAGTAGTAACGAAATATTCGTCCAAAAGGAATCGTTAACCTATCCGCTGGTGGTAAGGAAATGGAAAAAAGGCGACTATTTTCACCCTTTGGGATTTAATGGCAAAAAGAAACTTTCCAAATACTTCAAGGATGAGAAAATGAATCTTTTGGAAAAGGAAGAGCAGTGGTTACTGTGCAGTGATGATCAAATCGTTTGGGTTATTGGAAAACGTGCAGACCGAAGATTTAAGGTGGATGATAGTTCCCAAAATATAGTAAAAATAGAATTGATAAAATGAGATATTTAACCTGTCTATTAGTAGTATTCATTTCCCTTGGTGCATTTGCCCAAAGTGAAGATAATCCAGTAGTATGGCAACAAGAGATAAAAAAGATTTCTGATACGGATTTCGAATTGGTGATGAGTGCTAAAATCTATGAAGGATGGCATTTGTATTCCCAATTTACTTCAGAATTCGGGGCTTTACCTAGTGAGTTCACGTATAATGATGCGGGTACGGTTTATGAATTGATTGATGCTACTAAGGAAAGTGAAACTATAGTGGAATACAGTGATATTTTTGAAGTAGATGAAACATTTTTCAAGAATAGGGCTGTATTTACACAGCGTATTAAAGTCTTAGATCCATCGGTTAACCAAATAGCTGTTGATTTATTTTATCAGGTATGTAAAGAGGTTTGTATTCCTGCGGATAAAAAATTCATATTCACCTTAGATGGTTCAGAGGCGCAAGAATTGATCACTACCGTTGATGATCGCAGTCTTTTATTGGGTCAGCAATTACGACTAGATTTAAAGAATAAGGAATTACTTACCCAAGGTCAGGAAAATATAGGAACAGGCTCTAACATTTGGGTCATCTTTGGGTTAGGGTTTTTAGGTGGGTTAATTGCATTGTTAACGCCATGTGTTTTTCCTATGATTCCATTAACGGTTTCATTTTTTACCAAGCATTCCCAGAAAAAATCTACGGGTATTGTTAATGCTTTGCTTTATGGCTTTTTCATTGTGCTAATATACTTTTTATTGAGCCTGCCTTTTCACTTGTTCGATTCAGTGGACTCTCAGATATTGAATACCATAGCGACGAATATTTGGCTCAATTTGTTATTCTTTATCATATTCATATTCTTTGCTTTTTCCTTTTTTGGATATTATGAACTGACCTTGCCTAGTTCTTGGGCTAATAAAATGGATGCGGCTTCTTCTAAAGTTGGCGGAGTCTTGGGTATCTTTTTTATGGCAGTGACCTTGGCCATTGTTTCTTTTTCTTGTACAGGTCCAATTTTGGGCGGACTTTTAGGTGGAACTACTTTGGCCGAAGGTGAAGTGGCTACCAATTTAACGGCAGGTATGACCGGTTTTGGAGTTGCATTAGCCTTGCCTTTTGCACTCTTTGCTTTATTTCCTGCATGGTTGAATTCCCTTCCAAAATCTGGTGGATGGATGACTACCGTAAAAGTGGTCTTAGGCTTTTTAGAAATAGGGCTTGCCTTGAAATTCCTTTCCAATGCAGATTTAGTTGGGCATTGGGGTATTTTAAAAAGAGAAATATTCCTATTGATATGGATTGTTTTAGGAGTTGCCATGACGCTTTATCTTTTTGGAGTGTATAAGTTTCCACATGATGGGCCTACCAAAAAATTATCGGCCTGTAGAAAAGTTACCGGAATTTTAAGCTTTGCGTTTACGGTTTATTTGGTTCTGGGACTTTTAAAGGTGATGCCTCTGAAATTATTGAGCGGATTCCCGCCACCTCAGTTTTATAGTGTTGTTGAGCAAGAAAGTGATTGTCCGCTAGGTATCGATTGTTTTAAGGATTTTGAAACCGGACTAGCTTATGCCAAACAAGCCAATAAACCTATTCTTTTAGATTTTACGGGATGGGCTTGTGTCAATTGCCGTAAAATGGAAGAAAATGTTTGGAGTGATGCCAGCGTTTACCCTATTCTAAAAGAAGATTTTGTTCTAATTTCATTGTATGTAGATGATCGTAAAGAACTACCGGAAACTGAGAAATTCAACTTTCAATATGATAGTGGTCGGGTGAAAGCCATCACCAATATCGCTCAGAAATGGGGGACTTTTCAGGATATTAACTTCAATGCCGTATCACAACCCTTCTATGTTTTATTATCTCCAGATTTAGAAGTATTGAATACCTCTATTCAAAATTCTGATGTGGAAACGTATAGAAATTGGTTGTTAGAAGGTCTTAGGAATATGGAATAATGCTCTTGTTATCTCGGGACTCTTGAAATAAACCGGTTTTAGTAACTCATATCTAATATCCAGTGTAAAAATTAATTTTAACTTAGGACATTAAGCTTTAAAGTTAATTATGAAGGCCTTCAAGAAAATTGTTTTAGTTCTGGTAACACTACTAGGCGTAATAACGGTAGGTATTGGTGTTTTTATTTACACCTTAACTCCAGATTATTCAGGTGAAAAATCCTTGACACAACTTCAGAAAGAAGTTAATGTTTATTATGATGCTTACGGTATACCCCATATTTACGGCGAGAACGAGGAGGATGCTTTTAGGGCTTTGGGTTATGTGCATGCACAAGACCGTTTATGGCAGATGGAACTGCTTCGCCGTATCGCAAGTGGTGGACTTTCACAGGTTTTTGGAACCGATTTAATTGGAACCGATAAGTTCTTTCTTTCCTTGGGTATCGCCGATGCTTCAAAAAATATCGTGGCTAAATTGGATAGGAATGATAAAGGAGTGGTATTGTCCGAAGCTTATCTTGATGGTATCAACCAGTTCATTGCGGAAGGACCCACACCTATCGAATTCTATCTAACGGGAATCGATAAAACCCGATTCAATTTAGAGGACATGTACAATACCATTGGCTATATGGCCTTTAGTTTTGCCATGGCCCACAAGACGGATCCCCTTTTAACTACTATTAAAGATAAGTTGGGCCCTACCTATTTAAAGGATTTAGGTGTGAACTCATCTCTGGACACAGAATGGATAAAAAATTATAATCCCACGACTTCTGATTCAATTCAATCGAATGTTTCGGCTATGGTGATAAAATCACTTTCGGCTCTCAATCTTCCGTTGTTCGAAGGAAGCAATAGTTGGGTTATCGCTCCGGAAAAAACAAAAAATGGGAAAGTGATTTTTGCCAACGACCCACATATTGGATTTTCGCAACCCTCCGTTTGGTTTGAAGCCCATATAGAAACGCCAACTTATAGTAAATACGGTTATCATATAGCCGGAATTCCTTTTCCTTTGTTGGGTCATAACAGAAATCTGGCTTACGGCATGACCATGTTCGAGAATGATGATGTGGATTTTTATTACGAGAAGAATAATCCGGAAAATGAAAATCAATATACCTATCAAGGGGAGTTTTTGGACTATGAGTCGGTTACGAAAACTATTAAAGTTAAAGACTCCGAAGACCTTACGTTCACCTTTAAAAAATCGGTTCACGGACCTATTCTAAACGGAATTGCAGATCAAGTTACTGGCGAAAGACCTATTGCCATGTATTGGGTATACACGCAGATGGAAAATAAAATTATGGATGCTTTGTATGGTCTTAGCCATGCTAATAATTTGAAAGAATTTAAAATGGCATTACCTAATATTCATGCTCCCGGTCTAAATATCATGTACGGAGATGCTGAGGATAATATTGGTTGGTTTGCCTCTGCACAGCTTTATGAAATTCCGGATTCCATTAACACCAAGATGGTTTTTGAAGTGGGGGAAGGACTGCCCATTCAACGGAAGTTGCTCGATTTTGATAAAAACCCACAAGCTTTAAATCCGCCTTGGAACTATGTGTACTCGGCCAATAATCAGCCAGATTCTATTGCGGGAATGTTGTATCCCGGGTATTACTTGCCAGAAAACAGAGCGAAAAGAATTGTAGGCTTATTGGAGCCAAAGAACGATTGGGATATGGAATCTGCAAGTCAGATGATTTTGGATATCACTTCCTCCGTACATCCAACCATCGTAACTAATTTGTCGAAAGTTGTTGATTCGGAATCTTTGGATGAACAGGCAAAGAAGGTGTTCAATAGATTAAAAACATGGAAGGGGAAGTACGATTTAGAAAGTATAGAAGCCACGGTGTATACACGATGGATTTATTTTTATTTAAAAAACACTTTTGAAGATGAATTGGGCGATGATTTATTCAACCAATTGCTGGAAACCCATTTTTTAAAACGGTTGATAGCGCCAATGTCCGAAAATGAAAGTTCAATTTGGTGGGATGATATCACTACCCAAAGTAAGAAGGAAACCATGAAAGAAATGGTAAACCTATCTTTTTTAGAAGCCTTGAGTTCTTTGGAAAATGATTTGGGTATGATTTTGAAAAATGGACATGGAATAAGGTACACACCTTGGAGCATGTGCATCCTATAGGTCAAGTGGAAGCCTTACGTTCCTATTTTAATGTGGGCCCTTTTCCGGTAACCGGAACTCGAGAGACTATTAATAATATGGCATTTCCATATGACAGCACGGGTTATTATAAAACCAGCTCTGGACCTTCTACCAGAAGAATTATCGACTTTTCAGATGTGGAGAATAGTATCAGTATTTTGCCCACAGGACAATCCGGTAACCCTTTTAGTAAGCACTATAAAGACCAAGCTCAAATGTATGTTAACGGTGAGTTTAGAAAAATGATGATGAATAGGGAGGAGATTGAAAAAGGAAAAGAAATCCTTATTTTTAGTCCAAAGGAATAATTCATGCTGACAAAAGTATATGGTAGTGCAGTTTTTGGCGTTGAGGCTACTACGATCGTTGTTGAGGTAAACATTGACAAAGGTATCGGTTACCATTTAGTAGGGCTTCCTGACAATGCCATTAAGGAGAGTAATTATCGTATTGCCGCTGCCTTACAGAACAATGGTTATAAAATACCAGGAAAAAAGATTACCATTAATATGGCTCCGGCAGACCTTCGCAAAGAAGGTTCTGCTTATGATCTTACCTTAGCCATTGGTATTCTGGCTGCATCTGGCCAAATAAAATCTGATGAGATTGATAAGTATATTATAATGGGTGAACTTTCCTTGGATGGTGGCTTGCAGCCTATTAAAGGAGCGTTGCCGATAGCCATTAAAGCACAGGAGGAAGGATTTAAAGGTTTTATTCTTCCTACTGATAATGCAAAGGAAGCCGCTA
>CAWJFH010000025.1:0-102047 GCA_963842105.1 uncultured Flavobacteriaceae bacterium
ATGGTCATTTTATTAGAGATGATTCATGGCTAATTTGAAAGTCTATTTTTCTTTTGTTAATAAGTAAAGAAGAATTTCATTTCAAATTAACCTTTATGTGGACACCCTTAATTATTGGCATCTATATTTTAGTTGCTTTATCGATTGTTGTTTCGGTGATTTTAAATGGGGCTAAACCCACCAAAAGTTTAGCTTGGCTTTTGGCCATTTTTGCGATACCTATAGGTGGGATTTTTTTTTATCTTTTATTGGGGAGGAATAGACGAAAGAACAAATTAATCCAGCTTAAAAAAAACCTGTTCTTAAAATTGCCTAAGCCCAATGATCAACAAATCAATGCCTTTAATGGTCGTTATAAAAAATTGATTACCCTAACGTATAAAAATTCCCATTTCCCCCCAACCCCAGGTAATCATCTTGAATTACTGAAGGATGGTAGAACTACCTTCAAGGCTATTTTCAAGACTTTGGAAAATGCTCAATCAGAGATACATATTCAATATTATATTTTTGAGGATGGTGAGCTCGCCAATAGGTTATTACAATTGTTTGAACGAAAAATTGCTGAGGGAGTATCGGTTAGGATGATTTATGATGGTATAGGAAGCTTATCGTTGAGCAAGAGCTATTTGAAAAAGTTGACTGCTGTTGGAGTAAAGTCTTATGCTTTTCTTCCGTTTAAATTTGGACGTTTTTTTTCCTCCTTGAATTTTAGGAACCACAGAAAGATCATTGTGGTTGATGGAGAAATCGCCTTTACCGGAGGTATCAATATTTCGGATAAATATTTAAAGGGAGAATTAGGACTGGGCATGTGGCATGATATGCATCTTAGAATAGCGGGGCCGGCGGCCAATCATTTGAATCAAGTTTTTATGATGGATTGGTATTTGGTGAGTCAAGAACTATTACAACCTGTTGTGCTAAATTCTCCCAAATCGAATGTAAATGCAACGGATGAACTGGTGCAGATTGTTGCTGGTGGCCCAGATGATGATTTTCCGGTATTGGAACAGACTTATTTTTCAATCATCAATAAGGCGAAAGATTATATCTACATCACCAACCCCTACATCATTCCCGGGCAGGCATTGATACAAGCGCTACAGACCGCTGCTTTGAGTGGGGTAGATGTGCGATTATTGGTATCCGCTAATGCGGATAATCGTTTGGTTAGTTGGTCCGTTCATTCCTATTTTGAATTGTTTCTGAAATCGGGAATTAAAATATTCCTTTTCCCAGACGGATTTCTACACAGTAAAATCATTGTAAGTGATGATGCCATATCCACCATAGGTACGGCAAATTTAGATGACCGTAGCTTTGAGCAGAATTATGAGGTGAATGCTATTATCTACCATAAGAAATTCGCAAAGCTTTTAAAAGAGGATTTTATAGTGGATTGTAGCACCAGTAAACTACTGAATTACGAAGAATATATGAAGCGTTCTTGGCAAAACAAAATGAAAGAAGGAATCGGTAAAGTTTTGAGTCCGTTATTATAGACCTATTACTTGTTAGGTTATCAAAAGTCATCTAAAAACACCAAATCTTGTTCTTCTAAAGCAACAATCACTAATTTAATATAATCGTCTATCGCCTTATCTATGTTTTTAGGATCTGTAATATCAATGATGCCCCTCCAAATCATAGCACGTTTTTTTCCTTCACAGATACAATAAAGAGTGGTCTCTGCATGATAAAGTGTAAATTGCTCGTAATACCCTTCATCATAATAAATACCTTGATGCTCAATATAGTCATCGTTGAATCGTCTATCATGATCATCCCATCGAGAAATGGTCTTCATGAAATTCTCTCGATTTTCAGAACCGGTAATTTTCGTAAACAGAATAGCATCAAAGTCTTTATCTAAAAGGCTTTGCTCAACATTATCCAATTCCTTTTCCGTTTTTTTAGAATTGGTAAAGGCCACGTCGAAAATATCGATACTACGCCAAGCCTCTATATCCCTTTTTTGGAATTCTTTTTGAAGCCGGCTTTCAAATTTTTCGCGAGTATCCGTTTTTTGGGCCATACCTACTAATAATACTTTATTGGCATTGAACAGAACGATATCTGGATTTTTCCAGTTTTCGACCAAACTTATAGAGGAACAGCTTGTTAAAAGGATAAGGGCTATAAGGATTAATTTTTTCATGATGATAGATTAGAGCTGGATTTGAAGCCCAAGTTAAGTTTTGATCAATTCATAGAAAATGATATTGGTCATCAAACAAAAGACCGCTAAAGAATTTTATTCCCTAACGGTCTTGATTTTAGACTAATTACCAACTAACTAATCAAGTCTAAAAAATACCTTAATGCAATGCTAAAATAGGTATGGAAGTATCGTAACCAATTTCCTTGACCAGCGGTCTTGAGAATACCGTGTCAAAAAAAAGGTGCTTTCGATTTATAAAAGCAATCATATCACTATTTCTACTTTCTACAAACGCCTGTATTCCTTTCCCTAATTTTTTTTCGGATAAGTTATGAAAATCATGTTCAACATCGCAAAATATGGCATGCAGCAATTTTTTGTTCTGCTGTTGAGCCTCCGTAAGTTCCTTTTCCTTATCAAGATGTAAAACAGCAATAGATGCATTGTGCATCTTTGCAATTTCAATGAGGTAATTGAATTCTCTCATTTTATAACTATCCTTAAAATCAGTAGGGAAAACGATTTCTTTTGGAGGGGTGAAACTTAGGTCTTCAGGAATGGCAAGAACTGGACATTCCCTAATTTTTTCCATCGCTTGAACGGTATTACTCCCTAAAAGAACTGCTTTTGCACCTGTTGCCCCTTTGGTTCCCATGGCCACTAAATGAATATCTTTTTCTGAAATTAATTTTTGAATGGCTTCAGACAGGAAACTTTGTGAAGCCCTAGTAAAATAGTTATGTTTTGGATTGTCATTATGCAACTGTATAGTATCCAATAGCTTTCTGAAATTATGTTCCGCATCCTCTTTTGCCATTTCATAAGCAGGCGTTCCCTTTTCAGGTATAATCAAACTATCATAGGTGTACTTCTCAAAACTGAAAACATTTAAAAAATAAAAGTCACAATTCAACTTCGCATAAAGGTCTAAGGTATACCGTACTGCGTTCAAAGCATTTTTCGAAAAATCTGTAGGTATAAGAATCCGCTTGTTCATGGTGGTCTTTTAAAATTGTCATCTAAAATTAACCTTCACTTTAGACGTAAACTATGATAAATATCATTCAGGCATAGGAAGGATGAGGAAAGGGGTTTTAGTGTAGATACTCATATCTTGAATAACCGGTTCTCGAAATAAACGTTCAAAGAAAAATCGTTTGTGATGCGCCATGGCTAACATTTTAATTTTTCGTTCCGATAAAAAGTTTTGAATTACGTTTGCTGTATCTCCATATTCCATGATTTCTTCAAAACAATGTGGAATATGTAATAGGTATTTTCCCAGTGCCTTCTTGTTGAAAACTTGTTTTTCGGACAAGAGTTTTCCCTTTACTGATTTGTAATACGATAATCTGGGCGTTAGCAACCGATGCCAATAATTTAAGAGGGGCCAGTGTTTGAAGTGTCCATTTTCTTTTAAAATTGGTCACAAATGCAATTTCACTCAGCGGTGCGTATGCAATTTCTTTGGGTATGGCCAGAATTGGACAATTATGGATCGTATTGGCAACCTTCAGTGTATTACTCCCCATAAAAACCTCCTTAACACTCGTTTTTCCTTTTGAACCCATAACTACAAGGTCTATTTGTAGGTCGTCTATGCTTTGGGACAGAATGCTGGCCAAAGTACCTCTCATTGAAATGCTTTTGAATTCATGTAGTGGGTTCTCGCTGTCCAATTTAATTTTATGAATCGTTTTGGTTAGCTGTTCCAATGAGGTATTGCGCAAACGGGTTACTTCCTTTTTTCGAAGGAATAACATATTTTGGGTTTTGTTGGCTGAGGTCAAATCATCATAACTGTTGATGATATGGAATGTACAGCGCTTTGCGGATAATAATTGGGTGACATAAAAAAGTGCTCCATAGGCCTCATTTGAAAAATCGGTAGCTACCATTATGTTTAAAACCTTCATGCATCTATAATTGTGGAATCACCATGAACGGAATGGTTACATGATAGCCAATTTTCTTAATGATGGGCTCCATGAAAATACGTTCAAAGAAGGTGTGTTTGTTCTGGACCATGACCAACAAGTTTATCTTTTGTTTCAACTGAAAGGCGTTGACCGCAGCTATGATTTCATTACTACCAACTTCATGGAACATGGCATTTTCTCCCAAAATCTTGTCAATTTTAGTTTTATTTTTCTGTTGAACGGGGTTCAATTCATAACCGGTAAATACATGCATTACGTTTACTTGCGATACATGGGTATTTATAATCTTGAATAGGATGGAGAGTTTTTTCTTGTCAAGGTCAACCTCGTAATCCGAAGGAAACAAAATTTGTTCAGGAATTTCAAAATCGAAACCAGAGGGTACAATCAACATAGGGCATTTAGTGTTTTTGAGAACATGAACCGTGTTGGTGCCTAGTAGTATTTCGGCTGCGCCAGTTGCTCCTTTGGTACCCATAATCACTAGATCAATTCGTTCTGCTTCAACAGTACGCGTTACTTCACTAGAAAGCACATTTAGTGCAGAATGGGTGATGAAGGTATGTAATGGATTAGGATTGTCACTCTCCAGTTTATGTTTTAAACTTTTGAGTTCTGTTCTAGAATTCTCTTGAACCATATCGCCAAGACCAATTTGTGCCGGACTGCCTATTAAATATTCGGTATGGTACACAGGCGGCATGTAGGTGTTCAAAAGATAAAATGTACATTTTACATCCTTAAACAATTGAAGTCCATATGCTATGGCGGACAAGGAGTTTTTTGAAAAATCCGTAGGTAGTAAGATACGTGTCATAGGTGCGGTATTTGGAATATGTAAATTAAGGAACGGCTACTTTCAAAAACCATGATATTGGTCAGGTGGCCCATTAATTGTGTTTTAGTGAACTACAAGGAACATCATTCATGAATAACCAAGAAAGGAATATTGGTATGATAACTTATTTTTTCCACCGTTGGTTTAAACAGGATTCGCTCTAAAAAGTTTAGATTTTTAGCGACCATGACCAGCATATCTAATTCCCTACTTTCTGTAAAACATTCTATGGCCTCATCAATTTTTTTACCGGTAACGTTGTGGAATGTAGGTTCGATTTCCTTAAAATAATCGATTAAAACCTTTTTGTTATTCAATTGTAAATCGGTCATTTTTTCACCTTTGGGAGATACATATAGAAATTTCAAGGTCGCTTCTTTGGTCAATAAAATAGCCTTTACCGTATCCAGAATATGGGAACTATACATGGTTTGAAAATCCGATGGAAATCCTATTTCCCTAGGTCTTTGATAGGTAGCTTCTTCCGGCACCGCTAACACGGTACAAGGTACTTTAGTGATGACATTACCCGTATTGCTACCTATAGAAACTGCTTTTAATCCAGAGGAACCTTTAGTTCCCATGATGATAAGGTCGATTCCCTTTTCTTTCACCTCTTTTCTCAAATGGTCAGTTAAGAATCCGTATAAGGATAAGGTCTTGAATTCGTGTCTAGTGTTTAGAGGAAGTTTCTCTATTTTTTGGAGCAGCTTAAGAAGCTTCTCGTCACTTTCCTTTAAAATAGTTTGCGTTAAAATCTCTGGAGAACTGTACATAATGGATTCTCCAGTGGCATTGGTACCCATGGAGGAAACGTGTACAATATGGAAAACACAGGGTGTCTTTTTAAAAAAGGAAATTCCGTATACCAATGCGTTCCAAGCATTTTCTGAGAAATCTGTGGGTATGAGTATATTTTTCATGTGGGTAATTATATGTGGATTCAATTAGGAATAGTATAGTTTATTGTGGTAAGAATATTACCGGAATCATAGAGTGAAAGGCAATTTTTTTAACAACAGGTTCTCCAATTACTTTTTCCCAAAAGGTATGATGATGTCGAATGATACCCAGTAGGCTGGAAGGCTTATGGGCTGAATATTTTTCAATACTTTTAGAGATGGTTCCTTCAAACGGGATTTCCTTAAATTTTAAATCAAACCCTGCTAAACGTTCTTTCAAAACAGCCCTGTTGGCTTTTTGCGTGTCGTTTAGTTTAAATTCTATGGCCACATGGCCAACTTCTATGCTAGCGTTCCATATTGAAGCTAATTCTTTCAATTGCTCCAATTCATTCTTTTTGTATGGAATCATAAAATCGGTGGCAAAAAGAATCGTTTTCAGCTCTTGAAAATTAAACCCGGTAGGTATCGCTAAAATTGGAATATCCGTTACCGTTTTAATGATTTTGACGGTATTGCTCCCTAAAAAAACTTCTTTGGCACCCGTTGCACCTTGTGTACCGGTCAATAGTAATTCTATGTCATTTTCTACAACAACCATCTGCACCGCTTCCTCTAAAGTTGCCGGTTTTGAAACGCCAGTAAAATGATGGTTGGTATTAAGATGATTTATTTCCAAATATTTTAAAACCCCTTCCAGTTCCTGTTCAGAGTATTTAGAAAGTGAATCATAAATGACCCCCAATCTCTGTTGGGTTTTACTCCCCATTAGGTTTAACGAAGTTGGTTCATAAGCGTGCAGGATATAAAATTGACACTGCACATTAGTGTATAACTTTAGTGCAGTGAAAATTGCGTTCCAGGCATTTTCAGAAAAATCGGTCGTTAACAATATTTTTTTCATCTGTTTGATTTAGGATTATCGGGGTAGGTTTTGCATAACCAAAAAGGGGAGGACAGGTTTCAGCCCAATTTCGTCGATGGTGGAACGGTAAAGTATGTCCTCGATAAAGGAGTGCTGGGAGTTTACCATGACCAAAAGATCCATCTCGTTCATAGAAATATAGTCCATAATGGCATTGGCCTTGTTTTTGACCGAGGTCGTTTTAAAAACGAGTTTACCGTTTGGAAGGGATTCTTCCAAGAACTTTTTATTGTCTAATTGTCTATGGCTTAGATCTTCAAAATCTGAGATATATAAACTGTGTATTTGCGATTTCATTCTTGAGGCTAGCGTATCTAAAAGCTTAAGCTCCCTTCGTTTATAAGGAAGCATATAGGCAGATGGGAAAAGGATTTTTTTAGGTAACCTAAAGATGTAGCCCTCTGGGATGGCCAAGACCGGACATTTTACATATTTTAATACTTGAACGGTATGACTTCCAAAGGTTATCGCCTTATTTGATGTTTTTCCCTTAGTCCCCATAACAATAAGGTCAATGTCTTTGTCATTTACAAAATCATTAATGCCATCTACAAGGGTATCAAAGGTTACGTTAGATGTAAACGTATGTTTGGGATTATGCTTTTGAGTAATGATATCCTTAATCTGTTGGTCCATTAAATGGACAGCAGCATTTTTAAACGCTTCCTTTTGATGCTCAAAATGGGAAGTGTCTATTTGTTTGAATGAAGCATATACTTCGTCAGCATAGGTATGTAGTATGTGAAAATGGGTTTGCTCACCCTTGAAAAGTTCTAAAGCATAGCCAAGGGCATGTGCTGCATTACTGGAAAAATCGGTGGGTAGCAATATGTTTTTCATAGCGTCTCTTTTGAATGACCCTCTAAAAGTATTGGAGGACCTAAAGAAAACCTATGATAAATGTCATGGGGTGATTAATGAACTACTTGGAAAGCGGTAGTTTAGGTAACGTATTTGAGGGCTTTAAGTTCTAATATGCTGATATTTCTACCTTCAATCGCGATTAGTCCTTCCTTTTTAAATCCGGAAAGCGTACGTATTAAACTTTCTGTGGCAATACCGGCAACACTGGCAAGATCTGCCCTGGAAATTTTAATGGCATCCGATGCATCTTTGTTCATGATTTCGGCAAATTGTAATAGGGTTTGTGCCGTTTTCTTACGTACAGAACTGTACGCCATTTGCAGCAATTGATGTTTGATGTCCACAATATGGTCAGAGAGCAGTTCCATCAATTCTAAGGAGATGGCATGGTTTTCTGCTACGATTTTATGCAATTCATCTTTGGGTATGGCGGCCAGTTCTACATTTTCTAGCGCTGTTGCAGATTCTTGATAAGCAACGTTGTTCAGTAAGGAGGTAAATCCTAAAAAATCGTCTGCATGATGCAACGCCGTAATTAATTCCTTACCATCTGGGTCCATCGTATGGCACTTGACAGCTCCGGTTAAAATGAGATAGACATTATTCGATCTTGAACCTTCTTTGTAAATACAACTTCCCTCTTGAGCTTGAATAATTTCACCAAAATCGTCAAAATAATTTTTAAGTTGATTTAAATCGGCAATTTCATCGTCTTCGTCTCCAGGTACATTTTTAGTATTTTTAAATTGTTTCAATAGGGCTGCTTTAGCCAACCTACTTTCCACGGCACTCATTAAATCGTCCTCTTCAAAAGGTTTGGTCAAGTAATCGTCCGCCCCAAGATCCATTCCTTTTCTAATCGCTTTATGTTCTGTAATCGCGGATAGGAAAATAAAGGGAATAGCTTTGGTACTTTCATGGCTAGATAATTCTGAAAGCACGCCATAACCATCCACCTCTGGCATCATAATATCACAGATAATAAGGTCTGGCAGCTGTTCTTTGGCAGTATGGATACCGATTTTTCCATTCGGTGCCGTTAGCACGTTATACCCGGAAAGTTCTAAAAGCTCTTCGGTATTTTCACGCAATGCCCTGTCGTCTTCTATTACTAAAATGGTTTTCATCATTTGGAAGTTTGAATGTTTTTAGGAATAGATATGATGAAAGTGGAACCTACATTTTCTTCACTATTGAAAGTAAGTGTAGCACCAATATTGGCAAGATGTTGTTTTGCGATATTTAGACCAATGCCGGTACCTTGATGCAACAAGGCATTTTCTGCTCTAAAATAGCGGTCAAAAATATGTTTTTGTTGTGTTGTTGGTATTCCTATTCCCTGATCGATGACCTCAATCTTATAAAAGTCATTTTCCGTTTTAAAAATAATACGAATGGTTGAATCCTCGGGTGAATATTTGATGGCATTTTGCAATAAGTTGGACAGTGCTAAGCCCAATGTCTTTTCGTCAAAAACGAGTTGCACTTCATCCACATTGTCAGGATATTGAATATGTTGTCCCGCTTTTAGCAACATGTTGGCATCGTAGACCACTTCATTTACCAATCTGGTTAACGGGAATTCTGCAATGTTGTAGTTTACTTTACCTGAATCTAAACGCTCTACGGAAAGGAAATCGTTTAGAATGGTATCCAATTGATGCACTTTGTTTTTTATGGTATCCACATGTTTGTCACGTTTATCCTGCTGATCAGCTTCCTTATATTTAGAGATCAAAGTCGTAGAAGTTAGAATACTGCTCAACGGAGTTTTAAATTCATGGGATACTAAGGAAAGGAATCGGGTTTTCAATTCGTTAAGTTCTTTCTCTTTCGCCAAGGCATCGGTCAATTGTTTGGTGCGTTCTTGAACGGTCTGTTCCAATTTACGGGTGTAATTCTTTCGCTCGGTGATATCCGTCACTAAGGCCATTACATAACTGCCCCCATAAAGTTCGAAAGGATTGAGACCTGCCTCGACTGGGAATTCATCCCCGTTTTTGCGAAGACCATTAAGATCTCGACCACGCCCCATGGACCTTTTCTCACTTTTTTCGATGAACGAAGAAACGTGTTGGCTATGATTACCGCGGTAACGCGCTGGAATAATAGTTTCTAAAGGTTTTCCTAAAAGTTCTTCCTTGTCATAACCGAACATTTCGTCGGCAGCCGAGTTTGTGGCCACGATTTTCTGTTCCTTATTGACTAAAATAATTCCTTCGGAAATTCCTTCCGATAAGAGATTGAAAATATTACTGTCCTTTTGAAAAACGTGCATTTACCAAGGTAATCTTTAACTGATTCTTATCATAGTAAAGGAGTCATTATATCATTACTTTTCCTACAAACGAATTTAATAGGAAATTATGGAGAAATCAAATACGCTAGGAATCAACCTTTATAAGAACGTCGGTAAATTGTTTTATGCTTTAGCTAGCATAGACGGTTCAATCCATACCAATGAAGTGGACCATTTACGATCTTATGTTAAAAGTTATTGGTTACATATTGATGATATTGAAGATGCCCATGGTTTAAATGCAGCTTTTAAGATTGAAGCCACATTCGATAGACTTCTAGAATATAGAACCGAACCAGAGATTTGTTTTCAGGAATTCAGTAAATTCTATAAGGAAAATAGCGAAGCGTTTAGCTCCAGAAATTAAACGGTTGATTTTAGATACGGCCAATGCCATGGCAAAATCCTATGCTAAAAAGAACAAGGCGGAACTTATTCTATTATCCAAAATTGAGATTCTATTCCTGGATATTTAATATTGATCTATCAGATAGTTGAGGCCTGATATTCGTCATAGTTTTGGGGAGTGATGATACCTACATTGCATCATACTAAAAGATAGATATCATGAAAAAAAGCATACTATTATGGGTAATCACCGCAATGTTCGTATTCCCAGTATCCGCACAAAATTTAGAACATATAGATGAGATTGCCCCTTTTAGCGAAGGATTAGCAGCCGTTCGTAAAGGAAACCAATGGGGGTTTATCAATGAGGCAGGAGTTTTAACCATTCCTTTTAGAGAAGATATTTATTGGAATGAAAATGCAGACTCTTCTAGAACAGATGTTTTATCGATACACTACCCAACCTTTAATGAAGGTCTTTGCGTTATCACCAAAACCGTTGAAGATGGTGTGCCCGTATTTGGTTTTATGGATAAAAAGGGAGTAATCGTAATCGAACCTGAATTCTTAAATGTGTATCCTTTTAAGGATGGTGCTACTACAGCAGTCTTGCTCGACAAGACGGTTAAGGGTGAAAACGAATTTAAACTCGAAATCTATGCCTATAAATTTTTTGATGTCTTACTTAAGGACTCCGGTGAAATAACGGATTACTTCGAAAAAAGGGATAACATTCTTATGACCTTAAAACGTTATACAACCCCCATCATAAATGCCAAGATTTTAAGTAATGACCTGGTTTCTGTTTATGTTCCAGAAAAAGGCTGGAAAATCAAAAAAATAACGGTTAAGAAATAAGTTTATGGGAAGATTAGAAGGTAAAGTAGCGCTGATTACCGGCGGAACAGGTGGAATAGGAATGGCCGCTGCAAAATTATTTTTGAATGAAGGTGCAAAAGTCGTTTTGGTAGATAATAATATGGAAGCATTTGAAGAAACCAGCGCTTCTTTAGAACATGAAAATGTTTCTTTTTGCCTGGCGGATGTTTCCACGGCAGAGGATACCATAAAATATTTAAATCATACGTTACAGATTTTCGGGAAAATAGACATCTTTTTTGCCAATGCTGGTATAGAAGGCCTATCAAAACCAATTGCAGATTATCCGGAAGCCATTTTTGATAAAGTGGTGGAGGTAAATCTAAAAGGGGTTTGGTTGGGCTGTAAGTATATCCTTCCTAAAATGGAAAATGGGGGTAGTGTCATCATCACCTCCTCTGTTGCAGGTTTAAAAGGGTTTGCCAATATGAGTGCCTATGTGGCCACAAAACATGCTATTGTTGGTCTAATGAAAGTGGCCGCCGCTGAAAATGCCAATAGAAAGATAAGGGTAAATACGTTACATCCAGGTCCTGTGGATAATGAAATGATGCGAAGGATTGAATCCAACATGTCACCTGATAGTCCTTCCACAGTAATGGAAGGTTTTGAGGCAGCCGTACCTTTTGGTCGCTACGCTACATCAAATGAGATTGCAGAAATGGCATTGTTTTTAGCATCTGATGATAGTAAATATATTACGGGTTGTACCCATTTGGTAGATGGCGGCATGTTGAACGGATAATTTATATCCACATTGCCTCTGTTTTAATTATGATTCTTGGTCGTTGTTTCTCAGCGGCCAAGAATCATTTTTCTTTTTAAAATAGTACCTTAGAATTAAATTAAACGACCATGACCGTTCATAATTTGGGGGATACCAATTCCATTCTAAATCAGTTTATCGCCGAAATACGAGATGTGCATATTCAAAAGGATAGCATGCGATTTAGACGTAATATAGAGCGTATTGGTGAAGTGCTCGCCTATGAATTAAGTAAAACGCTAGAGTACTTACCAAAAATTGTAGAGACACCTTTAGGGAATAAAAACATGGAACTGCCCAAGGAGCAACTGGTACTCTGTTCCATACTCAGGGCCGGATTACCCTTGCACCTCGGACTTCTTAACTATTTTGATACCGCTGAGAACGGATTCATTTCTGCCTATCGTCATCATGAGAATAACGAAGATGAGTTTGAGGTAATTGTCAATTATTTTGCAGCTCCGTCATTGGAAGGCAAGACCTTACTACTTTCAGATCCCATGCTCGCCACTGGTAAAACCATGGAAAATGTGTTAAAGGTCTTAAAGGACCACGGTACTCCGTCACAAATCCACGTGGTTTCGGTTATTGGTTCTACTCAAGGCATCGACTACGTGAAATCTGTTTTTCCGGAGAACACCCATTTATGGATTGCAGCTATTGATCCTGAATTAAATGCTCGAGGGTATATCCTTCCAGGGATAGGTGATGCGGGGGATTTGGCTTTTGGAGAGAAGTTATAATCCAAATTACGATCTTATTCTTAATCCGTTTTCGCCATTTCACCAATTCGAACCATAGCACAGAAATACTACCAACGGATAGGGAAATCAATAACTGTTCAAGAGAGAGTCCTTCGAACTCAAAGAACCTACTAAATAGAGGTACATATAATAATACCCCCGCAAGAACTAAAGTGATACCGATAATTAAGGGAACGAGGTTGTTCTTGTATTTTAAGGTGGTGACAATGGAATAGTAAAAGGAGCGGTTCACCAGAGGTTAAAAAGATATTGGCAAAGATCAATACCATAAAGACCATGGTGCGGGTACTATCTTCTGAATACCCAATGGATACTGAATATTGATACACCAATAATGCACCAATGGTGATGACCAAACCTTGAATGACACTGGTAATTAATTCCTTGAAATTGAAAAAAGTGGTAGTAAAAGGACGGGGTTTTTTAAACATCAGATTCTTTTCCATAGGTTCATTTTCAAAAATGATAGAACACGTAGGCCCCATAATCAATTCCAATAAAATGACATGTGAAGGTGAAAAGATATTGGGATAAATCCAACGCAAGGCCAACGGAATAAACACCGTAAGAATGATAGGAATATGAATTGAAATAATATACTGTATGGCCTTCTTAAGATTGGTATAGATTTTTCTACCCATGGCAATGGCATCCACCATTTTAGAAAGGTCATCATCCACTAAAATCAAAGAGGCCGCTTGTTTAGCGATTTCCGTCCCTTTTTCACCCATAGCAATACCGATGTGCGATGCTTTTAAAGCAGGACCGTCATTGACTCCGTCACCGGTCATAGCCACCACTTCATTGTTTTTCTTTAGGGCATTGACGATACGCAATTTCGCTTCGGGAAACATTCTTGAAAAAATAGTGGTGGTCTTCACTTTTTCTTCCAATTCTGCATCGGATAAATCCATCATTTCGTCACCGGACATACATTTTTCATATCCTAAAAAATCAATCTGTTGGGCGATGGCCATGGCGGTAGCTGCATTGTCCCCGGTAATCAGTTTTACTTGGATACCTGCCTTTTCAAAATCTTGCAGCACTTGACCAATATTTTCTTTTGGTGGGTCATAAAAGGCAACCAGGCCTTTGAAATCAAATTGAAATTCCTGTTGCTTTTCGGGGTAATCTTTTCCTGAGAAAATAGCTTGCCCCACAGCCAACATGCGATAACCTTGTGTTCCTAAGCTGTTTATGATTTCATGTATTATTTTGATTTGGGATGCCTTTAAGTTGGATACAGCGATGATGGCTTCAGGGGCACCTTTTGCGGCTACGATGAGGTTTCCGTTTTCATTTTGGAAAAGATGGGTCATCATGGGTGGTTTTCCGCCTAGGGGGTATTCATGAACCATTTTATAAGTGGGTCGTTCATCTAAACTGTTCATGTTGCCATAGGCATCATGCAGTGCGACCTCCATAGGGTCAAAAGGAATGGGTTCACTGGCCCACATGGCTAGGGTAACCAGTTCTTTTTCTGAGGGATTTAATTTTCCATCGGCATCTAGTGCTTTTCCAGTGGATAGGGTAAATAATTTGGCCAACGCCATTTTATTCTGGGTAATGGTCCCCGTTTTGTCAGTGCAGATAACCGTAGCACTTCCTAAAGTTTCCACGGTTTTCATTTGCTTTACCACAATGCCCATTTTCATTAGGCGCCAAGCACCCAAGGCCATAAAAGTGGTAAAAGCTACCGGAATCTCTTCGGGTAAGATACTCATGGCTAAAGTCAGGGCTTTTAGCAGGCTGTCCAATACCAGACCGGAACGAAAATAATTGATACCCCAAACCAATAAAAAAATGATTCCGCCCCAGATGGACATCAATTTTACAAAGTTGGAGATTTGAAGTTCTAACGGTGTCTTTTCATCCTCGATGCCTTCCAGACTTTTCCCAATCTTACCTAATTTGGTGGCATTTCCAATGTGGGTAATCTCGGCAATGGCCAATCCGCTAGCGACAGTAGTGCCTCCAAAAACGGCATTGTCGGTCTTATCGGCATCTTTATAAATGGAAAGTGATTCTCCGGTTAGAATCGATTCGTCTACCGAAAAATCGTTGGAATGGACAATGGTACCATCGGCAGGAATGGTATTCCCTTCTTCGATCATGAGCGCATCACCTATGACAAGTTCTTCGGTAGGAATGGAAATGATAGCCCCGTCACGAATGACCTTACTATTCGGTTGCGTCAGGGTTTTTAAATTTTCAAGGGCTTTTCTACTCCTTGAATCTTGATATAGGGATATGGATGCCACAAGAACAATTGCTGAAGCCAAGAAAAGTCCGTCGCCCCAATTTCCTGTGATAAAATAGATAGTGGATGCCACCAATAATAGAATCACCATGGGTTCTTTAACAACATCTTTAAGCGCCCTTACAAATGTGTTTTCTTTTTTATAAGTAAACGTATTACTACCTGACCTATCTCGGGAGGCGATTACTTCTTCGGCAGTAAGGCCATGGATGCCAAAATCAGCAGGATTGATCATATACAATTAGATTAACTATCCTTTGCTCAGGATAGATTTTGCTATAGCTAAATATAACCTGAAAAACAGATAGCCATACTGATATATATCATTGTTTACTAATGGTTAAGGTGACACCTTTAAGGTGCGAATAGCATAAAAAAATAAGATTATGGCACAAGTATATCAGGAAATCGAACACCAACCAACATTACGATTGATTGTAGAAGCATCTTTCACCAGACTGGTCACTTTTAAAAAGGAAAAGGACTATGATAATTTTAATTCCGAGTTGCTGAAAATACTTCCAGAAATAAATCGATACATTTCAAAAAGGCTCAAAACTGCGGTTAAAAAAGGAAAAGTAAACAAGAATATGTTGAGTCCAACAGATTTTTCAGATCAGCTGTTCATTGAAGTCTTTGATCATTTAGAGGATATTAAAAGCGAAAAGGAATTGTATCCCTTCCTATTTAAAACGGTAGATAATTTGTTGGAAGATAGTTTGATAGAGGAGGAGTTCGACCATGTTTTTTTCGATAACATCGACACATATTCAAAGTCGGAATGGGATGCCATGGAGGAAAATTACAGTAGGGATGGTGATGGGGATTTTGTAATGGTAGAGGAGCTAGATGATATCTCATACAACAAAAACAACTACACGTTGAACCACGTTTTTATAACCGATACAGAAAAGGAGCTAGCTAAAAAGTTGGATACCTCTTTAAACAAGGAGCGTTTAGGACGCCACATTGCTTTTGTACTGGATAAAATGACCTTGCCCATGCGTGCCGTTTTTCAATTGTATGTAGACCAAGGATTTAGTTTAGAAGAAATAACAAAAATCAGAAAAATTAGTGTAGCCAAAGTGGAGCAGTATTTGGCGAAGGCTAGAAAAATATTGAGGGATACTTTGTCCAAACGTTTTTTGATAACTAGTAATTAATTAAACGTTCTGGAAAAGGATAATTTCAAGAAATGATTATTAGGGTTTCGTAAATCTTTAAAGATTACGAAACCCTTATTTTTCCGGTAATTTCTTGAATAATAATTCGGAAAACTACTGTGGCTTCTTCCGTATCCAATTTTGCAGAAAAATCACTGATAAAATCATGTTTAATTTCGGTGGATGACCCAATTACTTTTTTAACGCCATTGGAAAATTCGTGAAGCATATGTTTCGCATCGATTCCTGTCATTTCCTCGTAAGTCCCCAATACCAAAACAGATTTCCAATTCGCCACCGATTTTATCTCATTGACTGCCAAACTAATTGAAGTATTTTGTCTCATGGAATTCAATTTATGACCAACGGATGAATAACTGATAAGTGTTGCTGATTCCTTATCATAATAATAGGTAATTGGGACTATATATGGATATGTACCCGCGATGTAACCTAAGTTACCGATAAAGTTCTCCTCCAATAAAGTGATGCATTCCGCTTCTTCTAAATTTCTTCTCATGATAGGTGTGGTTTAATAGTACCACAATTTAAATGTCGATTGAAAACTAACCTATGATATTGGTCAGGTGGAATGGAATTGGCAAGATGTCATCCATTTTTCTGAACTAGAATTTACCATACATATAGATTGCATAATCTTCAGAAGAAAACACAAAAGCACTACGCAATTTTTAAATTATCCTCAAAACTGATAACAATTGTTATATTTTATGTTAAGGTTAACATAATAGCTCGCTTACACATTCTATTTTTAGGAGCCTAGAATAAAAATGAGGATAACGGAGTATTCTTGTCTTAGTTTTCCCGTCATTTTTCTCTTATGTATTCTAATTGCGAGAACCAAAACTAAATTAAACGATTCATAGATGAAAAGAAGAGATTTTGTACAGTATGCCGGAATGGGTGCTGGAGCATTGATGATGCCTTCATTATTACTGGGAAATGATATTCCGGTAGAGGCATTGTTGGAACCCGGCATGGACATTTTGATTAAAAAGCAAATGGCCGATGTGGCTTTGAACACCGCTAAATCCCTAGGGGCAACGTATGCAGATGCCAGGATTGGAAGGTATTTGAATCAGTATGTATTTACCCGTGAGGATAAAGTTCAAAATGTAGTGAATACAGAATCGTTTGGTGTAGGTATACGTGTAATTGCCAATGGTACTTGGGGTTTTGCCTCCACCAATAGTGTTACTGAAGACGGTATCAAAAAAGCGACGGAACAGGCCGTGGCCATTGCTAAGGCAAATTCAAAAATACAGACAGAACCGGTAATATTGGCTCCAGTGGAAGCTTATGGAGAGGTATCTTGGAAAACTCCTATTAAAAAGGATTTTAAAGAAGTACCTGTATCTGAAAAAGTAGAGTTACTGTTAAGTGCGAACGCCGCAGCTTTGGATAATGGGGCCGACTATGTAAACTCTGCGCTCTTTATGGTAAATGAACAAAAGTATTTTGCTTCTACGGATGGTTCTTATATAGACCAAGATATTCACCGTTTATGGCCAACCTTCAGGGTAACCGCAATTGATAAGGCTGCCGGTAACTTCAAGACTAGGGAGAATATGAGCGCCCCAGTAGGGATGGGCTATGAATACATGGACGGACTAGAATCTGAAAAATTGGAAGGACCAGCAGGACTTCGACTATATCGAAACAGTTATGATATGGTAGAAGATGCCACTATAGCTGCAAAACAGGCTAAGGAAAAATTAACCGCTAAATCGGTTGATGCCGGTAAGTACGATTTGGTTTTAGAACCTAATCACTTAGGATTGACCATTCACGAATCGGTAGGTCACCCATTAGAATTGGATCGTGTTTTAGGATACGAAGCAAATTATGCAGGTACGAGTTTCGCAACTTTGGATAAACTAAAATCGGGTACGTTCAATTATGGTAGTGATGTCGTAAATCTAGTCGCAGATAAAACCCAAGTGGGTTCTTTGGGCGCAGTAGGTTACGATGATGAAGGAGTGAAAACAAAGAAATGGGATTTGGTACGAAACGGTATCCTAACCAATTTCGAGGCCATTCGAGATCAGGTTCATATGATCGGTCAAAATGAAAGCCATGGTTGTTGCTATGCCCAAAGTTGGGACGATGTACAGTTTCAGCGTATGCCCAATGTTTCATTGGAACCAGGCAAGGAAAAGTATTCCATCTCTGAAATGATAAAGGATGTTGAAAAAGGAATTTATATCGCTGGTAGAGGTTCGTATTCCATCGATCAACAGCGTTATAATTTCCAATTTGGTGGTACCGTATTTTATGAAATCAAGGATGGTGAAATCGTAGGTATGCTAGAAGATGTGGCGTATCAATCCAACACCCAAGAGTTCTGGAATAGTTGTGTTAAAATTTGTGATGAAAGTGATTACCGTTTATTCGGGACTTTTTTTGATGGTAAGGGGCAACCTTCCCAAGCAAGTGCGGTATCCCATGGTAGTTCTACCGCAAGATTCAATGATGTAAACGTAATTAACACGGGAAGAACCATTTAAGTAAGGTCCAACTAAAAAGAGAACAATAATGGCAATATATACAGAAGAAGAAGCAAAAAAAATATTGGAAAAGGCGCTTAGTTTCTCCAAGGCCGATACTTGTGAGATTAATTTAAGTGGAACCAATAGTGGTAATATCAGGTATGCTCGAAATACCGTAACCACATCAGGATATAGTTCTAACCAAAGCTTGGCGGTACAGTCTAGTTTCGGTAAAAAATCAGGAACCGCAACCATCGATGAATTTGATGATGCGTCGTTGGAAAAAGTGGTACGGCGTGCCGAGGAATTGGCGCAATTATCTCCTGAAAATCCGGAATTCATGGAGCCTTTAGGTCCACAGGAATATGATGAAGCTGTAAGTTTTATCGAGGCCACAGCGAATGTATCTCCGGAATACCGGGCTGAGGTAGCGGCAAGTAGTATTACGCCCGCATCTGCACAAGACGTAACGGCAGCAGGTTATTTCAATGATTCGGCCGATTTCAGTGCAATGATCAATTCCAAAGGTCTTTTTGCCTATAACAAATCGACCAACACAGATTTTACGGTAACCATGCGTACCAATGATGGAACAGGTTCTGGGTGGGTTTCACGGGATTTCAACGATGTATCCAAGTTTGATTCCGCTGAGGCCTCTAATACCGCTATCGACAAAGCGGTACTGTCAAGAGAAGCAAAAGCGATAGAACCAGGAAAGTATACGGTTATTTTAGAACCTGCCGCGGCTTCCGACTTGCTTGCGAAATATGTTCCGGTCTTTAGATGCCCGTTCAGCAGATGAAGGTAGAAGTTTTATGTCCGCAGCAGATGGTAAAAATAAGTTGGGTCAAAAGATTGTGGACGAACGTGTAACTATTTGGTCAGATCCATTGCATCCAGAAGTTCCTACATCCACTTGGAACGGAGAAGGTCAGCCCTTAAAGAAAACCATGTGGTTGGAGAATGGAGTCGTGAAGAATTTAGCCTACGATCGATTTTGGGCCGGAGAAAAAGGAGTGGAGCCCGTTCCTTTTCCACCAAATGCGATTATGGCAGGCGGTGATGCCAGTTTGGAAGATTTGATCAAAGGCACCAAAAAAGGAATTTTGGTAACGCGTTTATGGTACATCCGTAGCGTGGACCCTCAGACGTTACTGTATACTGGTTTGACTAGGGATGGAACGTTCTATATTGAAAACGGACAAATTAAATATCCAGTTAAAAATTTCAGGTTCAATGAGAGTCCCATTATCATGCTCAATAATTTGGAAACCCTTGGTAAACAGGTACGTATCGATGGAAATCTAATTCCGTACATGAAGATTCGTGACTTCACCTTTACCAGTCTTTCCGATGCGGTATAGGAAATAAAATCGAAATTAAAACTGGTTGTTTATGGAATTCATAGCAGCCAGTTTTTCATTTTACAAACAAAAATTTAAATCAAGTTCCCACCGCTTTGAGCAACGAATTTTTCTTTACTAGATTACAATATGAATCCGGCGATTGGGATGTAGATCAGCGCATGCCTTCCAATTTATTGAATTCTTTGGTGGAGTATACCACGCTAAAAGTGGATACCCAGGAGAAAATCATAACCTTGGCCAGTGATGATATTTTTAAAAGTCCGTTTTGTTATATATCGGGACATAAACTGGTAGAATTCACAAAAAAGGAAAAGGAGAATTTTGAAAAGTATGTCCGTAATGGTGGATTTGTCTTCGCGGATGATTGTAACCATGATATAGATGGCCTTTTTGCAAAATCTTTTGAGCGGCAGATGGAAGAGATTTTCGGACCAGCAGCACTTCAAAAACTCCCGAACGACCACGAACTTTATTCCATATTTTTTGATTTTGAGGACGGGCCGCCAACGACTTCTCAAGAACTGAACGGTTGGGGAGATGACTTGGTGCACGACTATTTAAAGGCGATAGAAATCAATGGTAGAATAGGAGTGTTGTATAGTAATAAGGATTATGGTTGTGAGTGGGATTATGATTTTAGAAACAAGCGTTGGTACAAAATAGATAATACACGGTTTGGGGTCAACATTGTCCTGTACGCCCTAACATCTTAAAAGAATAGGTATGGATAAAGAATTACAAAAGATAGCGGATGAAGTGGAACTGCTTTCCAATAAATTGAACGCTTTAAAAGCGGAAATAGGGAAGGTCATTATAGGTCAGGAAGAAACGGTATCGCAATTATTGATCACCTTTTTGGCCGGGGGGCATGCCTTGCTAGAAGGCGTTCCCGGACTTGCAAAAACATTAATGATACGCACGTTGGCCAATGCCATCGATTTAAAATTTAAACGAATACAGTTTACGCCAGATTTGATGCCTTCAGATATTATTGGGACGGAGATTTTGGAGGAAGACCATACGACGGGTAAAAAGTTCTTCAAGTTCAACAAAGGCCCTATATTTTCGAATATCATATTGGCCGATGAAATCAACCGTACCCCGCCAAAAACCCAAGCAGCATTGTTGGAAGCCATGCAAGAATTTGAGGTGACCTATGGCGACAAAACCTATCCGTTGGACAAACCCTTCTTTATATTGGCGACCCAAAATCCCATAGAACAGTCCGGAACCTTTGTATTGCCAGAAGCGCAACAAGACAGGTTCTTGTTATACATTAAAATAGGATACCCCACCCAAACGGAAGAGGAGGCCATTTTAAGGGCTACTACGGGAATGGTCAAAAAGCAATTGAACAAAGTCATTTCTGGGGAGGATATTGTACGCCTGCAACAATTGGTAAGGGAAGTTTCCATCAGTGATGCACTTATCAGTTTTGTAAGTGATGTTATTCGTGCTACCCGACCAGAAACGACCAGCAATTCCTATGTGAAAGAATGGGTGGATTGGGGAGCGGGCCCTCGTGCAGGGCAGGCCATGATTTTAACAGCCAAGGCTCATGCGCTTTTGGAAGGTAGGTTGTCGGTCACCATGCAAGACTTGAAAAGTGTGGCACTTCCGGTGTTGAGGCATCGGGTTTTGGTCAATTTTAGGGCAGAAGCGGAAGGAATTACTTCAGATAAAGTAGCACAGCATTTATTGGATTCGGTACAGTTAAAAGGCGGATAAATGGCGAAACAAGGCTATCAGGATTTATTAAAACCAGAAGTAATCGATACGGTTTCAGGATTAGCCTTGATATCCCGTATCGTTGTGGAAGGTTTTACCACGGGCCTAAATAGGAGTAGGAGCGTAGGTCCTGGAATGGAATTTAGCCAATACCGTGGCTATGAACCGGGAGATGATCTTCGTTTATTGGATTGGAAAATGTTGGCCCGTTCCGGCAGGTACTACATCAAACAATCGGAAATTGAAAGTCAGGTAACCGTCAAGTTTATTTTGGATTCCAGTGCCTCTATGTTACACGAGGAGCAAGGCATTACCAAGATACAATTTGCACGGGTCTTGATAGCTACTTTAGCCTATATGGCACAAAAACAGGGAGACTCGGTGGGCTTGTTCGCTCTAAACGATGCGGAATTTATCAGTATTTATCCTAAGGCGGATAGACAGCATTACAATCGATTTTTACTGGAATTATTGAATGTTTCTACGGGCGGAAAATGGCCGGAAGCTCCAGTCTCTTCCAAGAGAATCCCCAATCAAGGCGGAAAGGAGTTGCTATTTTTCCTGACGGATATGTATGAACATGATACTGAAATTTCTAGTTTCATAAAAGGTTTGAAATCAGCTAAAAATGAGGTAGTTGTCATTCAATTAATGGGCGCCTCAGAAATGGATTTTTCCTATGGTAACCATATCGTTTTTGAGGACTTGGAAACAGGTGCCCGTATCAAGGTAGATGGCCAATCGGCAAAAGCACAATACCTACAGGACTTGAACCAAAAAATAGAGAATAATAAAGAAGAGCTTTTGTCAAAGGGAATTGAACATCACATTTTCCGTATGGATCAGCATTTGGGCGAGGCATTGCCCTTATTTCTAAAACAGCGTAAAAACAGTAATTAACATGTCATTTTTACATCCTTCTTATTTATGGGCTTTTAGCGGGACTTGCGGTACCCATAGCTATCCATTTATGGAGTAAGAAGGAAGCGAAAACGATTAAAATTGGAAGTGTTCAGCTGTTATCAGAATCCAAATCCAAACAGTCAAGCAGCATTCAGTTAAACGAATGGTGGCTTTTAGTAGTACGAATGTTGTTGATTTCCATAGTTGTATTGCTGATGGCAAAACCGCAATGGTCCAATACCATTAAAAATTCGGAAATCACCTATCTACTGGAATCTGGTTTGAGCACCAATGTAGAGTTGATGCAGTTTTTGGATAGCGTCTCCCAAGAAAAGGAGGTACGACTTTTAGAAAAGAATTTCCCGGTCGTTACCGACTTTGAACGTATCGATGACACAGCTGAAATTCCCGATTATTGGCAGTTAGCTTCTGAAATGGATGCTCTGAATACGGACAGTGTCGTGGTCTTTACGAAAGGATTGCAACGGGGTCTAAAAGGGATGCGACCACAAACCGAAAATAATATCAATTGGGTCGTTATGGATTCGGATACTATTCTAGAGAAAGGACTGTTGGCTTATGAAAATACGGAAGGCTTAGAACTTGTTTCCATTATCAGTACTTCAAATCTTGCGCAATTCAGAAAGCAACAAATCGATTCAGAAAATTCAAATGTCATTTTGAATCCAACAGGAGATAGTGTGCAAATCAACACTGGGGCAAACCCCTACAGCGTTCCGGTGATGCAATTAGCACCCATTCAGGTGGAACTTTTTTATGCGGATAGTCTATCTACCGATAGAAAATATATCGAAGCGGCTTTTGAGGCATTGTCGACCTATTTAGGTCGCGAAATAAATGTAGAAAGCAAAAGTGATTCTTTATCCTCAGCAATGGATAATCCAGGTTTGACCATTTGGTTAAGCGAAAAACCAACACCCGATTCCTATCAAAAACTGCTACTATACAAACAAGATTCGCTTGCTCAAGATTTGATTACAACAGGAGCATTAGAGAACACTTTTCTATTGACAAATAGATTAAACCATACAGAATAGTACGGAGCAACGTTTAACGGAAAAATTGTTAGTACTGTTGAATTTGGATAGCGAATTGAATCCAATGGTTTCGAAATGGGATAGCCGGAAAGTACCAGAATCGGTTTTGAAGACCACCTATGTGAAAGAACAAAATAAGAAGGTGCAACGGGCTGGAATCGATAGTTCACCATGGTTGTGGGCCGGACTATGTATAGTAATGATAGCGGAAAGAATGCTCGCTTTTAAAAGAAAACAGTAATGGAATCTGGTAAGTTACTTTTACTACAATTTAAAAAACGCTGGCAGTTGCTAGTGCTTTTGGAAAGTGCGTTATACGCAGTAGGAATTGCTGTTTTGATATATTTGGTTTTCAATAGTCTAGTAATTGGACTCTTACTGGGATTCCTTACTTTTTTAGGATTTATGCGATTTAAAAATCCTAGAAAAATTAATCTGAAACGAACCAGTAATTTCATTGATGCACATATTGATGAAGCCTCTTTTAGTACCGGACTTTTATTGGAGCCCGAGGGAAATTTATCCAATCTGTCAAAATTACAACGGTATCGGGTGACTACGGAACTTCAAACTAGATTAAAATCGTTAACACCACCAAACCAAATTAAAAAGTCCGTTCTAATCACATTGGGCTTAATTATCGTTGGTTTTGCCATTCATGCATTCGGATTTTTTAAGGGTGGGGATGCTATTTCAAAAAGTAATAGCACTCCCGATAAAATTCAGTTTATCCAAACCGATACTATTTCAGCTCAAACCATAGTTCCAGAACTTCAAGAACAACAAATATTTATCAGCTATCCAAAATACATCCGGCAATCCACAAAAGTTACCTCAGACCCAAATATTAAGTCGGTCATCAATGCTAACCTACGCTGGAGTTTACAGTTTGATGCACCAGTATCGCAAGTTTCTATGGAGAAAATGGGCGAAACCATGCCTTTAAAAAAGGTTGGGGATGCTTTTGAAATCAGTCTCCCATTGGAAGCTTCCGGGTTTTATAGTTTCAAATTTAGCAATGAGGAAGGCGTTGTATTTACATCGGATTTGTACTCCTTGGAAGCAATACCTGATTCGCCCCCAGAGATAGAAATAATCGGTTTACCGCAATACACCTATTTTGATTTTTCGGATACCAAACAGGTAGCATTGAAAAGTTCGATTACCGATGATTTTGGAATCGCTAAGGCCCACATCATTGCCACGGTGAGTAAAGGCTCGGGAGAATCTGTAAAATTCAGGGAGGAAAAGCTGGATTTTAAGGAATCAATTCCAACAGGTATTCAGCAAATCAGTGTTTCTAAACTATTGGATTTGAATGCTTTAAAAATGGAGGTAGGGGACGAGCTCTATTTTTATGTGGAAGCCTTTGATGAAAAAGAACCAAACCCCAATGTCACTCGTAGTGAAACCTATTTTGCAGTCATTAAAGATACGGTTACGGAGCAGTTTGCGGTGGAAGGAACGCTTGGTGTGGATCAAATGCCCGATTATTTTAGAAGCCAGCGACAGTTGATTATCGATACCGAAAAATTAATAAAAGATAAGCCCACGATATCCTCCCAGGAATTTAAATCAAGAAGTAATGAACTTGGTTTTGACCAAAAAGCACTGCGTTTAAAATATGGTCAGTTTATGGGCGATGAATCTGAAATGGGGATTGCCCCTGGTGAAGCCATTGAGCAATTATCCGTTGAAGAATCGAATAAAGATACAGAGGGTGGAGAAGAGGATTTGTTGAAAGACTATTCCCATGATCACGATGGTGATAACGAACATAATTTAGTAGCAACGGAAGAATCAGAAGAAGAAAATGACCCGCTACATGATTATTTGCATAATCATGATGATCCAGAAGAATCCACTTTATTCGAGGAATCTTTAAAGACCAAATTACGTAAGGCCTTAACTATTATGTGGGATGCGGAATTACATTTGAGGCTTTATGAACCGGAAAAATCTTTACCGTTTCAAAACGATGCCTTATTGCTTATTCAGGAAATTAAGAACAGTGCACGTATTTACGTTCACCGAATCGGTTTTGACCCACCGCCCATAAAGGAGGATGCTAGGTTGACGGGGAGCATCAAGGAGGTGAATAATTTTCAAAAGCAAGAGAATATGCAAATGGATGAACCATTTGCGGCTATCAAAAATGCGATTGCAAGCTTAGAAGAGATTTATTCAACAGAACAAGCCTTTTTTGGCGGAAGATGAGCTGATTTTTTCCCAAGCCGGAACAGAATTGGCACAATTGGCCATTG
This sequence comes from uncultured Flavobacteriaceae bacterium, assembly GCA_963842105.1. GTDB lineage: Bacteria > Bacteroidota > Bacteroidia > Flavobacteriales > Flavobacteriaceae > Maribacter. Next base: position 25,943 of record CAWJFH010000025.1, read on the forward strand.
AAAAACCTGGAAAATATTTACAAGTGTTACAAGGTTTGAAAAGGATACAGGATAATACTGGGCGTACTTTGGATAATTACCAAAAGAGTTCAAAGAGGTTTATTATCAGCTTTGCCCCAGACCAAACAAATCCCAGGAGTCAAGAAGTAGGTATACTGATGAAATCAATTCATTATTTCTAAAACAATTGGAAACCTATGATTGACGGAATTTCATTTTTGAATCAGGAATTGATTATTCCCGTTAGTATTGCTGCAGTAATCCTATACGCCTGTTTTCTGTGGAAAGAATGGCTAGAACGTGAACGCGGAAAAATGCTCGTCCATAGTATCATTGCCTTTATAAGCCTCTTGGCATTGGCTTTAATCGCTTTGGAACCGGTACGAAAAGTAGAAATCAATGACCGACAAGGCCTTTTGCTTACGGAGGGTTATGATGAGGCAAAAAAAGATAGCTTGATGGACCTTTACCCCGGACTTATCGTTCTGGACTATCATCCGGAGAAATCGATTAGGAAGGAACTGGATTCATTAACCAGTGTTTTCGTTTTAGGGAATGGAATTAAATCCTTTGATTTTTGGCAGTTCAAGAATCTACCGACAGCATTTGTTCCCAGTAAACTTTCTACAGGCATTTCAAAGGTGAAGTATTCGAAGTCTTTGGTGTTAGGGGAAGCATTGGACGTCTCAGGAATTTATATAAATCCACGAAAAGGAACTTTTTTGGTTTTGGAAGACCCTGCCGGTAATGGGTTGGATTCGGTTCGACTGGAAACCAAAGATCAAGTTGGTTTTTCGTTGCACACCAACCCGAAAGTTTCGGGTAATTTTAGATACTCCCTAACTGAAAAAGATAGTATGGGTGTCGTTCAAAAAAGGGAACCACTTCCCATTCAGATTAGCGAAAAGAATACGTTTCGCGTCTTAATTTTGAACGATTTTCCAACCTTCGAGACCAAATACCTAAAAAACTTTTTAGCGGAAAATGGTCATGAAGTGGTCGTTAGAAGCCAATTGACCAAGGGTAAATACAAGTTTGAATATTTCAATTCCAACAGTATACCCATTTATCAAATAACCGATGAAATTTTGAAGGATTTCAATTTGGTTATTGCCGATGCAGATACCTATTATGGTTTTGGAACGGTGATCAAAAATAGGTTTGAAAAACATATGAGAGAGGACGGATTGGGACTATTCCTTCAACCCACTAATTTATTATTTAGTCGTAATTCCAATTCCTCCTATTTTAATTATAGTAGAGATGGTATCATTGAAACTACATTGGGCGATTCTGAAAGTGTCCTCGAAAAATACCCTTATGTTTTTGACAAACGGTTTGCTCAACAACCCATAGCATTGGGCACAACAGTACCGATTGCAGCCTATAAACAGGTGGGTTTAGGTCGTGTCGTAACGATGACAGTGCAAAATAGCTATCAGTTAGTGTTGGATGGAAATGAAAAGGAATACGAACGGTTTTGGACGCAATTGTTAGATAAGACGATTAATGAAGCCAAAGCGGAAGTGGAGTGGGAATCGACAACCGCTTTGCCCAGAAGAAATGAACCTTTTGATTTTACCTTACGGACAAATTTAGAAGAATTCACTGTGATGGATATGGATAGTAGTAGTGTTGGGGTGCTTCAAAATTCCCAAATACCTACCTTATTTGCTGGAGCTACCTATCCGAGAAAAGCGGGTTGGAACGCATTGAAAATAGCGTCTGACAGTATTGCTAAATTTTCCTTTTACGTGATGGATAACACCGATTGGAAATCTCTTGAAATTTCACAGACGGTACGCGCTAATCAGAAGGAGTTTCAGAAAGACCTAAATGAAAATAGGACCGTCTTGGTAGACCGTCCTATTTCCTTAATCTGGTTTTATATGCCTTTCCTATTAGGAATTGGGTGGTTATGGTTAGCGCCCAAACTATTTGGAGAGTAAGCACTAAGTAAACCAATTAATGCGGTAATTTATTTTTTACTACACCGTAAACGAACGTACCTAAAAGGGCTCCGCCAATAACCACTAAAATGGAATAATAGCCTGCACCTGCAAGCACATACATGGGTCCGGGACAAGCACCTGCCAATGCCCAACCCAATCCAAAAATGATTCCACCGATTAAATACCGCGCAATACTTTTGTTTTTAGGATGTAGGTTCATTTCCGTACCACCAATTGCTTTGATTTTATAACGTTTGATAATTTGAACACCAATGACCCCTATGACCAAGGCAGAGCCAATGATACCGTACATATGAAAGGAACCAAACTCGAACATTTCGTAAATTCGAAACCAAGAGGCGGCTTCGGATTTATACATGATAATTCCGAAAAATATACCGATTACTAAATAGCTTATATATCTCATTTTCTAACTGAATATTAAAGGGAACAATAAATGAATCATTACTAAACCACCGATAAAGAAACCAATGACGGCTATCAACGAGGGCAATTGTAAATTACTGAGTCCGGAAATCGCATGGCCACTGGTACAACCACCGGCATAACGGGCTCCAAAACCCACCATGAATCCGCCTAAAATCAGAATGGCCAACACAAAGGGGTCCGCTAATTGTTCCGAAGCGAATAATTCTGGCGGAAGGTAGGCTTCTCCGGCACTTTCAATTCCGTAATCCTGAGAAAGTTGTTGAGCCACTTCAGGATTAATTTGAACGGTGTTGTCCGATAAATACTGAGAAGCGATAAAACCTCCAATCACGGCACCCAAGAACCACCATAAGGTTCCATCGTTCCGCTTTCCAATCGAACTTAAAAAAATCCGATACTTTTCCAGCACCCCCTATCGAACACATGGTTCTAAGGTTTGAGGACATACCAAACTGTTTTCCGGCAAAAAGCAGGATGAACATGGTAAGGGCAATTAAAGGTCCGGCCACGTACCAAGGCCAAGGGTCATATATCCAATTCATAGTTTTATATTAAGAGTTGCAAAGGTAAATTATTCTTATAGGAGTGGTCAGTAACATTGGTTACAGACTTGTATTTGGATTGAAATTAGCCATCAATAACTGGTATCGTCCAATTTTACTTTCCCATTGAATGTCTTATATAGAAAAACAAGATATCCTACTAAAATAGGGGCTCCAATGACGACCATGGTCAACATAATGCCCAGTGATTTCTGAGAGGATGCGGCATTATAAATGGTAACACTATGGCTAGGGTCAATAGTCGACGGTAACAAAACAGGATATAGTTGAAAGGCTACTAACATTAATAAGAATGCCATGGTTAGCGAAGAAAATATCAATGCCTGAAAGTATCTTTTTTTAGATACTAATCTGGGTACGTTAGCTACTGCTAAAAACGCCAAAACCGGTAAAACAAAAAATAGGGGATGTTCCTTAAATTTATCAATGACCCCGTGTAAATAGAATAAGGTATATAAAGAGGTAACCGCGAAACTTATGATGAAAAAAATCATTCCTTTTTTAAGTAAGAAAGTTAATCTGGCGTGTAAACGACCTTCTGTTTTTAATAATAAAAAAATAGCCCCTTGGGTCATAAATAATGAAAGTGTTGTAAAGCCTGCCATAATAGCGTAAGGATTTAGAAAGGCAAAGAATATACCCCCTTTATAGCTAAAATTTTCCCCGATCTCAAATCCTTGTAAAATGTTTCCTAAAACAACGCCTAATAAAAAGGCGATTAAGGTATTCGAAGAAAAATAGATGATATCCCATGTTTTTCTCCACCAAATCATTTCTTCGGAACTTCTAAATTTAATGGCCGATGAGCGTAAGACCAATAATAGTAAGAACAACATAAAAGGGATATACATGGCGGATAACATAGTGGCGTACATCACCGGAAAGCCTGCAAATAGCGCTCCACCACCTATAATAAGCCAAACTTGATTGGCATCCCATAAAGGACCAATCGCATTAATGGCGATACGTCTGCTTAAATCTTTTTTAAAAAATAAATGCCAAGAACCCGCACCATAATCAAAACCTTCTAAAACAGCATAACCGGAAAATAATAAACCAACTACCAAATACCAAAGTGTTGGATAATCTATGCCTAAAAATGTTTCCATAATTTTATGATTATACGTGTTTCAAAAATTCATCTGGATTTTTAGATTCTTCATAGGGGCCATGTTTTATCTTTTTGTTCAGAGAATAGATGAACAAGAGAAATAGAATGGTGTATACAAAGGCAAAGAGTATCAAGGAGAACAGAATTTGATTAGCGGACACCTCTTGGGAAAACCCTTCGCTTGTACGTAAATGTCCATAAACAATCCAGGGTTGTCTACCCATTTCTGCGGCAAACCAACCGACTTGATTGGCAATCAGGGGCAATATGGCAGCAAAGACAAATATTCGTAATAACCAATTCTTTTCAAAGAGAGTTCCTCTCCACCATAAGTAGCTGGCATATAAGGTTAGTGCAATCAAAAACATACCAATGGAAATCATGATGTGATAAAACTGGAATACTGCATTTACTTGACCAGGTCTATCCTCTTTAGGAAAAGCATTTAGACCTGTGATAGGCGCTTCAAAATCTTGATGTACTAAAAATGATAAACCTCCAGGTAAACCTATACCCGTAACTTCTTGGTTTTCATTATCGACCCATCCGAAAAGATACAAATCTGCAGGAGCAGATTTTTCATAGTGCCCCTCCATAGCGGCCAGTTTTGCGGGTTGATTTTCGGCAACACCATCGGCCGAACTATGTCCGGATAGTAATTGGGTCAAAGAAACCAAGGTAGCTACCGAAAGCGCAATTTTAAATGCCTTTTTGGATATATCTGTATACCTGCCTTTAAAAAGATAATAGGCATGAACGCTAAGTACCAAAAAAGCACCGGATAGGAAGGCACCTTGCCAAACATGGATAATACGGTCCATACAGGAAGGATTGAACACCATGGCCCAGAAATCGGTTACTTCCGCACGTGCATTTAAACCTTCACCAACAATATGGTAACCGGCGGGGGTTTGTTGCCAACTATTGGCAACCACGATCCACACTGCGGAAAACATAGAACCTAAAAAAACCCCCAATGCAGATATAAAATGAACTTTTGGTGAAACTCGGTTCCATCCAAAAAGTAAAATCCCTAAAAAGGTACTTTCTAATCCAAAGGCGAATAAACCTTCTGCAGCTAAAGCGCTCCCAAATATATCTCCAACATATTTTGAATAAACCGCCCAGTTGGTACCAAATTCAAACTCCATGATAATACCGGTGGCTACACCTATACCAAATGTAATGGCGAATATTTTCAACCAAAATCTGGTCAGTATTTCATAGTGTTTATTTCCAGTTTTCAGATATAAACCTTCCATAATCACCATGATCAATCCAATTCCTATGCTTAAAGGCGGATAGATATAATGAAAAGCAATGGTAAAAGCGAACTGTATTCGGGCGAGAATTTCTACATCCATGGGATATATTTTATTGGCACCGCCAAGGGGTTTAATAGCCCTAAGCTTACCTCGAAATTGAAAATTTGTTTCTAACGAATGCCTCGTGGGCTTGCCCCGAGGTAGTTTATTTTACAAAGATACCTTAGTGAACCTAAAATCAGGATCATAAACTTCTATATTTCAATAATTTAGGGCTACTTAAACTCATTAATTTTATCACTTAGATCCAAAACCTGATTATCCTTTAATTCCTTAGCGATAATGCTAGAACCTGCAGCACTTCTATAACCTCCTGCACAATGGACGACTATAGGTTTATCAGTAGGGATTTCTGCAATTCTATTTCTAAGTTCATGTAAAGGTAGATTGATGGCATGTTCAAAAAATCGGGCCTCTTTAAACTCACTTTTATTTCTGATGTCAATTATGGTGTAGTTTTCAGGATGCTTTTTAAACGCGTCAAAATCCAACTGATCCGATGACTTTTTTGACGTTTCGGCTAATGTTATATTAGCTTTGATTTGTTTCTCATAGCCAATTTTCGCCACTCTTTCTAAAACTTCCTGTCTGTTCTTTATGGAATCGATTACTAAGTAAAAAGCTTCTTCGGGTTGTACGATAGCGCCAAGCCATGTTTCTATCTTATCATTTTCCGTTCTGGCCATAATGTTGATGGAGTTCGGTAAATGTCCTTTTTTAAACTCGTTTTCATCCCTCGTATCAACGACCAAAGTGTCATCTTCTAATTTTGAGACTCCAAATAAAAAGGGAACTAGGCCTAAACTTTTCTCCATGTTTTCCGCTCCATTTTTATTGATGTCCACATCAAACCCAAAATACGAGGGGATAAAAGGCTGGTCAGCAAGAATATGGTCTACAAAATCCGCTTCGCTCAAATCTTTAAAGGCCCAATTGCCCATACGTTCATTTCCCATCGTGCTGGAAGAATCCGAGCTCATATTTTTACCACATAACGAACCTGCTCCATGTGCTGGATATACCAATGTTTTATTGGGTAGGTGGTTGTATTTATGTTGCATAGTATGATACATTGCTTTGGCCAATTCTTCGCGTTTGGCTTTCATGTTTCCGGCTTTTTCCCTAAGATCAGGTCTTCCTACATCGCCTATGAACAAAGTGTCTCCGGTGAATACCGCATGATTGTCCTTATCGTCTTTTGCATAAATCGAAATACTATCAGGAGAATGTCCTGGGGTATTGATGGCAGAAAAAGTAACTGATCCCATTTTGAAGGTGTCTCCATCATCAAATGCAGTATGGGGATAATCAGCACCTACCAGTTTACTGGCAAATAGCTCAGCCCCGGTTTCCAAATGGATTTGCAAATGACTACTCACAAAATCAGCATGTGGATGCGTTTCAAAAACAGCAACGATTTCAGCCTGGTTCTCTTCGGCATAGGCATAGTAAGGAGTTGTATTTCTTGACGGATCTACCAAAGCTATCTTGTTGCCACTTAAAATGGCGTAGGAATAATGGGCTAAAGGTTTATCTTCAAATTGTTTAATGTTCATAACTGCTTTATTTTCAATCAAAATTAAAAAACGAAAACTTCAATTACTGTAACCATTGTTACAGTAATTGAAGTTTGTAAAATACTAGTATAATATAAAGAGTATTTTAAATCCTATCCTAAAAAACAGAATTGAGAATTACGGCATAATCACGTAGCCCTGTAATTGATAATTGGCCAATACCATCATGGCGGATGTTGAGACTTCAACATTGCTGTCCAAATCTTCTTTTACGATACCTCTTGAGGCCGTGGCTTGGCCACATACCAAAAGTTCTACCCCATAGTCCTTTAAAAGTTGTAAGACCTCTGTATTAGGATTGGGCTTTTCGTTTTTTTCTTGGTATTTAGCTTCGTTCAATACCGCAAAGGTAGCTCCACCATGAATAGCCGCTACAATATGGACCTTCTCCGGACTAATACCTCCGGCACCCAATAAATTGATCATACGTGCAATTTTGAATAACCCGATGTTGATACCGTCCATCTCGCGATCATCCTTTACATCAAATACGATTTTGTACTCCATGGAAGCATCAGGCTGTACGGCAACATCTTTTAATTCGGTGATTTTTCCGTAGCCTTCGATTACTGGAGTAATCCATTCTTGGGCAGTTGTCATTTGTGTTACCATCATTAGAAATGCTATTAAAACTATTTTTTTCATGTTCATTAAAGTTTCAAATTAGTGTTGGTTCAAAGTCAAAATCGATGCTACTAATGTCCGTTATTTTTGAGTGGTATAAAAGTAAGCGAGCCTTTTTTATTGGTCTGTAACCATTGTTACCGTATCGATGTATATAAAGTTCTAATTTCGTTCTCTACTTTTAGGGTGATTAATTTTAGAAATTAAGTTTTATCATAAAATAAATGGAAGAATTACAAACCTTAGCGCGCCAATTATATAGGCTTTTTATCATTGTATTCCTTTTAATAGGGGCTGTGTTTGTGGCATTGTATACCTATAAACCAAGTCCGCCTGTGATATTGGAAAATGTCCTAGCTGAAGAAAAATTGGAATGGCAACCCAAGGATGCTATAAATGAAATAGCAAGTATGCCTTCAAAAGTAAAAAAGGGCTATTATTTAATTGCTGAAACTTCAAAATATATGGGTCCGTCCGCTGAAAATCCAGAAGATCGTTATAGCGGTAATAATTTGGCCTGTGCGAACTGTCACTTAAAAGCGGGAGCCCAAGCAGGTTCAGGTTCATGGGTTGGCGTTTTGGAACGTTTCCCGCAATTTGGTGGTCGTGGTAATCGGATCGGAACAATAGAAGACCGAATTAATGGCTGTATGGAACGTAGTATGAACGGTAAAAAAATGGCCGTGGATGCTGATAAAATGGAAGCCATTGTGGCCTATATGGATTGGTTGAGTGAGGATTTGCCTGAGGATAAAAAGAAAGAATATAAGGGTTATCCAGCGATTCAAATTCCCGATGCTGCCGTAGATATGGAGAAAGGGAAGCTGGTTTTTGAGAAGGAATGTGTCCTTTGTCACGGTGCGAACGGACAAGGAGTGAAAAAACCGGATGGAGCAGGATATACCTATCCACCCTTGTGGGGAGCCGATACCTATAATGATGGTGCTGGGATGCACCGAGTGATTACGGCAGCAGAATTTATAAAAAGCAATATGCCTTATCTGCAGGCCACTTGGGACAATCCTAAACTCACGGATGAAGAAGCGTTTCATGTAGCCGGCTATATCAATAGTTTTTCTAGACCGCACAAAGCCAATACCGAGAACGATTATCCAGATAAAACCTTGAAACCGGTTTCCACGCCTTACGGTCCCTGGACAGACGATTTTACGGAAGAACAACATAAATATGGACCGTATCCACCTATCATGAAATACTACCAAGAAAAATACGGTATTACCAAAACCAAATAAATCCCCATGTGGAAACTTTTAGTGTTAGTCATTTGTATGCCCCTGTTTTTAACGGCACAGGATGCTGTTGCCTCAAAAAATAAAGGAAATCTGTCCGGTCAATGGCGAACTTTTTATATGGGGACCCTCAATAAGGGTGATTTAAAAGATTACAACGCTTTGGCGACAGGAGGTAAACTAAAGTACCAATACCAAATCTTGAAAAATCTAGAATTGGGTACGGCACTTTATAACTCGACCAATTTGGGAATACAAGATTTAAAGATTGCGGACGCCTCGACCGGTAAAGTAAGTAGGTATGAAGAAGGTTTGTTCGATAGACAAAATCTTTCGAATGACGCTATTTTTTTATTAGGTGAATTGTATGTCGATTATCAATTGAAATCGCATCAATTTACCTTAGGGCGGATGAAAATTAACACCCCTCTAATCAATCCAGAGGATGGTAGAATGATCCCAACATTGGTTCAGGGGTTGTGGTACAAGCATAAGACTGCAGGACAAAACTTCTTTCAATTCGGAATTTTAAATCAGATTGCTCCTAGATCTACAGGAGAATTCTTTGGCATTGGTGAAAGTATAGGTACGTATAACGTGGGTAGGAATATTTACGGGCAACCTGCCCAATATAAAGGAAATACCCAATCCGATTATATTATTTTAGCCAATGCCGACATCAAGCTTGATCAAAATGTGAGTATTTTTGTTTGGAACCAGTTCGTACAAAATGTGTTTAATTCATTTTACTTAAAACCAAGACTCAAAATCACTGATGCACTACAATTGGAAGGGGAGTGGTTGCATCAAAATAAAGTGGGCGATGGCGGTAATGCAATGGATACCCTTCGCTATTTCAATCAAAATACTTCCGATGTTTTAGGGTTGAAATGGGGATATCAGTTTAGCAATTCTAAAGCTTCCCTTTCCTATAACCGAATTTTAACTAACGGACAGTTTATTTCCCCACGGGAATGGGGTAGGGAAGGTCTGTTCAGTTTTCAAAAACGGGAACGCAGTGAAGGCAGCGGTGACAATCATGCGTTGGTTTTTAATTATGAGACTTCAATTGCCATTTTAAAAAACGAAGCGAACATCAATACCAATGTGAACCTTGGAAGGCATTGGAAACCGGAACCTACCAATGCCGTTTTAAACAAATATGCGGTACCAGATTATACACACATAAATGTGGACCTTTTGTTCAATTTTAAAAAGCTAAAGCATTTAAAACCAGAACTATTAATCACTACAAAACTAGCCCATGGTGCTATTCCAGAGAATCCTAATTTCTATTATAACAAAGTGGATATGTGGCATGTAAGTGCCGTTGTGAATTATAATTTTTGAAATATTCCAATCGTAGAACGAGTTTGTTTCTTTACTTTAAAAATGTTTTTCGTTTTACTTTCAATAATTTAATTAACGGTAATTGATTTAAAAACAGGGTTAGACCATATCATAAAAAAATCCCCTAGGTTCTACCTACGGGATATTGTTGAATTAGTTAAGTTGAAAGAAATCTACTATACGTTTTCGCCCTTCATCATTTTATTCCAATACAAATAGGGTAGTCCGTATTTTTTTAGCATCCAAAGTCTCCAATGTTCTTTTGAAGAATCGAATATCAGCATTTGCTTTAATTTTGGATCCGGAGTAAAGTTATTGTTGTAATCAAATTCCGCTAATACCATTTTTCCATAATCTGTCACTAAAGGACAAGATGAGTATCCATGATATTCTTTTTCACCCATTTTTTTGGTTTTCATGAGTAAATCAAGATTATCTACAACAATAGGTACTTGTTTACGAATGGCAGCACCTGTTTTGGCGGTAGGTAATGCGGCAACATCTCCTAAACTAAAAATATTCGGGAATTTTTTGTGCTGCATGGTTTGGGGATCTACATCAACCCAACCTACTGCGTTCACCAATTCGGACTCCTTTATAAATTTTGGTGCTACGGAAGGTGGAGCAGTATGGAGCATGTCATAATGGATACCATATCGCTTACCCTCTACAGTAACCTTTACATCTTTATAATTATACTGGAAACTTCCATCCAAATGTTTTTCAGTATCCTCACCGGACATTACAACACACCCTCCTGCGGTTATATCTTTTCCAAGTTCATACCAAGCAATTTTTTTATCACCATCTACGGCAACCAATTTATGATAAAAACGAAGGTTAATATCTTTCCTATCCACCACCTTCATTAAAGTCTTGGCAATTTCTTTTACTCCGAAAATGACGGTTCCTGCCGTCGCAAAAATAACATCGGTTTTATTGCGTACTCCACTTTTTCTAAAATAGCTTTCTGCCAAGTACATGATTTTTTGTGGGGCACCACCGCATTTTATAGGTGTAGTTGGTTGCGTAAATAGGGCAGTTCCCCCCTTAAAATTTTTAATTACCTGCCAGGTATGTTTCGGGTCTGTATAATTGCTGCAGACCACCCCTTTATCCATCGCTTCTCCTAATCCAGGCACTAAACTAAAGTCATAGACCAAACCAGGGGCAACCACTAAATAATCATAAGTAATATCTCCTTTGGAAACTGTGTGTACAATATTATTTTGGGGGTTAAAACCTGTAGCCTTATCCTTAATCCAAGTAGCACCTTTCGGTATTACGGTACCCATTGGCCTTGCCGTTTTATTAAAATCGTATGTGCCTGCACCAACTAAGGTCCAGGCAGGTTGATAATAATGGATATCGGCCGGTTCTATGATGGCTACGTCCTTGGCTTTTTTCTGTTTGAGAAGTTGGGCGGCAACCATTATACCGGCAGTTCCACCTCCAATTATCAATATTTGATGATGTGAATTCATTTTCAACTATTTTTTAGAATATGCTAAATATAGTCGTTGAATATTGTAATTTATGTAACTAAAGTTACACAACATTGCATATTATTAATTAAAGTATGGTAATAAACTTAGTGCTGAGTTGGGTTACAGTAATTTTAAATCACTCTTTAACTTTACAGGTGTTCATGCCTAATACTGAGTACAACGGACAAAAATTAATCAAACTAGTGATTAACAATACTCCGGATATCACTAAAAGAACCATGGCTAAAGTTCCTTCAATTACTTTTAAATAGTAGAGTACTAGAAGTGCAATAGCTAGGATAATACGGATGGTACGGTCTTTATTACCTACATTTTTTTTCATACGATTGGATTTTGAATAGTTATCAATTATAGTATTTACTTAAGAATGACTAGCGAAGCGTTAGTATCAAATTTTGGTTACGACTAAAATTGAGACTAATTTTATTGATAGGAGTAATTTAGGGACTGACTTTGCGAACAACTATGACAATTGTCATGTTTGAGCATAAGCTATAGAATAGGACCCTTTTGTGTGTAACAAAGGTTACAGTGTAAAGGTTTTATAGATCTTATATTTAGCTCTATTTTGAAGTATGGAAAATTATTTAGAAGCCTTTTTAAAAGCGGTTAACGGAACCTTAAATTGGACCTGGAAATCCATTGTATTTGAGGTGCCTTGGTATACCAATTACTTTTGGGGTCTAATACTGATCTCTTTACTAGTTTGGTCTTTGGAAATCATTTTTCCTTGGCGTAAAAATCAGGGTATTTTTAGGAAGGACTTTTGGTTGGATGGTTTTTACATGTTCTTCAACTTCTTTTTGTTTGCTATCGCTATAAGCGGAATTTATAAGTTACTGAATGTATTTTTTGCTGATATAGGAATCACCGCTAAAAGTTTGGCGATTATAGATATTGGAAATTGGCCCATGTGGGGTCAACTTTTGCTATTCTTCATTGTATTGGATTTTGTACAGTGGTTTACCCATATTTTACTACATAAGTATGCTTTTCTTTGGAATTTCCATAAGGTGCATCACAGCGTAAAGGAAATGGGTTTCGCCGCTCATTTGCGGTATCATTGGATGGAGAATATTTTTTACAAACCCCTAAAGACTTTTGGAGTGATGCTACTTGGCGGCTTTGAACCGGAACAAGCATATATTGTGCACTTTATGGCAATAACCATAGGTCATTTCAATCATGCCAATATTAAGATTACTTGGGGACCTTTAAAATATTTGTTCAACAATCCTGTGATGCATTTGTACCATCATGCTTATGAACTTCCAAAAGGAAAATTCGGAGTCAATTTTGGGATTAGCTTAAGTATTTGGGACTATATTTTTAAGACCAATTATATACCCGAAGAAAGCGGACAAGTTCGATTGGGATATCCTGGTGATGAGAACCTACCCAAAGATTTCCTTGGGCAAGTGACTCATGGTTTCGTGCCTAAAAAAAAGGAATAGTCGCTAGATTATTTCTTTTCACTTCGAAAAGGATGCTTAAAAAGCTAATGTCACTTCGAGTGGGTTTTGCGACCTTTTTCAGGAGCAGAAGTTGTATCGAGAAGCAAGCGTGTATCTAAGGGTTCTCGATACAACGTCTCTTTCAGGACGTCACTCGAACTGACAGACTGTTTTTTTATTGATGGTTACTATGATTCTATGTTATTACTGTCACTTCGCGTGGATCTTACGACCTATTTTAAGGAGTAAAAGTTGTATCGAGAAGCAATCTTGCTACAAAGAGCTTGCCTTGAGTAACATCGAAGGGTTCTCGATACAACGCCTATTTCAGGCCGTCACTCGAACTGACTTAGGTTTTTCTATTTGAACAGTTATAGTTATTCTTGTTTATTACCCGTCACTTCGAGGGGATTTTGCGACCTTTTTTAAGGAGCAAAAGCTGTATCGAGAAGTAAGCGTGTTCCACGGGTTCTTGATACAACGGCTTTTTCAGGCCACCACTCGAACTGACAATTGCATTTTTTAATTTAAAGTTACAATGATTCTTGTTTTCTAACTGTCACTTCGAGTGGATTTTGCGACTTTTTTTGGAGCAAAAGTTGTATCGAGAAGCAAGCGTGTTCCAAGGGTTCTCGATACAACGTCTCTTTCAGGCCGCCACTCGAACTGACAAACGTCTTTATTTTGCTTCGCTTGTGATTTATTTAAAAAGGGATACAGATGAATTCGATTTCTTTTAGAACAAAAAAATGGGGAATTCTCGATTAGAGAATTCCCCATTTTAAAAACAATCTATTAATTAAAACACAATTACAATGTCGTTGGACATACGAACTCAGAAACGGGAATACCAGCTTCTTGTATGGCCTTAAATCCGCCTTTTACATCGACTAAATTATGGATTCCCCTACTTTTCAAAATGGAGGAGGCAATCATACTTCTGTAACCACCGGCACAATGCACATAGAAGGACTTGCTTTCCGGGAATTCAGATAAGTGGTCATTTAAAAAATCCAAGGGCGTATTTTCTGCACCAATAATATGTTCCGATAAATATTCCGATGCCTTACGCACATCGAACACAGATGCTTTATTTGTTTCAATTGATTTTTTTAGCTCTTCTGCATTGACTTGGCTAACGGTATCATATTCCATGGCGGCTTTTTTCCAGGCCTCAAATCCGCCATCTAAATAACCTAGGGTACCGTCAAAACCTACTCTTGACAATCTTGTTACCGCTTCTTCTTCCAGGCCTACAGGGGCGACCAACAAAATTGGTTGCATAGTATCTGCTATCAATGCACCTACCCATGGAGCAAAACTACCGTCTAACCCTATAAAAATAGAACGTGGTATATGGCCTTTGGCAAAATCATCTTGATGGCGTACATCTAAAACGATAGCACCAGTTTCATTTGCTGCGGCTTCAAATGCCTTTGGGGAAAGTGCCCTTGTGCCACGCTCCAGTACGGTTTTGATGTCTTCATATCCTTCCTTGTTCATTTTTACGTTCAAAGGAAAATACTGGGGAGGTGGTAAAAGACCATCAATTACCTCTTCAACAAACTCCTCCTTCGTCATATCTGCACGTAAGGCATAGTTCATTTTCTTTTGGTTACCCAAAGTATCCACCGTTTCTTTCATCATATTCTTGCCACAGGCAGAACCTGCACCATGAGCTGGATAAACGATAACGTCATCAGCCAAGGGCATAATTTTATTACGAAGACTGTCAAATAGAAATCCGGCCAAATCACGTTCCGTTAAAACTCCCATTTTCTGAGCTAAATCTGGTCTTCCAACATCACCAAGGAACAACGTATCTCCGCTAAAAATGGCATAGTCTTTTCCATTTTCATCTTTTAAAAGATAAGTCGTACTTTCCATCGTATGCCCAGGCGTATGCAATGCGGTAATGGTAATATCTCCCAATTTAAATTCTTGTCCGTCAGTAGCAATCAACGCATCAAACGAAGGATTTGCCTTAGGACCATATATAATGGTTGCACCGGTTTCTTTAGCAAGGGTTACGTGACCACTAACAAAATCTGCATGGAAATGGGTTTCAAAAATATATTTAATCTTAGCGTCGTCTAACTTTGCTCTTTTAATATAAGGCTGAACCTCACGAAGTGGATCTATAATCGCAACTTCGCCATTACTTTCGATATAATAGGCGCCTTGGGCCAAACATCCTGTATATATTTGTTCAACTTTCATGGGTATACTTTTTTAATTTGATGTCAAATTTACAAATTGGTTTTCTTTCAAACAGTAACATAAGTTACATTGCTATAAGATACCTAAATAAGGCTGTTTAAAAGGTCGTTTTAGGTACTTATTACCTTAGTGACTTTCTAAACAGCCTTAAAAATCAGGGGACTATTCATTATAATAAGGTGGACGGACAAACATATTCAGACCGCTGCATTCCCGTTTTAGAAATCGCTTCAAATCCTCCGACAATATCAGCAAAATCATCCCAACCTCGTTGTTTTAGGATTGCTGATGCAATCATACTTCTGTAGCCACCGGCACAATGCACGACGAACCTTTTATCTTTGGGAAACTGGGCCAAGTGCTGGTTAATTTCGTTTAGGGGAACGTTGATGGCCCCAATCACATGTTCAGAATCATATTCGCTTTTTTTGCGAACGTCAATAATTAATGGCTTTTCGGTGTCCTGTAGCTTTTCTAGCTCAGTGGCCGTAATTCGCTTTGTGGTCTCGAATTCCTTTCCGGATTTCTTCCAAGAATCAAACCCACCTTTAAGGAAACCTACGGTGTGGTCATAACCTACCCGAGATAAGCGGGTAATGGCTTCCTCTTCTTTATCGGCATACGTAACCAATAAAATTTCCTGTTTAATATCTGGAATCATTTCTCCCACCCACTGTGCAAAACTACCTTCAAGGCCAATATTGATGCTGTTGGGGATAAAACCTTTGGCAAAATCGGCTGCATTTCGGGTGTCTAATACCAGGGCTCCCGTTTCATTGGCGACTGCTTCAAAAGCTTCTGGCGAGTAGGGGGTCGTGGCCCTATCCATAATGGTATCCAAACTTTCATAGCCTTTGATGTTCATCAACACATTTTTTGGAAAATAAGCTGGAGGAGCTGTAAGGCCGGTCAATAATTCTTTTATAAATTCTTCCTTTCCCATATCTGGACGTAAAGCATAATTCACCTTTTTTTGATGGCCTAGGGTATCGGTAGTTTCCTTGCTCATCATTTTACCACAGGCAGAACCGGCACCATGGTTAGGGTATACGATCAAATCATCACTCAAAGGCATTATTCTATTTCGAAGGGAATCGAAACAGATATCCGGCCAATTTTTCTTCCGTTAGTTCAGAAACGACATGTTGTGCCAAATCCGGTCTTCCCACGTCACCGATGAATAAAGTGTCACCGGTTATGATACCATGCTCGTTTCCTTTTTCATCGATCAATAGATAGGTAGTACTTTCCATGGTATGGCCCGGGGTATGGATCACCTTCACTTTATACGCACCTACTTCAAAAACTTGGTTGTCTGATGCAGTGGTGGCTTCATATGAAGGTTTTGCACCCGGACCGAATACAATTTCAGCACCTGCCTTTTCTTTTAAATCTAAATGTCCGCTCACAAAATCCGCATGGAAATGAGTCTCAAAAACATACTTAATTTTTGCGTTGTCTTTTTTAGCCCGGTCCAAATAGGGTTGTACTTCGCGTAAAGGGTCAAAAACTGCAGCTACGCCGTTACTCTCTATGTAATAAGCGGCATGTGCCAAACATCCTGTGTAAATTTGTTCTACTTTCATGATGATTCTATGTATTGGTTTATATTTTAAAGGTATTCTTTGTAGGTAAGGCCCACAGTAACAATGGTTACAGGAGTATTTTTTTTAGAAATTAAATTTTCGTCCTGTTCCTATTGTGCAAAAAATTCCATGTAAAAAATGAAAGCGGCCATCACCAAAATGAAATAACCGAAACCTTTTTTTAGTTTATTCCCATCGATAAAATTGCTCAGGTAACTTCCAATAAAAATTCCGATGAAGGAAAGACCTGTAAATAGGCCTAAAAATTCCCAATCAATCTCCATAGTCAAGGCATCACCCAAAAAGAAACCCATTAAGGATTTAATGGCGATAATGATAAGGGAGGTACCAACGGCTACCTTCATTTCAACATTTGCCAAAATAACCAAAGCGGGAATAATCAGAAATCCACCACCCGCACCGATCATACCGGTAATTCCACCCACGACTAGACCTTCGGCCAAAATCAGGACATAATTATAGGTTATCTCACCAGTGACCTCTTTTACTTTTTCTTTTTTCAACATGGAATACGCTGCGGGAACCATAAGTACGGCGAATAAACCGAACATGGCCATTCTACGGGTAAACTCAAATCCTTGTAATGTGAATAGGATATTTGGCATGGCCGGTACCACATAATGTCTAACCACGGTTACCCCAATGATGGCGGGAATACCAAAAACAACAGCAGTTTTCCAATCTACAAATCCTTTTAAATGCTGTTTCCACCCCCCTAAAAGAGCACTGGCGCCAACGATGAATAAGGAATAAGCCGTAGCGGCCTTTTCGTTAATGGAGAAAAGATAGGCAAGTACCGGAACGGCAAGGATAGAACCCCCACCACCAATCAGACCTAATGACACACCGATAATGAGTGCGCTGATGTAACCAAAAATATGCAACATGTCCATGATAATTTATTTTATGCTGCAAAGCTAGAGGACCCTTATCCGGTGGGCAGTAACAATGGTTACAGAGGTGTTATAATTTTTTAATTTGTATATAATTTCGATGAAGTTCAATATGCCCCAGTTGCTCTAGTTTTTTTAAAAGTCTAGATATGACCACTCTGGAGCTGTGTAGGTCGTAAGCAATTTCTTGATGAGTGTTGTGGATAATTGTGTCATTATTCACTCTAGCTTTTTCTTTTAAATAGCCTATTAACCGTTCATCCATATGTTGAAAGGCAATACTGTCCAAGGTATTCATTAACTCGTTCAACCTTAGGTGATAGCTGTTAAAAACAAAGTTTCGCCAAGATTTGTATTTAGCGATCCATTCTTCCATTTTTTGTATGGGTACCATAATTAGTTTGGCATCCGTTTCCGCAATGGCCCTAATCTCGCTTTTGGTATCGCCCATACAGCAGGCCATGGTCATGGAACATGTATCTCCTTTTTCTAAGTAATATAACAAGAGTTCGTCTCCTTGCTCATCTTCCCTAAGAATTTTGATGACTCCAGAAATCAATAAAGGCATACCCCTTACATAATCGCCAATTTCCATAAATTTGAAACCTTCCGGAACTTCTTTGAAAGTACCCACCTGAACTATTTCATTAATGAGTTCCTCTTCAAAAACATGTCCGTATTCCGCTTTTAATTCCTGAATCATTACTATTGCTTTTTAATTGATTTTATTGGAGAGTCCTTTATCATAAGTGAAAAATATATTTGCCCAAATTGATTTTGATACCGCTGCTATCCAGGGCATGGCTAGAACCAGAGCAACAACCATGAGTATGAACAAAGTTCCTATCCTTAGGTGTAGCCCTAAAATCAAAGTTAAGACATAAACGGCAACAGCGACCGCAATACCTACACCATAGGATACGTACATCGAACCTGTGTAAAAACTTGGTTCCATACTGTATTTTAATTGACATTTTGGGCAACGTTCCTTTACCTTGTTGAAATTGCTCAACTTGTAGGGATTGGCTTCAAAAAAATCACCTTTCTGGCATCTAGGGCATTTTAAAAATAGAATACTGTACAGTTTAGAGCCTCTTTTTAACATTGAACTATTTTTCTACAAAACTATTTAGTCGTCTTTTTTTTATCGGTAACATAGGTTACATAAAACCATGTTTTTGGTTTTCATTTTGAGTACCGCTACTCCGTAAAATTATTTGATCTTAAACTTAAGACACCTGATATAAATCATATTTTCTGATTACAGCAGTAATTAGTTTTGTGTAAAATTGAAATTACTATGTGCACGCTTGTTCAAAAATACAATGTACCTGGTCCACGTTACACCAGTTACCCCACAGTTCCTTTTTGGGATAGCAGTACCTTCTCTGGGAAAAAGTGGCAAGAATCAGTTCAAAAAAGTTTTCATGCCAGTAATTCAGTAACTGGTATTAGTCTATATATCCATTTACCATTTTGTGAAAGTATGTGTACGTTCTGTGGATGTCACAAGCGAATTACTAAAAGACATGATGTTGAACTGCCTTATATAAAATCGGTATTAAGGGAATGGAAATTATATACCAATCTTTTTTCTGAAAAGCCCGTTATCAAGGAACTTCATTTAGGAGGCGGTACCCCCACTTTTTTCACTCCCGATAATTTAAAATTCCTCATTGATGGTATTTTCAAGTTTGCCCATAAAGCGATAGATGCTGAATTTAGTTTTGAAGGCCACCCCAATAATACCACCAAGGAACATTTACAGGCTTTATTCGATGTTGGTTTTAGGCGCGTAAGTTTCGGGGTTCAAGATTATAACGAGAAAGTTCAAAAAGCCATACATCGTATACAGCCTCTTGACCATGTTAAAAATGTTACGCAGTGGGCTAGGGAGATTGGCTATACTTCGGTAGGGCATGATCTGATTTTTGGGTTACCACACCAAAAGCTAAAACATGTTTTAAAAACCATAGAAATAACGAAGGATTTAATGCCTGATCGACTGGCGTTTTATAGCTACGCGCATGTGCCATGGTTGCCAGGTAATGGTCAACGAGGCTATAAAGATTCAGATTTGCCTACGGCGGATGAAAAACGCGACCAATACGAAAAAGGTAAAAAGTTATTGTTGGAAGCAGGGTATGCCGAAATAGGCATGGATCATTTCGCCTTAAAAACCGATAGTCTTTATATAGCAATGGAAGATGGTAGTTTACATCGTAATTTTATGGGGTATACCACATCTAAAACCCATCTAATGATTGGGTTAGGAGCTTCAAGTATAAGTGATAGTTGGTATGGTTTTTCGCAAAATGTAAAGAATGTAGAGGAGTATCAAGATCTCGTTGCCAATGATATCATACCGGTGTATAGAGGTCATTTATTGAGCGAAGAAGACCAAGTCATTAGACGGCATATCTTAAATTTAATGTGCAGGTTTCAAACCTCATGGAGTCCGTTTAAATTACATTTTCCACAGTTGGAAGGCGTACTTGAAAAACTATCCGAAATGGAACAGGACGGGTTGGTAGAGATATCAGAAGGAAGCCTGCTCATTACCGAAAAAGGGAGACCTTTTGTTCGAAATGTATGTATGGCCTTTGATTTGCCGCTGCAACAAAAAGCACCTGAAACGAAGCTTTTTTCAATGACCATTTAAAGAAAAAACTTAAAGAAATTTAACCTATAACCCCATAAAAATCAGTTTATGAAAAAGATAATTGTACTTACAGATTTTTCGGAATGTTCTTCATTTGCTTTAAAAGCGGCAGCATCTATAGCCAAAGCAAACACGGCTGGCATTTTGGTGATTCATATGTTGGAGTTAAACCAAGCATTGATGACCACTGCAGAGGGTTTTCAGCCTGAGCAATCCATTTACATGATAAAATTGGCTGAAAAAAGGATGAAAGAATTCTTAGATCAGCCCTATTTGAAAGGTATCGAAGTAACGCCAATCATCAAACATTACAAGGTGTACAGTGAGGTAAACCTCATTGCAGAGGAACATGATGCTGATTTTATTATTATGGGTTCTCATGGTAGTGGTGGAATGAGTGAATTCTTCGTAGGTTCCAATGCCGAGAAAGTAGTGCGTAATTCCAATATACCGGTGTTGGTACTTAAAGAAGAACTAAAGGACTTTAAATTGGAACGTATGGTATTTGCCTGTGATTTTAAGGAAGAGAGTCTAGCCGCCTTCCAAAAGGCAAAAGAATTCGCAGCATTGTTTCAAGCGAGTCTTGAACCTGTATTTATAAATGTTCCGGGTGATGATTTTATGAGCACCCGTGACGCCTACGAACGTATCAATAAATTTTTAAGTAAGGCCAATGCTGCACAGCAAGTAGAAATATATAATGATTATAGTTTGGAGCAAGGAATCCTGAATTATGGAAAATCCATTTTAGCGGATATCATTGGAATCCCTACCCATGGTCGTAAAGGTCTTTATCATTTCTTAATGGGTAGTCTTGGCGAGGATATTGTAAATCATGCCACCATACCGGTGATTACTTTCAAAATCTAAACCATATTGTTCAAAAATTTAACAACTTTACAAAGTCAGAACGTTCTCAAGGAAAACTTCTTGGGAACGCTTTCTTTTGCCAATGGTGAGCAACCTTTTGTGGATACTATGACCTATTTTTTTGATGGGGGTAGTCTTTTAATTCTTAGTTACTCTGAAAATGGGCCAAGTTCTTTGTCCCTTAAAGGACCCACCAGAGTTTCTTTTGGAGTATCGCAAAATTCAGAATTCAAAAATTACAATTATATCCTACTTCATGGGATACTTACAGAATTAAAAGCAGATGAAGGTAAAAAGGCAATTAAATGCTTTAATCAAAGGATACAGAAAATTATAGCGAAAAGTGAATCGGCCAACCTTCATTTTATGATTAATCTACCTCAATGGATCAAAACCATTAAAAAGCCCTCTATTTTTAGGTTACAGATCAATACCGTATTAGGAAAGGAATACAAAGCCCTAACGAATACTAGTTATTTATGACATTCCAATGCGCTGGAAACAACCTCAGTAACCGGTTTTGGGGATAGATAGGGTATTCCCAGGCCTAGGCCCCTAATGATAAATAATGTCCCAATAATCACCACAAAGACTGGAATTAGTTTTTGAACCCTCAATCTTTTTACACCTTTTAGGGCACTACTAAAATATACGGCAACGGTCATCAACGGAATGGTACCTACTCCCAAAGAGCACCATATATAAACTTCCTTTTAATGCATCGCCCATAGCAATGGCGCCAAATAGCGCCATATAGACCAGTCCGCAGGGTAGAAATCCGTTTAAGAAACCGATGGTCAAAAATGTATCAGCAGTTTTCTTTTGGAGTTCCTTACCTAATCTCGCTTTGATTTTAGAAATGACTTTGTAAATAGGTCTAGACAGGTTATAGTTATTTAAAGTCTGGGTTGGGATTAGTACTACGATAATCATCAATACACCTATGAGTATGGATAATTTTTGTTGTATTCCAAATAGATAAAGGCCTTTCCCTAAAACCCCAAAAATAGCTCCTAGGATGCTGTAAGCGCTTAATCTGCCAAAATGGTATATGAATATTTGTCCAAATTTTTTAGTGTTAGAAGTACGGTCTACCGGCAACATAAAGGCAATGGGTCCGCACATACCTACGCAGTGCAAACTTCCCATAAGACCAAGTATGAGGGCAGATAGTATCATGTTAGTACACTAGTTTTTCTTTGAATAGATACGTTTCGTTTTCATATTCCCAGGCAACGTTAATATCCCATCGACCATCCAACAGGTGCTTGTCAGGTATAAGCAATTGATTACTGGACAAGTTCAGGTCAATGTCAGTGTCCAGTTTTTTGTTGGATGGTCTATAGAGGGATACTGTTCCAGTTATTTTAGAATAGTCCAATTCTAATGGGAATAGAATAATAATACCTTCTTCTGTTTGTTCGACGCTAAGTTGAACAGAATTCTTAGTAGCGTTATTCTGGTCATCAATTTCTTTTTGAAAGGCAAGTTCTGCCCTGTAATAGTCTTCGGTTACCAAATCGTGATTGGCCCTTTCATCTGTGCTCATCCTAAAAATGAAAAATAGTATAAAGCTGATAAAGGCTATAAAGACGAGTATGATAGATGTTCCCCAGTTGATTTTCATAATTATTCTTTTTAATTCTTACCTATAACTTCTTGGTGCCAAAAAGGCGGCCATAGAAGTTTCTACCAATTGGTCCTTACTATAAACCCCAATTTTCACTTTTTCCTTATCCGTTTTTATAGCGGCATTATTAATTTCGATAAATAGGGTCCCTTCGGCCAGTCCTTGCGCAGGAACCACAAAATCTTCATGACGGACTAGTTTCACCGTACCCTTATGGGAGAGGAGTTTGAAATGTACATCAGTGATATCTTTAGTGGTCTTATTGACGAGTTTATAGGTATATACATTACTAATGACATTATTGGCCTTATGTTCGTACAATTGACCTGGTAATCTTAGAATGGTAGCTTCTACATCATTACGTAAAAACAGCATCCCGATTAGTAATCCGATGAGAACGACCAATACTGCAGAATATCCTTTAAGTCGTGGTGTAAACTTGAATTTTCCTTTTTTAGTAATCTCATCTTCACTGGCATAACGTATCAACCCTTTTGGAAGGTCAACTTTTTCCATAATGGAATCACACTCGTCTATACAAGCGGTACAATTCACACATTCCAACTGCGTGCCATTACGAATGTCTATTCCCGTCGGGCAAACATTGACGCATTGGAAACAATCAATGCAATCCCCATGACCTAAAGCTTCTCGATCTTCATTTTTCCTGAATTTTTTACGCCCATTTTCACCTTCGCCACGTTTGTGGTCATAGGCGACAATAATGGATTTATTGTCTAGAAGTACCCCTTGCATTCTTCCGTAAGGGCAGGCGATAATACAAACCTGTTCCCTGAACCATGCAAATACAAAATAGAAGACACAGGTAAAAATAAATAAGGAAATAAGGGTGCTGGTATGATCTAAAGGTCCATCACTAACATACCGGAACAGTGTGTCACTCCCAATTAAATAGGCTAAAAATATATTGGCGATTAAAAAGGAGATGAAAAAGAAGACCAACCATTTGGTGACCCGCTTTCTTATTTTCTCCGCATTCCAAGGTTGCCGGTCCAATTTGATTTGCGCACCACGGTCACCATCAATCCAAAATTCTATCCTACGGAACACCATTTCCATAAAAATGGTCTGTGGGCACATCCATCCGCAGAAAATACGGCCAAAAGCCACCGTAAAAAGTGCAACAAAGATGACACCGATAATCATAGAAATTACAACAAGATGAAAATCCTGAGGCCAAAATGGAAAGCTGAAAAAATTAAACCTGCGCTCAAGAACATTGAAGAGCATGAACTGGTTCCCATTTATTTTGATGAATGGTGCAGAAATCAAGAAGGCCAATAAGGCATAACTTACATAGGTGCGGTATTTCCAAAATTTACCACTTGGCTTTTTTGGAAATACCCATGCCCGTTTGCCCTCTTCGCTGATGGTACCTATGGAATCCCTAAAATGTTCTTGATCTTGTGCCATGTGATTCTTTAAATTCTATTTCAATTCAGATTTATCTTTTTCGGCATCGTCAAAATCGTCATCTAAAGTCTTTTTGTACGCTAAACTGTCTACTTCAACCTTAATTTTTACGGAATCCACTTTAGGTGCATCTACTTTGGCATGTGGGTCTATCCAAATATCTCCCTCAGCTTCTTTAGGGTTGGCAGGTGTAGTACCTTGAAAATTTAGGACGTAACTGGCCACTTGAGCCATTTCAACAGGTTTTAAGGTCTGTTTCCATGCAATCATACCCTTGCCATCTCGGCCTCCTTCAGAAATAGTACTGAATACATTCTTGATGCCGCCACCTAGTATCCAGTTTTGATCCGTAAGATTTGGACCAATACCACCACCACCATCAGCCATATGGCAAGCAACACAATTAGATTCAAATACTTTTTTACCGGCACTGATATCACCTGCATCTGTGAGAAGTTCTACAGTATTTACATCGACCAGACCTTTTGCAGTTTTCTTATAGGCCTCAATTTCAGCTTTGGCCAGCGTAACTTCCGTCAGGTATTCGGTCTCTTGGTTGTAATCATTGAATACATGAAATCGTACGAGGTAAACCACTGCAAAAATGATGGTGGCATAGAACATATACACCCACCATGGCGGTAATTCATTATCCAGTTCTTGAATACCATCATAATTATGATCAAGGATAATTTCACTTTCCTCTTCTATAGGTTTAGAGCCTAAAAGTTTTTTATAGACGCGTTTACCCCATGTCCATTCCCATTTTTTATGCTTAGCGGCCAAATATCGTTCCTTTGCATCTTCCGGTAGGGTATTGTACATTACGTTTTCAATGGCTTGAATGACAAAGGCAATTCCAATGAGGAGCATTAGAAAAAACACCAATAAGGCCATTAAAATTGGGTATGCTATGAATGCGGGTTTGTTACCCCCATCAACTAGGTATTCCATTAGGCCAAAGACCAAAAAGAATATAACGGTTATCCTAAACCACCAGGCGGTCGTATTTTTCATAGTGAATAGTTTTGTTGGTTATCATCTTCTAATGGCATTTCACTCATTTCCTGTATATGTTCCTTGGATGTGGTCATCACCCACCACAAAAGCAGTGCGAAGAAAACGAAGAAGATGAGTAGTGATATCATAGGGTAGGTGGCAATGCCATCTATACTTTCCATATACCCTTTTACAAATTTTAGCATGGCTTTCTTATTTAGATGAGGTTGTTTCGTTGTTGTCCTTTATTTTAATATCTGTACCCAAACGCTGCAGGTAGGCGATAAGAGCAACAATTTCACGGTCTTTCATTTCTATGAACTCTTCGCCATTTTCAGCCGCAAATTTTTTGTCGGCTTCATAACTCTCCGCAAAATCTGGATCAGCGTACAAGTTTTTTTCAATGGTTGTGGCTTGGGCCCTCATGTTTGCCTCAGCATTGTCTATATCCTCTTCGGAATAAGGGACGCCTAAGGAGACCATAGCTTTCATTTTCCCTTGAATATTACCTCTGTCATGCTCATTACGTACCATCCATTTATAAGAGGGCATGATGGAACCTGAGGAGGTACTTTGTGGGTCGTACATATGGTTCAAGTGCCAGTTGTCCGAATATTTTCCACCCACCCTTAATAAATCGGGTCCGGTACGTTTACTACCCCAAAGGAAGGGGTGGTCGTAGACAAACTCACCAGCTTTGGCATATTCTCCGTAACGCTCAACTTCACTACGGAAAGGTCGTATCATTTGCGAATGGCAACCCACACAGCCTTCACGAATATACAGGTCACGACCTTCCAGTTCTAGTGGTGTGTACGGTTTCACACTCGTAATCGTGGGGATGTTGGATTTTACCAAAATGGTAGGTACAATTTGAATGACACCACCAATAAGAATCGCAACCGTAGCCAAAATGGTTAATTGAACCGGTTTACGCTCCAACCAAGTGTGGAAGGTTTCACCAGAAGTTCTTTTTTTAGAAACATGGCTCAGTGCAGCAGCTTCGGCCAGCTCATCGGTGATTGCACTACCTTGTTTAATAGTGGCTACTATATTGTAAATCATAACACAGGCACCTACAATATAAAGGCTACCGCCAATGGCACGCATCCAATACATAGGCATGATTTCGTTTACGGTCTCTAAAAAGTTACCATAAGCTAGGGTGCCATCAGGATTAAATTCTTTCCACATCAACGCTTGGGTAAACCCTGCAACGTACATGGGTAAGGTGTATAGAATGATACCCAAGGTACCGATCCAAAAGTGAAAATTCGCCAAACCTTTAGAGAATAAAGTGGTTTTGGTCATTTTTGGAACCAACCAATAAATCATACCAAAGGTTAGGAATCCGTTCCAGGCCAAGGCCCCTACATGTACGTGAGCAATGATCCAGTCACTAAAGTGTGCTATGGCATTTACGTTCTTTAAGGAAAGTAACGGACCTTCAAAAGTGGCCATACCGTAGCCGGTGATAGCGACCACCATAAATTTTAGAACGGGGTCGGTTCGTACCTTATCCCAAGCCCCTCTTAAAGTTAAGAGTCCGTTAATCATACCACCCCAGGATGGCGCAATCAACATGACGGAAAAAGCTACTCCTAGATTCTGTGCCCAATCTGGTAAAGCGGAATATAATAGGTGGTGAGGTCCTGCCCAGATGTAAATAAAAATCAAGGACCAAAAGTGAACGATAGATAGTTTATAGGAGTAAATGGGCCTATTAGCGGCCTTTGGTACAAAGTAATACATCAATCCTAAAAAAGGAGTGGTCAAAAAGAAAGCCACGGCATTGTGTCCGTACCACCACTGTACCAAAGCATCTTGAACCCCTGCGTAAACGGAATAACTTTTTAAAGCACTCACTGGCAGTTCAAGACTATTGAAGATATGGAGAACGGCTACCGTAACAAAGGTGGCTAGGTAGAACCAAATGGCCACATACATATGCCGTTGTCTCCTTTTGATGATAGTACCAATTAGGTTTACGCCAAATCCGACCCAAACCAAAGCGATGGCAATGTCAATAGGCCATTCCAATTCTGCATATTCTTTAGAACTGGTATACCCTAAAGGAAGCGTGATGGCGGCGGCAACAATAATCGCCTGCCAACCCCAGAAATTGAAATTGCTCAGAAAATCGCTGAACATACGGGCTTTTAGTAATCGCTGACTAGAATAGTAGACCCCGGCAAAAATAGCGTTCCCAACAAATGCGAAGATGACCGCGTTGGTGTGTAGTGGTCGTAATCGGCCAAAGCTCAACCAAGAGATACCATCAGTAACGTTGGGAAAAAGGAACATAAAGGCTAAAAGTAGCCCGACGGACATACCTACGATACCCCACAACATAGTGGCGTAGAGGAACTTTTTTACAATTTTGTTGTCATAATAAAACTGCTGTACTTCCATAAAGAGTAATTATTTAGTTGGATTTTCTTGTGGTTCAATGGTGGATGAGGTCGGTTTTGCCTTTACCAATTCATCTTCAAAAAGCATACGAACAGATGGGGTATAGGAATCATCATACTGACCATTTTTTACCGAGATAATAAACGCGATAAAAAAAAGGACCGCTACCGTGATACTTATGGCCAATAAAATGTAGATAACACCCATGTCTATTTAAATTATGGGGTAAAACTACAAGCCATGGGTGCCTTATAATATGACAATTGTCATACTTTGGAATTTTCTTGGAAAAGCGTGAATAGGCCGGCGAAAATGATTATGTTTTTAAGGATGAATTGTCCTAATAATGTGGGGATTATTGGCGGAAGTGTAAAGGATTCATAAGGGAGTATGAGAAAAGGGGAAAACGTAAAAAATAGATGTACGATGGCTATTTTTAAAGTACCTTTTTTATAAAGCCCCAATATTAAAAACAGACCTATGATTACCTTTAATATGGCCAAAAGAACTATTGAAATAGAGGAGGGGATAAGACCAAGAGTGAGTACATCAATGGTTCTTTTGGCAAGCTCTTCCGCCGGACTCATCTCCTGAAAGAATTTTAATGCTCCAAACCATAATTACACAATGACTATGGAGATGGGTAGTAGATTTTTTTGGACGTATTTGGTGAGTTGGTCAGGCTTTAAGTTCATGGATTTTATTCAAGTTTCCTGCCGATTAAATTGGTCATTACGGTGGTAAAGGTGACAATACTTATGGAACTCAACGGCATTAGGATTGCGGCAATTACTGGCTCTAATTGCCCTGTAACGGCAAAATAAAGTCCTACAATATTGTAGAGCAGGGAAAGGATAAAACTTAATTTGATTATTCCCATTGCCTTTTTAGAGGCTTGGATATAGGTGTTGAGCTGAGGGAATTTAGAAGCATCCAAGATGGCATCACAGGCAGGGGAAAAGACATTTACATTTTCTGATATGGCGATACCCACATCACTTTGTGCCAATGCCCCCGCATCGTTTAGACCATCACCAACCATTAGAACCTTTTTGTTCTGGTCTTGTAGGGATTTTATAAATTCTAATTTGGTTTCCGGTTTTTGGTTAAAATAGAGCGGGGTCATTTTGGGTAAAAGGGATTCCAAACAAGCCCTTTCTCCCTCATTATCGCCAGATAAAATAGCAAGGTCTAAAGTTGCGGCCATATCTTTAAAAAGAGGAGTGAGACCTTCTCGGTATTCGTTATGAAAAATATATCGTCCTTTATAATGGTCATTACTACTGATATGCACAGCAGTGTCTTCAATGGTATGCATCGCACTTTTACCTACAAAGTCTGCCGAACCTATCTTCATCCGTAAGTTATTTTTGGTCCCTTCTAAACCTTTGCCAATATATTCCTCATAATCATCCAGGGTTTCAATTTGCTGCTCTCTTAGCAGCGCATAAAGTGTTCTGCTTAAAGGATGGTTAGACGCGCGTATGGTATTTTTCAATAACGATTCTTCGGCATGGTTAAGGGCATTCCCTCATAATAGACTGTGCTTTTTTGAGAAGTGGTAATCGTACCGGTTTTGTCAAAAATGGCTGTATCTATTTTTGCCAGTCTTTCTAAGGTCTGGGTATTTTTTACGTAGAATTTGTTCTTTCCTAGGATACGTAACATATTACCTAAGGTAAATGGTGCTGCTAGAGCAATAGCACATGGGCAGGCAATGATGAGGACGGCCGTAAAAACATTTAAGGCTTTAGAGGCATCCCTAAATAGCCAAAAAGTGGTACTTAGTATTGCAATCGATAGTACGGCAATGGTGAATCGTTTACCAATGCTATCCGTCAGGTTTTGAAAGGAAGTGGCCTTATCATTTTGAAATATGGAATTGCTCCATAGTTGGGTAAGGTAACTTTGCGAAATCGATTTTACGACTTCCATTTCTATAGCTCCCTGTAATTGTCTTCCGCCGGCAAAAAGCATATCTCCCGATGATTTTTTCACGGCTTCTGATTCTCCGGAAACAAAACTATAATCAATACGAGCGTTACCACTTATTAAAACGCCATCTACAGGAATCATTTCCTCATTTCGAATTAATAATCGGTCGCCTTTTACAATATCGTGAACAGGTACATTTTCTTCTTCGCCTTTTGAGTTTATCCGGGTAATCGCAATAGGAAAATAGGATTTGTAATCTCGTTCAAAAGAGAGAAAAGAATAGGTTTTCTGTTGAAAAAATTTACCCAATAATAAAAAGAAGACCAGCCCGGTCAGGGAGTCGAAAAAACCACTTCCAGTATTGGTCATCACTTCAAAGGAACTACGTAAAAATAAGTACCAATATTCCTAAGGCTATCGGTACATCAATATTCAATAATTTGGACCGTAGGCCTTTGAATGCTGATACAAAGTAATCCCAACCCGCATAGAAAACCACTGGAAGCGAAAATAAAAACATTAACCAACGAAATACATCTTGGTATTGGTTCAACCAAAACTCACCTCCGTTCTCTGCGCTTGAATTCAAATCAAAATATTCAGGGAAGGAAAGGAACATCACATTACCAAAAGCAAAACCGGCTACGCCCAATTTATAGATCAAGCTTCTATCCGTATTTTTCTTTTTAGCATCAAAATCATCTAAGGAGATGTAGGGTTCATATCCAATTCTAGCTAGTAACAGTACAAGCTCCCTTAAACAAATCTTCTCTTGAAGAAATGTTACCCGAATCGTTTTTTTAGGAAAATCCACTTGAGAACCGGTAATATTCGGGTTTAATTTATTCAGGTTTTCTAAAATCCAAATACAGGAACTGCAGTGGATATGCGGAATATACAAATTGACAACCGCTATTTTTCCATCTTGAAATTCTGTCAGTCTTTCAACAATAGCTGCATTATCGAGAAAATCATACTTTCCTTCAATTGCCTTAGGAGTGGCCCCAGCAGCCGATTGCAAATCATAATAATAGGATAAATCGTTACTCGAAAAAATATCAAAGACAGTTTTGCAACCATGACAGCAAAATAACTTTTCATCATAGACTATTGGATTTTTACCACAAGCATCTCCGCAATGGTAACAGTGTTGACCTTCCATATTATACAAACTTATACCTGCTACAAAGATCAGTGGCCTACTGTGGAAAAAACATGACAATTGTCAGTTTTTGTTTAATCTTTGATTAATATCTTTGAGGTATCAGGTATAAATTAGAGGGTCATGGAGAGTAGATGTGAAAGTTGTATCATAAGACAGTTTAATTCGCTACGCGCACTCAGTAAGGAAGAATTAAAAAAGGTTTCCGATTCAAAGATTTCAATGAAAATCACCAAAGGAGAAGCGCTTTTTCAAGAAGGGCAGAAGCTCGACGGAGTGTACTGTGTTCGGGAAGGAGTCTCTAAATTGGCCAAATTGAGTACCAATGGAAAAGACCAAATTGTTAAACTGGCCAGTAAGGGTGAGGTCATGGGGCAACGTTCTGTGATTTCAGAAGAATTCACCAATTTAAGTGCCATTGCCATAAGCGACATGGAGGTTTGTTTTATTCCAAAAGAGATAATTTCTAACACGCTAAACTCCAATCCAAATTTTGCCTTGGAAGTTTTACGACATATGGCCCACGATTTAAAAGAGGCCGACGATGTCATCGTAAACATGTCTCAAAAAACGGTGAAACAACGCCTTGCCGAAGCGTTTCTATATCTTAAAAAGAACTTTGGAGTCGATAAGGACGGATTTTTGTTGTTGACCTTAAGTAGAGAAGATTATGCAAATGTGGTAGGTACTGCTACAGAATCGTGTATCAGGCTTATTTCAGAATTCAAGAAAAAGGGATTTATCAAAACTTCGGGTAAGAAAATAGGAATTAAAGAGGAACGAAAACTACAGGACTTAGTAGAAGGTTTTTAGAAATTCAAGGTATCAATACCTGATAAATGTCATAGTTTCCATTGTGCTCCAGAGCTAATTTTATCTGATAAATATCCAAAATGTTTATATGAAGCATATACTGGTTCCAACAGATTTTTCAAAAAATGCCTGGATTGCTACCCAGTATGCCTTATCGCTTTTTAGGGATACAGAATGTGTAATTTATTTTTTGAATACCTATACCCCAGCTATTCTTACTAGTCGGTTTATGTCAGACCCCTTGACCACCATCGAAGCTGGAAACACAACAGGATCCTCTTCTAAAAATGGGCTATCAAAAATCATAAGACAAGTGAAAAAGGAGTTTCTATCTCCCCATCACACCTATAAAATGATATCCTCTTTTTCATTATTAATTGATGAGGTCAAGGAGGCTGTTGATGTTTTTCACATAGACTATATGGTAATAGGCGCAAAAGGAGCGACCGATGCTGAAGAGGTTTTTATGGGAAGTACTACCGTAAAAATTTTAAAAACAGGATTAAGTTGCCCTATCATGGTTATTCCATCGGAATTCAAATTCAAGCTTCACAAAAAACTAGTCCCTTTTAGCGAATTTTAATTGGTTCCATAGTCCACAGCAACTTTTACCAGTGATTGAAATGGTAAATAGGTTTAAATCCGAAATTGAGATTGTTAATTTTGACATAGAACCCTCCGTGATGACTGCCGTACAGCATTTCAATTTTGAAGATGCTCAAAAAGAATTTATCCAGTGTACCGCATACTTTTCATTGGATTGAGGGTAAAAACGATATTTCTCAAGAATTTAGAAACGTTTAGGACAGCCATGGACATCCAAATTTTGGTGATGACGTATTCCCATTACAGTGTACTGGAGCAGCTTACCCGTGACATTGTAATTAAGAAAATTGATTTCAATTGCAAGGTGCCTATATTGGTGATTCCAGAAATGGGTACTGATACTTCTAAACAAGTACTTTCCAGAAATACCTTAAGTTTCAGGGATTAAAATTCGATTTTCTAATAGTTTGAAGATCATCAAAATTGTTGGGCTTTACTTCCTTCGAAATATAGTCAAGGTCCATTTTTTATAAATATCTTTAGGGCCATTGAAACCTTATAATCAAATAATCCAATCAAAGTGAGCGCAGTAGAAGAAAAAAAAGTAGCGGCATTGGAAGCCGTAAAGTACGTTAAAGAGGGTATGAATGTGGGTCTTGGAACCGGTTCAACGGCCTTTTTTATGATTGAAGCCATTGGAGATTTAGTAAAGCAAGGTCTTTCCATTAAGGCCGTAGCAACTTCTATTGAAACGGAAAAGCACGCTAAGAAACTAGGTATTCCAGTGATTACCCTAGCAGAAGCAAAACATTTAGATGTCACTATTGATGGTGCCGATGAAGTGGATGACCATTTTCAATTGATTAAAGGAGGTGGGGGAGCCTTGTTAAGGGAAAAAATTGTAGCGCATAATTCTTCACTTAATATTATTATTACGGATTCCTCTAAAAAAGTATCCAAATTGGGGAAATTTAAACTTCCATTAGAGACCATTCCGTTCGCGACACAATTGATTATTGCGGAATTAACAAAGATGGGACTGTCCCCAAAACAACGCATGTCCGGCAACGATTTCTATAAAACCGATGAGCAAAATGATATTGTGGATGTCGATATCTGGGAACAGGATAATCTTATTGATTTGGAAAATAGCTTGTTACATATTCCGGGTATCGTTGAAACCGGACTATTCTTGACGACCACCAATATTGTCATCATAGGAAAGGAAAATGAGGTAGAGGTTTTGAAAAAGGAAGCATAATAGAATTGGTTTAAGCGCTGTGAAATAGGATTTTAAGGTACATAATATGCAAGAAGAACGACATTACGGTAATAGAAGTGGCTGGTTACGAGCGGCAGTTTTAGGGGCTAATGATGGCATACTTTCTACTGCAAGTATCATTATTGGAGTTGCTGCGGCTAGTTCTACGCGTGAGCCTATAGTGCTGGCCGGTGTAGCAGGTTTGGTGGCGGGTGCGCTCTCCATGGCGGCTGGAGAATATGTATCCGTTAGTTCTCAGTCAGATATAGAAACAGCTGATTTAGATCGCGAACGGTTGGAACTGGAGACCATGCCAGAGGAAGAACTACTGGAACTCGCACAAATCTACCAAGAGCGAGGATTGGATAAGGAATTATCGTTAGAGGTCGCAAAACAACTTACGGAACATGATGCACTTCTTGCTCATGCCCGTGATGAGTTGGGTTTAAATGATATTACCCAGGCAAGACCGTTGCAAGCGGCACTATCTTCTGGGGCATCCTTCGTTTTTGGAGGTACGTTACCAGTAATTGTCGCGTATTTGGGTCCTATAAATGGGATGGAATATGTTCAATATGGTTTTGCAGTTGTTTTCTTGATGGTGTTAGGAGCGGTAGCCGCAAGGGCAGGGCGTTCCAATATGTTGAAAGCTGTGATTAGAATCAGTTTTTGGGGTACCATCGCCATGGTGATAACCGCACTTATTGGCCATCTGTTTGGAACACAGGTCATCTAAAATATCGAGGGCCGAACGGAATAATGTTCAATCCTTATTTTCCGATGGAAGATTTTGGAGGCGATATTTTTTCAAAATCCTGAATTTTTTTTCTACCTAAAACGGAATTGGTCAGGAATTCATTGATTAAATCGGGGAATTCATAGCCTAGCGAAGCCCATTCATGTCCGCCAGTGACATTGTAATACACTTGATAAACTCCGTTCAGTGCTTTCAACCGATTTATGATGGTTCTAGGTCCGTCAAGTTTTAAATATCCAATGTCTTGCGGCTTACAATTATGGTGGGCCCCGGTACTATAGGGGATAATTTTATCTGCTTTGCCGTGAATGAATAGGGATGGTATTTTTGTATCTGAGCGGATAGCATCCGCATCTAGAACCGCTCCGGAAATACTGACGACACCTTTAATTTTTGCATCGGGGAAAGGAACATCTTTAAATCGATAATCCTGTTCCATCCATACATAATTCAATATCGTTTCGGCACCAGCACTGCTTCCCACTAGGATAATACGGTTGGAATCAACTTTAAAATTTTCAGGAAAATTGATAAGGTAGTGGATGGCTTTGGAAAGGTCTGCAATGGCCTCGCGGTAAACATTTATCTTAAGCGAGGTATCATAAGAACAGCCAAAGGATTTTCCTTTTAAGGGCAATCGATAATCTATGGAGGCCACATTGTACCCTCTTTTTGCAAAATAGGTAGATAAGCCTTTTTCATCACCACCATTTCGTTGGCCAACGCTAAAGCCACCGCCATGCATTAAAATGAGGGTTGGTTTTTTGGAAACCGTATCCGTTTCCACATCATAGAAATCCATCTGCAGCGTATCTGCATAAGTGTAAGTTCTAGTTCTTACCTCTTGGTAGACTTCATCCAAATACCTAGACTGCGAACTACTTGATAGTACGTTAAAAAACGTAATAATGAAGAATATAAGTTTTAAACTCTTGAAATTCAATTTTTTAGGAATCATAGTTAAATAATCAATGCAAATGACCCGCATAAACAATCGCCAAAGCGGAGACATAAAGACAGGAAGAACCAATATCATTTCCACAAATGGTGGTTGCTTCTAACTGGTTTAATTTTTTACCCATGCTCACTGAAAATTCTTGGGTCAAAGATAGTTTTTT
Source organism: uncultured Flavobacteriaceae bacterium (assembly GCA_963842105.1). GTDB lineage: Bacteria > Bacteroidota > Bacteroidia > Flavobacteriales > Flavobacteriaceae > Maribacter. The sequence continues at coordinate 61,426 of CAWJFH010000025.1, forward strand.
GAGAAGCCAAATGTTCATTTAAGGGGTTATTTAGCACCGTTTTAGGAATTGGGATAATAAATTTTTGGAATGAAGTATACCTCAAAAGTTCCTCAATCGAAGTATTGTTAAAATAAAGCGGTTTATGGGAAATTATTTTACGAAAGGCTTTTCGATGCTATACTGCGTGCTCATATCTTTAGAATTGTAACATAAATGCTATTTTACCCTATAGTTGTAGGCCACATTATTTTAAATAGCGGTGCAGATAAAGTATCTTTGAGAAGATTTAAGTAGTTTTAAAACAAACACGAACCTAAAAACAAACTGATACTTCATGAACAAGGAAATAGATCAATTAGCGGCAGATAATATTAGGGCCTTGGCCGTGGCCATGGTAGAAAAGGCAAATTCCGGTCACCCTGGTGGACCTATGGGTGGGGCAGATTATATGCACATTTTATATTCGGAGTTTTTCAATTACGATCCTTCTGATATGCATTGGCCTTTCCGTGACCGTTTCTTTATGGATGCGGGACACTTATCTACGTTAATGTACGCCCAGTATTATTTATTGGGAAATTTTGAAAAAGATGATGTTGCCAACTTTAGGCAATGGAAATCCGTTACTCCAGGTCACCCAGAAGTGGATGTTGCCCGAGGAATAGAGAATACTTCAGGACCATTAGGTCAAGGACATACCATGGGTGTTGGCGCCGCTATTGCCGCCAATTTCCTAAAAGCACGATTCGGTGATTGGATGAACCACAAAATATATGGTTTTATATCTGATGGTGGAGTGCAGGAAGAGATATCACAAGGAGCGGGAAGAATTGCAGGTCACTTAGGGCTAAGTAATTTTATCATGTTCTACGATTCCAATGATGTGCAATTATCTTCGAAGACCGATGAGGTGACTTCTGAGAATACGGCCATGAAATATGAAGCTTGGGGCTGGAATGTTGTGACCATTGATGGTCATGACCATGAACAAATTAGAAAAGCATTAAAGGATGCCAATGCGGAAACCGAAAAACCAACCTTGATCATAGGTCATACGATTATGGGTAAAGGTTGTGTAACGGCAGATGGTTCATCTTACGAAGGATATACAGAGTTACATGGTAAGCCTATTGGCGATACCGGTGCTGACTATGCAAAAACCTTAGAAAATCTAGGAGCGGACGTTGACAATCCTTTCGATATCTTCGAGAAGGTTAGTGAGTTTTACGAAGATGTAATTAACCGTAAAAAAGAGGAAGCTCAAGAAAAGAAAAAGGAAATCGATGCGTGGAGAGCTGATAATAATGACCTATCCACAAAATTGGATAATTTCTTGGAAGGTAAATTGCCAGAATTGGATTTCAGTTCCGTAGCTCAAAAAGACGGACAAGCAACACGTGCGGCTTCTTCAAACGTTTTAGCATATTTAGCGGAGAAAGTGGAAAACATGATTGTTTCCTCGGCAGATTTATCCAATAGTGATAAAACGGACGGATTCTTAAAGAAAACACACATCCTTAAAAAAGGGGATTTCTCAGGTGCCTTTTTACAAGCGGGTGTAGCGGAGTTGACCATGGCGACAATAGCCAACGGTATTGCATTGCATGGTGGTATTATTCCAGTAGTAGCAACGTTCTTCGTATTCTCTGATTATATGAAGCCGGCCATTCGTTTAAGTGCAATCCAGGAATTGCCTGTGAAATTCGTTTGGACGCATGATGCCTTTAGGGTAGGGGAAGATGGACCAACCCACCAGCCGATTGAGCAAGAAGCTCAAATTCGATTGTTGGAAAAATTAAAGAACCACAGCCATGAACAAAGTTTCTTGGCTTTACGTCCTGCAGATTCCCAAGAAACGAATGTGGCTTGGAAAATGGCGATGGAGAATACCAAAACGCCAACCGGTTTAATTCTTTCCAGACAAGGAATTAAAGATGTTCCTGCCCAAAGTGGAACTCGTTATGAAGCGGCTTTAGGTGCTGAAAAAGGAGGATATTTGGTTCAGGAAGTGGCAAATCCAGATGTGATTTTAATTGCCAATGGTTCTGAAGTATCCACTTTGGTAGCTGCGGCCAAGCATTTGGAGGAAGATGGATTAAAGGTAAATATCGCCTCGATTCCATCCGAAGGTATTTTTAGACAACAACCAGAATCTTACCAAGAAAAAGTAATTCCGCCAAACAAGCCTATTTTTGGTTTGACCGCTGGTTTACCAGTAAACTTGGAAGGATTGGCCGGAGCGAACGGTAAAGTATTTGGATTGGAGCATTTTGGCTATTCTGCACCTGCAGAAGTGTTGGATGAAAAATTCGGATTCACCGGAGAGCAAGTATATAAGGAAGTAACAGATTTTTTAAACTAATATTAAAATAAGATAACAGATGAAATTTTTTATAGATACAGCGAATTTAGACGAGATTAAGGAAGCTCAGGATATGGGTATTTTGGATGGTGTAACAACCAATCCATCCTTAATGGCCAAAGAAGGTATTACCGGAAAAGACAATATCCTGGCACATTACAAAAAGATTTGTGATATTGTGGAGGGTGATGTTAGTGCTGAGGTGGTTTCTACCGATTTTGACGGAATGGTAAAGGAAGGTGAGGAGTTGGTGAAAATCAGCCCACAAATCGTTATCAAGGTTCCTATGATCAAAGAAGGGGTAAAGGCTATTAAATACTTCTCTGATAAAGGGTACAGAACCAACTGTACGTTGGTATTTTCAGTAGGACAGGCTTTATTGGCTGCAAAGGCAGGAGCAACCTATGTATCTCCATTTATTGGTCGTTTAGACGATATCTCAACCGATGGTTTAGGCTTGATTGCCGATATTCGTTTGATTTACGATAATTACGGATACGAAACCCAAATTTTAGCAGCTTCTGTGCGCCACGTAATGCACATTATCGATTGTGCTAAAATAGGTGCTGATGTAATGACTGGAGGTTTAAGTTCCATTACTGGATTATTGAAGCACCCATTGACAGATAGTGGTTTAGAGAAATTCTTGGCCGATTATAACAAGGGTAACTAGTCTTAATATATTATACTAAGTAAAAAGCATCACTTTTAAGTGATGCTTTTTTTGCTTTATATTAGTGGTGATTTACCACATGGTTATAAAGGAGATTTCCTTATTTCGTAAAAGAATTAAAAACCTTTAGAACAGTAGCCATTCATATTGAACAACATAAAACTGGAAGCTCTAATGATGATTGACCATTTTCGCTTTAATTTATTGTATTTGACTTTTCTTCTATGTATGGGGGTCGGCAAAGCCCAAGAAACTATTGTGGAGTGGTCGCCCGATACTTCTTTGAAATTAGAGGATTTTCAATCTCTCCAAACGAAAATAAACGACCGTTTGAATTCGGTATTTTTACAATCAGGGGTGCAGATCAATATGGGATTCCAGATGTCTAATATTACCTTTATGTTCACCAAGAATTTCAATTCTAAAATCACCTGTAGTTTTCATAAAGAAGCAGCTTCTTTAATGGCCACTGATAGTGTAAAGGCGCAACAACTGGTGGCATTGGCCCAATTCGATTTTGATTTATCGGAATTGTATACCCGTAAAATACGTAAGCAATTGTACGAGAATAAAAAGGCATTTTCTAATGTATCGTTCTTTCAGCCCTATTTTGATAAAATGATTGCAGAACGAAATCAGGTGAGTTCGGAAACTTATGAAGCATCTGATTTTGGAAATAACGGCCTCTATCTGGAAGAAAAACATGCCCAAATAAAACAGGAAATACAACAATTGAAAGACTATTGTAAAGAATGCAAGCCCTCAAAAAAATGAAAGAATACAGTTTAAGGAACCAAGGCCTTCGATTTTTTATGATTTGTGGCTTAAGCATAGTGCTCTTGGCCTGTCAAGAAAATGTCAAGGAAAAGAAGGCTGATGCATTGTACAGCTGCCCAAAAGGAAACGGAATCCAAAGCGTTAGTAATCATACACTATTGGTCAAAAACCGGATAGTATTGCAACCCCTGAAGGAATGGTCTGGGTACCTGGTGCAACTTTTAGCCAAGGTGCGGTAGCAGGAGATAAAATGGCAATGGCCCATGAAAAACCGGCAATAGAAGTCACGGTTGACGGATTTTTTATGGATGCTACAGAAGTCACCAATGCAGAATTCCAAAAATTCGTAAAGGAAACCGGATACATTACGGTAGCCGAAAGGGCATTGGATTGGGAGGAAATTAAAAAACAAGTACCGGAAGGCACTCCAAAACCGCATGATTCCATTTTAAAACCAGGTTCGCTAACGTTTAAAAAATCGAAATCGTCAGTACCCAATCTATATGATTTTTCACAATGGTGGACGTGGACCATTGGTGCGAGTTGGAAGCATCCTAACGGTCCTGAAAGTACCATTCTTGGAAAAGAAGATTACCCTGTGGTGCAAATAGCTTATGAAGATGCCTTGGCCTATTGCGAATGGTCGGGAAGACGTTTACCTACCGAGGCGGAATGGGAATTGGCTTCAAGAGCCGGGTCTTTCGGAACCATTTACAATTGGGGGAACGAGGAAAATCTTTTAAGTAAAAGCGCGAATACTTGGGAAGGTACTTTTCCCGTAACCAACTCCAAAACAGATGGTTTTGAACTGAGGGCTCCGGTAAAATCGTATCCACCTAATGCCTATGGTCTCTACGATATGGCCGGCAACGTATGGGAATGGACGAGCGATTGGTACAATACGGACTATTATAATAATGCAATGGCAGAAAACGTCTCATTAATCAATCCTCAAGGTGCTGCAAGTCCGTTTACACCAAACAATTCGCTAGCCAAAGAAAAGGTGATAAAGGGAGGTTCTTTTTTATGTAGTGCTTCCTACTGTGCCAGTTATCGGGTTTCTGCTCGTATGGGTTCTAGTATGGATTCTGCTTTAGAGCATACGGGTTTTCGAACCGTGGCATCCGTGGCGATGTTGGCTCAATAGAATGATCAAATTGAAAGGTATTCCTTATTCTAAGAAATTAAGGACTTTATCAAGTTCTAAGTTTTTAGACCGACTTATAGGTAATTTTTGACCTGCAATTTCCACATGAATATGGTTATACTTTTCCACCAATCTAAGATTGATGACATAGGATTTATGTATTCTTAAAAATGTATCCTCAGGTAATCTTTCATTGAATTTGGTAAGACTGGATAGTACAACGTGATTTTTTTTAGGAGTAATTACTTTTACATAATCTCCCAATGCCTCAATCCATTGTATTTCAGTTAAGGGGATTTCCACTCTTTTAAGATTGCTTTTTACAACCAGGGCTTCTTCCCGTTCTTTTAGGTCTTCCTTTTTTTGTTTGGATATTGCCCTTCTTACCGCAATATCAAATCTGCTGCTATTAAAAGGTTTTAATAGAAAATCAGTCACTCCATATTCAAATCCTTTTAAAGCATATTTCGTGTGTCCACTATAAAGGATAATTTGGGGTTTAAATTTGAGTCGGTCTAAAAAATCAAAACCATTTAGACTAGGTATCTCAATATCAAGGAATAAAATATCAAGGTCAATATCGTTTGTTTTCTGTAAGCCCTCTAAACTATTCCCAGTAGAGAACAAAAGCTCTAAACTAGGGTGATTTTTCACAGCTTTTTCCAACAAAACTCGTTGAATATTCGAATCTTCGATAATCGCACAGGTGTAGGTTTTCATCATTTACATATTGTTCTACTATACCTACGGTATAAAATAGAACAGGTTTGCTTTTAAGAAAATTTTGTAATAATTGAAACCAGACAATTGCTGTTATATTGAAAAGTGAAGCTAGAATTCGTTAATTTTAAGGTTCGCTTATAAATAATAACTTTTGATAACTTAACTGTAAGGTTTTTAACCAAAAAACTACTTTTGTTATTGAATTAATTAAAGATTTACTTGAGATTATGTCAGATAAAATAGAACATGTAAAGACGTTGATTATTGGATCTGGTCCTGCAGGATATACGGCAGCGATTTATGCCGCAAGGGCAGATTTAAAACCTATTTTGATTACCGGTATGGAACCTGGTGGGCAATTGACCACAACTACAGAGGTGGATAATTTTCCTGGTTATCCAGAAGGTATCGATGGACCTACCATGATGGTGCAATTGCAGCAGCAAGCTGAACGCTTTGGTACAGAGGTAAGAATAGGAATGGTGACTGAAGTAGAACTGGCCAAAGAAAAAGGTGGGGTTCACTTGGTAACGGTGGACGGTGATAAAAAAATGGAGGCGGAAACCATCATTATTTCTACGGGAGCTTCTGCAAAATATTTAAATATTCCTAGTGAACAAAAGTTGCGTGGAGGCGGGGTTTCTGCCTGTGCTGTTTGTGACGGCTTTTTCTATAAAGGGCAGGAAGTAGCTATCGTTGGCGCAGGGGATACTGCAGCAGAGGAGGCTTCGTACTTAGCGAATATCTGTAAAAAGGTAACGATGTTGGTGCGTAAAGACCACATGAGAGCTTCAAAGGCCATGCAACATCGGGTGCATAGTTTAGAAAATATAGAGGTAAGATATAATACCGAAGTGGACGAGGTCATTGGTGACCAAGTAGTCGAGGGACTTAGAATGGTGAACAACCAGACCGGGGAGAAAGAAGAAATTTCAATTACTGGATTATTCATTGCTATTGGTCATAAACCGAATACGGATATTTTTAAAGGTCAGTTGGACATGGACGAGACTGGATATCTTATCACCAAAGGAAAGTCGACCAAGACCAACCTACCGGGAGTTTTTGCTTGTGGCGATGCCCAGGATAAGGAATATAGACAAGCGGTAACCGCAGCAGGAACGGGTTGTATGGCAGCTTTAGATGCTGAGCGTTACTTAGCCAGTATTGGTTCTGTAGAAGAGGCTGTGGCCGATCAGTATAATTTATAGATAAATTAAGCTATTAAAAAAAGCGTCGTTTCTTAAGAAACGGCGCTTTTTTTATACTGCATTTTTAAATGTTAATCGATTCTTCTATAATTCTCGGAGAAGGTTCTATTTCCATCCTCGTCCACACTTATCTGACTAAATTTGTCATCACCTAACTGTAGTTCAAAAGTGAAGATACTTAGGGTATCCATAGCGGCCATCATTTCATTATCACCGTATTCTATTGTTTCCATTAATTGGTCGTCCGTAATTTTATAGGAGCCATATCCAAAACGACCAATTTTATCTTTGGGTACATATCTAGACCACATAATTTTTCCATTATAGTACATTTTCACCTGACGATATCCATCCGTTGTGGGTACGGTATCAATGATTGCCTGGTTATCGTAATTGTAAAAACTTTCTAATTCCCAAGTACCTTCAATGCTGTGCATTGGTTTATCCTCGTAGGTATTTAATGCGGTCGCCGTAATAAGCACCACCATTAAAAACACAATTCCTAATAGTTTTTTCATAATGCAGTGTTTTTAGTTGATTAATAATTAATTGAGTACTAAAAAGATACAAAATAAAATTTAGGATTTATTAAATAATTAACTCAAATTTTATGAATTCCATAACGAATAGGGGATGTATTGAAAATTCAGGACTAATTTGAACCGATTTATCGATACACTAAGTTTATCAATATCCGCTTTCTGATGTGCAGCACTGATAACAATCCGGCTCATTAAGGGTGAAGTTTTGGTGGGGTACCTAAAGTTGGTCACTAAAATACCATCCTGTTCCAATTTCTCGGCAAGCTTTTCATTTTGGAAACTAAACGTTGGATGTCCTGAAGCGAAAGAAAATAGCCTCAAATTTTCTACCTGACCCAAAAAATGTCGGGTATTTTCTAAGAGTAGTTTACGTTTTTGAGGGTACAGTGCATCAGCATCTTTCAATGTGGCTAATCCAGCAGGAGTTGCGGGACTGGCACCTCCATAAAACTGGGTATTTCTGAGGTTTTCGACGAATCCTGAATTACTAAAAATGGCGCCGGCCTGTATTCCAAATCCTTTGCCAAGTGAGCAAGAGACGATTAACTCTTTTGGATTCAGGGATTTTAAATAGCGGTAACTACCACCTCCATTATTGCCGGTAATTCCTATACCATGAGAATCATCGACAACTAAGACGATTTTCTCTAATGGTAATTCCTTTAGTGAATTAAAATCGGGAAAGTTTGAACCTTCAAAATCCACACTATCTAAGAAAAGAACCGGGGTTTTCCCATTCAGAAGATTTAGATTTTTTAGAATATCCTCTTTAACGGTTTTCCAATCTGGATATATAAATTGTCCGTTTCTGTATAATGCAGAATGGGTATTAGGTGCATAAAACAATTGATACTCTGGTTGACTGTAATAATCGCAGACCAGTTGCCCTGCCAAATATCCAGAAGAAAGGGTAAGACACGATTCGCTGCCCGTTATTTTTGATAGATAATTCTCCGTTTCCTCAAAAATGTTTAAACGAATATTGGACTGTCTTGAAGCCCCGTATCCGGTTCCGTATTTTTTAATATTAGTAATAAAGATTGCTTGAAATTCAGGGTCGGTTTGTAGTGCTAAATAGGAGGTGCCCCCAAAGTAGAGATAGTCTTTACCATTTACTGAAATTGATCTACCGGGGAATTCATCAATGGTAAACATTAATCCAAAAGGCTTACACCGCTACCGGCCAAGGTTGGGAAAATCACCTTTCCGTCAGGTTCAATAACAACTCCTGTAGCTATATCCTGTTTTAGCAGCAAGGCACCATCCATGTCTACATAATCCAATTGCGGTAATAATTGGGCAATTGCGGATATACCAACAGTAGATTCTGTCATGCAACCCACCATTACTTTAATGCCTAAATCCTTTGCTTTTCTAATCATTCTTAGGGCAGGGGTGAGTCCGCCACATTTGGTCAGTTTAATATTGATTCCGCTAAAATGAAGTGCACATTTTTCGACATCACTTTCTACGATACAACTTTCATCGGCAATGATGGGTAACGGACTATGGTGCATGACTTTTTCCATACCTTCCCAATCATCGGCCCGTAGCGGCTGTTCTAAAAACTCTACCCCTAAATCCTTTAAAAGTGGAGCATTATGAATGGTTTCCGTAGCTGTCCATGCGCAATTGGCATCAATCCGAAATATCGCATCAGTATGACTTCTCAACTCCCTAATAATGGCGACATCATCTTCGGTTCCTAGTTTAATTTTATAAATGGGCCAAGGCATCTCCTGCATTTTCGCCAACATGACATCTATGGAAGCCAAGCCAATAGTATAATTGGTAGTAGGATAATAATCCGTAGACGTACACCAAATATCATGTAGGGAAGAACCTTTTAATTTACCATAAAGGTCATGGGCAGCAAGGTCCAAGGCACAAATCGCAAAATTGGATAGGCCCTTGTTCACTAGAAAAGCATGAAAAAGTTCTGGTCTGGTAAACTCAAAACTTTCAATGTCTTTTTTAATGGTCATGATCTCATCGGTCATGCTTTGGGTGGTCATTTTATAATAAGGATTGGAGGTAGCTTCCCCATACCCTGTTTTACCATCTTGGGTAAGTGAGGCAATCAACGTATCCTGAAAATCATGGGATTCCCGCGAAATGCTAAAGGTATGTTTTAAGGCGAGCTGGTATGTTCTTAAATGTACTTGCATAGGACTAAGATACATATTAGGGATAAACTAAAAAATGAAAACCCACTGATAATTCAGTGGGTTTTCTGGTTAGGTTGACTGTTGATTTAATTCGTTTTTGATGATGTGTATTTAGTATTTGTGGACACTACCGGAAACCGACTTGTTCTTCTGAACGCTAGGCTCACCTTTGTAAGAGATATTCCCACCACTGCTGGCATCTGCCGTAAGATTATCCGAAACATGGATGCTCACATTGGCACCACTACTGGCATCTGCGTTGCATTCCTTGGTCATGAGGTCCTTCGCTTTGATATTGGCCCCGCTACTACCGTCCACATATACATCTTGGGCATAACCAGAAAGTTCAATGTTGGCACCGCTACTTCCATCTATTTCCATACTTGATGCTTCTACGGTAGCCTCTACTAATGCACCGCTACTGGCATCTATCTCCAATTTATCGGAAACAATTTTTGTTTCAGCCGTTAATTGCGAACCGCTAGAAGCGTAAAGCCCTTCCACGTTTGGTAAGGTAACATATACCTTTTTTGTGGCTCTACCAATATTCTCAATGGCGTGTATTTTCAGTTTGCCGTTTTTGATATCGGTACCAATTAAATCGATGATGTTTTCATCGGCTTCGACGGAAATATCAAAGTTAGTGCCTTGCGTTACGTAAACATCTAAACCTTCAGATGCTGCTACCATGGTAAAGTCTTCTGTTACTTCACGAGTCTGCTCTACCACAGTTCCGTTTCCTTGTTCGCCCCTTCCAAAATCTCCTATGTTGATATCGAATCCACAGGAGGATACTAAAAGTGCTAATACTAATGCGATGGTAATTCTTACTAGTGTTGTCATGATTGTTCGTTTAATGATTGATTGATGTAAAAGTGTTGTTTTTTGATTACTTTTTAAATTGAAATCGACCCAACTGTTATATTTTGTCCCTGAATTGTAATCCTAGAGCATTTTATTCTTTTATAATGATTTTGGTCGTATCTCCTTCTTTGGCTTTTATGTTGACTCCGTTCTCGTCAAGCCTCATTTTAAAGGATTCCCCATTGTCATTGACATCGATATCTATTCCGTTTTGGTCAATTTTAATTTTTCCCTTTTCCCCGTTTTCGTTGATATTGATATCGATGCCATTTTCATTGATGTGGATTCGGTTTTCGCCAGAATCATCATCAGATTCCATGAATTCTGGACAATCTTGGCACTGTAATTCTCCGTTAGCCATCATCTGCCAATGATAACCTTCCAAATTTTCAGATTCCCTATCATTGTTGCTAGAAGTAATCCAATGACGGGTACTTTCTTGATCATATATAAGAACTGTTCCTACCGGTATGAAAAGGTTTATCCTCACTTCCTGATCTTTGAATTTAGCACCTTGGGTAACCAAATAATCATTGAAAATAATTCCGTTTTCGACTACATTATATTCGTAGATGATTTCTTCCGCAGTTTCCTTTGCTTCTCTGTTAGATGGACCGTCGGCTTCTTTTCTAACCTGAACACGTACCAGTGAATCTTCTGATTTACGAATCCTGAAACGAACATCATCCGATACCAATACCTTATTACCAGAAGTATCGTAAGAAATGAAGGTATCGCCCATATGCATATCCTTTTCATAATCATACTCATCCGTAGAAACAATAGAAATATTCAAAGTATCTACAGATGCCAGAGTCGTAATCTCTTGATCAGAAGAAGTACTTCCTGTATAGGCATGAGAAGCGGCCTCTCGAATCCCGAAAACAATTAGGAGGATGACCGTAATCAACCACAGTCCCAATAAGGAAAACTTGGCTACATTTCCGATCGATTTTAAGTTGTTTACCAAAATTTTCAATCCTAAATACATTAGAAAGAAAAAGGGTATGCCAATGGCGAAAAATGCTAGTAAGGATACCACCCAGATGGGTAGGTTGGTCGAATTGATTACGTTGTAAAAATCGATACCCGGTACATGTACCACATCTAATATACCCACCGTAAACAAGCCAACAAAAAGGCCAATAAGCGTTGAAGCGCCTATGATGACCAAAAGGATACCTATAAACTTTCCAATGATCCTAAATAGGAACATGACAATATCACCAAAGGTGTCAAAGATGGTTTTCCCTCCTTTTTTGACGGTGTTGCCTACTTTTTCATAATCAACACTTTTTACACGATCCGCTACGTCCTCAAAACCCTCTTTAACCTTACGTTCAATATTACTGATATTGACAGCTTCCCCGGTCATATCCAACTTTTCTGAAGTTGTTTTTGCTTCCGGGATCAAAATCCATAACAATCCGTAGATAAAGACAAAGCCACCCCAAGTGAAAATGGTCAAGAATATCCATAGAATTCGTACCCATAATGGGTCAATACCAAAGTAATGCGCAAGACCAGCGGAAACACCGGCAACATACTTTTTCTCCGTATCACGGTATAGTTTTTTAACCCTTGCTTGAGTAGATGCTGTCTTCGCTCTAGGTTCATCCTCAAAGATTTCCTCATCTACCATGTAGTCTTCTGGTTGACCCATGATGGTGATTACTTCATCCACCTCTTTTTGGGTAATTACCTGCCTTTCATTTTCTAATTTTTCATAGAAAAGTTCAGCGATACGGGCTTCGATATCCGCAAGAATTTCATCACTACCTGGTGTATTGGCAAAGGAGCGCTTTACAGATTCTAGATAGCGTTGCATTTTGTTGTATGCATCTTCATCCATATGGAAGAGCATATTGGCTAAATTTATATTTATTGTCTTTTTCATGGTTAGTTCGTTTTTGTGTTGGTTACCAGGTTAGTGGCTTTTCTCAATTCATCCCAAGTGGTATCCAGTTCTTTTAGGAATAGTTTACCAGTTTCGGTGAGTGTGTAATATTTTCTTGGCGGTCCAGATGTAGATTCTTCCCAACGATAATTGAGAAGACCAGCATTTTTAAGCCGAGTCAATAATGGGTATATGGTTCCCTCTACAACCAACATTTTGGCGTCTTTAAGGGTTTCCAAGATTTCAGAAGCGTATTTGTCTTTTCCATTAAGGATGGACAAGATGCAGTATTCCAAAACCCCTTTGCGCATTTGCGCTTTTGTGTTTTCTACATTCATAATGTCTTTTTGCTTTTTATGCAGTCCCTTTTTAGGAGGGGATGACTCCGTTGTGCTTGTTGTCTGCATGGTTGACTGTTCGTTTTTTGTTTCATTACTTGTTGTTGATGAATAAACTCTTTGATTGATGATAAACTCCCTCTAGGTGTGATGAAGACCCAGGTAATTATTTAATGAATTTTATGGTTATCGGATATTGAAAATGTTGTCCTTCATTGGTTCTTATGGTTGCTAAAATGGTATAGACGATATTGATAATGAACAAGGCGGATTGTGCCAAACCCAGTATACCTGCCGGAATCATCCAAGGGCCAAAAAAATTATCGCTATCAAAATGAAAATCTATTGGTATTGAAATCATGGATATTCGGAAAAACCGAAATGGTCAAAATCAAAAATATTCGGTAAGAATACCTCCAAAGAAAAAGGGAATACTTACCATACCGATGAGAACGGAGTAGAGTAGGAGGCTAATTTGAAAATTCAAAGCCTGTTTCCCATTGTAATCCACAAACTCATATTCTTTTTTATTAGCGGTCCAGAGAACCAAAGGAATAATAAAGTTCCCGAACGGAATAAAGTATTTGGAAAATGTGCTTGCGTGAATAAGCGAAGCTAAATTTCTTTCGTGTTTGGTTAATGATTGTGTCATGTTTTGTTCGTATTGATTGGTTGATGAATATATGATAATAAGTCTAAAATTTATATAACCTAATAACTTATATGCAAATATATGTTATTTTCAGTTTTCCGTTTTTGATATCGGTACCAATTAAATCGATGATGTTTTCATCGGCTTCGACCGAAATATCAAAGTTTGTACCTTGGGTTACGTAAACATCCAAACCTTCAGAGGCTGCTACCATGGTGAAGTCTTCTGTTACTTCACGAGTCTGCTCTACCACAGTTCCGTTTCCTTGTTCGCCCCTTCCAAAATCTCCAATGTTGATATCGAATCCGCAGGAGGATACTAAAAGTGCTAATACTAATGCGATGGTAATTCTTACTAGTGTTGTCATGATTGTTCGTTTAATGATTGATTGATGTAAAAGTGTTGTTTTTTGATTGCTATTTAAATTGAGATCGACCCAACTGTTATATTTTACCCCTGAATTGTAATCCTAAGCATTTTATTCTTTTATAATGACTTTGGTCGTATCTCCTTCTTTGGCTTTAATGTTGACTCCGTTCTCGTCAAGCCTCATTTTAAAGGATTCCCCATTGTCGTTGACATCGATATCTATTCCGTTTTGGTCAATTTTAATTTTTCCCTTTTCCCCGTTTTCGTTGATATTGATATCGATGCCATTTTCATTGATGTGGATTCGGTTTTCGCCAGAATCATCATCAGATTCCATGAATTCTGGACAATCTTGGCACTGTAATTCTCCGTTAGCCATCATCAGCCAATGATAACCTTCCAAATTTTCAGATTCCCTATCATTGTTGCTAGAAGTAATCCAATGACGGGTACTTTCTTGATCATATATAAGAACTGTTCCTACCGGTATGAAAAGGTTTATCCTCACTTCCTGATCTTTGAATTTAGCACCTTGGGTAACCAAATAATCATTGAAAATAATTCCGTTTTCGACTACATTATATTCGTAGATGATTTCTTCCGCAGTTTCCTTTGCTTCTCTGTTAGATGGACCGTCGGCTTCTTTTCTAACCTGAACACGTACCAGTGAATCTTCGGATTTACGAATCCTGAAACGAACATCATCCGATACCAATACCTTATTACCAGAAGTATCGTAAGAAATGAAGGTATCGCCCATATGCATATCCTTTTCATAATCATACTCATCCGTAGAAACAATAGAAATATTCAAAGTATCTACCGATGCCAAAGCCGTAATCTCTTGATCAGAAGAAGTACTTCCTGTATAGGCATGAGAAGCGGCTTCTCGAATCCCGAAAACAATCAGGAGGATGACCGTAATCAACCACAGTCCCAATAAGGAAAACTTGGCCACATTTCCGATCGATTTTAAGTTGTTCACCAAAATTTTCAATCCTAAATACATAAGAAAGAAAAAGGGTATGCCAATGGCGAAAAATGCTAGTAAGGATACCACCCAGATGGGTAGGTTGGTCGAATTGACTACGTTGTAAAAATCGATACCAGGCACATGTACCACATCTAAGATACCTACCGTAAATAAGCCAACAAAAAGGCCTATTAGTGTTGAAGCGCCTATGATGACCAAAAGGATACCTATAAACTTTCCAATGATCCTAAATAGGAACATGACAATATCACCAAAGGTGTCAAAGATGGTTTTACCTCCTTTTTTGACGGTGTTGCCTACTTTTTCATAATCAACACTTTTTACACGATCCGCTACGTCCTCAAAACCCTCTTTAACCTTACGTTCGATATTACTGATATTGACAGCTTCGCCGGTCATATCCAACTTTTCTGAAGTTGTTTTTGCTTCCGGAATCAAAATCCATAACAATCCGTAGATAAAGACAAAGCCACCCCAAGTGAAAATGGTCAAGAATATCCATAGAATTCGTACCCATAATGGATCAATACCAAAGTAATGGGCAAGACCAGCGGAAACACCGGCAACATACTTTTTCTCCGTATCACGGTATAGTTTTTTAACCCTTGCTTGAGTAGATGCTGTCTTCGCTCTAGGTTCATCCTCAAAGATTTCCTCATCTACCATGTAGTCTTCTGGTTGGCCCATGATGGTGATTACTTCATCCACCTCTTTTTGGGTAATAACCTGCCTTTCATTTTCTAATTTTTCATAGAAAAGTTCAGCGATACGGGCTTCGATATCCGCAAGAATTTCATCACTACCTGGTGTATTGGCAAAGGAGCGCTTTACAGATTCTAGATAGCGTTGCATTTTGTTGTATGCATCTTCATCCATATGGAAGAGCATATTGGCTAAATTTATATTTATTGTCTTTTTCATGGTTAGTTCGTTTTTGTGTTGGTTACCAGGTTAGTGGCTTTTCTCAATTCATCCCACGTGGTATCCAGTTCTTTTAGGAATAGTTTACCGGTTTCGGTGAGTGTGTAATATTTTCTTGGCGGTCCAGATGTAGATTCTTCCCAACGATAATTGAGAAGACCAGCATTTTTAAGCCGAGTCAATAATGGGTATATGGTTCCCTCAACAACCAACATTTTGGCGTCTTTAAGGGTTTCCAAGATTTCAGAGGCGTATTTGTCTTTTCCGTTAAGGATGGACAAGATGCAGTATTCCAAAACCCCTTTGCGCATTTGCGCTTTTGTGTTTTCTACATTCATAATGTCTTTTTGCTTTTTATGCAGTCCCTTTTTAGGAGGGGATGACTCCGTTGTGCTTGTTGTCTGCATGGTTGACTGTTCGTTTTTTGTTTCATTACTTTTTGTTGATGAATAAACTCTTTGATTGATGATAAACTCCCTCTAGGTGTGATGAAGACCCAGGTAATTATTTAATGAATTTTATGGTTATCGGATATTGAAAATGTTGTCCTTCATTGGTTCTTATGGTTGCCAAAATGGTATAGACGATATTGATAATGAACAAGGCGGATTGTGCCAAACCCAGTAAACCGGCCGGAATCATCCAAGGGCCAAAAAAATTGTCGCTATCAAAATGAAAGTCTATTGCATTGAAATCATGGATATTGGAAAAACCAAAATGGTCAAAGTCGAAAATATTCGGTAATAAACCTCCAATGAAAAAGGGAATACTTACCATACCGATGAGAACGGAGTAGAGTAGGAGGCTAATCTGAAAATTCAAAGCCTGCTTCCCATTGTAATCCACAAACTCATATTCTTTTTTATTAGCGGTCCAGAGAACCAAAGGAATAATAAAGTTCCCGAACGGAATAAAGTATTTGGAAAAGGTGCTTGCGTGAATAAGCGAAGCTAAATTTCTTTCGTGTTTGGTTAATGATTGTGTCATGTTTTGTTCGTATTGATTGGTTGATGAATTATATGCTGATAAGTCTAAAATTTATATAACCTAATAACTTACTATGCAAATATATGTCTAAAAAAAGGTACTATGCAAAACAAAGTACTTAATTTTAACATAGTATTAACATTTTAGAATACTATAATTTATAGCTACTTTTAGAGAAAATTAAACACCAAATGGCTGTAACCGCAAGTAAA
Source organism: uncultured Flavobacteriaceae bacterium (assembly GCA_963842105.1). Lineage (GTDB taxonomy): Bacteria > Bacteroidota > Bacteroidia > Flavobacteriales > Flavobacteriaceae > Maribacter. The sequence continues at coordinate 78,245 of CAWJFH010000025.1, forward strand.
TTCAATACGTTTTCCTTTTTTAAATTACCTGCAGCTTGGTGGTGTGGCGTTCGTTTACGTGATATTGATCAAAATAGGGCAATAGTGACTGTAACCCATAGATGGATCAATCAGAATCCGTTTAAAAGTATGTTTTGGGCGGTGCAAGGAATGGCAGCTGAGCTTTCTACCGGAGCCATGATGATTGATCAAATTGAGCATACCGGTAAAAAAATATCAATGTTAGTTGCCAATAATAACGCCAACTTCTCAAAAAAAGCAACTGGTAAAATAACCTTTACCTGCGAAGATGGAAATCTAATTAAGGAAGCCTTGGATAAAACAATCGCAACCGGAGAGGGTCAAACTATTTGGATGAAATCTGTAGGTGTAAATGAAGATGGGGTTGTGGTGTCCACGTTTAATTTTGAATGGACGGTACGCTTGAAAAAATAGAAATTTGTTTTTAATTATAAAAAAATACCTTAAATCGTTTGGATTATTTTAGTTTAAGGAAAACTAAATGCATTAAATTATAGAGGAGCTATTTATGAGTCTAACCACTATATTTCTAATTTAAAAAATAAATACTACCACATTCAATGGTATTTAAGTTTGTACTATTTGTTTTTGTATTCAACTGTTTAGATGATTTATTTACGCTTTTATCTAGCTTTAAAAAGTTTTCAAAGGAATATTCTATGTTTTGAAGTTCAAAGATTCTCTTAACTATAGCTTCTCTGCTGGGAGCATTAAAATTGTTTTCTATATTTGAATTATGCATTATACTTGTTAGTTCAGGTCTCCAGAATCCAGTGTTTCTATAATTTCCGCCTTCATAAGCTCCCACTTGCTCATAATCATCGAGTCCAATGAAGTGTTTCCATTTGATTAAATCTAAATTATCTATTGAGTCTAAATTTGCAGTATAACTCCCTAAAGCATATGATGGGTAATCTCCATTGGTATATTCATCGCCGAGATCAGCAAAAGCATGTCCGACTTCATGAATCATAATTTTATTATTTCCATCACCAAAAACTGCAAGATTATCTCCGGAAAATGCAAATCCATTACTCTCTGCGTTCTTACCATTAATAGACAATAGCACTAAATTGTTTTCGTGTGTTTGTCTTAAATTTAATATGTCAATATAATCATAAATTGAATTTGAATTTTCAATATAAAGATTTCCATTATTAGTTATATAACCGCCAAAAGGAGTTTCAACTTCAACCGTACCATCATCTGATTTAGAGGTCTTAGATTCAGCATAAATTATATAGGCATTAAAATATTGTTTATATTCTGAAAATGGAGGAGTGTTAAAAAGATAATTTATACTACTTAAACCATGTTCTCTATATTTCCCCTTCTCTTTTTCCAGATTATTTTGAAAATAGAGATCTCCAAGAAATATCACGTTAATACCGTTATTCCTGTCATTTTCGAAAATAATTTCAACTTCACCATCATTAAAATATTGATTATCAGAAACATAGTTTAAATCTTTTCCCAATTCATCTTTTCCACATGAAACAAATACTGTTAATAGTAGTAGAAATAAATTTTTGGATATTACTTTATACATTATAAATAAAAGATTCTAGTTCAATTATAGGTTTTAAATTATAACTATTTATTTTTTAATTTATTACTAAATAGTTATTTTGAATGTTAAAACTACCTTAAACAGGATGACTTCATAAAATTTAACCAATTAAAAATGAATACCTATTCATTAAAATTTCATGAAACCCAAAAATTTACACAGTGGTGGCTGTGGGTGTTACTAATACTTCCGATGTTTATTTTTATGTTTCAATTGATGGAACCTATTTTCCTTTCGGATGCAAATAATTCTGGAAATCTTTCACTTTCAATTAGTTTACCAAGTGGAATTTGGTATGGTATTATGGGGTACCTGCTGGTGCTTCTTTTCTTTCTTTTCTCGAAATTGGAAACTAAAATTACAGCGGATCAAATTCAACTGAAGCATCTGATATTTGTGAAAAAGTCCTTCAGATGGAAAGATATAGAAGCAGCAGAATTAATTAGATACGGATTTGTAGGTTATGGAATTCGGCTCAGTATCAAGTATGGTACCGTTTACAATGTAAAAGATAATAAAGGCCTTCGGATTACCTTAAAAAACGGAAAAAAATATCTTGTTGGAACTCAAAAACCTGAGGAGTTAGAAGTCGTTATTAAAAAATTAGTCCTATAAACTGTAACATTTTCTCCTTTTTAGACAACTAATGACTGTCAACAAAAAACTTAAATAAAATGAACGCACACGAAATAGACTATGAGATTTACGGAGAAGAAATGCAATATGTGGAAATAGAACTGGATCCGCAGGAAGCTGTGGTGGCTGAAGCTGGCAGTTTTATGATGATGGATACCGATGTAAAAATGAGCACCATTTTTGGCGACGGTTCCAATCAGGATAATAGTGTTTTAGGTAAGATATTTTCAGCCGGTAAACGAATGCTTACGGGTGAAAGTCTGTTTATGACCGCATTTCTTAATATTGGTCAAGGCAAGAAACAGGTAAGTTTTGCATCGCCCTATCCAGGAAAAATTTTACCCATAGACTTATCGGAAATGGGAGGTAGATTTATTTGCCAGAAAGATGCATTTTTATGTGCTGCACAGGGAGTTTCTGTAGGTATCGAGTTCTCAAAACGTCTCGGTCGCGGACTTTTTGGAGGAGAAGGATTTATTATGCAGAAATTGGAAGGTGATGGTATGGCCTTTGTGCATGCCGGCGGAACTTTGGCTAAGAAGACCTTAGCGCCAGGCGAAGTCTTAAAAGTAGATACCGGATGTATCGTGGGTTTTACCAAAGATGTGGATTATGATATTGAGTTTATTGGGGGAATACGGAATAGTATTTTTGGTGGAGAGGGATTGTTCTTCGCAAAACTTCAAGGTCCTGGAACGGTTTATATTCAATCCCTACCCTTTAGCCGATTGGCAGGTCGTGTCATTGCATCCATACCAAGAGGAGGAAAAGATAAAGGGGAAGGTAGTATTTTAGGAACTTTGGGAGATATTGTTGGTGGTGATAATCGGTTTTAATAATTTTAAAAGTTAATGAGTCAAAGAGAAATCAGTGAAAAAGTAAATTAGTTGTATTGTGAAATAGTGAATTGGGTTGATGAAGGAAAGTAAAAAGTTTTAATGATTTCATTAATATTCATTCTGAGAATTTTTATTTCCTCTAACCTCTAACCTCTAACCTCTAACCTCTAACCTTCATGAGCTTCTACAAACTATATGATTTTTTAAGGGACTTACAGAAGAACAATTCTAAGGAATGGATGGACGATAACCGTAAACGGTATCATGAAGTACGGGATTGGTATATTGGTTGGTTGAACGAGATGGATGTAAAATTGGGCCAGGTCGATAAAGAATATTACGCCACCTCTGGAAAGAAGGCCATCAACCGTATTAATAATAATTTAATGTACCATCCTGATAAACCAATTTACAAAGACCATTTTGGAGCAGGTTTGGACAAGGCTCCAAATACGGGAGATTTTTATATTCATTTGGGTACCAATGAATCCTTTATTGCTGGCGGATTTTACCGGCCTCCTTCAAAAATCCTGACTAGCATCCGCGAAGCGATTGATTATAATGGAGGGGAATTCAAAAAAATAATAAATAAAAAATCGTTCAAACAAATGTTTGGTGGATTGATGGAGGACGATATGCTCAAAACTTCACCTAAAGGTTTTTCACAAGATCATCAACATATTGAATTATTACGCCATAAAAGTTTTGCCGTAATGCATCCCGTTACCCAAAAGGAAGTGCAACAAGATGATTTTCAGCAAAAAGTTATTGATGTTTATACCGAAATGCTTCCTTTTAGGCGGTATTTGAATAAGGCCATTACGGTATAGTTAGTTTAGCTCATCCGAAGCCGGAATTAAACGTGCACTTAAATCCGGAGTTTCCATATCCTTGTCCAACGGAAACATTGGTCTTTTAATCCCTTTGTATCCTAAACGGTCTAAATCTTGGTCTACGCCCCCTGGGGTCAAGGCCATGATCCAATCACCTCTCATTTCATATAGTTCAGGAACCAAATACCCAATTTTTACAACGACAATATCCGTTTCTTTTGGACGTAGACCTAAGTTGGTAAAATCACTTAGGAAGTGATACGGTTTTCTTTTTTTCGTAACAATAACAGATATACTTCCAATTTTCACCACAACTTCCACTTCGGCATTTTGATCACCTTCCTTAATAGCTTCAATAGTGCCTTCAAGCTCCAAAGGTCCAGCAAATCGATGGTCAACGGCAGCGCCTGCACTAGCTTTTATTTTTCCTCCGATACCAATTTCTATTGCTTTTTCAACAAATTCCGGACCTGGGATGGAGGCATAAATTAAAGACGGACCGGTTTCCGATTTAAATTCTGGTCGTGCCAATAATTTTTCTAAGGTCCAAGTTACATCACCTGCACCACCCGCTGTGGGATTATCGCCCATATCACTGATTATGTAAGGTTGTTTATCGCTCACCAAAGCCAATTTTAAACTCTCTTCCAAGGAAGCGGTAGGTGCCACAAATTCAAATTGATTACGCACTTCCCAAAAACTTTGCGCCAATGTTTCTGCACCTTTTGATACTTTTTCCTTATCATCACCGGTCACCATTACTACGGCATGGTTACGTGGTTCGTCGGCCCAGGCATAACCAATCCAAATAGCGGCATCGATAACTCCATTTTCATCGGCAACTTTAGGAACTTTTGCATACAAACTTTTACCTGGTTCAATACGCGTGCTAGTTTTCTCCCCAGGCAAAAGAATAGGTACTGGCACCCAGGCTTTATACTTTGGTTTACCCTTGCCGTTTTCCAAACGCTCTAGAAGAGTTGTCCACTGCACGTTTTTTAGATTCAAGGGCGTCTTCATGAGGAGCCATACGGTAGCACGTAATCAAATCAGTATGTTTGGCGAGTTGTTCGGTCACGTTTCCATGAAGGTCCATGGAGGTGGAAATCAATACATCAGGTCCAATGACTTCTCGTATACGTTTTATCAAATCACCTTCGGCATCTTGAAGTCCGACAACACTCATTGCCCCGTGGATATCAAAGAACAGTCCGTCATAAGGACCGTTTTCTTTAAGTGATTTTAATGTTTTGGCTACCAAAGATTCGTAAGCTTCTCGTGAAACCGTTCCACCGGGAAGTGATTTTCCTACTAAAGTAGGTATCCATTCAGCCCTATTTCTATTTAAAGAATCTTTTTGTAGAAAAGGATATTTAGAAAATATAGAATCCCCAATTTGGGCATGAAAAGCTTCTTCATTGGTTAATGCTGGAGAAAAAGTACTGCTTTCAATGCCCAGTCCGGCAATGGCGATTCGTGGAAGACTATTTTCTTTTTCTGTTTGTGCTTCTTGGCAAGATGCCGCAAATAATAAGAGTAAAAGGCAGTAATAGTGTATTTTATTCAAGGTAGTTGGTTTTGTTTATTATAAATAATTAAAAAAAGCTTGAATTTAAAAATACTGCTTAAAAATAGTAATAGATGAAAACCGGACTGGATTTTAACGAAAAGGTTTTCGATAAGAAAGAAAATAAAGTTTTCAATGGAAAAGATTTTTTTACAGAAGATAGCTTGCCCATATTCGTAAAAGAATAAAGGATATACATATTTGTAACATCCTTAGTGGGTTTTGATAATATCATAAGATTTTAAGGGAAAACTTGAATTTTATATATTAATACTTAATTTGGACAATGAAATTAACTCAACATGTATAATGGCAAATTTTAATATTGACGCTAAAAAGGACATGACCTATGACGCTATCGTTATTGGATCCGGAATTAGTGGGGGATGGGCAGCAAAGGAACTTTGTGAAAAGGGATTAAAAACTTTGGTGCTTGAACGTGGTAGGGTTGTAGAACATGTAGTGGATTATCCAACCATGAATTGGGATCCTTGGGATATGGATTTAAGGGGCGGACTTACCCCGGAGGAAAAAAGGAAACATTACAAGAATATCAGATCCGGTTGGGTAGGAAAGGATACGGAGCACTTTTGGGCTGATGATGAAGCTAATCCTTATACTGAAGAGAAACCTTTTCTTTGGTTACGTGGTCATCAAATGGGAGGTAAGTCTATGCTATGGGGTAAACAGACCTATCGTTGGAGCGACCTTGATTTTGAGGCAAATGCAAAAGATGGTCATGGTGTTGATTGGCCCATTCGATATAAGGATATTGAACCTTGGTATACTTACGTGGAGAAGTTTGCTGGAATTAGTGGCGAAGCGCTAGGATTACCACAATTACCGGATAGCCATTTTCTTCCACCTATGGAATTGAACTGTGTTGAAAAACATGTGAAGGAGCGAATTGAAAAAGAATTTGCGGGAAGGAATATGACCATTGGTAGAGTTGCGCATTTAACCGAACCGTTGAATGGAAGAGGTCAATGCCAGAATAGAAATAGATGTAGTAGAGGTTGTCCTTACGGTGCTTATTTCAGTAGTAATGCGGTTACTTTACCTGCAGCAAATGCCACTGGAAATCTAACGTTTAGACCTTATTCCATTGTGCAATCGTTAATATATGATGATAGTAAGGAAAAAGTAACCGGCGTTCGAATAATTGATTCAGAAACGAACGAGGCCATAGATTATTCCGCTAAAATTGTTTTCGTGAACGGTTCCACCTTAGGTACTACTCAGATTTTATTGAATTCGGTTTCAGATCGTTTTGAGAATGGTTTGGGGAATGACAGCGGAGAACTTGGACATAACCTTATGGACCATACCTACAGGGTTGGTGCCATAGGAAAGATAGATGGCTTTGAGGATAAATATTATAAAGGGCGCAGACCGAACGGAATTTATATTCCTAGATATGTAAACATTGATGAAAAATCGAAATCGGATAAATTCGTTAAGAGGTTTTGGTTATCAAGGAGGAGGTTATCGAGGTGGTAATCCCGCTAATGAAAAGTCATTTGGAGCATCCTTTAAAGATGGTATTTTAAAACCAGGAGGTTGGGAATTCTTTATCACAGGTTTTGCCGAATGCTTACCCTATCACGATAATCAAGTGTACTTAAATCCTGATGTTTTGGATAAATGGGGACAACCTACGTTAACCATTGATGCAGAGTTTAAGGAGAATGAAAAAGCGCTGAATAAACAGATTCAGGAGGATGCAGTGGAAATGCTAACTAAAGCTGGTGTTAAAGATGTGATGGGCTTTGATGAAGAGCATCCACCAGGGTACGGCGTGCATGAAATGGGCACTGCCAGAATGGGCAGAGACCCTAAGACTTCTGTGTTGAACGGATTCAACCAAATACATGCGGCTAAAAATGTTTTTGTTACAGATGGTGCTTGTATGACATCTTCCTCTTGTGTGAACCCTTCTTTAACCTACATGGCACTAACAGCAAGAGCGGCTGATTATGCGGTATCGGAATTGAAAAAAATGAATATTTAAGTTATGGATAGAAGAAAAGCGTTACAAAGAACTGGTCTTTTTGCAGGGGCAACATTATTAATGCCTTCCATGCTCTCTTTATTCGAATCGTGTAAGGCTGAAAACCGGTTAGAATGGCAACCTGAGTTTTTTACCGAAGAGGAAGCTAAAACGGTGGCTATGATTTTAGATATGATATTGCCTACTACTGACAACTCCGGGAGCATTGGATGTAAAGTCCGATATTTTTATCGATAAGGTTATTGCACAATCCTACGAAAAAGAGGGTCAGGAAAGTATGAGAAAAGCAATTGCTGATTTCAATGCGGAAACAAAAGAGAAATACGGTGCCATTTTTATCAATTTAAGTGAATCGGATAGGATAAAAGTTTTGGAAGAAGCAGAGGCCAATTCCGCCACGTTCAATCCAGGTATTTGGGGTACAACTGTCGGGAAACAAGAACCGATAGGTTTTTATAGGGCTTTGAAATCAATGGCAATTTGGGCTTACTTTACTTCAGAGGAAATGGGTGAAAATGTATTGAGTTATGACCCAATACCAGGTACTTACGAACCCTGTAAGCCTTTGGAAGAAGTTGGTAATCGTTGGAGTCTATAGTCTTTCGACAAAAATCCAATAAAATATGTGACCACTTTGGGATATTTATTATCCTAAAGTGGTTTTCTTTTTTAGGGATGTTCTTACATTTAGCACCCAGAAAATAAGAGCAAATGTCGAAAAATGCAGGGATTAGAAATATTGAAAGAAAGATTTTATCAGATAATTGGTATACCCTCAACAAATATTCCTTTGAGTATCAAAAAGCAGATGGAAATTGGGAACTTCAACATCGAGAAGCCTATGACCGGGGTAATGGTGCTGCCATTCTACTGTATAATTCTAAAAAGGGAACGGTAGTGTTAACCAAGCAATTTCGAATGCCCACCTACGTGAACGGTAATGACGACGGAATGATGATTGAAGTTTGTGCGGGATTGTTAGATGGTGATGATCCGGCGGATTGTGTTCGAAAGGAAACTGAGGAGGAAACCGGCTATCAGATTACCAATGTCCAAAAGGTGATGCAAACCTATATGTCACCAGGTTCGGTAACAGAAATTTTGTATTTGTTCGTTGGCGAATATGACGAAAGTATGAAAGTAAGTGAAGGAGGAGGCGCTGAAGATGAAACCGAAAATATAGAGGTTATTGAACTGGATTTTAAAGAGGCCATAAAAATGATTGTTACAGGTGAAATTAAAGATGCGAAAACCATACTTTTATTGCAATACGCACAGTTGAACGCGTTAGTTCGCTAGTCATTGAGCGACCAAGGTTTTATGGATAACCTGTCGAAAATTGGTTTTGGTGGCGGATGTCATTGGTGTACAGAAGCTGTTTTTAATTCCTTAAAAGGAGTGGAAAATGTGGAGCAAGGATTTATTGCGCCAGCAGAAAATATAGAAGCTTTTTCAGAAGCCGTGATTGTATACTTTAATCATTATTTCATTGGTTTAAAAGATTTGATAACCATTCACCTGCATACCCACCAATCCACCAAAAATCATTCGATGCGTTCAAAATACCGTTCGGGCATTTATTTTTTTGAAGCGGAACAAGAACAATTAGCGAAAGAATATTTAAAGGAAATACAACCCGATTTTAAGGAAACCTTTATTACAGAGGTTTTGTCATTTGGATTGTTTACACCTTCTGAAGAACGGTTTCAGAATTATTATTTCAAGGATAAGGAAAAGCCTTTTTGTCAGCGGCATATATCGCCTAAAATTGGTTTATTAATGCAGAAATTTTCAAAACATATCGATTTGAATACTATCTAGGCTTAATAGGTATCTCTCAATAATTTAAAAATACGTTCCATATATAAGCGCTCTTCACTTGTAGATTGTTTAAAATGGTTGTTCATAAAGCTAAAGATGAGCGTTTTTCCAGAATTGGTAACTAAGTATCCGCTTAAGCAATAGTTATTGCTTAGGCTTCCAGATTTAGCAAATAAGTAAGGTTCTCTTTCACCCTTAAATCTATTTTTCAATGTGCCTGAAATACCACCGGCGGGAAATATAGAAAACAGTCGCTCCCTAGAAATATCTTGGTACAGTTTGTCCAACACTGCAACCATATTTTGGGGCGTAAACAGATTGTATCTAGAAAGTCCGGAACCATCTACCCATCTGGGCTGTTGTTTTAAATCGTTAAGTTGGTTTTCTAAAATATGGGTTCGCGCAATGTGACTATCTAGACTATCCGTAAGGGTAGAAGCTGATAAAATTAAAAGCTGTTCCGCTATAAAATTGTCGCTTTCATGCATCATACGGGTATACAGGGAATCTGACTTAATACCATATAGTGTTTGTTTTTCGCCTAAAGGCATATTATTAGAAATCTCAATTTTTTTATGGATTTCCTTTTCCAAAATACCTAGAGTTGATTGGGTGTTGACAATGAACGGTATTTCTAGGGTATCCCTACTTTCAGGGGGATAAAAAAATAGGTTTTTATTTCGGTTTCGATTTTCCTTATGACTAATTTCCAAAACACTATCCGCAAAATAGGAGGGAGTTACCTGTAAGTCCGGATTCTTATAGCTCAATAGAACGTTGCCATGTACTGGTAAAGCATTTCGTTCTGGGGAATAATAATAAAGAAAATCTTCCCATGCCCAACCCGGCCCGTATTTAGAATCGAGAAAATTATTGGAAGCATAAACAAGGTTTGGGTATTTCCTAAGAAATTGTATGGTGGTCGAATCTTGAAAATAAGGATATAAAAGGCTAGGATCACCAGTTCCTTCAAAAAAAAGCGTATCATTTTTGGTGATATAGCGTAATGCAGGTATTCGCTCTGGTAAGCTTTGTAAAGCGGTGTATAAAGTAAAGATTTTGGTATTACTAGCTGGCGTAAAATACTTTGCGCTATTTAGATTGTAAATGGTATCCTTGGTTTCTGCATCTATGATGAGGACCCCGGTAAATTGATGGTTATAAAAGGAAGTTGAAAAGTTCGATTTTAATTGTTTACCTATTCTTTTCTTAGTGGAAGTACAAGCGGCTAGTAAAAAGAATAAACAGGTTCCAAATAGGAGTAATTTCCACGTTTTCACCCTAATAATCAGGTGATTATGAATCCTGTATGAATTTAACATATATATTCTCACTTTAACTTTTTTTATGCAATATATAACCTTGTTTTCTGTTTACCTTTATGAAACAGTAACTAATTAATAAACAAACAAAATGTCTAATTCAATGTTGGAGTACAGTAAAATGGTACTGAAAAAAGTGAGTTTTGACACTTTACTCTTTTGTAAAGAACTTAAAAAAGCACTAAAAACGTTACTACCTGAAGAGGTGGAAGAGTTAAAAGTCTGGTTGGAGCATTTTTTAACGGACAAACCGGAATTGCAACAAAGTTTAATTTATTTGAAATCATAAAAAAGAGCCACTGTAAAGTGGCTCTTTTTCTTTAAAATAATAATAGGAGCTAGTTGGTTTAGGATACTATTTTAGTATATATCACTTGTTTAATGGACTAATTATTTTTACGTCTTGAAAAGCAATTGCACCTCTAACTACACTTGTAATCACATCTTTTAGAGCTTCTGTTATTTGTACTTTAAGTTCCTTTTTATGAAAAATAAGGCTTACCTCCCTAGCCGGAGAAGGCTCTTTAAAATACTTTAAGTTCTTTTTCTTATCCTGGTCTAAATCCATGGTATGTAAGTAGGGGAGAAGTGTCATTCCCAATCCCTCATTTGAAAGATTAATAAGAGTTTCAAAACTTCCACTTTGCAGTCTAAAATGCTCTTCGCCTAATTTTGGCGTTTTGCACAGATTTAAGACCCCTTCCCTAAAACAGTGTCCGTCTTGTAATAAAAGTATATCTAAAATATCTAAATCTTCTGGGGTGATTTTATCAGCTTTGCCCAAACGGTGCTCTTTGGGTACATAACCCACGAAAGGCTCATAATACAGTGGTCTTTCCTTGATAAAATCTACTTCTAAGGGCGTTGCGGCAATGGCCGCATCCAAGTGACCATCCCTAATATTTTGTATAAGGCTTTCGGTGTTTTGTTCTTTGATGATCAGGTTTACTTTAGGGTATTTCTGAATGAACGTTTTTAGGAACATGGGCAGTAGGGTTGGCATAATGGTAGGTATTATCCCTAAAATATAATCACCACCTATAAATCCTTTTTCTTGATCAACAATATCTTTGATCCTTTCCGCTTCGTTAACGATGTTTTTCGCTTGGGCAACAATTTTTTTCCCGACTTCGGTAATAGTAATCGGTTTTTTACTACGGTCAAAGATTAATATATCTAACTCATCTTCAAGTTTTTGAACCTGCATGCTTAAAGTAGGCTGTGTGACAAAACTTTTTTCTGCTGCCAGGGTAAAATTTTTATATTCGGCCACAGCCAGTACATATTGTAATTGGGTAATCGTCATGTTAATAGGTTAATTTGATTCAAGGTACAAAAACGATTAGATAAACTTATAGGTTTTTAAGCCTTTATTAGGAGAAATATAATGGTTAAAGGACAAATTCCGTCATCAAATAACAGATTACTGCTAGAAAAAGTATGCCTAAACCAATGGCTAAAAACCGGATAGCATAATTGACGCACTTAAATTTATAGGCGGATATTTTAGAGTTGATAAATATCTGTTGTCCTAAATGATCAAAGAGTTCTTCTTCCGTAAGACTGATATTATAGAAAGTTTGCGAAAACTCTCGAATGGTACCAAATTTTGATATAATGTCACCAAAGAAAAAAATGTTAGGGTCATAAGTACTTTCAATTTTTGGAATAAAACATCGAATACTATAATAAATGGATACTATGGTACAAATCACCCAAGAAATGATAAGCGCATATAACAACCATAGATGGTCATCTCTTTGTAGAATGGCAACGACGTTACCATAAATGACATTTAGTAAAATCCCATAAAAGGAAAGGATAAGACCTGCTTTTATTTCAGATGCTTTTATGAGACTGAATACATAATTGATACTGCCCCAATAGTGATCAACCAATTCCTCAGTATGAGAACTTTCTCCCTTGATGAGCTTAAATTTTTCAAGCTCTTTTTTGGAAATTTTCTCTACTCTTTTTTTTGGTTTCTCTTTTTCCCCTTTCTTTTTCATAGGCAATATATCAAATATGAAAACAATGATTTTTTGGTACTTTCGCTTTTAATTAAAAAAAGAGCTCGAGGGGATAGGGTAAGGTACTAAGTTTTAGTTGATTTCCAAAGTCGACTTTTAAAAAACAAATTGTGTTATTTGGCACGATAACGAGGATCAATTTTAAGATACAACGAAAGCGTTTTTACTGGCCTAATACTCTTCGCTTTTCTTTCAACTCTTTTAATTTCTCAAGTTTTACAGGCTTTCTATGCACTTGGGCAAATGTGGTGTGATATGAATGATTTTCAAGGAATTGAATTTGGAGATCGAGCCATTCTTTTTCAGTATTGACAATATGGTAATATTGAAACTCCTTATAAAGGCAGTCACTTAATTTGTCATAGTCAGGTCTGCCCAAATAGTCCAGGTCAGCATCAGCTAGTATTTCCTCATAAAAACTTTTAGGTGCTTGGGGAACCTTGGTAGCTCTTATTATTGCATTGACAAGCGTGATTTCCTCAGGGTTTAGATTATTGCAAAGAATTTGAGATAAGGCCTGTATACTCCGTTCTTCATGGTTTTCTGGTGAAATGATATATCCAAAATCATGACCAACGGAGGCGATACGTATGAGTTTGGCATATTCTTCCTCAATTTTATAATGTTCGATATACTTATCACAAACATTAGCGACATCAATGGTATGATGTAACGAATGGTAGGTTAAATGCGTGGGTAGGTTCACTTTTAATGTGGCCAATAATTGTATACATACTTCAGGATATGCTTCTCTATTGTTCAGATTCATTGACCTTTGGAAATGAAATAGTTAGGTGCTATTTAAAATAGAACAGCAATTTAATTAAAATAGTGTATTGGCAGATACCATTTGTCAAGTATATACAAATTGATACTAGTTAACTAAAAAGTAAAAGTGTTCTATGTAATCTGAACGAACTACAATAGGAACATACCAAAGGAATGAACTAGAAACAGGACTCCCCTAGGCAAAGAATTAATGAATTCTAAAACCGAATTCTAAGCGCCAAATCTTCATCGTTTACTTCAAATTGGGCGTCTTTAAAATTAGGTGGCCCCATCAACATAGGATTTTGACTTAAACCATAGTTTTCTTTGGGCATTCCATTAGCTTGGAAATCCATTCGCATGTTTTCATTCTCATCATGCAAAACAGAAACAGCATAAGTTCCTGGCATTACATTCTTAAATTCAATGATCATTTCTCCTTTTTCAGCCTTAACGTCATCATTTTTTATTCCTTGCCCTTTCATAAACGATTCCTGATTGTGTAAGGCACTTAAAATTTTTCCATTGCTAGAAAGTACATTTTCGAGGGTAACGGTAACGGTAATTCCTTTTTCTTCTTGGGAAATAGCTGAGAAGCTTAAAACTAGTAGCATAAGTGAAAGAGATAGATTTTTCATTTTTAAAATGTTTAGAGATTATTAATTACTCCAAAAATGGGGGTTAATACATACATCATAAAAATCAATCTACCCAACCGTAGGTTTTTGGGTCTCAACTGTTGAAATTGGGTTTATAATTTTTTGTAGAGCAAATAATCTAATCCAAATTTGCCGGAACCAAACCCCATAAAAAAGAGGCCTAAGCAGAAAAATACGAATATGGGAAACACATCCCAGGTACCATCCCAACACCTGAATACGATAGCCAGTCCCATGGTGATGAATACAAAGAAAGAAGTAATACGGGTGTTTAACCCTAAAATCATGAGCAATCCACCATAGGCTTCCATAAAACCAATGGACCAAGCAAAAACCTCGGGCATAAGATTGAACGGAGTTCCACCTTGGCGCACAATTTCAACAACTTCATCAGCTACCTCGAATAACTCAAGACCCATAGCATCCGGAGTCCAAGGGGTTCCAAATCTCTGTGGTGCATAAATAAATGCTAAACCAAATCCCATAAGAATTCTGGGGATTAATAGCAGCAGATTAGGAAGTATCCCATCAATACGAAAAGGCTCGATTAAATTCCTGAAAACGCGAGTTAATGGTTTCAAAAGTCTGGAATCAATTATTTTAGAATTGCTAAATTTAGGTATAAGGTTATAGTAATTGCAAACCTTTCTATACAACAATTATGGGAAAAATGAATTTCTCAAATACCAGAAGAATTAGCATTATCAATACTAATTTTAACCCGTTTCAAATACGAATATGAATCTTCGTTAAACTTGGGTTAAAGGATTTTTAGAGGTCATTTAACACTAATATTTTCTTTATATTGAAAGGAGACTAATAATTCAAAAATAAAAAAATGACTAAGATTAAATCATATGCGGCCCAATCAAAAGAGGCCGATTTAAAACCATTTGAGATAGAACGTAGAGATGTTCTTGAAGATGATGTAAAAATTGATATTTTATTCTGTGGCGTTTGCCATAGTGATTTACACCAAGTTCGAAATGACTGGAAAAATTCTAAATATCCTGTTGTACCTGGACA
Source organism: uncultured Flavobacteriaceae bacterium (assembly GCA_963842105.1). Lineage (GTDB taxonomy): Bacteria > Bacteroidota > Bacteroidia > Flavobacteriales > Flavobacteriaceae > Maribacter. The sequence goes on from CAWJFH010000025.1 coordinate 93,348, forward strand.
TGAGATAGTAGGGAAAGTGGTAGAAGTTGGAAATAAAGTTTCCAATTTTAAAGTAGGAGATGTAGTTGGAGTTGGTTGTATGGTAGATTCTTGCCAGACTTGCGATTCTTGCAAGAATGACTTGGAGCAATATTGCGAAAATGGAAATACCATGACGTATAATGGTAAGGACAAGCATTTAGGCGGACATACCTTCGGTGGTTATTCTGAGCATGTTGTGGTCAATAAAGAATTTGTACTAAAAGTACCAGAAAATCTAGATTTAAAAGCAGCTGCACCATTATTATGCGCTGGTATCACCACCTTTTCACCTTTGAATCATTGGGGTGTTAAGAATGGAGATAAAGTTGGGGTTATAGGACTTGGAGGTTTAGGCCATATGGGAGTAAAATTTGCCCATGCCATGGGTGCACATACCGTAATGATTACCACCTCGCCATCAAAGAGTGAGGATGCCAAAAGTCTTGGTGCAGATGCTGTACTCATTTCCAAGAATGAGGATGAGATGAAGGAGCATGCCGGTTCCTTTGACTTTTTATTGAATACCATTCCAGTAGGTCATGATATGAATCCGTATGTAAATTTATTGAAAACGGATGGTACGATGGTACTTGTTGGTGCCATTGAACCTTTAGACCCATTACACGGTGGTGGTATCATTATGAAAAGAAGAACTATTGCCGGTTCTATGATTGGTGGTATTAAGGAAACCCAAGAAATGTTGGATTTCTGTGGAGAACATGATGTGGTTTCTGATATTGAGATGATCGATATTCAAAATATAAATACTGCATTTGACCGTTTGCAAAAATCTGATGTGAAATATCGATTTGTAATTGATATGAAATCCTTGAAAGAAAGTTAATTCTTAAATTTCAATACAATAACAAAGCCATCTAATCTAGATGGCTTTTTTTTATATAAACGGGGGAATTATTTTAAACGGATATAATCTATTTCTAAGGTAAAGTCCTGTTCTTTTTTATTACCAATTAAAAAAGCAACTTCGGCGAGGGTTTCTCCAGCATAATTTGGAATAGACAAGGTATTTCCCCTAAAGGCGGGATACATTTCCGTAAACGGAACGTTCACAGTTTGCCATTCTCGAGTAGTCTGTATTTTAAAAATATAGGAATGTCTTTGTGATGAATCTGACCGGGAACGAAACTGATAGGATTTTCCATCTCCTTTGAGTCGGATTTCAAAATGACTATAAGGTTGAACGTTCAAAGATTCCATTTTATGCCGTACCGATGAAAATCCACCATTATTTTCTAATGAAACATGACCGTAGAAAATCGCATTACCCTCTTCGTTCAACTTGAATTTCCCATTGGAAACACCTCCCATAACGGTGTCATCAATGACTTTCCAATCTGTAATGGAGGTATCCTTATTAAAATCGTATAGTGTGAAAAATTCGCCCATGGTTGAGAATAGTAAACAAATTAAAACTTTGATAAACATTGCGTTAAGATAGTCGCAATACTTTACTGATGTTTACTCAATTAGGAAAAAAACAACTCCAATGGTCATTTAATAATGGGCTATTGAACTTTATAGCTTGTTGATTTTGACTTTGTATTTATTATTTTGAAAATCCTTTTGCAAATTGCTATGGGCATTATATGCAATACTTGCAAGCGTTAAAAAGGTTACTATACAAAGTATTAAAAGTAAGTAGGTCATGATTTAGTTTTTAGTTTACACCTTATTTACGCAAACATCTTTGAAAGGTTTTACCGTTCATCGAAAAAGGAAAAAAAGAAACCACATTCTAAAATTGGAAAAGGGTATTGAAGATTACAATTTTTTCATTTCACTGGCTATTGCCTTTTCCCCTTGGTCCCTTTTCTCTAGTTCGGTGATAATCGCCTCGTGATCTTGAGCTCTCCCTTGTGATAGTTTTTTAACGGCCTGTATATCATTAATCTCTATTTCAAAGCCGATGATGCCATTTATTTGTCTCATGGTCTTTTTGGACATATCGTTTAACGACACCGGGTTTTTGGAGGCTTTCTCATATTTATCAACCAGTTCATGTAATGCGGTTAATAGCTCTTCTGCATCCTGAATTTTTACGGTTCCATAAACATGTACGGCAATATAGTTCCAAGTTGGTACTTCTTCCTCTTGATACCAAGACGAGGAGATGTAACTATGGGCCCCATTGAATATACAAAGTACTTCGTCTCCATCTTGTAAATGTTTACTCTGAGGGTTCGCCTTGGCGATATGCCCCACGAGGACTTCTTTTCCATGGGTATTTGTACCTAATTCCAAAGGAATGTGGGTACCCCATGGTTTCCCATTTAGGGTGTTGATTAAGATGCCAAAACTGTTGGCGACAAGAAACTCCCTTATTTCGTTGTCATCTTTATTTTTATAATGCTCTGGTATGAACATGGCCTACTTTTTAAGGTAAATATACTTTCTTTTTCAATCCTTTTAATGAGCCAAACTTTTAATGCATAGGGTCAAGTACTTCCTTGATTAACTTTTAAATTGTAGATGAACTTAAAAATCAAATAAATGCCTTTTATAACGAACAAAACAGCAAAAGAACCAGTTGATATATTTTATGAAGATTACGGTAGTGGACAACCCGTCATTTTAATACATGGGTGGCCGCTAAGTCGCAAATCTTGGGAACAACAAGTATGGAAAATAGTCGAAGAAGGTTTTAGATGTATTTCTTATGACAGACGAGGATTTGGAACATCTTCAGCACCTTGGGGAGAATATGATTATTCTGCTTTGGCTAGTGACCTAAACGCGATAATAGAAGAATTGAAATTAAAGGATGCCGTCATTGTCGGATTTTCAATGGGTGGAGGAGAAGTAGTACGTTACTTGACGGATTACGGAAGTGATAAAATTGCAAAAGCAGCCTTAATCAGTTCCATTATTCCATTAGTGAAGAAAAAAGAGGATAATCCAGACGGTGTACCAACCGATGCTTTGGAGGGTATTATAGATTCTTTGCAAAAAGACCGTGTAGGTTTCTTAAAAGAGTTTAGTAAAGGATTCTATAATTATAAGGAAAATAAAGAGGATAAGGTAAGTGAAGCCCAGTTGGACTATGACTTTACGATAGCTTCTTTTGCATCACCTAGAGCTACTATACAAACTGCTTTGGCTTGGATGCATACCGATTTTAGGTCAGAACTTAAAAATGTGGACGTGCCTACTTTAATCGTGCATGGTGACGCAGATGGCACCGTGCCTATTGAAACTTCGGCTAAACAAGCAGCTGCAGGAATCAAGGACAATACCTTTGAAATTATTAAAGGAGCACCGCATGGTTTAAATGTTACCCATTCGGAAGAATTGAATAAAATATTGATATCCTTTTTGAAGAAGTAATAGGGATTTTAAATACTTTAAAATCGGGCCCAATAGGCCCGATTTTTGATTTTCAGATATTAACAAAATACATAAGATTGGAAATAGCGAACTCAAAAAAATATGTAGTATTTCTTTTGATGATGCTTACAATATTGGGTTGTAAGCAGATTAGAAAGGTTACAGATATTATTGTTCAGCCTAGTGCCCGGGAGTTGTACGCTCGAGAATTTGAAGATAGCGATACCTTGGGATTAATCGCTTGGCAAGCCGAATTTAAAAAGGCTAAAAATGATAGTCTGACTATCATCTTGCCCTATGTTGAAATCGGTTCCTATTTTAAAAACAGGAATATAGTGTACAGCTACCAGGCAGAGCTTGAGGAAGGTAGCATGTTGAAAGTTTCCGCCGAAAATGACGTTTTAGGCATGCGTAATTTTGTGGATGTTTTAAAAAGAAATGCCGATAGTACGTATAATTTAGTGAAAGATAACGGTGTAGGGGAAAATGAAATCGAATTCCTTTTGGAGGAATCTGGGGTCTATACCATTTTAATTCAACCGGAAATAGAGGCAATCGGTAATTTTAAACATCAAATAGTCACGTCACCAAGTTTTGCATTTCCCGTGTCCGGAAAAGATAATACAGCCATTCAAAGTTATTGGGGAGCGGACAGGGATGGTGGTTCCAGAAGTCATGAAGGGGTAGATATTTTTGCGAAACGGGGAACACCTGTCATCGCTGTTACAGAAGGTAGGATTAGTTCTACCGGAAATAAAGGATTAGGGGGAAAACAGGTTTGGCTTAGAACCGGAGTTTTTGGCAAATCCTTGTATTATGCCCACCTAGATAGTGTGCTCACTAGAACTGGAACAAAGGTTTCCGTTGGCGATACTTTGGGTTTAGTAGGAAATACGGGTAATGCCAGAACGACAAAACCTCATTTGCATTTCGGTATTTATGAATCGGGTACAGGCGCTATTAATCCGTTACCTTTTATAAGAAGGACCGAAATACCAGAATTTCAAGTTTTCGATACCATAGCTCCTATAATCGAAATATCCGCTTCCGTGGCAAATCTTAGAAATGCTCCGTCTATAAACAGCAATATTATAGGGGAAGCTTCTAAAAATGATACGTTAGTGATTTTAGGTATTTCGAACCAATGGGCACATGTGAAAACCATAAACGGAATAAAAGCATTTATTCATCGAAGTTTGATTTCTACACCCTGAAAGAATAAATAAGGGTTTTAAAATTTACTTACCTACATAGAGCTCCGCCATTACCGGTAAATGGTCAGAGATATGTTTGTTGTTTTCCATACGGTCATCAATGTGGATGTATTGCTCAACTCTAAAACCTTCTACGAATATATAGTCAATGCGCCCATCTAGGATTTTAGTTGGGTCAAAACCATTGAATGTTCCTGTGGGCCCGTAAAAAGCATGTTCTGACACCGATTGCCCATCCTTCAGTTCTTTTTGGAGATACTGAATCGGTTTTTGGTCCGGGGTAAGGTTTAGGTCACCCATAAGTACTACCGGATTACCATTTGTATTAATTTCCCTAATTTTTGAAATGATGAGTTCTACGGATTTTTCCCGTGCCAAATCACCTCTGTGGTCAAAGTGGGTATTAAACACCCAAAATTGCTTTTGGGTGCTTACATCTTCAAAAAGGGCGTAGGTGCAAATCCGTTCCAAAGCGGCATCCCAACCCACAGAAATTTTATCTGGGGTTTCTGAAAGCCAAAAGGTTTCACTCTGTAAAAGCTTGTATTTGCTGGTATCAAATAGAATAGGGGAGTACTCCCCCTTTTTCTTTCCATCTTCACGACCAACCCCAATTGCGGAATAATTGGCTAAGCTTTCCTCCAAATACACCAATTGGTTATCCAATACCTCTTGCATACCAATGATTCCCGGATTATAATGTTTTAAAAGTTGCACCATGTCCGCTTTACGATCGTTCCAATTATTCACGGTATCGTTTACATTATCATACTTGATATTATACGTAAGTACTTTAACTTCTTGACCGTAACTCATTGAAAACATGAAGAATAGGCTAAGTAACGATGTTAATTTCATTACGTTATTTTGCATCTTTATATTTTTCGAACCAAGCTAAAACACTGGCTATTTTTGCGATTAAATTACTCGGCCTATTGGCGATACCGTGACCAGCACCAGGAATACGAACCATGGCGGTTTCTACACCCTCCAATTTAAGTGCGGTATAGAATTGTTCAGATTCTGCAATCGGAGTTCTATAATCTTCCTCACCGGTCAATAACATGGTGGGAGTGGTGACATTACCAACGTAAGAAAGCGGAGAACGTCTAAAGTAATTTTCAGGATCTTCCCAAGGCTTTTTACCGAACCAATATTTAGAGAAAAATGCAGCGCCATCTGCGTACAAAACGAAACTTGTCCAGTTGATAACCGGTTTTGCAACAACAGCTGCTTTAAATCGGTCTGTTTTACCCACAATCCAGGCAGTTAAAACACCACCGCCACTACCACCGGTAACGAATAGATTTTCAGTGTCCACATAGCCTTTTTCAATAACGGCATCAACACCGCTCATTAAATCTTCATAATCATGGTTAGGATAATCGTGATGGATCAAGTTTCCAAATTCGGCACCATAACTCGTACTTCCACGCGGATTGCTATACAATACTACATAACCAGCTGCCGCATATGCCTGAATTTCTGCACTATAGACAGAGCCGTAACTTGTAAAAGGGCCACCGTGAATTTCCAGAATAAACGGATATTTTTTGTTTGGGTCAAAGTTTGGTGGCGTTACAATCCAACCTTGAATCTTTCTTTGGTCAAAAGAAGAATCCCACCAGATTTCTTCGACTTTTCCCAAGTTGCGAAAAGAGAATAAATCATCGTTTACAAAAGTTAATCGCTTGGTACCTTTTTTATCACCCACGCCCAAATCGGCAGGGTGTTGTGTTCCTCCAAGTGTGTAGGCGAACTTGGCGTTATTGGATACTGTAAATTCTGCAGCATTATACGGTCTTCCCAACGATAATCCGCCAAGACCTTCTACGATTGTGGTCACTTTTCCATCCAAAGAAATATGTCCTATTTTGGTGGCGCCTTCATCGTCATACTGGAAATAAAGTCCCTTGCCATCGTCAGCCCATTGTGCATTGGCAATATCCCTATCAAAATCTCCTGAAAGCAATTTGGAGTTAGAACCATCGGTATCCATCACATACAATTCCGTTATCTGATAGCCTTGTAGTGTATCATCATAACCTGAATAGGCAATATGCTTTCCATCAGGTGAAAGGGCAGGAGAACCATCCGGACCGTATCTGGTGGTCAAGGGTTTTACTTCTGCCGTAGAAAGCCGTAAGGAATAGATTTCACTATTGGCAGGTTCAAAAGCCTCATCCGGATTAAAATTTGCGGAGAAATAGAGTAGTTGGTCATCTTTGGACCAAATAGGTGCACCATGATCAAATTTGCTATCTGTCAACTGTTTTGGGGTACCACCATCCGTAGATAAGGTGAATAATTGGTCGTGACCACCTTTGATATAGCCTTGTCCGTCACCTCTATAATTCAATTTATCGATATAGGTAGGAGGGGTGTTCCATTTAGCACCTTCTGGTTTTGCGGGTAGCTTCACTATGGATTCCTCTGCTTCTGGAACGAACATGGTGAACGCTAAATAGCGGTCATCATGAGACCAACTAACCGCACCAGGTGCTTTTGGAGTGTTGGTCAGCGGAGCGGTTTCTTTGGTGTCTAGCCACATCATATACAGCTTCATTTTTTCATCTGCCATATTGGATTTGAAAATGATTTTGTTACCGTCATGCGACCAACGAGGATAGTAATCGTTTTGGTTTCCAGTGGTTAAAGGTCGGTTTTGCGAACCATCATAATTCACGATCCATAAATTGGACAGGTTTTTATCTGTCATGATGTCCTTAAAATTTCTCACATAGATGATTTTGCTACCATCTGGAGAAATTTGCGGGTCAGACACAAATTCCATATTAAAAATGTCCGTCAGCTCTAAATTAGGGGATACTTGCGCTAGGGAAGTGGCCGAGACCAACAGGAAAAAAATGAAGTGTATACCAATTTTCATAGTGTAGTTTTTTGGTTTGATTTTAAGTGATGAAGTTACGGATAATGATCAAAAGGCTATCATGAAAAACCGATAGAACCTCAATTTAAATAACAATTAATTTTTAGGTCAGACGTTTTAATGCATTGGATTCCGTAGCAATAATATTCTAATAAAATATCAAAGCGTTTTTAAATACAATCCTAATTTTAGTAAGTCACTACACTTTTAAAACATACTGCTTTTCATTCAAGAAAATAGTTTAACAATTTAGTTGGGAACTAAAAAAATGAATAAAAGTCAGATGATTCGTAATAAAATGATGAATATGTAAGATTACTGTCCGAATGGGCTATTTTTTTTATCGAACGGAATATCTAAAATTATTGTACTTTTAGTTAAATCGCCAACCCCCGGTATAACCGAATTTATCAATGAGCAACCCTAATTTTAAGATTGCCCTTTGTGTTACCATTAGTTTTTTTAGTCAAAATATCATATATACGCAGATTTTTGATAAGGAAAGAGAACATCCATATCAAAAGGTTTTCGTGGATACAGATGATTTTGACGACCATTACCTGGAGCTATTGGAAGAAAGTTATCCTTTAGTTTCAAACGACACTATTCGTTTTTCCATGCTCAATGACCTCTCGTATTATTGGCATACCCGAAATTTGACAAAAGCATTAGAATTTACTAAAAGCGGACTTTCTGAGGTTAAAGAAAAGGGAAACACTTTATGGCAAGGCCGTATGGAAATTACTTTGGGGGCGATTCTTTTACGAATGGAAGAATTGGACGAAGCGGAGCGGGTATTGGAATCCGCCAAAAGTAAAATTCTTGATAGGGACCTCCCTTTATTATACACCCAATTAGGTTATGTATATGAGCGTAGGGGACAATTGGATAAGGCTGCGGAGTATGCATTAGAGGCTTTATCGGTCGGAGAACAACTAAAGGACCATAAGGCCATCGCTATGGCCTATAGTGATTTAAGTAATTTATTTTGGAAACAATCCAAGTTTGAAAGCGGATTGGAATACTGTCTAAAGTCGTTAGAGCACTTTAAATTGTGGGGTCTTAAGGATTTGGATTACGATTTTACGCTGTATGTCGTGGGGAATAATTATTTGGCCTTAAAGGATTATGAAAATGCTAAGAAATTATACGAGGAATCCATTGAAGTAGGTTTGACCTACGGTTTCTATAATAATTTAAGTGATGTGTATATTTCTTTGGTAGAATTAT
>CAWJFH010000026.1:0-271133 GCA_963842105.1 uncultured Flavobacteriaceae bacterium
AAGCGATTTTAGATAGTTAGGCCAAATTTCATATTTGATAAAGATGGCCAATTCTGGATGCACAACTTTTAAAAATGCTTTTACATTTTTTTGGGTGTCCATGGGTAGGTAGCATATTACATCTGCGGATTTCGTATTTTTTTTCACTTCATATCCAGATGGTGAGAAAAAAGTCAATAGGATTTTATGGGTTGGATATTTAAATTTTAGCGTTTCCATTACCGGTAACCCTTGTTCGTATTCTCCTAAAGAGGCTGCGTGTATCCAAATGACTCTATCTTTTTCTGATATATTTTGTTGTAATATGGAAATGGTTTCTTTTCTGCCCTTAACAAAAAGGGATAATTTCGGATTTAGTAGAGCCAATAGCCTTAAGATGACAGAAGCGGCTGATACAATAAGATTATATAGGAAGGACAAACCGATGCTTTTGGGCTAAATTACGTTTCTTTCGATAAAATTAGTGTCCGCCGTTTCGTATTTTTGTATCACTTCATGTAATTTCATAAGATGAAAAAGATACAAATGGTAGACCTAAACGGTCAATACCAAGAAATAAAAGATCAAGTAAACGCATCAATAGCTCAAATATTAGAAACATCGGCCTTTATCAATGGTCCGGAGGTACAATCCTTTCAAAAGGAATTGGAAGAATATCTAGGTGTAAAACATGTAATTCCTTGTGCCAATGGTACAGATGCATTACAGATTGCCATGATGGGCTTGGGGCTAAAACCCGGGGATGAGGTCATTACCGCAGATTTTACTTTTGCAGCTACGGTGGAGGTCATTGCTTTATTACAGCTGACACCAGTTTTAGTGGATGTATATCCGGATACTTTCAATATTAATATAGAGGCCATTGAAAAAGCGATTACTCCTAAAACCAAAGCAATCGTACCTGTCCATTTATTTGGACAATGTGCCAATATGGATGCTATTTTGGCTTTGGCCGAGAAGCATAACCTATTCGTAATTGAGGATAATGCCCAAGCCATTGGTGCTAAATATTTATCTAAAAGCGGGAAAAAACACATGGCCGGAAGCATGGGTCATGTTGGGGCTACTTCATTTTTTCCTTCTAAGAATTTAGGATGTTACGGTGATGGTGGTGCTATTTTCACCAATGATGATGATTTGGCGCATACTATTAGAGGAATTGTAAACCACGGTATGTACGAACGTTACCATCATGATGTGGTGGGAGTCAACTCTCGATTAGATTCTATACAAGCCGCCGTTTTGAGGGCGAAACTTCCGAAGTTGAATGGCTACTGTGAGGCTAGAAGAAATGCGGCACGTGCCTATTCAAAAGCATTTGCTGGTCAGGAGTATATTATTACTCCCAAAACCGTAAATGGGTGTGAAGGAATTTGCGATGTGTGCGATTGTCATGTTTTTCATCAATATACCTTGAAGATTACCAATGGAAAAAGAGATGCCTTGGTGAAGCATTTGAACGATAACGGAATTCCTTGCGGAGTCTATTATCCAATTCCGTTGCATAAGCAAAAGGCTTATTTGGATGATAGATACAAGGAGGAAGATTTTCCGGTAACCAATGAACTGGTAAAAGAAGTTATTTCCTTGCCTATGCATACGGAATTGGATGATGAACAGATTAACCATATTACCAATATGGTTATCGGTTTTGTGAACGGATAGTGTTCACTATTTTTAACTTTGATGTTAGCAGTAAATTTTAAAAAATGAAAGTACTCGTAACAGGAGGATTAGGTTTTATAGGTTCCCATACCGTTGTGGAACTTCAGCAAAAAGGTTTTGAGGTCATTATTATTGATGACTGCTCCAATTCTGATGAAGAAGTTTTAGATGGAATAAAGGCCATAACCGGTAAAAAACCGCTTTTTGAAAAGTTGGATTTACGGGAAAGGAATAAAGTGGAAGATTTCTTTAAGAGACATCAAGATGTTACTGGTGTTATTCATTTTGCCGCCTCCAAGGCAGTAGGGGAGAGCGTGGAGAAACCACTTTTATATTACGAGAATAACATCGGCACATTGGTTTACATTTTAAAAGAACTCTGCAAAAAGAATAAGGCAAGTTTTATTTTCAGTTCGTCTTGTACAGTCTATGGTCAGGCCGATAAAATGCCAATTACCGAAGATGCTCCGGTTAAAGTAGCCGAATCACCTTATGGAAACACGAAACAAATGGGTGAGGAGATTATTGCGGATACCTGCAAAGTGACTCCAAGTCTTAATGCAATCGCACTTCGTTATTTTAATCCGATGGGTGCGCACCCTAGTGGAGAAATAGGAGAGTTGCCTAAAGGGGTTCCCCAGAATTTGGTACCGTTTATAACCCAAACAGGAATAGGATTACGAAATGAACTTTCAGTGTTTGGTGATGATTATCCAACTCCCGATGGGACCTGTATTCGCGATTACATTTATGTAGTGGATTTAGCAAAGGCACATGTAATTGCTTTAGAACGTTTGTTGGAGGGTAAGAACGAGAAGAATTATGAAGTATTCAATGTGGGTACAGGTAAAGGAAGTTCAGTATTAGAAGCTATTCAAAGTTTTGAAAAGGTGTCTGGTCGAAAATTGAATTATAAAATTGTGGACAGGCGTCCAGGTGATATCACGGAAGCTTATGCGGACACCACCAAGGCCAATGAAGTTTTAGGTTGGAAAGCGGAATATTCTTTAGAAGAAGCCATGAACTACGCATGGATTTGGGAACAGAAGATTCGTGACTGATTTTTCACCAGTCTATAGAATGGTAATAAGGGGAAATATGGCTATATTTCCCCTTATTTATTATAAATACTATAGTCATGAACTTTAAGTTACTCTTTGTTTTGTTATTTGTGGGTTTAACCGCCAGTGCCCAAGATACGTATCTCCAATGTGGTCAAATTTTGGATGTGAAATCCGGAAAGCTACTATCCGAAAAGACCATTGTGGTTTCGGAAAATAAAATTAAAAGTATTTTGAACGGCTATGTTTCAGGAACTACGGATGACAAAGTAGTGGATTTAAAATCAAAAACTGTTTTACCGGGGTTTATAGATATGCACGTTCATATTGAAAGCGAATCTAGTCCTTCAAGATATCTGGAGCGATTCACTAAAAATGAGGCAGATGTTGCTTTACAGTCCACAGTGTATGCAGAAAGAACATTAATGGCGGGTTTTACGACGGTTCGAGATTTAGGCGGTTCTGGGGTGAATATCGCCTTACGGAACGCCATCAATAAAGGAACGGTTGTGGGTCCAAGAATATTTACGGCTGGTAAATCTATAGCTACGACAGGAGGTCATGCGGATCCAACCAATGGTGTAAGAGATGACTTAATGGGTGATCCAGGACCAAAAGATGGTGTAGTAAATTCTGCGGATGATGGAAGGAAAGCCGTTAGACAGCGCTATAAAGACGGAGCAGATGTAATTAAGATAACGGCTACGGGTGGTGTACTTAGTGTTGCTAAAAATGGTCAAAATCCGCAATTTACTTTTGAGGAAATAAAAGCGATTGTTGAAACTGCTAATGATTATGGTATGTTGACCGCCGCACACGCCCACGGGGATGAAGGCATGCAAAGAGCGGTAAAGGCGGGTATCAAGACGATTGAACATGGAACCATGATGTCTGATGAAACGATGGATTTAATGATTGAAAAAAACACGTATATGGTACCCACCATTTCTGCGGGACAAGAAGCCGCACGTTTGGCTAAAATACCAGGTTATTTACCGCCTGTTGTGGCGAAAAAAGCCTTAGAGATAGGACCGCTTCTCAACGCAACATTTGCAAGGGCATATAAGAAGGGAGTTCCCATCGCTTTTGGAACGGATTCCGGTGTTTCTCCGCATGGAGATAACGGTAAGGAGTTTGGGTATATGCACGCTGCCGGGATGCCCATTATTGAAACCTTGCGTTCCGCTACAATGACCAACGCACAACTATTGGGCATGGAAAACGAGTTAGGGCAGTTAAAGGAAGGTTTTATTGCTGATATTGTAGCAGTAGCGGACAATCCTTTGGAGAATGTGAATACCTTGGAAAAGGTTTCTTTTGTAATGAAAGAAGGGGTTGTCTATAAGCAGTAATTTCTCTTTTAAATCCTAGTATGGAGCACGAAGTTCAGAATAGCAGCCAGTTATTGGAATTGTCTGTGAATCAAGAATTGTATGAGAGTTTGGTGCTGCAGTTGCAAAAGGATTTTGCGTTGGCCAATAATCCCTTGAATATAAATATTGATATCAAAAGTGAGGAACTGATTAAAGTGCTGGTAGAGAAAATCTATTTTTTGATGATGGAAAGATTTCAGGACTATCTAAATGTACTTTATGTAATAGATATCCCAGAAAAGGAATTTCAACATATTGAGATAACCGATGCCGTTGAGGTTTCGGGTCAAATGGCATTTCTAATCCTAAAACGGGAATTTCAAAAAGTTTGGTTCAGGAATAAACATAAATAGGCTTTCTCTTTTATTTTTCGGGATTTACAAACATCAAACCTTAACGTAAATACCCTTCTTGTCCATAATATAGCCTACCAGCCAACACGTCAGCATAATCCAAAGGGCGAATAAAAAGGAGCCGAAATAGTCTCCTGCGCTTGCAATGAATATATTGTCTGCTATCCAACTGTAAGCACTTGTACCTTTCATTTTAATTTCTGACAAGCTAATCACAAAGATTTCAGATAAGAGATAAATGAAAAGGGTATTTCTTCCAAAAACCTCAAAGAAGTAAGTCCATTTATAGGTTTTGGACATATCTAATAAATAGACTAGAATCGCAATAACGAAAAGGTCTATTCCGCATGTTAAAAGTACGAAGGAACTGGTCCATAATTTTTTATTGATGGGTAAAATCAGGTCCCAAGCCAAACCTGCTAGTACGAGAACGCAGCCTGCCATTAGAAGTTTAGCGACCGTTTCATAATTCTGTCCGTTCTTTTGAATGAATTTACCCGTAAGGTATCCTGCGATGACATTCACGATGGCAGGTAATGTGCTTAATAGCCCTTCTGGGTCAAAAGCCACTCCGCCGTTGCCATGGTACATGTGATCAGCACCAATTAAAAATTTATCAAACTTTAAAACGGCATTACCCAATAAAGTAAGGTCGCCAAAAGCCAATAAAAGGATGTGATAGCCAACCAATGCGCATGCGCTAAAAATAATTACAGTTCGTGTTTTGAAATAGTAAAGTAGTATGGAGGCAAAAAGATAACATAGGGCAATACGCTGTAGAACTCCAAATATTCGGGTTTCAGCAAGAGGTTTTAGTGTTCCGTTTTCAAAAAATGGAAACCAATACATTAAGAATCCCAAAAGGAAAATAATACTGAAACGCTTCAGTACTTTTTTGAAAAATGAGACATCGCCCATGGTCTCATACTTTTTCATGCTGAAACTCATGGCATTACCAACTACAAATAAAAAAGTTGGAAAAACTAGGTCGGTTAGGGTGAATCCATGCCATTCCGCATGCTTTAAAGGTCCAAAACTAGTATCCCCATTACCCGGAGAATTGACAATGATCATTAAAGCCACATCCAATCCCCTAAATACATCCAGGGAAAGGTATCTGTTTTTCAATTTGTTCATGTTGGTCGGTTTGGTTATTAGGTGGTAAAGTACATTAATAATTTAAAAATACACCCGCACAAAAGGCATCAATGCATTTCCGTAAATACTTTTATTGTCATTATAAAGTAAGTCATATCGTAAGCCAAATGTAACATTATAAGTGCTGTATCCTACACCTAAAAATAGGGCCGGTAGCCAATAATTATCTTCTACATTGATGGTGCCTGTATTTAACGTTCTATTGATTCTCAACTGTTCATATTCCCATGAAAATTGAAGCTGTGGAATTGGGTTGTATAGGGAAAGAATGCTTCCGCCGTAGGCCAAAAACTTATCATTGTTAAATTTTGCGTAGTTAAAGCTTAAACTAGTGCCCACGGCCAATTGATCATTAAATTGGTAAATAGCACTGGGGGATATGGAGCCATTAAAACCATTATTGGTAAAGCCTAAGCCTACGCTTCCTCCAAAACGAACGTTGTTCCAAAAATCAGTGCCGTTTCTTGAAATTTGCGAGATGGCAAAAGAAGTGTTCAGGACAAGAATGAGGAGAACAAGTGTATTTTTTAAAAGCATTTGACATTTTTGTTTTAAACTTTCATTTTTTTCAATAATACGTCACATTCTTCCGTTAGATATTGTAAATGTTGTATTTTTGCTCAAATTTATTCTAAAGATACAGAAAGTAATTCATGGATAAATATTCCTTTTTGAATACGGCTCACACATCCTTTTTTTCTGAGCTATATGACAAGTATTTAGTAAACCCAGATAGTGTTGAGCCTAGTTGGCGCGCCTTCTTTCAAGGTTTTGATTTTGGTATGGAAAGTTCGTTGGACGAACTTGAAATAGACGAACATCGTACAACCGTAATGGTCAATGGCTCTAAAAGTGAAATGCCAGAATCCCTTCAAAAGGAGTTTCAGGTCATTCGCTTGATAGATGGTTACAGAAGCCGCGGTCATTTGTTTACCAAAACTAACCCGGTTAGAGAGCGTAGACATTACGAGCCTACATTGGAAATCCAAAATTTTGGTTTGGAACAGTCCGATATGGACACTATTTTCAATGCTGGTGATATTATTGGTATTGGGCCAAGTACCCTAAAAGAAATCATTAGACACTTGCAGAGCATCTATTGCGATGCCATTGGTGTTGAATATATGTTCATCCGTAATCCGGATAGGGTAAAATGGATTCAAGATTGGATCAATGTCAACGACAACCATCCAGATTTTAATCCGGACCGAAAAAAGCATATTCTAAAAAAATTGAATCATGCCATTTCGTTTGAAACCTTTTTGCATACCAAGTATGTGGGTCAAAAACGATTTTCTTTAGAAGGAAACGAATCGTTGATTCCAGGTCTTGACGTAATTGTGGAGCGTGCCGCTGAGATGGGCGTTAAGCAATTTGTGATGGGTATGGCACACCGTGGAAGGTTGAATGTGCTGACCAATATTTTTGGAAAGTCAGCAAAAGATATCTTTAGTGAGTTCGATGGTAAGGATTATGAGCAGGAGATATTTGATGGTGACGTTAAGTATCACTTAGGTTGGACATCCGATAGGAAATCGGATAACGGCAACCAGATAAAAATGAACATAGCGCCAAACCCTTCCCATTTGGAAACTGTAGGTGCTGTTGTGGAAGGTATTGCACGTGCAAAGCAAGATGCGCATTATCAAGATGATTTTTCAAAAGTTTTACCAATAGTTGTTCATGGAGATGCTGCCATAGCGGGTCAAGGATTAGTGTATGAGGTGGTGCAGATGGCCAATCTTGATGGTTATAAAACGGGAGGAACGATACATATTGTGGTCAATAACCAGATAGGTTTTACCACCAATTATTTAGATGCAAGAACATCTACTTATTGTACCGATGTTGCTAAAGTAACATTGAGTCCGGTATTGCATGTAAATGCTGATGATGCGGAGGCGGTTGTGCATGCTTCCTTGTTTGCTTTAGAATATAGAATGCGTTTTGCTAGTGATGTATTCATCGATTTGTTGGGTTATCGAAAATATGGTCATAATGAAGGTGATGAACCAAGGTTTACACAGCCTAAACTATATAAAGCCATCGCAAAGCATAAGAATCCTAGGGATATTTATGCGGAACGATTAATTCAAGAAGGTGTAATCGATGATAATTACGTTGCCGAACTTGAAAAACAATATAAAGATTCCTTAGAGGAGAAACTAGAGGATTCAAGAAAAGAGGATAAGACCATCATCACACCTTTTATGGCGGATGAGTGGAAAGGTTTTGACAATGTACGGGAGTGGGAAATGATGGATGCCGTCGATACCACTTACGATAAGGAACAACTTACCAAGATAGCAAAGGTTATTACCGAATTGCCTTCCGGTAAAAAGTTTTTGAGAAAAGTAGAAAAGCTGGTCAACGACCGTAAAAACATGTATTTCGAATCTGATAATCTAGACTGGGCGATGGGTGAACTGTTAGCCTATGGTAGTCTTTTAGAGGAAGGATTTGCAGTGCGTATGTCCGGTCAGGATGTGGAACGTGGTACATTTTCACATCGTCATGCAGTCATGAAGGTGGAAGAAAGTGAGGAGGAAGTTGTTCTGTTGAATAATTTATCTGACAAGCAAGCTAAGTTTCAAATCTATAACTCACTCTTGTCAGAGTACGGAGTAGTTGGTTTTGATTATGGATATGCAATGGCAAGTCCAAATACCCTAACCATTTGGGAGGCTCAATTTGGAGATTTTAGTAATGGAGCCCAAATTATGATCGACCAGTATATTTCTGCCGCTGAGGATAAATGGAAATTACAGAACGGTTTGGTGATGTTACTGCCACATGGTTATGAAGGCCAGGGAGCGGAACATTCTTCTGCAAGAATGGAGCGTTATTTGCAATTGTGTGCAAAGGATAATATGTACATCGCAGATGTGACAACCCCTGCACAAATGTTTCATATTCTAAGAAGGCAGATGAAAGCGAATTTCAGAAAGCCATTGATCATATTTACACCAAAAAGTTTACTACGTCACCCAAAAGCGGTTTCTAAAATTGCTGATTTGGCCGAAGGTGGTTTCCAAGAGGTTATTGATGACGCCACTGCAGATGTCAAGAAAGTGAAGAGTCTTGTGTTCTGTACCGGAAAATTCTATTACGATTTATTGAACGTAAAAGAAGAATTGGAAAGGGATGATGTAGCGTTGGTAAGGGTAGAACAATTGTTCCCACTACCGGAAAAGCAGATGAAAGAAATCATCGGAAAATATAAAAATGCCGACGATATTGTATGGGCCCAAGAAGAACCTAGAAACATGGGTGCTTGGAGTCATCTGTTGATGCATTTTAGCGATGTACAAAAATTTAGGGTGGCATCTAGACGTTTTTACGCAGCCCCGGCTGCGGGAAGCGCGGTGAGATCAAAAGCACGTCATCAGCAGGTCATCGATTATGTTTTTGACAAGACAAAGGACAATATGTCCAAACCAAAAGATAAAAAATAACATATCAAATTATAGAAAGAATGATTCTAGAAATGAAAGTCCCTTCCCCGGGGGAGTCTATCACGGAGGTAGAAATAGCGGAATGGTTAGTAGAAGACGGAGATTATGTGGAGAAAGACCAAGCCATTGCAGAGGTAGATTCAGATAAAGCAACTTTAGAACTTCCAGCAGAGGCAAGTGGAACCATTACCTTAAAAGCTGAGGTTGGTGATGCCGTAGAAGTGGGTGCTATTGTTTGTTTAATTGATACGAGTGCAGAGAAACCAGGTGGCGCAAGCAAGGCGGCAGGCAGCTTCGTCTGGCGGAGATGAAGGTTCTGAGGGGAATGCTGAAAAAGATTTGAAAAAAGAAAAAGAAGCTACCTCAAATAAAAAAGATAGTGAAAAGGCTCCACAGCCTAATCAGGCCAAGGATACTTATGCTTCAGGAACACCTTCTCCAGCCGCAAAGAAAATTTTGGATGAAAAAGGAGTAGATTCAAAATCAGTTTCAGGTTCTGGACGAGATGGAAGAATAACCAAAGAAGACGCTGTAAATGCAGTGCCATCTATGGGAACACCAACAGGTGGTAACCGTGGTGAGACTAGGTCTAAACTTTCGATGTTGCGTAGGAAGGTGGCTGAACGTTTGGTGTCCGCTAAGAATGAAACAGCGATGTTGACTACTTTTAACGAGGTGGATATGAGCGCTATTTTTGAACTTAGGGATAAGTACAAGGAAGATTTTAAGAATAAGCATGGTGTAGGATTGGGCTTTATGTCCTTTTTTACAAAAGCGGTTGTTCGCGCTTTGGAAATGTATCCAGCAGTGAATTCAATGATTGATGGTAAGGAAATGGTTTCTTATGATTTCTGTGATATCAGCATTGCGGTTTCTGGTCCTAAAGGATTAATGGTCCCTGTAATTAGAAATGCGGAGAATCTGACCTTTAGAGGAATTGAAGCTGAAGTAAAAAGATTGGCGATACGTGCGCGTGAAGGAGAAATTACAGTTGATGAAATGACTGGGGGTACCTTTACCATCACCAATGGTGGTGTATTTGGCTCCATGTTATCTACGCCTATCATCAACCCACCACAAAGTGCAATTTTAGGAATGCACAATATTGTGGAGCGACCTATCGCTAGGGATGGTGCTATAGCCATTGCTCCAATTATGTATGTTGCCGTTTCTTATGATCATCGTATTATTGACGGTAAGGAGTCGGTAGGATTCTTAGTTGCGATTAAGGAAGCTTTGGAAAGTCCGGAAGAATTGTTGATGGACAATAATGTAAAAAAAGCCTTGGAGATGTAATCTCTAAATCGAATTGATATGTAAAAAGCGATGGGTACTACTCATCGCTTTTTCTTTTTTAAGTAAACACACTTTTTTCCGTAGTCAATGATGGCTTTTGATTTCTTTAAAACATCGGCACCTATTATACCATCAACAGGTTCTGTATGATGCGCTATTAGTGCTTGATTTACATGTTTTAAATCGAATAGCACAATTTGAAGTTTTTGAAAGGTCCAGGTGTCTATTTTTATTTTATTTTTTTTGGAGACTAACGTATCCATATCTGTGGCTCCAGCTCCAGCTGCTTTTATTTTCGACTCTTTCGAAATCAGTTTAAAATGTTCGATTCTGTCCATGCCAATGCATGTATGTGAAGCGCCGGTATCTAAAATAAATCGACCATGAACACCATTTATTTTCGCTTTAATTTCGAAATGATCGGTGCCAGAAAGAACCAATGGGATTCTAATGTAATTTTTGTTCGTTAAAAACTTTTTGAGGGAGGACATTCCTATTTTTTTTCAAAGATAAGCCTATTTTTGCGCCATGATTATTACTGATACCCATACACACCTCTATAGCGAATCTTTTGATGAGGACCGGAACAAAGTAATCCAAAGTGCTATAAATAAGGGAGTGACACGGTTTTTTATTCCCGCCATAGATTCGACGTATACGGAAAGTATGCTGGCACTGCAGAAGGAATTTCCGGATAATATGTACTTAATGACCGGTTTGCATCCAACCCATGTTAAGGCGGATTATGAAAAGGAACTGGCCCATATTGAGGAAATGCTCGGCAAAGCATACCTATTATGCTATAGGAGAAATTGGGATTGATTTGTATTGGGAGAAGGAGCTTTTAAAGGAGCAGCAAGTCGCATTTAAAAAACAAATACAGCTTGCTAAAAAGCATAAATTACCTATTGTCATACACTGTAGAGAGGCGTTTGATGAGGTTTTTGAAATTTTAGAATCTGAAAAGGGTGCTGATTTACGAGGTATATTTCATTGTTTCACAGGTTCTTTTGAGCAGGCAAAGCTTGCTATTTCTTATAATATGAAGTTAGGTATAGGTGGGGTTGTGACTTTTAAGAATGGTAAAATTGATACTTTTTTAAATCAAATCGATATAAAACATATAGTACTCGAAACGGATGCACCTTATTTAGCCCCCACCCCTTTTAGAGGTAAACGAAATGAAAGTGGATACATTTTAAAAGTGCTCGAAAAGGTTTCGGATATTTATGAAATGCACGATGGAACAAGTCGCTTCGATAACTACCCAGAATTCAAAAGACATTTTTGGAGTTTAAAAAGCTATAATGGAAATCGTGGAAAATATCAAGAGAAGTATTTTATTGATTTATACGGGTGGTACCATTGGTATGGTGAAGGAATACGAATCAGGAGCCTTACGTGCTTTTGACTTTTCCCAACTTTTAAAAAGTATTCCTGAGTTACAGCAGTTGTCTTGTGATATTTCTAGCCTTTCGTTTGATAAGCCCATAGATTCCTCAAATATGAATCCGGACCACTGGGTTCATATTGCTTCGATTATTTCGGAGAATTATGATAAATATGATGGTTTTGTAGTGTTGCATGGTAGCGATACCATGAGTTATACAGCCTCGGCTTTAAGTTTTTTATTAGAAAATTTAGCGAAACCTGTTATTCTTACCGGGTCTCAATTGCCTATAGGGGATTTGCGAACAGATGCGAAAGAAAACTTGATAACCGCAATACAAATAGCGGCATTGCATGTGAATGGTATCGCTATAATTCAAGAGGTAGGACTCTATTTTGAATATAAACTATACAGGGGTAATAGAACCACCAAAATAAATGCAGAACAATTTCAGGCATTTGCATCTTTGAATTATCCGCATTTGGTAGAATCTGGAGTTCATTTGACTGTTTTTCATGAATATTTATTAAAACTGAAACGGAAAGGCAAGTTTAAGGCGCATCGTTTAATGGATAATAATATTGCAGTTTTAAAACTTTTTCCAGGAATTAATGAAAATGTTATCGAAGCAATTTTAGGTTCTAAAAATTTAAAGGTCCTCATTTTAGAAACCTACGGAGCAGGAAATGCGCCGATGGAAGAATGGTTTTTAGGAAAAATAAAAAATGCAATTGATAAAGGTATTCATATTGTAAATGTAACACAGTGCTCAGGTGGTGCGGTTATCATGGGTCAATACGAAACGAGTTTCAAATTGAAACAGTTGCAATTGATTAACGGTAAGGATATTACGACAGAAGCAGCGGTAACAAAGGCAATGTACCTATTGGGAAGTGGTGTTTCTCACGACCTGTTCAAAACGGTTTTTGAGACTTCTTTGCGTGGTGAAATGCATTAAAATTAACCTTGTTTTAATTTCATTAACTAATATTTTTTTTGTTATTTGCCCACCCTTATAAAAAGGGAATTAGAGAGGTGGCCGAGTGGTCGAAGGCGCACGCCTGGAAAGTGTGTATACCCCAAAAGGGTATCGAGGGTTCGAATCCCTTCCTCTCTGCAAGTAAGTTTTACTTTTTTTATATTGTTTTTTTTTTATCTTTAACCCTATTAACTAACTAATTTAAGTTTGAAAAAATGAAAAAATTATTCCCAAGCCTAGCAGTAGCTGGGGCATTTGTAGCAGGTACAAATATGGCAAGCGCTAAAGTAGCAGCAGTAGCATTACTACTTCAAGACGCAGCTCCAGAAGCTGAAAAAGGATTTACCCAAGTATTAAAGGAAATGTTTATCACTGGTGGTGCCGGATTTATGGGTATTGTACTATTATGTTTGATTTTAGGATTGGCAGTGGCCATTGAAAGAATCATCTATTTGAACATGGCTAGTACTAACACTACTAAATTAAAACAACAAGTTGAGGATGCTTTGGCGTCAGGTGGTGTAGAAGCTGCAAAAGAAGTTTGTAGAAATACAAAAGGTCCAGTTGCATCTATCTACTATCAAGGTTTAGACAGAGCAGGTGAGAGTGTAGAATCTGCTGAGAAAGCTGTTGTAGCTTACGGTGGTGTGCAAATGGGTCAATTAGAGAAGAACGTTTCTTGGTTGTCTTTGTTTATCGCTATTGCACCAATGCTTGGTTTCATGGGTACGGTAATCGGTATGATTCAGGCCTTCCAGAAAATTGCTGCAGTAGGTAACTTGAGTGCATCTCTTATTGCAGGTGATATTCAGGTAGCGTTATTAACAACGGTATTCGGTCTTATTACGGCTATCATCCTTCAGATTTTTTACAACTACATTATCGCTAAAATCGATAGTATTGTAAATGATATGGAAGACTCTTCGATCACATTGATCGATATGTTGGTAGATCACAAAAAATAAGTTACACCTTTTAATACCGAAAAATTATGCAGAAAATTATAAAAATAGCATTGATTGTATTAGGTGTGATAAGTGCTTTGTTATGGTATTTATTGCCTAGTTCAGATATGCCGGCAGCGGAAGCTGCTCAAAGTGGTGCGATGAACGCAATGTTTATCATTACCTATATATTGCTTGGAATTGCAATCGTTGTAAGTTTGGTTTTCACACTCAAAAATTTATTTTCCAACCCACAAGGGTTAAAAAAGACCTTGTTCGTAGTTGGAGGATTTCTAATAGTGGTTGGAATTTCATACGTACTGGCTAGTGGAACCGATGTGGATCCAGAGTTCTTGGCAATGACAGATGAAAGTACAGTGAAGAAGATTGGAATGGGATTGAATGTTTTTTTCATCCTTACCATCATCGCTGTGGTTGCATTGATTATCCCAGCTGTTAAAAATATGTTCACAAAATAAAAAATTAGATAACTATGGCTAGAAGAGCAGGAGCACCAGAAGTAAGTGCAGGTTCCATGGCGGACATAGCTTTCCTATTGCTTATCTTTTTCTTGGTAACTACTACCATTGAAACTGATGCAGGTTTGGATCGTATGTTGCCACCAATGGAGCCACCAACAGAAGAACCACCGGTTATCAAGCAGAAAAATATCTTTACTGTTAACATTAACCGTAATGGTCAATTGTTGGTAGAAGATGAGATTTTGCCGATTGACAAGTTGCGAGAAAAGGCAATGGCGTTTTTAGATAACGGGGGCGCTGCACAGGGTACTCCGGAATATTGTAGCTATTGTAAAGGAGCACGTGATGCAAGTTCATCGGATAATCCTGAAAAGGCTATTATTTCCTTGAAAAATGATAGGGAAACAAAGTACAGTACTTACATCACTGTTCAAAATGAACTGGTAGGTGCGTATAATGACCTAAGAAACAGGGAGGCAAAACGTCTTTACGGAACGGAATATGTTAAAATGGAGGCTGAATACCTAAATCCTGAAACTGATGATTCCAAGAAAGAGGAGTTGAAAGAGAAGGTACAAAGAATTCAAGGATTATTTCCTCAAAAGTTATCTGAAGCCGAAACCTCCGCAGAATAATTAATTATAAAAGTAACACTATGTCAAAATTTGCAAAGAAAAAAGATGGAGAAGTTCCAGCGGTATCAACTGCTTCGCTTCCTGACATTGTATTTATGCTTTTGTTTTTCTTTATGACGGTAACCGTTATGAAAGATAGTTCTCTTAAGGTAGAGAATGTTCTTCCGAATGCCAGCGAGGTAAAGAAATTGGAGAAAAAGGATCGTGTTATTTACATTTATGTTGGTAAGCCAACTAGAGAGTACGAGAAAACTTTTGGAACTGAGCCTAAGATTCAATTGAACGATAAGTTTTCTAGTCCTTCAGAAGTTGGAGATTATATTTTAAGTGAACGAGCTAAAAAGCCTCAGGAACTTCAGAATGTATTGACAACGGCTTTAAAAGTGGATAAGAACGCTAACATGGGACTTATATCTGATATTAAAGCAGAATTAAGAAAGGTTAATGCCTTAAAAGTAAACTATACTACTTATGAAGGTGATGCCTTCAATAACTTACAATAATTAGTTAGTAATTATAATATTTTAGAAACGCTCCAAATGTATTTGGAGCGTTTTTTATTTCTTTAACTTTATGGGATGCGGTTTCTTTTCTCCTTTATCTTTTTTAGTAGGTCTAGTGTCTACATTAGGCGCCCAAGTATTAGTTGATTCTACAGTAGTAGATGATAGATACTTTGAGGATCAATTTTATTTGGGGTTGTCCTACAATTTTGTGAGGAACAATCCAGAAGGCACTGATCAACGTAATCTGTCTTATGGACTCATGGGTGGGTTTATTAAAGATATTCCTCTTAATAAATCAAGAACAAGAGCTTTAGGGCTTGGATTAGGGTTGGCTTACAATAGTTACTATTCGAATTTGGTTGCAAGTGAATCATCAGGGGGTATTACGTATGTAATAGACGATAATATAAACCGTAGTAAATTAGAAACCCATTCAATTGAGTTTCCATTGGAGTTCCGTTGGCGAAATTCAACTGCTGCAGAATATAAGTTTTGGCGTGTTTATGGCGGTGTTAAGGCAGCCTATATTGTAGGAGCTAGATCAAAGTTCGTATCTAAGGAAACTAAGGATGGATTTTATAATGATGATATTTCAAAATTTCAATACGGTCTTAGCTTAAGTTTTGGCTATAATACATTTAATATTAATGCGTACTATGCATTAAGTAATGTATTTGATGGTACTGCAATTCTAAATGGAGAGGCTATTGAATATAAGCCTTTACGAATTGGTCTTATTTTTTATATTCTATAACCAATATTGTACGGTTAGTAACTGAGACAATAAACCAATAAACAAGCCTACAACTAGTTCTGGTTTGGTATGTGCATTCAAATATAAACGCGCTGTAATGACGCCACCGGTTAATAGTATGAAGATACTTATGGCAATGATTAGATTAATCTCGAAATGTATACTGAGATTGATTAGGAACATTAATAAGCCACTTACTCCCACCGTGTGAAGACTTATCTTGAAATTAAAAAGAAGTAATACTAAACAGGTTAATGCTGCTCCAAGTAGGCCTGTAAAATAATAGTACAGTTCGCTGATGTAGTTATTGGGAATAACTTGATACACAATTAATAATAGAATTAGAATATGGGCGTACAACGGGTATTTTCGCTCTGTCACATTCTCCAAAAATACGGATTGAACTACTCCTATGTTTTTTAATATAAAAAAAGTGACGATTGGAATGATTACCGTTAAAATGAAAATAGGTATGATGTTGCCACTTTGTATTTCAAGCGGAGTGTATTTTGGCGTTATTAAAAAATAAGCCATCGTTCCGCCAATGGGAATGAATAGTGGGTGTAGTAAATAAGAAAGTAAGCTAGAAACTTCTCTCATTAAATTTCCTTTCTCATTCGGGCCACAGGAATGTCAAGCTGCTCCCTGTATTTAGCTACCGTTCTCCTAGCGATAGGATATCCTTTTTCTTTCAAAATAGCCGCCAACTTATCGTCGGTTAGAGGTTTCTTTTTTACTTCGTTATTGATGACGGTCTCTAGTATTTTTTTTATTTCTTTAGTAGAAACATCTTCACCCTGGTCATTTTTCATCGATTCGGAGAAATATTCCTTAATCAATTTTGTGCCGTAAGGAGTATCCACATATTTACTGTTGGCCACTCTAGATACCGTGGAAACATCCATACCTATCTCATCTGCAATGTCCTTTAGGATCATTGGTCTTAGGTTGCGCTCATCCCCGGTAAGAAAATATTCTTGCTGATAATCCATAATGGCACTCATGGTAACAAATAAAGTCTGTTGCCGTTGCCTTATAGCGTCAATAAACCACTTTGCAGCGTCTAGTTTCTGTTTTATGAACAGTACTGTATCTTTCTGGGATTTAGACTTGTCCTTTGCTTCTTTATATCCTTTTAGCATGTTGTTATACTCTCTTGATACGTGAAGTTCTGGAGCATTTCGGCCATTTAGTGTCAATTCTAATTCTCCATCAACAATTCTGATGGCGAAGTCAGGAACAACATGTTCTATAATCCTATTGTTGCCGGAATACGAACCTCCTGGTTTTGGATTCAGGCGTTCAATTTCACCGATGGCTTCTTTAAGTTGGTCCTCGGTTACGTTATGCTTTTGAATTAGTTTTTGATAATGTTTCTTGGTAAAGTGTTCAAAAGATTTTTTAAGAATATCAGTAGCGAGCTCTATACTTGGAGTTACTTCTTTTCGCTCTAATTGAATAACTAGACATTCTTCTAAGGATCGCGCGCCAACTCCAGGCGGATCCAACTCTTGAACTATATCTAAAATTTTTAAAATGGTTTTCTCATCGGTATAGACATTTTGCGTAAAAGCAAGATCATCCATGATATCCATGATGGGTCTCCTGATATAACCGCTTTCGTCAATGCTACCTACCAAAAATTCTGCAATCGTCCATTCTTCATCACTCAGATAAACGGTATTTAACTGACTAATTAAATATTGATTGAAGGAAATGCCCGCAGCATAGGGAACATTTTTTTCCTCATCATCAGTACTGTAGTTGTTGGCTTTAGTGCGATAGTCCGGTATTTCATCATCGCTTAAATATTCATCGATGTTAATGTCTTCGGTATCTATGGTTTCACCATCCGATTCTTGCTCGTAATCATCATCAAAGTCGTCTTCATTACGCTCCAATTCTTCCTTGCCTGTTTCCAGAGCAGGATTCTCCTCCAATTCCTGTTTTAAACGTTGTTCAAATGCCTGAGTGGGCAATTGGATAAGCTTCATCAACTGAATTTGTTGAGGAGATAGCTTTTGGGATAATTTAAACTGTAAATGTTGTTTTAGCATTACGTCTTATGATTCTATATAAAAGTAACCAAAATCCGCTTAAAATTCGGCATTTTGAGGAGTTCTAGGAAAAGGGATGACATCACGTATATTGCTCATACCTGTAGCAAACAGAACCAATCGTTCAAAACCTAAGCCGAAACCACTATGTTCTGCAGTGCCAAATTTACGTAGGTCTAGATACCACCATAATTCCTTTTCATCTATTCCTAAATCTTTGATTTTTTGTTTTAGAACATCAAGTCGTTCTTCTCTTTGCGAACCACCTACAATTTCTCCGATACCAGGGAAAAGAATATCCATAGCCCTTACGGTTTTGCCGTCTTCATTTAGACGCATGTAAAAGGCCTTGATTTTTGCGGGATAGTCAAATAAAATGACCGGACAGTTGAAATGCTTTTCAACTAAATAACGTTCATGTTCACTTTGTAAATCGGTTCCCCATTCCTCTATCGGATATTGGAATTTTTTCTTTTTGTTGGGCTTACTGTTTTTAAGGATTTCTATGGCTTCCGTATAGCTTACCCTTTTGAAGTTGTTGTCAACTACAAATTTTAGTTTGTCGATGAGTGGCATGGCACTTCTTTCTGCCTGTGGTTTGCTTTTCTCCTCGTCAAGTAATCTGTTTTGCAAGAATTCCAAATCCTCCTTGCAATGTTCCAGTACATAGGAAATAACGCTTTTAATGAAATCTTCGGCTAGGTCCATATTGGCATCCAGATCAAAGAAGGCCATCTCTGGCTCGATCATCCAGAATTCAGCCAGATGCCTAGAGGTATTGGAGTTTTCAGCTCTAAAGGTTGGGCCAAAAGTATATACTTTTCCTAAAGCCATTGCATAAGCTTCTGCTTCCAATTGTCCGGAAACGGTCAAGTTCGTTTCTTTTCCAAAGAAATCTTCCTTGTAATTTACCTTTCCATCTTCAGTCAACGGTGGATTTTTTTCGTCCAAGGTGGTTACCCTGAACATTTCCCCTGCTCCTTCTGCATCAGAACCGGTAATGATGGGCGCATGAAAATAGTTGAATCCATTTTCCCTAAAATAGTTATGTATGGCGAAGGATAGGGTAGAACGTACGCGCATAATGGCGGCAAACGTATTCGTTCGAATTCTTAAATGCGCTTTTTCACGCAGAAATTCTAAGGAATGCTTTTTTGGTTGAATAGGATATTCTTCTGGATCAGCCTTACCTAAAACGGTAAGTTCCGTTACCTGTATTTCAACGAATTGCCCTTTACCTTGACTTTCCACCAAGGTGCCGGTGATTTTCAATGCCGCACCGGTATTTATATTTTTTAATACTTCCTCATCAAATTTCTCGAAATCGACCACACATTGAATGGTGCTTAGGGTAGATCCATCGTTTAATGCGATAAACCGGTTGCTCCTAAAAGTACGCACCCATCCTTTTATCGTTATTTCCTGAAGTAATTCTTTACTTGAAAGTAGTTCTTTAATTGTTGCTGAACGCATACCTAATGTATTGTGAAAATTTAAAAATTCAAAGATAGGATATTGTAAAAAAAGATAGACTAAAGAGATGCCTTAAAACCTGCTATGAAACTTCTCGGCTATTTTTCATTCTCATCCTGGGGTAGAATGTCGATTTGAGGTTTTTTCAGGGTTTGTTTATTAGCAATACTTTTCTCTAACGAAAGTAAAAGGGAGGGTAGTAAAATCAGATTTGCTAACATGGCAAGCAATAATGTGGCTGACACCAAAGATCCTAATGCTACTGTACCACCAAAATTGGATATGACAAAAACAGAAAACCCAAAGAACAGGACGATGGAAGTATAAAACATACTTACACCCGTTTCTCGTAAAGCATTATATACCGATTTCTCTATTTGCCACTTATTCGCCGTCAATTCTTGCCTGTATTTTGCAAGGAAATGGATGGTGTCATCTACCGAAATACCAAAGGCGATGCTAAACACCAAGATAGTAGATGGTTTTATAGGAACGCCAACAAACCCCATAATACCTGCCGTGATAACAAGCGGAAGTAAATTTGGGATTAATGAAATAATAATCATCCTAAAAGAACGGAAAAGGTAGGCCATGAACAAGGCAATTAGGCCTATCGCCAATGCCAATGACATGATTAAATTTTTAACAAGGTATTTGGTCCCTTTTAAAAACAAAAGAGCACTTCCGGTCATGTAGACATTGTACCGTTCTGCAGGAAATATTTTGGCGATATTTTCTAAAAGTCGGGCTTCAATTTCTTCCATTCGAGAAGTGTTGACATCCCTCATAAAGGTGGTCATTCTAGCGATTTGCCCTGTACTGTCTACGAAGGTTGCTAATAAGTTACTATTATCGGATGATTTACGGGCAACATCCATGATAAAGGTATTTTCCTGACTGGTGGGAAGCTGGTAATATTTTGGAATACCGTTGTAAAAAGCCTGTTTGGAATATTTGACAAGATTGACCACGGATACTGGGGTGGATAATTCGGGTATTTCTTCAATCATGTCCCCTAATTGATTCATACGTTTTAAAGTAGCCGGCTTCAACACGCCTTTAGGAGATTTTGTATCCACTACAATTTCAACGGGCATTATGCCTTTGAATTCCTTCTCTATAAACCGGATGTCATGGAAAAACTCTGCATTTTTAGGCATGTCCTCTATGGGGCTTCCAGAAATTTTTATCTGATAGATACCGATTATACTAACGACCAAAAGACCAATAGAAACGATATAAACCGTAATTCGTCTATGCCTAACAATGCGTTCCATCCAATTCACAAAAGCATCAATCCATTTTTTGTTCAAATGCTTTAAATGTTTGGTTTTAGGTAAGGGTAAAAAACTGTAAACGATAGGAATGATGAGTAGAGACAGAATAAATATTCCTATAATATTGATTGAGGCTACAATACCAAATTCCTTTAGTAATTTACTATCTGTTATAATAAACGTGGCAAACCCGGAAGCGGTCGTGATATTCGTCATCAATGTAGCATTGCCAATCTTGGAAATGACACGTTGTAATGATAATGCTTGATTACCATGTTTTTTAATCTCCTGCTGATACTTATTAATCAAAAAGATACAGTTGGGTATACCAATAACAATAATTAATGGAGGTATCAAGGCAGTAAGTACGGTGATTTCATACTGTAGTAGACCTAGGAAACCAAAGGCCCACATTACCCCAATAATCACTACGCACATAGAAATTAGGGTGGCCCTAACACTTCTAAAGAAGAAGAAAAATATTAAAGAAGTAACACCCAATGCGGCCAAAATGAATTTGCCAATTTCATCAATGATATTTTGGGAATTCATGGTACGTACATAGGGCATTCCAGATATATGAACATCCAAACCTGTTTCATTCTCAAAATTGTTCACTAATGTATTGATGTCCTGTAAAATGAAATCTTTTCTAACGGTAGTATTTACAATATCCTTGTCCAAATACAAAATGGTCCGTAAGGTCTTACTTTCCTTATTATAAATGAGGTTGTTATAAAAGGGGAGGTTGTTGAATAGATGTCCGGTAATGCTATCTATTTCTTTTTTGGTCTTCAGCGGTCCTTGGATAAGGGGTTGCATCTTGAATTCCTGCTTTTCATTATCCTTTACAAGTTCCTGTAAATTATCCGTGGAAAGTACAAAGTCAGATTCTGGGAATGCAGCTAATTGTTTACTGAGTTTGTTCCACCTGTTAAAATTTTCTGGAGTGTATAAGTTGCTATCCCTTACAGCAAAGACTACGGCATTGCCCTCTTCCCCAAATGTTTTTAAAAATTTTTGATATTCTTGATTAACCGGATGGTCGTCAGGTAATAAATTGGTCTGTGAGCTTGAAAAACGCATGTATTGCCATTGCATCCCCAAGAATATGGTGAAGCCGGCAATCAATACAAGAATGAGAATTCGGTTACGGAGAATAATAGAAGCCGTTTTTGGCCAAAATCCCTTAGTAAGTTTAGCTACCATAGTATAATTTGCAGGTGGCAAAGGTAACTAATAGGTGGTTTTGTTCCTAAATTGAATAGTTTAAATTGATTCCATAAAAAAAGGCCATCTCATTTAGATGGCCTTTGATGTTTTTATAATCTTTCAATTTTAAACTTTCATAATTTCCGCTTCTTTCATGTTTAAGAAGTCATCAATTTTTTTGGTGTAAGCATCTGTTAAAACCTGTACATCTGCGGTAGCATTCTTCTCTAAGTCCTCGGATATCTCAAGGTCTTTTATTTCTTTGTTGGCATCTTGCCGAGCACTTCTTACACCCACTTTTGCATGTTCAGCTTCCGCTTTTGCTTGTTTTGTTAGTTGGATTCTTCGTTCCTCCGTTAGTGGTGGAACGTTAATAATGATCATGTCGCCATTATTCATAGGGTTAAAGCCCAAATTTGCGTTCATGATCGCCTTTTCAATCGCTTGTAACATGTTTTTTTCCCATGGTTGAACAGAAATAGTCCGTCCATCTGGAGTATTGACATTGGCCACCTGTGATAATGGAGTTTGAGATCCATAGTATTCTACCAAAACGGAAGAAAGCATTGCCGGGCTTGCCTTCCCTGCACGGATTTTTAAAAACTCACGTTCTAGATGCGCGATAGCAGCATCCATATTTTCTTTTGTAGAATCTAAAACAAATTGTACTTCTTCATTCATAATATTACATCAATAACATAAACTATACCAAACCTATACATTAACCGTAGTGCCAATGTTTTGGCCGGCTACGATTTTAAGTAAGTTTCCTTTTTTGTTCATATCAAAAACTACGATAGGTAGTTCGTTCTCCTGGCTTAGGGTAAATGCAGTGGTATCCATAACCTTAAGTCCTTTTTTAAGCACATCTTGAAAGGAAATCGTATCGAATTTTGTTGCATTTACATCCTTTTCTGGATCGGCCGTGTAAATACCATCTACCCGTGTACCTTTTAAAATAACATCTGCTTCTATTTCAATTGCTCTCAAAACTGCTGCAGAATCGGTAGTAAAGTAAGGGTTGCCCGTTCCTCCACCAAAAATCACAACTCTTCCTTTTTCAAGGTGTCGCATGGCCCTTCGTCTAATAAAAGGCTCTGCTACTTCATTAATTTTAATAGCGGACTGCAAGCGTGTCTGTACATCTTGCATTTCTAGAGCACTTTGCAAGGCCAGTCCGTTAATAACTGTTGCCAGCATGCCCATATGGTCTCCTTGCACCCTGTCCATTCCAGAGGCAGCTCCGGTAAGTCCTCTAAAAATATTGCCGCCACCAATGACGATAGCGACCTCAATTCCTTTTTCAACTACTTCCTTGATTTCTTCGGCATACTCGTTAAGTCTTTTGGAATCAATGCCATATTGTTGATCACCCATAAGCGCTTCACCGCTCAGTTTAAGAAGAATTCTTTTGTAGTGCATCTATAATTTTTCTTTGATGCCAAAAATAATGAAAATATTTGACGGATGTAGTCATTATTTGTTCCCGTAAACTAGAAATATTTTAATCTACTGTATTTGCTATTCTTATATTTACCCTTCATTTTTCTTAATCTTTTAAAGCGTATAATCATCCTATGAAAAAGTTGTATATCCTTCCCCTATTTCTATTAATACTTTATGGTTGCGGTGCCAGCAAGGCGCTAATGTCTGTGGAAAATTCCCCGGTTATCACGAACATTGATTTGGTTCACGTGCTGGAAGACAAGGTTCAGGTAGAATTGAATCCAGGTGCATTTACAAATGAAAAGGTTGTTTTCAGAATACCTAAAACCGTTCCTGGTACCTATAGTACTGATAATTATGGTAAATATATTCAAGATTTTAAGGCTTTAGATTATAGCGGGAAATCCTTGGACGTTTCGAAATTGGATGAAAATTCTTGGAGTATAGCTAATGCATCTCAGTTAGATAAGGTCTACTATCTTGTCAATGATACCTTCGATACGGAAAATGAAGTTCCAGATGCGGTATTTTCCCCGGCGGGTACCAATATTGAAAAGGGGAGTAACTTTCTACTCAATCTTCATGGTTTTGTGGGTTATTTTGACGGATTTAAAGAACGTCCTTATGAGATTTCAATCACAAAACCGGAAGCCTTAGTGGCTACCACTTCCTTAAAAACTTTAAATGTTGGTGATTCAGCCGGTAAGGATATTTTTGTGGCTTCTCGTTATTTTGAAGTTATCGACAATCCCATACTCTATGCAAAGCCAAATCGGGAAGTTTTTCAAATTAATGATATCACCGTTACGTTGAGTGTCTTTTCCCCTAACGGTGTTTATAAGGCATCAGATTTACGGGAGCGAATGGTTAAAATGATGACTGCTCAAAAGGCTTTTTTAGGGGATGTAAATAGCACCAAGGAATATAGTATTTTACTGTATCTGTCAGACATTAGTAAAGCAGATGCCCAAGGATTTGGAGCCTTGGAACATCATACGTCTACAGTAGTGGTTTTGCCAGAGCAAATGCCTTTAGAGCGTTTGGAACAAGCAATGGTAGATGTGGTTTCGCATGAATTTTTTCATATTGTAACTCCGTTGTCAGTTCATTCAAAGGAGATACAATATTTTGACTTTAATGATCCAAAAATGTCTCAGCATCTTTGGATGTATGAAGGTACTACGGAGTATTTTGCCAATCTTTTTCAGATTCAGGAAGGATTGATAAACGAGGACGAGTTCTTTGAAAGGCTTCGTGAAAAAATCAATAATTCAAAAAGATATGATGATAATATGTCTTTTACGGTGATGAGTACCAATATTTTGGAAGAACCTTATGAGGCCAACTATGCGAATGTATATGAAAAAGGAGCGCTGATAAATATGTGTTTGGATATTTTGTTACGTGAAAACAGTAATGGGGAAAAAGGAGTGCTTTGGTTGATGAAGGAGCTTTCTAAAAAATATGGGAAAGACCTACCCTTTAACGATGATGACTTAATTCCAGAAATCATTGGGATGACCTATCCGGAAATAGGTGTATTTCTGAATGACCATGTAGTGGGAGAGGAGCCTATTGATTATGAAGGCTATTTGAAGAAAGCAGGTTTGGCTACTTTGGAAGTTAAAGAGCAAACAGGATACTTTTTAGATGGTCAAATCCCATATATAGATGTGGATGTAGAAAGGGATAGTGTTATTTTCATCAGGGAGGGAATCGAACTTAATTCTTTTTTCACCGGTTTGGAGTTGAAAGGTGGAGATGTGATTAAAACGATAAATGGAAAAGAAGTGAATATAGAATCCATCAGACCAATAATTGGCGAGAGTTTTGGTTGGAATGAAGATACTTTAATCGCTATGGAAATCGAACGGGAAGGTGAGGTACTTGCAATTAGTGGGCCAGTTGGGCTGCCAACGGTTACCGTTAAAAAAATAGTGCCACTAGAGGATGCAAGTGCTAATCAAATTGCTCTCCGAAAGTCTTGGTTATCCGCTGATTAATGAGATGCATTTGGAAAAGAGAATTTAGGTAAAAAACAAAAAACCGTCTACATATATAGTAGACGGTTTTTTATTTGAGTTAGTTAGTGGATTGTTGTTATCCTAATGCAACTCTTTTAAAACCAGTTACCTCTAATTTAGAATCAACAGATTTCACATATTGAGCAACACTTTGTTTGCTGTCTTTTATGAAGTCTTGATTTACCAAAGTATTGTCTTTAAAGAAACGGTTCAATTTACCTTTAGCGATATTGTCTAACATTGCTTCTGGTTTACCTTCTTGACGTAGTTGATCCTTTGCAATCTCAATTTCTTTATCGATTACAGATTGATCAACACCTTCTTGATTCAAAGCTACTGGGTTCATTGCAGCGGCTTGCATAGAAACATCTTTTGCCACTTCTTCTGCACCATCAACTTTTGCGGATAGTCCAGTTAATACAGCAATTTTGTTACCTGCATGAATGTAATAACCTACAAATGGAGCGCTCAAGGTTTCAAAACCACCAATTTCAATTTTCTCGCCTATTACACCAGTTTGCTCTGTAAGTTTTTCCTGTACAGTCATTCCTTTGTAATCAGCGGCTAAGAAAGCGTCTTTA
The DNA here is from genome assembly GCA_963842105.1 of uncultured Flavobacteriaceae bacterium. Classification (GTDB taxonomy): domain Bacteria; phylum Bacteroidota; class Bacteroidia; order Flavobacteriales; family Flavobacteriaceae; genus Maribacter. The sequence continues at coordinate 26,122 of CAWJFH010000026.1, forward strand.
GATGTATAAGCAAGAGCGATATCTGCTAGTTCATTTGCCAAAGTAACAAAGCTTTCGTTTTTAGCAACGAAATCAGTCTCACAGTTTAAGGAGATAATTACACCACTAGTTTGCTCTTCATTTACTTTTGCGATTGCGGCGCCTTCAGAAGAATCCCTATCGGCTCTGTTCGCAGCAACTTTCTGTCCTTTTTTTCTAAGGATTTCAATCGCTTTTTCGAAATCACCTTCGGCTTCAACCAAAGCTTTTTTACAATCCATCATACCTGCACCGGTAGTCTGTCTTAATTTATTAACGTCTGCGGCTGTAATATTTGCCATTTTTTATTTGTTTTCTACCCTTAACCAGGGTGGTTCTTAATTCAATTTAATTTAAAGTTGGGTTTTATTCAACACCACCTTTAACGCTATCTTGCCAAGCTTGAAGCTCGTCCCATTTGCCTTCCGCAGCCATTTTAGCCTGTTTTGGCCAAGATGTAGGATCTAAATGAGCCATTCTAGAACTTGATTCAGTTAAGATTTCCTTTATTTTTTCAGCGTCACCTTTGGCAATATCAGCATAAGAAGTCATACCTGCAGCAACTAATGCCTCAGCGGCTTTTGGGCCAACACCTTCAATTTTTGTTAAATCATCTGCCTCAGAAGTAGTATCATTGGCAACTGCTTTTTGAGTAGCTTCCACATCAACTTCTACATTAGGAACTTTCGCTACTACTGGATTTGGCTTAGTGTCAACTTTTGCAGGAGTAGGTTCTGGTTTATCCAAAGCCTCTTTTTTCTTGCTTGATTTTTCTTTCTTGCCCTCAGATTTTCCTTCATTATCATCACCTTTTTCAGACTTGCGTTCTGCAAGACCTTCTGCAACAGCATTGGTAACTTCAGTCATGATGATATCGATAGATTTTGAAGCATCATCGTTGGATGGTATCAAATAATCAACATCTCTAGGGTCAGAATTGGTATCGACCATAGCGAAAATTGGAATGTTCAATTTTTGAGCTTCCTTAACCGCAATGTGCTCTCTCATAGTATCAACGATGAACAATGCACCTGGCAGTCTAGTCATTTCAGAAATAGAACCAAGGTTCTTTTCTAATTTAGCTCTTAAACGGTCAACTTGAAGTCTTTCTTTTTTAGAAAGAGTAAGGAACGTACCGTCTTTTTTCATGCGATCAATAGATGCCATTTTTTTAACCGCCTTACGGATAGTTACAAAATTGGTCAACATACCACCTGGCCATCTTTCTGTGATGTAAGGCATGTTTACGTTTGCTGCTTTTTCAGCAACGATGTCCTTTGCTTGTTTTTTAGTAGCTACGAAAAGGATTTTTCTTCCTGATGCTGCAATTTTTCGAAGAGCCTCATTGGTCTCGTCTAATTTTGCTACCGTTTTGTAAAGATTGATAACGTGTATCCCGTTACGCTCCATGTAGATGTAAGGAGCCATGTTTGGATTCCACTTTCTGGTAAGGTGTCCAAAATGCACACCTGCTTCTAATAATTGTTTTACTTCGACTCTCGCCATTTTAAATTTAGTTTACGTTCTTATGAATTAGCAATGATGAAGTGGTATTCGCTTTCGCAAAAGCCGTCATCATTTAGATGCTAAACTAATCTACCTTTAATTTTTAGTGATTAAAGGATTTTTAATTGTCCAGATTGGACTTTCAATGAACTAGTTAAAAAATATACTAAAATTGTTTCAGTAGTGTTTTTGTGATAAAGTAGGCACCCATAAAGGGTGCCTGAATATTTTTGAAAAAAAACGTATTAACGTTTTGAGAATTGGAACTTCTTACGAGCTTTCTTCTGTCCAAATTTCTTACGTTCTACCATTCTTGGATCTCTTGTTAACAATCCTTCTGGTTTCAATATAGATCTATTTTCAGTATCAATCTCACACATGGCTCTTGAAATAGCCAAACGGATAGCTTCTGCTTGTCCAGTAATACCACCACCGTAAACATTTACTTTTACGTTGTAAGTATCTAAGCTTTCAGTTAAAGTAAACGGTTGTTTTACTTTGTATTGAAGTGTAGCGGTAGGAAAGTATACGCTTAAATCTTTATTGTTAATGGTGATGTCACCATTTCCGTCAGAAATATATACTCTAGCTACAGCTGTCTTTCTACGGCCAATTTTATGAATTACCTCCATCTTACTTAATATCTTTTAAATTTACTACAGTAGGTTTTTGAGCTTCCTGACCGTGATTAGATCCGGCATAAACTTTAAGGTTTCTGAAAAGTTCCGCTCCTAATCTTGTTTTAGGTAGCATTCCTTTTATGGCCTTCTCAAGAATACCCTCAGGATTCTTTGCTAACATTTGTTTCACAGAAGTAGTTCTTTGACCACCTGGATAACCAGTATACCTCATGTACTCCTTGTCATTCCATTTATTACCTGTAAGTACAATCTTATCTGCGTTGATGATAACAACATTATCACCACAATCAACGTGCGGGGTAAAGGATGGCTTGTGCTTTCCTCTCAACAAATAGGCGACTTTGGAAGCCATGCGTCCTAATGTTTCTCCTTCGGCATCTACCAATAACCACTCTTTGTTTACAGTTGTTCTGTTGGCCGAAACGGTCTTATAACTTAATGTATCCACTACTGCTGTTTTTAACTATTAATCTAATCAATCCCGTGAAAGGGGCTGCAAATCTACAATTATTAACTTGAATTGCAAATAGTTATTTCTATATTTTTTACTTTTTTAAATCGACCTTCTTTTTCGTATGGTTTTTAATGTTTAAACATAGGTGAATCTTATGTTTTTCAAAGTTAATTTCTAGTTGATAATAGGGGTAGAACTTAGGATTTGTTGGAAGTTTTTAGATTTTGATAGTAAATAGGATATGAACATGGGCTAAGTCTCATGTAGGATTACGCCCTGAGTTGAAGTTTTTGGGCATTAGCCATTTTCAAATATAATCCTATTTTTGTCGTTTGATTCAGTAGTAAGCTAAATACTAAAGTAATGAGGAAGAATATAGTAGGATTAATTTTAATGACAGTAGTTTTATTTTCCTGTAGTTCAGATAAAAATGAGGGTAATTCAGATGAGGCTACACCCCTTAATGCCATTTTAGGGACTTGGGACGCCACTTCCTTAAATATAGATGTGAGTACGGCAAGCCAAGATGCTATTCTTGCACAACAATTTTTGAATATTCTTACAGAGGATGGCTGTTATGTCTTAACGCTTCAATTCAACGAAGATTTGACCGCCACTGCTACGAATTCAGCAAATTATATTGCTATAGATGCAAGTACACTAAATGTACCTTGCCCAACGCAATCTGATGTAGAAACCAGCACCTATACTTTCGATGGAAGTGTAGTGACTATATTAAATGCGAGCGGTGAGACGCTTTCTGTTGATGCGAGGATAGATGGAGATATGATGTATGTTGATGCAGCAGATTTGGAAATACCAGAATTTACCGAGAGTGGAGAATTGGTTTTTACTAAACGATGAATATAAAGAATGAGACAATTAAAAAAGCCTCCATATCGGAGGCTTTTTTATTGTTTATAAAATTTGGTCTGTACCGTTTGATGTTCAGACTGTATCGTGATGACGTAAATTCCTTTTTCCAATTTAAAAACGGGAATATTTAGGGAATGATTTTTAATATCCCATTGATGATTGATTACTGCGTTTCCGTAGCGGTCAGAAATAAGTATGGATGCGTGATTATCATTTTTTAGACCTAAGACATTCAATACAGTGGTAGCCGGATTCGGAAAAATTTTTATTTCATTTTCGGGGTTGGACTTTGGTAATTGGCAAAAACAGATACTGCTTACCAATAAAAAAAGGACGAGCACTTGTGATTTTAACTTCATGACTTCTTATGAATTGAAATAAACATTCCGTCTAAAATGAACGCTTTAAAACAATATTTTAGTGTCTCATTAGGAAGTATTTAACAGTTATAAATTTTGGATTAAGAATGATCTTGCTGCTGTTTGCCAGGGCTTGGATTTTGAGGTCTAATGTCCCCTATTAACACTAATTAAGATAAAACTTGTTAAAAAAGGTAATTTAGGATACATATTGGCCAATATTGATGTTTTAGAGGATGTGAAACTAACGGAATTTTGTAGCGTATTATTAAATATACAGCTTATGAAAAATTTAAAATTATATCCTACTATCTGGCAGTCAATACCCTATTCTTTAGACACTTTAGATCAATGGGATGAGAACGGTAAACGAATCAAGGATTTAGTACTTACAAATACATATGCATCTGATAATGGAGTTTCAAAAATGAATTTGAACATTGAGAAGTTCTCTGCTTTGGATACCAACGGAACTGAGCATTTTATATCAGATTTTAAAGGTAATGATGGAATAGCGTTTGAAGGACTGCATACTGGTCTTTTTGTAAAAACTAGGAGTGTTCTTAGTTTGCAGCCGGGATCATATTCCAGTTTTCGTTTTTATTTAGGAAATCGAGGAAATATGTTCACTTTTTCTGACCGTTCAACGCAATCTATTCACCATGTGGATTATTTAGAATTTAAAATTGAAAATGGACTAACCTTAAATGGTGCAGAAGCTGAAAAGGCCATATTAAGGTTCGATTTTGAGCCTTATTCCTTTAAAAGTTATTTTAAATCCTTATTTCAGTTCTTTAAAGGGGATAAAATTCAGAAAACAAAATGGGCGACCAACAGTTAATGGAAACTTGTTAAAATATAAAAGGCATCCCATGGGATGCCTTTTATATTTTAATGTGCCACCAACCAGTTATCACCCACACCAACTTCCACATCTAATGGAACCTCAATTTTGTAAGCATTCTCCATTTCAGACTTAATCATGGTTTTAAGTTCTTCCAATTCTGGTTTAAAAACATCGAACACCAATTCATCATGTACTTGAAGTAGCATTTTTGATTTGTAATTGCCTTCTTCCAGTTTTTTGTGGATATTGATCATGGCGATTTTTATGATATCAGCAGCGCTACCTTGAATGGGTGCGTTCACGGCATTACGTTCCGCCGCACCTCTAACGATAGCGTTACTTCCATTGATATCTTTTAAATATCTTCTTCTTCCTAAAACGGTTTGCACATATCCATTTTCACGGGCAAAATCCACTTGCTCGCTCATGTAATTACGCAATTTTGGATAGGTTTTGTAATAGGTGTCGATCAAATCTTTCGATTCTGCTCTCGAAAGGTCGGTTTGATTACTCAATCCAAAGGCAGATACGCCATAAATAATTCCAAAGTTGACGGTCTTGGCGTTACTTCGCTGTTCTCGGGTGACTTTGTCTAATGGAACATCGAATACTTTCGAGGCCGTAGAGGCGTGAATATCCTCCCCATTTTTAAACGCTTCGATCATGGTGGTTTCTTCGCTCAAGGCGGCAATAATCCTTAATTCTATCTGTGAGTAATCCGCAGCTAATAAGGTGTAATTCTCATCCCGTGGAATAAAAGCTTTTCGCACTTGGCGACCACGTTCGGTACGAATAGGGATATTCTGTAGGTTCGGGTTATTGCTGCTCAAACGACCTGTGGCTGCAACGGTTTGCATATAATCGGTATGTACTCTCCCTGTAGAAGGTTCTACTTGTTCTGGCAAAGCATCTACATAGGTGCTTTTTAATTTGGCAAGCCCTCGGTAATCCAATACGTTCTGTATGATTTCATGGTCCTTCGCCAAATAGGACAATACATCTTCTGCGGTCGAATATTGACCTGTTTTTGTTTTCTTCGGCTTATCCACTAATTTCAATTTATCAAAAAGGATTTCGCCCAATTGTTTAGGGGAGCCAATGTTGAATTCCTCGCCCGCATCTTCATAAATTTTCTTTTCCAAGTTGGCGATATCATCATTCAAATCTGAAGAAAGGGAATTCAAAAAGGCTTCATCTAAGTTGATGCCTTCTAATTCCATATCGGCCAAAACCCGTAAAAGTGGGATTTCAATATCCTGAAAAAGCTTTTCGGTATTGGCCTCTTTTAACTCCGGCCTAAAATGTTGAGCCAGTTGAAAGGTGATATCAGCATCCTCTACCGCATATTCCTTTTGTTTTTCCAACGGAACATCTCGCATATTCAATTGGTTCTTTCCTTTTTTGCCGATAAGTTCGGTAATCGAAACAGGAGTATAATTCAAATAGGTTTCGGCTAGAACATCCATGTTGTGCCTCATATCTGGATTGATAAGGTAGTGCGCCAGCATGGTATCAAACAATGGTCCTTTGACTTCAATTTGGTATTTATCCAAAACCTTGATGTCATATTTTAAGTTCTGACCTATTTTTTCAATTTCCTCGGACTCAAAGAAAGGCCGTAATTCTTCAATTAATTCTTGTGCTTTTTCTTTTTCTTCAGGAAATGGAAGGTAAAATCCTTTAGTGGCTTCCCATGAAAAAGCGATTCCTACTAATTCTGCAGTTAAAGGGTCTAGTCCTGTGGTTTCCGTATCAAAACAAACGGAGGTCTGTTTCATCAAATTTTGCAGAAAAAGTTTCATGGCCATTCCAGGTGCTACACTTTGGTAGGCATGTGGAACATCGTCAATGGTTTGTCTACTGGAATAATCCTTAATGGTTGCTGGAAGGTCACCACTGCTTCCAAAAAGTGAAAATTGTCCAGACCCGGCATCCTGGGCCTGTTTTTTGGCGGTTGGGGTACTGGTGACCTGTGTGTTCGTCTCCTCTGTATCTGAAGAAAATAGTTTAATGAACTGGTCCTTTAACCTTCTAAATTCAAGTTCCTCAAAAATTTCCTGCACCTTTTCAAAATCGGGTACTGAAAGTTCGTAATCCTCGGCATTGAAGGTAACATCGCAATCCACACAGATAGTGGCCAATTTTTTGGAAAGGATACCCAATTCCTTATTCTCTTCGATTTTCTCCTTCATCTTACCTTTAAGCTGGTCCGTGCTTGCCAATAAGTTTTCCATGCTACCAAATTGGGCTATAAACTTTTTAGCAGTCTTGTCACCAACTCCCGGTAATCCTGGAATGTTATCACTCGCATCTCCCATCATTCCCAGATAGTCAATCACCTGTTCTGGTCGTTCTACCCCAAAACGCTTCTGAATTTCCGGTATTCCCCAGATTTCTATGCCATTACCCATTCTGGCCGGTCTATACATGAAAATATTTTCTGATACCAGTTGGCCAAAGTCTTTATCCGGTGTTACCATAAAGACCTTGTAATCTTCCTTTTCGGCCTGTTTGGAGAGCGTTCCTATAATATCATCTGCTTCCCAACCTTCTAGAACCACGCTAGGAATGTGCATTGCTTTAAGAATATCCTGTATGTAAGGGATAGCTAAACGGATGGCATCGGGAGTTTCATCTCGATTGGCTTTATAGTCGGCGAACATTTCGGTACGTTCCGTACTTCCACCTTTATCAAAACAAACGGCAAGATGATCAGGTTTTTCCCGATTGATAACATCGAACAAAGAATTCATAAAACCCATGATGGCGGAGGTATCCATCCCTTTTGAATTAATCCTCGGGTTCTTTATAAGGGCATAATAGCCACGGAATATCAATGCATATGCATCGAGCAAAAAAAGTCTTTTTTGATCAGCCATGAAGTTTTTGTAAAATCAGGATTAGTAAGTCGTTAAAAATAGAAAAAAGGTGAAAGACTGGCGAATATTATTAAGAGTTTTACTTTTATTTTAAATCATAGTAAAAAGGTATGATCCACTGTTTTTCATTTTTTTCGTCAAGTGTTTTTTTAATCTGAATCTCGTGTGGGCCTTTAGCTAAACTGTCTAAATTTAAATATCCGGAGATTCCAAATTGACCCGTAATGGGGTGGTCTGTTTTAAGAAATTTCACCTCCACAGATTGTCCGTCCACTTGTACTTGAGTCTGATTTTGATAGCAGTCTAGATACTGTTTCCTAATTTTTTCACGGGCCTCTGCTTCTTTATCTCCAACCTTATCCGATACTTCAATACCACAATCTATTTTCATCATTTTGACTTCATGTTCAAATATAGGAATGAATACCTTTAAGGTTGATGTTTCCACCAAATCTGAACTGATTTCGGGGGTAAAAAGAAAATCTTCGTTAAGATTATTGTCCGAATAAAAAGCAGGTTGAATTCTAGTAATATCCTGTCCTTTGTCAAATCGTAGTAGGTAATAAAAATCTGAACTGAACATTTTTGTACCTCCAAAAAGTACTCCAATAAAGAGTATGAAAAAAACCATTTTAACGAGACCTTTTTTCTTCTTGAAATTAGACCCGAATAACATGGTGATTTGAAGGATGCTTTTATTCAGCGGACCATACATGAAATAGGCTCCCCAACGAGCATATACAAAGTAAAGATGTTGGAGCTTTTCATTAGTATGGTATTTTTTCATATTTGCAGGTATGGATATGATTATGCCTAAAACCATAAATAAAACCAACGGTACGAGGGGTAGTAATAAAATCCATGTGGGTACCATATCTTTTAATAGGTTGAAAATCAACAAATAAATTGTTGCGGATATGGTGATGTATAAATAAATCATCATAAAGGCAAAAGCTGCTGAAAATATGACGCTACACAGTTCGTCAATTTTAGAAATACTGTAAGATATCTTAGGGAGTACGCTTAATATCTTCTTCGTATAAATAGGGGAGTAGGCGCTATCTTCCAAGCCATAATCTGGAAATACGGAGTTAAGTCCCACCAAACCGATCCAGTAGGCCCTAAGTGTAAAGTGAATGACGAACATGGCACCCAAAAGTCCAATTGCTAAATAGCCACAAACGGTTATGAAATACGCGATAGCATATTGGGATGGATTTAAATAGTCAATAAACTGGATTACCATCCAATCCAACCCTGCAAAAGATTTTAAAATAGCAAAAATTGCCACCGCAGACACCAATAGTTCAGCTTCCCAGCTTTCATCCTTTAACCGTTGTAACCAATTTTTGGAACTTTCTGTTTCCATTTTCTCCATAATAAGTTCTTTTATAAACCTAAGATTCTAAATAACTCCCTGATGGATTATTGACATGTCCTTTTTCTGTGTATGTTCTGTAGGTAAAACCAGGATGGATGCAATAACCACCAGTTTCGCCTTGTTTGTTAACGGCTATAAATCCTATCTGGAAATCCTGCTTATCCTTATTTTTTTCAATAATGCGTCGAACACCTTCCTCACAGGCTTCTTGTGGTGATTTCCCTTGTCGCATTAATTCCACAATTAAAAAACTACCTACGGTGCGTACCACTTCTTCACCTACACCGGTAGCAGTAGCGCCGCCAATTTCATTATCTATGAACAGTCCTGCGCCTATCATTGGAGAATCTCCAACACGCCCTGCCATTTTATACGCCATGCCACTTGTAGTACAAGCACCTGCAATATCGCCATTGGCATCAATGGCCAACATGCCAATAGTATCGTGGTTTTCAATATTGATAATGGGTTTGTATTGGGATGTCTTTTTCCATTCCAACCAATCTTCTTTAGATTTTTCGGTGAGCAAATCGGTCTTTTCAAAACCCATCTCGTAAGCAAATTGCTCGGCACCTTTCCCGGCAAGATAGATATGTGGAGTTTCTTCCATGACCTTACGAGCAACGGATATGGGGTTGGCAATATTTTGCATCGCTAGAACAGCACCACAATTACCGTCTTTGTCCATAATACAAGCATCCAGCGTAACATTTCCGTCACGGTCTGGTCTTCCTCCGTTACCTACGGTATTATTGTTCAGGTCATTTTCTTCTACCATGACCCCCTGATGTACAGCGTCTAAAGCATTACCCCCTTTTTCCAAAACCTCCCATGCTTTTGCGGTGGCATTACCAAAATCCCAAGTGCAAATGGCAATAGGAATGGTGGTCTCTACAGGATTGTTTACCACTGTTTTTGAACTCTTGTTTTCGTTGCAGGAAGCTAAAATAGGGGCGGAGACGATACCTGCCGCCACTGCGGTGGAATTTTGAATGAACTTTCTTCTTTTCATGGGTTGGGTTCTTTACTTTTAGTGACGATAAATATAATACTATGCTTGTAGAAGTTTGTGCTAATTCTTTGGAATCTGCCCTTGTTGCAGAGCGTGCTGGTGCCGATCGTATTGAACTTTGTTCTGAGCTCGCCGTTGGCGGAATCACCCCTTCCTATGGTTTGTTAAAAGCGGTTATGGAACAATTATCCATCCCCGTCCATGTATTAATTAGGCCTAGAAGTGGAGATTTCAGCTATTCTAATGAGGAGTTTGAAATTATGCTTACGGATATTCACAGTTGTATCGACTTAGGGGTGAAAGGGATTGTTGCCGGAGTGTTACAGAAGGATTTTAAGTTGGATGAGGAACGAACAAGTATCCTGATAGCGGCATCTGGCGATTTAAAATTTACGTTTCATAGGGCTTTTGATTGGGTAAAGGACCCTATGGAAACCATGAAGCTGTTGGAATCCATGGGAGTAGATTCTATTTTATCATCAGGTCAACAAGAAAAGGCAATTGACGGTATCGATGTATTGAAAGAACTTCACGACAACACTTCTTTAATTCAAATCATGCCTGGTTCCGGTGTCAATAAAAACAACGTGAACGTTTTTAAGGAAGCTGGTTTCACTGCGGTTCACTTATCTGGAACCACAATGATCAAAAAACTACAGCGGCCACCAAAAGTGTCTATGAATTCATCTAGTTTTCTGAGTGATGACCATTATCCTGTAACCCAATTGAATGCTATTTTGGATGTGGTGGGCAAGGTTAAATAAAATGCAAATGGGCTCACTAACCATTTCTTTACGAATATCTTTGTAAAAAAATCAAAATGCTTCGTTGGATTGTTTTCACCCTCGTATATGTTGCACTAAGCTTTTATGTGCTCCAGGCCCTAAGGACCATAACCAAACAACAATGGTGGTCTTATATTTATTTGGTCATTTCCTTGGCCATTATGGTGAACTTTATTTATCAATTTACCGTTGGTGAGGACACGGGTAGGGTACTTAGCAGGCCCAAAAGTTATGCATTTGGCTTTCTCTTGACGATTCTCACTTTCAATATCATTACCATATTCTTTTTATTGTCCGAAGATATTTTTAGGATTGCTGCCGGAGCTTATCAAAAAGTCTTTGGTGTGGATAAGCAATTTGGGCTTCCAGCCCGTAGGCGATTTTTGAGTATGATTGCTTTAGGTATTGCTGCGATTCCTTTTGGTGCTTTGCTCTATGGAATGTATAAAGGAAAGTACAACTATAAGGTGTTAAAATATGATTTGGAGTTCGATGATTTGCCCGATGCCTTCGATGGTTATCAGATTACCCAGATTTCGGATATTCATAGTGGTAGTTTTGATGATCGTCAAAAAATTGAATATGGTGTAGAACTTATCAATAAGCAAAAAAGTGATGTCCTTTTATTTACCGGAGATATGGTGAACAATATGACTTCAGAGATGTTGCCTTGGGCAGATTTGTTCAGTACACTTGAGGCGAAAGATGGAAAATATTCTGTGCTCGGTAATCATGATTATGGGGATTATATACCTTGGGAAACCGAGGAAAAGAAAATGCAGAATCTTGAGGATTTGAAAGATCTTCAAAAGCAAATGGGCTTTGATCTTTTGCTGAACGAACATCGATACCTTCAAAAAGGGGATGATAAGATTGCCTTGGTAGGTGTTGAGAATTGGGGTAAAGGCGGATTTAAAAAGGCAGGTGATTTAAAAATGGCGGCTTCTCAAATCGATAAGGATGACTTTAAGATTTTAATGAGTCATGATCCCTCACATTGGGAGATGGAAGTGATTAATGATGCTTATCATTATCATTTGACCCTTAGTGGACATACGCACGGTATGCAATTTGGAATTGAAATACCGGGATGGATTAAATGGAGTCCGGTTAAATGGAGATATCCCTACTGGGCGGGTATCTATAAAGAAATGGGTCAGTTTATCAACGTGAATAGAGGTTTTGGCTTTTTAGGCTACCCTGGTAGAGTTGGAATTTGGCCAGAAATTACGGTAATCACCCTTAGAAAAAAGGCATTAACATAAGTTTAAGTGCCTTAGGTGTTTACAAAAAGCGGTAGGCAGCCTTTTTTTTAACAAATTTTATTACATTTGGCTAACACTATAATGCGTTTTCTATGTCCAAATTTGGTGAGTTAATAGATTTAAATGTACCTGTTCTTCTCGATTTTTATGCCGAGTGGAACGAGCAGTCTACTTCAATGCATCCTGTCCTTCGAGATGTTGCTGCAGCTTTAGGTGACAGAGGAAAGGTCATTAAAATAGATGTGGATAAGAATAAGGAACTTTCCCAAGCTCTTCGGGTAAAGGGACTTCCTACGCTCATGATTTACAAAAAGGGTGAAATGGTATGGCGCCAAAGTGGCGAGCAAGATGCCAATACACTGATAGGTATTCTTAAGGAATACGTTTAATTAGATAATTTTAATAGCATAACAGATAACTGAAGCATTGGATGTACATCCAATGCTTTTTAGTTTATAGGTGTTCCTATTGTGTCCTGTAAAATATCTGTTTTGGTATTGTCAGAATTTATAGTGTCGGAAACCGGTAGGGTATCAATCATATCTGGGTCAGCTTGCATGTCGGTTTCCGGAAATTCTAAATCATCCTCGTCCTTGTAGAAGTGTTGAAACTTATCAATGTATTCATTGAAAATTAAGGTTTCTTTTTCGGCCACATCCTGTGTATCATTAGAAATAACAGTATCTATATTTCTACGGTAAGCTTCCATATCTGCTATGATGTCATCAATATCACTGTATTGCTCGTCTAGACTGGTTGATGCATAATAATCCAGACGTTCTTGATACTTTGTTTTTAAGGTTTCAAATAGGGCCCGTGCTTTTTGGGTTTCGCCTACTTTATAATAACCATCCACAAAAGGTTCTACCAAGGTATAGTATCCAAAATTCTCCACAGGCATATTCTGTATAGCAATCTCAATAACTTCCTTAGCCCTGTCCATGTTGTTTTCTTTGATCAAGGCTTCGGTTAATCTAGCGAGGTTGCCTCTAAAGGAAACACTTTGAATACGAGTTTGGGTATCATGATAGATTTCTTTGCTTTGGGCATTGCCCCAATCCCACTTTTTAACGATATCGTACATTAAATCGGTATCGATTCGTCCTAACTCAAATGAATTTGGCCTTTCTGTACGGATAGGCACCAATTTGTAAGCAAGACCATCTAATTGCAAATAGTCCTTCATCCAAAGATATTCAGCATCGTCAAAACTTCCACCAGAAAAGTATAATGGTCTTTTCCAATCATTGTTGGCCAAGATATCTAACATCATCATACTCTTTTTAGTGATAGCGCTCGGAAGGTCAATATCTATGTAATCAACAATTAAGGCTGAATCTTTTGCCTTAACCAGACCGCTGCTTAACGCATTCTTCTTATTGACAGGTACACGTATTTTATTGGTAGGGTAGTAGACAATATTTTGCGTATCCTCAGAATATTGACTTAAGTCAACTCCATTCTGCTCAAAAATATATTTAAGCTTTGTTCTAGGCTTATCACTATCGATCCAATTGATAAAATCTTTGATGGGCCATCTATTTTCTGTAATGGATTGATGGTACAATACATCTCTAGTTCCCCATCTGTACTTTTCATGAGTAATTTGAGAAGGAATAGGATCACTTTCATATGCCTTTTTCTTCATTTGATCCACATACCAATCTGTTTCGAAAAGACTGGTACAGACGATACGTACATCAGTTCTGTAGTTCTCAATTTCCTGAGCGTACCATAACGGGAAGGTATCATTATCTCCTATGGTAAACAATATGGCGCCAGCATCTTCCTGTGTGGAGTCCAAATACGCTTTTGCTGATGAATTCGCGGTAAAGCGATTGGAACGGTCATGGTCATCCCAGTTTTGGACAGCCATCACCGTAGGTACTGCTAAAAGAGTGATAATGGTTACAGCCGGCGCTAAGACCTTAGGCGTAATCCAATCTTTAAATCCGTCGTAAAGTCCATAAACTCCTATTCCTATCCAAATGGCGAAAATATAAAAGGAGCCTACTAAAGAGTAATCACGTTCCCTTGGTTGAAATATACCCGGATTGGTGTAAAATTGTATGGCCAATCCTGTAAAAAGGAAAAAGATGAGTAAGACCCAAAATTGTTTTTTATCCTTGGAGAATTGAAATACGATACCGATGATACCCAGAATAAGCGGTAAAAAGAAATAGGTATTCCTGCCAGGATTATCTTTAATATCACTAGGTAGGTTGTCCTGACTACCCAAACGCATGCTGTCTAGAGCGTTGATGCCACTTAGCCAGTTTCCATTATCGTTATAGCGACCTTGAACATCATTTTGTTTTCCCACAAAGTTCCACATGAAGTAACGTAAGTACATGTAATTGAATTGGAACTCGACCATATACACGATATTGTCCCAAATGGTAGGGGGTTCCACTTCTATATATTCATCGAACCGCTTTAAGAAACTAATGTATTGCTCCGCATCTACATCGCCGTTGGCGAAAGCCGACTTCATTTGGTTCGCCGCCTCTCGTAATTCGGGACTAGAATCTTTTAACGTAAAATCTAACGCTCCAAAATATCGAATATAGTTTTCCGCATTCTGAGAGCTCCACATCCGGGGTAAAAGCCCTTGATGTTTAGGATTTGGGCCTTGTACAGAATTTTTATATTTGTTTACGACTATATATTTGCCAAGCGTATAATCCTTTTCGTATTTAGGTTTCCCATCTTGATCTTCGCCCGGCGAAGCGAACATGTCTGAATAATAAGTTCCGTAAACTGGACTATCAACTCCAGGGTATTGCTCCCTGTTGTAGTAGGCTAGAAGTGCTCTAGCATCCTCAGGATTATTTTCATTAATCACCACATTGGCATTTGCTCGAATAGGTAGCATTAACCAAGAGGAAAAACCAAGGAAAAGGAACATAAGACAAAGTACAATGGTGTTACCTGTTCTATAATCGTTTTTACGGGTATAATTAAGACCCCAGTAAAAGGCAATAATAAATAAAATACCAATGATGATGGAGCCTGAATTGAACGGAAGCCCAATACTATTAATAAAGAAAACCTCGCCCCATCCAAATAGCTGTAATACGTAGGTCAGGGAGAATTTGTAAACCAACATCAAAATAGCGATGACTACTATGTTCGCCAATAAGAAGTTCTTAACTGTTGTCTTCTTGTAGGTTTTAAAATAATAGAGTAGCCCGATAGATGGAATTGCCAAAAAGCCCATGAATTGTATCCCGAAGGTCAATCCTACTACGAAAGAAATAAGGATGATCCAACGATTTCCACGAGGATCTTCAAGATTATCCGTCCATTTTAGTCCCATCCATAATAAAAGGGCCATGATAAAACTGGCCATGGCATAAACCTCAGTTTCCACGGCATTGAACCAAAAACTATCCGAATAGGTAAAGGTTAAGGCACCGACTATACCACTGCCGAAAACAGCAATAGCCTTACTATTGGTTAGGGGTCCATCTTTTTCAATCAATTTCCTGGTGATGTTCGTGATGGTCCAGAACATGAATAAAATAGTGAATGCACTGGATACTCCAGATACTAAATTGACCATCATCGCCACTTGGTTTGGCTCTAACGCAAACATGGCGAAAAAGGCACCTATCATTTGTAATAAAGGAGCTCCTGGTGGATGCCCTACTTGCAGTTTGGCAGCGGTGGCAATATATTCACCTGCATCCCAAAAACTATTTGTGGGTTCTACAGTGATGTAATACGTGATAAGTGCAATGAAAAATACGGACCATCCTAGTATGGTGTCCCACTTTTGGTAGTTCTTTGAAAACATGAAACTTGGGTTAAACCTAAGTGGCGAATTTACTAATTTATATAGAGAAGGCTACACAATTTTTATAAACCTTTAACATCGTTAAAAGATGTAAATTTTAAATTAATACCGTAAAAAATATTTGGTGAAACCAAACTTTGTTTTAAATTTGCACCCTCTTATAAGGTATTGGCCCATGGTGTAATGGTAACACTCCGGTTTTTGGTACCGTCATTCAAGGTTCGAGTCCTTGTGGGCCAACTAATAGGAATTCTTAAAATCCCAATCTTTATATAGGTTGGGATTTTTGTTTTTAACCTATTTTCCTTTTTTAATCTTTATTTTTTAAAGGAATTAGGTTATTTATTCAGTCACAAAAAGTAGATGTTTTTATTTTCGTAGGAGTTTTCTTGGATTTTGTACATTTGAACCGATAATGTTATTAATTTATCGGAAAAGAAACCGACCCAAGAAACGCTTACTCTATTTTTGCCAACTTAAAACCCAAACCAAATGAACCTTTCCCCAAAAGTTTTGAAGATTCTTCTATTAGTTGTTATCCTTGGATTTGGTATTGGCTTCTATTTGCAAGATGTTAAGCATAAAGAGAGTACTACACATGCTTGGAAGGCGAATAGATATAATCTAGATCGTTTTGATAAAATTTTGGAATACAACAATCGTATCAATTCTAGTAACTGGAAGGCTATGAAGGATAGTATTGACCATGAATTGGACACTTTAATGATTTTGCGTTTTCGTAAAGAAGTGGACAGTTTAAATTCAGGTAATAAAAAAGCTCAAGCTTCTCTTTTCGCTCATTAATTTTCTTAATTGGGTGGATACGAGCAAAGATTTTGGAATGGAAATTTTTAGGAGCGAGGCTGGTATTGCAAGAATCTAAAATTATTGTATATTTGCACTGCTGAAAGGATATAAAAGTATTCATGAGGGGACATTTAGTCCCCTCTTTTATTACTAATATTTATGCTAAAGGAAAAAGTAAAATTATTATTGGAGCAAGGATTGGAAGAAGACCCAACACTCTTCTTGATTGATTTTGCTATGGGTTCAGATAATAGTATTCATGTAGTTATTGATGGTGACCACGGTGTAACTGTAAAGGACTGCATTAATATTAGTAGGGCGATAGAGCATAATCTGGATCGTGAGGAATATGATTTTTCGTTGGAAGTGGCATCGGCAGGAGCGACAGCTCCTTTAGTAATGCCGCGGCAATATAAGAAAAATGTCGGCAGAAAGTTAGAGGTGCGTACTGAAGAGGAGAGTTTCGAAGGTACCCTTACCGCTGCTGAGGAAGACCATATTGTTTTAGAGTGGAAAGCAAGGGAGCCCAAGCCAGTTGGAAAAGGAAAGGTAACGGTCCAAAAAAGGAAAGAGTTAAATTTTTCTGATATTAAAAAAGCAAAAGTTGTATTAAAATTTTAATTGTAATAACCAATGGAAAATATTGCGTTAATTGAATCTTTCTCAGAGTTTAAGGACGATAAGTTCATAGACAGAGTGACTTTAATGGCTATTTTGGAAGATGTTTTTAGAAATGCCTTGAAGAAAAAATTTGGTTCAGATGATAACTTTGATATCATTATAAATCCGGATAAAGGAGATTTGGAGATATGGCGTAATCGTATCGTAGTTAATGATGGAGAGGTTGAAGAGCCCAATGAAGAAATATCATTATCGGAAGCACGTAAAATTGAACCAGATTTTGAGGTTGGGGAAGATGTGTCTGAAGAGGTAAAGTTAATCGATTTGGGAAGAAGGGCAATTTTGGCCTTACGTCAAAACCTTATTTCTAAAATCCATGAGCATGATAATACTACTATATATAAGCACTTTAAGGATTTAGAAGGGGAGATATATACTGCGGAAGTGCATCACATTAGACATAAGGCGATTATTTTATTGGATGATGAAGGAAATGAAATTATCCTTCCAAAGGATCGTCAAATTCCATCCGACTTCTTCCGTAAAGGAGACAACGTTCGGGGAATTATCGAAAGTGTGGAGTTAAAAGGAGCGAAACCTACCATAATTATGTCTCGTAGCTCTCCTAAATTTTTGGAACAATTGTTTTTCCAAGAAATACCAGAAGTATTCGATGGATTGATTACTGTGAAAAAAGCGGTACGTATACCAGGGGAAAAGGCCAAAGTTGCCGTTGATTCTTATGATGATCGTATTGATCCCGTAGGAGCTTGTGTAGGTATGAAAGGTTCTCGTATCCATGGTATTGTTCGTGAATTGGGCAATGAAAATATTGATGTGATTAATTGGACCTCAAACCCTCAATTATTAGTGACTAGGGCGTTGAGTCCGGCTAGAGTTTCATCGGTTAAATTAAACGATGAAAAAATGACCGCTCAAGTATACCTTAAACCAGAAGAGGTTTCTAAGGCTATTGGTAGAGGTGGTCATAATATTAGATTGGCGGGCCAATTAACAGGTTATGAGATAGATGTATTCCGTGAAGGGGTTGAAGAAGATGTTGAATTAACGGAATTTTCAGATGAAATCGATGCTTGGATTATTGAAGAATTCAAGAAAATTGGAATGGATACAGCGCGTAGCGTCTTGGAGCAAGATGTTGACGATTTAGTGAAACGTACGGATTTAGAAGAGGAAACTATTTTAGAAGTTGTACGCATCCTAAAAGAAGAATTAGAAGATTAGCTATATATTAGCAATTAAATAAAAGAACGGGAATCAGTATTTATGGCAGACAATGCGAAAATAAGGCTTAATAAAGTTCTTCGGGAACTCAATATTTCCTTGGATAGGGCAGTGGACTTTTTGAATGGAAAAGGACATGATGTGGATGCTAGGCCTACCACTAAAATTTCCGACGAGGTTTATCAAGTTTTACTTGATGAGTTCCGTACGGACAAAAGTAAAAAGGTCGCCTCCAAGGAAGTTGGTGAGGAAAAACGAAAAGAAAAAGAAGCGATTCGAGAGCAACTTGAAAAGGAGCAGGAGGATCGTCGTTTAGCCCGTGAACGCAGAAATGCTGAATCTGAGGAGAAAACTTTACTTGGTAAGGTTGAGCTTTCCGGTCCTAAAATGGTCGGTAAGATAGACTTGGATGCCAGAAAAGGGAAGCCTAAGCCTGTAGAAGAGGCTCCTAAGGAGGAAGCTCCTAAGGTAGAAAAGAAGGAGGAGAAGAAAGAGGAGCAGGTTGTTGAAAAGTTACAAGCGACAGAAGAAGTTAAACCCCAGGAGGAACCTAAAGTTGAAAAGCCTGTAGTAAAGGCTGAAGGGCCGAAGAAGGAAGAGACCGCCAAAGTTGAGACTCCTGCAAAAGAGGAAGCTAAGGAATCTGGTGAACCTGAAACTTTACAGACTAAATACCAAAAATTGTCCGGTCCTACCATTGCTGGTGAAAAGATAGATCTTAGTAAGTTCGAGAAACCTAAGAAGAAGAAGGAGGAGAAAAAGCCTGCTGATAACACGGATCGTAAAAAGAGAAGAAGGCGTATCGTTACTAAAAATCCGTCAGGTCCTGGGCAAACTAGAACAGCTCCAAGTAGGGGTGGTGCTAGTACCGGGGATAGAAAAGGTAAAGGACGTTTTGCAACGGTTAATAAAGTTGAGCCTACAGAAGAGGACGTTCAAAAACAAGTACGCGAAACCTTAGAGAAACTGCAAGGAAAATCTAAGAAAGGTAAGGGTGCTAAATACAGGAGAAGCAAAAGAGATCAGCACCGTGAACAAACGGAAAAAGATCTTGAACAACAAGAATTAGAAAGCAAGACGCTTAAAGTAACGGAATTTGTTACTGCAAGCGAAGTGGCGACAATGATGGATGTTTCTACGACAGAAATTATTTCGGCTTGTATGTCTTTAGGTATTATGGTAACCATGAATCAACGTTTGGATGCGGAAACGCTGACAATCGTAGCTGAAGAATTCGGTTATGAAGTTGATTTTGTAACTGCCGATATTGAAGAAAGTATCGTCTTAGAAGCTGATAAGCCGGAAGATTTGAAGCCTCGTGCTCCTATTGTAACCGTAATGGGTCACGTGGATCATGGTAAAACATCTTTGCTGGATTATATTCGACAAGAGAATGTTATCGCTGGTGAGAGTGGTGGTATAACACAGCATATTGGTGCTTATGGTGTAACATTGGAAAACGGAGAAAGCATTTCGTTCTTGGATACACCAGGTCACGAAGCTTTTACCGCCATGCGTGCTAGAGGTGCTCAAGTAACGGATATTGCGATAATCGTGGTAGCAGCTGATGATGATATCATGCCGCAAACGAAAGAGGCGATCAGTCATGCGCAAGCAGCTGGTGTTCCTATCGTTTTCGCTATAAATAAGATTGATAAGCAAACGGCCAATCCTGATAAGATTAAGGAAGGTCTTGCTCAAATGAACCTGTTGGTAGAAGATTGGGGTGGTAAAATTCAATCTCAAGATATTTCTGCTAAAACAGGAACCGGTGTAAAGGAATTGTTAGAGAAAGTTTTGTTGGAAGCTGAATTATTAGAGTTAAAAGCAAATCCTAATAAACTTGCAAATGGGACGGTTGTAGAAGCCTTTTTAGATAAGGGTAAAGGATATGTATCTACCATTTTGGTTCAAGCAGGTACATTGAAAATTGGAGATTATGTATTGGCCGGTACTACTAGTGGTAAGATCAAGGCGATGCAAGATGAAAGAGGTAAGATTGTTTCGGAAGTTGGTCCATCAAGACCTATATCTATTTTAGGTTTGGATGGTGCTCCACAGGCTGGAGATAAGTTCCATGTATTGGAAGATGAGCGTGAAGCAAAATCTATTGCATCTAGAAGGTCTCAATTACAACGTGAGCAATCTGTTAGAACGCAACGTCATATAACGTTAGATGAAATTGGACGTAGAATTGCGTTAGGGGAGTTCAAAGAGCTTAATATCATTCTTAAGGGTGATGTGGATGGTTCTGTGGAAGCACTTACGGATTCGTTCCAGAAATTATCTACCGATGAAATTCAAGTAAATATTATTTATAAAGCAGTTGGACCTATAACAGAATCTGATGTATTATTGGCGTCTGCTTCAGATGCGGTAATTATTGGATTTAATGTTAGGCCAATGGGTAATGCCAAATCCATAGCTGAAAAAGAGGAAATCGATATCAGAATGTATTCTATCATTTATGATGCGATTAATGACCTTAAAGATGCGATGGAAGGGATGTTATCTCCAGTAATGAAAGAAGAAATTACAGGAACTGCTGAAATTAGAGAAACCTTTAAAATATCTAAAATTGGAACCATTGCAGGTTGTATGGTGACCAGTGGTAAGATTTTTAGAAACTCAAATATTCGTTTGATAAGGGATAGTGTGGTTATTTACACTGGAACCTTGAGTTCTTTAAAGCGATTTAAAGATGATGTACGTGAAGTGGCTAAAGGTTATGAT
The DNA here is from genome assembly GCA_963842105.1 of uncultured Flavobacteriaceae bacterium. Taxonomy (GTDB): domain Bacteria; phylum Bacteroidota; class Bacteroidia; order Flavobacteriales; family Flavobacteriaceae; genus Maribacter. The sequence goes on from CAWJFH010000026.1 coordinate 47,350, forward strand.
TGTGGACTACAGGTCAAGAATTATAATGATATTGTTGAAGGAGACATCGTGGAAGCTTTCCAAGAGGTTGCTGTCAAAAAGAAATTGAAATAATATTTAAGATTAAGAATAAAAAAAATCGACCTATTTGGTCGATTTTTTTGGTTTAAGTAACATCGCGTTGGGATACTTGACCCTAACCTCGTTGAACTTTCGTTCTGCATCCATTTTAGAAGTGAATTTGCCAACACGTACTCTATAGGTTGGTGAATCAAAATCAATTTTTGCGGGCAAATCTGGAAAATCCTGTTCTACATCTGATTTTATTTTTTGTGCATCGGCATAATCTCCAAAACCAACTTGTATTCTGTAATATTCAGTATTGCTTAAGGCAGATTTATAAATTTCAAGAAGTTTGTCGATTTTCTCGTCTTGTTCAATATGTATTGAAGCGCTTTGGGCAACACCAATTTTACAAAAAAGAGCTAGTAGTATAGTAAGTCCGAATGTTTTCATAAGTTGTATAAACGTTTTGTTTTAGACACTGGCAAAAGTAAATTATTAAGGATCAACCGAATAAAAATTGATTTATTTAGAACATTTCTAAATTGTAAATTATAAATACATTAACATTTTTCAAATAAAGTCTATGTCGTATTTTTGTGTCCGATTTAGACCGCCTATGAACTATATTGTTGATTCGTTTGTCTAAAATCATGCCAAGATTCCGATAGAAATATTCGATATATGAAAAAGGTTCCATACCGAAATCAGTTTTCTAAAATTTTAGGATTTACCCTAATAATTTTCTTACTTTTTTCAGTTTCAATCATCGCCCAAGATGCTGCTCCGGCAGAGGCGACTGAAGCTGAAGCTTCCGCCGGTGGTGGTGATGCCGCAAAAGGTAAGGCGCTATTCAATCAAAACTGTGCTGCTTGTCACGCATTGAACCGTAAAATGACGGGTCCTGCTTTGGCTAATGTCGAAAGTAGACTGCAGGAAGAAGAGGGTCTAGGAAGGGAATGGCTTTACGGCTGGATTAAAAATAGTCCTGGAACTATCAAATCTGGAGATGCCTACGCCAATAAGATATACGAAGAGTATAACAAGGCGGCCATGACTGCTTTCCCAACTTTGTCCAACGAGGATATTGATAATATTTTAGCGTACACGGCGGCTCCTCCAAAAGAAGCGCCGGCTGCATCTGCTGCTACTGCTGTTGCCGCCACTGGTTCAGGAAACGGGTCTGGGGTGTCTAGTGAAATTATTCTTGCAGCTTTAATGCTTGTTTTTGCTTTATTGGTAGTCATGCTGTTTTTGGTGAACAAGACGTTGCAAAGAATAGCTGCCGCTAATGGTATTGTAGTTGAAAAAGAGAAAGCCGAAAAGAGAACTCCAATTTGGAAAGCTTTTGCTCAAAACCAGTTTTTAGTTTTGGTGACCGCGATTCTTTTATTGTTGGGTAGTGCTTATTTCGCCTACGGATGGATGATGCAGGTTGGTGTAGATCAAGGGTACGCTCCTATACAGCCTATTCATTATTCGCACAAGATTCATGCGGGTGCTAATAAAATTGATTGTAAGTACTGTCACTCATCTGCTCGTGTTTCCAAGCATTCTGGAATACCTTCCTTGAACGTATGTATGAACTGTCATAAATCTATTTATGAATATTCTGGTAATCCAGAAGGTCCTTCTCAAGAGGATATTGCAAATGGGTATACCAATGAATTCTATACAGGTGAAATCAAGAAATTGTATAAGGCTGTTGGTTGGGATGAATCCAATCAAAAATATACTGGCGAGAGTCAGCCAGTAGAATGGGTTCGTATTCACAACCTTCCTGATTTTGCTTATTTCAATCACTCACAACACGTTTCAGTAGCGGGTGTAGAGTGTCAAACATGTCACGGACCTGTTCAGGAAATGGAAATCATGTATCAATATTCTCCTTTAACCATGGGGTGGTGTATCAATTGTCATAGAGAAACCAATGTTAAAGTGGAGGGTAATGCCTACTATGAAAAAATACATGCTGAGCTTTCCAAGAAGTATGGTGTAGAAAATCTTACAGCCGCTCAAATGGGTGGTTTGGAATGTGGAAAGTGTCACTATTAATAAAAATTTAAAGAAGCTAATTACAGATAATACGTATGGCATCAAACAAAAAATATTGGAAAAACGAAGCGGAGTTAAATCCAAGCGATTCCATTGTTGAGACGCTAAGACAAAACGAATTTGTAGAGCAGATTCCTGTCGATGAGTTTTTGGGGGACATGGAAAAACTGTCTTCAACAAATACCAATCGAAGGGATTTCCTTAAATACGTTGGTTTTAGTACAGCAGCGGCTTCTTTGGCTGCATGTGAGGGTCCGGTAATCAAATCGATACCTTACGTAGTGCTTCCTGAAAATATTGTACCCGGAGTTGCTAATTTTTATGCAACTACAATCGCAAATGGCTACGATTTTGCAAGTATCTTAATAAAGACACGCGAAGGACGTCCTATCAAAGTTGAAAATAATACCATGGCCAAAGTTGGCGGTGGTGCTAATGCCAGGGTTCAGGCTTCTGTACTATCTTTATATGATAGTACAAGACTACAAGGTCCTTTGATGAACGGAGAGCCTGTAGAATGGAATGTTCTTAATGCAACCGTTAAGGCGAAAATGGGTGGCTTGAAAGGGTCGGCTAAGAAAATTGCTTTTCTTACGCAGACTTATGCTAGTCCTTCTACGGATAGGCTGATGGCTGAGCTTTCTGCTTCAAATGAGAACGTGGTTCATGTAACATATGACGCAATTTCTCAGGATGCTGCGTTAACTGCATTCGAGAATTCTTACGGTGAAAGAGCTTTAGCGGATTACGATTTTGAAAAAGCTGAATTGATAGTTTCAATTGGGGCTGACTTCTTAGGGGATTGGCAAGGTGGAGGGTATTCCGCTGGCTATTCCAGAGGAAGGGTTCCTAAAAACGGTAAAATGTCTAGGCATATACAGGTTGAGGCCAATATGTCCTTGTCTGGTGCTAATGCCGATAAAAGAATTGCCCTAAAGCCAAGTGCTCAAAAAGTTGTTTTAGCGAAGCTTTATGGAAAATTAAACGGAACTTCCGTAGGTGGAGGTTCTTCTGAATATGATGCAGTTGTCGATATGATAGCTGGTGAGATGAAAATGGCAGGTGCTAATGCTGTTTTAGTTACAGGACTGGATGATGTAAATGCACAAATGGTTGTTTTGGCAATCAACAAGATGTTGCAAAGTAAAAGTTTTGATGCACAATTACCTAGATATGTAAGACAAGGTAATATTAAGGCTGTTAATTCTTTAATTGCCGATATGAAGGCAGGTAGAATTGGTGCTCTTGTTATGGATGGCGTTAACCCATTATATTCATTGCCAAATGCTTCTGACTTTAAGGAAGGATTGGAAAAAGTGGATCTGTCAGTGGCTTTTGCTACCAACTTGAATGAAACGACGGAAGCTGTTCAGTATGTTGCTGCTTCCAATCATTATTTAGAATCTTGGGGTGATGTTCAAATCAAAAAAGGGCATTACAGCTTAACTCAACCTACCATAAAAGAGTTATTTGATACAAAGCAGTTTCAAAGTGCTGTTTTGGAATGGATGGGAAGTGAGCAGACCTATTATGACTTTATAAAAGAGACCTGGTCAAGTTCTATCTTGAATGGAGCTAAATGGAATCAGGCTTTACAAGATGGAGTTTTCAGTCCTGAAGAAATAGTTGCAGAGGATGTTAATATGGCTTCTGCTAATGTGGAAGAGGAAGATGCTTCTGCTGCAGCCATTATGCCTATTGCATCTGCGGTACGGACTTTGGCGAATACTACAGGTGAAGGAATGGAGCTTTCATTGTATTCCAAGGTAGGAATGGGTGATGGTCAGCAAGCGAACAACCCTTGGTTACAGGAATTTCCTGATCCAATATCTAGGGTTTCTTGGGACAACTATGTGACTATTTCTAAAGCTGATGCCGCTGAGTTAGGTGTTGAAAATGTAAATGTCGCCAATGGTGGTATGGACGGTAACTATGTGAAGCTAACCGTAAATGGTGTTAGTTTGGATAGGGTTCCTGTCGTGGTTCAACCGGGTCAAGCTAAAGGCACTGCTGGTTTGTCGTTTGGTTACGGTAAGAAAGTAGGGATGAAAGAAGAAATGCAAACCGGTGTAAATGCCTTCAAGGTATACGATGGTTTTTCCTCCAATCAATCCGTTAAAATAGAAAAAGTAGCAGGCAATCATGAGTTTGCTTGTATACAATTGCATAAAACCCTTATGGGTAGAGGTGATATCATCAAGGAAACTACTTTGGAGATATTCAATACGAAGAATCATGCCGAGTGGAATGAAATGCCACAGGTTTCTCTGGATCATCAAGAAGTGCCAGCTACTTCTGTGGATTTATGGGCAAGTTTTGATCGTTCTATCGGGCATCATTTCAATATGTCTATTGACTTGAACGCATGTACCGGTTGTGGTGCTTGTGTTATCGCTTGTCACGCAGAGAACAACGTTCCTGTTGTAGGTAAGGCGGAAGTTAGAAAATCAAGGGATATGCACTGGTTGCGTATCGACAGGTATTATTCATCTGAAGATACCTTTGAAATGGATGATACCAAAAAAGAGGAATTTGATGGTCTATCCGGTGATAATGGTTCTTTAGGAGGTTTTGGTGAATTAGAAGATCCAGCAGCCTTTCCACAAGTGGCTTTCCAGCCTGTTATGTGTCAACATTGTAACCATGCACCATGTGAAACGGTTTGTCCAGTAGCGGCAACATCACACGGTAGACAAGGTCAAAATCAAATGGCGTATAACAGATGTGTAGGTACTAGATATTGTGCCAACAACTGTCCATATAAAGTACGTAGATTCAACTGGTTCCTGTATAATAACAATGACGAGTTTGATTTTCATATGAATAATGATTTGGGTAAAATGGTATTGAACCCAGATGTTAATGTCCGTTCAAGAGGGGTTATTGAAAAATGTTCCATGTGTATTCAAAAAACACAAAAGACGATTTTAGATGCCAAGCGTGACGGTCGTTTAATTAAGGATGGTGAATTCCAAACCGCTTGTTCGTCTGCATGTGATAATGGAGCTATTGTCTTTGGAGATATTAATGACCAAGAAAGTCAGGTGGCAGAATTGAAGGAAAGTGATCGTATGTATCACCTGTTAGAGCATGTTGGAACAAAACCTAACGTATTCTATCATGTTAAAGTGAGAAACACAAAAGAAGCGTAAACAATACTAGAAAGTAATTATAACTAAAGTCTATGGCGTCGCATTACGAAGCACCTATACGAAAACCACTAGTAATTGGAGACAAGGGCTACCACGATGTAACTGTGGATATCGCTGCTCCAGTCGAAGGTAGAGCTAACAAGCATTGGTGGATAGTATTTTCCATTGCCTTGGTGGCATTCCTTTGGGGAGTTGGTTGTATAATTTATACAGTTTCTACCGGTATCGGTACTTGGGGACTTAACAAAACCGTAAACTGGGCTTGGGATATTACCAACTTCGTTTGGTGGGTAGGTATCGGTCATGCCGGTACACTTATTTCCGCAGTATTATTATTGTTCCGTCAAAAATGGAGAATGGCTATTAACCGTTCTGCGGAAGCGATGACCATTTTCTCTGTAGTTCAGGCGGGTCTTTTTCCAATTATTCACATGGGTCGTCCATGGTTAGCTTATTGGGTATTGCCTATTCCAAACCAATTTGGATCGCTTTGGGTAAACTTTAATTCCCCATTATTATGGGACGTTTTTGCAATTTCAACGTATTTATCCGTTTCATTGGTATTCTGGTGGACAGGTTTGCTTCCTGATTTTGCGATGATACGTGACAGGGCTGTTTTGCCTTTCCAAAAGAAAATTTATGGAATTTTAAGTTTTGGATGGAGTGGTCGTGCAAAAGACTGGCAACGTTTTGAAGAGGTATCTTTGGTTTTAGCTGGTTTGGCTACACCTTTGGTACTTTCGGTTCATACGATTGTATCCTTTGACTTTGCTACTTCGGTTATACCGGGTTGGCATACCACTATCTTCCCTCCCTATTTTGTGGCAGGTGCGATTTTCTCAGGTTTTGCCATGGTGAACACCTTGTTGATTATCATGAGAAAGGTGTGTCATTTGGAAAATTACATTACAATACAGCATATTGAATTGATGAATATCGTTATCATGTTAACGGGTTCTATTGTAGGTTGTGCCTATATTACGGAGTTGTTCATGGCATGGTATTCTGGCGTGGAGTACGAGCAATATGCATTTTTGAATAGAGCGACGGGTCCTTACTGGTGGGCTTATTGGTCAATGATGACGTGTAACGTATTCTCTCCACAATTCATGTGGTTTAAGAAACTTAGAACGAGTATCATGTTCTCATTCTTTATTTCTATCGTGGTAAACATAGGGATGTGGTTCGAAAGATTTGTTATTATCGTAACCTCATTACATAGAGACTACCTTCCTTCTTCTTGGACAATGTTCTCTCCAACTTTTGTTGATATTGGAATATTTATTGGAACAATTGGTTTCTTCTTTGTGCTTTTCTTGTTATATTCTAGAACCTTCCCCGTAATTGCTCAAGCAGAGGTGAAGTCTATATTAAAGGCTTCAGGTGAGAAGTATAAAACATTAAGGGATTCAGGAAGGCCATTATATCAAATTTCCAATAACACGGTAGAGGTTAGGGAATCTGTGACAGATGATGTTGTTATGGGAGAAGTGGTTCCTGCAGTGGGTGATAAGGTTGGTGTTTCTGATTTGTTAAGTGCAGTTGGTACTTATGACCCAGCAAAACAACAACCTGATAATTTGAAAAAAATAAAAGGTATCGGTCCGCAGATGGAAGCTACCTTAAATGAGATTGGTATTTATACCTTTGCTCAAGTTGCTAGAATGACTGAAAACGAGTACAACTTATTGGATTCTATAACAGGTTCTTTCCCAGGTAGGGCGCAACGTGATGATTGGGCAGGTCAGGCAACAATATTATTAAATAACAAAAGATAATTATGGCATCTAAAGTTATACATGCTTTTTACGACGATGATGATATATTGATGCTTGCCGTTAAGAAGGTTAAAGCAGCTAAACTTCATATTGAAGAGGTATATTGTCCTTTTCCTGTGCATGGTCTAGATAAGGCCATGGGGCTCGCTCCAACACGAATAGCCATTACTTCTTTTTTATATGGCTGCGTAGGTTTAACGGTTGCTGTGGTGATGATGAATTATATCATGATTGAGGATTGGCCCCAAGATATTGGAGGTAAGCCAAGTTTCAGTTATATCGAAAATATGCCGGCTTTTGTGCCGATTATGTTTGAGTTGACTGTATTTTTTGCGGCGCATTTAATGGTAATCACTTTTTATTTGAGAAGTAGATTATGGCCTTTTAAAAAAGCGGAGAATCCTGATGTAAGAACTACCGATGATCATTTTTTAATGGAAATCGAGATTCACGATAACGAACAACTTATACGAGATTTGTTATTGGATACGGGAGCAGTTGAAATTAGTGTATCAGAAAAAAACAGTCATTAAATATGAACAGTTTTAAGAAAATAGGAATGTTAATAGGGATGGTGGTTATTTTGGCTTCTTGTCAGGATAATAGCGTACCCAATTATCAGTACATGCCCAATATGTATCAGCCAATAGGTTATGAGACATATGGGGAAGCGGATTTTTTACCTAACCAGTCAGAGGCTTTGGTTCCGCCGGCGAATACGATTAACAGAGGTTGGTTGCCATACGAATTTGAAAATTCCCCTGAAGGAAAGGAATTAGCTAGATTGAACGAAAGTCCTTTAGATTCCATGAACATGGATAAGAACTTAGCGAATGGAGGTCAATTGTACACGATTTATTGTGCAATTTGTCACGGTGATAAAGGTGATGGACAAGGTACATTGGTAAAGAGAGAGAAAATATTGGGGGTTCCTAGTTATGATGATGCTGTGCGTAACATAACCATTGGTACCACATTTCATACAATGCAGTATGGTTTGAATTCTATGGGCTCTTATGCTTCCCAAATGAATACTACTGAAATGTGGCAAGTGTCTCAATATGTAATGCAACTGAAACAAGATTTAACCAAATAATAGGTAAACAATACTATGTATACGTTATCAAATAGACTCAAAATAACCTCTATAGTTTTAATGATCGTTGGATTGTTGGGAATTATTGGTGGATTTGTAATGGCGCCTAGCACGGTTGAAGAAGCAAAAGCCATGGTGGCTAGTCACGATGGTGAACATGGTGATGCACATGCTGAGGAAGCCACCGCAAAAATGGACCATGGTAGTGCTGAAGCGCATGGTGAGGAGCATGATGTTTCCCATGATGAACATTTATTGCATCAATTACAAAACAGGCCTTGGTCTGCGGTATATGTCGCTGCTTTTTTCTTTATGATGATTGCTTTAGGTGTTTTGGCCTTTTATGCGATTCAAAGAGCTGCCCAAGCAGGATGGTCTCCTTTATTGTTTAGGGTGATGGAAGGTATTACCTCCTATTTAGTACCTGGCGGAATCGCAGTTTTTGTTATTTTGGTATTGTCTGTCCTTCATCTAAACCATATGTTTATTTGGATGGACCCAGAGGTAGTTGCTCATGATGAGTTGTTACAGGGAAAATCAGGATATCTTAATCCTACTTTCTTCCTAATTAGAGCCGTTATTTTCTTGGGTGGTTGGATTGCATACAGAGAGTATTCTAGAAAACTATCATTAAGACAGGATGAATCAAATGATAATTCTAACTTCAAATTAAATTTTAGAATTTCTGCCGGTTTCTTGGTATTTTACTTGATTTCTGAATCAATAATGTCATGGGATTGGATAATGAGCGTTGAACCTCATTGGTTCAGTACCTTGTTTGGATGGTATATTTTTGCCAGTATGTTCGTTTCTGGAATTACGGTTATTGCTATGGTTACGATTTACTTGAAAGCAAAAGGTCTGTTGCCAGATGTTAACGACAGTCATATTCATGATTTGGCAAAATTTATGTTCGGTATCAGTATTTTCTGGACGTATTTATGGTTCTCTCAATTTATGCTGATTTGGTATTCCAATATTCCTGAAGAGGTTACGTATTATGTGACTAGGATAGCTGATTATAGATTACCCTTCTTTGGTATGGTCGCCATGAACTTTTTGTTTCCTGTTTTGTTATTGATGAACAGTGACTATAAGAGAATTAGTTGGTTTGTAGTAATGGCTGGTGTGGTTATATTGGGCGGACACTACATGGATATTTTTAATGCCATCATGCCATCTACGGTAGGTGATCAATGGTATATTGGAATTCCTGAAATAGGATCGGTATTGTTTTTTGCTGGTTTATTTATATTTTGGGTATTCAGAGCTTTGGCTTCGGCGCCGTTGCAACCAAAAAGAAATCCATTTATTGAAGAAAGTAAGCACTTTCACTATTAATTGATAAGTTTTAAAGTATAATAACTTTATATATAATGACGACATTTCTAACTTTAGCTGTTTTGATTCTTGTGGCAATCGCTATTTGGCAATTGACCAAAATATTTGAATTGTCTCAGCTTAAAACTGCTAATACTCAAATAGCAAACGATACGGATAACAAGAATAACGGGTATATGTTATTCGCTTTCTTGGTATTTATTTATGGAATTACCATTTTCAGTTTTTGGAAATATGGTAAATTTCTTCTACCCGATGCTGCCTCAGAACATGGTTCTGAGTATGATTCGCTAATGTTGGTATCGTTTATCATTATCTTTATTGTACAAACGATAACTCAAGCGTTATTGCATTATTTTGGATATAAGTATAGAGGTGAAAAAGGGAAAAAAGCATTGTTTTATGCGGATAATGATCGTTTGGAGTTCATTTGGACAATCATTCCAGTAATCGTTCTAGCAGGTCTTATTCTTTGGGGTCTTTATACTTGGACGAATATTATGGATGTAAATGACGATGATGATCCGTTAATCGTAGAGTTATATGCTCAGCAATTTAACTGGACTGCTCGTTACGGTGGAACGGATAATGTTCTAGGTGGAGCTAGTGTTCGTATGATTGATATCGACAAGGCAAACGTTTTAGGTTTGGACGAAGCTGATCCATATGCTGCAGATGATATTATTGTAAAAGAATTGCACCTTCCCGTAGGTAGAAAAGTGAATTTTAAAATGAGATCTCAGGATGTTTTACATTCTGCTTATATGCCTCACTTTAGAGCGCAAATGAACTGTGTTCCTGGTATGATTACACAGTTTTCATTTACTCCGATATATACCACGGAGGAAATGAGAACCAATCCAGAGGTAATGGATAAGGTTAAAAGAACGAATAAGATTAGGGCTGAGAAATCTGCGACTGGAGATGAAGTTTTGGATCCTTGGCAATTTGATTATATTTTACTTTGTAATAAGATTTGTGGTAAATCACATTACAACATGCAAATGAAAATAGTAGTGGAGACGGAAGAGGAATATATGCAGTGGATGAAAGGTCAATCTACGTTTGCAGAAACGGTGATGAAGGACGAGACTAGTCCTGCATTTAATGCTGTGGATGCAGTATCAATGTCTGAATAGATTTCAGGCATATTTGAAAAAGGCTATAAAAAGGAAATTAATAAAAATTAAAGATTGCGATTATGTCAGTAACAGCACATGCACATATTGATGATCACGCACATGACGATCATGGACATCATCATCATAAAGAAACATTTGTAACGAAATATATTTTTAGTCAAGATCATAAGATGATTGCCAAGCAGTACCTTATTTTAGGAGTTTTGGTAATGGGTTTTATAGGTATTGCGATGTCCTTATTGATGAGGATGCAGTTAGCTTGGCCTGGAGAATCATTTCTGGTCTTTGATACGTTTTTAGGTAAATGGGCTCCTGACGGAATCATGGATGCCGATATTTATTTGGCTTTGGTTACTATGCACGGAACCATCATGGTGTTCTTTGTATTGACTGCTGGGTTGAGTGGTACCTTTAGTAATTTATTAATTCCATTACAGATAGGTGCTCGCGATATGGCATCTGGATTTTTAAATATGGTTTCTTTCTGGTTATTTTTCTTAGCTAGTATGATTATGATTTCCTCACTATTCGTTGAGGCGGGACCTGCTGCTGCTGGATGGACTATTTATCCTCCGCTTAGTGCACTTCCTATGGCTCAGCCTGGTTCAGGGATGGGTATGACGCTTTGGTTGGTTTCAATGGCTATTTTCATTGCATCATCATTATTAGGTTCATTGAACTATATTGTAACCGTAATCAACCTGAGAACTAAGGGAATGTCTATGACTAGACTTCCTTTAACCATTTGGGCATTCTTTGTAACTGCTATTATTGGTGTGATTTCATTCCCAGTATTGCTTTCAGCAGCGTTACTTTTAATAATGGATAGAAGTTTTGGAACTTCTTTTTTCCTGTCAGATATATTTATCCAGGGTGAAGTTTTGCATTACCAAGGTGGTTCTCCGGTATTGTACGAGCACCTTTTTTGGTTCTTAGGTCACCCTGAGGTTTATATCGTACTATTACCTGCGTTAGGTATTACCTCTGAGGTAATGTCCACGAATGCACGTAAGCCAATTTTTGGATATAGAGCAATGGTTGCCTCGATTTTGGCAATTGCATTCTTATCAACAATCGTTTGGGGTCACCATATGTTTATTTCGGGTATGAATCCATTCTTAGGGTCGGTATTTACATTCACAACACTATTAATCGCTATACCCTCTGCGGTAAAGGCCTTTAACTATATCACCACATTATGGAAAGGTAATTTGCAGCTAAACCCTGCTATGTTATTTTCAATAGGTTTGGTATCCACTTTTATTACTGGTGGTCTTACAGGTATTATACTTGGTGATAGTACTTTGGATATTAATGTGCATGATACCTATTTCGTGGTTGCTCACTTCCACTTGGTGATGGGTATCTCAGCTTTATATGGTTTGTTTGCAGGCGTGTATCATTGGTTCCCTAAAATGTTCGAGGGCAAGATGATGAACAAGAATTTAGGTTATGTACATTTCTGGGTAACTGCAATTTGTGCTTATGGTATTTTCTTTCCAATGCACTTTGTAGGTATGGCAGGTGTGCCTAGACGTTATTATCAAAATACGGCATTTCCAATGTTTGATGAGTTAACTGATATTCAGGTTTTGATGTCCGTTTTCGCAATCATTGCAGCTGCTGCTCAATTGGTATTTGTAGCTAATTTCATCTACAGTGTTTTTTATGGTAAAGTAGGGCCTAAAAATCCATGGAAATCCAATACCTTGGAATGGACTACCGAGACTAAGCACGTTCATGGCAACTGGGCTGGAGCAATTCCAGAAGTTCATAGATGGGCTTATGACTACAGTAAGGTCGATGAAAATGGGGAATATATAATCCCAGGTCAAGATTTTGTACCTCAAAATGTTCCTTTACAACAGGATGAAGAGGAAATGAATCACTAATTTTCCAAAACAATATCATAAAAAATGCCCAACTTTAAGAGTTGGGCATTTTTTTTGATAGGTTATTTATAAAATAAATCTCGTTTTGGTTTTCGATAAAATTGAATACCTTCCATTTTTATTTAAAGTTCAACTGTATGAAAAAGTGTTTAGTACTAATGATATTGTCTTTAATGTCTGTTGGGTTGTATGCTCAAAGGAAACCTAAAATTAAAGGCAACAAAAATGTTGTGGAAGTCCGGGAAGATTTAGCGCCTTTTAAGGGTATTGAACTTTTGGATGATTTAGATATTATCCTTCAAAAATCAAATCAACAGGGATATTCTTTAGAGTTGGATGATAATTTAATTGATGTTCTCAAATTCAAAGTCGAGGATAGTATTTTAAAGATTTCGTCTTTTTATAATATTACTTCTAAAAAGAAATTGGACATCACCATCTACTTTGAGGAATTGAGTAGTTTGTCAATGTTGAACGGTAAAATTACAATGACCGATGTTATTGCTACAGATCGCCTTAGCGTAACTACAACAGGAACCTCTCGTTTAGAATTGAATGCCACGGCCGATATTATTGATATTACCATGGAAGAGATTAGCTCTGGAGATTTTAACCTTGCTAGTGATTCTTTAAACATGATTTTGAAAGATAGAATCGATGTTAAGGTCTATGCAACGGGTGCCAATAGCTCCGTATACATGTATAAAAATGCATCGGCTAAGTTGGAAGGTACTACAGATTATCTTCAAGCTAAACTATATGGTAATACCAGTTTAAAGGCAGAGAGGTTAGAAGCCAATACGGTAGTCTTACTTTCCGAAGATTCTCCTAGTGCCGAAATTAGGGCTATTAACGATTTCCAACTTTCTTCAAAAGGCGGGTCAAAGACCAGTCTTTATGGCAATCCAAAAATTACGATTATGGAATTTTTGGATACTTCTCAATTGCATAAGGAAAAGGATTAATTGGCAATAGGTGCGGTCATACAATGGTCCGGTATACCAAACCCATTTACCAATACGCCTATGTGAGGTCTAAGTTCTGTACACAGTCGTTCTACCCGTTGGCGTATCGCTTTTGATTTTGTGCTACCAATATATCCAAGCTCTAAATACCAGGCTGCATCTTTTCTGATCTCATGCAATGCATAAAGGGTCCCTAGTTTCTGGAAAAGGATTTTATACTCTGGATTTTCAATCGTTTCGGTATATTCTAAATAGGACTTGTAGGCTAGTTCAATGCTGTAGGCTTTTCCAAGGTTCATTAAATGGGTCTGAACTTTTAAAAAGGCCTGGTAGGAAGGTATTCCTTTTTTGATATAGCTCCTTATCCTCATGGCCAAGGTGTAGGTCAATCTTTTGGTCCTCATTTCAAAGGCGTGGGTGTGAAATTTAGGGTTGTATAAATGGTCTTTATCCACCTTGTTTGTATACAAGGGGTTGTTCGTGGCAAGCTTATCGCTAAGTTGATTGCTGAGTAACTTTAATACAGAAGCAAAACCGGCGCTATTGAATTCCGCTTTAAAGTCGGACAAGACGCCTTTAGCTGCTAATTGTAGTAAAACATTATTGTCTCCTTCAAAAGTGGTGAAAATGTCCACATCACCTTTTAAATCCGCTATGCGGTTTTCTAATAAGTATCCTTTTCCCCCACAAGCTTCGCGGCATTCTTGTATGGTATCATTGGCGTACCAAGTGATTATCGACTTTAGTCCTGCCACTTGAGTCTCTATCTGTCGTTTATCAGGCTGTGAATCATCACAATATTGCTTCATCATTTTATCCAGTGTAGCGTGGTAGACGAATGCACTTGCTACTAAAGGCGTTAAGCGAAGCTGATGAGAGGGGTAATCCATCAACAAATCCTCCTGAATTTTTATGCTATCGTTAAATTGTCTTCGCTTTAAGGCGTGTTTGATTGCGACTGCCAACGCATATTTAGCTCCTCCTAATCCAGCTCGTGCCACACATATTCGGCCACCTACCAGAGTGCCTAACATGGTAAAGAATCTCTTATTCGGATTTTTAATTTCAGAATAGTAGTCACCATTGGCTTTTATAGTTCCATACTTATTCAAAAGATTTTCCTTTGGAACCGCTACTTGGTTGAACCATATCTTACCGTTATCGACTCCATTTAATCCTAATTTATATCCGTTGTCCTCGACTTTAATGCCAGGCAATAATTCGTGGTTCTCATCTCGTAATGGTACCAAAATAGCATGAACGCCTTCATTCTTTCCATTGACGATCAATTGTGTAAAAACCGATGCCATTTTAGAATGCAATGCATTACCTATATATTCTTTGTTGTCATTTTTACCTGGGGTGTGTATAATTATGGTTTCATTTACTTTGTCGTAAGTCGCCGTTGTTTTGATGCCCCTTACGTTAGAACCATGTCCGGTTTCCGTCATCGCAAAACAACCTAATAATTCAGCCGTTCCAGCTTTTGATAAATAGGTATCGTGATGTTTTTTAGTTCCTAATTTTTGAATGCTTCCACCGAACAAACCAAATTGAACACCAAATTTAATGGTAAGGCTTCCGTCCACGTACATCATGTTTTCAAAAATGGTCGCATACCCTTCCATGTCATTTTTTCCTCCATACGCTTCAGGGTAGGCCATAGCCCCATATCCTTCCTCCGCTAAATGTTTAACCTGATTTAAGACATGATTTCGGTAAGATTCCTTTTCTCTATGGATGTGCCAGTCGAAAATAGGATCTTTGAGTGCCGTTCTAAAATCATCAATGACATTAGCATGCTCGCCTTTTAAAAGTTGATCAATGATGGAGGCGTCATATTGTAAAGAGTTTTGGTCAATCGGTATTTGTACATCGAACAAGTGATTGTAGTGATTGGGTTGGATGCCAAGATTGATTTCAATGTTTTTCAAATAGTTGCTGAACGGAAAGTCATCATGGTAATATGAGGCAAGTTTTTGACTTAGGGTAGCCAATGGGTAGGTTTCATGTTCTACCAGCTTAATGCAAGAATTGGATATGATTTGTTTCCACGATTTGAAAAGTTCGTCTTTTGGTGGATTTTTAACGTCTAACCATTGGCGCAATATATGGCGGTCGTTTTTTGTCAAGGTATCATCTTCTTGTATTGATTTTTCGACCACATTTATTTCTGAAGCGGACAATAGGTCGTCTGACCAGATAATGTAGAAAAATGGTATATACTGTAATATCTGTGGGGAATAAATTTCTTTTTGCATAAAATGAATTTACGAATTTTATGGTTAATTATTCTTAACGTATTCATAAGGCTACAAGTATATAATCCCTATTTTGAAAATTAAACCATGACGAACTTATAGGGGGTTTGTCTATCTTTGTTAGTACATGAACGAGTATTTAGATCCATCGGCCGAGAGTTTTTCCAATGAAGAATTGGATATTGAAAGAGCATTACGCCCCATAAGTTTTGAGGATTTTACAGGACAGGAACAAGTCCTTGAAAATCTTAAGGTTTTTGTGGAAGCTGCCAATAGGAGAGGGGAGGCCTTAGATCATACCTTGTTTCATGGTCCACCCGGATTAGGTAAAACAACGCTAGCGAATATCTTGGCCAATGAATTAGGGGTGGGTATAAAGATTACCTCTGGTCCGGTGTTGGATAAGCCCGGGGATTTGGCAGGTTTATTGACGAATTTAGATGAACGGGATGTATTGTTCATTGATGAGATACATCGGTTAAGCCCCATAGTTGAAGAATATTTATATTCTGCGATGGAGGATTATAAAATCGATATCATGATAGAGACCGGGCCTAATGCAAGGTCCGTACAAATCAATCTTAATCCTTTTACATTGATAGGGGCGACCACCAGGTCAGGATTATTGACCGCACCTATGAGGGCCCGATTTGGTATTCAAAGTAGGTTACAATATTATGATACGGAATTGTTATCGACCATAGTACAACGAAGTGCAGAAATTTTAAAAGTGCCTATTACAAATGATGCAGCTATTGAAATTGCTGGACGAAGTAGGGGAACACCAAGAATTTGTAATGCACTGTTAAGAAGAGTACGTGATTTTGCACAGATAAAAGGTAATGGCTCCATTGATATGGAGATTTCTAAGTATAGTCTCAAAGCGTTAAATGTAGATGCCCATGGCTTAGATGAAATGGATAATAAAATTCTAACCACAATCATCGATAAATTTAAAGGAGGCCCGGTAGGGATTACAACCTTGGCAACCGCAGTATCCGAAAGTGCAGAAACCATTGAGGAGGTGTATGAACCTTTTTTAATTCAACAAGGCTTTATTATGCGTACGCCTAGAGGACGTGAGGTCACCGATTTAGCCTATAAACATTTGGGAAGAATAAAGGGTGGTATACAACCCGGGTTGTTTTAGCATCTTCTCTTCAAAAACCACTTGGACTTATTTTAACTAATACCCAAATCGATTTGAATTCTTTGTTCCTAGTTGCTTTAGATGACAAAGAAGTATTATGGCCAAATTAGAATAGAGATTGATTTTTAAATTTTCTTATCGTAATTTAATACGATAACTTAAAGCCATGGAAAAACAACGACGAATCTTTATCCAAAAAACTGGAATCATTGCTGCTACAGCTGCATTTGCTCCAAATATTCTTTTATCAACTTCTAGACCCCAAAATAAAAAATTAGGCATAGCCTTGGTTGGATTGGGTTACTATAGCACAGATTTACTTGCTCCTGCCTTACAATTGACAAAAAATTGTGAGCTTCGTGGAATTGTAACCGGTAGTCCAGAAAAGATTCCAATGTGGCAAGAAAAATACGGCATAAAGGATAAGAATATCTACGACTACGAGAATTTTGATTCTATTGCGAACAACTCTGATATAGACGTAATTTATGTGGTACTCCCACCCTCAATGCATGCGGAATATACAATAAGGGCAGCAAATACAGGGAAACATGTTTGGTGCGAAAAGCCCATGGCTCCATCTGTTGCTGACTGTGAACGGATGATAAAGGCATGCAATGACAATAAAGTTAAACTAGCCATCGGTTACAGATGTCAACATGACCCAAATATTCAAGCGTATATGAAAGCTGCAGAGGAGAGACCGTTTGGAAAGGTAAAAATGGTTACCTCTGCTGCTGGATATTTTGATGGCAGAACAGACCATTGGAAACAAAACAAAGCTCTTGGCGGTGGCGCAATGGGTGACATGGGCGTATATGCATTACAAGGTGCGCGATTGGCAACTGGTGAAGAACCAATTTCCGTAATAGCACAAGCATCTACAACCCGGCCGGAAATATATGATGAAGTAGAAGAAACAATGATGTTCCAATTAGAATTCCCTAGCGGAGCACGCGCGGCCTGCCAAACCAGTTTTGGTATAAATATGAATCATCTACAAGTAAATTACGAAAAAGGTTGGCTTAAGATGGAACCTCATTCTGCCTACTTGGGTAACAATGGTAGTATGTCCGACGGTACCATAATTAATTTTCCTATTGAAAACCAACAGTCAAAGCAAATGGATGAGGACGCATATGCTATAATGAACAATATGGATATGATAGTTCCAGGTGAGGAAGGTTTACGAGATATCCGAGTGGTAGAGGCTATCTACAAGTCTGCAGCTCAAAAGTCCGCGGTAAAGATATAGGGAATATGTAGTAATTAATTATCAAAAGAATCGTTTGAAAAGTAGCTGTAAAGTGTTGGAAACAATCCATTTTTTTTGGAGTAACAGGCATGGAGAAATGGATATATGAAAAAGCTTCCTAGAGTAACAGGTTATCAAGTTTTTAAGAATAGGAAAAGTATACTTAAAAATCCATTACCCTTTCATCATGCTAATTTTAAAAGACTAGGCGATACTTTTAAAGTAAGTGTGGGTCCTGCCAAGACTATCGTCTTTACAAGAAGTCCGGAGTTCATAAAACATATTCTGCAAAAACAGCATAAGAAGTATCACAAATCTTCTCTCCAGACCAAGGATTTGGCAAAATATATTGGCAGGGGACTCTTAACATCCAATGGGGAGCACTGGCGGACCCATCGTAGAATGGTACAGCCGGCTTTTCACAAAAAGAAGTTGGAAGGCTTGCTCGGTAGTATGAAGCAGGCGATTCAAGAAGAACTACTTCGAATTCGTAAGGACGAAGTTCAGGATGTATATCCGCTAATGGGCGATTTGGCTTTTCAAGTGGTTGCAAAATCCCTTTTTAGTAGAAGCGATATCCAAAAGGAAATGGCGCAACTAAAGGAAATAACCGAGACGAATCAACGCATGCTAATTCGTGAAATGCGCCAACCCTACATGAATTGGTGGTTTAAACTTAGTGGCGCCATTGGTCATCACCTAAAACGCTCCAAAGAGGCGCGGGTCATATTGAATGGTATTATTAAAGAGCGGATAACGTCCGAATCGGAAAAGGATGATTTGCTAGATATGCTTTTGATGGCCCGGTATGAAGATAGTACGGCCATGTCCCGCAATCAACTCATAGACGAGGTTCTTATACTTTTTACTGCAGGCCACGAGACAACAGCGAACGCGTTAAGTTTTACGTTATTTCTATTAGCGAAGAATCCGGAAAAGCAATACAAGGCGTACAAGGAAGTTTCAAATATTGATTTGGAGAATGCTGATATTCTAGAAAGTATAACTTCTCTCATTTATGTAAAGCAATGTGTTGAAGAAGCCCTGCGACTTTTTCCACCAGCGTATTATATTGACCGTATGTCAATTGAAGAGGACGAATGGAACGGACACGTTATACCAGCAAATAGTATGTTTTTATTGGCCATTTACGAATTGCATCGCGATTCTCGTTTTTGGGAATCCCCAGACCATTTTATACCAGAACGTTTTAGCACTATTGATAAAAATAAACTGTCCGATTATTATTTTCCTTTTGGAGCAGGACCACGCATGTGCGTTGGGAATAATTTCGCCATGTACGAAATGGTTTTGGTAGTGGCAGAAATTTTGAAGAATTATAGAGTCGAACCGATGACCGAGGATGTTGAATTAAACCCTTTAATATCCCTGCGTCCTAAAGAGGTTCTTTTAAAATTAATAAGTAGAAAATAAACCCATTGGCATTGAAAAAAACTTATACGGAACTGATAAAAACCGAAGCCAAACGCCTCGGTTTTTTATCATGTGGTTTTCCAAGGCAGATTTTTTGGAAGAGGAAGCACCCCGTTTAGAAAAGTGGCTTAAAAAGAATATGCACGGTGAAATGGCATATATTTAAAACCATTTTGACAAATGTTTAGGCCCAAGACTTTCGGTAGAAGGTGCAAAATAAGTTTTTTCATTATTGAGTTTGCGAAATTTGTCCTCATTGAGGGTTAATAATTTTAATTTTTCCGATAAATTTTCTTGGGCAGCTATCTTTTACTACATTGAATCATGAATTTGAGATAGTAATAGCATTCATTGTATCAATCCCCCGATGCTTTTTCATTTATTAAACCAAAAGCAAGCATTTATGGGTTTTATCTTCAAATTTAAGTTTCTTCGGTTTCCCTGCTTTTCAATTTCCATCAGGTTTGCTCTTTTTATATGTTTGGCGCTAAGTAAGATACCTTTTCTTTTTGCCCAAGATAATCTACGTATTAGATATTACACCCTTGAAGACGGTATTTCTCAAGTCACCATAAATGAGCTCTTAAAGGATAGCTTGGGTTTTGTATGGATTGGAACGCAAGATGGGCTCAACAGATTTGATGGAAAGGAGTTTAAGATTTATAAATATGAAGAATCTGATGATGCTTCTATTTCTGGAAATCATGTGACTAGTTTATTGGAAGACAGATCAGGTGATATTTGGGTTGGAACACTTGGCAATGGATTAAATTTTTATGATTATGAACTTGATGTTTTTCGACCAATATACTTGGAAAACCCTGTTGTACCCAACGAGACTATTTTAGACATGGTTTTGGATTCTGAAGGTAGTGTTTGGGTTACTACTCGTAACTCAGGTTTATATAAGATTTCTTCGGATGGTGAAACCTATCTTCAAAAGAATTTTCTAGAAAATACATCTTTGAGCGGACTCCATTTGGATCAAAGCAATTATTTATGGGCTGGAGGGTATGATGGTGCTGTTTATAAGCTTGATTTTATTACCGGTTCCAAATCAAAAATATTACCTGAACTAAGGGTGGAAGGTGATGTTCAAGCGTTTTTTAGTGCTGGTGAAAAATTATTCATAGGTACTGATATCGGTATGTTTTTGTATAATACGAAAACAAAACAGCTACGAAAGATCGACCTTGATAAAAGAGGTGGAAGTCCTACTAGACATGTGGTTACATTTTTGGAAGCTGATGATTCTAAGTTATGGGTAGGTACTGGGTCTGGCTTATTTTTGTTTGATGTACATTCACTTGAAGTAATTAGAAAAATTCAGTATTCAGTAAACGAAACTGACGGATTGAGCAATAACACGATTCAATCATTGCTGAAGAATTCTGAAGATCAGATTTTAGTAGGTACAGCAAACAATTTGAATCTTCTTGATTTTGACAACCCCTATTTTAAAAACCTGTCTAAGAATAAGAGGGGTTCGCATGTATTGAACGATAATGTCATATTTTCGATTTTAAAGGATGGGAAAGACCTTTGGGTAGGTACCTCTGATGGGGGGCTGAACCTCGTTCGGGAAGATAGTACATATTATTTTACTGAAAATCAAAATGACCCCTTTAGTATTTCGGGAAATGTGGTTCGTGAAATTTGTAAAGATGAAGCTAATGATCGAATTTGGATGGCGACGACCCGAGGTCTTAGTATGATCGATTTAAAGACTTTTGATGCAGAGAACCCTAAGTTTAGGGTTTTTAGGTATGAAATTGATAATCCCAACAGCATCAACAATGATTTTCTTAAAGGAATTGCACTCGATACATCTGGTACGGTTTGGGGAGCTGCTTTTGGTCACGGCATCTTTAGTTTGAAGTTGGACTCAAATGGAAACGTAACGATTGATCGATACAAGAATGAGAAGGATAATTCTAATTCCCTCATTAATGATTTCGCACAATGTATTAGCCTGGATCAAAGCGGTGACGTTTGGGTCGGTTCTCAGGGCGGCCTTACAAAGCTTAGTTTTAAAAATCAACTAAATCCAATTTTTACAAATTATACACGAAACGAGGATTTAGAAAATTCGTTATCCCATAATTCCGTTTATGACATTTTAGTAGATGATAAGAACAATAAGTGGATCGCAACACGATATGGTCTAAACTTATGGCAACAAGATGGCACATTCAAATCATGGACTGAGCAAGAGCAATTTACAAGTGCCATAATTTATGGGATTCAAGATGATTTCGACGGAAACCTATGGCTTGGTACTACCGCTGGAATCGTTCATTTTAATCCTAGAACCAATAGGTTTAAACAATATGGGGTTCAAGATGGTATTCAGAGTAACGAGTTTGATATTCATGCCAGGTTTAGGGATGATCAGGGGTTGATTTATTTGGGGGGAGTTGATGGACTGACCTATTTTCATCCTCGAGATTTAACAAGTGTCGATACGCCACAACCGCTTTTCTTTTCGGAATTTCGAATTAAAGATCAGACAATAAAGGCGCAAAGCCTATCCAATAGTATTCTAAAGGAATCATTATTAAAGACTGAAGAATTAAAGTTCAATAATAATCAATTCCCGTTTTATCTTCAGTTTTCTTCCATCGATTTCCGTTTAAACAAGCAAATTGAATATGGATATAAGTTATTGCCCAATAATGAAGAATGGAACATGCTCAAAGATCCCGAGATTCAATTTTTAAACCTTCCTTCGGGTAATCATACGTTGCTGGTCAATGGTTTTTCAAGGGGAGTGGAATGGGATCAAGAGCCCCTAAAAATGAAATTGACAAATACTTCCTCCATGGTGGTCGACTTGGTGGGCTTATACACTGTACATAATCTTAATACTAGTATTAGCATATATTTTCTATAAGTTTCAGGTTTCAAGAAAATTGGCCTTTGCCGAAAGTAAAAAACTTAAAGAAATCGATCAACTAAAGAATAGTCTCTATACAAACATAACGCATGAGTTTAGAACTCCGTTGACCGTAATTTTAGGAATGACCGAAACTATCAAGCAAAACCTTGGTGAAAAGGAATTACACATGGTAGACAAACCGCTTGAGATGATTAAACGTAATGGAAATAGTCTATTGTATTTGGTGAATGAGATGCTGGATCTCGCCAAGTTGGAAAGTGGAAATATGGAACTGCAACTCGTAAAGGCCGATGTAGTTCCCTTTATTAAATATATCTGTGAAAGTTTTCAGTCGTACGCCAATGAGAAAAATGTCAATTTAATAGTCTACTCCGAAGTAGACAGTTTGATAATGGATATGGATGAAAACAAATTGCAGGCCATTATCTATAATCTGTTGTCAAATGCGATCAAATTTTTAGGTAACGGTAATGAAATCATCGTACATCTAAATAGTACTACAGAAAACGGATCTAGACAATTTTTGATAAAGGTAAAGGATAACGGTATGGGAATTTCAAAGGAAGCCCTACCTCATATTTTCAATAGATTTTATCAAGCGGATGCAACGATTTCAAGACATGGTGAAGGTACTGGGATAGGTCTTTCGTTGACCAAAAACTTTATAGAGTTGATGGGTGGAAACATTACGGTAAAAAGTGAATTGGGCAAGGGAACGGAGTTTATAGTTTATTTGCCCGTATTCACCGCAGCTAAAAGGCTGGACTTGCCCTATGGAGAAATTGAAACACCTGTAATGGAAATTGATAGACCAAAAGAAAACCCGAAGTCACAATATCTTAAAGAAAATGATTTACCGATTGCATTGATTATAGAAGACAATGCCGATGTGGTTTATTTTTTGAAGAATTCACTTGAAGCCAAATATCGAACAATTCATGCAGAGAATGGCAAGATTGGTGTCGAAAAAGCCCTAAGTGAAATTCCGGATATAATTATCTGCGATGTTATGATGCCGATAATGGATGGGTATGAAGTTTGTAAAAAATTAAAATCAGATAAGCGTACCGATCATATACCCATTATTATATTAACGGCCAAGGCTACCCAAAAAGATCGTCTTGTAGGTCTTTCCTATGGTGCCGATGCATATCTGGTCAAGCCCTTTGAAAAGGCCGAACTGTTCATAAGGTTAAATCAACTTATCGGGTTACGTAAGAAAATGATCAGTAAGTTTGAAAATGACGGCTTAACTGTTTTTCTAAGAACACAGACTAAAAACCCAGGAGTCCAGTTTCTTCAAGAGGCCATTAAAATTATTCACAAAGAGTTGGCAGATCCTGACTTTGGGCCTAAGCAATTGGCATTTAAATTAAATTTGAGCGAATCCCAGACGTATAGAAAACTAAAATCCATCACCGATAAATCTACTGCGGTCTTTATACGGTCGGTTCGTTTAAATAAAGCAAAGGAAATGCTATATGATTCCGATAAGACGGTTTCTGAAATTGCATATAGTGTAGGTTTTAATGATCCTTCTTGGTTTAGCCGCGCTTTCAAGGAAGAATTTGGCTATTCGCCAAGTGCAATCGATAAATAGTTGATAATAAATAAATTACATCTAATTTTCTTCTCTCTTATGCACAAATAGTGCTATCCTAATTTCTTTTTCATAAATACTGCGAGACTTTGCCGATACAATGAAAGTCCTTCACTAAATCTTGTTTTAAAATTGCGTGACCCCAAGAAGTGGATTATAGGCCATAGGGTTGAATACATGAAGCAATTGAATAGAACCAGATGAAAGATGTCATTAAATCGGAAGTTAAAGGTACCGCACAAAAATGGTCTCGACTTCTTTTAGTGACTTTTATAGGCCTATTGTCCATTTCGTTTTTTCTGCTGTGGAGTTGTTTAGGTAAGCCAACAATCAAAAAAGAAGTTGAAAGTTCCTTGAGTAAAGGTTACAATATAAGTTATGATATTTCTCAGTTGGACGATTCAAAGAAACATGACTTCATAAGATATGGTTATGACCTGTTTCAAAATACATCCAAGTATATAGGAATTGGGAGTAAAGACAAGGGCAATGTATATGCGGGAAATAGTTTGTCTTGTAATAATTGTCATCTCTGGTCGGGAACAAAGACATATGCGGCTCCTCTAGTCGGAGTCATACAGCGTTTCCCTCAATTTAGGGGAAGGGAGAATAAGATAGGCACAATAGAAGAGCGTATTAATGGATGTATGGAGCGCAGCATGAACGGAAGAACCCTGCCTTTGGACAGCAAGGAAATGAAGGCACTATTGGCCTACATGAATTGGCTTAGTAGATATGCCCCTGAAGACGGAAAAATATTCGGACAAGGATTTGTCAAAATCAATATTCCCGATAGGGCGGTTGATCTTGACAAGGGCAAGACTGTTTTTGAAGCAAAATGCGTCTTGTGTCATGCTAAAGACGGTCAAGGCTTAAAATCTAATGTGGGATATGGATATCAATATCCACCGCTTTGGGGTAAGGATTCTTATAACAATGGTGCGGGAATGACCAGGGTAATTACGGCAGCAAGATTCATAAAAGCCAATATGCCATATGGAGTGACCTACGAGAATACAATTTTGACCGATGAAGAGGCCTATGACGTCGCCGGATTTATAAATGGACAAAGTCGACCATCCAAAAAGAATCGTGAAAGGGACTTTCCCGACCTCAAAAAGAAACCGGTATCAACACCATATCCTCCTTATGCCGATACGTTTTCAATACGACAACACCAAATGGGTCCTTTTTTACCGATTATGGAATATTATAAAAGTGAGTACAATATTATTAAATCTAAATAAATAAGTATGAAAACAGTAAACGAGAGTTCTAGAAGAAAGTTTATGGGTGCGGTGCTAATGGGAGCCACAGCAAGCACCTTATCATTGATTACCGGACCAGTGTATGCTGGATTACCAAATTTCGATGATAAAAAAATGGAAGAAGCAGATGACTGGTTTAAGAATATTAAGGGAACACATCGTATTGTTTATGATGGGTCTACACCCCATGATGGATTTCCAATTATTTGGAATTGGGCCTTTTATCTGAGCAATAATGAAACAGGGTCAAAAGACGAAGACATAACAGCTATGACCGTTTTACGCCATAACGCTATTCCGTTTGCATTGAAATCAGAAGTTTGGGAAAAGTATAAATTGGGTGAAGTATTCGGCGTAAACGATAATGCCACTAAAGCACCTGCACTACGTAACCCATATTATGAGCCAAAGGAAGGCGATTTTCCTATGCCCGTTATTCAAGGTATCAAAGAAATGCAAGAGCGTGGTGCAATGTTCTGTGTTTGTAATTTGGCCTTATCGGTATACAGTGGAGCCGTCGCACAAAAAATGGAGTTGGATTCTAAACAAGTATATCAGGAATGGTTAGATGCGGTATATCCAGGAATACAGATTGTACCCTCTGGTGTTTGGGCCCTTGGTAGAGCGCAACAAAATGGATGTGGCTATATTTTTGCCGGTAATTAATAGATAAAAAATACAAATAAGATGAAAAATATAATCGTAATTATAGCCTTTTTCACCCTGTCTTTAGGTTTGCAGGCCCAATTAGAACCTATTAAGGTCGTATTTGACCTTACTAGTGGAAACCCCGATGTACAACGCTCAGCAGCGCGGCATTTAAGGTTGATGTCTGATTCATATCCTACTTCAGAATTTGAGCTGGTTGTCTACAGCAGTGCTTATTCCATGGTAGATAAAAATTCGTCTGTTGCTGGGGAGACACTACGAGAAATCATTAACAATGAAAATATTTCTATCGTTGTTTGTCAAAACACAATGAAGCGAAACGAAAAGACGGAGAAAGATTTAATACCAGGTGTAGGTATAGTTCCAGACGGTATTTATGAAATTATTTCAAAGCAAAAACAGGGTTGGGGCTATATCAAGGAAAGTAAATAAAAAACGTAACCAACAATAGCTAGTGGAAATTACCCAGGTTTTAGGATATTTTGGTGCTTTGGCAATAGGGGTGGTTTTGGGACTAATTGGAAGTGGCGGGTCATTGATGGCAATTCCTATATTTACCTATTTATTTCAATTAGGTCCCATAACGACTACCGCTTACTCCTTATTTGTTGTGGGAACAGCAGCTACAATAGGCGCTTTACGCAACTTTAAAAAGAGACTTGTAAATCTTAGAATTGTTCTTTTTTTTGGAATTCCGGCGTTTGTTTCGGTGTTCCTAGTTCGTAAATTTCTGATTCCTGCTATTCCCGAGAAGCTATTCAATATTTACGGTTACGTTGTAACCCAACATATTGCTATATTTTTTTTACTTGCCATATTGATGCTAGCTTCAGGGTACCCTATGATAATGAGGAATAAGGTAGATGACAGTCAACAAGCTCCATTATATTACAACTATCCTTTTATGGCTTTTTCTGGCGTTGTAATAGGAGTTTTAACTGGTGTTATTGGTGTTGGTGGAGGTTTTCTTATAGTTCCTTCCCTAGTGCTTTGTTTGCATTTGCCAATGAAAAAAGCGGTGGCCACTTCATTGTTCATCATAGCCTTAAAATCCCTAATTGGCTTTATGGGTGATATTTTCAGTCTTGACATTAATTGGTCTTTTCTATTAGGCTTTACATTCATTTCAGTTTTAGGGATTCTGTTAGGTAGCTATTTTTCTTCTTTTGTAAACGGTGAAAAGTTGAAGAAGTATTTTGGTTGGTTTTTAGTAGTTATAGCCTTAAGTATTTTTGTGAAAGAACTATTTTTCATCGAGACAAAATGAATTTGAAATCAATTATATAGTGCCTTCTATTAATGAAGAAGAAAATGAATAGGCAATAAAGGTAAAATTGTAAAAGGATGATTTTCGGTAAATAGTATAAGTGAGGTGGCTACCTTAATTAACCTAACAACTAAAAAATGATGGTTTTAAGTTGAATGATAATCGTACTTTAGTATGAAATTCTTCGATTCTGAACTTAAAACAAAACTATAGTGCCCTCATAAAAACCGAAGCCAAACGCCTCGGTTTTTTATCATGTGGTATTTCCAAGGCAGATTTTTTGGAAGAGGAAGCACCTCGTTTAGAAAAGTGGCTTAAAAAGAATATGCACGGTGAAATGGCATATATGGAAAACCACTTCGATAAACGTTTGGACCCTCGTTTATTGGTAGAAGGTTCTAAATCGGTCATTTCCCTATTATTGAATTACTATCCGGAAAAAGAACAGGTTGAAGATACGTTTAAGGTGTCAAAGTACGCGTATGGTCAAGATTACCATCATGTCATCAAAACGAAACTAAGGGCGTTACAAGAATTTATTTCCGAAGAAATTGGAGAGGTGAATGGTCGTGCATTTGTAGATTCTGCTCCAGTAATGGATAAAGCTTGGGCCGCTAAAAGCGGTTTGGGTTGGATTGGGAAGAATAGTAATCTTTTGACACAACAAGTAGGTTCCTTCTATTTTATAGCGGAATTGATTGTGGATTTGGATTTGGAATATGACACTCCGGTCACTGATCATTGCGGCACCTGCACCGCTTGTTTGGATGCTTGTCCAACGCAGGCCATTGTGGAGCCTTACGTAGTAGATGGTAGTAAGTGTATATCCTATTTCACCATTGAATTGAAGAATGAAATCCCAACGGAATTTCAGGGTAAATTTGATGATTGGATGTTTGGTTGCGATATCTGTCAAGATGTTTGCCCATGGAACCGGTTTTCAAAGCCTCATCAAGAACCACTTTTTAATGCAAACCCAGAAATGCTATCGATGAGTAAAAAAGATTGGGAGGAAATCACCGAAGATGTATTCAAGAAAATCTTTAAAAAATCTGCCGTAAAGAGAACTAAGTTCGACGGACTCAAAAGAAATATTGAGTTTCTCAAATAAATAACAGAACACTCCATCGTTTTCGCTGATAATTCTATCGAACTTAGTATTGGCAAAAGTTCTATTTATACTATATTGCTAGACCGTATTATTTATAGAATTCTAAATTTTGAATTAGTATTACTATCAATATGCTAATATCTATTTCTTAAACTTGAATGATTGCATCGAATGAAAATAGAAAAA
The DNA here is from genome assembly GCA_963842105.1 of uncultured Flavobacteriaceae bacterium. GTDB lineage: Bacteria > Bacteroidota > Bacteroidia > Flavobacteriales > Flavobacteriaceae > Maribacter. Next base: position 75,913 of record CAWJFH010000026.1, read on the forward strand.
CCAAGTCTTAGCTTTTGGCAAATTTTCAACATGAACGTTGGCTTTTTGGGTATTCAATATAGTTTTGGACTACAACAGACGGCTATTAACCCTATTTTTCTATACTTAGGTGCCCCAGAGGAAATGTTGCCTATTTTGAATATTGCCGGACCTATTACCGGACTTTTGGTACAACCCGTTATTGGTGCAATGTCTGATAAAACTTGGTCGAATAAATGGGGTAGGCGTAAACCCTATTTTTTAATTGGGGCTATTTTGGGTAGCCTGTGTTTATTTGCTTTCCCCACCAGCCCGGTATTATGGTTTGCCGTAGGTCTTTTGTGGATTCTTGATGCTGGAAATAATATGGCTATGGAACCTTATCGCGCATTTGTTGGGGATAAATTGCCGGAAAAGCAATTAAGTCTTGGCTTTCAAATGCAGAGTTTGTTTGTTGGGGCAGGAATTTTACTGGCCAACGGTTCTATTGTTTTGTTTCAAGAAGTATTCGGTGGTGATTCCATTGAAGTAGCTGGGACCATTCCAACTTGGATTTACTATTCTTTTTATATTGGAGGTATCCTATCCCTTACTACCATATTATGGTCGGTCTTTAAAACTCCAGAAATACCACCAAGCTCAGAAGAATTGGCGGAAATTAATTTGGCTAAAGCAAAACCACTCGGAGCGCGAATGTCAAAACCTTTTATTGAAATTGGCGATGCGATTAAAAAAATGCCGCCATTTATGTGGAAACTTGGTGCTGTTTATCTTTTTCAATGGTATGCCTTGTTTGTGTATTGGCAGTATACGACACCATTGTTTAAACTAACTATGGGTTATTCCACCTCAGAAGCGGCGTCGCAGTCGGCACAACTCAGTCTAACCTACAATATCGTTACCATGGTGGTTGCTTTGGCCTTGGTGCCCTTGACCATGAAATATGGAGGTAAAAAGGTATATGCCTTAAGTTTGGTGGGTACGGCAATCTCGTTATTTTGTATTCCCTTTATAGTGGACCCTAGATTGGTATTGGTACCCATGGTATTATTCGGTATAGGGTGGGCCGCCATGATGGGTATTCCTTACACTATGGTCTCTAAAGTTATTCCTCAGGAAAGAAGAGGAGTGTATATGGGTATTTTGAACATGATGATCGTTATTCCCATGGGTATTGAAACCTTGACTTTTGGACCTATTTACAAGTATCTTTTAGGAGGAAGTGCAGTGAATGCAATGCTTTTTGCAGGTGGATTTTTCGTGCTTTCAGCAATTCTTGCCATGCGATTAAACCCTACTAAGAATGAAACTTCTTTAGAAGTGTAAATCACTTTAAACTTTTGCGTTGTAAAGATTTGTGATAATTGAAAGTCCCTAAAGTTAGTTTGTATAAATTCGATTTCTTTTCATGCTCTTTTAAAGAATACCGTTAAATTTGGTCTTTATAAATCGAAGACCATGAGCAAGGAAAAACAAAGAAGGGAAGCACTTATTTACCATGCAAAACCACAGCCTGGTAAAATAAAAATTGTACCTACCAAACCCTATAGTACACAACGTGATCTTGCTCTGGCGTATTCACCAGGTGTCGCAGAACCTTGTTTGGAAATTGCCAAGGATAAGGAAAATGTTTACAAATACACTTCAAAAGGTAACCTTGTTGCGATTATTTCAAATGGTACCGCAGTTTTAGGACTTGGTAATATAGGACCGGAAGCTTCAAAACCGGTAATGGAAGGTAAGGGCCTTCTTTTTAAGATTTTTGCGGATATTGATGGTATTGATATTGAAGTGGATACGGAAGATGTGGATAAGTTCATTGAGACCGTAAAGATGATTGCTCCTACTTTTGGCGGAATCAATTTAGAAGATATTAAAGCACCGGAAGCATTTGAAATTGAACGCCGTTTAAAAGAGGAGTTGGATATTCCCGTAATGCATGATGACCAGCATGGTACGGCCATTATATCAGCAGCGGCCTTGTTGAATGCATTGGAATTGGCCGGAAAGAAAATGGAAGAAGTTCGTATCGTCATCAGCGGTGCGGGTGCGGCAGCAGTATCATGTACAAAGCTGTATAAAGCTTTTGGGGCTAGAGCTGAAAATATAGTAATGTTGGATAGTAAAGGTGTTATCCGTAAGGATGCCGATAATTTATCCGAATCCAAAATTGAGTTCGCAACGGATAGAAAGATTGATACCTTGGCAGAGGCCATGGTCAATGCAGATGTTTTTGTAGGTCTTTCCATAGCCAATGTCGTATCGCCTGAAATGTTAATATCCATGGCCGATAACCCCATTGTTTTCGCTATGGCAAATCCGGATCCAGAAATAAATTATGATGTTGCCGTCGCTACCCGAAAGGATATCATCATGGCAACTGGTAGATCTGATCATCCTAACCAAGTGAACAATGTGTTAGGTTTCCCATTTATATTTAGGGGAGCTTTAGATGTTAGGGCAACAGCCATTAATGAGGATATGAAAATGGCAGCCGTAAAGGCTTTGGCAGATTTAACAAGACAGCCCGTACCAGAACAGGTGAACATCGCATACGGAGAAACTAGGTTGACTTTTGGTAGGGAGTATATCATTCCTAAACCTTTTGATCAACGTTTAATTTATGAAATACCACCAGCGGTTGCTAGGGCAGCTATGGAGAGTGGTGTTGCCAAAGCCCCTATTGAGGATTGGGATAAATACCGGGAGGAACTCATGTTGCGTTCCGGTAATGATAATAAAGTGGTACGATTACTACATAGTAGGGCCCGTACCAATCTTAAAAAAATAGTATTTGCTGAAGCCGATCATTTAGATGTATTAAAGGCTGCGCAGATCGTTCATGAAGAAGGTATTGCCATTCCTATTCTTTTAGGAAGAAAGGAAATCATTCAAGAACTTAAGAAAGAACTCGAGTTTGATGCGGATTTGATTATCATCGATCCTATGTCTGAGGAGTTTGATGAGCGCCATATTAGGTATGCCACCAAGTATTGGGAAAGTCGTAAACGAAGTGGTGTTACGTTTTATAGTGCCAAGATAAAGATGCGGGAACGCAACTATTTTGGCTCAATGATGGTTATGGAAGGTGATGCTGACGGAATGATTTCAGGATATTCTAGAGCCTATCCTACAGTGGTAAAACCTATTCTTGGAAGTTGTGGGTAGGGCTGCTGGCGTTAAAAAGGTGGCTACTGTAAACATTATGATTACGGAAAGAGGGCCTTTGTTTTTGGCCGATACCTCGATTAATATTGAGCCCAATGCGGAGGAATTGGCAGAAATTGCGAAAATGACGGCCAATGTTGCTGAAACCTTTGGTTTTAGTCCTGTATTGGCGATGTTGAGTTATGCGAATTTTGGTTCATCGTCTCATCCTAATGCTCGGAAAGTGAGAGAGGCAGTACGACTTTTACATGAAAATAGTCCAAACCTTGTGGTGGATGGGGAGATTCAAACAGATTTTGCGTTGAACAAGGAATTGCACCAAAGTAAATTCCCGTTTTCTAAATTGGCAGGTAAAACCGTAAATACGCTCATATTCCCTAATTTGGAATCAGCTAACATTACCTATAAACTGTTGAAAGAATTGAACAGTGCAGATTCTATAGGACCAATTATGGTCGGTTTAAGAAAAGCAGTTCACATTATGCAATTGGGTGCCAGTGTTGATGAAATTGTTAATATGGCAGCGGTAGCTGCAATAGATGCCCAAGAGCGAGAAAAACGAAAGAAAGCTAAAGAGTCGAATTAATTTTCGTGTCTATAAATTAAAAGGAAATAGGGAAATATGGAATTCAAAACGTATTTCCCTTTTCAATGAATAGTTATGATACATCACCTTAGAGGTAAACTAGTAGAAAAGAATCCAACTCATGTTATCGTAGAATGTGGTGGGGTGGGTTATTTCGTAAACATTTCATTGAATACCTTTTCAAAACTACCGGAGCAGGAAAATATTTCCTTGTTTACCCATCTTCAGGTTAAGGAAGATTCTCATACGTTATATGGTTTTGTAGAGAAATCTGAGCGGGAAATATTCCGACTTTTAATCTCGGTTTCCGGCATCGGTTCCAGTATTGCCAGAACCATGCTTTCTTCCATGTCACCTTCTCAAATTAGAGATGCTATTGCTAACGGTGATGTGCCTTCCATTCAATCCATAAAAGGAATTGGAGCCAAAACTGCCCAACGCGTTATTTTAGACCTTAGAGATAAGGTTTTAAAAGTCTATGATATAGACGAACTTTCCTTAAGCGCAAACAATACAAATAAAGATGAAGCGTTATCTGCTTTAGAAGTTCTAGGCTTCGCACGTAAACAGGCAGAAAGGGTTGTCGATAAAGTGCTTAATCAAGATACTTCGTTAAGCGTAGAGAATATTATAAAACTCGCGCTCAAAAATTTGTAATAAATTTAAAATAGCGGGGCGATTAAAAATCTTAAATTTTCTTTTAAGTATACATTTCTATTCTTCTTATTTTTTGCATTCATGGGTATTACTATGGCGCAAGAAAATGAAGAACAGGAAGTTGATTCCGTTAAAACCGGATTTGAGTTAGGTAGAATACTACTTGACAATCCAGATAGTATCATTTCACGATATATTTATGACCCAAAATTGGACCGTTACATCTACAATGAAAGTGTAGGTGATTTTAATATTGGCTATCCCATCATATTAACTCCGGATCAGTACTATGAATTGGTCAGAAAGGAAGGTATAAAAGCTTATTTCAAAGAAAAAAATGATGCTTATTCTGGTAAAAAATCAGGTAGTGAGGAAGCTAGAAAAAACTTGCTACCCAACTTTTATGTAAATAACAATTTCTTTCAATCCATTTTTGGCGGAAATACTATCGAGATTATTCCTCAAGGTTCCGTTGCAATGGATTTAGGGATTATCTGGCAGAAAAATGATAATCCGTCACTTTCCCCACGTAATCGAACCAACTTGTCTTTCGATTTTGATCAGCGTATTAGTTTAAGTATGTTGGGTAAAATTGGGGAGCGGTTACAGGTAACTGCGAATTACGATACAGAAGCTACTTTCGATTTTCAGAATATCGTAAAATTGGATTATACCCCCACGGAGGATGATATCATTCAATCGATTGAAGTGGGTAACGTAAATATGCCTTTGAACAGTTCCTTGATTACAGGGGCGCAAAGTCTTTTTGGGGTAAAGACCCAATTACAGTTTGGTAAAACCAAGGTAACCGCGGTATTTTCTGAACAGCGTTCTCAAAACAATACGGTTGTGGCACAAGGTGGAGGAACCCTTAATGAGTTTTCCATTACCGCTTTGGATTACGATGAAAACAGGCACTTTTTCTTAGCGCAATATTTTAGGGATAATTATGACCGTGCACTTTCTACCTATCCATATATTCAAAGTCAAGTACAAATAACACGTATCGAAGTTTGGGTAACCAATAGAAGCCAACAAACCTTAAATGTGCGTAACGTAGTAGCTATTCAGGATTTAGGAGAATCCGATGCTACTAAAACTAGGGTGGGCATCAATAATGGCAATGGAGCAGGATTTTTTAATGGTCCTGCAGATTTAAGACCAAGGAACAATGCGAACGATTATGATCCCGCACAAGTGGGTAATGGTGGTGCCTTAACTGATAATATTAGGGATATCGCTACCGTAGAGAACGGTTTTAATGGAGCGAGTTTCGCTGGTGGATACAATCCTAATCAAGGGTTTGATTATGCCATTTTAGAAAATGCAAGAAAACTGGAACAAGGACGGGATTTTGAATTCAATTCCCAATTAGGGTACATTTCTTTGAACCAAAGGTTGAGTAATGATGAGGTATTGGGTGTTTCCTATCAATATACATTCCAGGGAGAGGTATTTCAAGTAGGTGAATTTGCGAATGGTGGTTTAGATGCCACTACCATTTCTCAGGGAGCGAATCCAATTATTGAGAACAACACGCTGATATTAAAAATGCTTAAGAGTAATATTACCAATATCAATGATCCAATTTGGGATTTGATGATGAAGAATATTTACGCAACGGGAGCATTTCGCTTAAGTCAGGATGATTTTAAGATGAACATTCTGTATTCTGACCCAACACCTAGAAACTATATAACTCCGGTTGTGGAAGGTCCTGGTTCTGGTTGGCCGGAAGGATTGGAAGAACGTATTCTTTTAAATGTATTTAATCTTGATCGATTGAATGTTTATAATGATGTGCAACCTGGTGGAGATGGTTTCTTCGATTTCGTCCCTGGCCAAACCATCGATGTACAAGGTGGCCGAATCATATTTACGAAAGTGGAACCTTTTGGACAGTTTCTTGTTCGAACAATTGGAAAATGGCAATAGCGGTCAGTATGATAATGTATCGGGGTATAATCCAAACCAGGAGCAATATGTGTTCCGGGATATGTATGAATTGACCAAGGCTGCAGCGTTACAAGATCCAGAAAAAAACAAGTTCCTTTTAAAAGGTAGGTATAAGGCAGAAGGCAGTAATGGTATTCCTATTGGAGCCTTTAATGTGCCAAGAGGGTCGGTGCGGGTTACGGCCGGTGGAAGACAGTTGCAAGAGGGTATAGATTATACGGTAAACTATCAAGCAGGTACGGTTCAGATTTTGGATCCAAGCTTAGAAGCTTCCAATGTGCCAATTAATATTTCTGTCGAGAACAATGCGGTTTTCGGTCAGCAAACACGTCGTTTCACAGGTGTAAACGTAGAACATCAGTTCAATAAGAATTTTGTTTTAGGCGGAACACTTTTGAATCTGAACGAAAGACCATTGACCCAAAAATCCAATTTTGGGGTGGAACCGGTAAACAATACCATCTTTGGCTTGAACAGTAATTTCTCTACCGAAGTTCCGTGGCTAACCCGTATGGTGAATAAATTACCAAATATAGATACGGATGTTCCTTCCAATGTTTCCTTAAGGGCAGAAATGGCGATGTTAAAGCCGAATTCGCCCAAGAATGCCGATTTTCAAGGTGAAACTACCACGTATCTTGATGATTTTGAAGGAGCACAGGCTTTGATAGATATTCGTTCTTCTTTAGGTTGGACAATCTCCAGTACACCTTTGGAGTACGGAAACGGAGGTCAACTTTTTGGAAGTGCACCAGATGATCCCGCGAATTTATTGAACGGATATGGTAGGGCTAAATTGGCTTGGTATACCATTGATCCTATTTTTTATACCAATCAAAGACCAACAGGAATTAGTGATAATGATATATCAACCAACCCTACGAGAAGGATATTTATAGATGAGGTTTTCCCTCAAACGGATATTGCACAAGGGCAAACCCAAGTACAGGGAACGTTGGATATGGTGTATTATCCAAATGAAAAAGGACCTTATAATAACAACCCTAATTTTGAAGGTGAAGTACCTGCCGAGCGTTGGGGTGGTATGATGCGTTCTTTAAGCAGTACAGATTTTGAGCAGAGCAATGTGGAGTTCGTCCAATTTTGGGTGATGGATCCTTATGTAGATGGTATTGCGAGCGGATCAGGAGAATTGGTACTTGAATTTGGGTAATATTTCTGAGGATATTCTTAAAGACGGTAAAAAACAATACGAAAATGGTCTGCCAGGGATAGATAGTAACGATTTTGTTGCGCCTACCTCTTGGGGAGAAGTGCCTGCGACACAGTCTTTGGTGTATGCATTCGATGCCATTGAAACCAATAGAAATTTACAGGATATTGGGTATGACGGATTAAACGATGCCGACGAAACCTCCATATTTGACAACAATACAGGAGCGGACCCTGCTTTGGATAATTACCAATATTACCTGAATAGGGACGGTAGTATTCTTGAACGTTATTTTGATTTCAATAACCCAGATGGTAACTCGCCAGTTGCTGTTACCAATACCAACAGAGGTTCTACAACCTTGCCCGATGTAGAGGATATTGATCGAGATTTGACCATGAACACGGTGAACAGTTATTATGAATACCGTATTCAAATCAAGCCGAATACCACCATCAACGATAAATATGTGACCGATATCCGTGAAGGAACGGCTGCGGGTAATCGTATCCCAAATGGAGACGAGGTGAATTACCGTTGGATTCAGTATAAAATTCCGTTAAGTGATTTTAGTGATGCCATTGGTGGTATTACAGATTTTAGGTCTATCAGTTTTATGCGAATGTACATGACCGGATTTAACAGCCCAACCGTGCTTCGTTTTGCGACTTTGGATTTGGTACGTGGCGATTGGAGAACCTATACCAAAACCTTACAAGATCCAGATATTGATAATAATCCTGCGGATGATGGTACCACCTTAGATGTGAACACTGTCAATATTGAAGAAAACAGTAGTAGAATTCCTATTCCCTATGTATTGCCTCCTGGTGTTATACGTGAACAATTGAACAATAACAATACGATTATCCGTCAGAACGAACAATCCCTTTCCTTGGTTGTGGAAGGTTTGGAGGCTGGTGATTCCCGTGGTGTTTTTAAAAATTTGAATATTGATATCCGTCAGTATGAAAAATTAAAAATGTTCATGCATGCCGAAAAGATTGTTGATAGTGACTATGCGGATACGTCCACACCTTTGGTAGGTTTCCTAAGAATGGGAACGGATTTCTCCCAGAACTATTACCAAATGGAACTTCCATTGCAGTTTACGTCGTTTACGGCAACCTCTGAAAGTGAGATATGGCCAGAATTGAACGAGCTGAATATTACATTGGCCGATTTGAACAAAGTAAAGTCTTTATGGATTACCGGTGGTGATTTAACGGAATTGCGCTTTTTTGAAGTGGATAATGGAGAAGTGATTCCGGTGAATGAATTTGATGTACGTACACCGGGTAGGGTTCGTATCGGTATTAAGGGTAATCCTTCTTTAGGTAGTATTCGTAGTATTATGGTGGGGGTAAAGAACCAAGATAATCTGCCGGCCAGGGGAGAGGTTTGGTTCAACGAACTTCGTCTTGCAGGCTTGGATAACAATGGGGGATGGGCGGCTGTCGCAGCTTTGGATGCGAATATTGCCGATTTTGCCAACGTTAGCGCCACAGGGAGTACAAGCACTTCTGGTTTTGGTTCCATAGATCAAATGCCAAATGAGCGTGCCCGTGAAGATGCCATATCCTATGATGTGGTGACCAATGTGAATGTGGGGCAGTTATTGCCGAAGAAATGGGGAATTCAGTTACCGTTCAATTATGGAATATCGGAACAAATTATTACTCCGGAATTTGACCCGGTTTATGATGATTTAAAATTGGATGATTTAATCGATGCCGCTCCTGATCAAGAAGCTGCTGATGAGATTAGGGAGCAAGCCGAAGATTACACCAAAAGGACAAGTATCAACCTTATTGGGGTTCGTAAAGACCGTGGCGAAGAGGCTGATGCCAATTTCTACGATATTGAAAACTTTACCTTTAATTATTCCTATAACGAAACCGATCATCGAGATTTTGAAATTGCACAGTTACGTGATCAAAATGTGAATACCGGGTTTGTATACGGTCACAATTTTGAGCCGGTAGAAGTTGCTCCTTTTGCAAAAAAGGATTCTCTTTTTACAGGCAGGTACTGGCAATGGTTAAAAGATTTGAACCTTAATTTACTTCCTTCTAGTATTGGGGTAAACTCGAACATCAACCGTCAGTTCAACGCCCAAAGGTTTAGGGATGTTCGAGAAGAAGGTGTTGATCGTTTGCAATTGCCAGAACTACAACAGCGTAACTATTTGTTCAACTGGCAGTATGCTGTTAATTATAATTTGACCAAGTCGTTACGACTGAATTTGACCGCTTCCAACAATAACATTGTTCGAAATTATTTTGATGAGAACGAACCTGAAAATTCGGTGGATCGAATAAATAAGGCCTTAGGTCTTTGGGACGGCTTTTTTGATATTGGGACGCCAAATAGGCATTCACAACAAATGCAGTTAAACTATGATGTGCCGTTTGCTAAAATTCCTGCACTGGATTTTATAAGTGCACAATATAGTTATACCAGTAATTTCGATTGGCAACGTGGTGGGGATGCTTTGCGGGAAGTGGCCGGGACGGATATCAATACCGTACAAAATGCCAATACCCATAATTTAACCGCTTCTTTAACGATGCAAAAGTTCTATGATTTAATCGGACTTAAAAAACGGGAGGCGCCAAAAGCATCGAACAACCCTATTCGAAGGGATAAAGCAGGTGTACCAGCTGAAGGTGAAGAAAAGATTAAAGGAAAGACCAGTGATTTGTTCAATACGGTAATTGATGTGGTGACCATGGTAAAACGATTGAACGTCAACTACAGTGAGAATAATGGTACGGTACTTCCAGGATATACACAGTCGGTTGGTTTTATAGGAACCACAAGACCTACCCTAGGTTTCGTATTTGGTAGTCAGGCAGATGTTCGTTTTGAAGCTGCAAGAAACGGTTGGTTAACAGGTTTTTCTCAATTTAATGAGCAGTTTATCCAAAGAACGAACAAGCAATTGAATATTACCGCTACAGCGCAGCCTACTCGAGATATTACCATCGATTTAGTGGCAGATAGGCAGTTTTCCAACAGCTATCAAGAAAATTTCAATATCGAAGAAGCTGCAGACGAGCCTTTTTATAATGTACAATTGGGGAATAACTACGGTAGTTTTAGTATTTCTACGATGATGATCGGTACCGCTTTTGGAAAAAGTGATGAATTTGATTCGGCCACTTTTCAGCAATTTAAGGAGAACCGTTTTACGATTGCAAATCGTTTACTTTCAGACAGAGGTCAAAACGCCGGGACTATTGATGAAGATGGATTCCCTCAATTATATGGTAAGACCCAACAAGAGGTTTTGTTACCTGCATTTTTTGCCGCATATACAGGTCAAGATGCGGAACGCGTGAATTTGGACACGTTTAGGGATATTCCTATTCCCAACTGGAACATCAAATACACCGGTTTGATGAAGAACAAGTGGTTCAAGAAAAAATTCAAACGTTTTTCGTTAAGCCATGGCTATCGCTCCGCCTACAGTATTAACTCTTTTCAAACGAATTTGGAGAAAGTACAATTACAAAAGGATAATTTGCCAACGGTGAATACGGAAAATGGAGATGTATTACCAGATTTAATATTGAACAATGTAGTGTTAACAGATCAGTTTAATCCTTTGGTGAGGGTTGATTTTGAAATGGCGAATTCCATTAGTGTTTTGACAGAGGTAAGAACAGATCGCGCCATGTCCTTAAGTTTTGATAATAATTTAATGACGGAAATCAATGGTAAGGAATACACGGTTGGTTTAGGGTATCGATTTAAGGATGTGAAGTTCGTGACCAATATTGGAGGTAATAAAACAAGATTGAAAGGGGATTTGAATTTAAAGGCAGATGTTACGTTACGGGATAATATTACGATAATAAGGAACTTGGATATCGATAACAATCAGATTACTTCCGGTCAAAATTTAATGTCCTTGAAGTTTACTGCAGATTATGCCTTGAGCAAGAATTTAAATGCTTTGTTCTTTTATGACCATTCGTTTTCACAGTTTGCAGTATCAACCGCTTTCCCACAAACTACCATAAATGCTGGTTTTACAATTCGATATAATTTCGGTAATTAAGATTATTTAGAAATATTTAATAGCTTTTTGTAGTAGTTTTCTGCGCTATTCTCCATGTTATATTTTTTGATAACCTGTTAGGAATACTATACATTTGCCAAAGAATTAAAATAATATACATTAAAGATGAATATACCTGCTGAATTAAAATATACTAAGGACCATGAATGGGTAAAGATTGACGGTGATGTAGCAACCGTTGGTATTACAGATTTTGCCCAAGGAGAATTAGGTGATATCGTTTATGTAGAGGTGGATACGTTGGATGAAACGTTGGAGCGTGAAGCTATTTTTGGTACGGTAGAAGCGGTTAAAACCGTTTCTGATTTATTTTCGCCATTATCTGGAGAAATTATCGAATTCAACGAAGCTTTGGAAGATGAACCGGAAAAAGTGAACAGCGATCCTTACGGTGAGGGTTGGATGGTGAAAATCAAATTTACAGATGCATCTGAAGTAGACGCATTGTTATCTGCAGCAGATTACAAGGAAGTTATAGGTGGTTAAACCTATTCTATATAAAATCTTATTTATAAGCTGGATGGTGTTCGTAACATCATTCAGCTTATTTTCATTTGATGGCGTTCAAGCTTCACGATTTGATATTCCACATATGGATAAATTGGTGCATTTTACGTTCTATTTTGGTGTGGTTATCACTGGGAGTATGGCTTTTATTGTGGGCCGTGTAAATCAACCGAAAGGCAAGCTTTTGAAATGGTTATGGTACCTACTTGTTTTCGCCATTTCGTATGGCATACTTATTGAAGTAATACAACATGTGTTTACAGTAAATAGGCAGGGAGATCCTTTAGATGCGCTTGCAAATTCTATGGGTGCATTTAGTGGAATGCTATTGATTAGATTCCTGTTTTTAAAAAAGCTGTCGTTAAAATGAAAGTTATACTTGCATCTTTAAGTAATTATTAGTTAAATTAGCAATCACTAAACTGAAAAAATATGGAACCAAAAAAGAATCCTAAGGCGGATTTAAGAAATAACAGCAGTCTTTACTTTGTTATGGGATTGTTCGCAGTAATGCTGTTTACTTATGTAGCATTTGAGTGGAAAACCTATGATGAAGCAAATAATTATGATATTTCCATGAATGTGGATGATCTTTTAGATGAAGAAGTTCCAATGACCGAACAGATTAAAACGCCACCACCACCACCGCCACCAGCTGCACCCGAAATTATTGAGGTTGTAGAAGATGAAGAAGAGGTTGAGGAAACTGTAATCGAGTCTACGGAAACTAGTCAAGAAGAAGAAATCGTTGAGGTTGATGATGTTATTGTTGAAGAGGTAGAGGAAGATGTAGATGTACCTTTCGCAGTAATTGAGGATGTACCCGTTTTTCCAGGTTGTGAAAGTGCTCCAGACAAGAGAGCTTGTTTCAATGAAATGATTCAAAAGCATATTGGTAAAAACTTCCGTTATCCAGAAATCGCCCAAGAAATGGGTGTTCAAGGTAGGGTTAGTGTGATGTTCGTTATTCAAAAAGATGGTAGTATCGGTAACGTAAGAATGCGTGGTCCAGATAAGAACTTAGAAGCTGAGGCTGCTAGGATTATCAACAAACTACCTAAAATGACTCCTGGTAAGCAAAGAGGAAGAGCGGTACGTGTACCTTTCAGTATTCCGATTAACTTTAAATTACAGTAGTTAATTTAGAAACTATAAATCAAAAAAGTCCCGAGCATTTGCTCGGGACTTTTTTTATGCGATACATTTATTTTACTTATTCTTTTAAACTAGTATAAAAAGTACTTCTCATTTTTTCTGGGTTTATAAAGCCTGTTCCATGGGTTTGATCATAAGCTTCGGATAGTGAAGCGTCTTTCTCTACTTCCTCGAGAGTTTTTCCTGCCGTAATAGCATTTAGAATATTCGTTCTTAGGGTTTCCATCATGGTAACATATTCCATCAACTCTTTTTTGTTGGAAGGCCTACCGTGCCCTGGAATGATTTTAGTGTCATCGTTAATAATTAGTAGTGCTTTCTTTTGAGCGGCTATATAACCATTGACACTCCCGCCATTATTTAAATCAATAAAGGGATATCGGCCAGAAAAATAAGTATCCCCCGTGTGTAGTACATTGTTATCCATAAAGTAGATTAAAGCGTCACCATTGGTATGTGCATTATGAACATGAACGGCCATAATGGTTTCTTCGTCATCATAGATCTTAAGTTCTTCGGAGAAGGTGATTTCAGGAAGCATCGCTTTTCCCAATTCTGGCTTTTCCTCCAAAGTCTTTTTAATGCTCTCTCTTACATTGTTTTGAGCAATAAGTGTTACTTCATCCGTATTGAATTCTGAATTACCCCCACTGTGATCCCCATGCATGTGTGTATTAAAGAGGTGGGTAAGTGGTTTGCTGGACAGGCTAGCAATAGATCGCTTTAATCTTTGGACTAAGCCTAGCAAATTGGTCATCGATCATGTATACATTTTTCTGACCTATATAGACGCCAATATTTCCTCCCTGCCCAGTAAGCATAAAGACGTTATTGGTAAGAGTGTCTACGCGTAATCACAACCTCCTCTTGACACCAAACTAAGGGGGTTATTAGCATGACGAATAATGGTGTAATCAATTTTTTTAATTTTCTCATTTTTAAGTTCTAAGGGTTTATATCGAGTATACTCAAATATAGTAGAAATAGCGGTATTAGGTTGCAGAAATATGATGCGGGGGTTATCTTTGCAGACCTATTGAAAGATTCTATGAAAACGGCCGTTGGCTCGGCAAAAGAAAATGCATTCTCATTACTTTTTGCCGACTTTAAGGAAATAACAAAAGTAAGATTAGCTATAAGTGTAGTTTTTTCTTCTATTGCCGGATATTTCCTTGGAGCTTACCAAATTCAATTTACGGAACTATTGCTGTTGTCCTTTGGAGGCTACTGTATGGTGGGTGCCAGTAATGCTTTTAATCAAGTCATAGAACGAGATTTGGACGCTTTGATGAAGCGTACTCAAAACAGACCTATACCAGCAGGTAGGATGACCGTAAATTATGCTATGGGAATAGCTATAACTTTAACATTATTGGGGGTTCTCGCGTTGTATTTGTTGAATCCTAAAACCGCCATGTTCGGTGCGGTTTCCATTTTTTTATACACCAGTGTTTATACACCTCTAAAAACCATTACTCCGCTTGCAGTTTTCGTTGGAGCTATTCCAGGCGCAATCCCTTTTATGTTGGGTTGGGTTGCGGCCACCAATGAATTTGGTATTGAACCAGGAACCTTGTTCATGATTCAGTTTTTTTGGCAATTCCCTCATTTTTGGGCTTTGGGTTGGATGCTGAACGATGATTACACAAAAGGCGGATTTAAAATGTTGCCTACAGGGAAAAAGGATACGGCTACGGTACTGCAGATAATCATGTACACGATTTGGATGATGGTGATTTCGGTCATACCGGTTTTTGGCATAACAGGAAGGTTACAGTTGTCGGTTCCTGCGGCAATACTTATATTTTTGATGGGTGGCGTGATGTTGGTATTTGCTTTTAGGTTATACGGTAAACGGGATAACGCCTCTGCCCGAAATTTGATGTTGGCAAGCGTTAGCTATATTACGCTAATGCAAATAGTTTATGTAATAGATAAATATGTAGGTTGATATGGATTTGACACAAGGAACGGAGAAAGAGAAGAATGCCAGGGCAAAAAAGATGATGCTGTGGTTTGGTATCGTGAGTTTGCTTATGGGATTTGCTGGATGGACTAGTGCTTATATTGTAAGTAGTTCGAGGGAAGATTGGGTGTCAAGTATAGATTTGCCTCAAGCTTTTCTTTATAGCACCATCGTAATCATTATAAGTAGTTTCACCTATATGCTGGCGAAAAATGCGGTTATTTCCGGTAAATCCAAATTGGGGATGACTTGGCTTTGGGTAACCCTAGCTTTGGGTGTTGTTTTTATACTACTGCAATTCAGCGGATTCTCGGAAATGGTAGCTCAGGGTTATTACTTTACGGGACCTACTAGTACGATTAAAATGTCCTATATCTTCTTGATAGCTATGGTGCATATTGTGCACGTAGTGGCTGGTATTATTTCTCTTTTGGTGGTTATGTACCAGCAAAATAAGGGTAAATACACTAGTGAAAATTATTTAGGTCTTTCTTTGGGAGCTACTTTCTGGCATTTTTTAGACCTACTTTGGGTCTACTTAGTGTTATTTATGACCTTTGTGAAATAATATTTTGTATCAAAATAAGTTTTGAACCTATTTCAGCTTTCATATAGTTCAAAAAAATGTAAATTTGCTAAAGTTTTATTAAAACGATAATTAGTTTATGGATTCAACGGTGACAACTGGAGCAGAAGGCAACGTTTGGGGAGGTGGTAATCAACCTTTAGGAGCGAGCTACGGAAAATTAATGATGTGGTTTTTCTTGGTATCTGATGCCTTGACTTTCTCAGGGTTTTTAGCAGCCTATGGCTTTTCGAGATTTAAATTTATTGAGATTTGGCCAATAGCCGATGAGGTATTTACCCACGTACCATTTTTTCATGGTAATTACCCAATGATTTATGTGGCCTTCATGACCTTTATCTTGATCATGTCTTCAGTGACTATGGTTTTAGCGGTTGATGCTGGACATAAAATGAAACAAAATGCCGTCATCTGGTATATGTTCGCGACAATTATCGGTGGTGCTATTTTCGTTGGATCACAAGCTTGGGAATGGGCTACTTTTATCAAAGGTGACCATGGTGCTTTGGAAACAAAAGGAGGTAGAATACTTCAGTTCGTGGATGCGGACTCTGGCGAGCGTGTAGCTTTGTCTGATTTTGCAGTAACTATTCCAGATGAAAGAGTAGAACATGAAGAGAAAAACGGGATATGGTACTATGGCGAAAAAGCATTACCAACTTACACCGTTAATGAGGTTATTGAAGGTGTAAAGGCCAATCCTAATATTTTAATAAGGACTGAAGTTATTACCGAAGAAGGTGAGAAAGCAAGTGTTGGATAGACAAGCATCATTGGCGAAGTTGGCTAGCGCAACTCAAGTGGTTGAGGGAGCTAACTTGATTCATAATGAATACGGAAGTAGACTGTTCGCTGATTTCTTCTTTTTTATCACAGGTTTTCACGGTTTCCACGTATTTTCAGGAGTTATGATCAATATCATCATATTTTTCAATGTCATTTTAGGAACCTACGAAAAAAGAGGTCATTATGAAATGGTTGAAAAAATTGGATTGTACTGGCACTTTGTAGATTTAGTTTGGGTATTCGTTTTTACCTTCTTCTACTTGGTGTAGATATTGAGAAAAATAGCATAAGAGAAGTATAGTAGTTTTAAAGAATAGAATAAGCATGGCACACGAACATAAATTAGAAATTTTTAGAGGACTTCTAAAGTTCAAATCAAATACCCAGAAAATTTGGGGAGTTTTAGCTTTCCTTACTTTTATAACAGCAATAGAAGTAGTTTTAGGTATTTTAAAACCAGTAGCGCTTACAGATACCTATGTTCTAGGTATGAAGGCTTTGAACTGGATATTCATTATCCTTACATTGGTAAAGGCGTATTATATTGCTTGGGATTTCATGCACTTACGTGATGAAAAAACAGCTTTAAGAAGAGCCATAGTTTGGACTCCGATATTCCTTGTTATGTACTTGGTTTTTATTCTTCTGGTGGAAGCAGATTACATTTACAATGTATATAAGGATGGCTTCTTAAGTTGGAATTTCTAAAATAGAATTAACAGAATTAAAAGACGGTTTCATCACCGTCTTTTTTATTTTTGTATAGTTTGTAAATCTCCGTAAAAAGGTATTGTAATTTATATCAAAATCGTTTTGCCAGTACCTTGACTTATGAAAAAGACTTTTGTACTTGTTATCCTGTTTATACTCCCTATCGTCGCCTATCTTTTCTTTGCTTCGGGAGTGAATAATTTTGGTAAGCTTCCGCAATTAACCGATAATATAGGGGAATTGAACATTTCAAATAACACCAAAAAGTTTAAAAATAATATAACCGTTTTAGGGTTTCTAGGTAGTAATGTGGAATTGAAAAAAGGAAATGCCTTTAACCTTAATCAGAAAATTTATAAACGTTTTAAAGATTTCAATGACTTTCAGTTCGTGATGGTGATGCCAAAAGGGACCGAAGAAGCAGTCGATGAATTAAAAAGTGAGTTGGCTACATTGGCGGATGTTGAAAAATGGAATTTCATTTTTGCTGATTCTCAAGAAATAAAAGTGTCTGTTCAATAGTCTGAAAACTGATTTGACTCTTGATGAAAATCTTGGCAACACCTTATGTTTTTATTATTGACAAAGATTTGAATTTGAGGGGCAGAACCGAAGATGAGGAAGAAGGTACCAAATTTGGTTTTAACTCCAATTCTGTTGCGGACTTGAATAATAAAATGGTAGACGATGTAAAAATTATTCTGGCGGAATATCGTTTAGCCTTGAAAAAGAATAACGCCGAAAGAAAAAACTGATGAACAAAAAATACACATATGTTTGGGTTTCTTTAATTGTTCTCATTTTTGGAATTATTACCATACCACGTATTGTTGAACGCTTGTCTAACGGTACGGTGGTGGAGAATGATCGTATGAACAATAGTGATGCTTCTCAAGAGCTCGGTTATATTCTATTGGATGGTAAAAAACGAAAGGTGCCTTCATTTGAGTTCATCAATCAAGACAGTGTTCTGGTCAGTGATCAGGATTACTTGGGAAAAGTTTTTGTTGTGGATTTCTTTTTTACCAGATGTCCTAGTATATGTCCTGTAATGACAAAAAATCTTGTCGAAATACAGAATACATTTGAGGAAAACGATGATTTTGCAGTAGCCTCCTTTAGTATTACACCTCAGTTCGATACACCAGAGGTTTTGAGGGAGTATGTAGGGAAATATAATATTGATACCAAAGGTTGGAATTTAATGACAGGTAATCGAGATGGAATCTATGAATTGGCAAATTCTGGCTTCAACATCTTTGCAGCAGAGGTTGCAGATTCTCCAGGGGGGTTTGAGCACTCTGGGTTATTTGCACTTGTGGATAAGGAAGGTTATTTAAGATCGAGAATTGACGAGTTTGGAAATCCTATCGTATATTATAGAGGAGCTATAACCGAGGAAATGGGAGAGAATAGCCAAGGAGAAAAGGAAGAAATAAGTATTTTAAAAGAAGATATTCAAAAATTGTTGGAAGAATAATTGTGTATGGAAGCAAGAGTTACTGACGAGAAAAAGTTTAATAAGATTATCGCCGTAGTTTCGGTGGTGATTCCTATTGTAGTGGCCCTACTTTTTGGGGTGAAAATTCCAAATGTAGAACCATTGTCATTTTTACCTCCTATTTATGCCACCATCAATGGTCTTACAGCGGTATTGCTTTTGATTGCCGTTTGGGCGATAAAGAATGGAAATCAGAAATTACATCAAAATTTGATGACTACCAATATTGTGCTTTCCTTGCTTTTTTTGGTCATGTACATTGCCTATCACATGACTTCTGATTCCACCGCTTACGGTGGTACAGGAATGATTAGTTATGTATATTATTTTATTTTAATTACCCACATTATACTTTCCATTGCTTTGATTCCTTTAGTTCTAAGAACCTATGCGAAAGCGTATCTAGGTTTGTTCGATGAACATAGAAACTTGGCCAGATATACGTTTCCTATTTGGTTATATGTGGCCATCACTGGAGTGGTGGTGTATTTAATGATATCTCCTTATTATGCCTACTAAAAAGAATTATTTCATAATCATTTTACTATTTCTATGCTTCATACCTTCTTTTGCGGAAGCACAATGTGCCATGTGTAGAGCGGTTTTAGAAAGTGAATCTTCAGGTAATGCAGCAGAAGGTATAAACAATGGTATTGTCTATCTTATGGCACTTCCATACATATTGGTGGCGGGACTTTTCTATTTTATTTACAGAAAAATGCGGGCATAGTATTTCCCATTTTTAAATTTTAACTTTTCAAAGTGTAACATTCTAAAGATTTGGTAGTCTTATGATTGTGTGATAGTAGTATCGCGATTCATCAATCAAACCAATCAATCAAATGTTCGACTTAGAACGTTGGCAAGAAATCTTTGATACCATTCGTAAAAATAAATTACGAACATTTCTTACCGGCCTATCCGTAGCTTCAGGTATCTTTATTCTCGTTATTTTATTGGGTTTTGGCCAAGGCATGCAAAACGGCATCGCCAAAGAATTTGAAGAAGATGCCGCAACCAGTGTTTGGGTCTGGCCCGGAGTCACTACAAAACAGTACAAAGGTCTTAATCCCGGAAGACGCATTCAACTTCGCAATGAAAATTATAATTTTTCGGCAGCGCTTCTTGAAGACCAAATAGAGAATAAATCTCCTCGATTTTTTGTTAGAAATACGACAATGAATTTTGGTAAGGAATCATTGGCCTATGCTGTTCAAGGGGTATCTGCACAATTTCAGTTCATTGAAAATGAGTTTATTTCCCAAGGTAGATTTTTAAATGTTGCCGATGAGGACAACACCGCTAAGGTGGCTATCATCGGTAATAAAATTAAGCGGGATGTCTTTAAGGACACTTTAAATCCAATTGGCCAATTTCTGGATATTTCTGGTATTCCGTTTAAAATTGTTGGGTGTTTACGGTGACGTGGGTGGTGAACGAGAGGAGGAACGGGTATACATTCCTATAACTACTGCTCAAAAGGTTTTTAACGGTGCAGATTATGTAAACAATCTGGCCTATACCTTACCACCAGCTGAAAATTTTGATGCTGCCGTTGCACAATCCATCCGTTTTAAAAATGAGCTGCAGTCCTATTTGCAGCAGGCGCATCAAGTGGCGCCAGATGATACTAGCGCTATTCAAATATGGAATCCAATGGAGGAGGCAAAACGTTTTTATAGCCTTATGGGAGGTATCAAGTTTTTCTTTTGGTTTGTAGGAGTGTGTACCATCATCGCCGGGGTAGTTGGGGTAAGTAATATTATGCTGATCGTCGTAAAAGAACGGACCCGAGAAATTGGGATTCGGAAAGCCTTAGGAGCCAAACCATGGTCCATAGTGGGTATGATATTACATGAGGCCATTTTCATAACGGCAATTGCGGGTTTTACGGGACTCATTTTTAGTATGGGGCTGTTGGAATTGGTAGGTCCACATGTGGAAGTGGATTATATTTTAAATCCTTCCGTAAACTTCAATGTCGCATTGACCACCGTTTTCGTATTAATTTTAGCAGGGGCTATCGCCGGATTTTTTCCGGCCTGGAAAGCCGCGAGAGTTCATGTTATAGAAGCCTTGAGAGATGAATAGTTTAAAGCGTAACAATTTGGAACCGGGGTGCCCATTCACTTCTCTAAATACCAGAAGAAATGTTCAATAAAGACCGATGGAAAGAAATACTGGAAGTGCTGTCCACCAATGTGTTCAGGACTTTGGCGACTGCATTTGGTGTAGGTTGGGGAATTTTTATACTGATTATTCTGTTGGCGGCCGGGAAGGGATTGGAAAATGGAATTAGGGCCGATTTTGGTGATATTGCAACAAACACCATGTTCATGTGGTCTAGAAATACCACAAAAGCCTATAAAGGTCTACCTAAGGGACGAACGTATAATTTTAAGTTAGAGGATGTAGCGGCCATTAATGACCGTATTCCAAACCTTCGTTTTATATCACCCCGTAATCAGTTGGGTGGTTTTGGCGGAGGCAATAATGTGATACGAGGACTCAATGCAGGGGCGTTTAATGTATATGGCGATTATCCGGAAATTATCAATCAAGACCCCATGACCATAACTACTGGCCGATTCATAAACCATAATGATATCGAAGCGAAACGTAAGGTAGCCATTATTGGTGACGGGGTAAGAAATGAACTTTATGATAAGGGTGAGGAAATTATAGGTACCTATATTAAAATTCAAGGCGTCAATTTTATGGTGGTGGGTAGCTATAAAAAGAAAAATAATAATGGTGACGGGGAAGAAGGTCAGAAGGAAATATTCGTTCCCTTCACCGCATTTTCCCAAGCCTTCAATACAGGTAATGATGTAGGTTGGATGGCGATAACCGCAAATGACGGTAATTCCATTTCAGAGCTAAAAGAAAACATTGTCAATATCGTAAAAGAGAATAGAAAAATTCATCCAGATGATGAACGAGCAGTAGGTTATTTTGACCTATACGAACAGTTTAATAGGGTCGAAAGTCTTTTTGCTGCTTTACGGTGGGTGGCTTATTTCGTAGGCGTATTGGTATTGCTTTCCGGTATTATTGGGGTGAGTAATATTATGCTTATCGTCATAAAGGAACGTACCAAAGAAATAGGGATTCGTAGGGCCTTAGGAGAAGACCCATGGTCCATCAAAATACAGATTTTGATGGAGTCCATTTTCCTAACTATTATCTCGGGTATGGCCGGTATCGTTTTTGGTGCCGCAGTTATTTATGGAATCAATGCAGTTTTGGATTCCATTGGTCCGGTAGACATGTTCGTCAACCCAAGTGTAAGTTTGGGCGTAGTGGTAATCGCTTTGGTTATCCTAATCATTTCCGGACTTTTAGCCGGATTTATACCAGCACAAAGTGCCATTAAAATTAGACCTATAGAAGCTTTAAGAACGGAGTAAATTATCAATTATCATAACCAATCAAAAAATGAAAAAATCAACAACAATCATCATCCTTCTCATTATAGTCATTGCCTTTGGAGGTTCCATGTACTATTTATATCAGAAAAATGCAGAAGACCCTGTAGTTTATGAAACGGAACAGGCTTCTAAGCAGACCATCATCAATAAGACCATGGCTACCGGCAGTATACTTCCGTTAGAGGAGGTATTGATCAAGCCCAATATTTCTGGAGTTATTCAAGAAATATTCGTGGAAGGTGGGGATTATGTGAAATCTGGGGATTTGCTATGTACCATAAAGGTAGTGCCTAACCTAAATGCCTTGAACGATGCAAGAAATACGATAGACGAGACCAAAATCAACCTTGATGATCAATTACGGAATTTAGAACGACAAAAGGGACTATTTGCTAAAGGAGTAATTTCAAAAGTGGATTTAGAGCGGGCGCAAGTCACCTATGACCAGGCGAAACAATCCTATGCGGCAGCAAATAAAAGATATGACATCGTAAAAACAGGAACCACCGCAGGGTATGGTAATGCGGCCAATACGCAAATTAGGGCAACCGTGAGCGGTATGATATTGGAAGTTCCAGTAGAGGTGGGCAATCAGGTTATTGAAAGTAATAATTTTAATGAAGGTACCACCATCGCCGCCATTGCCGATGTGGATAAAATGATTTTTGAAGGAAAAGTGGATGAGTCGGAAGTAGGTAAAATTAAAGAAGACCTTCCCTTGGAAATTACGGTTGGTGCCATTGAGAATAAGGTTTTTGATGCCGTATTGGATTATATCGCCCCAAAAGGCAAGGAAGAGAATGGTGCCATTCAATTCGAAATAAAGGGTACACTAAATAAGCAGGATTCGGTTTTTATTCGTGCTGGGCTTAGTGCCAATGCCTCTATTATTTTAGCTAAGGTAGATAGTGTATTAGCAGTAAAGGAAGCGTTGGTCCAGTTTGATGACAAGACTAAAAAACCGTACGTGGAAGTGGCTACCGGAGACCAGCAATTTGAGCGTAGGGATTTGGAACTAGGTATTAGCGATGGTATTTATGTCCAGATTAAATCCGGGATTACAGAAAGTGACAAAATCAAGGTTTGGAACGAGGTGAAGCCTGATGAATTCGCTCAAAATTAAAAACTTAAAAAATATCTATTAATTGATGTAACAAATTAAACACTGCTTAGTCTAACCCGTAGACAATGTTTAGTATTGTTCAAAACGACAACCAATATGATTCAAATTAAAGATCTTCATAAGTCCTATAAAATGGGCAAAAATTCACTTCACGTTTTAAAGGGAATTAATTTCAATGTAGAGGAAGGGGAATTGGTAGCGATAATGGGTTCTTCGGGATCAGGTAAATCTACTTTATTGAATATTCTAGGTATGCTAGATGAGTTGGATGAGGGTTCCTATACTTTGGATGGCGTTCCTATTAAAAATCTAAACGAAACCAAGGCAGCTCAATATCGTAATAAGTTTTTAGGTTTTATTTTTCAATCCTTCAACCTTATCAATTATAAAAGTGCGGCCGAAAATGTGGCATTGCCTTTATATTATCAAAAAGTGCCTAGAAAGGAGCGACAAGAAAAAGCATTGAAATATTTAACTCAAGTAGGGTTGAAAGAATGGGCCAACCATTTGCCAAGTGAACTTTCTGGAGGTCAGAAACAGCGTGTGGCTATTGCTAGAGCCATGGCTGCGGAACCTAAAGTTTTATTAGCGGATGAACCAACGGGAGCTTTGGATAGTAAAACCTCCTATGAGGTTATGGATTTGATACAAAAAATCAATGATCAAGGAAATACGATTCTAATTGTTACCCATGAACCGGACATTGCGGATATGTGTAAGCGTATCGTGCATTTAAAGGACGGAATCATTTTAGAGGACAAGAAAATTGAACAAGTAAGAGCGGCACAATATGTTCAGTAGGGATAATTGGCGGGAAATATTTCAAACCATTCAGAAGAATAAGTTAAGGACTTTCCTTTCCGGTTTTACGGTGGCTTTGGGTATTCTCATTTTTGTGGTACTATTTGGATTTGGTAACGGACTCATCAATACGTTTCAATTATTCTTTGAGGATGATGCCCAAAATATTATCACTTTTTTCCCAGGACAAACGACGATGCCATACAAGGGATACAAATCTGGCCGACAAATAGAATTCGATAATTCGGACTTGGCAGATATTAAAAAGGATTTTCCCATGTTCCTTGAATATGTAACCCCAAGATTAAATAGATCTTCTTTGGTGAAGTATAAAAATGAATCCAATAATTATTCTTTAAGGGGCGTAGCTCCATCTCATCAGCTTGCAGAGAAGACCATTATTATGAAAGGCCGATATCTTGATGAATTGGATATGGCCAAAAAAACCAAAAATGCGGTCATTGGTAGATTGGTAGAAAAAGATCTCTTTGGTCAAGAGGATGCGATGGGTAAATATATAGATGCTGGAGGTAGTGTCTTTAGAGTAGTGGGAGTGTACCAAGATGATGGCGGGGATGATGAAGAACGAAGAATGTATGTGCCGTATACGACCCTGCAACTGATTGAAAAGAATACCGATAAGGTGGATCAGATCGTAGTTGCATTTAAGCCAGAATTAGGATATGCCGGTGCTATGGCCTTTGAAAAGAGTCTTTCTACCTTTTTTAAGGAAAAGAAATATATAAAGCCTGAAGATCAAAATGGTATTTATATCAGAAACGTAGCCGAAGGGTTGAAACAGACGCAACAGTTAGCGAGAGTGCTACAGCTGATCGTTTCTTTTGTGGCCTTCGGGACCATTATAGCGGGAATCATTGGTATCAGTAATATCATGGTTTTTGTGGTCAAAGAACGAACCAAGGAATTAGGGATTCGAAAAGCTTTGGGAGCTACACCTAAATCCGTTATTAGTACCATTCTTTTGGAATCGGTTTTTATAACGACCATATCGGGTATTTTAGGAATGTTGATAGGGATTGCGATACTAAGTTCGTTAGACAAGACCTTGGAAGATTTTTTCATCACCAATCCTTACATCGATATGCCCGTTGCCATTTTTGCAACGGTGGTACTGATCATCTTTGGTGCCGTGGCCGGATATATTCCAGCAAAGCGAGCGGCACGTATTAAACCTATTGTAGCACTAAGAGACGAATAATATGGGATTTTTATTTGATAGAAATACATGGCAAGAGATTTTCGGTTCTATTAGTAAGAATAGGACCAGAACCATCATTACGGTAATTGGGGTGCTTTGGGGAATCTTCATTTACATAGCACTTTCTGGTGCTGCAAAAGGATTGGACAATGGTTTTGATAAGGTTTTTAAAACCGTAGCAATTAACAGTATGTTCGTTTGGGCACAAAGTACGAGCATGCCCTATGACGGTTTTAAAACTGGAAGACAGCTTCAATTAAAGTTGGAAGATGTGCAAACCATTCAGAACAGAATACCCGAAGTTCAATTTATCGCACCAAGGATTACCCAAGGTGATTTTGGTTCGGAGCCGGTATATACGGTAAGGGGACAAAAATCTGGAAGTTATACGCTAAATGGTGATTATCCCATTTATACTAAAATTTCGACTAAGAAAATTTATGATGGTGGGCGCTTTATTAACGAGGAAGATATTGACCAAGCCAGAAAAGTCATTGTCATCGGCGAGCGAATTGAACAGGAATTGTATACAAAAGACGAGGATCCGGTAGGTACTTGGATAAGGGTTGGGAGTGTTTATTTTCAGGTTATCGGCGTGCATCAGTTGGCAGATGGGGTAAGTTTTGATTCTGACAGTGCCATGTTTATACCGTTCACTACCTATCAAAAACTATACAATTCAGGAGATAATATTGGGTATATGTGTATTGCTGCTTATGATGATGTGGATGTGGTACAGGTGGAAAAGGATATTAAAACCTTGCTTAAAAATATACATAGGGTGGATCCTGAAGATGAACGTGCATTTGGTTCGTTCAATCTTGGAGAGGCTTTTGCGAAAACCATGGGTTTTGCTGACGGACTCACATTCATGTCGCTAATTGTAGGTATCGCTACCATTTTGGCGGGGGTCATTGGTATTGGGAATATTCTATTGATTTCCGTAAAAGAAAGAACCAAAGAATTAGGGGTAAGAAGAGCGCTTGGAGCAACACCTGCGGAAGTTCGAAACCAAATTGTAATGGAGTCGGTATTTCTAACAGTAATCGCTGGAATTTTGGGAATCATACTTGGTGCCGGGGTATTGGCACTCATTAATTCGTTAACCAAGGATATCGATTTTCCATATACCAACCCAACCGTACCCATACCTTATGTCATAGGCGCCTTGGTGATTATGGTCGTGTTGGGAACCTTAATTGGATTAATACCGGCACAACGGGCAGTAAGTATCCGACCCATAGAAGCATTGCGAGAAGAATAATTGAACATCATAACCAATAATTAAACGATAAACACCTTTTTAAAATGAACAAATTTGTAAAATATACATTAATCGGCCTAGTAGTTCTAGGGGCATTATGGGCAGCGGTATTTTTTATCAAAAGCAATAGTAAATCCTCTATTACCTATGAAACCTCCAGTCCTTTTATCGCCAATATTGAAAAGAAGACCGTAGCCACAGGAAAGTTGATTCCAGAAGATGAAATTGAGATAAAACCACAGATTTCAGGAATTATCGAGAAGGTTTATTTGGAAGAAGGAGTTGAGGTAAAAGCAGGTGATTTAATTGCTGTAATTAAGGTAGTTCCTAATGAACAGTCCTTAAACCAAGCGAGTGGAAGGGTCAAAAATGCAGAATTGGCATTAAACAATGCTAAAATTGAATATGACCGAAACAAAACCTTGTTTGATAAAGGGGTTATTTCTAGCCAGGATTTCAATACGTTACAACTTACCTATAATCAGGCGCAGCAAGAAGTCAATAATGCAAAAGCGGATTACCAGATTATTAGAGTGGGTTCTACAGGTGGATCCTCTAGTGCAAATACCAATATTCGCGCAACCGTAGATGGTACTATTTTAGAGATTCCTGTGGAACAGGGTGATCAGGTTATTCAAAGTAACAACTTTAATGATGGTACTACCATTGCGACCATTGCCGATTTGGGTAAGATGATTTTTGAGGGTAAAGTGGATGAAGGTGAAGTGGGGAAATTGAAAATAGGTGCTCCTTTAAAAATAAACTTAGGTGCCGTGGAAGGGAAGGAGCTGGATGCTAAGTTACGTTTTATCGCTCCAAAGGGAGTGGAGGAAACTGGAGCGGTTCAGTTTAAAATTGAGGGTGATGTAGAACCATCAGATGATGTTTTCATCAGGGCTGGGTATAGTGCCAATGCATCCTTGGTTTTGGAGCGTAAG
This sequence comes from uncultured Flavobacteriaceae bacterium, assembly GCA_963842105.1. Classification (GTDB taxonomy): domain Bacteria; phylum Bacteroidota; class Bacteroidia; order Flavobacteriales; family Flavobacteriaceae; genus Maribacter. The sequence continues at coordinate 103,508 of CAWJFH010000026.1, forward strand.
GATAGTGTTTTGGTGATTCCTGAAGCCTTATTACAATTTGATAGACAAACGGATAAACCTTACGTGGAAGTGGCAGTAGGTTCTGCGGAAGAGCAAAAATTTGAAAGAAGGGACATCGAAATCGGGATTTCTGACGGCATCAATGTGGAAATCGTCTCTGGATTGACCAAGGAGGATAAAGTAAAACAGTGGAATAAAACAGAACCTATTAAAAAAGGCGAAGAGGAAGATAAGGAGAAGGAATCAGGAGAATAAGCATCAATCAAAATACAAATCAAAACAATCAACAAATGAAATTTAAAATAACCGTCTTGACGCTAATGTTTTCTATGGCAATCGCCATGGCACAGCAAAAGAAGTGGACACTTCAAGAATGCGTGGAATATGCAATAGAGAATAACCTAACTGTGGAACAAGCTGAGCTTGACTTAGAAAACGCTATTATTGATGAATCTGATGCTATAGGGGCACTATTACCAAGCCTAAACGGAAGTGTAGATGCATCTGCGAATACAGGTTTAATATTAGACCCAACTACCAACAACTTAGTGAACGCAACTATTTTTTCAGCACAGGGAAACATGACCTCTTCGTTAACCTTGTTCGATGGTCTTCGAAATTACAGAAGGATAGAACGTGCCAAGCTTAGAGGAATAAGTAATCAGTATAGATTGGATAATATTAAGGATGATATTAGACTAAATGTCGCGAATGCTTATTTGCAAGTTTTGTCTAATAAGGAATCATTGAAAGTATTTAAAGCGCAATATGCTGTTACGGTACAGGATTTAAAACGTACTGAAGAATTGGTAGATTCTGGCGTTGTGCCTCGTGGAGATCTTTTGGAACTAGAAGCAACTGCAGCGAATCAAGAACAACAAATCGTAAATGCCGAGAGTCTTATTTTGATTTCCAAAATTAATTTGGCCCAATTATTACAAATAACGGATTATGAAAATTTCGATATAGCGGAAGAGGAATTTGATATTCCCCCATCCGATATTTTAGATAACTCTGCCAAAACAATTTTCGATAAGGCTTTGACCTTTAGAAATGACATCAAATTTGCGCTATCTGGAGTAGAATTGGCACAAAAAGATCTTGAAATATCTAAAGGAGCCAGATACCCCACATTGGGAGCTTTCTTCAATTACAATACCAGATATTCCGATCGTAATAACAACCCATTTACAGGAGAACCTGTCCCGTTTAAAGATCAGCTATACATTAATGATGGTATCTCATATGGGGCACGCCTCAATATTCCAATATTTAATGGATGGAGCGTTCGCAACGATATTAAAAGATCTAAGATAAGTGTGGATATCGCCCAGTTAGAATACCAGCGTACCAAATTACAATTAGAAACTAATGTTAACCAAGCATATGTAGATGTCACTAGTTTTTATAAAGCGTATGAAGCTGCTCAAAAGACATTGGAGGCAAGAAGTTTAGCCTATCAATATTCCAAAGAGCGTTTTGATGTGGGTTTAATGAATTCTTTTGATTTCAGCCAGGCACAAGCTCGGGTAGATAATGCCGAAGCAACTTTGATACGAACTAAGTACGATTATATATTGCGTTTGAAAATATTGGAATTCTATTTTGGAATCCCTATCTCTTTAGATTAAGAATAAAGAAAGTGTTAAGAAGCCTGTAATTTTAATGAATTACAGGCTTTTTCATTTTATAGTAAGTAATACCTTTGCGGTATGGGCTTAATCTTAAATTTAGAAACCTCCACTACCAATTGTTCCGTTAGCTTGGCGAAGGATGGTGAAATCTTGACTTTAAAGGAATTGAATTCCGAAAATTATTCACACGCTGAAAAATTACATGTTTTTATTGATGAGGTAATGCAGGAATCTGGCAAGCAGATGCAAGATTTGGATGCTTTAGCCGTAAGTAAAGGCCCAGGGTCTTATACTGGACTTCGTATAGGAGTTTCCGCGGCTAAGGGCCTTTGTTATGCCTTGGACAAACCGTTGATATCCGTTTCAACGCTGCAAAGTATGGCATCCCAATTAATATCTGAAGATGAACATATAATTATCATTCCTGTTTTGGATGCAAGACGTATGGAAGTGTATTCAGCGGTCTTTGATGGGCAACTTCATCAGATTAGGGAAACTAGAGCGGAGATTATTGATGAGAATTCCTTTCAGGAATATCGAGATTTGAAATCGGTTCATTTTTTAGGAAGTGGTGCTGAGAAAATAAAAGAGGTTTTAAGTGGGGAGCATATCACCTATCATTGTGACGTGATTCCGTCTGCAAAGGAAATGGCCACTATTTCAAACCAAAAATTCACCAAAAATGACTTTGAAAATCTAGCTTATTTTGAGCCGTATTATTTAAAAGATTTTGTGCTTCAGACCAAAAAGAAATAACTAAAAGTAACTAGCATTAACTATAAATAAAAAGCCCTTGAAATTGATATTTCAAGGGCTTTTTTAAATTTGTTGGCACCTAGTAATTAACTAGTCTTTTAATTGTTTAACCACACGTTGTGGGAAAGGTATTTCGATACCTGCTGCATCAAAACGATACTTAATTTCTTCCATTACATGAAAGTGTGCTGCCCAAAAATCTGGATTGTTCGCCCAAAAGCGAAGTGTCAAGTTCACAGAACTATCGGCCAACTCCCCTACATAAACCTCTGGTGCAGGTTCTTTAAGTATAGTCTCACGTTCATTGCAAATGGCTAAAAGTATTTCTTTCGCCTGTTTAATATTGGAACCATATCCAATACCTACATCGATTTTATCCCTTCTTGTATCCAAAGCATTATAATTGATAATGGTGTTGTTAGATAGTTGTCCATTAGGGATAATCGCAATCTGATTACCAAAGGTGCTTAATTTGGTCGTAAAAATTGAAATTTCTTTTACCGTACCGTCCACACTTTGGGCGGAAATAAAATCTCCTACCTTAAAAGGTTTGAACAATAGAATAAGAACGCCACCAGCGAAATTGGCTAATGATCCTTGTAATGCTAAACCAATAGCTAAACCAGCAGATGCCAATACAGCGACCAATGATGTGGTTTGCACGCCTAATTGGGTAATCACCAATACAAATAAGATGATTTTAAGCGCAATATTAATAAAGCTCTGTAAAAAGGATTCCAAAGCCAAGTCATAGTCTTTTTTCAAAAAGAACTTGCGTACCATTCTATTGATAAAACGAATGATGTACGTACCGGCAATCAATATGAATATTGCCCACAAAAAGTTGGGAAGTGCGGCCCAAATCCACTCTATTGCCTTATCTGCGTGCTCCTGTAAATTCCAAAATTTGTCCATGATCGATTTTAATTTTTTGTGCCCTCACTTAACTTTGAAATGCTTTAAACATCCTTAATTCCAGGCTAAACAATGGTTAATTCTTAACTTTTAATAGTTCTAATACCGTTTCGGTACTTTCTGAGGGTAATTGGCATGCACCATCCTGACAGGTGTATATCAAGGTTTTTTGGTCAACATACCTGTCTTTTAATAAAGGCAGTCCACTTTTTCCCTTAGAAGTGGCAAATATAACATTAGGCAAATAATTTTTTTGCAAAATCTCCCTGATTTCTGCCCACTTATCGCCGACAATGGCAATTTCATAAAAATTCTCATGGTGTAGTAAAGCCAATTGCAACCAGTTCGCATGACTTTGTGGATTCTTTTTGATAGCGGAATCCATAGTGGATATCATACGTTCGATTCGTTGTTGATATCCTTTTTCTGGGTAATATTTTGACAGTAGGAATAAATTATAGGCCATAATGGAATTGGAGGAGGGGATTACATTATCGGCTACTTCCAATGTTCTCCTTATCAGTTTTTCGTCAGTATCTGAAGTGAAAAAGAACAAGCCCGTCTCCTCATCTGAAAAATGATCTAGAACGTAATCCGATAAGCGTAAACTTTGCTGCAACCATTGTTCTTCTCCGGTAACTTCATATAGGCCTAGGAACCCATGAATAACTGCTGCGTAATCCTCCAAAAATCCTGTGATACTTCCTTTTCCATTTTTATAATTATGGAATAATGAACCGTCTTCCTTTATCAAATTGTTCAGGACAAAATGGGCTAAATCTTTCGCTAGAACTAAATATCTATCCGCGCCTAAATGTTTGTAGGCATCGGTAAGTCCTCTAAGGGCCAATCCATTCCATGAGGTCAATATTTTATCATCTAATCTCGGCGGTTTTCTTTTTGATCTTTCCTTCTTGAGTATCTTTAAGACAAGATTCGATTTTCTCGGTCAGCTTTACTTCGGTAATCTTGAATTTTTCTGCAATGTCCTTTTGTTCCCCATCCCTAATCAATACATAATTATCTTCTTCCCAAAATCCATAAGAATTGATATTGAAATAGGCTTTAAAAATTTCAAAATCGTCAGTAGTAGTTCTTTCAATTGCTGTTCTTGCCAGACATAATAAGCGCCTTCCACTAGTTTCCCTGCTTCCGTTAGGCTATCTGCATCCAAGGAAGAATAAAAAGCTCCGTTTTTATGAAGTAGTTCCTCCTCTAAAAAGGTGACAGTTTTTTGAACTGTGCTCTTTATACAGTTCATTTCCTGTGGCGGCATAAGCTTTAGCGTAAAGACTAATGAGCTGTCCGTTATCATACAGCATTTTTTCAAAATGGGGCACATGCCATTTGGTATCTACGGAGTATCGTGAAAATCCGCCCCCAACATGATCAAAAATACCACCCCAAGCCATTCTAGTAAGGGTTGTATGAACATATTCCTGTATATCAGCATCGTTTTTGACAAAACCATAATGTAACAGAAAATTAATATTGACCGGCATCATGAACTTAGGTGCCCGTTTGTAGCCGCCTAAAAAAGTATCGAAATAGTTGGACCAATCGTTGACAATTTCTGTAATATCAGATGTTTTTAATAGGTCTGGATTTTCTTCTGAGGATATCGCGTTTATTTCCTTCAGCCCATGTTCCATGTTTTCAGCGTAACCTATAATTTTATCCGGGTCGGTCTTGTAGAGTGTCTGTAATTGTTGTAAGACTTGAATCCAGGCCTCTTTTTTGACATAGGTCGCTCCCCAAAAAGGTCTGCCGTCTGGTAAGGCCACAATATTCAATGGCCAACCTCCATTGCCTGTCATCATCTGTAGGGCATCCATATAAATATGATCAATATCTGGTCTTTCTTCCCTATCTATTTTAATATTTACGAAATGGGCATTCATGGTTTTGGCTACCTCTTCGTTTTCAAAACATTCATGTTCCATTACATGGCACCAATGGCAGGCGGCATATCCAATGCTAATCAGTAACAACTTGTTTTCCTCTTTTGCCCGTTGAAGTACCTCTGGATGCCAAGCTTCCCAATGGACAGGATTATGGGCATGCTGTAGGAGATAGGGGCTGGTTTCCTTGATGAGGTTATTGGTGAATTTTTCGGTCATAGCGCTATGGAATCTTATTATTTAAAAAGGTAAAACAAAAAAAGCGCCTAATGGCGCTTTTAGGTTGAAGCCTACACTTCTTATTTTACTTCAAAGGTAATCTTAACGTTTACCCTGTAATTTTTGATGATGCCGTCCTCAACAGTAGCACTTTGCTCGTTGATATAAACGGATTTAATATTCTTTACCGATTTTGAAGCTTCTGCAACAGCTTGTTTTGCTGCATCTTCCCATCCTTTATCAGAGTTTGCTAATATTTCAATAACTTTTAAAACTGCCATAATTTTTATTTTTTAGGTTCCCGTAAATTTACACTAATTGGGCAGTATCTACTTGACTTATATCGAATTATAATTAACCGTTAAGCGCAACCACTTCATTAACTTTGTCGCCCATCATATTTTTAAGCATGGTTTCGATACCATTTTTCAGGGTAAAGGTGGAAGAAGGGCAACCACTACACGCACCTTGTAAAATTACATTTACGGTCTTGCTTTCCGGTTCGTAAGATTTGAACATGATATTACCACCATCACTGGCAACAGCAGGTTTTACATATTCTTCAAGGATATCTACTATTTCTTGAGAGGTTTCATCTAAAGGAACGGAATCAGTTGTCTTTACGGTTTCGGAAACTTGCGCGGTACCCGTAGATTTTGCAGAATCCTCAACAATCTCTTTTCCATCTGCAATAAAATTACGGATTAGTTCGCGAAGTTCTATGGTAATATCTTCCCATTCGGCAACCTCATATTTGGAAACCGACACATAATTCTCATCAATAAAAACTTGCTTTACAAAAGGAAATTGAAATAAGGACGAAGCTAGTTTTGAGGCTCTTGCTTCATCAATATTCTTGAACTCGTAAGAAGCACCTACAATTTTTTTGCTCGCTACGAATTTCATGGTAGACGGGTTAGGTGTGACTTCGGCATAAACGGTTACAGGTATAGGCTTGTCCAAATCCTCCTCAATAACAATAGGTTCACCTTCGTTTAAGATATTCTACCAATTGTTGGGCCACCTCATCTTTTACATCTTCCCATTGTACGATATCATAACGTTCCAGTCCAATAAAATCTCCGGAGATATAGACTGTTTTTATAAAGGGTAAATGGAATAATTGTTGGGCCAACGGAGAATTTTTGGCTTCATCTATATTTTTATATTCGTAGTTTTTACGATGTACCAATAAATGATTGGTTTCAAATTTGAGTATGTTAGGATTATTGGTCTTAACTACAGTGATTGAATACTCTTTCATATTTGATTTATTTTATGCAAAAATACGAAGGATATCTTAGTTCATCGGTACATAATAATGTTATAGTTACCCCGTTATACTTTATATTAAAAGAACCTAACGGTAGTTTTTAATCCCCAAGATGAAATATAACTTTATACTGTTGTTCGCCCTGTTAACAGTGGGTCTTAAAGCCACTGCGCAGGAAGGAATACCTGTTTATTTTGATTATTTATCAGATAACTATTATTTGGTATTTCCTTCTATGGCCGGTATTGGCGAAGGCGGTAAGATAAGGGCCACCGCTAGAAAACAGTGGTTCGATGTGGATGATGCTCCAAGCTTACAAACCATAAACGCCCATTTTAGAATAGGCGATACCCCTAGTGGTATTGGTGCCATTATCTTTAACGATGCCAATGGGTACCATTCCCAAACCGGATTAAAACTTACCTACGCCCATCATTTACGGATGGGCAGTCAAGATGTCCGCGTATTGAATCAATTGTCTTTTGGGCTAAGCGGAACTATTTTACAGAGCAGTTTGGATGAGACGGAATTTAGATCGGTTATGCCTGATCCTGCAGTTTCAGGTATTAAGTTAAGTGCTTCTTATTCTAATGTGGATATTGGGGTTTCCTACAATTATCAAGAATTCTATACCCACTTTGCCGTTACAAATGCATTAACGGGTAGTAAACGAAATGTATATTATCGTGATCGACAGGATAATCCTGATCAGTTGGTCATCGACAATATCAGAAGATATTTAATTTCTACGGGTTATGTTTTTGGTAGAAGTGAATGGCAAGTAGAACCTTCCGTTTTATTTCAGATGACTGAGTTTACCAAAGAAAAAACCATGGACATCAATGCCAAGGTTTATAAGGATGTAAATTTTGGAAGGATTTGGGGTGGATTATCCTATCGTCGTAGTTTTGATGGTGCCCAATTTCAAACAGCTACTAATTTTGGAGAACAACGATTACAATTGGTTACTCCCATAGTGGGCGCCAACATCAATAATTTTATGGTTTCCTATAATTACTCCTATCAAATGGGTGATATCCGTTTTGATAATGGAGGTTTCCATCAGATTACGATTGGATATGATTTTGGACAGACCGAACGTAAATACGATTGTTATTGTCCTGCCGCAAATTAAAAAGCCCATTCCAAAGGAATAGGCTAATTTTTTAATCCCAACTGTAATTTTTGGTTTCCGCTTGTTTTTTAATGGCCTGTAGCATTACATTTTCTAATCCTCCATTTTCTGGATTCGCTTGATTTTTTGCGATATAGGCTTCCCGTTTTTTGTTCACTTCCTGAATTTCTTTTTGAACGGATTCCCTTTCCAATTTTTTCTGATCGATGAATTCTTTTATTTCACGTTCAGACTTACCTTTTAATTCTGCCGGTAGTTCTTCAGTAGCAATCTCACTTAGTTCGAATTCACTATCACTGGCGGCATCTACTAAATCCCAACTTTTATTATTATAAAGTCTGGAGCTTTTACTTACCGCCCTTTTTACGGCAACCGTTTGCTCGTAAGCCATGGCATTGGAATCCTGTAATTCTTGGGACAACAATTTGGATTTGCCTAATGAACCGTAGGAAATATAAGTACTGTTGAGTCTTTTGTTCAGTTTGATGATGATTTCATCAAATGGTGTTTTAACATAAACAATTTCTTTATTTTGATCAATCGCCATGTATTCTCCACCAGTGGCAACAGCGCCATCTTTCCAATAACTTTGGATACCCTGCTCATAATTGCCGCAGTAAATAGTATTGACAATAATGTCTTTTTCCTTGGCATGTTCACTCGCATTTTGATAGGAATAGTTTCCTTGATCAAAGGGTTCGTTTCCGGCAATGAATATCATTCTCAATTGGTCATTACTCTTTTTCCATTCCAATTGTTCTAAAGAGGTTTGAATCACTTTGCCGCAATATTCTTCACCACCATTAGTGGATAGTGAAAATAGCTTTTCTGAAATTTCATCCAAATCACTGCTAAAATTCAGCACCTGTTGTACATATCCTTGTCTAGAGGGTAATCCATCATTCCCATACTGATAAATAGCGATTTGTAATTTAGGACGTATTTCGTTACCACATTTTGCGGTGCTAAATTCGTTCACGATATCCCAAAGTTGTGATTTCGCTTGATTGATGAGTCCGTCCATACTATTGCTGGTATCCAATAATAGAGCAATTTGCACTACGGGTTCAGACTTTTCGATGTTAGTTATCTCCGCATTGGCCAATAATCTATCGGTATTCGTTTTTCTAGTTTCTTTACATCCGTAGACCAAAGTGATGGTCATGAAAAAGGAAAGTAGACTAAGGGTTGTTTTTCTAAGATTCATGTCAGATTATTTTTAGATTCAGGGATAAAACTATGTCCAAACTATTTGCCTAGAAAGCCATAATTAGGCAAAGCGTCGTTTGAATGCGTGAACGGACAACCTCACTTGGTAAAGCATGAAAAATGGATGTTTTAAAAGGGATTTATCCCATTTTGACATTTTTTAGAATGATATAATTCAGCTAAGTTTACGGTATTCTAAACTATGCGGAATCTTATAATTTTCATATCACTTTTCTTTTTCCTGGGTACCTTTTTAGGATTTGCACAGGAGCAGAATTCTAATGGAAAATTTTTACTGAAAGGAAAGGTGGAGGCAAAGGAAACCCGTTCCCCCATTTCAGGGGTTGCAGTGACAACGACTAGTGGCGAATATGTCGTTACCAATGGTTTGGGAGAATTCAATATTCAAGTTAGAATCGGGGAGGAGTTGATTGTGGAGGATGCCGAAATTGAAACAGTAGTATATAGCGTTAAGACTAAAGAAGAGGTTTTGATTCTGGTGGAAGGATATAAGGCTTCCAAAAGGATTTCAAGTAGTCGGTCAAGTCCGGATATTTCCCTAAAACATCAGTCACTATTAGATTCCGCCGAATATTACAAAAAAGACAATATTCAAAAGAGTATTGATTTTGTAGCGCGCTCTATGAGTATTTTGGGGAAAAGAGGTCAAAAAAAGGAATTGTCCAGGTCGCTTTCTAAATTGGGGGAGATTTATGCCTACCATAATCAATTGGATTTGGCCATTGATAATTATGAGGATGCTTTGGAAGCCAACAAAACCATAGCCACTTCGCTGTTATTGGCAAAAGCGTACAATCGCTCCGGAGAATTTACCAAAACCGAAGAATTATTGAAGCCTTTAGTGGAATTGAAGAACATGGTTCCGTTTCAAAAAGTGACACTTTATGAGTTATTGGGAGATGCTAAAAAGGGCTTGGGCAAGACCAAGGAAGCGGTGGACTTTTATAATGAAGGGTTATTGGTTGCGCAAATGAATCAAATTACCCCAAAAATGACCGATTTAAATTCGGCAATTGCGGACACCTATTCGAAAGCGGACCAATTGGTAGAAGCAGAAGCCTATTACGACAACTCGCTACAGCTTGCTTCTCAATTGGCACCGCAAAGAGCCTTGCGCGAAAAGGAAAAGGTAGCCGATTTTTACAACAAAAAAAGTCTGTTTGATGAGGAGATTACCATGCGTAAAAATAGTCTCCAAGAATTAAAGAAAATCAATGCTCCCAATCAAGGAGTCGACAAAATTGATTTAGGCGATACCATAACTTCACAAAGTATCAACTACAAAATTGCCAATGCCTACATCGCCCAAGATAAGTACAACGAGGCCATTCCTTTTTTACAACGGAGTATTGTTGAGGCAGATTCTGATGACGATCTAGTGGTGCAAAAAGATGCTACCCGAAAACTTTCCGAAGTTTATAAAGTTAAAGGCGATTACACAAAAGCTTTAGATACTTACCAGAACTATGTCACCTTGGTAGATTCCTTATATGTACGTAAGGAACAGGAAATTTCGAAGGCCGCTAGGGTGAATAGAGATATTGCGATAACCCAAAGTAGAATTGCGGGTTTAGAACAGGAGCGCGAACTATCACAAAGTAAATATGATCTTGCGGTGACGGAACAGGAGCTGGTTCAAGAGAGTGTAAAGCGGCAGCAATGGATTATTTACTCGCTTATTTTCGGACTTCTATTGACCGTTTTAGCTGCATTTTTCTTTTACAGGAGTAATCGGCAACAAAAATTGGCCAATAATCTTTTGGCCTTAAAATCATTACGTTCACAAATGAATCCGCATTTTATTTTTAATGCCCTCAATTCTGTGAATAATTTCATTTCCAAAAATGACGAACGTAGCGCCAATAGATATTTGAGTAATTTTTCAACCTTAATGCGGTCTGTTTTGGAAAATTCTGAAGAAGATTTTATTCCTTTGACCAAGGAGTTGGAGCAATTGGAGTTGTACATGGCCTTGGAACATTCTAGGTTTCCAGATAAGTTCGAGTATAGTCTGATTATCGATGAAGCATCGGATATAGCGTCCTTTCAAATACCGCCCATGCTTTTACAGCCCTACATTGAAAATGCAATCTGGCACGGTTTACGTTATAGGGAAAGTAAAGGAATTTTGAAGGTTTCGGTCAAGCCGAATAGTGAAAATGAAATAGCAATTTGTATAACTGATAACGGTATTGGAAGAAAAAAATCCGGAATCCTTGAAAACCCAGAATCAGAAAAAGCAAAAATCAAAAGGAATGGGCATCATTCAAAAAAGGGTGGCGATTTTAAATGATATGTATTCGGATAAGGTGGCCATTACAATAACCGATCTTGGAAGAGGATGGTTCCGGTACCAAAGTACTCTTTGTATTAAAAAAGGATAAATGAATTTAAGAGCAATCATAGTGGAGGATGAGGCTAATAGCCGGGAAATTCTTCGAAACTATGTTAAAAAATATTGTCCTACGATTAAACTGGTAGGTGAGGCTGGCTCTGTAAAAGAAGCTTTGGAATTGATTGAAGCCAATGAATTGGATATGGTTTTTTTAGATGTAGAAATGCCTTTTGGTAACGCCTTTGATTTGCTGGATAAATTACCGGAGCGGACATTCGAAACTGTATTCGTTACTGCATATGACCATTATGCAAAAGATGCATTGAACCATCATGCGGCGTATTATTTGACCAAGCCCATCAATATCGATGAATTGATAAATGCTGTCAATTATGTGGAGACCGTTAGAGAGAAAGAAATTTCTTTGGAAGGTTCTATTTTAAGTTCCAAATCTAAAGGAGTGGAGGGTAAATTAACCTTACCCCAGCAGGACGGATTCCAAATTTTGAATATAACCGATATCTTGTATTGCAAGGCCGATGATAACTATACCGAAATTTTCCTGTCGGATAAAAAGATTTTGGTGAGTAAGACTTTAAAATATTTTGAAGATGCCCTGATTGATTTCGCGTTTGCCCGGGTTCATAAATCTTATTTGGTCAATGTAAACGAAGTCGTAAAGTATCGCAAGGGAAAAGGGGGTAGTGTGGTGATGTCCAACGGAAAGGAAGTCATGGTCTCAGCTTCAAAGAAAAAGGAGTTCCTTTCATTTTTTAATTAATTGAAAAAATTCAGATGATAAAAGCGGTTAGGGGCAACTCCCCACAAATTGGAGAAGATTGTTTTATAGCAGAAAACGCAACCATTGTAGGCGAAGTGAGTATGGGCAATCAATGCAGTGTTTGGTTCAATGCGGTAATCCGTGGGGATGTGCATTTTATTAAAATGGGTAATAAGGTCAATGTTCAAGACGGGGCGGTCATACATTGTACCTATCAAAAATCACCAACGACTATAGGTAACAACGTATCCATTGGTCATAATGCCATTGTGCATGGATGCACGGTGCACGACAATGTTTTAATTGGTATGGGGAGTATCATTATGGACGATTGTGTTGTGGAAAGCAATAGTATCATTGCGGCCGGGGCAGTAGTGACGAAAGGGACACATGTTCCCTCCGGAAGTATTTTTGCCGGTATGCCTGCTAAGAAAATTAAAGATATTAGTCCGGAATTAAGTTCTGGGGAAATCAATCGAATAGCCGAAGCGTATACGATGTACTCGGGTTGGTTTAAGGAATCGAATTAGTTTTACTTTCTATTGGGAATGAGTTGGTCGTTTTAAAATCATTATTTTTGGCGAACCAAAACTAAAAGTTATGAACGCATATATTTTTCCCGGTCAAGGGGCCCAATTCGTTGGAATGGGATTGGATTTGTATGAGAAGTACCCAATAGCTAAAGAACTATTTAAAAAAGCAAACGACATCCTTGGTTTTGAAATCACAGAGGTAATGTTCAATGGAACGGCCGAAGGATTAAAAGAAACTAAAGTAACTCAACCTGCTATTTTTCTTCACTCGGTAGTGCTAAGTAAAGTAATGGGAGATTCATTTAAGCCAGACATGGTTGCCGGTCATTCACTTGGTGAGTTTTCAGCTTTGGTGGCCAACAATACCTTGAGTTTTGAAGATGGTTTACGATTGGTATCACAACGAGCTTTAGCCATGCAAAAAGCTTGTGAGGTGCAACCCAGCACCATGGCTGCCGTGTTAGGATTGGATGATGCAGTAGTAGAAAATATTTGTAATGAAACGCCCGGTATTGTGGTAGCTGCCAATTACAACTGTCCGGGGCAATTGGTCATTTCTGGTGAGGTGGTGGCGGTTGAACTTGCTTGTGAAAAGTTAAAGGAAGCAGGAGCCAGAAGAGCATTGATTTTACCGGTAGGGGGTGCATTCCATTCCCCATTAATGGAGCCTGCACGCGAAGAATTGGCGGCGGCCATTGAAAATACGGAGTTCTCACAACCAAGTTGTGCCATTTATCAAAATGTAACTACAACAGCCGTGAATAGTTCCTCCGAAATAAAAAAGAACCTAATGCTGCAACTGACCGCTCCTGTAAAATGGACGCAAAGTGTGCAAAATATGGTTAAGGATGGAGCTACTTTGTTTACAGAAATAGGTCCTGGAAAAGTACTTCAAGGATTGGTCAAAAAAATTGAACCAAACGCAGAGACAACAGCACCTGTCTTGGATTAAGCGGTTATTAACTTATAAAATTGCCATTCACCTAAAAAATAGCTTTTTAAACTGTTAATGAATAGGTTACTCTATTTTTTCACTAATATTGAGCCCCTTTATTTTAGTTGGAACAATAACCTTCGGATTCCAAAACTGAATAATGGAATTGAAAATAAATGCTATGAAATTAAATTCTAAAAAGACCACTACGAAAAATGTAATATTGGTCTTTGCTTTTTTGTTTCTATCGGTTTCTTTTGGAGGAGTCTTTGGACAAACGGTTAATATTTCAGCAATTAGCGCACCAACGACGGAAGATGGGGGTACATCCACTTTCACGGTATCTCTAAGTACACAGCCAACAGATAATGTAATAATTGAACTTACAAGTAATGATGTGAGTGAAGGAACTGTTCAGGCTTCTGTCGTAAAAACAATTGTCGATTGGAATTTGGAAACCTTGGTTACAGTTACTGGCATAAATGACGATTTTATTGATGGAAATATTAATTATGCTATAATCACAGGAAATGTTACTTCAAACGATGCGAGCTATGATGCCTTAGACGGTACAAGTGTAGCTGATGTTTCAATAACTAATTTAGATAATGATACTGCTGGTGTAAATGTGTCTTCTGTAAACGGTATAACAACGGAGAGTGGTGGAACTGCCACTTTTACCTTTACCCTAAATAGTCAGCCCACAGCTGACGTAGAATTGCAGATTGACCAATATGATAATACTGAGGTTAGCGGACCATCATCTATTACAATTACTCCTGCCAATTGGAGTACCGGAGTTGATTTAATTGTTACTGGTTTAGATGATGATATTATAGATGGAGACATTGATGATGATATTAGAGTACGTATACTAACTTCTACGGATTCTGATTATGATTCCCTAAACAATGGAGACGTCCCAGATATAATAGTTACTAATCAGGACAATGATATAGCAGGAGTAAATGTTTCTTTGATAAGTGGAAACACCACGGAGGCAGGAGGTACCGCCACTTTCTCAGTTACATTAAGCAGTGAACCTACCAATAATGTTACCATTGCGCTATCGAGCAGTGATCTCAGTGAAGGAACGGTACCTACCTCAGTTATAAAAACCCCTGCCAATTGGAATAATAATACACTTGTTACCGTTACGGGTGCAGATGATGCTATCATTGATGGTGATGTAATTTATTCCATAATAACAGGTGATGTTACTTCCTCTGATGCGAATTATGATGCTTTGAACGGAGCTAGTGTTGACGATATATCCGTAACAAATACTGACGATGATGTTGTAGCAATTAGTATTAATAATCCTAACCCAATTAACGAAGGCAATTCAGGAACAACTCCAGTCGTTTTTACAGTTAGTATCGATGGTGGTGGTACTGCGGTAGGTGACATTAATTTTACATACAACACCGCTGATGGGACTGCTACCATTGATAATTCAGATTATCAAGGGGTTAGTGGAGGAAGTGGTACAATCTCCTCCGGGACTTCAAGTACCACTGTTACTGTTCTGGTAAATGGAGATGCTACTATAGAACCTACAGAGAATTTCTCCGTTAATTTAAGTTCACCGGTGAATGCCACAATAAATGATGGTCAAGGAATAGGAACTATCACTAATGATGATACTGCATCAATAAGTATTAACGATGTGACTTTGACCGAAGGTAATTCGGGGACTAAAGATTTTATTTTTACCGTTAGTGTAGATGGAGGAACTAGTGCTGCCGGAAATATCGATTTCACCTACAATGTTGCCAATGGCACAGCTACACTAGCAGATAGTGATTATGTGATTACTGGAGGTAATGGTAGAATTAATTCTGGAAGTTCAAATACTACCATTGCGGTTCGTGTCAACGGCGATACTAAGATTGAAGGGAACGAAAATTTCTTAATAAACCTAACAGCCCCTGTAAATGCTACGATTTCTGATGATCAGGGAATTGGAACTATTACCAATGATGATTCAGCAACCATAAGCATAAATGATCCAGCTCCGGTCAACGAGGGTAATTCGGGAACCGCCACACTAGCTTTCACAGTAAGTATCGATAAGGCGGATCCTACGAATCCTATTACGGTGAATTACGACATATCTGGGGGTAATCAGAATAATACATCAGGAGTTTTGACTTTTCCGGCAGCGACGACCACACTTACCCGAACGGTAAATGTAACTACGAATGGAGATACTGGAGTGGAGGCGAACGAACCTATTACTGTAACACTTCGAGATCCTAGTGCAAATGCGACCATAAGTGCTACCAACAATGTTGGTACAAGTAGCTTTACCGATGACGATTCCGCGGGATTGGTCATTAACGATGTCGTCGTTAACGAAGATGATGGTGTTGCAACCTTTACCATTAGCTTAAATGGAAATACCTTTTTTGGAACCACGGTAACCTACCAAACAGGTAACGATACCGCCATTTCTGGAGAGGATTATACTGCCGTTACCGCTTCTGTTAACTTTGGTTCTGGGCCTAATCAAACGAGAACGATAAGTATTCCTATCATTGATGATTCGGATTTGGAGTCTAACGAGACCTTTTTTGTAAACCTACTATCTTCCAGTAGTATTTTTGTTGGTATTACAGACAATCGTGGCATTGCTACTATTGTTGATGATGATAACTGTTTAGATTCTCCAGTATTGGACGGCTCTGTTCGCACTAACATCTGTGTAGAAACAGCGGGCGCCCAATTTTCTGTGGATTTATTTGACTTTACCAATACTACTGCTCCTAGTGGAGCGGTATTAACTTGGAGTACTATTCTGACCCATTGAATGAAAGTGCGCATTTATCGATTGAAGAAGCTCAAAATATTACCGCACCTGGTTCCTATTATGGGTTCTTTTATGATGCATCGAATAATTGCGCAAGTAGCGTGATTGAAGTGCAATTGTCAAGTCAAGTGACACCCACTATTACCACGGCAGATGTTGAACGATGTGGCCCGGGTACTTTATTGCTTACCGCTACTCCAAGTGCTGATGCTTCTGTAAACTGGTATGCAACTATTGATGCGATTACACCTTTAGCCAGTGGAAATGAGTTTACCACCCAAAACTTAACGGCTTCCCGGTCCTATTTTGTGGAAGCAGAGAATAATGGTTGTTTTTCGGCACGTCAAGAAGTGGTGGTAACTGTTGGTGTACAAGGAACTACTGGGGTGGCTCAAGATGCTTCCATTTGTAATGTTTCCGCTAATGGTCCTACATCTTTGGATTTGGATAATAGATTAATTGGGGCATCGGCAGGCACTTGGTTATTTGCTTCTGGTCCAGTACAAAATGTTACCATTAGTAGCCTTAACATAGTGGATTTTGAAGGTCTTGCTCCAGGAGCATATGTATTTACGTTTACTACCACTAATTCTACTGCGCCATGTACAAATGTCTCTGTGGATGTTACCATTTCCGTTAGTAATTGTGAAACGGATGATGATAACGATGGGTTGTTTGGTGGCCAAGAAGCGACCTTAGGTACAGACCCCAATAATCCAGATACGGACGGTGACGGTATTCAAGATGGTGTTGAAGTAGGTCCTGATGTAACCAATCCTTTGGATGAAGATGGCGACGGAATCATAGATGCGCTTGATTCCAATACGTTGGATACAGATGAGGATGGTGTAAACGACCAACAAGATCCAGCAAATGAAAATCCATGTATACCGGATAATTCGAGTCCCGATTGCCCTGTAGATTTGGCCATCTCAAAGCAAGCGGATCGCTTAAATGCCGCTGAAGGAGAAACGGTTATTTTTACCATAACTATTACTAATCTTACCGATAAAATTGTTGCAGAAGCAAGGATTGGTGAGTTGATAGAAACAGGATTCAATTATGTTTCCCATACGGAATCTTTAGGGGACTATGATGAAATAACTGGTGAATGGGTAATAACTGATTTACCTGCTCTTGGTACGGCAACTTTGGAAATTACAGTTGAGGTTTTAGGCACAGGAATTTATACCAATACGGCACAGCTATTAAGCTCTGTTCCACTAGATGAGAATCCAGAGAACGATATTGCTACAGTTACCATTGAAACGGAATTGGTAGAAGGTATTGATTTGGCCATTGAAAAAACAGTGGATAGTAGAAATCCGCTTCTTGGTAGTGAAATTACGTTTACCATAAGTGTATTAAATCAATCTACAAATGATCAATCTGTTTCGAACATCGTTGTAGAGGATATTATTCCTGTCGGCGATGATGTACGATTTGTTTATTTGTCCCATGTTGCGGACGATTTCGGTACCTATGATCGAGATACGGGATTATGGCAAATAGCGGCTTTGGAGAACGAACAACAAGCCTTTTTGCAAATTACGGTGTTAGTTCCATTGGAAGGTATTTTCGCTAACACAGCCACTTTGGTAAGTTCATCACCATCGGATAGTAACCCAGAGAATAATCAAAGCACTGTTGAGGTAAATGTCAGCCTACCTAACCTTCGAGATCCTGGATTTCTGTTCAATCAGTTTTCACCCAATGGAGATGGAACCAATGATGTTTTGACGATTAACAGGGATGATTTGGATCCCTTGACCAACATCAAAGCGGAAATTCAATATAACATCGTCATTTTTGATAGATATGGTAACAAGGTGTACCAAGTTCAAAATTCGAACGACACCAATATATGGGATGGTACTTATGAAGGAAAGGAAGTGCCCAAAGGAACTTATTTTTACATCATGAATTATGATATTGGCTCAGGTCCTACAATTGATAAAGGTTGGATTCAGCTTATTAGATAAAACACTATGATTTTTAAATCTTCTACTAAAAAACATTGGTTTGCCAAAGTTGTATTTCTAATATGCTTTGTACTTACTTCTGTATTATATGCTCAGAAAGAGCCGCAATATACCCAGTATATGTACAATATTGGTAGTTTTAACCCTGCCTATGTGGGTAGTGTCGAATCCACTGAGATTTCAGGACTGTATAGGGCCCAATGGATAGATATCCCTGGAGCACCTAGAACCATTCGTTTTGGCGCCAATGTACCTTTTGCCAATGAAAAAACTGGACTTGGATTCAACATTGTAAATGATCAGTTAGGACCGGTTAACCAAACCTATTTTGATATCTCGTATTCCTACCAGGTGAATTTAAATTATAATACATTTCTTTCCTTTGGTCTAGACGCCGGGGGTGCTTCTTTAAATGTGGATTTTACCAAAGGTAGTTTTGAAAATCCCGGAGAGCCCATTCTAGGTCAAGGAGATAACTTAAGTAGATTTTATCCAACGATTGGTGCCGGTCTATTTATTTACAGTGATCAGTGGTACATTGGAACATCCATACCCAATTTTTTAACAGAGGGGATTTATAATGATGATGTCGCTACTATAATTGAAGATCGTATGCAATTTAATTTTATTGGAGGCTATGTCTTTAATTTGAACGATAATCTAAAATTTAAACCTGCGTTTTTGGTGAACGCCATTGAAGGGAATCCCATAAATGTAAACCTATCCGCCAATTTTTTAATTGCTGAAAAATTTACGGCCGGTGTTTCGTATCGCCTGGATAATGCTTTTAGCGGACTAGCGGGTTTTCAGGTGGCTCCCAGCACATTTGTTGGGTATTCCTATGATTACAATACTAACTTATTGGGTGAATTCAATAACGGTTCACATGAGCTTATTGTGAAGTTTACTTTGGGTAAAGGCTTAGGTGGTAAAACGGACAAGGCCAAACGAAAAGAAATGGACGCCAAACCTAAGCAAATAGATTCCCCACGATTTTTTTAAAGTGAGATAAAATGAAAATTAACACAACCTTAGCATTCTTATTCTTCATTCCCTTTCTCATTGTGGCTCAAAATAAGGCTTCAAAGGGAGATAACTTATTTTATGGTTATAAATATGAACAGGCCATAGCAGAATACAAGAAAGAGATGGTCAAGAATTCGTTGACCAATGAGCAGAAGCTGAACCTAGCAGATTCTTACCTTAAAACCGGAAGCTATGATGATGCGGCTAAAATCTATTTAGAGGTAAACAAGAACGATACTATCATGTCCGTTCATAGGTTCAATAAAATGCTTCAAAGTTTAGCTAAAAGCGCTGATAAAGAACGGATTAAAACCTTTTTAAGGTCAAAGTCGGCAAAATTGTCTTCTGAGCTTATCGAAAATGCAGAATTCAACTACAGTTTGTTGGAAGGTGATGCAACGAATGATTTAATTGGTATTGAAAAACTAGGGGTCAATTCCCCTCAAGGCGATTTTTCGCCTGCTTTTTATAAGGACGGATTACTTTTTAGTAGTAGTAGACCAAAAAAGTCCAAGGGAGTATATGAACCTTCGGGAGAAGCATATTTGGATATATATTTCGGAAAAATAGACAATGCAGGTAATGTAACCAGTACGGAAAATTTTACGGCAATACCAGATTCTCAATTTCATCAATCCACACCCTATTATTCAGACACCTTAAAAACGTTTTATTATATAAAGTCTAATACGGAAGATGGTCAAATGGCTTTTGATGAGAATGGAAAAAATGCATTGGCTATTGGTAGTTTAAAGGAAAATGGACAATTCAATTTCATTTTAAAGGATTTAAGCACGTCATTTTATTATCCATTTTTTGACGATAAGACACAACGATTGTTTTTTGCTGCTAATTTTGACGATAGTTATGGAGGTACGGATTTGTACTATGTGTACACGAACAATGGTCAAATCATGTCTGCCCCTGTTAATTTAGGTCCAAGAATCAATTCTCCCGGAAATGAAATAGCGCCATATATCTTTAATGGTAGTTTATATTTTTCTTCCGATGTATTTTATGGAATCGGTGGAATGGATATTTATAAGTCCAATATTTTAGCCGATAATTCCTTTTCTATTCCGGTAAATCTTGGAAAAGAAATTAACTCTGTAGCCGATGATTTTGGTTTTATATTGAAAGAAGATGAGCAGGGAAAATTGCAAAGCTATTTTGCATCTAATCGACAAGGGGGTAAAGGTGGTGATGATTTGTATAAGCTTACATTGGAAAATGCTCCTGGGTTAAAAACGTTTGCACTACAAGGTAAAGTGGTAAATCTTAAGAATAAAACAGGAATAAGTAATGCGCAAATACGGCTTTTAAACGGTAATGGTGATTTAGTACGTGAAGGTTATACTTCGGAGAACGGAGATTTTAGAATTGAAATTCCTTGGCAAAAGCAGATTACTGTTCAAGCAGTAAAAGATGGATTTTCACAATACAATACATCCTATTCTGAAGAAGGAATGGAAGAATTACAAAATTCACCCTATATCATGGGGCTTTCGCAACTAGAAGATTTATTGACGGAGAATGAAGGAAAAACCACGATTAAGTTGGATAAATTCTATTTTGATAAGGGGAAGTCAACAATCAATCCAAGTGTGAAGGCGGAATTGGATAAAGTAGTGGAGGCTGTGCAAAGATTTCCTCAGTTGAAATTGAAAATTGAAAATCATACCGACAGTAAAGGAAGTGATAGCTATAACAAGAAACTTTCTCAAGACCGAGCAGATGCTATCAAGAAATACCTATTAACGAATGGCGTGTCTGATACATCCATTTTAGAAGCGGTGGGTTATGGCGAAGAAAAAATTAAGAATAGCTGTACGAACGGGGTGTACTGCTTGGACTTTCTACACAAGCAAAATGAACGTACGTTATTTGTGATTGTAAATTGAGTATCTATCGATACGATTCATTAAAATTGGGTTCATTCAAGCTTTAGAATACAAATTAAGTTGGAGCTTAAAACGCTTTTTAATTATTTCAAACAACAAGTTTGTTCGTGGTGATTTTGTAATTTAATTTTTAGCCAACAGCCAACAGCCAACAGCCAACAGCCAACAGCCAACAGCCAACAGCCAACAGCCAACAGCCAACAGCCAACAGCTATACACTTATTGGTAATGTAACTTCCTTGGCAAAATTGAGGCAATAGTTCCTATTTCAAATCAGAACGATATAGAAGTAATAGATAGAAAATAGGGAAAGAAATAGGATACCTAGATAGGTTAAAATCTGCAGTGGCTTTGATGGTCTGGAAGCCTTCGGAATATCCTCGCTCATAACATTTTTAAGGTTCATATATCCAATAATAGGGGCTACCACAAAAGATACAAAAGTGGCCATTGCGACCAAATTGCCCATATTGGCACCAAAAGCCGCTATTACTATATAATTAACTATAGCGAGAAGAATAATGCCAATCGCAAACCCGACCTTGTTTGCGGTTAGTTTATATGTTGGAGCTAACAGGTCAATAATATCCAAACTCACTCGGGTTACGGCGTCATGTGCGGTCATACAGGTGCTGAACATCGTTGCAAATGCGGAGATTGCGATAAAGATATAGGCCCAAGCTCCAATATGTTCTGTGAAGAGTAAAACCACTTGATCAGCAAAGTCTACCGCATTATTACTAAGAACCGTGTTGGTTCCGTACAGGGTAAACCATCCGATAATCATAAAGAACAAAGCCAGTACAGCGGTAATCCAATACCCTGTATTGAATTCCTGTAATGATTCTTTTAAACTAGGTTTGGGTTGGTTTTTCCATTTCTCTATACTCCAAAGACTTACCCAACTGGAAGCTTCGACAGTGGTGGGCATCCATCCCATTAATCCGATTAAAAATAAAATACCTACGTCATTGAAAATAGGACTTGGACTAAAGTTGGCGATATGTTCTACTGGACCTTGAGACAGAACCAAAAGTGTAGTAATTACCAAGGCAATAAATAAAATACTAACCACAAATTTCAAACTGATTTCCAGAAATTTATATTTACCGAAAATAAGGATGGCACTAATTATCACAAATAGCCAAAGCGCGACCTCGGCTACCGAACTTTCTGTGATTTTAAATAGATTGATTAGTAAGCCGGAAGTTACCGTGTACAATGCGGCTAAAATAGTGAACGTGGTCACTAAGGTAATCATGGCATAAAACCATAGGTATTTTTTCCCTCTATTTAAATAGCCTTCTATTAAGGTTTTGTTGGTGACACTGGTATAACGGACGCCAAATTCAAAAAAAGGATATTTTAAGACGTTGGCTAAAATAATGGGAATGGCCATAATCCAACCGTATTGGGCTCCGGCTTTCGTGGATAAAACCAAATGGGAAGTTCCTATGGCCATACTTGCAAATAGTAAGCCAGGGCCTAAGTTTTTAATTAGATTTTTAAAGGCGGACATGGATTTTTGGTTGGATTGGTGTCCATAAATATAAGTTATTTATGATTTCTGTAGTCCATCATTTAATTTCTATTTTATCACCGTAAAATCTAGGTTGTGTATTGAATAGTAGGTCTAAAAAAACTTTTACCCTGGCAAAATACTCCCTTAATTGCACCTTTGCTCCTTGACTGGTGGATATATCTCTGGCGTTAAAGCCGACAGCTTTTAATCCCTTGCGTTCTGCAATAAAAATAGCCCGTTCATTATGGAATTTTTGTGAAATGATGGTAACATCATCGAGTCCGAAAACAATCTTTGCCCTAACCATGGAATCCAGTGTCCTAAAACCTGCATAATCTAAAAAGATGACATCATCGGGAATTCCGGCCTTCACTAAGTCTTTTTTAATCGTATTGGGTTCGTTGTAGTAAATACTACCATTATCACCGCTAACTAATATATATTCAATCTTATTTGCCTTGTAAAGCGCTACTGTGGCCTCAATGCGATAGGTGTAATAAGGGTTGGACTCTCCGGTGGTAATGCGGTTCGAAGTTCCTAATACTAATCCAACTTTATTTTTTGGTATTTCGTTGAGATCATAGTAGGTTTTGTCTTCCGTAGAATTAACCACTACGTAATTACAGGTTACAAGTACTAAAAGTAAAAGGAGGATTAACACTCCGATACTTCTGAAAATTTTATTGAGCATCTGCAAAGTTTCAAATTTAAAGGTACTAAATAGAAGAGAATACCCTTTGGATTATTTGAAGCTATGGTTTGGTTGTCTTTTTTATGGCCTAACTTATTTTTTATGAAACAAAAAACCCTTGAAAATCAATTGATTAACAAGGGCTTTGGTATGAGGCGACGCCGAAGATGGCCAGAAAAAAAAAAAAAAAATGTCAAGTTTCTTTTTGCTATTAAATATGATTTATGCCATTCTTTCCAAGTATCGTGCATGCTGTCCCTGTCGTCGATCATTTCCAAGAATTTTCTCCAATCTTGTTTTCTATAATATGCTAAATTGATCTCCATAATACATTCTTCAAATTATAACCTAAAAAGTGTAAACTATGTCCCTTTAACGTACCGAATTATGGCCAACGGGAGTCTGCGCATTAACTCAATTCCGGTCTCTGAGAATCCCGTATTTGATTTTTTTTCTCGGACACCTATCCGAATGCGCTTATATCTAAAATATGTTTTTGCGCAGTCTGACGGTTGAGCTATGAACACTACGGGGGCAAATTAGCGTTTGCTTTCCGCCAAGCACATAGCGAAATCTTTTTGTTTTGTTTGTTCTTTTTTTCCTAAAGCAAAATTATAAAGATTTTGCGACCTCATAAAAATACACTAACCATTAATTAAGCTCGAAGCTCGTATTGTTCATAGGTTTTGTTGTCATTAGTACTTTCCTGTAATGCTATGCCGTTCCTGTTTTTAGTCCACGAAAGTCTCACGAATAATATTCTTACATTTTTGAATCTCGGATTTCGTTAATCGGTCGAACTTTTTTATTATCCGTGATTTGTCAATCGTCCGAATCTGGTCGATTGCAACCATACCTTTCTTAGCATTATGTTCCACTTGAATTCGGGTCGGGTATTTTTTCAGGTTCGTTGTCATTGGTGCGACAACGATTGTGTTCAAATACTTGTTGATTTCATTCGGCGATAAAATTACACAAGGACGTGTTTTTTTGATTTCGCTGCCAATTGTAGGGTCTAGATTTACGAGAACGATGGAATATTGTTTTAATTCCATTCCTCAAAGTTTTCATCTTCGAACACATCGTTGAACAATAAGCGGTCGTCATTGTTTTCCCTCATTTTTTCAAACGCTTTGTCCCAATTTTTTCTAGGGCTATCGATTGGTTTCAGGATTATTTGTCCTTTTTCCAAAATCATTTCCACTTTGTCCTTGATATTATACTTTTCCAATATTGTTTTGCTTAAACGTAAACCTTTGGAATTCCCGATTTTAATAATTGCTGTTTCCATAACTCTATTTTGTATATACAAAGTTATTACATTTTATTAAATATGCAATTTTTTCAGTATTAATGACAACACAGTACCTATGCGTAGTGCGGGATTAATAAGCACTTCACTGTCCGCTTACCGATATTTTTATTAATATTCATTCACTTTCAATTGAGCACCGAAACCCGCATTACGTATAGCTTTTGTGTGTGCCCAGTATGGGCATCTTTATCTTATAGCAATATAAGGATTTATTTAGAGGGTGTAAGTCCCTTATGCGCTGGAGTAACGTCTGGAAGCATTAGTAAGTCGCAAGGGTGGTAACCGCGAGGTTACATCTGAAGAAAGCGAGACTACAAAACTCGGTACTGACGAACAGGAATCGTATACAGAGGCATAGTTACTGGGGTAAGCAAGCACATCATTGTAACGCCCAACGATTACCAAAAGTGTAGCTATGTAGATACGACAGGCATTGAGTGAAAGAAGATGTTCTTACCTGGGGAGGTCTCCAAAGTTACGTGTAGCTATATGGAGAAGTCAGCAGAGGTCATAGTACTTGCGGGAAACGAGCCATTCGAAAAATGGAGGTCTCACGAGTAAGGAAGGACCGAACGTTAAATCACGTCTGGATTCGTATAGGAATCGGTTTATCCGATAGCCTATACCTAGAAGGGCAAGAACAGTACAAATGATAGCAAAAGTAGTAGCCGCCAGAAACTTGAGCGACGCCGGTAAAAAGGTAGTCCGCAATAAAGGTTCGGCAGGAATAGACGGGATGCCCACAACAGAGTTGAAGGCATTTATAGATGCCCACCGCTCAAGAGTGGTGCACCAACTCATTTCTAAAAGCTACAGGCCACAAGCTATCAAAGGGGTAGAGATACCCAAGCCGAACGGCAAGACCAGATTACTGGGAGTGCCAACGGTAGTGGATAGATGGCTTCAACAAGCGGTAAGCCAACAATTGGTGATTCATTTCGAACTTGATTTCGAGATGGAGAGTTACGGTTTCCGTCCAAGGAAGAACCTTCAACAGGCAGTATTAAAAAGTCAAGGGTACATCAATGATGGCTACCAAGACATAGTAGATATAGACCTAAAGAGTTTCTTCGATGAAGTACAACACTATAAACTACTTCAGCTTATTTATGACAAGGTCAAGTGCCAGACCACCTTATGGTTGATCCGCAAATGGCTTGGTGCGCCTATTTTAAAGAATGGGCGATTGCATAAGCGCAGGAAAGGATTACCACAAGGCAGCCCATTAAGTCCATTGCTGTCGAACATAGTGTTGGACCAATTGGACAAATACCTAAAAGCGAGAGGGTTCAAGTTTATTCGTTACGCTGATGATTTCAGTATTTACACGAAATCAAAAGCAGCTGCACGAGCGATAGGGAACGAGGTTTTTCTTTTTCTAAAAGAGAAACTGGATTTACCTATCAACAGAGCAAAGAGCGGTATCCGCAGACCTTCTACATTCAAGGTGTTGGGTTATAGGTTTACGCCAGTATATATGAAAGGCGTAAAGGGCAACTACCAGTTAACAGTAAGCGGACAGGCTTGGCAAACACTTAAACGCAAGCTCAAGTATGCTACCAAGAAAACGCTGCCATTATCATTATCAGAAAGGCTACAACGCTTAGAACTCATCTATAAAGGGTGGTTGAACAATTTCCGATTAGGAAATATACAGACCAAACTTAAAAAGCTGGATGAATGGCTACGGAACCGACTACGCTACTGTATATGGCACGATTGGAAGAAACCGGAGCGCAAACGCAAGAATCTCATAGGTTTAGGCATAAAACAGGGACAAGCATATGCTTGGAGTAGAACAAGAATGGGAGCCTGGGCAGTAGCCCAAAGCCCTATACTTAGAACTACTATCACTGAAGAACGCCTAAGAAAAAGAGGTTATCAAAGTATGCTGGCGTACTACCTTAGTGTAAAGTTCTGATAAAACGAACCGCCGTATACGAGACCCGTACGTACGGTGGTGTGAGAGGCGCACCGTGGGCTTTATAACTCACGGCCGTCTACTCAATTGTAAAACGTTTTTTATCCAATCCAAATTCTTAAATCCTGATTCGGAATCTGTTTTTCCCATAATCTTGTGAAAATTAGATTAGATGGTCGAACTTTTAGGTCTTGTTGATTTTTTAGTTTAATGTAATAATATCCGTATTCGGGAACATTCAGAACCATTATTTTCTTTGCTCTTTCTCCGAATTCGTATGACTGAACTCTCCAATCCGTATTTTTCGGGGATATAATTTTATTAGTTTCTCTGTTTTTTAAAGAGAACGAAAAGTCTCCAATTGAAACTTCCCAACCGCCAAGAACTTTAACGCTGTAAATGTCAACTGGTAATTCTATTATTTGACCAGAATTATGAATACTAAAAGGAAATCTTAGTTCTAAAAACCTTAATTCAGTTTTTGAAATTTTAATATTTTCTGGGACCTTATCACGGTGAAGAAATCCTAAAATCTTTTGTCGGGAGTTAACTGATTGTAGCTACTTTTAATATAGGGTCTTGCTCCATCTGAAGGCTCGAATTTTGTTTCCAAATATTCAATTTCTCCTTTGTCCAGTTCTCTTACAGTTCCATCAATTTCAACGTAAACATATTCAAATCCATCATTATTTGTTTCCAATAGATATTATTTTATGATTGAAATTAATGTTTGTGTAAATGTTTTACAACAATTGTATATAGTAACAAGTTACTATATTTCTATTTTATCCATACTAATCTAATGGATTTTTGATGTTCTTGAAAGTATTGGTCGCCACATGGGTGTATATTTCTGTAGTCTTGCTGGAACCATGACCTAAAAGTACTTGGATCTGTCTGAGATCTGTACCTGATTCCAAAAGATGGGTCGCAAAACTGTGCCGTAATACATGTGGGGTGACCGTATTTCTTATACCTGCCTTTGCTGCTGCCTTTTTGACGATGTTCAATACACTTTCTGCGGTATATCTCGATGCCTTTCTTCCCTCGAACAAGTAATCCTGGGGTTTCCATTCCTTATAATATAGCCGAAGATCATCCAGCGTAGATTTGGATAATAAAGTGTACCTGTCCTTATTGCCCTTACCGTCCTTTACCTTTACAAGCATTCGCTTACTATCCACATCCGAAATTTTCAGGTTCAAAAGCTCGCTCCGTCTAAGACCCGAACCATACAGAAGTTTTACAATGCACCTATGCTTTAAATTATTGGTGTTCTCGATAATGGCAATAATCTCCTCCTTTGAAATTACCTTGGGTAGCTTGGACTCCTTTCTTGGACGTTCTATTTCATAAAATCTATTCGGCATGCCCAATACTACCTCATAATAGAATTTAATGGAATTAATCGCCTGGTTAAGATAAGAATTGGATACGTTACGATGGATAAGCTTTTGAAGGAACGCCCTGATATCACTTTCGTTAATGGCGTTCAGTTCCTTATGTTTATAATGGTTGATGAACATTTCAAAGAACGAAACATAAGTGCGCACCGTGCTGTTGGCATATTTTTTCAGTTCAAGTTTCAGAAGGTACTCTTCGGGACAACATCTATATTGGGGTATAGGTTTCCTATTGCGGTACCATTCCACATCGATCGATTCATTATTGGTGTTCAACGGTCTGTTGGTCAAGAATCGATTATAGTTTATCCAAACTACACCCTTAAAGGTATTAAAGATAATGGCAAGGTTCGCCTTGGTATTTTCAATATAGGCCATGTTGTATTGTTGGCTCCATTTAGGGTTGGGTAGCCCTTTGATTAAATTCTGTATCAGCCTATCTGGTGAAAATTTGATACCTATCATCTTTTGACCCTTGATCATAAGATGATAAAGGGTTATGGATTTTAAATGCGTTGTGTCAGAAGTAGCCATATTATTGGATTAATGGATAAAAAGGCAATTTCAATCATTAAAATGATTTAGTCGTACCTTAAGCGAATAATGTTCGCATAGGGATTCACTTAAGTTTATAGAAATGAGGTTACAGCATGAATGTTTGTACTGTAAAAAGCAACTTACCGGTAGGACGGATAAAAAATATTGTAACCTGCATTGTAAGAGTGCCTACCAGTACCAAAAGGAAAAGGAACGACCGGAACGGTTCTATAACAAAGTGGACAATCAACTAAAACTGAACCGGAAAATCCTGAAAGAATATAACAAAGGGGGAAAGGTAACGATACGCAGCAATGTGTTAGTGGAATTGGGTTTCAACCCTAACTTTTTTACCCACTACTGGAAAAATCAAAAAGGGGAGGTGGACCTATTTGTTTACAAATATGGATTTTTAAAAAAATCGGAGAACGGGAAGGAAAAATATGTTCTGGTTACTTGGCAAGATTATATGGCCAAGAATTTAAAATGAAAATCGTAACCAGCTATTAGACTAAAATTAACACCATTTGTTGTACCTATGTTGTACCTGTAATAAAAAAGCCAAGGAAATTAATCCTTGGCTTTCCCTTTGTACTCGAGGCGGGACTTGAACCCGCACGACCAGATGGTCACAGGATTTTAAGTCCGGCGTGTCTACCAATTCCACCACTCGAGCAAACTTGGCATTGGAATAAAAAAACGCTGGCAAGCAGCGTTTTCCAGAGCGAAAAACGGGATTCGAACCCGCGACCTCCACCTTGGCAAGGTGGCGCTCTACCAACTGAGCTATTTTCGCATGATTATGAACGTGCATCTATTTAAAGATGCGGGTGCAAATTTAATACAATTCTGTAAAGTGCAAAGTAAAATTTAGCAAAAGAAAAAAAATTTTTTAGGAAGTCGCTTTCTTGTTCTTGGTTAACAATCTTTTAATCTCGTTTAGCTTCATAAGTGCCTCTACTGGGGTTAGAGTATCAATGTCCATATTGGTGATTTCTTCTTTTATCTCTTCTAATAAAGGGTCGTCCAAATTGAAGAAACTTAATTGCATTTCATTCTGGGCATTATTTAGCTGATTTTCCATTTCTCCGCTAGCATGTGTTTTCTCTAGTTTCTTTAAAATTTTATTCGCTTTTTGAATCACTTGTTGCGGCATCCCGGCCATTTTGGCTACGTGGATTCCAAAACTATGTTCGCTGCCTCCAGGCACTAATTTTCTTAGAAAAAGTACGGTGTCCTTTAATTCCTTAATAGCGACGTTGTAATTTTTGATACGGTCAAAGCTATTGGTCATATCATTGAGCTCATGGTAATGTGTGGCGAACATGGTTTTTGCACGTGCCGGATGCTCATGAAGATATTCTGATATGGCCCACGCAATGGAAATACCGTCATAGGTACTTGTTCCTCTACCTATTTCATCTAATAACACTAAACTACGTTCCGATAAGTTGTTGAGGATGGAAGCGGTTTCGTTCATCTCTACCATAAAAGTAGACTCTCCCATAGAAATATTATCACTGGCGCCAACTCGGGTGAAAATCTTATCTACCACACCAATTTTAGCGCTTTCTGCGGGTACAAAGCTTCCCATTTGCGCCAAGAGTACTATCAGTGCGGTCTGGCGTAGTAGAGCTGACTTACCACTCATGTTAGGACCGGTAATCATAATGAATTGTTGTTGAGACCGGTCAAGGTGAAGGTCATTGGTGACATAATGCTCTCCAAGGGGTAATTGCTTTTCAATAACGGGATGACGGCCATCCTTAATTTCGAGGTCCGTAGAATCGTTCAATTCTGGACAATGGTAATCGTTCTCTTTTGCCAGCTGGGCAAAGGAGCAAAGACAGTCCAGTTGTGCGATAAGGTGTGCGTTATTCTGTACAGGGGTAATGTATTCTTGCATCCAAACCACTAACTGAGAAAATAATTGTTGTTCTAAAGTATTGATGCGGTCTTCAGCACCTAAAATTTTAGATTCGTATTCCTTTAGCTCTTCGGTGATGTAGCGTTCCGCATTGACCAAGGTCTGTTTGCGAATCCAACCCGCGGGAACCTTGTCCTTATGCGTGTTTCGTACTTCGATATAATAGCCGAATACATTGTTAGATGCTATTTTTAGGGAACTGATGCCCGTTGCTGCCGTTTCCCGTGCTAGCATTTTATCCAAATAGGTTTTGCCAGATTTTGCAAGTCCTCTCAATTCATCCAACTCTTCAGAAAAACCTTTGGCGATGGTGCTTCCTTTCAAAATATTCACAGGAGCATCCTCACTTAGCATTTCCTTTATTTTGGACCTAAGTAAATCACAGGAATGTATTTGATCTCCGGTAAGTGCCAATGAGGTATTGTTAGACGCCATGGCTAGCTGTTTTATGGGAATCAAAGCCTCCAAAGAGTTTTTGAGTTGTACAACTTCCTTAGGATTTACTTTGCCGGTTGCCACCTTTGAAATCAATCGTTCCAAATCACCCATTTGTTTGATGTGGTGCTGAAATTTCTCCAAGGTGACCTCATCTTCATAGAGATGGGAAACAATCTGCTGTCTGCGTCTTATTTTTTCAAGGTTTTTAAGCGGTAAAGCCAGCCATCTTTTCATCATTCGACCGCCCATTGGAGAAATCGACTTATCGATAACGTCTAAGAGTGTTACCGCATTGGTATTGGTTGAATGGTAAAGTTCCAGATTTTTGATGGTAAAACGATCCATCCAGATATAATCGTCCTCTGCTATACGTTGTAATTTGGTAATATGTTGCAGTTGCCTATGCTGTGTCTCTGCCAAATAATGTAAAACGGTTCCTGCTGCTACGATGCCATGTGTCAAATGGTCGCAACCAAATCCTTTTAAAGTCTTGGTTTTAAAATGTGAGGTCAGGTTTTCAAGGGCGTAATCTTCCTGAAATACCCAATCTTCACAAAGGAAGAGATGTAGATTAGTACCAAAGCTTTCGGCAAACTCTTTTTTATGGGCTTTGGAAACCAAAATTTCATTGGGTGCAAAATTTTGTAGCAATTTATCGATTTGTTCCTCCGTGCCTTCTGAGGTTAAAAACT
Organism: uncultured Flavobacteriaceae bacterium; assembly: GCA_963842105.1. Lineage (GTDB taxonomy): Bacteria > Bacteroidota > Bacteroidia > Flavobacteriales > Flavobacteriaceae > Maribacter. Next base: position 135,321 of record CAWJFH010000026.1, read on the forward strand.
CACCGGTGGAAATATCAACAAAAGCAATGCCTATTTTTTTTCGGCCAAAATGCACGGCACAAAGAAAATTATTGCTTTTTGCACTAAGGATATCGTCGTTCATGGCCACCCCAGGGGTAACCAATTCCGTGACCCCCCTTTTGACAATGGTCTTAGTTAGTTTGGGGTCTTCCAGTTGGTCGCAAATAGCTACTCGCTGACCTGCTTTTACCAATTTAGGCAGATAGGTGTTTAGGGAATGGTGTGGAAAACCGGCTAATTCTGTGCGTTCACCACCGTTATTCCTATTGGTTAGAATGATGCCCAAGATTCGGGAAGCCTTAACCGCATCCTCTCCAAAGGTCTCATAAAAATCACCTACCCTAAATAGCAATAATGCATCAGGATATTTGGTCTTGATACTATTATACTGCTTCATTAAAGGGGTCACCTTTTTTGTTTTGTTTTTATCCGCCACTTCGTCTATATCTCATTAATTTTGCACCTTCACGAAAGTATAATTTTATCAATGGTTTTGAAATCATTGTTGATATTTCAGGATAAGTTTCCCTAAACTTAAACTTGATCTAGTAGTTAAACGGATATATGAGAAAATTAAGAAATGAGGAATTGGATAGATTGGATGTGGATACGTTCAAACAAGTAGATAAATCACCAATCATCTTGGTACTGGATAATATTAGAAGTCTGAATAATATTGGGTCTGTTTTTAGAACGGCCGATGCATTCCTAGTTGAAAAAATATATCTCTGTGGTATAACTGCGCAACCTCCACATAAAGATATTCATAAGACGGCACTTGGGGCTACGGATAGTGTGGAATGGGAATATGTGGAAGAAATAGTGGAGCCTTATTGAAAAACTCAAATCTGAAGGCGCCCAAATCATTTCAGTTGAACAGGCTGAAAAGGCTACGATGTTGAATGAGTATCAGCCTTCTAAACAGAAAAAACAAGTTTTCATTTTTGGAAATGAAGTAAAAGGGGTTGCCCAAAATGTGGTTTCTTTAAGCGATGAGGTATTGGAAATACCGCAATTTGGAACCAAGCATTCCCTGAACATTGCCGTAAGTGTTGGGGTCGTTGTTTGGGATTGCTGGAGTAAATTAAACGCATAAAAAAACCTGGTCATAGACCAGGTTTTCAGTATAGTTTGAGTTAGTTAGTTGCTTTTTAGCCTACGCAAGAAAGCAAATCCTTTTAAGTTGTGCAAATATTTGGGGTATTTTCTAATGGACTCAAAGGTTAAGGGCAAAATCTTCAATTGTACTGATGACAGTTTCGTAATCTTCCTTTTTGCTAACAAAATCCAATGCTGTTACGTCTATAATAAGCTGATTTTCTTTCGGGTAGGTTTTTAAGAAATCAAAATAACCACGGTTAATACGTTCCAGATAGGATAGTTCTATATTTTGTTCGTAGTCCCTTCCTCTTTGTTTTATTTGTTGAAGTAGCCGTTCCGTGGTCTGATAGAGATACACGTAAATTTTTGGTTTTTTGACTTCTTTGTACATGAAATTAAACACTTTCCTATACAGTTCGAATTCATTTTGCTGTAAGGTTACTTTGGCGAAAATGAGCGATTTGTAAATATCATAATCGCTTACCATAAAACTTTTGAAAAGATCCATTTGATTGGTGTCCTCTGTAAATTGTTGATAGCGGTCTGCTAAAAAAGACATTTCTAATGGGAAAGCATATCTAGCTTGATCCTTGTAAAAGTTAGGTAGAAAAGGATTTTCTGCAAACCTTTCTAAAATACATTTGGCATTAAAATCCTCTGAAATCTTTGTGGCCAGAGTCGTTTTTCCCGCGCCAATGTTTCCCTCAATGGCTACATATTCTAAACCTGCGAAAAGCGTATGTCGGTTTTTGAATAGTTTTTTGACCTGTTTAGTTATTTTACTTTTGTCACTGCACTCCTGCAATAAGTTTCGGGTATCCTTATTTAAAATAGGATGGTAGAATTGTGGAGAGATGTCCGCCAGTGGTTTTAGGATAAATCTACGGTTCTGCATTTTCGGGTGCGGGACAACAAGGGTGTCGGTTTTTATGATTTCCTTTTCAAAATAGATGATATCAATATCTAAGGTTCTGCTAGAGTAACCTCCGTCTGGTGTTCTTTCCCTGCCAAATATGGTTTCTATCGCTAAAAGTTCTTCAAGAAGCGCTTCGGGAGTTAGTAAGGTCTGAATCTCTAAACAGGCGTTTAGAAAATCTTCTCCCTCAAAACCCCATGCCGGTGTTTCGTAAATCCCTGAAACTTGCCTAATTTCTCCTGCTTTTTGGCCTATTTCAAAAATAGCTTTTTGCAACAGGTATTCCCTGTTTCCTAAATTACTGCCAATGGATAAAAATGCTGATTTGTATACTCCCATAATATTGCGACAAAATAAACAAAACATATCCACATTGGTTATCTTTGTCGACTATTTAAAAGAAAGAATTACATGAATTTTTTAAGAAATTTATTAGCATCCATTCTTGGGACCTTATTTGCTTTTGGAATCATTTTCGTGATGTTTTTTATTTTGGTTAGCCTTTTGGGCAATACGGAAGATGATGTTACGGTAAAGGATAACAGCATACTTGAATTACAATTGCAAAGACCAATTTCCGATTATGTGGGTACCAATGAACTAGATCCTTTTTCTGGAATTTTTGAGCAGTCACAAGGATTGGATGAGATCATCCAGGCGATTGAGGTGGCGAAAACGGATGATCGTATTAAAGGCATCAGTATCAATAATAATTTTATTATCGCTGGTCTTGCACAAACCCAAGCCATTAGACAGGCGTTACAGGATTTTAAATCCGATGGTAAATTTATTTATACCTATGCAGATTTTTACATGCAACGTGATTATTATTTAGCAAGTGTTGCGGATTCCATCTTTTTGAATCCGGTAGGTGTTTTAGATTTTAAAGGTTTGTCTACAGAAGTCCTTTACTTGAAGGAATTACAGGAAAAATCTGGCGTTAAAATGGAAGTGATTCGTCACGGTAAATATAAAAGTGCGGTTGAACCCTATTTACAAGATTCCATGAGCGAAGCCAATAGAACTCAGTTGTCTGAATTATTGGGGTCCTTATGGTCATCCATGGTGGATGAAATTGCGTTAAACCGTGGTATATCCAAAGAAAATCTTAATATAATTGCGGATACTCTAGGTGGTAGAATGCCAAAGTACGCTAAGCAAAGCGGACTAATCGATGATGTCCTTTTTTATGATGAGTATGAGTCCAAATTAGCACAGCGACTTGACCTTGACGAAAATACGGATATCAATTACAGTACTTTGGATGAATACGTAAAGTATTCGAATAAGAAAACATTAAAATCCGGAGACGGTAAAATTGCTGTGGTTTTTGCCCAAGGGGAAATCTTCTACGGGGAAGGTGGTCCAGATGTTATAGGTCAGGGAATTATTAATGAAGCTTTAATCAAGGCAAGGGAAGATGATAAGGTAAAAGCGATTGTGCTTAGGGTGAATTCTCCTGGAGGTAGTGCGATGACATCTGATATTATTTGGAGGGAAATCGAACTGACCAAAAAAATTAAACCAGTTGTTGTTTCTATGGGTAATGTGGCTGCTTCCGGTGGATACTATATTGCCGCTGGGGCCGATAAAATCTTTGCAGAGCCAACTACCATTACCGGTTCTATCGGTGTTTTTGGTGCAGTCCCCAATATGAGCGAACTCGCTGATAATATTGGGATAAATGCAGAACAAGTAGGAACCAATAAAAATTCTGTTGATTATTCTTTATTTGAACCGATGCAGGAAAGTTTTAAAAATCAGGTGCAAGAAAGTATAGAGGATACCTATCAAACCTTTTTACAACGCGTTTCACAAGGTAGGAACATGACCATGGCAGAAGTGGATAGTGTGGCCCAAGGTAGGGTTTGGAGCGGTACAGAAGCTTTGAATATTGGTTTGGTAGACGAATTGGGTAATTTGGACGATGCTATTGCGAGTGCTGCAGAGATGGCGGAGTTGGATACCTACGGAATCAAAAAATTCCCAAAATACAAGAGTGGATTTGAGCGTTTTATGGAGGATTTGGAAGGTGCTTCGATAAAAATCAAGGATAACTTGGTAAAGGCTCAAATAGGGGATGAGGCCTTTCGTATTTTAAAGGAAGTTAAAGCGTTTGAAGAGCGAAAGGGTATACAGGCCAAAATGCCTTTTACATTGGATATCAAATAGCGTATGACCGTTAAGGATAAAAAATTAGCCCGTACTATCTACTTATATTTGGGAGCCTTGTTCATTACCTCCCTAGTGGTTTCCAATCTAATTTTCCAAAAATTTTTTTATTGGAATCCGTTTGGGGAATTTACTGTGTTTGACGTTTCCCTTTTTGAGGTATCCGTTGGTATTTTGCCATACCCCATTACGTTTTTGATTACGGATTTAATATCTGAGATTTATGGTCGTAAAATGGCCAATCAAATTGTAACTGCCGGTATATTTGCTTCGTTCTTTTCTATGGGAATCATTTTATTGGCAGAGGTGGTTCCGGCCATTCCTTCTTCACCAATAGATGACGCGACATTTACCCAAGTTTTCGCTTTGTCACCAATAGCGGTTTTAGCCTCTATGATTGCCTATTTGTTGGCGCAATATGTGGATGTCGCTATTTATCATTTTTGGAAAAACTTGACGAAAGGAAAATATTTATGGTTGCGTAATAACTTTTCCACTTTTCTTTCACAGTTCTTGGATACGTTTACCGTGGTAGGACTTTTATGTATTTTCAAGGTACTTCCTTGGGACCTTTTCTTTGGTCTGGTGGTTAGTGGTTTTATTTTTAAGATTTTTATAGCATTTTTTGACACTCCTTTTCTCTATTTCTTCGTATATATAATGAGAAAGCGTTTTGGATTGGCCGCTGGTGAGGAATTAATGCTGGAGGATGTTGAATAGTAATTAAGATATAGAATTAGATTATGGGTAAAAAAATATTAAAGATTGTTGGGGTTATTGTTATTTTAATTATCGCCTTACTAATTGCGGCACCTTTTTTCTTGGAAGCCAAAATTGGGGATATCGTCAAGAATAACGTGAATAAGAATGTTAATGCTACATTAGATTTTTCTGATGCGGATTTAAGCCTATTCAGTAGTTTTCCAAATGCTGAAGTTCAATTTAAGGATGTAGTTTTGATTAATAAGGCTCCGTTTGAGGGCGACACCTTGTTTAAGGCGAACGATTTTGGGTTGACAATGGGTATTATGGAACTTTTTAAAGGTGCCAATGAACCAATAGGCGTAAAAAATTTCAATTTGGAAGGTGCATTTCTTAATGTCGTTATCGATGAATCTGAAAATGCCAATTATGACATTGCCATGGCATCTGAAACGGTAACGGTTGAGGAACCTGCCAGTACTACTGATGGATTTTCTTTTGATTTGCAATCGTACCAAATCTCAAATTCTAGAGTACATTATACAGATAAGTCCACAGGTATTACCTTAATGGTAGATGATATTGAGCATTCTGGGACTGGTGATTTATCCCTTTCTACATCAGAATTGGATACTAAAACTAATGCTTTGGTTTCTTTCGAGATGGATAGTGTTAATTATCTGAACAAGAATAAAGTGGTATTGGATGCCTTAATAGGTATTGATTTAAACCAGAGTAAATACTCCTTTTTGAAAAATGATGCTATGGTGAATCAATTGCCATTGGTATTTGATGGCTATGTTATCGTGAACGATGATAGTCAAGAAGTGGATATCACATTTAAAACCCCGTCATCAGATTTTAAAAATTTCTTAGGCGTTATTCCTGAGGAATATTCCAAAAATATTGAGGATGTTACCACTACAGGTGATTTTACTTTAAATGGTAATTTTAATGGAATCGTTGATGATGTTCACATTCCTAAATTCAATATCGAAATCAAATCTGACAATGCCTCCTTTAAATATCCAGACCTGCCCAAAACCGTTCGAAATGTGTTTTTGGATATCTTGATTAATAATACAACAGGAATTACGGAAGATACGTATGTTGATGTCAATAAAGCGTCGTTCATGATCGATGAGGATAAATTCAATCTTACTTCCCAGATTTCTGATTTGATGGGCAATACCAAAGTAAAAGCTCATGTAGATGGTATCATGCATTTGGCTAATATTTCCAAAGCCTATCCGGTTCCTGCAGAATATGATTTAAAAGGGCTTTTAAAGGCTGATGTTACTACTTCCTTCGATATGGCATCCGTAGAGAAGAAGCAATATGAGAAAACCAATACCACAGGTAATTTAAGCGTGGATAATTTTGAGTACAATTCTGCTGAGCTTGCGAATCCTGTAAAGTTTACGACAGCTAAACTTACGTTTAATCCGAAGACGGTTACGCTAAATAGTCTAAATGGCACAACGGGAAAAACCGATTTTGATGCTACAGGTACCATTAATAACCTGTTAGGTTTTATGTTCAATGATGAAGTTGTAGAAGGGGAATTTAATCTAAAATCAAATACGTTTGCCTTGAACGATTTTATGGTGGCAGAGACCGATGTTAAGGCTACCACGTCTAACTCTTCAGAAAGCACCAATAGTACGTCCACTGAAAAGATTAAAATTCCTTCCTTCCTGGATGCCACTATTAATGCGCAAGCGGGTCAGGTCTTATATGACGATATCGTACTGCAGAATGTGAGCGGTCAATTACGAATTAAGGATGAAACGGCAACCTTGAGTAATATGACCTCTGGACTATTCGGTGGTAAAATGGCGTTTAACGGTGAAGTTTCCACTAAAAATGAAGTCCCAACTTTCGCCATGAAATTGGATTTAAATCAGTTAGGGATTAGCGAAACCTTTAAATCCCTCGAACTATTTAAGACTTTGGCGCCTATTGCAAAAATATTACAGGGAAAATTAGATACTGATATTAGTTTGTCCGGTAATTTAAATGATGAGTTATTGCCAAATCTACTATCACTAAGCGGCGACCTTTTTGCCGATGTAATGACCGAGGATATCAATACCGAATCTGCTCCGTTATTAAATGCACTTTTCACCAAATTGGATTTTATCGATTTAAAGCAATTGAACTTAAAGGATTTGAAAACATCACTTTCCTTTAAAGATGGAATAGTGGCCGTTAAACCCTTTACCATTAACTATAAGGATATCGCGATAAATGTGGACGGTAGTCATACGTTTGATAGCAAATTAAACTATAAAGCTACACTCCAAGTGCCTGCTAAATATTTGGGTGCCGAAATTAATAAGTTGATTGCTAGGATTGACGATAGTGCTTTGGAAAACTTGACCATTCCCGTAATTGCAAATATTGGAGGAATGTACAATAGTCCTCAAGTAACGACAGATTTAACCACTGGCGTAAAGCAATTAACTACGAAGTTGATTGAAATTGAAAAACAAAAATTAATTAATAAAGGAACGGATAAAGCCAAGGATTTGATAGGTGGAATTTTGAGTGGTAATCAAACCAAGACGGATACCACTAAAACAGGAACAGATGCCAAGGAACAAGCCAAAGATATTCTAGGTGGAATTTTAGGCACTAAAAAACCAAAGGATTCTATTGCTATTAAAACGGATTCCGTTCCTGTCAAAACGGAAAAGGAAGTGGTCAAGGAAAAAGCAAAGGATATATTAGGTGGGCTTTTAGGTAAAAAGAAAAAGGATACCGTTAACTAATGGTTAGGCCAACATAATAGCCTTCACTTCCTCTTACATTAAAGACGGTATTGTCTTCAAAGAGGAAATATTGACCTTTGATACCTTTAAGTTTTCCCTGATAAGAGGGAGTTTTATCCAGATTCAAACTTTTAACTTTTTCAGGATATTGCAACACTGGAAATTCCAAATTGGTTTCCAGGGCATTTTCTAGAAAATAGGGTAGGGCCTCTTCCGGAATATACTTTTTGAGTTTATCTCGCCATTCCTGTAAGTTCTCGTCCACAATCGTATTGGTCAACATGGTGCGCCAATTGGTTTTGTCCGCTACATGGTCTTTTAGGGCAACTTCGGTAATACCTGCTAAATATCTATTAGGAACTTCTACAATTTCAATGGCTTCATGGGCACCTTGGTCTATCCATCGTGTAGGCACTTGACCTTTCCTGGTAACACCCACTTTAACATTACTAGAATTTGCCAAGTAGACAATATGTGGCTGTAACTGTACTTTTTTCTCGTAGGCTAGGTCGCGATCTTCTTGGTCCAAGTGCGCCGTACTTAACTCTGGCCTCATAATCCAATCTCCAGCGGAGGGTATTTCAAAAAAGCAAGTCTTGCAAAAACCTTGTCTATAAATGGGTCTGTCATTACCGCAATTCAAACATTGGAATTTTATAAAATCGATTTTTAGTTCCTTATCTAAAATCTGGTTCACGTTTAAAAAATCCGATTCGAACAATAGATAATATTGAATTGGACTTCCTATTTCAGTCTGCATTTTTTTAAGTACGCCTTCGTATTGCATAATGTATTTGAAAATGATGAGTAGATACGCTATTTTTAGCAGCACAAAGATACCCATAAATGCCAATTCCCTTATTTAATTCAATTGCCTCTTGGCTCTTAAAAAAACGCTTTCATCAGATTGAACTTTTTTTAAAATACCCAGAGGAGGTACAGGAAGAGGTATTGTTGCAGTTGTTGGAATTTGCGGAGGATACTGAAATCGGTATAAAATATGATTTTGAGTCCATTGAAAATTACGAAATTTTCAAGGAAAGACTCCCAATCGTTACTTACGAGGAAATAGAACCCATTATTGAAAGAACCCGAAGAGGAGAGCAGAATCTTTTTTGGCCCACCAAAGTAAAACTGTTCGCGAAAAGTAGTGGTACCACCAATGCCAAGAGCAAGTTTATTCCTGTAAGTAATGAAGCCTTGGAGGATTGCCATTATAAATCGAGTAAGGATTTACTCTGTCTCTATTTGAACAATAATGAAAATTCCCAATTGTTTACGGGGAAGAGTTTGCGTTTGGGTGGTAGTAAGGAACTCTATGAGGATAATGGTTCCTCTTTTGGGGACTTATCCGCTATTTTAATAGATAATATGCCCCTATGGGCAGAGTTTAGTAGTACGCCCAGCAACAAAGTCTCTTTAATGAGTGAGTGGGAAAGTAAATTAAAGGCCATTATTCATGAAAGTACGCAGGAAAATGTGACGAGCTTAGCGGGTGTTCCTTCGTGGATGTTGGTATTATTGAACCAAGTTTTGGAAGAAACAGGTAAAGAAAGTTTGTTTCAAATTTGGGATAATCTAGAAGTTTATTTTCATGGCGGGGTAAGTTTTAGTCCTTATAAAGAGCAATACAAAAAATTACTTCCAAGAAATAGCTTTAAGTATTATGAGATTTATAATGCTTCTGAAGGTTTTTTTGCCATACAGGATAGGAACGATGCGGATGATCTTTTGTTGATGTTGGATTATGGAATTTTTTATGAATTTGTTCCGATGATTGATGGCGACGGCAAAACCTACGAAAAAACCATACCATTATGGGAAGTAGAACTGAATAGAAATTACGCAATAATCATCACCACCAATTCTGGTCTGTGGCGCTATAAGATTGGAGATACGGTACGTTTTACCTCCAAAAGTCCGTACCGAATTAAAGTAACGGGTAGAACCAAGCACCATATTAATGTTTTTGGCGAGGAATTAATCATTGAGAACGCTGAAGAAGCATTGCGCATAGCTTGTAGTGCAACCAAATCTGAAATCAAGGATTATACTGCTGGACCTATTTTTATGGAAGGAAATCAAAAGGGAGCCCACGAGTGGGTTATGGAGTTCCGGACACCACCTGAGCACTTTGAAGACTTCATCGATAAATTTGATGCTGCCTTAAAATCCCTTAATTCTGATTATGAGGCCAAGCGTAATCTTGATATAACCCTTAGAAGGCCAAAGGTTCATAGGGCACGAAAGGATTTATTCTACGATTGGTTAAAAGCCAATGACAAACTTGGTGGTCAGCATAAAATACCAAGATTATCGAATAAAAGGGACTATGTAGAGGAGCTTTTAAAGATGAACGGGTAAACGTGCTTATTTAAAAATTTTAATATCCTTATCGGTTTAGTAGGCGTTGCTTACTCTTCTCTGTCTAATTATTGACTTAAATTTGAAGCAGAATTATATTTTCTTTTTGAAAAATATATTCTGTGTTTAACTAAAAATTGTGACTACGTCGAACAATTCCTACGTATAAACAATTAAATAGTAATAAGTCTAGCTTTAGAATGAAATTGCTCAGGTAAAGCTTAACCAATATTTATTAAATCAAAAATTATGGCAGAAAAATTAGTGATCGTTTCCGATATGTGGGGCGCTAAGAAAGGGCTGTGGATTACCTCTTATTTAGGATATTTACAACAGTATTTTGATATTACCTTTTATGACAGTCAGCAATTAGCCAATTTGGACATTGTTGTTCAAACTGAAGAAAATGTGCATAACGCATTTCTTGAAGGTGGAATTGAGACGGCAGTCGCCCACCTTTTGAAAAAAGAAAAAACACCTTGTTATTATTTAGCTTTTAGTACCGGTGCTACTATTGTATGGGAAGCAGCTAAAAAAGGATTACCCGTTAAATCATTGTACGGTGTTTCTCCTACAAGAATAAGACATACTAACGCTAAGCCTGCAGTAAACTTTCAATTACTTTACGGTTCTAAGGATGAGTTCAGGCCAAGTGATGATTGGGCCAATAGGTTAGGTATTGATTTGGAAATCGCATCGAACTATGGTCACTCCCTATATACTGATGATACAATTATTCAAAAAGTTTCGTTGGATTTGTTACAACAAGTAACTCAAATTCCGGCAGCTCTAAAGAAAGTGGTTTAGTAACCACCATATATTATGAAAATGGAAAAGCGTGGAATATTCCACGCTTTTTTTATGCTTTAAAATAAAATGATTTCTAAGATACTGCCTTCAACTTCTTAATGGTATCGTAAGAAAGTTTGTCTTCGGCATAGGGCTTGGTTACTTTAAAAGAGGTTTCACCAGTGCTGGGCATTTCAAACATGGCATCGGTAAAGATGGCTTCGCAAAGAGAACGTAATCCTCTAGCGCCTAACTTATATTCAATAGCTTTTTCTACAATATAATCTAATGCTTGTTCTGTGATGGTGAACGTGATGTTGTCCATCTTGAAAAGCTTTTCATATTGTTTGATGATAGCGTTCTTTGGCTCCGTTAAAATCGCCCTTAATGTTTTCTTATCCAATGGATTCATATGGGTAAGTACCGGTAGTCTACCAATAATTTCCGGAATTAATCCAAATTCTTTTAAATCCCTTGGAATGATATACTGCAACATGTTATTGGCGTCCAAAAATTTATCAGCTTTTGAAGCGCTATAACCTACGGCTTGCATGTTCAATCTTTTGGTGATGGCACGATCAATACCATCAAATGCACCTCCTGCGATAAATAGAATGTTTTCAGTATTTACCTCAATAAACTTTTGATCAGGATGCTTTCTTCCTCCTTTTGGCGGAACATTGACAACAGTACCTTCTAATAATTTTAAAAGTCCTTGTTGTACGCCTTCTCCAGAAACATCTCGAGTTATAGAAGGGTTATCACTTTTACGAGCAATCTTATCGATTTCGTCAATAAAAACAATTCCTCTTTCCGCTTTTTCCAAGTTATAATCCGCAGCTTGTAAAAGTCGGGTTAAAATACTTTCCACATCTTCGCCTACATAACCAGCTTCGGTCAGTACCGTAGCATCAACGATAGCTAAAGGTACATTTAACAACTTGGCAATGGTTTTGGCCATTAAGGTCTTACCGGTACCGGTTTGGCCCACCATGATGATGTTACTTTTTTGTATTTCAATTTCATCTTCTTTGGAAGACGGTTGTAATAATCTTTTATAGTGATTGTAAACGGCAACGGACATCACTTTTTTAGTGCGTTCCTGACCAATAATGAACGTATCCAAGAAATCCTTAATCTCTTGAGGCTTCTTTAGGACCAGTTCGGATGAAAGGTCGTTAGTTTTTGTTTGCTTCGATTCTTCTGCAACAATACCATGTGCTTGCTCGATACAGCGATCACATATATGTGCATCTAAGCCTGCAATCAATAAATTGGTTTCTGGCTTTTTTCTGCCGCAAAATGAACACTCTAAATTTTCCTTTGCCATTCTTTAATTTCTCTTTCCTTTACCATAAACGAACTATTTTCGTTTTTGGTTCAATTTCATTCTTTTTTTAGTTCAACGACGCTAAACCTTAGTTCTTTTCCCTGATTAAAATCTCATCGATCATCCCGTACTTCTCGGCCTCATCTGCTTTCATCCAGTAATCACGGTCACTATCATCACGAACTTTTTCAATATCCTGCCCAGAATGTGTTGCGATTATTTCATAAAGTTCATCCTTCAGCTTCAAAATTTCCCTAGCCGTAATTTCAATATCACTAGCTTGACCTTGAGCACCACCCATAGGCTGGTGGATCATCACTCTTGAATGTTGAAGTCCACTACGTTTTCCTTTTTCACCTGCACATAAAAGTACGGCTCCCATAGAAGCGGCCATTCCGGTACATATGGTGGCTACATCTGGACTGATGAATTGCATCGTATCATAAATACCTAAACCGGCGTATACGCTACCTCCTGGTGAATTAATATAAATTTGGATGTCTTTATTGGCATCCGTACTTGCCAAGAACAATAATTGGGCCTGTACAATATTCGCTACTTGATCATTGATACCAGTACCCATGAAAATAATACGGTCCATCATTAACCTGGAGTAAACATCCATGGCGATAACGTTCATGGAACGCTCCTCTATAATGTTCGGTGTCATACTTACAGGATACATGCTGCTCATGATTTTATCATAATAGGTGCTGCTGATCCCTTGGTCCTTTATTGCAAAATTCTTGAATTCTTTTCCGTAATCCATAAATCGTAAGTCTAAATTTTATAGTAAAAAAAGGTGCCGAAAAATTTATTTCCGGCACCGTAAAGATACTTAATTTATTGTTCGAAAGCTATCCGTAAACTTCTTTCACGAAGTTTTCATAGGTCACTTCTTTAGGTTTAAGGTTCGCTTTTTCTTTATAAAGATTTAAAAGCTTTTGACTCATTAATTGTTCTGAAAGTCTTTTCACCTCATCTTGATTACCAAGAACACGTGCAGCAATACTGTCCAATTCTTCGTCCTTTGGATCCATTTGTCCAAATTGGGCCATTTGCTGACGGATAAATCCTTTTGCGAATTCTTTTAATTCGTCAAATTGTACCTGAAGCTCATTATCTCTGATAATTTTACCTTCTATAAGTTGGTAGCGTAAACCTTTTTCAGATTTTTCGTATTCAGCACTTGCTTCTTCTTCGGATAAAGGCTTTTCACCAGTTGTTTGAATCCATTTGGTCAAGAAACCGGCAGGAAGTTCAAATTTGGTATTGTCAATAAAATATTCAGTGACATCGTTCAGCAATTTTTGGTCAGATTGCTGCTCGAACTGCTTTTCTGAATCTTCCTTGATTTTCTCTTTCATTTCCTTTTCAGACTTCACAGTGTCAGGTCCAAAAAGTTTGTCGAACAATTCTTGGTTCAATTCTGCAGGCTCCCTTTCGTTGATTTCAGAAATCGTGAAAGAAACTTCGGTATCTAGACTTTCCGCTTTTTCTTTGTCAACCCCTAAAACGCTTGATAAAAGATAATCTTCTTTTAAAAGACCTTTAGTGCTGATAGAAACCACATCACCCACTTTTTTGCCCAATAAGGCTTCTTTTGCATTTTTACTTTTCACCTTATCCATTTCCAACATGGACTTGTTGTCAATTTCTTCGGCCTCATTGGTGAAAGTTCCACTTACTTCATCGTTCTTTCCAACTTCTTCCTTACTAACCAATTTGCCATATTGCTTTTGAATACGCTCAATTTGCTCATCAAGCATTTTCTCGTCAGCAACTATTTTATATTGAGTAATCGCTTTGTCCGTTTTTAAGGCAACCTCAAATTCTGGGGCAAGTCCTAATTCAAACTCAAAAGCTAATTCCTCTTGGTCCCAATCAAAATTGTCCTGTTGTTTAGGTAGAGGATTGCCTAGAACATCTAGTTTTTCTTCGGTAAGGTATTTGTTAAGATTGTCCTGTAATAGTTTATTGACCTCATCAACTAATACCGCTTTGCCGTATTGTTTTTTGATAAGACCCATAGGAACTTGTCCTTTTCTAAAACCAGGTATGTTCGCCTGCTTTTTATAATCCTTTAAAATGTTATCTACCTTATCTTGGTAATCTTCCTTGGTGATAGCAACTTTAACTACTGCATTTAAATTGTCTATCTGCTCTTTAGTAATATTCATTCCTTAAAATCTATTTGCATATATAAAATGGGATGCAAAAATACTACATTTTGCAAAGTTCACCAATTTTTTAAAGTATTGAATTTCAAATCAAAAGCTATGCTGGCTTGTCATCTTTAAGCACTGAAAAAAAGATAGATTGTAAGAACGAAAGTAATAGGCTAAAAATCAATGCCCACCAGATGTTTCCCACGGCAAATCCATCAATCAGTTTATCGGCCAACAGAATGATAATTGCATTAATAATCAATAAGAAAAGGCCAAGAGTGACAATGGTTACCGGTAAGGTTAAAATAACCAGAATAGGTTTTACGATAAGGTTTAATAAACTTAAAACTACGGCTACAATAACAGCGGTCATAAAGGAATTTACGGATACATTCGGCAAAATGTTCGCTAAAATGATTACGGCTAAAGCACTTAATAAAATTCTTAAAATTAGTTTCATGATTGGGTCGTTTTTAAATTATTCATTAATCTAGAGTTGTGGTTGTAAAAGGGACTTTTTCTATTTTTAATCCGAAGTGAAAAATGCCATGGACTTTTCGAAAAATTGATCCGGATTTTCAGCATGAAGCCAATGCCCGGCATTTTCTATGGTCTCAACCTTAGCTTTTGGAAAATGTTTTTTGATTTCTGCGGTATCTTGATTTGTGACATATTCTGACCGGTCTCCTTTTAAAAATAGGGTAGGACCATCAAAACTTTCTGAACTGCTAATATTTTCACCAATTTCCTCCATCCGCTCACTTAAAACTGCAAGATTGAAACGAAAAGCTAATTTTTTGTTCTCCGTTCTATTGAGGTTTTTTAACAGGAACTGGCGAGTGCCAAAATCACTAATATATTTTTTAAGTTGCTTATCCGCTTCGGTTCTGGAAGTCAAGGTGTCTACTTTAATCGCATTTAGACCATCAATAATTTGTTGATGATGTGGAGGGTAGTATTTTGGGGCAATATCAGCAATCAATAATTTCTCAACTTTTTCAGGATACGAACATGCAAATTGCATGGCTGTTTTCCCGCCCATGGAATGTCCAATTAAATTTGTCTTTTCTATATTATGGAATTCTAGATAACACTTTAAATCATCGGCCAAGATATCATAGTTGAAATCCTCAGAATGAAAACTTTTTCCATGGTTTCGTTGATCGATCAAATGAACACAGAAACCATTTTCGGCATATTGCGTACCTAATGTTTTCCAATTATCTAGCATGCCCAAAAACCCATGTAAAATACATAGCGGTTTTCCTTCGCCTAAAATTACGGAGTTTAAGATTTGATTCATTTTAATTTGTGTAAATACATGTTCACTACATTATCCAATCCAAGATAGAGTGCTTCACATATTAATGCATGACCTATGGAAACTTCCAATAAATTAGGGATTTGTTGTCCAAAATATTGAATGTTGTCTAAACTTAGGTCATGACCTGCGTTAATACCTAGCTCCAATTCATTGGCACAATTCGCCGCTTCAATAAAGGGTTGAATGGCTTTTGCTTTATCCGCTAAATAGCCTTTTGCGTAACTTTCCGTGTAAAGTTCAATGCGATCAGTACCAGTGGCTTTTGCTCCCTTGATCATTTTTGGGTCTGGGTCAACAAAAATAGAGGTGCGAATACCGGCCTCTTTAAAGGTTTTGATAACATCGATTAAGAAATCTTTGTGTTTTATAGTGTCCCAGCCAGCATTTGAAGTAATGGCGTCTATGGAATCTGGTACGAGTGTCACTTGGTCTGGTTTCGTTTCCAAAACCAAATCGATAAACTTTGGTACCGGATTTCCTTCAATATTGAATTCTGTGGTCACAATGCTTTTTAAGTCACGCGCATCTTGATACCGTATATGCCGTTCGTCTGGTCTAGGGTGTATTGTAATGCCTTGTGCGCCAAAAGCTTCCAAATCTTTGGAAACCTTTAAAACATCGGGTACATTTCCTCCCCTTGCATTTCTAAGGGTGGCAATTTTATTTACATTAACGCTTAGTTTTGTCATCTTGTCCATTTTCTGTGTAACAGGTCCAAAAATACAAATAAGGCACGCCTTTTGATATTATTAATTACTAATTTGCGTTATAATCGAATCTATGCACATTCAAGAACACATCATTACTACGATTCCTGTTTTTAAGATTACGGATACTTTTCAGAAAGTGCTGGAATTTTTTAAAGAGAACACCTATTCCCATGTGGCCATCGAGGAAAATGGCAATTTTTTGGGGGTATTTTCTGAAAATGATATCGAAACGGTTCCTGCCGATGTAATGATTGAGGAGTTTCGCTACGAGTTGGATAATTTTTATGTGAGGGAGGAAACCAATTGGCTAGATATCCTAGAGGCATTTGCAAGGAACGAGGCCAATCTATTACCCATATTAAATGAAAAAGGAACGGTGGTTGGATATTATGATTTAACCGATATCGTTGCTGTTTTTATAGATACTCCATTCTTTACGGACCCCGGAAGTATTTTAGTGGTAGCTACAGGAATCAATGATTATTCCTTTAGTGAGATTGCCCAAATTGTGGAAAGTAACAATGCAAGGTTGATCGGAGGTTTTATTACCGATACCCAAAATGATATTATTCAAGTGACCCTAAAGATTACCACGAATAATTATAATAAAGTGGTGCAAACGTTTAGGAGGTATAATTACCATATCCTTTTTGGGAACAGTGATGACGAATTCTTGGAAGATCTAAAAAACCGTTCAGATTATTTGGATAAATATCTAAATGTCTAGTATGAAAGTCGCTATTTACGGACAAACATATCAAGATAATGCCATTGAGTATCTCATCGAATTGCTTGATGAGCTTCAAAAGGAAAATGCAGAGGTGTGTATTGAAAGTGAATTCTACGAATTATACAGAAATACCGAAGGTTCAAGTGATTATCAAACATTTACAATTGATGGCGGACTCGATTCAAGTTTCGAGATGTTCGTTAGTTTTGGTGGTGATGGTACCATTCTAAGGGCAACTACTTTTGTTAGGGATTTAGGTATTCCAATTGTTGGTGTAAATACAGGAAGGTTAGGATTTCTATCTACTTTTAAGAAGGAAGATGTTAGAAAGGTAGTGCAGGAATTCAAGCAAGGTGCGTTTACGGTGGTCGCACGTAGTTTGGTGCAATTGAACACTAAAAAGTTGGATCACGAATTTGGAAATCTAAATTTTGCATTGAATGAGATTACGGTAAGTAGAAAGGATACGACCTCTATGATTACCGTAGAAACTTTTCTGAACAATGAATATTTGACCAGTTACTGGGCAGACGGACTCATCATTTCAACGCCTACTGGGTCAACGGGATATTCTTTAAGTTGCGGTGGTCCGGTTATCGTGCCTACGGCCAAGTCACTTGTATTGACACCTATAGCACCTCACAATCTTAATGCTAGGCCCTTGGTGATATCGGACGAAACGGTTATCCGGCTAAAAGTTTCTGGTCGCGAAGATAATCACCTGGTTTCGCTTGATTCTAGAATCGCCTCTCTCCAAAATGGGGAGGAAATTACCATAAGAAAGGCTCCGTTTTCAATTAATATGATAGAGTATACTTCAGAAAGTTTTCTAAAAACACTTCGTAATAAATTACTTTGGGGAGAGGATCGGCGAAATTGAGTCTTATTTAAAACAATATTCGACCCCAAATACTGTTTACCATGTGTGAGTAATATGCTCAAAGTTTTGTAAGAATTACTAATTTGACATTTCTGTAATATGCGTTATTTAACGTTATTCTTTTTTATAATAGCAACAAGCATACTTTCTGCGCAAACCTATGAGGTAGGTCTTTTTGTGGGGGGTGCTAATACCATATCAGATGTGGGAAGAGGGAATTATATCTTACCGTCTGATGTCGCTTTTGGAGGATTGTTCAAATGGAACAAAAGCAAACGCTATGCATGGCGTGGTAGTATCATGTACGGTCAATTCTCTGCCGATGATACAAAGTCATCTTCAACGGCGAGACAGCAAAGAGGATATGTGGTCGATAACTCGGTTTTGGAAGGTTCTCTGGGTTTGGAGTTTAATTTTCTTGAGTATAATTTGCATAAATTGGGTCCCGCTTTTTCACCTTATTTATACACCGGTGTCACCTATTTTAGGTACGATTACGATTATTTTAATGGGGGAGTCCTTCAGAAAACAGGCCAAAAAGATGGTTCCTTTGCGATACCAATGATTGTAGGAATGAAGTATCGTATCAATCAGTTTCTTATTTTTGGAGCTGAAATAGGAGCGAGATATACATTTACTGATAATTTGGATGCTAGTAATCCAGTGGGTTCCAATTTCGAAGAATTTCAATTCGGTAATATTTTTAGTGACGACTGGTATGTTTTTTCCGGTCTTACATTGACCTATACATTTGGTAGAAAACCATGTATGGATTGTTTTGAGTAATACAATAAATGAACAACGAAGACCAACTACATAACACCAACCTGCCTAAACACCTTGCCATTATAATGGACGGAAACGGTAGGTGGGCTAAAGAGAGAGGTAAGCACAGGGTTTTTGGACATGAACATGGTGTACAGACCGTTCGGCTAGTAGTGGAGAAAAGTGCTGAAATAGGAATTGATTTTTTAACGCTTTATACTTTTTCTACAGAAAACTGGAACCGACCAAAGGTTGAAGTAAAAACCTTAATGCGGTTATTGGTTTCATCCTTGAAAAAAGAACTTAAAACTTTTAACAAGAATAACATACGTCTTAATACTATTGGTAATATAGATGCACTGCCTACCAAAGCTTACAAAGAGCTCGTTGAGGTAATGGATAAAACTAAGGATAACACGGGTATGACCCTTACTTTAGCTTTGAGCTATGGTGCCCGTGAAGAGCTTCAATCCGCTGTAAAAGCGATAAGTGCCAAAGTTAAAAATAATATAATTTCAATTGAAAATATTGACGAAACCATTATTAATAACCATCTTTACACGCATAATTTGCCAGACGTAGACTTGCTTATCCGTACTAGTGGAGAACATCGGATCAGCAATTTTTTATTATGGCAGATAGCGTACGCAGAATTATATTTTATTGACGTATTTTGGCCCGATTTTAAAGAGAATCATTTGGTAGAGGCCATAAGAAATTACCAGAACAGAGAACGAAGATTTGGAAAAACTAGCGAACAACTTACGTAAAGATATGATCAGGTTCATATCCTTGAACCATTTTTTAACCACCCTTTTATTTTTATTTACGCTCATTGCCGTTTCACAGGATCCTTCCTATGAAGACGGTAAAAGTTATATTCTAGGAGGTTTGGATGTAACCGGACTGGAAAGTTATAACGAGCAAACCGTAAAAACATATACAGGTCTAAGGGTAGGGCAACCCATTGTCATTCCTGGAGAACAAATAAGTGAGGTCATCAAAAAACTTTGGGGCCTTGAGCTTTTTAGCGAAATTGAATTCTATATTACCAATATTGAAGGTAATACCGTTTTTTTAGAATTGAATATTATCGAAAGACCAACCCTTACCAATGTTACTTTTTATGGGGTTAAAAAAGGTAAAGTGGATGACCTTATTAAGGATACCGACTTAAAAAAAGGTAAGAAAATCACCGAAAGTCTTATTTCAAACTCCAAGAACTATATTGCCAATAAGTATAAAAAACAGGGGTATTTAAATGCCCAAGTGAATATTGCTACTGCAAAAGATACTTCGGATACCAATGCGCGTAGCATGGTGGTAAATGTTAAAAAAGGTGATAAGGTAAAAATCAAGAATATCACTTTTGAAGGTAATCAAGAATTATCGGACAAAAAGTTGAGAAAGGCGCTGAAGAGCACAAAACAAAAACGATTCGGTCGTTTCTGGAAAAAATCGAAATATATTGAAGAGGATTATCAAGAGGATTTGGGCCTTTTGGTAGATAAATTTGCTGAAAATGGTTTTAGGGATGCTCGTGTAATTTCTGACACCATTATAAAGTTGGATGAAAATAATATCGACCTTAAAATAAAAGTTGAAGAAGGAGATAAGTATTACTTCGGTAACATTGATTTTGTGGGTAATACCGTTTATACGGATCGTCAACTGAGTCAGGTGTTGGGGATTAAAAAAGGAGCTACCTATAACGGAGTTTTGTTAAGGGAACGAATTGCGGATAATTCCAAGCCAGATCCTGAAGATTTAACCAGTTTGTATCAAAACAATGGTTATCTGTTTTCAACCATAAATCCAGTAGAGATTTCTGCTGCCAATGATACCATTGATTTTGAAATACGGATTATTGAGGGTAAAGAGACCTTTTTAAATCATGTTACGGTATCGGGTAACGATAAAACGAATGACCACGTAATTTTTAGAGAACTTAGAACGAGACCCGGACAGAAATACAATAAATCGGATATCATTCGTAGTATTCGTGAATTGGGTCAGTTAGGCTTTTTTGATGCAGAACAGATTAAACCAGATGTGCTGAATGCAAACCCAAATGAAGGTACGGTCGATTTGGCTTGGAGTTTGGTGGAATCTGGATCAAGCCAAATAGAGCTTCAAGGTGGTTATGGTGGCGGTGGCTTTATTGGAACCTTAGGACTGTCTTTCAATAACTTTTCTATTCAAAACTTATTTAAGGGAGAGGCCTATAAACCGGTGCCCATGGGTGATGGGCAAACCTTTGCCTTGCGTTTACAAGCAAGTAGAACGTTTAGGGTGTATAGTTTAAATTTTTCAGAACCATGGTTGGGTGGTAAAAAGCCGGTCCGTTTTAATTTAAGTTTTTCAAGAACACAACAGTTTGCTGCCTCATTTTGAAACGGAAGATTGGTAACCCCAAAAAGACAGACAGTTTTCTATCACCGGAGTTACTGCAGGTTTAGCCAAACGGGTACAATGGCCAGATGATTTCTTTACGATTTCACATTCTTTGAGTTATCAATTATATAATTTCCAGAACTACAATATCGGTTTATTCAATTTTGGTAACGGCAAAGCCAATTCTGTAGCGTATACTTTTGGAATTTCTAGAAATGCCACTTTAGGTGGGCGTATTTTCCCAAGAGGTGGTTCCAATTTCGAGGTAACTGCCAAATTCACACCCCCTTGGTCATTGTTCAGTGATAAGGATTTTGGTGCTTTAAAAGATAGAAGCGAAGAGCTTTCGGATTTACAGGCTGAAAGGAGGCTTCAAAATCAAACCCTTACTCCAGCTGAATTACGGGAATTAGAGGATTTAGATCAAGAACGTTTTAGACTTTTGGAATATTATAAAATAAAGTTTAAGGGAGATTGGTATACAACCTTGGTAGATAAATTGGTCTTACGAAGTAATGCTGAGTTTGGATTCTTAGGTAGTTATAATAGCTCAGTAGGTAATGTACCATTTGAAAGATTCTTTGTGGGAGGTGATGGGCTAGGTAACTTTACGCTAGATGGTAGGGATGTGGTACAGTTGAGAGGTTACGAAAACCAATCGATTACTCCTTTTACATCAGGTAGCCAATCCCCAGATGGAGCCTTAATCTATAATAAGTTTTCCTTGGAACTTCGATATCCGTTAACCTTAAAACCTTCAGCTTCCATATATGGCCTTGCGTTTTTAGAAGGTGGTAATGCCTTCAACAATTTTCAGCAGTTTAATCCGTTTCAATTAAAACGATCGGCCGGTGTGGGGCTGCGGATCTTTATGCCAGCATTTGGATTATTGGGTATTGATTTTGGATACGGATTTGACGAAGATCTAAGGCCACAATCTGCAGGACAAGGTCCTAGCGGATGGCAAACGCACTTCATTATTGGTCAACAGTTTTAATTTTTAATTGAAAAATTTAATTGTGCTTACCGCTAATCTATTCATTTTAAAAGATTTAGTATTTTTGGCACGATATTTTCTATAGGGTTAAATGATATCAATAATGAGTTTGAAAACAAAAGTTCTTTCAGTAATGGCGATGGTCTTTATGACCTATGGTAGTTTTGCACAAAGAGGGGTTAGGATTGCCTATGTGGACATGGAGTATATCCTTGAGAATGTGGAAGAGTACAGAGATGCTACTGAGCAATTGGAAACCAAGGTGCAACGTTGGAAGGTTGATGTGGAGCAAAAGCAAAGTGTCGTAGAGCAGATGAAAAAGGATTTGATGGCCGAAAAGGTTCTTTTGACACCAGAGTTGATTTCTGAACGTGAAGAGGAAATTCAAATATTGGAGCGGGAAATGATAGAGTACCAGCAAGATCGTTTTGGTCCACAGGGAGATTTGGTTTTGCAGAAGCAACGCTTAATTCAGCCTATACAGGATCAGGTATTCAATGAGGTGCAGAAAATTGGGGCCAATAAAAAGTATGATTTTATTTTTGATAAATCTGCGGATGTTGTAATGTTGTACTCCGAAAAAAGACACGATATCAGTGATCAGATTTTAAGGGGTATAGCAAGAACAAGAAAAATCAGTAAGCCTAAGGATAAAGGAGCCGATAGTAATAGGCTGGATGCTTTTGATGATGGTGATATTGAGGAGGAAGAAGTAGTTAGTGAAGCATTGCAGGAGCGATTGGACAAGGCAGCAGAGTTGGATTCCTTGAAAGAAAAAACGGCAGATGAAAAGAGAGCAGAGCAGTTGAAGCTTAGAGAGGATCGTAAAAAGGCGTATGAAGAAAGAAGAAAGAAATTGTTGGAGGAGCGAGAAGCCAAACGCGAAGAAAAATTAAAGGAAAGAAATAGCGATACCGAAAAAGATAATAATGACGGTACTATTTAAATAGATGTAGTAATCAAAAATTAACACTCAAAATTAGAATTAAATTTTAACTCATGAAACACGTAAAGAAAATAGCAGTAGCCTTATTGTTGTTCGTAGCGACAACAAGTTTTGTAAATGCCCAAAGCAAAGTTGCGCATATTGACGTTACCCAATTATTATCTGCAATGCCAGAGATGAAGGCTGCAGAGGCCGAGCTTAAAAAATTGCAAGAAACTTACAATGCGGATATTCAAGCTTCAATGACTGAATTACGTAACAAGTATACCCAGTATCAAAACGAGGCGGCTTCCAAATCAAAAGAGGAAAACGAGAAAAGAGCGGTAGAACTTCAAGGATACGAAAAGAACATTGGTGAAGCCCAACAAACTGTTCAACAAGAATTCCAGAAAAAGCAAGGCGAACTGTTCGCCCCAATTTCTGAGAAAGCTAAAGCTGCCATAGAAAAAGTGGCCAATGCTCAAGGCTTTGATTATGTTCTCGATGCGCAAGCAGGAGGTGGTGTAATCGTGGCTAAGGGTAAAGATCTTTTAGCTGATGTTAAGAAGGAATTAGGTTTCTAATAAGAACAAAAGATATAAGAAAAGGCCATCTGGAAACAGTTGGCCTTTTTTAATTGAATAGTTTTCGTTTGATGTTTTTCCAACGTAAACTACGTATAAACGCTCCTTCTTTTTCGTTCACTAAGAAAGGTTTGTTTTTTTGTTTTGCTTCTAAATATCCTGAGATATTATTGGTGAAAGAACGAAAGGATTTATGGTTATAGGCCATTTTTAAAGAGGCGATACAGGTAATCCAAAATCCATAACGCATCGTGTACATGGCGCTTCCCTGCAACCTTTTGGCTTTTTCATTGTAAGCTTTTCCGGTAGGTCTAAGATGTTTCACCATAAGATTGGGGTTAGTGTATAATTCAAAGCCATGGTAGCGCGCTAGGAGTTCATCTACAGTGTCCCAGCCCATTGCCGTTTTGAGTCCACCAATGGCTTTAAAACAAGCTTTGGAATATGCTTTAAAAGCTCCTCGAACGTGGTCTTTGTCCATGGGGTGATTTAGTTCCCAGTCTCCTTTTTGGTTTTGCTCATAAATAAATCCCCCAGCTATACCTATATCCGGATTACTTTTAAAATGGCTGGAAAGGGTTTCAAAATAATCTGGAGGCAGTATAAGGTCTGCATCTAACTTCACTAAGAAATCATATTGGT
The DNA here is from genome assembly GCA_963842105.1 of uncultured Flavobacteriaceae bacterium. GTDB lineage: Bacteria > Bacteroidota > Bacteroidia > Flavobacteriales > Flavobacteriaceae > Maribacter. The sequence continues at coordinate 159,609 of CAWJFH010000026.1, forward strand.
CATCCAATAGTTCAAGTCCTTTATTAAAAGCAGTAATAACCTTACTTCCAGGCATATGTTCTATGGATGATTTTGTGTTTAGTTTTTGAATAAAACTTGACCTTTTTATATAGGTATCAATGATTTTTTCCGTGTTGTCCGTAGAATTATCATTGACTACAATCACCTTTTGTGGTAAGAGGGTTTGCTCCAGTAGGGAATCCAACAGTCCGCCTAAATATCCTTCTTCATTATGTGCCGGTATGACTACATAGTATTCCATGCGACAGGGTTCTATTTTCTAGTGGCGTAAACGATGTAATATCTTGGTGTAAACGTGCGTAAAAGTGGTCTAATTCCTAATTTGTTAACCGGATTTGTCCATTTGTTTGAATCTTGGATTTCCCAGCCGGCTTTTTCTAAAAGCCAATCGAATTGCCAATCCTCAAATTCATGGTAATGCCGGTCCCATGGGTCGGTCTTGCTTTGATAGGCGGGTGAAAACCATAGTCGTAATGGAATACTCGCTACTAGTTTATCCGCTTTAATTTGAGACAGTATATTTAATGGTGCCAATAAATGCTCAAAAATCTCAAAGGCAGTGACCACTTCGGCTTTGGAATTTAGAACGGAATCATAATTTAAATCTAAGTCCTCACCTTTCGTATTTTCAACAGTATATCCTTCGTTCCGCATGATCCCACTAAAAGGATTATCCACCCCTAAGTCAAGTATGGTCTCTGATGAATTAACGTGTTTTTTTAAAAATTCTAGTGTATGTTGAAAGCGTTTATTCGGAAAGGTTTTTTCGTACATGTCAGATTCTATATACCATTGCATTGACGTTCATTCCTGCGCCAACACTAGCAAAGATAACAACATCTCCCTTTTCAACTTCTTGATTTTCTAATTTTCCATTCCGTACTAAATCAAATAAAGTGGGAATGGTGGCGACCGAGCTATTTCCAAGTTTAGAAATACTCATGGGCATGATACCGCTAGGTACTTCTTTTTTGTAAAGTCTATAGAAACGTTTTATGATGGCCTCGTCCATTTTTTCATTCGCCTGATGAATGAATATTTTTTTGATATCATCGATAGATACCCCGCTGTCATCCAAACATTCTGCCATGGCACTGGGAACATTAGTTACGGCAAACTCATAAATTTTACGACCGTACATTTTAATATAGTTGGTGGTTTTAGGGTCGTTTTGATCATAGGTTTTACCAAAAAACAAATAATTGGCTTCCTCGAGTGCATACGTGGCCGACTCATGGGCCAAGACTTGGCCTCCATTTTCCGTAGCTTCTAAGATGGTCGCACCGGCACCATCAGAATAGATCATAGAATCCCTGTCGAAATCATCCACTACCCTTGAAAGTGTTTCCGCACCAATTACCAAACATTTTTTGGCGATACCACTTTTTATAAATGCGGTAGCTTGAATCATACCTTCCAACCAACCTGGACATCCAAAGAGAAGGTCGTAGGCAACACATTTCGGATTTTTTATTTGTAACTGATGTTTTCACCCTTGTGGCCAAACTGGGTAGTGTATCACCTTGACTTTGGCCATGGGTTAAATCACCAAAATTATGGGCAACGATGATATAATCTAAAGTTTCTTTATCGATACCTGCATTTGCAATCGCCTTTTCCGCTGCGAAAAAACCTAGATTGGAAGTGTTGTGTTCATGCTCTGCATAGCGTCGTTCTTCAATCCCCGTTATCGCTTTGAACTTCTCAATAATAACCGTGTTTTCATGCTCAAAGGCGCTTCCGTCAAGATTGAGAAAATTATGGTTTAAAAAATCCTCGTTTTTTATGGTGTTCGATGGAATATAACTTCCGGTTCCCGTAATGGAAATGTTCATAGTGTAGTTTAGTTGATTGTTTCAATGTAGCCATTTTGGATGGCTTTTTTATGCATGCATAGTAAAATTTACGATGTCCATTTTCGTTTGGTGCTTTTTGGTCAAGAATAAAAAAGCCTTTTCGGTTTGTCGAAAAGGCTTTATATATGGGTGTTTTGAATTGTTTATTCGGCTTCTGCATAGGCTTCTATAGGAGCACAGGTGCAAATTAAATTACGGTCTCCATAGGCATCGTCCACCCTACGAACCGATGGCCAAAACTTGTTTTCCATTACGAATGGTAACGGGAAAGAAGCTAATTGTCTTGAATATGGAAAATTCCAATCATCGGCGGTACACATGGCCAACGTATGTGGTGCATTTTTAAGAACATTATTAGGTTCCTCAGCAGAGGCTTTATCGATTTCCTCTCGAATGGAAATCATGGCGTCGCAGAATCGGTCTAATTCCGTAAGATTTTCACTCTCCGTGGGTTCGATCATCACTGTACCTGCTACTGGGAACGAAACCGTAGGTGCATGAAATCCATAATCCATTAGACGTTTGGCAATATCAGTAACTTCGATACCATTCTGCTTAAACGGACGGCAATCTAGAATCATTTCATGAGCTGCCCTTCCTTTTTCTCCGGTATACAAAACATCGAATTTACCGCTTAACCTGTTTTTGATATAATTGGCATTTAAGATGGCAATTTTTGTAGATCTGGTCAGACCTTCTTCCCCTAACATTTTAATATAGCCGTAAGATATAAGACAAGCTAACGAGCTTCCCCAAGGTGCTGCGGAGATTGCAGTAATAGCCTGTTCGCCTCCTGTTTTAATTACCGGATTACTTGGTAGAAAAGGGACTAACTGAGGTGCAACGCAAATAGGACCTACGCCAGGTCCGCCTCCACCGTGTGGAATCGCAAAGGTTTTATGTAAATTCAAGTGACAAACATCTGCTCCAATAGTGGCCGGGTTGGTTAGACCAACCTGTGCGTTCATATTGGCACCGTCCATATACACTTGACCTCCATTATCATGGATTAATTTTGTAATGTGTTTGATGGAAGATTCAAAAACCCCGTGGGTTGAAGGATAGGTGACCATTAAGGCTGCCAAGTTATCTGCATGCGTGGCTACTTTTTCTTCAAGGTCTGCAACATCAATATTTCCTTTTTCATCGGTTTTTGTAACTACAACCTTCATACCGGCCATAACCGCGGATGCCGGATTGGTACCATGGGCAGAAGCGGGAATCAAGCAGATATTTCTATGGGTGTCTCCACGAGATTCGTGATAGGCTCTAATGACCATTAATCCTGCATATTCCCCTTGAGCTCCAGAATTTGGTTGTAAGGAAGTATCGGCAAAACCTGTAATGGTAGACAAGTCATCTGCAAGTTCTTTTAATATGGTCTGGTAGCCTTCCGCTTGTTCAATGGGTACAAAGGGATGAATGTTTCCCCAATTGGCCATGCTTAAAGGTAACATCTCGGTGGCGGCGTTCAATTTCATGGTGCAACTACCTAGAGAGATCATGCTGTGGTTCAAAGAAAGGTCTTTACGTTCCAATTTCTTGATGTAGCGCATCAACTCCGTTTCAGAATGGTAGGAATTGAAAACCTGGTTTTGCATGAAGGCACTAGTTCTTTGAAGATTTTTTGGAATGGAAGTTTTCTCCATCAGTTCATTTACTTTATGAACATCTTTACCCAAAGCTTCTGCAAATACCGCTACAATTTGATTTAAATCATTTAAAGAAGTGGCTTCATTGATAGAAATAGAAATGGTTTCATCATCCACATATAAGAAATTCACTTCCTCTTTTTCGGCGATTGGTCTTACTTTAGAAACCTCCGCTTTCACACAAATGGTGTCAAAGTAAGCGCTATTTGTTTGGTAAAGCCCTAATTGTTCTAGAGCATCTGTTAAAGTGGTGGCTGAATTGTGGACTTTGTTGGCGATATATTTTAATCCTTTTGGGCCGTGGTAAACAGCGTACATCCCTGCCATAACTGCTAAAAGTACTTGTGCCGTACAAATGTTAGAAGTGGCCTTGTCACGTTTAATATGCTGTTCACGGGTCTGCAAAGCCATACGCAAAGCAGGTTTGCCATCTATATCTTTGGTAACACCAATGATACGTCCTGGAAGACTTCTTTTGTACTCTTCCTTGGTAGCGAAAAATGCTGCATGAGGGCCTCCATAACCTAAAGGAATTCCAAATCGTTGTGAAGTACCGACTACGACATCTACTCCAATTTCACCTGGAGGGGTTAAAAGAACCAGACTTAAAATATCGGCAGCAACCGCGACCTTTATTTCTTTACTTTTCGCCTTGGATACAAATTCCGCATAATCATGTAACTTGACCATATTTACCTGGATACTGCAAAAGCGCGCCGTAAAAGTCATCGGCAAAATCAAATTCCTCATGATTTCCAATGACCAATTCTATACCTAAAGGAACAGACCTGGTTTTTAAAAGGGATAGTGTTTGCGGAAGTATTTCTTCGGAAACAAAGAATTTTAAAATATTATTTTTTTTCTGATCTCTACTGCGAACATCGTATAACATGGTCATCGCTTCGGCAGCAGCGGTACTTTCATCTAGTAAAGAGGCGTTCGCCAATTCCATTCCGGTTAAATCCGTAATCACGGTTTGAAAGTTCAAAAGAGCTTCAAGCCTGCCTTGTGCTATTTCAGCTTGATAAGGCGTGTAGGCGGTATACCAGCCCGGATTTTCCAAGATATTTCGTTTAATGACCGATGGGGTTAAGCTTTCGTGATATCCCAATCCTATGTAACTACGGAAAACTTTGTTCTTTTTAGACAACGTCTCAATATGAGCCAAGAATTTGTGCTCGCTCATGGGAACATCCAATTTCAGCGGTTCCTTTAAACGAATATCCGCTGGTATGGTTTCATAAATGAGTTGATCCAAATCCTCAACACCAATAGTATCGAGCATGTATTTTAAATCTTCTTCCCTTATGCCTATATGGCGCAACGCAAACACATCAGTTTTCATAGATAATTAACTTGAATTGAGTGCAAAATTACCAATTTTATATGGGTTATAGGAGCAGTCCGCAGATACATAAAGCTAAAGTTTTTAACCAAAACCTTGGGTTATAAACACAATACCTATTTTTGTTGAATGACGTGGATTCGTAGGATTTTCGATTTTTACTTGGACGCCAGTATTCACGTTGCTTTGGCTATCATTTGTTTAGTTCAGGTTACCAGCATAAGCTTAAACATTAACGTGCCTGTAACGTTAATTATCTTTATTTTTTTTGGCTCTTTAAGCTGTTATAATTTTGTTAAGTACGGGGTGGAGGCTGAGAAATATATTTTAGTAGCGAACAGGTATCATAAAAACATCCAATTTTTCAGTTTAGGAAGTCTTATAGTGGCGCTTTTTCAGCTTCTTTATCTATCTGAGGAAATAGGCATTGCACTTTTGATTTTGGGTGCCATTACCGGTTTGTATGCGCTACCCGTTCTTCCAAAACATAAAAACTTTAGAAGCTTTAGTGGTCTTAAAATTCTCATCGTGGCCACTGTATGGGCAGGTACCACGGTAACGCTGCCAGCAATTTCTCTGCAAATAGAGCTCACTTGGGATGTTTGGGTTGAAACCGCTCAGCGGGTACTATTGGTGTTGATAGTATTGGTGCCTTTTGAAATACGTGATTTGAAGTATGACCATGCAGAACTTAAAACGTTGCCGCAACGTCTTGGGGTGCAGACAACAAAGGTAATTGGCGTATTATGGACCATTTGTTTTTTGTTACTCTCTTTTGTGATGGAATATGAATCAATGCTGGTATTACTTTCTAAGGTAATATTATCCTTAGTGCTGATACTATTAATTTTAAGGACAGGTGTAAATCAAGGTCGATACTTTGCCTCTTTCTGGGTTGAGGCCATTCCTATATTTTGGCTAGGATTTCTATGGATGGGTAAGAACCTCTTTTAATTTTTTACGATTATTTTATTTTTCATTTCAGATTTCTCATCTTCCGTTAAAGCTACAAGTTTAGCTTCATCACAAAGGCTGGTCAATTTACTATTTCTAACACTATGCTTTTGACAAGTTTTACATACAAACTTATGTATTCTTAATAGAATTAGGTCCCAAAATGAAGCCTCTTTGTATTGCGCTTTGTTGCAAATCTTTACCGCTTTTTCACAAGAAATCATCATAATTTTTAAAACCAATTTTGATTTAAACAACCCATTAACCCCGTTCTAGCTCTATGTATCATTACCCAAAGGTTAGACGCATTAATACCCAAGGCATTACAAATATCTTCTGTTTCCATTCCGTCAATGGTTTTCATGATAAAAACCTGGGCCTGTTTTTTTGGTAATTTTGAGATACAATCTTGAATGGCTAGACCTAATTCTTCGTTCTCCATTGCATCGTTTTCAAAGTTGCTATTGGGATCTGCGATGCGCTCTTCTAGCCAATCACCTTCCGCATCTGTCTGAGAACTATAGGTCATGCGCACTTCGGCCTTTCCTTTTTTGGAATTTATTTTTCTGTAGTGATCGATAACTTTGCGCTTAAGAATCGCAATTAGCCAAGTGCGTTCCGCAGCATCACCCTTAAAGTTTTTGGCAGATTTAAGTCCGGCAATAAAAGTGTCCTGAACTAAGTCTTTGGCTATCTCTGAATCACTAACGCGGGCAACCGCATAATTGAAAAGATAGTCCGCATACTGGTCGACCCAATTATCAGGATGTAGTTGATGTGCTGTCATACTCTTTTTCTACTTTTCAAAAGTAATTGAATTTGATTTAATTATAGGTAAACACATCATAGTAAGGTTATATTGATTCCATTATTTTTATATTTGAGCTAAATCCTAAGTCATGAAGTTTCGTTTACTGGTATTCGTATTATTGATGTTGAACATGGCATGTGCCCAGAGTTCGTCTAAGCCAATTAATCAGGTGACTACGGAAGAAATGTCCAGCGTGGTTTTGTTAGATGTTCGTACTCATCAAGAGTACAACGCCGGTCATTTAAACGGTGCCGTGAATATGGATTGGTTATCGGGAAACTTCGATTCTATGGTAAAGCCATTGGATAAGAATGAAACTATTTATGTGTATTGCAAGTTAGGCGGAAGAAGTGCAAAGGCGCAGGCTAGACTGAAAGAGCTTGGTTTTACCAAAGTAGTCAATTTAGAAGGGGGTTATGATGCTTGGTCAGCTTCCAAGAAATAGAAGTTCTTTAATACTCTATTCATAAAAATAAAGGTGACAGCCTATTCTTAGTGTAAAGAAATAGTCCCTCACCTTTGTATAATACTTTATCTTTAGATTAATCCTGCTCTTTCCAAGAGCGCTTCCACTTTTGGCTCTGCACCACGAAAACGCTTATACAAAACCATCGGATTTTCAGTACCTCCTTTTGAAAGCACGTTGTCTCTGAATTTCGCGGCGACGTCTTTATTGAAAATCCCTTTTTCCTTAAAATAAGCAAAAGCATCGGCGTCCAATACTTCGGCCCATTTATAGCTATAATATCCTGAAGAATATCCTCCTTGAAAAATATGGCTAAAAGCGACACTCATACAGGTCTCGGGAGTGTACGGATACAGACTGGTATCTTTAAAGGCTTCTTCCTCATGCTTTTTGACATCGGTTATGCCTGTTGGATCAATACCATGCCACGACATATCCAATAGCCCAAAACTTAATTGACGTAAAGTAGCCAAGCCTTCTTGAAAAGTGGCCGATTCCTTTATTTTTCGCACTAGTTCCATAGGAATTACCTCTCCGGTTTCATAATGGGTAGCAAAAAGTTCTAGAGCCTCCGGTTCATAGCACCAGTTTTCCAATACTTGACTTGGTAATTCTACAAAATCCCAATATACCGAAGTTCCGGAAAGACTGGGGTACGTGGTGTTCGCCAACATACCATGTAAACCGTGGCCAAATTCGTGAAACAAGGTCGTTACTTCATTAAAGGTCAATAAAGAGGGTTTGCTTTTGGTGGAGGGTGTAAAGTTGCAGACGTTGCTAATATGTGGACGCACATTTTTACCATTCTTTTTCCACTGCGATTTAAAGGAGGTCATCCAAGCGCCACCACGTTTACCTGCACGGGGATGGAAATCTGCGTAAAACAAGGAGATGAAATTATTTTCAGTATCGTACACTTTAAAGGTTTTTACTTCCTTGTGATATTTGTCGATGTCTTGAACCTCTTCAAAATGCAAACCGAAGAGATTTTCAGCCACTTTAAAAACTCCGGCAATTGCATTTTCGAGTTTGAAATAAGGTTTTAGCTTCTCATCGTCCAGGTCGAATAATTTTTGTTTTAGCTTTTCGGAATAAAAACTACCATCCCATTTTTCCAATCGGTCAATTCCGTCTAAATCCTTGGCGAAATTCTCTAGTTGTTGGTATTCACGTTCCGCGGCGGGTTTGGCTTTGCTCAACAGTTCATTTAAAAAGGAATGTACTTTTTCGGGCGTTTCTGCCATACGCTCTTCTAGCACAAAATGGGCGTGTGTTTTATAACCTAAAAGATTGGCGCGTTCAAAACGAAGTTTTGCTATTTCCAATACATTTTCCTGATTGTCCAGTTTGTCATTATGAAAACCTTTGCTACCAAAAGCTAAGGAAAGTTCTTTGCGCAGTTCTCGGTTTTTTGCATATTTCATGAAAGGAATATAGCTTGGGTAATCTAAAGTAATCATCCAGCCTTCTTCTTTGCCTTTGTCCAAAGCCCTTTGAGCGGCTGCTTCCTTTTCGCCATCCGGAAGCCCGTCTAGATCTGATTCATCAGTAAGATACAGTTGATACTTATTGGTTTCGGCTAATATGTTCTCGCCAAATGTCAATTTTAGTTTGGCCAGTTTAGCATCAATTTCCCGTAAACGTTTCTTTTTGTCTTCGGATAGGTTGGCCCCGTTTCGGCTAAAACTTTTGTATTTTTTATCCAGTAAAGTCTGTTGCTCTACAGTTAAATCTAGTTGGTCTTTTTGATCGTAAACCGATTTAATACGTTTAAAAAGTTCCTCGTTCAGTGTGATGTCATTACTGAATTCTGATAACATCGGAGAAACCTCTTGAGCTATTTTTTGAATTTTTTCATTGGTTTCGGCGGAGTTCAAATTGAAGAACGTACTAGAGATACGGTCCAACTTCTGACCCGAAAATTCTAAAGCCTCTATGGTATTCTCAAAGGTAGCAGCCTCTGTATTTGAAGTTATCGCATCAATTTCTGTACGAGCATCTTCCATAGCTTGGTCAAATGCTGGTTTGAAATGTTCGTTTTTTATTTTGGAAAATGGAGCGGTATCAAATGGGGATAATAATGGATTCATAGCTAAGAAATATAGTTTGCTAGTGAGTTAATGAATTAGTTAAAGGGTGGATAATCAAAAGATGGAAGCCAATAGCCAAGGGCTAAAAGCGAATTAAGAAAACTACTTTCCGTTCACTTCTTTTGCACCTTCAATCACTTTCTGTTTTAGGCCTTCTTTATAAAAAATAATTTTGTCAAGTACACATTTATCGGAACTACCAATAATCTGCGCTGCTAAGATACCGGCATTTTTTGCTCCGTTAAGGGCAACGGTAGCAACGGGTACACCGCCAGGCATCTGTAGAATGGACAGGATAGAATCCCAACCATCAATGGAATTACTGCTCTTTACAGGAACACCAATTACGGGTAGGGGAGACAGAGAAGCTACCATACCGGGTAAATGGGCCGCGCCACCTGCACCCGCAATAATAACGGAATAGCCATTGGTATGGGCGTTTTTACTGAAATCAAATAATTTTTCTGGGGTTCTATGGGCGGATACAATGTCCACATCCACCTCGATATCAAAACCTCTTAATATATCTATGGCTTCCTGCATTACAGGGAGGTCACTAGTGCTCCCCATCACTACGGCTACTTTGCTCATGTTTTTTATTTTGAAATCACTTTAATTTTTTCCTTTACGCGTTGTGCAATGCTTCTAGCTTTTGCCAAATCATTATTAACTATGGTAACATGTCCCATTTTTCGAAAGGGTCTTGTTTGGGCTTTACCGTAAATGTGCGGGGTTACGCCTTCCATCGCCATGATTTCGGCTATATTTTCATAGACTACATTTCCTGTATACCCTTCTGCACCTACCAAGTTCACCATAACACCGGCCACCTTGCTATCTGTGTTTCCTAATGGTAATCCCAAGATACTGCGAATATGTTGCTCAAATTGATTGGTGAAACTGGCTTCTATACTGTAATGACCACTGTTGTGAGGTCTTGGGGCAACTTCGTTCACCAGAATCTCATCTTCTTCGGTTTGGAACATCTCTACGGCCAATAAGCCGGTAAGTCCTATTTTCTCAGCTACTTTCAGTGCGAGAGCCCGCGCTTTTTCGGCTACTTTTTCATCGATACGAGCGGGACAAATCACATATTCCACTTGATTGGCTTCTGGGTGAAATTCCATTTCCACCACGGGGTAGGTCTTTATTTCTCCATCTACATTTCTTGCAACAATGACCGCCAATTCGTTTTTAAAAGGAATCATGGTTTCAGCAATACATTCGCCGGCAGGTAACCCTTCCAAATCCTTCAAGCTTCTAACTACTTTAACCCCTTGGCCATCATACCCAAATTGAGCCGCTTTCCAAACAAAAGGAAGATGAAGTCCGCCGTTGGTAATACTGTCCTCAATCTCACTGATGTAAGCGAACCGCTGAAAATCGGCAGTTGGAATGCCATGGTCTATATAGAATAATTTTTGCTTGGCTTTATTTTGAATAATACGTAGTGCGCTGGGTTGTGGAAAAACACGTACACCTTCACTCTCTAATTTTTCAAGTGCATCAAGATTCACGTTTTCTATTTCAATGGTGAGCACATTCACATCTTTTCCAAACTGGTAGACGGTTTCATAATCCATCAAACTACCCTGTACAAATTCATTACAGGATATACGACAAGGAGCTTCGGATGAACTGTCCAAAACTTTGGTATAAACGTCCCATTTGCGGGTTTCGTAAAGCATCATTTTGCCCAGTTGACCTCCACCTAAAATACCAAGTTTGAAATCCGAAGAAAAGTAATCCATATAAAAGTTGCTTTTAGCTATTGAAAACGCCTTAAGTACCACAAAAATACGGTTAAATCTTAGAAACCAATTCCTTTCTATTTAAAAACAGGGGGCAATACCTTATCTTTGCCAACCTTGATAATTTAAGAAAATTGATACAGCTTCACGACAAGTTTTTTAAGCGCTACCTGAGTGAAATGGATATTCAACAGGCCGTAAAATCCGTAGCGGATCAGATCGCTGCTGATTATAAGGACGAGACACCCATTTTTGTGGGGGTCTTGAACGGTTCTTTTATGTTCGTATCAGATTTGCTCAAGGCGTACCAACATCCTTGCGAGATATCATTTGTGAAATTGAGTTCTTATCAAGGCCTAACTTCTACTGGGATTGTGGAAACCTTGTTGGATCTGCCCGAAAATATTAACGGGCGTATTGTCATTATTTTAGAGGACATAATAGACACGGGTAGAACATTGCAGCAATTGGTGCATTTATTCTCAAAGACCAACGTAAAGGAATTTAAGATTGCGAGTCTTTTTTACAAACCAGATGTTTATAAGGGGGAGTATGCCATCGATTATTTTGGATTGGCTATTCCAGATAATTTTATTGTAGGTTACGGGCTCGACTATAACGAGCTGGGCAGAAATTTAAAAGAAGTTTACCAACTAAACCAAAAGCATATGATCAACTTAGTACTCTTTGGCAAACCGGGTGCGGGTAAAGGTACCCAAGCGGAGTTCTTAAAGGAAAAATATAATTTAAAGCATATCTCTACCGGAGATGTCTTTCGATATAATATAAAAAATGGAACTGAATTAGGTACATTGGCCAAATCCTATATGGATAAAGGCGATTTGGTGCCAGATGAGGTAACCATCAAAATGCTGCAAGAGGAAGTAGAGAAAAATCCAGATGCGGACGGGTTCATTTTTGACGGCTTTCCAAGAACGGCTGCACAGGCCCAAGCACTAGATAATTTCTTAGAGTCTAAGGATATGAAGATTGATGCGACCATTGCTCTTGAAGCCAATGATGAAATTTTGATAGAACGTCTTTTGGAAAGAGGCAAAGTAAGTGGACGTAGTGATGACCAGGATGTGGATAAAATAAGAAACCGTTTTGAAGAGTATAATGTCAAGACTGCCCCTGTAAAGGAGTTTTATGAGAAACATAATAAGTTTCACAGCGTAGACGGTATTGGAAGCATTTCAGAAATAACCGAACGTTTGACCAAGGTAATCGAGTCGCTCTAAGAAAATCGGTATTTTACGTTTAGGGTATCCGTGAAATTTTTCTTAAAAAAGAAAGTAAATGCCAGATGAAGTCATAAGGCCACAGGATGGTTTAAAAAGTTGCATGTTAACGGTTGGCTTTGCTATTGTTGCATTTATCTTGATTTCAATAGCCTATTTGATTTACGTATTCTATTTTGACGATTCTTTAGATTTTAATTAATAATACAACTAATAATCCCATACAATGACCGAAGGTAATTTCGTTGATTATGTAAAAGTACATTTGTCTTCTGGAAAAGGAGGTAAGGGTTCGGTACATCTACATCGGGAAAAATTTATTACCAAAGGTGGTCCTGATGGTGGTGATGGTGGCCGTGGCGGCCATATCATACTTCGCGGGAACGAGAACCTTTGGACACTTGTGAATTTTAAGTTCAAAAAGCATTTTAAAGCAGGCCATGGTGAACACGGTAGTAAAAGCCGAAGTACTGGTGCAGACGGGGAAGATGTTTATTTGGATGTGCCGTTAGGGACCGTGGTTAAGGATTTTGAGACTAAAGAAGTCCTTTTTGAGATTACGGAACATGATGAGGAAAAAATCATCTTGGAAGGTGGAATGGGTGGCCGTGGTAACTGGCATTTCAGGACCGCTACCAACCAAACACCTAGATATGCCCAACCTGGGGTAGATGGTAAGGAGGAAGATTTTTTATTGGAACTTAAAATCTTGGCAGATGTAGGTTTGGTCGGTTTCCCTAATGCGGGTAAATCTACCTTATTATCGGTGATTACATCGGCAAAGCCTAAAATAGCAGATTATGAGTTCACGACCTTAAAACCAAACTTAGGTATCGTAGAATATCGTGATTTTAAAAGTTTCGTAATGGCCGATATTCCCGGTATTATTGAAGGTGCTGCGGAAGGTAAAGGCCTGGGTCACTATTTTCTACGGCATATCGAAAGGAACGCAACTCTTTTATTTTTGATACCTGCCGATAGTAAAGATATAAGTAAGGAATATGAGATTTTACTAGACGAGCTTCGTCGTTACAATCCAGAGTTACTGGATAAAGAACGTCTCATCTGTATATCTAAAAGCGATATGTTGGATGAGGAGTTAATGGACGAAATGCGAGCGGATTTGGAAACTGAGTTTAACAATACCCCCTTCATGTTTATATCTTCGGTAGCGCAAATGGGTATTGTGGAGTTAAAAGATAGACTCTGGACGATGCTCAACGCTTAATCGAATACCTTACCTAAAGTACATATGTCGCTTTATTTTTCTTTAATTTTAAAGAAAAATAGTATCATGAAAATTCTTAGAATAAGCATTTTAATCCTGTTTCTGACTTCGTGTAACGCGGTCAAGGTCAGTTATGATTATGATAATCAGACTGATTTTAGTGCGTATACTACCTATAATTACTACGATAATTTAGCCACCGGTCTTAGCGACCTCGATGAGAAAAGGTTGTTAGATGCCATGGATGTTGTTTTAAGTGAAAAAGGTTTTAAACTTTCTGAAGAACCGGATATCCTTGTTAATATAAAAAGCTCTGTATATAAATCGCAAGCGGGTAATAATGTAGGTGTTGGTCTAGGCGGCGGAGGCGGCTCCATTGGTGGAGGTGTTTCTTTAGGAATTCCTGTGGGCGGGCCAAAATTGAGCCGAGAACTACAAATAGATTTTGTGGATGCGAATAAAGATATGCTTATTTGGCAAGCCCTTAGTGAGGGTCCCTTTAGGGAAGGAGGCACCCCAATGGAAAGGGCCGAAAAGTTAAGAGCTACGGTGGCGAAAATCTTTAGTAAGTATCCGCCCAAATAGGTATTAGACTTACGGTTTAAATCTTTATTTGATAATTGCACAATTAAATATGAGAGAATAGTGTAACTAATTTCTTGTATTGCGTCTTATCACAAAAATTGACGAATTAAAACAAAAAGATGAAAAGAGTTTATCTAATTGCCATTGGACTAATGGCCTTTGTTGCGTGTAAAGAAGAAACAAAAACAACGAAAGAGGAACAAGAAATACCGGGTATCGTTTTAGCGAATATGGATACGACTTTAAGTCCTAACGTGGACTTTTACAATTATGTAAACGGTAATTGGATGAAGTTTACAGAAATTCCAGATGATAGGACAAGTTGGGGAGGTTTTAGTGTTCTTCGAAAGTCTACTGATGATGATGTTCTTAAAATTTTAGCTACTGCTAAGGAGAGCGGGAATTATGCAGCAGAAACAGATCAAGCCAAGGCCTTGGCTATTTTTGACACAAAATTGGACACTACGGCAAGAAATAAAGCGGGTCTAACCCCTTTGGAACCTGCTATGAAAGACATTGCCTCTGTTAAGAACTTAAAGGATTTGCAGACTATAATGGCAAAAAATCCTGCAGTTTCAACTCCGTTCATGAGTATACAGGCATTTACAGATTTGAATAATAGCAGTATCAACGCGGTATATTTAGGAGCTAATGGATTGGGATTACCAGATCGTGATTTCTATTTGGAACAAGATGAAAAGTCTATTGAAATTCGTGAGGAATACAAAAAGCATATTTCAAAAATGCTTCAAAAATTAGGTGACGAGGAAGCGGAAGCGGAAAAGTCTGCCGAAAAGATTCTAGCTATGGAAACCCAACTTGCAGAACCAAGATTGGATAAAGTGGAAAGTAGAGACGCCAGAAATTTCAATAATCCAAGGTCGGTAGCAGAAGCGGATGAGATGTTATCTGCCATTGATTTGAATAAATTTATTTCAGATTTAGGTATTACCAAGAAATTTGATACCATTTTGGTGATGCAGTTGAAGTATACTGATGCGTTGGATAAATTTTTAAAGGAAACACCAATAGAAGATATTAAGACCTTGGTGAAGTGGGATACTTTCAATAATGCTGCAGGTCGATTGACAACCGATATCGAAACAGCTAATTGGGAATTCTACAGTGAATATTTAAATGGAGCCAAACAACAACGACCAGCCGATGAGCGTGCTCTAGCTACGGTAAATGGAACTGTTGGTGAAGCTCTAGGTCAATTGTATGTGGATGCTAAATTTCCGCCAGAGGCCAAGGCTAAGGCAGAAAATATGATTGCCAACGTGATTGATGCGTTTAAGGAACGTATCTCTAATTTGGATTGGATGGGCGAAGAAACAAAATTGAAGGCTATCGAAAAGTTGGATAAATTCACTGTGAAAATCGCTTATCCTGATAAATGGGAAGACTATTCTACTATGGAAGTATCCATGGATAAAACCTATTTTGAAAATATGACTGCCGTTGATAAGTGGGATCAATTAAAGAACTTTTCAGAAATTGGGGAGCCGGTTGATAAAACAGAATGGGGGATGTCTCCACAGACGGTGAATGCTTATTTTAATCCTTTGAATAATGAGATTGTTTTTCCTGCAGCAATTTTACAGCCGCCATTTTATAACTATACTGCAGATGAGGCGGTTAATTATGGAGGTATAGGCGCCGTAATTGGTCATGAGATATCCCACGCCTTTGATGATAGTGGAGCTCGCTTTGATGCTGATGGTAATTTAAAAAATTGGTGGAAAGAAGAAGATTTAAAGGCATTTACTGAAAGGGGAGACGCTTTGGCCGTACAGTATGACAGTGTATCGGTGCTACCTGGAGTTTATGTAAATGGCAAATTTACCTTAGGTGAGAATATTGGTGACCTAGGTGGTTTGTTAGGGGCTTACGACGGACTTCAAAAATATTACGAAGAAAATGGTCGTCCTGAAAATATTGATGGTTTTACGCCAGAGCAACGTTTCTTCATATCTTGGGCAACCGTTTGGAGAACGAAAACAAGAGATGAGGCATTACGTACTCAGGTCAAGACCGACCCACATTCTCCAGGAATGGTTAGAGCTACTCAGCCATTATTGAATATTCAGGCATTTTATGATGCCTTCGATATAAAAGAAGGTGATGAAATGTATTTGGCCCCAGAGAAACGGGTCCAAATCTGGTAGGAGATTAATTAAGTGGTATAAAAGGAGCTGATGATTCAGCTCCTTTTTCATTTTAAATTGTTTTATTTTTATTCGGACTGTACTGATATTCGTTCTCCTTCGCTGTGACTACTAAATTCAGGCGCATACATACTTTGAATGGTGGTAATGCCATTACTGAAATCTCCCGCATTGTTGACCCTAACATCATATTCAAAAACATATACACCTTTGGGCAGGTAGTCAAAAAAGAAATTGGTGCTTGCATCTTTCGTGCTTTCATAATAGCCCAAGCCATCTTGCCATTTGTATTGGGACAGCACATTGACGGGTTCAAACCCGGCGGCTCTCATGTCTTTCATGTGGATGAATTCCATATCCCTATCTGATTTTAGTTCGATACGAACGCGTACTAAATCCCCCACTTTTAAATCTGTTTCAGCGGTTATTTCACTGATTTTCTCCCCAGTATCCGTATTCCTTTTCAAAAAGAGTTTCTTTTTTAACTGAAGCGGCGTTTCCGCAAAGGTAATTTTATCCAAGTCCTCAAAATACTGCCAGTAAAGGGCTCCCCAGGCAATACCATTGCCTTTTTTATTAAGTTGAATCTCGGACATTTTAGGATTAATCTCATTCCCTTCCCAAGAGGTTTTATAATAACCGGTTCCTGCTTCCACTTTTACATTTTCCAAATTGGCCGGGTCAATTTTTTCTCCCCCAACAAGAACGTCAACGGCATCTTTTACGGACAGCCAGTCGCTATCTTGGAGAAGAAGTGCGTATACGGCTTCTGTTGTGGCTTTGGTAGTTTTCCACTGGTTGGTCTGCTTGTTTTTAAGCAACCAGATTTTTAGGTTATCAATAGTGGTAACATCCTTCTCAATTTCCGAGAACGCTTCGATTAACAATGATTGGGTTTCAATAGGTGCTTGATACCAATACCATGAACTGATATTTTCTTTCCAGTACATACCCATCTCATCAGAGGTTATGCTGTTTTCTTTTAAGGAGCGGATGATTTTGTTTGCCGCTTGTGAATTATCCCGTCTTTGAAGCGTCAACGCCAACATTCCTTTGGAGTATAGATTTTTCTTTGTCCAATATTTCACTGCCTGACCCGCATAATAATCGGTTATATCATCTACTTTTTTGGATGTTTTAATATCCTTGAAAAAGCTACGCATATAGAGGTACTGGATTTGAATTGGACTCAGGTGATCTTTTGATAAATCGTCCGCGTACTTTTTCATTTGCTCGTATTCCGCTACAAATTCATCATCCAAATAGCTTACTCCTTTTTTGATGATTTGCTCTAATAACTCATTTTCATTTTTTTTCGCTTCGGATGGCAAGCTGCTAGGTGTATTAGAAGTAAGTTTTTGTAAATGGCCCAAACCGGTAATAATATGTTGTGTGATGTATCTGTTTTCCCTACCACCTTTGAACCAGGGCCAAGCACCTGAAGCAGTTTGATTGCTTTCCAATTTTCGCAAGGCGATTTCCTTTTCATTTTGCATCTTGTTCAGATTGAACAACAATGCAATCCTTTTTTTCTGTTCTGTTTCCGACTGTGCATCCCTCAACCAAGGAGTTTCTTGGATTAAAAGTGATTTTAGTTCCTGATTTTTTTCGAGATTACTCAACAGCGATGTTGCCGAGCCTGTCGAAGTATCCGAATTTGTCCATTGATCAAAAACTTCCCGAATTCTTGGATTGGAATTGGCAATGTTACTTGCCAAGGAGTTGGCATAGAACCGTGAAAAGGTCTGCTCGTTGCACTCATAAGGATATTCCATCAAATAGGGCAAAGCCTGTACGGCATACCATGCAGGGTTGGAAGTGATTTCCAAGGTAAGTTTGTGATTGCTTAGGGTTGTCGAGGAGTTTTCACTTAATTTTTCCAATACAAAAGTCTTGTTTTGGTTGCTTCGCACCCACATGGGTAAGGTTTCGGTAACCAACATCCTATTGGTGAGAACGGGCAGAACGTTCTGTTCGCCATCACTAAAATCTCCTGCTTTCGCCACAATTTTATATTGTACCGCCTGTAAGCCTTTAGGTATGTGGATGTTCCAAGATAACTGTGTGTTTCCCTTTGCTATAACGGAGAATTGCTGATTCTTCATGGTATCCTCCAGAAGGGAATCGATAGCCTTTCCTGTAAGCGCATCGGTAAGTTCCAATTGTCCAAAACCTTCCAAGTTTTTATCCGACAGGTTGGAAATCTTGGAACTAATAGTAACCACATCTCCTTCACGCAAAAATCTCGGTAGATTGGGCAACACCATCAATTCTTTTTGGGTAACCGTGGATAAGTTGCTGATAGCATGTTTCAAATCTTTGGTATGTGCTAATAGCTGAACGTTCCAACGGGTCAGTGCCTCCGGAGTGGTAAATGTGAAGGTCACATTTCCATCGGAATCCGTTAAAAGCTTTGGAAAGAAGAATGCTGTTTCTTGAAGGTTTTTTCTAATTTGTACAGCACTGAAATCAACATTTTTATCCGTCGCTTGTGTTCCGGCTTCTGGTGCAGCGTTTACGCTGGTACCAGTTGAACTTTCTTGGGGCTGATTCCCAAAAGAAGCGTCCATTTCCATTTCTTCTGAAACCATTTCTGGTTCAGACTCAGATTTTTTCATCATTCTAGAAACCTGAACACCACTAGCATATCCCCTTATCCTTATGTTAGAGCCAAAACTTAGCCCAAACCACGCCAACCGATCAAAACTTTGGGTAGCTATTGCTGAACTAATTTGATAGGCATTGTAATCCCTAAAATAAACATTACCAAAACTTTGATTGGCATTCGTGTACATGGAGGAATAATAGTTAGGCCGTTCCATCGGATTAAAATACCAAGAATGACCTACAAACTGATCTAAAGAAGCATCGTACATGTTCGCCAGTAATTCCGCAGTAACCTTTTCGCCTTTCGGTCCTTCTATTTTAAAACTCCAAGTTTCTTCCTTTCCCGGTTGTAGTTTATTCCTAAACGTTAAGGTTTTAATTTGCAAATCGGTCTTAGGATAGGGAACGGAAATGGTCACGTTGCCGGATTGAAAAGCATTATAAACGGAATAACTGTAATGCACCACAAACCCACCCTCATCATCCTTAGAGACAGGAATGCTAATGGATTTGCAACTCTCGTTCAGTTCTAGTATTTCTGTTCGGATTATTTCTTTGTTTTTTTCAACTTTGACCGTAACGAAAACTTCTTCGGCATTGGTGTAAAAAGTTACTTCCGCCTCATCACCTATCACATAGGTGGTTTTATCGGTCTTGACATCAAACAGTTGATTGTCTGCTAATTTCTTTTCGTTTTCACTATACACCATGGTTCTGGATTTTGCCTGAACCTGTTGTCCGAAGCTATCTTCCGTCTCCAGTTCAAAAAGATATTGGCCGGATTCCCACTTTTTGATATTCTTCAATGGTATTTCCGTGCTTTTTTCGGTATCAAAATCGGTTTCCATAACCAATTCTCCTTTTTTCCAAGTATTTGGGTCGTGCTCTGTGCTATACGAATCATGCGGATAAAGTGCCTTAAAATCTTGTTTAGACCAGTATTGATATTCTGGCGCAGGCCATGGCCTGTTTCGCAGCACATAGTCGGGCGATTTTAATTTGTAAACTTTCAAAACGCCTTTGGAAAAAACCGACTCCCCGTTTAGGTTTTGAGTGCTGATGCTAACAGTTCGGTCTTTCTCGGATTTATCCAGTTGTGAACCGATTATAATACTGGCGGTCATTGCATGATATCCAACCTTAACGGTCGTAGATGAACTACGGGTTTCTCCGTTAATATCGGTAACGTCCGCTGTAACGGTGTAATTAAAAATTGGAAGATCTTCCTTGTTGGCGGATAGGTCAGGAATCGCCTTGAAAACGATTTCATATCCCCCATTCTCATCCGTAAAGACCTCTCCGTGGGCAATTTCCTGTGCTTCACTGTAAAAATAGGATCTTCTCCAATAATACCATGGTTGATAGTTTACATTGCGTTGTACCCTATAGGAAACCTTTGCCCCAGAAATGGTGCTTCCTGACAATGCCATTGCAGTCCCGTTTACGGTAACGCTGTCGTTTACTTTAAATGTTTCCTTAACGGGT
The DNA here is from genome assembly GCA_963842105.1 of uncultured Flavobacteriaceae bacterium. GTDB lineage: Bacteria > Bacteroidota > Bacteroidia > Flavobacteriales > Flavobacteriaceae > Maribacter. The sequence continues at coordinate 179,869 of CAWJFH010000026.1, forward strand.
TTAAAAGAAGTTTCAAACTTTGGTCGTTTGTATTCCTCTACAGAGAAGTAAAAATCTTCGTTTACCAAACCGGATATCCCCTGTACTTCAATGTAATGTTGACCCGTAAGTCCGGAGCTGGGAAGAATGAATTCTCCAGTGAACGAACCAAATTCATTGGTCTCCGCATCCATTTCAGATATTTTCTGCCCGTTTACATCATAAAGACCTACAGTGACCGATTCCCCGGAAGCAACTTTTGAAAGCCCACCATCTTTCTCTATTAGAATACCCTTAAAATAAAGCGGTTGGCCAGGTCTGTAGATACTCCTATCCTTGAATAAAAAGGTTTTGTAAGAAATTTTTGGTCGCTTATCCTCATGTTGTTTTTGGTTGATATAGGTATTACCGAAAAATGCAACTTCATCGCCAGCATCAACCTTACTTTTATGAACAGAGATAGTATTGCCATCCAAATCTAGACGTGCGAAGCCCTTATTATCCGTTACAAAATTTTTAGTAAGTTGTGCATCACGATAATTTCGCTGATAGTAAATTGTAATCTTAGCTCCGGAGATGGCCTTACCCATGTTTCTGTCAACCACTTGAAAAATGTGCTGATTTGGGGTGTGGGTTTCCAAAAGTGCCAAATTTGTAACTTGGATAGGGCTGAAAGCGAAACTTTTACCGGAAGTAGCCTCGTTTTCCTCAGAGCTGGGCAATGCTAAAACGATATATTGCCCATTCGGAAGTTGGGGCATGGGAATCTCTATACCGTGTTGTTGGTAATCCCCCTCGTTCTTAAGCTTCGCGGTCCAACTGGTCTCAAGATTCAAATTCTTGATATAGTCCAACTGTTTTTGAATTGGATAAAGATTTTCCAGCTCTTCTAATTGTTTTTGGCTTATTTTAAACGCGCTAAGGCGTAAAGCATCTTGGTTCTTATAGTTCACCAATAAGCGGGGCGCTTGTTTAAGCGGAACGTTTTTTTCTGCAGTTATACCTAGGTTAGTAGCCAGTATTTGGGATTTTAAAACAGCACACTTTTCAGCGCCAACGCTGTTTGGAAAATCCGAGTAAACGGCATTACAAATACTTAACGCCTCTTTTAACTTCCACCTGTTTTCATCTCTTTTTTCTGGCACATAGGCATCTCCTTGCGTTTTTAATAGTGATGCAATCTCGTAACGGTAGAGCGCTGATGATTCGTGTTGTTTTAGATTTTCTGCGGATTCCTTCAACACGTTCAAAAGAATAGTATCCTTATCCGGAAAAACAGCTCTTGAATATGTGTAATTAAGTCGTTCTACGTCTACCGCTACTAATGGTTCCAGATTTGGATTCCCAAAATGAAATGTTACCAATTCCTGATACAACTTCAGCGCTTTTGCCTGTAAAGAGGTTTTGTCGGAATCGGGGATAGAGAGTTGTGTAAATGAATTTGCTTCACATAGGAATTCAGGATTATCTATCTCAAATTTATCCGCAGGTCTGGTAATGGTGGTTTCATCGGTCTTGTAAAATTGCAAAGCGGTATGCGCCAATAAATCGAATAATGTTGGCCGGTACTTCTCCGAATTTTCTTGGGTATCGATTATTTCTTTAAAATCCTTTAGCGTTTCTTTTTGAAGTCCTTCTGGATTTTGAAGCGATTTTTCAAAATGGATACTTATCTCCTTGAAAAGGGTAGTTAAGTCCCAAGTTCTAAAATCGACCGAATCCACTTTGGTCTCGGTAGCGGTTCTATTATAAAATTGATAACGATTCTGTTGAAAATACTGCCAATACAGATTGGCAAGATAACTTTCTAGGATATTTTTTGTGGGGGACTCCGCTTTTTTAATTTCCTCCTTAAATTTATTGACGATTTTCAATTGCGCTTCTTCCTCAAGTGTCATCATGAATTTGGAAGAATATAAAAGAGCCTTTATGTTTTGTATAGGATTGTTCTCTTTTTTAGCCTTGTCCGTTATCTTTTTGACAACCTCCAATGAGGATTTTGTTAAATCATTATCCTCGAAGTTATGTACTTGGTTCCATAGGACATCATAGGAATTATTGTTGTTTTGAGATTGTATCGTTTGTGAGAACAGTATAATGGGTAATAAGGCTATAAAATATCTCATTGATTAAAGATTTTGACAGGCTTCAAATGGGCCATTTTAGCCCTAAGTGTTGCCTGTGATTTCAAAGTTACATACAAAGATGTAGCCAAATTACCCTGAAAACAATCAAAAGTGAGGGAAAGGTATTTTTGAATTAGGGAATGGTGCTGTGTAAAAAATAAACCGGATGATAAAATCTAATTACTATGCTCTAATGGCCTACAAAATAGCGGGTTTGTTCTATTGAAAGTAGTAAAAGGTATTATGGGATTTCAGCGAATGAAATTCTCGTATGCACATTGGTAAGGGCATTGTTAAAATCATTCTTTGAAAAGGGTTTCGATAAAAAATCAACGCTACCAAGTTCTTTAGTATATGATTTATAACTCAATTTAGTTGAGGTTGAGATAACATGTAGTTTTTCGCTGAACATCGATAAAAATGAAAGTCCGTTCATCCATGGCATTTCAATATCCGTCATTAACACGGTAGATTTATTGACTTGTAAAAATATCCATGCATCCATTGCATCTTCGAAAGTAAATATGTTTTCTACGTAAGGATGCGACTTCGCCAATTTTTCTGCCACCGACAACCAAAGAGTTGAATCATCTACGATTACAAGATCAAACTTCATGAATTAAGATTTGTATTTCACGATTCAAACCTAATGGTTTTTCGAATTTCTTCTAATTTAAAAAGATAAACGAACGAAAATTCTGTATAAATGGTAAGTTTTACAAAACATAGTAGCGTTATTAAGGACGTGGCAGGAATTTAAATTCCTTAGGGATTACTTAAAAATGATTGATTTTTCAACTTTAGCTAATTTGAGAAAATCGCTAACAATATGTGGTTTTTCTAGAGCGATTTTAAAAGTCCGCCATCAATAGGAATATTGATTCCTGTAATGTAGGCTGCCTTATCCGAGGCTAAAAAGGTAGCCAAATATCCATATTCTTTGGGGTCTCCAATGCGTTGTACAGGAACCTTCGCTTCCATTTCTTGACGAACCTCAGTTTGGGCGATACCCATTTGCTCCGCTTTTTTAGCATTGAGTTGGTTGATACGGTCTGTGTCAAAATATCCGGTAAGCACGCTATTGACGGTGATATTGTATTTACCGACATCTGTTGCCAAAGATTTTGCCCAGGTCACCACAGCTGCCCTTATAGAGTTGGATAGCGCTAAATAGGAGAGTGGTTCTTTCACAGAAACCGATGCAACGTTAATAATTCGTCCCCATTTTTTATCCATCATATTTTCTAACGCTAATTCGGTAGTGTAAACAACGGTTTTAAAAAGTAAATCAAATGCTACCTGATAGTCATTTACATTTTTCTCTAAAGCCCCGCCCGCTGCCGGTCCTTGCGTGTTGTTCACTAATATATCTACGTGATTATTTTTAAAATAGGAGCTGATGATTTCTGTATAGCCTTGGAAATCATTAAAATCTACCACTAAAAACTGATGCTGCTGTCCTTGGTGAGTGGGTAGTTCTGAAACAATTTTCCGCAACTTTTCTTCGCTATGTGACATTAGGGTCACACTTGCCCCGCTTTCGGCCAATTGTTGGGCTATGGCCTTACCTATGCCGCCACTACTGCCACCAACCAATGCTTTTTTATGCTTTAAGGATATATTCATTTTTGTATTTTCTAACTACTATTTGTATTCTTCCCGAGTTGGACTAAAAACATCCATCAATTTGCAGGGTGTCAATGCTTTGCCACTATGTTTTTTATGGGGAGCTATGATAACAATGTCACCTGGTTGATAAATACCTGTTTCACCATCTAGGGTGAACTCAAAATCACCTTCCAAAACATGCATAATCTGTTCGTTCATATGGGAATGTTCCGGTACTTGGGCATCTTTTTCAACTTCCCAAAAAGCAATGCTCATGTTTTCTGAGTGGATTAATTTGCCGTGATATCCAGGCATGATTTCTTTTGAGGGGATATTGGATAATTTCAGTGTCATCGTTTTCATTTAATGCCTAAGGTAAAAAGAATAATGCTCTTCCTAAAATGATTTGTCCTGCCATGGCCAATACTTATCTTTACGCAGTTAATAAGAAGCAATGAACATACATTTTATAGCCATAGGCGGTAGTGCCATGCACAATTTGGCCTTGGCCTTGGAGCATAAAGGATACCAAATTACGGGTAGTGACGACGTTATATTTGAACCCTCAAAATCCAGATTGGCAGCCAAGGGATTATTACCTGAAAGTTTTGGGTGGTTTCCTGAAAAAATACATGAAGATTTAGATGCTATTGTTTTGGGAATGCATGCCAAAGCTGATAATCCAGAATTGCTGAAGGCTCAGGAATTAGGTTTAACTATTTATTCCTATCCGGAATTCCTATACGAACAATCTAAGGATAAAACTAGGGTAGTCATTGGGGGTAGCCATGGTAAAACTACGATTACCTCTATGATTCTTCATGTATTGAATTATCATGAAAGAGAAGTAGATTATATGGTGGGCGCCCAATTAGATGGTTTTGATAGAATGGTGCATCTAACAGAAGAGAATGATTTCATTGTATTGGAGGGTGATGAATATTTGTCTTCGCCGATTGATAGAAGACCTAAATTCCATCTATACAAACCAAATATTGCCTTGTTGAGCGGAATCGCTTGGGACCATATCAATGTTTTTCCAACGTTTGAGAATTATGTAGAACAATTCAGCATTTTTGTGGATAGCATTGTAAAAGGGGGGAGTATCACCTACAACGAAGAAGATGAAGAAGTCAAAAAAGTAGTGGAAGCTTCTGAAAATGCGATTAGAAAACTACCGTACGACACGCCTGAATATTCAGTTGAAAACGGAGAAACCTTATTGGAAACTCCTGAAGGACCTATGCCTATTGAAGTTTTTGGGAAACATAATCTGAGCAACCTTGCAGGGGCTAAATGGATTTGCCAGAATATGGGTGTGGATGAGGAAGATTTTTATGAGGCGATTGCCTCTTTTAAAGGAGCTTCCAAACGATTGGAAAAAATTGCAGAAGGTAAAACGAGTGTCGCCTATAAGGATTTTGCCCATTCCCCGAGTAAAGTCGCAGCTACGACCAAGGCGGTCAAGGAACAGTTTCCAGATCGAAAGTTGATTGCCTGTTTGGAGCTGCATACGTATAGTAGTTTTAATCCCGAATTTTTAAAGGAATATAAGGGTGCTTTGGATGCTGCAGATGAGGCCGTCATCTTTTATTTACCAGAATCCGTGGCCATCAAAAAATTAAAGGAAGTGACTCCCGAGCAAATATCAAATGCTTTTCAAAGAACCGATTTAAAAATCTTTACGGATGCAAAATCTTTTCACGATTTTATAGAAAATGAGAATTATAAAAATTCAACCTTATTGCTGATGAGTTCAGGAAACTATGGCGGATTGGATTTACAAAAGTTGAAGAGTTTGATGGAATGAAAATTTAGTACTAAGTATCGAGTATTGAGTATTTGGTTAGAAATAAGAAATAAGAAATAAGAACTAAGAATATAAGTCATAAGCAATAAGCCAAAAGCCAAAAGCCAATAAGCCAAAAGCCAAAAGCCAAAAGCCAAAACACTAAACCCCAAACTGCCTTAAGTGATGGTCTAAATGCTTGAATTCCATTTGACCCCATTGTTCTTTGGTGAATTTACCGAACATAGGATGTGGGTACCATTCCTCTCTATCTTTTTCTTGGTATAAGTGGTCTATTAAGCGCAGTAATGTTGCATGCTCAGTTTCAAAATCTTTATCCTCTTTTGCTTTTAATTGAGGTGAGGTGGGTAGGTTTTTTCGCCAAGGTTTATCGTTGTACATGGAATTTTTAAAAAAAGTTCTCACAAACCAATTTCCTTTGGAAGAATTGGGCTTATTTTCTATGGCGATTTTTAAAGGAAATTGGCAATGCCAACACATTTGACCCACGGACATTTTGCCCCATTGTCGCTTAGAATTTTCAGAAAGTTGCTTTATTCTCTTTTTGATTTCGTTGTATCCGTCCTCTTCTAATAGTGATTTCATGGTATTTTTTTAATGGACACCTAAAGTTAGGATAAATAATTAGTTCATTATCTTTATCCGATGCAGGAAAAACCGAAATCGTTTTCCATAAAAAACTGGTCAGACGACGACAAACCTAGGGAGAAATTAGTCTCTAAAGGGCGTTCTGTTTTGTCCGATGCTGAACTCATCGCTATTTTAATCGGTTCAGGTAGTAGATCAGAAAGTGCAGTGGAGCTTTCCAAACGTATTTTAGCATCTGTTGATAATAACTTGAACGAACTCGGTAGGCTTTCGGTAAAACAACTGATGGCCTTTAAAGGAATCGGTGAAGCTAAAGCGGTAACTATCGCAGCGGCTTTGGAGGTAGGTAGAAGGAGACGTGGTGAGGACTCACTCAAAATCGAGAAGATAGGGAGTAGTAAAGATGCGTTTCACCTTTTACAACCCATTATGGGAGATTTGGAACATGAAGAATTCTGGATATTGTATCTCAATAATTCCAATAAAGTCCTTAAAAAGACCCAAATGAGCAAAGGTGGTATTACCGGAACACTGGTAGATGTTCGTTTGGTCATAAAAGAAACCTTGGAACTTGGTGCCGTAGCCATAATTTTAGCGCACAATCATCCTTCAGGTACCTTAAGGCCAAGTGCTGCGGATAAGCAGATTACCCAAAAAATAAAAGGGGCATGTGAAACTATGGATATTAAGGTTTTAGATCATTTGATCATTACCCAGAAAACTTATTATAGTTTTGCCGATGAAAATATTCTTTAAATGTTATTGATCTATACCCATAAAATTACCCCACGTCTCAGTTATATCATGAGGCATATTTTTGTGAATATTCTAGGGATAGAGGTCGATTTTACGGTAAAGGTGGAAGAATTCATTAAACATTCCGGTCCAAAAATCACCTATACAAAGCAGCCTTTACAGAATGAATTTTTTATACGAAGTAATGATTTGCTCTTTGAACAAGGTATTAATGATATTCAAATCAATATGTCCAATTGGGAGGGAACCCCTTGTTTTTTCCCAACGGGTGAGCGAAGTAATATTCCCTTCGATATTTTTGCCGCCAGTTTTTTCTTAGTGGCCAGGTATGAGGAATACCTGCCCCATGTAAAGGATATTCATGGTAGGTTTTCGCCAAAGGATAGTCTAGGGTATCAAAATGATTTTCTTCAAAAACCCGTGGTAGATATATGGGCCAACCAACTTTTGGATGCCTTATTGGATCGCTTTGAGGAATTGGAATTCAAAACCCGTAGTTATAGGTATTTGTCAGTGATTGATGTAGCTACTTCGCACTGCTTTGCCAATAGGGGTATTGTGAGAGGTTTTGCCGGTTTAATGATAGATTTGGGAAGGTTCAAGTTCAAAAGGGTTGTGGAACGTATGGCCGTCAGTCTTAAAAAACGAAAAGACCCCTACGATAATTTTGCAGAACTGATTGCCTTACAGAAGACCTACGGATATAAAAGCAATTTTTTCTTTCAGTTTGCGGAATATTCGAAATACGACAAAAATGTGTCTACCAATAACAACCGCTTTAGATCACTTATTAAACATGTGGCAGATTATGCCCCTGTTTCCTTAGCGGCCTCCTATAGTTCCTTCGATAATCTGGAAATTCTTAAAAAGGAAAAAAGTAATTTAGAAGAGGTCATCAATAGGCCCGTTAATAATTGCAAAATGCGCTACAACAGGGTAGATGTACCAGAATCCTATCGAAATTTGATTTCTGCGGAGTTTACAGATGATTTTACCATGGGGTATACCCATGAACTTGGTTTTAGGGCTGGAACCTGTACCAGTTTCCAACTCTATGATATTCCATTAGAGGTGAAACAACCCATAAAGATTCATCCTTTCGCCATTAACGATTATGCCCTTACAAAATTTAAAAGGGAAGAAGAGATTTTTAAAAGTGTTGCGGCCTTGTATAGAGAAGTGAAACAGGTAAATGGAACCTTGGTGACCATGTTTTCAAATGAACTTTTGGGAACTGATAGAGGACAAGGATTGGATGTCCATTTACACTAAAATTGTAACAGAGAACCATGTTTAAAGATAGTATTACAGATATTTTTTTTGATTTAGATCACACCTTGTGGGATTTTGAAAAAAACTCAGCCTGACTTTTGAAAAAATTTTTAAGGAACAGGAAATAGATTTAAGACTGGATACCTTTTTAGAGGTATATGTACCTGCCAATTACAAATTTTGGAAAATGTACCGTGAAGAGAAAATCACGAAGGAGGAGTTGAGGTATCAAAGACTAAAATCGGTTTTCGATACTTTAGGGTATACTACACAGTGATGAGGTGATTCATCTTCTAGCAGAAGAATATATAAATCACCTATCGTCATTCAATCATCTATTTCCGGACACCTTAGAAGTGTTGGAGTATTTAAAACCTAAATATTCGTTGCATATTATTACGAATGGTTTTCAAGAGATTCAGGGTAAAAAACTACGAAATTCTGGAATACACGCTTATTTTAATGAAGTTATCGATTCTGAGATGGCGGGTGTTAAAAAACCTGATCCTATAATTTTTGAACTGGCCTTGAATAGGGCCAAAGTACTACCTCAAAACTGTGTTATGATAGGAGACAGTTTAGAGGCGGATATCCTTGGGGCGCAAGGCGCTGGTCTGCATACCATTCATTTTAATGCCCATCGGGAAGAACCGCATGATTTTTCGCCTATTATTTACAATTTAAAGGAAATAAAATCATATTTATAGAGTTACTAGTATATAGGTTAGTTCCTAAAAATTGGCTAGTATGAAGGGCTTACTGAATTTTTCATTTTTAGTAGTGGTTTTGATACTGTTAAATTCTTGTTCAGAAAAACAGGATTTTGACCAATTGGATAATCTAAATATTTTGCCAACATACGAAACCAGTATTTTCTACGTAAAAACACAGGAAGGCCTTATTAATCGTGTTGCCGGACTAAGTTTCTTCACCCAAGATTTTAACTTTGACGCCTTTGAGGAGCCGCTATTTGCCAATAGGGTTAGAGGAGGAATTATAACTTATGAGCTAGAGAATACGACAAGTAAGCCCATCGAAATATTTCTAGAATTTTTAGATGAAACCGATACCGTTTTAGATACCGAATCTTTTCAAATGGAACCTGCTCCCACAGCCACTTTAGTGAGGGATGTAGCCTATGGTACCATGGGTAAAAGTTTAGAAATTATCAGGAACACTTCTAAAATTAGGCTATCCGCCAGAAATTTGGGAGATAATAATAGTACTTCGGCTTCTCCCGATCCTGCGGTAATATTGCGATCTAGTGCCCAATTCACATTGGAGCTGAAATGAAGTTGAAAAGGTGGTTCTTATATGCACTTCTTTTCATTTGTTCGGGAATCTATGCCCAGAACAAACAAATACTATACGATTTTAACGAAATACCTCAGTCCTTAATGGTCAATCCAGGAACGGAAACTGATTTTAAATGGTACGTTGGTGTACCATTAATTTCTGGTATTTCTGGCTATGCGGGTTCTAATGGAATTTCTGTCAATGATATTTTTGCCGATGATGGTATAGATATCAATCTAAAGGTTCGAGAAAGGGCATTGGACCTATTACGACCTAATGACGAGTTCAGTGCCACTGCACAATTGGAATATTTTAATGTTGGTTTCAGGTCGGCAAATACAGGTATTTTTTATTCGTTTGGCGGTTATTTGGAAATGGACAACATTACCTATTGGCCACAAGATTATGCTTATTTGGCATTTGATGGAAATGCGGGTCAATTGGATCGGAAATACGATTTGGGTGATTTAAAATCTAGAGGATCTTTGCTAAATGTGATGCATTTTGGGATAAATAAAAATATAAACAGAAATATCACATTAGGAGTAAGGGGTAAAATTTATTCTGGAATTGCCGATTATTCGACCACGAAAAACAAAGGTTATTTGCTCAACACCCAAGGGGAGAATAACATTTTAGCAACGACTTTGGATGCGGATATGATGTTACGTACTTCTGGATTTCAGGTGTTATCCGATGCAGGGGATAATGGTACGTTGCCTGGGACTTTTATGAAAAGAGCATTTTTTGGTGGAGATTTGGGTCTTGGTTTGGATTTGGGATTAACATATCATCTGTCGGCTAAGACAACAATTACGGGGAGTATTTTGGATTTAGGTTTCTTATATCACGCCAATGACCCAAAGAATTATAGTCTTAGTGGTAATGCCACAGTAGAGGGTATTCAAATAAATGTATTACAACAATTTTCAGATTTAAACCGTGACTTTTGGCAGGATTTAGTAGATGATATAGAAGCCGAAATTCCTTTTGACACGGATACGAAATCCTATGTCACCTTTAGACCTACCAAGTTGTATGGCTCCATAAGACATGATTATGGAAAATTAGTATCTGGAAGCAGCAGTGCCTTTGACTGTGATTGTACCGCAGGCTCAGCGGGTTCAAAAGAATTACGGGCCAAATATAGAAATTCAATTGGGGCACAGTTATATATGATTAATAGGCCAAGAGGACCTCAGGCGGCTTTGACAGGATTTTACACCAAAAGAATCGGCAATATCATGGCGCTTAAAGCGACCTACACGGCAGATAAGTTTAGCTGGACAAATATCGGGCTGGGCATAAATCTTCAAGCCGGACCCATAAATTTATATCTTATGGCAGATAATTTACTATCCTATCAAAATATTGCCGCCAGCAACTACGCTTCCTTTCAGTTCGGTCTGAATATTATTTCCTGGGAAAAAAATTAATCTTGCATCACTTCTAATAGTCAAATATTTTTTGGCATGCTTTTTTCATATATTACCATGAATTTAAAAGTAAAATATTTTGAAGAAAGTAGTTGTTATTACATGCTTGATGCTTAGTTATTTGGGGTTTTCTCAAACAGACCTTAATAATTACAAATACATAATTGTTCCAAAGAAGTTTGAAGGCTTTAAGGACGTAAATCAATACCAGACCAGCACCTTAATAAAATATTTGTTCGATGGTAAAGGTTTTACGCCTGTATATGACGATGCATTACCGGAGGACTTAAAAATGAACCGTTGTTTGGGTTTGTTAGCAGAATTGCAGGATGATAGTAATATGTTTACTACTAAAACCAAAATCGCGCTTAAAGACTGTAATGGACTTGAGGTTTTTACTACGATGGAGGGCACTAGTAAGATAAAGGAGTATAAAGAGGCTTTCAATGAAGCCATTAAAGAGGCCATGCGCTCTTTTAACAATATGGATTATGCTTATAATGGCGAACAATCGGCTAAAGCAAGCCAAGAACCTATTACGGTTAGTTTTAAAAACGATGTTAAACAACTTAAGGAATCTAAAGCATCTAATGCCAACGACTATAAAGACGCCAAGGAATCTAAAATGGTAATAGAACAAAAAGCGACGGAGACTGAGCAGTTGTATAAGGATAAAACCCCTATCGCTTCAAATATGACCAAGGGTGAAAAATCTGCACCTGAATTTAAACAACTGGAAATTAAAAAACCCAATGAGGATGAGGTTTGGTATGCGCAGTCTACTGAAAATGGTTATCAATTGGTAGACAGCACCCCTAAAATTCGTATGCAATTATTAAAAAGTTCTGCGGATAATGTTTACATGGCCCAATCCGATGAAAGGAATGGAATGGTATATGAAAAAGATGAGCAGTGGATTTTTGAATATTATGAGAATGGGGAATTGGTACAGGAAAAATTGAACATCAAATTCTAAAAATCATATTTGTTCTTCCATCTTTTCTTTAAAAAATCGCTTAGGGCATTTTCGCGTTGGTTGCTTCCTGGTTTATAAAAGGTGGTACCCTTAATTTCTTCAGGAAGAAATTCGGCTTCTACAAAATTGTTCTGGTAGTCATGGGCATATTTGTACTCCTGGCCATACCCCAAATCTTTCATTAATTTGGTGGGAGCGTTTCTTAAAGGTAAAGGCACGGAAAGATTTCCGGTTTGTTTTACAGCTTGTTGTGCTTTTCCTATGGCGGTATAACTGGCATTACTTTTTGCTGATGTTGCTAAATAGATAGCGCATTGACTCAAGACGATTCTGGCTTCAGGATAACCGATAGTCGTTACTGCTTGAAACGTGGTATTCGCCATGACCAAAGCGGTAGGATTCGCTAAGCCGATATCCTCGGATGCCGATATTAGCATGCGCCGTGCGATAAATTTCACATCTTCTCCACCTTCAATCATTCTTGCCAACCAATATACTGCTCCATTGGGGTCACTACCTCTGATTGATTTTATAAATGCCGATATGATGTCGTAATGTTGTTCCCCGGTTTTGTCATACAGCACAGTATTTTTTTGAACCCTCGACAGCACTAGCTCATTAGTAATCGTGATGATGTCACCTTCTTCAGAATTTACGACCAATTCAAAGATGTTGAGTAGCTTTCTACCATCACCTCCAGATAAGCGCAGAAGTGCTTCGGTTTCTTTAAGGTCAATTTTTTTGGTTTTCAAATGGGAATCCTTCAGCATTGCCCTTTTCAGAAGATTTTCCAAGTCCTCTTTTCCGAAAGCGTTGAGTACATATACTTGACATCTGGATAATAGTGCGGGTATAACTTCAAAACTTGGGTTTTCAGTAGTTGCACCAATTAGAGTGACCCATCCCTTTTCTACCGCGGCTAAAAGTGAGTCTTGTTGTGATTTGCTGAACCTGTGTATCTCATCAATAAATAGAATCGGATTTTTAGCGGTAAATAAGCCTCCTGCTTGCTTTGCTTTATCGATAACTTCACGTATATCCTTTACGCCACTGTTAATGGCACTAAGCACATAAAAAGGACGTTTGCTCTCCTCAGCAATGATATTGGCAAGGGTAGTTTTACCCGTTCCAGGAGGTCCCCACAGAATTAAAGAAGGAATTATTCCTTTCTTTATCTGGAAGGTTAAAGAACCGTTCTCACCCACCAAGTGATGCTGACTAATGTATTCTTCAAGGGATTTGGGCCGTACCCGTTCTGCTAAAGGTTCATTCATATTGCAAAAGTAACATAAACCAAAAACCGAGGATAATTGTTTGTGTCATTTCCATGTATTGATTTAAATGCTAATGACAATTTAACCGATTGTGATTTTTTGGTAAAAATATTGTTATACTATTTACCTTTAGAAATATGACCGATTCTACTCATTTTAGATTTTCCAATAGTGTTCTCATCGTGCCGATGGCTGCCGTAATTATTATTTGGGGAGTCTATTGGAGTGAAGTGGCCTTTGGTTTGAATTATAATCATTTCGGGGTATTTCCTAGAAGTATAGATGGTTTGAAAGGGCTTTTCTTTAGTCCTTTTATACATGGTTCACTAACACATCTGTATAATAATACGATTCCATTGGCCATTCTATTAGCTGCGTTGTTTTATTTTTATAAGGATATAGCCTTTAGGGTTTTGATTTTTGGGGTGTTGCTTTCTGGCGTAATAACTTGGTTGATTGGTAGAGAATCTTATCACATAGGGGCAAGTGGATTAATCTACGTCTTGGCAAGTTTTATTTTTTTTAAGGGAATATTTAGCAAGCACTATAGACTCATTGCACTTTCTTTGATTGTCGTTTTTATTTATGGGAGTCTATTGTGGTATATTTTTCCTGTTAAGGACGGAATATCTTGGGAAGGCCATTTGGCAGGTTTTATTACCGGATTTCTTTTTGCGGTATTTATAAAGGCCAAAGTTCCAAAACCTAAGAAGTATGATTGGGAACGTGACGATTATAGTGAGGCCGATGACCCTTTTTTAAAACATTTTGATGAGGATGGTAACTTCATTGAATTTCCAAAGGAAGAGCCTAACGCGGAACAAGAAGGTTTAAAAATTAACTATAGCTACCATTTTAAAAGTGATGATGAGACAGGTAGCGAATAGTCCAATTAGTCCAAACCTCTTTGCCTAACGGCTTCATATAAGAAAACGGCACAAGCTACAGAAACATTCAGGGATTCGATATCGCCTAATAAAGGTATTTTGGCACAATGGTCAGAGGCTTTCAAAATAGAAGGAGATATTCCTTGGTCTTCTGCACCCATAACAATTGCAATGGATTCTTTAAAGGAAATGTCGTAAACCGAGTCATTGGTCTTTTCCGTGGCGGAAACTATTTTAACCCCAGAGGCCTGTAAGTAGAACACAGCGTCTTTAAGGTGGTCCACTTTAGCGATAGGAACTTTAAAAGCCGCACCTGCTGAAGTTTTTATAGTATCGGCAGTAACAGGAGCCGCTCCTTTTTTCTGAATAATTATTCCGTCAACACCTGTGCACTCTGCGGTTCTGATGATGGCCCCAAAATTACGTACGTCTGACAGTTGATCTAGCAGTAGAAATAAAGCTGGACCTTCTTTTTCACTTGTTTTTTCGACTAAATCTTCAAGAGTGTGGAATCCAATAGGGGAGATGTTGGCTACAGCACCTTGGTGGTTGTTTTTGGTGAGTCGGTTTAACTTCTCAATTGGCACATATACCATGTTGATTTCATTTCTTCGTAACAGACCTTCCAACTCTTTCATAAGGTCACCCTTAAGGCCTTTTTGAAGAAATACCTTATCTATTTCCTCATTGGAATTAACAGCTTCTATAATGGCTCTAAGACCATAAATCTGGGTGGAGTTTTGCATGCGGCAAAGGTAATGAATGCTTTAAGCAATATGGATTACTAAGGTGATTTATTCTTATGATGTAGTTAATTGGTACGTGTATTAGAGTATGAAATTCTCGATGGATTTAACATGCATAGTAGTAAAAGAGTTTTCTAGCTGTATTTTAATTGCATTAAGTTTATTTACAGATTTTGTAGGTCGTAATTCAGTCAAAATACAAATAGGATTTTAAGATATCCTGTAAACTCAAAAAATCAGTGAGATTGTAACAATTTTTAATTAAAAAAGCTGAACCTAGTTAAAGGTTCAGCTTCTGTAAAAAATTTCACTATCGTTCCAATTATGGAACCATCATATTGTTAGCGGTAAAAATTACTGGCCAATCTGCTCCACCAGCTCTGGTTATTACGACAGTACCTCTATCACCTGAAGAACTTGAAAAGTCTATGGTCATATCAGCTCCATCTACATTTGTAATGTCATAGGTGTAAGTAAACTCTTCAGCAAATCCAGATCTTGCGGGTTGAACTGCACCAGCACTATTTAGATAAACACTTCCAGAGGAATTCAACTGCGTACAGTCCCAGATAATGCTTATGGCGGTTCCTGTTGCCGGTCCACGAGTGGTATAACAGTCCTCGTATTGACCAAAGCTCATGTCGCTTGACACATAACGACCTGGAACAACGGTTCCAGAAGAATTTAGGAAAGGGGTCCAAGTTACTGTACCACTTAAGTCATTTCCAGAACAATTCCCTCCTGCTCCGGGAGCAGAAACTATATTTGTAGCTACAAAACTGTGTTCTCCTGATAAATCCTCAGTAATGGAACAAGCTATCACTGGAAAATACTCATAAGGAGATGCAAAATAGGAACCTCCACTTACAGGGCCTCCCACATCGGTATTGGTATAAATTTCCCCGTTGGTTAAAGTTAAAACCACTCTGAATTCAAATCTATCCTTTCCAATAATCAAAGATTCGTCAATGCCCGTAGCGGTTACCAATTCATCGGAAGTATAACTTACCGTTGTTTGTGGTAAACCTCTTTCACCTTGTGAGAAATCAGAGGCACTCAATGTTTGTAAAAGAACCTCAGAGGTAGTAATCCCTGTTGGATCGGCCTCCGTAGTTGAATTATCTCTAAAATTAACATAGATTTCCACAGATTCCAAAAGATTCCCGCCTTCTTCATCCTGTTCTTCTAAAACTAAGGTGTAATCAGAACCTTCAGCAAAAGAAGCGGTGAGATTATTGTATACCAATCCATTGTCCTCGTCAATGGTACGAATAACAGCTCCGGTAGTTACATCGGCTAGTACATCGTCTATCACTTTGTTATCTGCATCACAAGCCATTAATAAGCTAATTGCGGCTGCAGATATCGTTGTTTTATATATATTTTTCATCATTTTATCAGTTTAGCTTAATTTAATTAGCAATTGGAAAAGCTGGTGAAGCAGGGTTCGTATCCCAAAATACTTGAACCGTTTGATTTGGCTTCTGTTGCACAGAAGAATTGGTGTTTGCAAAAATTGCAGGATAATTCAGAGAACGAATAAATGTTCCTGGGGCAGGTTCCAAGTTGGGTTGTAAGGTAGTAGGGTACCCTGTTCTTCTATAAAAGTTATAGGCATCGATACCGTTACCGAACATAGCAACCCAATATTGCTCAGATAGAACATTCCATTTACCATCTGTATCCGCAGCATCAAATGCACTTTCAATGCTATTGGCATGGTTTGTAATCTCACCTTCGGATGGTGCTATAGATAAATCTGCACCTGAGTCTAGAGGTCCAAAAGTAGTGACCTTATCAACAGATTTTTCCAAACCAGCTAACATCAATGTTTTAGCTGTTTCAAAATCGTTATCCAACATCGCAACTTCTGCTTGCATAAAATCAACCCAGGCTGCTAATAATACAGGAGTTATTCCTGCTCCACCGGCTCCTGAACCTAAACTTATCCCATCAAAAGAGCTATCATCGAATTTACCTCCCGAGGGGTAGACTCCATAAACTGTACGAGTAAAACCATCTGGTGGTATACCTGCATTTTGTCCATGGTCTCGTCCCCAATATCCATTAGGAAGTGAACAAAAGGTAAAACCTCCGTCGATATAGTGTTGTGGGGTTGGTTCTAATGAACACGAAATCGTTTCTTCGTTAGGTGGAATCTCCTCCCCTGGTACTGCGTTCACTTGACGATAAAAATAATAACGCAATCTTGGATCTGAGTTTTCTCCCATATAATTCATCAACCAATTAGGAAGATAATCAGCTCCACCTGTAGACAAGTAATTATCAGCATATCTTGGGTGTCTGGTGTCCGGTTGAACCGCGTTTGATCCCCAACCAAATTGTAAATCATCAGCAGTTGAAGTAATGTAGTTGCCAGAAGTAACAATCTGATTGAACGCAGTAATTGCATTTGCATCTACCAATCGACGTTGCAAGTAAATTTTCATTTTTAACGTGTTACACGCTTTGATCCAATTATCCCAATCTCCATTGTAATAGAAATCATTTTGAGGTTCGCTAACGGGGTCATTACCAAAGTTTACGATAGCTTGATCTAGTAAAGACAATGCTGCATCATAAATGGAGGCACCAGAATCAACTGCAGGGTTTAAAATTGGCGTATCTGCATCTCCTTGAATCGCTTCGGTATAGGGTACATCTCCAAAGAAATCTACTAAAGTAACAATGGTGTATGCTTCAATGAATTGACCTATAGCAGTATGATGGAATAATCCATCTTCTAAGGCAACAGGTTCCATGGCCCTGATATCAGCTAAAATACCATTGATACCGGTTCTGTTGTTTCCTTGATACGCTATTTCCCATTCAAAGTCTAGTTGAGCGGGAGCCAAATTTGCAATATTCGAATAATTTCTACCATTTAGGTAGCCTAAACGTACTAAATCACCACCATTCCAACTCATCCTTTCTACAAAATTGGCAAAATCAACTTGGATTGAATTGATAAATAAGTCTGGACTGGATTGGTCTGGACGCAGTTCATTTGGATTAGCAGCCTGATCTAAGTCGATACTTTCGCAAGAAAGCATGGTTATCATCGCCGAAAAGAACAGCAGACTAAATTTTATATATCTTTTTTTCATAATGTATTTATTTTACTGTTTTGATTAAAATGAGGCTTTTATACTAAACCCATAACGTCTTGAAGATGGACCATTCAAATAGTCAAAACCTCTGGCATTACCTACACCCGCACCGGCTACATTAGGGTCAAAATTAGTTCCTTCTGGAACATTCAAGGCTTTAAACCATAAGTTTTGACCGGATAATGTAAAACTAAGCGTTCCGAAAGGTGTTTTTTCCAATAACTTAGAAGGAATTGAATAACCTAAGGATACTTCTTGAAGTCGTATGACGGATCCATCAAAAATACCCAACTCATCGGGTCCAAAAAGAACGTTGTTAAAGTAGTAGGTGGAGTTATTAATTTGCTTGGTATTTGGAGAGTATCCAGTTACATCGCCATCAGCATTGGTGATTTCCTGAACCCCTGGTAGTATAAAAGTATTGATCCTATCACTAGTATCGGTTGTTAGACCACGTCCTAATAATGTAGATACAGTTCTTGAATAAATATCTCCACCTTGAGTGTAGCCTAACAAGAAACCGAAATTGAATCCTTTAAATTTAAAGTTGTTGTTCACATTCAAAATCCAATCTGGATTAGGATTTCCAATTACAAATTGTCCTTGTTCAATAACAAAGTCACCAGCACTATTTACAACGAATTCCCCATCTGGGTTTCTTTGGATACGACTACCAACTATTACGCCTACTTGTTCACCTTCAATAGCTGCGTTTCCTAAGTTTGCATTTCTACCTGCATAAACGATGATATCGGTATCCTGACCTAAATCAACAACTTCCGCTTGACTGGTTGTCCAGTTAGCATTAACGGACCAGTTAAGTGCTGCTGCGTCATTTCGAAGAATGTCAACACCTAAATCAATCTCCAATCCGTCACCGGATATCTTACCAACATTCGTTTGGGTTAAGGTGTAACCTGTAGAAGGATCTAAAGGCCTCGAGATAATTAAGTCAGTAGTATTCCTTGAAAAATAAGAAGCTTCTAAACTTACCCTGTTTTGAATTAATCGAGCTTCAACACCTACTTCGAATTCAGTAAGTAACTCTGGTTTTAAGTCAGGATTACCTAAAACATTTCCTACTGAATTTGTTACTGTAAATCCATTTGGATCATTAAAAAATTGAGTATCAATGTTTAGTGTTGATACTGTAGGATATCCAACTGGGAAGTTAGCGGAAGTTCCATATCCTGTTCTTATTTTAAGATAGTTCAATCCATTCTCGCTTTTAAGACCATCAATAATGTTGGTAGGTATAAAAGAGGTACTTACACTAGGGTAAAATATAGATCGATTGGCTGTAGATAGGTTGGATACCCAGTCATTTCTACCGGCCACTGTTAAATAAACCCATCTGTCATAGTCGAAATCCGCCTGAACAAATACACCGGCTATATTTCTAGATTGTGTGAACTGAATTTCATTTTGATTTAAAAAATTTACATGTCTAAAAACATCGAACACTTGTTGACCATTACTGGCAACACCGGTTCGATCAAAGGTTTCCTTTCTAGAAGTTGCTCCAACATTGAAGGTCATTCCAATTTTTTCGGAAAGGTCAAAATCCCCATTCAAGATAAAGTCATGGTTAAGAATAGTATTGGTATTGTTCCAAGTATCATAAAAACCACTCACTGTAGCTACATTGTCATTAACACCACCTTTATTTTGTTGGTCAGTGTTGTTTTCGCTGAACACATCTAGACCAAAACGATACAGTAAGCTTAGATTGTCAGAAATGTTATATGTAGCAGATGCTTGTCCAAAAACACGGTTTGTTTTTTGGTTGAATTGTGCATTATTTACCGTCCATAATGGGTGTTGTATACTATTATTTTGTCGATAGTAAACACTAGATCCATCAATTGGATTTTGAAATGGTAGACCAATAAGATCGACACTTCTAGGTGTAAAAAATAACTCGCCAAAAATTGAAGAACCTGTACCAAACGCACCATTTCCTTCACTTGCGGATACAGGAGGAGATGTAAAATCGGTATTACTAAAGTTCATCGTTCCTGCAATGGTTATTTTATTGGAAAGTTCGGCTCTACCACCCATACCTAAAGTATATCGCTTTAAGTTATTACCAGGTGTAAAACCTTCATCGTCAAAATGCCCAAAGTTTACATTGTAGCTTGCTTTTCCATCGTCTGATGAACCACTTATATTGACAGAGTTGCTTAGTACTAAGCCAGTCCTAAAAAAATCTCCAACACTATTGTAAGGTTTCCAATCATAACGTGCTCCTGCAAATTCAGGAAATGCCTGAGGAATACCAGTGGCAGATGATGCAGTGGAATAAGGATGGGCTAGTGTACCGTTTTCATCGAAACCAACATTTGGCCTGGAATCAATTCCATTACCCCAACCGGCAACTCCATCTCTTTCAAAACCTGGTCCCCAGTTACTAAAGAACCATCCAAAAGCTTGGTCAAATCCATTTCCGAAGTCATTTTGATAATCTGGTAATGAAGCAATTTCATTAAAAAATACGGAAGAAGTAATACTTACTTCATTCTTTTTAGCTTTACCGGAAACAGAACCATTTTTAGTTGTAATCAAAATAACACCATTTCGTCCTTGAGTTCCGTAAAGAGTAGCTGCCGCAAGTCCTTTCAGAACATTGACGCTTTCTATACTATTAGGGTCAAGATCTAAGAATCTACTGGAACCAGAGTTACCATCGATAAAGTCGTCACCTGAATCTCCATCACGTCCACTATTAGTATCACTATTGAAAGGAACACCATCCACGATGAATAGGGGTTGGTTACTACCACTAAAAGAACTAAATCCTCTAATAATTATGTTTGTTCCTGATCCAGAAAGACCACTTTGCTGGGTAATATTCAATCCAGATGCCTTTCCTTGCAGTACTCTACCAACATCGCCCTCGGCTCGTTGCTCTAATGCTTCTTCGTCGACTTCTGAGACAGCATACCCTAAGGCTTGCTTTTCTCTTTTAATACCCAATGCAGTAACAACAACCTCTTCCAGAGCTTGAGCGTCTTCCTCCATTTGAACGTTCATTGTATTACTTGCACCAACAGCTTGCCTTACAGCTTTTTGTCCGATATAAGTAAATAATAAGGTCTGCCCTTGCGATGCATTAATGGAATACATACCATCAAAATCTGTTTGAGTACCTGTAGTGGTACCCTCAACAACAATGTTAACACCGGGCAAAGGAAGCCCTCCTTGATCAGTAACCGTACCGGATACTGTTTTTTCTTGTGCAAAAGAAATATGCACAACTAACGCTAATAGTAGCGTTAACAATCCATTTAGTTTTGTTCTCATTTTAAATTTGTTTGAATTAGCTAGTCGCAAACATCATAATAAAGTGTTAATAATGCAAATGAATTTTAATAAAACTTTAAGGAGTTGTTAGGAAATTGGAAGTTACAGATTAAACACCGTTGTTATTTAAAGTTAAATAATTTCGCATAGGTTTTTTTATGATATTCATAATTCCACTAGAAAACATCAATAAATCTGCATTATTGTCAATCCTTTTTTTTAGAGCGATTCGCTGTATCGAACAGCTTGGTTCGTTGAAGAATTTGGAGTTGTTAAAATGATGATTTAAAAAAAATATGAAAATAAACTAGACAAGGTTTGATATATAATGAAATATTACTACATTTGCCGACCCTTAAAGTAGGGGTAATTTTATATATTATTATAGTATGCCAACAATATCACAATTAGTACGAATAGGAAGAGAGACGATTACTAAGAAGAGTAAATCGGCTGCTTTGGATTCGTGTCCTCAAAGAAGGGGCGTTTGTACACGTGTTTACACTACTACACCAAAGAAACCAAACTCAGCTATGCGTAAAGTAGCAAGGGTTAGGTTGACTAACGGTAAGGAAGTGAACGCTTACATCCCAGGAGAGGGTCACAATTTGCAAGAGCACTCGATAGTATTAGTAAGAGGCGGAAGAGTTAAGGATTTACCAGGGGTAAGGTATCATATTGTACGTGGTGCATTGGACACAGCAGGTGTGGCCGGTAGAACACAACGTAGATCTAAATATGGTGCTAAAAGACCTAAGAAGTAATTAAACTTGTTTAAAAGGAAGTAATGAGAAAAAGACAGGCAAAGAAAAGACCACTTTTACCAGATCCAAGATTTAACGATCAGCTGGTAACCCGTTTCGTCAATATGATGATGTGGGATGGTAAAAAATCAGTGGCTTTTAGTGTTTTCTACGATGCAATTGATATCGTAGATGCAAAAAAAACTGATGAGGAGAAAACAGCATTGGAATTATGGAAAGATGCATTAAGTAATGTTATGCCTCACGTAGAAGTACGTAGTCGTAGGGTTGGTGGTGCTACATTCCAAATTCCTATGCAAATTAGACCAGACAGAAAGATATCCACGGCCATGAAATGGTTGATTAGTTATGCTAGAAAGCGTAATGAAAAAGGAATGTCACAAAGATTGGCTGGTGAGATTCTTGCAGCGGCAAAAGAAGAAGGTGCTGCTGTTAAGAAAAGAGTCGATACGCACAAGATGGCTGAGGCTAACAAAGCATTTTCGCACTTTAGATTCTAGAATAAAATGGCAAGAGATTTAAAATTAACAAGAAATATAGGTATTGCTGCGCATATTGATGCCGGTAAGACCACGACTACAGAACGTATACTTTTTTATACGGGAGTTAGTCATAAAATAGGTGAGGTTCATGATGGTGCTGCCACTATGGACTGGATGGAACAGGAGCAGGAGCGTGGTATTACAATTACTTCCGCTGCTACTACTTGTGAGTGGGTTTTTCCTAGAGTTGATGGAGAGCCTACCGAAGATTCGAATAGTTATCACTTTAATATTATTGATACCCCTGGTCACGTAGATTTTACGGTTGAAGTTAACCGTTCTTTACGTGTATTGGATGGTTTGGTCTTTTTGTTCAGTGCGGTTGATGGTGTTGAGCCTCAATCTGAGACGAACTGGAGATTGGCTGATAATTACAAAGTACCTAGAATTGGATTCGTTAACAAAATGGATCGTCAAGGTTCTAACTTCCTTATGGTATGTAAGCAAGTTAAGGAAATGTTAGGTTCAAATGCAGTTCCTATCGTTTTGCCAATTGGTGATGAGGGAGATTTTAGAGGTGTTGTTGATTTGGCTAAGAATAGGGCTATTGTTTGGCATGAGGATAACTTCGGGTCTACCTTTGATGTAATCGACATTCCTGAGGATATGAAAGCTGAAGTAAGGGAGTATAGAGCTGCCTTGATTGAAGCTGTTGCTGAATATGATGAGGAGTTGATGGAGAAATTCTTCGAAGATGAAGATTCTATTACAGAAGAGGAAGTACACGCTGCATTAAGAGCTGCGGTTATGGATAGGGCTATTATTCCTATGATTTGTGGTTCTTCGTTTAAGAATAAAGGGGTTCAATTTTTATTGGATGCTGTTTGTAGATATTTGCCTTCTCCTTTGGATAAAGAGGCTATTGAAGGAACTAATCCTGATACAGGCGCGGTTGAGAAACGTAAACCTAATGTAAAGGAGCCTTTTGCTGCTTTGGCATTTAAGATTGCTACCGATCCTTTCGTAGGTAGATTGGCATTCTTTAGAACATATTCTGGTCGTTTAGATGCTGGTTCTTATATATTGAACAATCGTTCAGGTAAAAAAGAACGTATCTCTCGTATTTATCAAATGCACTCTAATAAGCAAAATGCGATCGATTTTATCGAGGCTGGTGATATTGGAGCTGCTGTAGGATTTAAAGATATTAAGACTGGTGATACCATGTCTGATGAAAAGCATCCAATTGTTTTGGAAAGTATGAACTTCCCAGAACCTGTAATTGGTATTGCTGTTGAGCCTAAAACTAAGGCAGATGTGGATAAGTTAGGTATGGCTTTGGCTAAATTGGCCGAAGAGGATCCTACTTTCCAGGTAAAAACTGACGAAGCTTCAGGACAGACTATTATTTCTGGAATGGGTGAGTTGCACTTGGACATTATCGTTGACCGTTTAAGAAGAGAATTCAAGGTTGAGGTAAACCAAGGTGAGCCACAGGTTGAGTATAAAGAATCACTTACTAAAACTGCGTCTCATAGAGAAACGTATAAGAAACAATCTGGTGGTCGTGGTAAGTTTGGTGACATCGTATTTGAGATGGGACCTGCTGATGCTGATTTTGAAGGTGAAGGACTTCAGTTTGTTGATGAGATTAAAGGTGGTCGTATTCCTAAAGAATTTATTCCATCGGTACAAAAAGGATTTGAAGCTGCTATGCAGAACGGACCTTTGGCCGGTTATGAAATGGATACGATGAAAGTAGTCCTTAAGGATGGATCTTTCCACGCTGTGGATTCTGATGCACTTTCGTTTGAATTGGCTGCAAAAATGGGTTATAAAGCTGCTGGTAAAGCTGCAGGTGCTGTAATCATGGAGCCGATTATGAAATTGGAAGTTATCACTCCAGAAGAAAATATGGGTGATATCGTAGGGGATTTGAATAGAAGAAGAGGAACTATCGGAGATATGAGCGATAGAGCTGGTGCAAAAGTTGTTAAGGGTACGGTTCCATTATCAGAAATGTTTGGATATGTTACTTCGTTAAGAACATTGTCTTCAGGTCGCGCAACATCAACAATGGAATTTTCACACTATGCCGAGACTCCTTCAAATATTTCGGAAGAAGTAATTAAGGCGGCTAAAGGTATAACAGCATAAACTTAGGAAATGAGTCAGAAAATTAGAATAAAATTAAAATCTTACGATCACAATTTGGTGGACAAGTCTGCTGAGAAAATCGTAAAAACGGTAAAAACTACCGGAGCTGTTGTTACTGGACCTATTCCTTTGCCAACACATAAAAAAATATTTACAGTTTTGCGTTCTCCGCACGTAAATAAGAAGTCTAGGGAGCAGTTCCAATTAAGTTCTTACAAAAGACTTTTGGATATTTATAGTTCCTCTTCTAAAACTATCGATGCGCTTATGAAGCTTGAGCTTCCAAGTGGTGTTGAAGTAGAGATAAAGGTATAAGTACAAAGCTTTAGCCTTTTCTGGTAAAGCTTACATGTCCTTAGCTGCGTGCGAGGGAAAAACGGATAAAAATAATTTAGGGTTAAATTATTTTGACCCTATTTTTTTGAATTGAATTTTAATAATTAATATAAATAAGTATGTCTGGGTTAATAGGTAAGAAAATAGGCATGACCAGTATTTTTGATGAGAACGGTAAGAACATTCCGTGTACTGTCATTCAAGCTGGACCATGTGTAGTTACCCAAGTCAGAACCGAAGAGGTGGACGGGTACAAGGCCCTTCAACTTGGTTTCGATGACAAGGCAGAAACTCGTGCTAATAAGGCTGAATTAGGCCATTTTAAAAAAGCAGGTGCTTCTCCTAAGAAAAAGGTCGTTGAGTTCCAAGGTTTTGAAGGAGATTTTAAATTAGGAGACGCTATAGATGTTAGTGTTTTTGTTGAAGGCGAATTCGTTGATGTTATTGGAACGTCAAAGGGTAAAGGTTTTCAAGGGGTTGTTAAACGTCATGGTTTTGGTGGTGTAGGTCAGTCGACCCACGGTCAGCATAACAGACTAAGAGCTCCTGGTTCTATTGGTGCTGCTTCATATCCAGCTAGAGTTTTCAAGGGTATGAAAATGGCGGGTAGAATGGGTACTGACCGTGTTACGGTTCAGAACTTGAAAGTTTTAAAAGTAGTTCCAGAAAAAAATCTTTTAGTAGTAAAAGGTTGTGTTCCGGGCCATAAGAATGCTTATGTAACTATACAAAGGTGGATGTAATGAAAGTATCAATATTAGATATTAAAGGAAAAGACACTGGAAGAAAGGCAGACCTTTCTGATGCTGTTTTTGCTATTGAGCCTAATGATCATGCTGTTTATTTGGATGTTAAGCAATATTTGGCACACCAAAGACAGGGTACGCACAAGGCTAAAGAAAGAGCTGAGATTGCTGGTAGTACTAGAAAGATTAAAAAGCAAAAGGGAACGGGTACAGCGAGAGCTGGTAGTATTAAGTCTCCTATCTTTAGAGGTGGTGGTAGAATATTTGGACCTAGACCTAAGGATTATACACAAAAATTGAACAAGAATTTAAAGAGATTGGCTAGAAAATCTGCTCTTTCTTTAAAGTCTAAGGAGAATTCAATTTTAGTAGTTGAAGACTTTGATTTTGACGTACCAAATACGAAGGATTTTGTAAACGTTTTAAAGACTTTAGGTCTTGAAAACAAAAAATCCCTTATTGTGTTGGGTGATTCGAATAAAGGTGTATATTTGTCTTCGCGTAATTTTAAAGGGTCTGAAGTAATAACTAACTCAGAATTAAGCACTTACAAAATACTTAATGCTAATAGTGTAGTATTGTTGGAAGGCTCTCTAGAAGGAATCGAATCGAATTTAAATAAACAATAGGACCATGAGTGTGTTGATAAAGCCAATTATAACGGAAAAGATGACTGCGGATAGCGAGTTGAACAACCGTTATGGTTTCGTAGTTAACCCTAAGGCGAACAAGTTGCAGATTAAAGATGCAATTGAGTCAGCTTATGGTGTTTCAGTTAAAAAGGTACGTACTATGAATTACGGACCCACCAGAAAATCCAGGTATACAAAAACTGGGGTGCAGCATGGGAAAACAAATGCTTTTAAGAAAGCGATTGTTGATGTTGTGGAAGGTGATATTATTGATTTTTACAGTAATCTATAAAGACAAGAAATGTCAGTTAGAAAATTAAAACCAATCACTCCAGGACAGCGTTTTAGAGTAGTAAATGGATTTGACGCCATTACTGCTGATAAGCCGGAGAAGAGCTTGCTTGCTCCGTTAAAAAAGTCCGGAGGTAGAAACAGTCAAGGAAAAATGACCATCCGTCAAAAAGGTGGAGGTCATAAGAGAAGGTATCGTGTTATAGATTTTAAAAGGGATAAGCAAGATGTTGCTGCTACTGTAAAATCTATCGAGTACGATCCAAACAGAACGGCGTTTATCGCTCTTTTAGAGTATGCCGATGGTGAGAAACGTTATGTTATCGCACAAAACGGATTGCAATTAGATCAACAGGTTACTGCGGGTTCTAATTCGGCTCCTGAAATTGGAAATGCTTTGCCGCTAAGTGAGGTTCCATTGGGAACAATCATTTCATGTATAGAGCTTCGTCCAGGTCAAGGTGCTGTAATGGCAAGAAGTGCTGGAACTTTCGCGCAATTAATGGCGAAAGACGGTAAGTTCGTTACGGTAAAGATGCCTTCAGGTGAAACTAGATTGGTTCTTTCTGGATGTATGGCTACGATAGGTGCTGTGTCTAACTCGGATCATCAGTTATTGGTTTCTGGTAAGGCTGGTAGAAGTAGATGGTTGGGTAGAAGACCAAGAACTAGACCAGTAGCAATGAACCCTGTGGATCACCCAATGGGTGGTGGTGAAGGTAGGGCTTCAGGTGGACATCCAAGATCAAGGAATGGTATACCGGCTAAAGGTTATAGAACTCGTTCTAAAACTAAGAGTACCAACAAGTATATAATAGAACGTAGAAAGAAATAAAAAGTAGAAAGAAATGGCACGTTCACTAAAAAAAGGACCATACGTTCACTATAGTTTGGAGAAGAAAATCCAACAAAGTGTTTCATCCGGTAAGAAATCGGTTATAAAGACTTGGTCTAGAGCATCTATGATTACTCCTGATTTTGTTGGGATGACAATTGCGGTGCATAACGGAAAACAATTTGTACCTGTTTTTGTAACAGAAAACATGGTAGGACATAAACTTGGGGAATTTTCGCCAACAAGATCTTTCAGGGGTCACGGTGGATCGAAAAACAAAGGTAAAAAGTAAGCTATGGGAGTTCGTAAAAAACAGATGGCCGAAAGAATTAAGGCTGAGAAAAAGAAGGTTGCTTTTGCTAAGTTGAACAATTGCCCTACTTCTCCAAGAAAAATGAGATTAGTTGCGGATTTGATTCGTGGTGAAAAAGTAGAAAAGGCTTTGGCTATTTTGAGGTTCAACCCAAAAGAAGCTTCAAGAAAGTTAGAAAAACTTTTACTTTCTGCTTTGGCAAATTGGCAAGCTAAGAATGAGGATGGTAATGTTGAAGATGCTGACTTAGTTGTTGCTGAGATTAGAGTTGATGGAGGTGCAATGTTGAAAAGATTGCGTCCAGCACCACAGGGTAGAGCACATAGAATTAGAAAGCGTTCCAACCATGTAACATTAGTGTTGGGTTCAAAAAATAATACAGAAAGCTAGAATGGGACAGAAAACAAATCCAATAGGAAATCGTCTAGGAATCATCAGAGGTTGGGAGTCTAACTGGTACGGTGGAAACGATTATGGAGACAAGTTGGCAGAGGATGATAAAATACGTAAGTATATCCATGCAAGGCTTTCAAAAGCTAGTGTTTCTAGAGTTATTATTGAGCGTACGCTAAAGTTGATAACAGTAACTGTTACTACTGCCAGACCTGGTATTATTATCGGAAAAGGTGGTCAGGAAGTTGATAAGTTAAAAGAGGAGTTAAAAAAGATTACCAATAAGGAAGTCCAGATTAACATCTTTGAAATTAAAGAGACCTGAGCTTGATGCAAATTTGGTCGCTGCAAGTATTGCACGTCAAATTGAAAGTAGAATTTCTTTCAGGAGAGCTATTAAAATGGCAATTGCTGCGGCAATACGAATGAATGCAGAAGGTATTAAGGTTCAGATTTCTGGTCGTTTGAACGGAGCTGAGATGGCACGTTCAGAATCTTACAAAGAAGGAAGAATTCCATTATCTACTTTTAGAGCTGATATTGATTATGCTTTACAAGAGGCTCAGACTACCTATGGTAAATTAGGTATCAAAGTTTGGATCATGAAGGGTGAGGTTTATGGAAAGAGAGATTTATCACCATTAGTAGGTATGCAGAAAGGTTCTGCTACTAAGGGAGGTAAGCCAGAAGGAGGAAGAAAACAACGTCGTAGAAAGTAATTTTTTAAAGAACTAGAAAAATGTTACAACCGAAAAGAACAAAGTTCCGTAAAATGCAGAAAGGCCGTATGAAAGGCCTAGCAGGAAGAGGACACCAACTTTCAAATGGCATGTTCGGTATAAAATCTGTAGGTGATGCTACCTTTATGACTTCACGTCAGATAGAGGCTGCTCGTATCGCTGCAACCAGGTTTATGAAGAGAGAAGGTCAATTATGGATTAAAATATTTCCGGACAAGCCTATTACCAAAAAACCATTAGAGGTTCGTATGGGTAAGGGTAAAGGAGCGCCAGAGTATTTTGTTGCTGTAGTTAAACCAGGTAGAGTTATGTTCGAAGTTGCGGGAGTTCCTATGGATGTAGCAAAAGAAGCTTTACGTTTAGCGGCACAAAAGCTTCCAGTTAAAACGAAATTTATTGTAGCTCGAGATTACGAAGGAGCAATTTAAACGTAAGTAATAATGAAAAAACAAGAGATAAAAGAATTGTCTGTAGAAGGACTTACGGAGAAGTTGGCCGAGTATAAGAAGCAACATGAAGATTTAAGAATGGCACATTCTGTAACTCCGTTAGAAAATCCTCTTCAAATAAGAAAGTCGAGAAGAACGGTAGCTAGATTAGCCACTGAATTAACTAATAGGGAAAACCAATAACTGGTTCTGCTTTATGGAAAAAAGAAACTTAAGAAAGGAAAGAATAGGAGTTGTCACTAGTGATAAAATGGAAAAGTCCATTGTTGTTGCAGAGGTGAAGAGAGTTAAGCATCCTATGTACGGTAAATTCGTTTTGAAGACTAAGAAATATGTCGCTCACGACGAGAAGAACGATTGCAATATTGGTGATACTGTTAAGATCATGGAGACTAGACCTATGAGTAAAACCAAATGTTGGAGATTAGTAGAAATCTTAGAAAGAGCTAAATAAGTTATGTTACAGCAAGAATCTAGACTAAAGGTAGCGGATAACACAGGAGCGAAGGAAGTATTGACTATCCGTGTTCTTGGTGGTACCAAAAGAAGGTATGCATCCATTGGAGATAAAATCGTAGTTACGGTTAAAGAAGCTACTCCTAATGGCGGTATAAAGAAGGGTGCTGTTTCTACTGCGGTCGTAGTAAGAACTAAGAAAGAAGTAAGACGTCCTGACGGATCTTACATCAGATTTGATGACAATGCTTGTGTATTGTTGAATCCAGCTGGTGAGATGAGAGGTACCCGTGTTTTTGGACCGGTTGCTAGAGAGCTTAGAGATAAGCAATTTATGAAGATTGTATCATTGGCCCCAGAGGTATTATAATAGTACGGAGAGATGAAAAAGTTAAAAATAAAAACAGGAGATACGGTAAGAATTACTGCGGGTGACCATAAAGGCACCGAAGGTAAGGTAATGCGTGTTGATCTTGAGAAAAATAAAGCTATCGTAGAGGGCGCTAACATGGTTTCTAAACATGAGAAGCCAAGTGCTAAGAATCCTCAAGGTGGTATTGTTAAAAAAGAGGCTTTAATCCACATTTCTAATTTATCCCTTATTGACGGTAAGTCCGGCGATACGACAAGGGTAGGTTACGAAATGAGAGATGGAAAAAAAGTTAGGGTTTCCAAAAAATCCAATGAAGTAATTTAGTTATGGCATACGTTGCAAGATTAAAGAAAGAGTATAAGGAGCGAATTATTGCTGCCCTTACCGAAGAATTTGGTTACAAGAATGTAATGCAGGTTCCTAAGTTAGAGAAAATAGTAATGAGTAGAGGTGTTGGCGCTGCTGTTGCTGACAAGAAGTTAATTGACCATGCTGTAGATGAAATGACAATGATCACAGGTCAAAAAGCGGTATCTACATTATCTAAAAAGGATGTTGCTGCCTTTAAATTGAGAAAAGGCATGCCCATTGGTGCAAAAGTGACCTTAAGAGGTGAGCGTATGTACGAATTTTTAGATCGTTTAGTAACTTCTGCCTTGCCACGTGTTCGTGACTTTCAAGGAATTAAAGCTACAGGTTTCGATGGTCGTGGAAATTACAACCTAGGTATAACTGAGCAAATTATTTTTCCAGAGGTAAATATTGACAAAATCAATAGGATTAATGGAATGGATATCACTTTTGTAACCTCTGCAGAAACTGATAAGGAAGCAAAATCATTATTAACGGAATTAGGTTTACCTTTTAAAAAGAACTAGTATGGCAAAGGAATCAAT
The DNA here is from genome assembly GCA_963842105.1 of uncultured Flavobacteriaceae bacterium. Taxonomy (GTDB): domain Bacteria; phylum Bacteroidota; class Bacteroidia; order Flavobacteriales; family Flavobacteriaceae; genus Maribacter. The sequence continues at coordinate 210,899 of CAWJFH010000026.1, forward strand.
GAAAGCCCGTGAAAGAAAAAGGGAAAGAACTGTTGCAGTTTATGCTGAAAAGCGTAAGGCTTTGAAAGAAGCTGGAGACTATGATGCATTGCAAAAGTTACCTAAAAATGCTTCACCTGTACGTTTGCACAATAGATGTAAATTAACAGGTAGGCCAAGAGGGTATATGAGAACTTTTGGAATTTCAAGAGTAATGTTCAGAGAGATGGCTAACGCAGGTCTTATACCTGGTGTTAAGAAGGCTAGCTGGTAATAAAGAATTATTAATGGTTTCAGGTTTAGTGTAAGAACTAAAAACCGTCACCGAATTATATACAAATGGTAACAGATACTATAGCAGATTACCTAACGAGAGTTAGAAACGCGAGTAGAGCGGGACATAGGGTTGTTGAAATTCCTTCGTCGAATCTAAAAAAAGAGATAACTAAAATTTTATTCGATCAAGGATATATTTTGAGTTACAAGTTCGAGGATGACAAGGTTCAAGGAACAATTAAGATTGCCTTGAAATACGACAAGCTAACTAAAGAGCCTGTTATCAAGAAAATACAACGTATCAGTAAGCCTGGTCTTAGAAAGTACTCTGGTAGTGAAGATTTGCCAAGAGTATTGAACGGTTTGGGTATTGCTATTGTCTCTACTTCTCATGGAGTAATGACTAGTAAGCAAGCGAAAGTCGAGAAGGTTGGTGGAGAAGTTTTGTGCTACGTATATTAATAGAGTAAAGAGTTAGAAAATGTCTAGAATAGGAAATAATCCGATTGCAATCCCAGAGGGAGTTACAATAGAAATTAATGATAACATCATTACTGTAAAAGGTAAATTGGGTGAGTTGACTCAAGAATTCTCTAGCGTAGCGGTAAAGGTGGAAGACGGACAAGCTTGGGTAACCAGACCTTCAGATTCAAAGGAGCATAAGGCTAAACATGGTCTTTACAGGTCCTTGATCTTAAATATGGTGGAAGGTGTGTCTAAAGGTTGGACGAAACAACTAGAGCTTGTAGGTGTAGGTTATAGAGCAAGTAATCAAGGTCAAAAGTTAGATTTAGCTTTAGGTTTTTCTCACAACATAGTTTTGGATTTAGCTCCAGAAGTTCAAGTGGAGACCATTTCAGAAAAAGGTAAAAACCCTATTGTGAAATTGACCTCTCATGATAAACAGTTAGTGGGTCAAATCGCAGCAAAAATTAGGTCATTCCGTAAGCCTGAGCCTTACAAAGGAAAAGGTATCAAGTTTGTTGGTGAAATATTAAGAAGAAAAGCTGGTAAATCAGCTTAATACAAGTACTATGGGATTATCAAAGACACAGAGAAAATTAAGAATCCGTCGTAGAATCCGTAAGGTTTCTTTTGGAACGGCAGCAAGACCAAGGTTGTCTGTTTTTAGAAGTAACAGCGAGATATACGCTCAGGTTATCGATGATGAAAATGGAGTTACGTTAGTTTCTTCTTCATCAAGAGATAAGGATATTGCAAAAGAAAAAGGTAATAAGACTGAGGTTGCGGCTTTGGTTGGTAAAACTATCGCTGAAAAAGCGGTAAAGGCAGGTTTTGAAAAAGTTGCTTTTGATAGAGGAGGTAATTTATACCACGGTAGGGTTAAATCTTTAGCGGATGGTGCAAGAGAAGCAGGTCTAAAATTCTAATAAACAGATATGTTCCAAAAATATAAAAACGTAGAAACTGTTAAGCCAGGCGGTTTAGATTTAAAAGATAAATTGGTTGGTATTCAACGTGTAACTAAGGTAACGAAAGGTGGTAGGGCATTCGGTTTTTCTGCTATCGTTGTTGTAGGTGATGAGAATGGTGTTGTAGGTCATGGTTTAGGTAAATCTAAAGAAGTTGCCACCGCTATTTCAAAGGCGATTGAAGACGGTAAGAAGAATTTAGTTCGTATTCCTTTGAATAAAGGTACTCTTCCACATGAGCAAAAAGGGAAATTTGGTGGAGCTCGGGTTTATATACAACCTGCTTCCCATGGTACCGGTGTAATTGCTGGTGGTGCTGTAAGAGCGGTATTAGAGTCTGTTGGGGTTCATGATGTACTTTCAAAATCACAAGGTTCATCCAATCCTCACAATGTTGTTAAAGCTACTTTTGATGCTTTATTGCAGTTGAGGGATGCTAAAACTATTGCGGAACAACGTGGTGTTTCTTTGGAAAAAGTATTTAAAGGCTAAGAGCAGAATTATGGCAAAGATAAAAGTTACACAGGTGAAGAGTGGAATCAAGAAACCTCAAAATCAGAAAAGAACATTAGAGGCTCTTGGTTTGAAAAGAATAGGTCAGGTAGTAGAACATGATGATACGCCTAATATTCTTGGAATGATAAATAAAGTTAAACATTTAGTTTCCACTGAGGAGGCTTAAATATAAACATACAATGGGATTACATAATCTACAACCTGCAGAAGGTTCAGTCAATAGAGACGGTAAACGTCTTGGTAGAGGTCAAGGATCTGGAAAGGGTGGAACTGCTGCAAGAGGTCATAAAGGGGCCAAGTCAAGATCTGGATACTCAAAGAAGATAGGTTTTGAAGGTGGTCAAATGCCTTTACAACGTAGAGTGCCTAAATTCGGTTTTACTAATATAAATCGTAAGGACTATAAAGGAATCAATCTAGCTAAATTACAGGAGCTAGTTGATAACAAAGTTATCTCAACTGAAGTGTCTTTGGATGCATTAGTGGAAAATGGTCTAGTTGGTAAAAATGATTTGGTGAAGATTTTAGGAAATGGTGAATTGAAAGCATCTCTTAAAGTTTCCGTACATAAATTTACAGCATCTGCAAAGGCAGCTATTGAGGCTGCTGGAGGTGAAGCAATAAGTTTATAAGCATATACGAGAGCATGAAGAATTTTATAGATACAATATCCAACATTTGGAAAATAGAAGAACTAAGGAATAGGATACTTATTACTTTAGGTCTTTTGTTGGTCTATCGTTTTGGTTGCCAAATTGTTCTTCCGGGAATTGATTCAACGCAATTAGGTGGGCTTACAGATAGTACTGATCAGGGTATCTTTGGTCTTTTGAATGCTTTCACTGGAGGGGCTTTTGCCAATGCTTCGGTTTTTGCATTGGGTATCATGCCTTATATTTCTGCATCAATTGTGGTGCAATTAATGGGTATTGCAATACCTTATCTTCAAAAGCTTCAAAAAGAAGGCGAAAGTGGTCGTAAGACCATCAACCAAATTACGAGATGGCTTACTATCGGTATATGTATAGTACAGGCTCCGGCTTATTTATATGGTTTAGAAGCTTTTGGTGTTAGAGACAGTGCTTTTGTATTAGGTAAAGGTCTTGATTTTATGGTTCCGGCTGTTATCATTTTGGTGACAGGTACTGTATTTGCAATGTGGTTGGGTGAAAAGATTACCGATAAGGGTATTGGTAATGGTATTTCGCTTTTAATCATGATTGGAATCATTGCCACAATGCCACAGTCTTTTGTTCAAGAATTTATCTCAAGAACAACAGACAATAATGGAGGATTAATGTTTATCCTTATTGAAGTTATCGTTTGGTTCTTGGTAATTTTAGCTTGTATTCTTTTGGTAATGGCAACGAGACAGATACCTGTGCAGTACGCAAGAAGAACGGCTTCTGGTGGATATGAGAAAAACATCATGGGATCTAGACAGTATATTCCTTTGAAGTTAAATGCTTCTGGTGTAATGCCTATCATCTTTGCTCAAGCGATAATGTTTGTGCCAGGTATGATTGGTGGTGCATTTGATGATACTGCCTTTGGTCAATGGATGCAAGTGCAGTTCAGTGATATTTTTGGCTTGGCCTATAATTTATTATTCGCTTTCTTGATTATCATATTTACGTATTTCTATACGGCAATTACAGTACCTACTAATAAGATGGCCGATGATTTAAAGAGAAGCGGTGGATTTATTCCTGGAGTACGTCCGGGCAAGGAGACTGGTGATTTTTTAGATAAGATTATGTCTTTAATTACGCTACCTGGATCAATTTTCTTAGCTTTGCTCGCTATTTTACCAGCTATAGTAGTTAAGTTGATGGATGTTCAGGCCGGATGGGCTTTATTTTACGGTGGAACTTCATTGTTAATTATGGTAGGTGTGGCAATAGATACAGTACAACAGGTGAATTCATATTTGTTGAACAGACATTATGACGGATTAATGAAGACCGGTAAAAATAGAAAAGTAGCATAATTTATGGCTAAACAATCAGCAATAGAACAAGATGGCTCTATCATTGAAGCATTGTCCAACGCAATGTTTAGAGTAGAATTGGAAAATGGACATGTAGTAACCGCGCATATTTCAGGTAAGATGCGTATGCATTATATTAAATTATTACCTGGGGATAAGGTAAAGTTGGAAATGAGTCCTTATGACCTTACGAAAGCAAGAATTACTTATAGATATTAAGATACAAGATGAAAGTAAGAGCATCAGTTAAGAAGAGAAGTGCCGACTGCAAGATTGTTCGCAGAAAAGGCAGATTGTACGTAATCAACAAAAAGAATCCTAGATTTAAACAAAGACAAGGGTAATTATGGCAAGAATCGCAGGTATTGATATACCAAAACAAAAGAGAGGCGTCATCGCCTTAACCTATATTTTTGGTATAGGAAAGAGCAGGGCGCAGGAGATTTTAAGCAAGGCCCAAGTTAGTGAAGATACAAAGGTTTCTGAATGGAACGATGATGAAATAGGTCGTATTAGGGAAGCTGTTTCTGACTACGTTATTGAAGGAGAGTTGCGTTCTGAAACTCAATTGAACATTAAGCGTTTAATGGATATTGGATGTTACAGAGGTATTCGTCATAGGTCTGGACTTCCGTTAAGAGGTCAACGTACCAAGAATAACTCTAGAACTAGAAAAGGAAAGCGTAAAACAGTAGCTAACAAGAAAAAAGCTACTAAATAATAATTAGGAATGGCAAAGTCAAATACTAAAGTTACCAAGAAGCGTAAAGTAATCGTTGATTCGGTTGGTGAGGCTCATATCAGTGCTTCCTTTAACAATATCATCATTTCTTTGACTAACAAAAAGGGAGATGTAATTTCTTGGTCATCTGCAGGGAAATTAGGTTTTAGAGGTTCTAAAAAAAATACACCTTACGCTGCTCAAGTAGCTGCTGAAGATTGTTCAAAAACGGCTCATGAAGCTGGTTTGAGAAAAGTTAAGGTTTATGTTAAAGGACCAGGGAACGGCAGAGAATCTGCAATTCGTTCCTTGCATAATGCAGGAATTGAAGTTACGGAAATTATCGATGTTACTCCAATGCCTCATAACGGTTGTAGACCTCCAAAAAGAAGAAGAGTTTAATTACTAAGTTTAATATATTTCACAGAAGGTGTAGTTACGATTATCGAAGGATAAGCCTTAATTCATAATCTCACTTTCAAATTAAAAGAAAATGGCAAGATATACAGGACCAAAATCAAAAATCGCCCGTAAATTTGGCGAAGCAATTTTTGGAGACGACAAGTCTTTCGAAAAGAAAAATTACCCTCCAGGACAACACGGTAATAACCGTAGAAGAGGTAAAAAATCTGAATACTCCGTTCAGTTAATGGAGAAGCAAAAAGCAAAATACACTTATGGTATTTTGGAAAAGCAATTTAGAAATTTATTCGGTACAGCTAAGAGAAAAGAAGGTGTTACTGGTGAAATCTTACTTCAATTATGTGAATCTCGTTTAGATAACGTGGTTTATAGAATGGGTATTTCTCCTACTAGAAGTGGCGCTAGACAATTAGTTTCACACAGACACATTACGGTTAACGGTGAGTTGGTAAACATTCCTTCGTACTCGTTAAAAGCTGGTGATGTTGTTGGAGTAAGAGAGAAATCAAAATCTCTACAAAGTATTCAGGATTCATTGAGCAATAATAGTGCTGTTTATGAATGGATGACTTGGAACAGCGAAAAGAAAGAAGGTACTTTCGTAGCGGTTCCGGAAAGACTTCAGATTCCTGAAAATATCAAAGAACAATTAATCGTCGAGTTATACTCAAAATAAACAACACTGATCCAATTATGGCATTATTTAATTTTCAGAAACCCGATAAAGTAATAATGATCGATTCCTCTGATTTTGAAGGGAAGTTTGAATTTCGCCCTTTGGAACCTGGTTATGGATTAACTGTTGGGAATGCATTAAGAAGGGTATTACTATCTTCTCTAGAAGGTCATGCCATTACATCCGTTAGGATTGATAAAGTAGAGCATGAGTTCTCTGTTATTTCAGGGGTTGTAGAAGATGTTACCGAGATTATATTGAATTTGAAACAAGTGCGTTTCAAAAAACAGATAGAAGATTCAGAAGCAGAAGTTGTATCTATTTCCGTAAGTGGAAAAAATCAATTGACTGCAGGTGATTTTCAGAAGTTCATCTCTGGATACCAAGTATTGAATCCTGATTTGGTTATTTGTAATATGGATGCTAAAGTGAGCATCAATATGGAGATAACTATTGAAAAAGGAAGAGGATATGTTCCAGCCGAGGAAAATAAAAAATCTGGAGCTCCAATTGGAACTATCGCTGTAGATTCTATCTTCACACCTATTAAGAATGTAAAGTATAGTATTGAGAACTTTCGTGTAGAGCAAAAAACCGATTATGAAAAATTGGTTTTCGAAATTTCTTCAGATGGTTCTATACATCCTAAAGATGCTTTAACTGAAGCTGCAAAAGTTTTGATTCACCACTTTATGTTGTTCTCTGATGAGCGCATCACTTTAGAGGCTGATGAAATTGCACAAACAGAGACTTACGATGAAGAGTCTTTGCACATGAGACAATTATTGAAAACCAAATTGGTTGATATGGACTTGTCAGTTCGTGCATTGAACTGTTTGAAAGCTGCTGAAGTTGATACCTTAGGTGATTTAGTTTCTTTTAACAAAAATGATTTAATGAAGTTTAGAAACTTCGGTAAAAAGTCATTAACAGAACTTGAGGAACTTGTAATCAACAAGGGGTTAAGTTTTGGAATGGACTTGTCAAAATACAAATTAGATAAAGATTAATTAATCATATTTTGCTCCTCGTACTTACGGGTTTGGTAGCAAGATGATAAGATATAAATATGAGACACGGTAAAAAAATAAATCATTTAGGAAGAAAGACAGCCCATAGAAAAGCGATGCTAGCTAACATGGCATGTTCCTTAATTGAGCACAAAAGAATTAATACTACTGTTGCAAAAGCAAAGGCTCTTAAGCAGTTCATAGAGCCATTAATTACAAAGTCAAAGGCTGAGAACAATGTATCAGCGGAAAAAGGAACACATAACAGACGTATTGTTTTTAAGAATCTTAGAGATAAATATGCGGTTACTGAATTGTTCAGTGTGGTTTCTGAAAAAGTTGCTGATAGACCAGGGGGTTATACGAGAATTATCAAATTAGGTAATAGGCTTGGTGATAACGCGGACATGGCAATGATAGAGCTGGTTGATTTCAATGAACTTTATAATGCTGGTAAGCCTAAGAAAAAGTCAACAAGACGTAGCCGAAGAGGAAGTGGTTCAGGTAATGCCGCTGAGTCTGAAGTTGAGCAAAAAGAAGAAGTGAAACAACCAGAAGCTGATGCTGCTCCAGAAGAGGAGACAAAGGTAGAAGGTGAGGCTCAAACTGATAACGAGGTTAAGACAGATGATTCTAAGGAATAAAATGTCAATAATTAATGATAAGAGAAAAGGATAGACTTTATAGTTTATCCTTTTTTTTATGTTTTTTTGTAAACGAATAAATTTGAAACGAAAATGAAATATCAAGCGAGGAGAAAAGCTTTAATACTACTTGCAGATGGCACTATTTTTCATGGTAAATCTGTTGGGGATAAAGAAGGGACTGCCTTTGGTGAGGTTTGTTTTAACACGGGTATGACCGGTTATCAAGAAATATTTACGGATCCATCCTATTTTGGACAAATTATGGTCACTACCAATGCACATATTGGGAATTATGGTGTCAACAAGGAGGAAGTAGAGTCTGAATCCATTAAAATTGCTGGTTTAGTTTGTCGTAATTTCAGTTATGAATATTCAAGACCACTTGCTGATGATAGTTTACAGGGTTTTTTAAATGATAATGACTTATTTGCAATTTCTGATGTAGATACAAGGGCGTTGGTAAGTTATATTAGAGATAACGGTGCTATGAATGCTGTTATTTCTACAGAAGTGGATAGCATAGAAGACTTGAAGAGGAGGCTTAAAGAAGTGCCTAGTATGGAAGGTTTGGAATTAGCATCCAAAGTATCCACAAAGGAACCCTATTATGTTGGTGATGAAGATGCCACTTATAAAATTGCTGCCTTAGATATAGGTATTAAAAAGAACATTCTTAGGAATCTAGTGAAAAGAGGGGCTTACGTTAAGGTCTTTCCCTTTAATTCCAGTTTTGAGGAAATTGCATCATGGAATCCGGATGCTTACTTTATATCCAATGGTCCAGGTGATCCAGAACCCTTATCAGATGCTATTGCTGCTGCTAAAAAGATGATTGCTACAGATAAACCTTTATTCGGAATCTGTTTAGGGCATCAAGTTTTAGCCTTGGCTAACGGAGTATCTACCTATAAAATGCATAATGGACACCGGGGAATTAACCACCCCATATTAAATTTACTTACAGGAAAGGGAGAGATTACCTCCCAAAACCATGGTTTTGCGATTAATAGGCAGGAAACGGAAGCCAATGATAATTTAGAAATTACCCATGTTCATCTTAATGACAAAACGGTGGCGGGTATTCGAATGAAGAATAAGGATGTATTTTCGGTACAGTATCACCCAGAGGCAAGTCCTGGACCTCATGATGCAGATTATCTTTTTGACGATTTCTTTAAATTAATCGAGAAAAGTTCAAAACAAAGTGCAAAAGTTTAAATAAACATTAATAAATAGGAAATGTAAGGTGTAATCAAACCCTTTAGAATCATGGTTTTGTATCTTTACTTTCTTACGATATCAAATTAAAAACAAGAGAATAGATGAGTATTATATTAAGCGTTCACGCAAGGCAAATTTTTGATTCAAGAGGTAACCCAACAGTAGAGGTTGATGTTTTTACCGAAAATGGTGTTATGGGAAGAGCTGCTGTTCCTTCCGGTGCTTCAACTGGTGAGCATGAGGCTGTAGAGCTTCGTGATGGTGGTAAAGCGTTCATGGGCAAAGGTGTTATGAAAGCGGTTGATAATGTAAACAACATTATTGCTGAGGAGATTTTAGGAATGTCGGTTTTTGAGCAAAATCTTTTAGACCAAACAATGATTGATTTAGATGGTACACCAAATAAATCAAAATTGGGAGCTAATGCGATTTTAGGAGTATCCTTAGCTGTTGCTAAAGCTGCTGCCAATGAATTGGGACTTTCCTTATTTAGATATGTTGGTGGTGTAAGTGCTAATACACTTCCTGTTCCAATGATGAATATCATTAACGGAGGTTCGCATTCAGATGCCCCTATCGCATTTCAAGAATTTATGGTGATGCCGGTTAAGGCAAAAAGTTTTTCACATGCTATGCAAATGGGTACTGAAATCTTTCATCACTTGAAAAAGGTATTGCATGATCGTGGATTAAGTACTGCTGTTGGTGACGAGGGTGGATTTGCTCCAAACTTAGCTGGAGGTACTGAAGATGCATTGGATACCATTGCAAAGGCTGTTGAAAAGGCAGGTTATAAATTAGGTGATGATGTCATGATTGCTTTAGATTGTGCTGCTGCTGAGTTTTATGTGGATGGAGCCTATGATTATACTAAATTTGAAGGTAGTAAAGGAGTGGTAAGAACTTCAGAAGAACAAGCTCAATATTTGGCCGATCTTTCTGCTAAATATCCAATCATATCAATTGAGGATGGTATGGATGAAAATGACTGGGATGGATGGAAAGCCTTGACCGATAAAATTGGAGATAAAGTTCAATTAGTAGGTGACGATTTATTCGTAACGAATGTGGAAAGATTATCTACAGGTATTGAAAAAGGAATCGCCAACTCTATTTTAATTAAGGTAAACCAAATTGGTACACTTACAGAAACAATCGCTGCGGTAAATATGGCTAAGAATGCAGGTTATACTTCTGTAATGTCTCACCGTTCTGGAGAAACGGAAGATAATACGATTGCTGATTTGGCCGTTGCATTGAATACAGGTCAAATAAAAACCGGTTCAGCTTCAAGATCTGATCGTATGGCAAAATATAATCAGTTGCTTAGAATAGAAGAGGAACTTGGAGAAATGGCATATTATCCTCAGGAAAAAGCCTTTAAAATAAAATAAAACCAATATTTTTTTTGAATTAAAAGTCTTTCCTTTTGGGAGGACTTTTTTTTTGGCTTAATCCTAAACTTTAACTACCTTTTGAGAATAATCGAATTATAACCCCCTATTGTTGGCATATGAATAATTTTCTTTTTGTTTCCGCTGAAAATGATGCAATTCCAGATTGTAAAGCGGGTGGAATGGGCGATGTAGTTAGAGATGTGCCTAGGGAAATTTCCAAACGTGGGGATAGAGCTCATGTAGTGGTTCCCTCGTATTCGAGATTACATAAAATCGGGATTTTTAAAACGAATCTAGAATTTAGTCTTAGAGGTGTTCCTTATACAGCGGAGTTATATGAAGTTATCCCCAAAAAGGTATTTAATAATATCACGCATTATGTTATCCATCATCCGGAGATTGTTGAAGGTGGAATAGCCCATATTTATCATGATGATCCTACGGAGCCCTTTTTTAATGATTTTATAAAATTCATGATTTTTTGCACTGCAACTGCAGAGGCTATTAAAAGTTGGGGCTTTTGGAGAGTTGGATGTGGTCCATATGCACGATTGGCATGCGGCGGCTCTCTTATTCATTAAGACCTACCATCCCAATTATCAAGCCTTAAAGAAAATGCGTTATGTGTATAGCATTCATAATTTGGCCATTCAAGGGATAAGGCCTTTCTATAATAATTATGCCTCTGTCAATAATTGGTTTCCAGAAATTCAATTGGATCATAGAGCATTAATGGATCCACGTTATCAGGATTGTATTAATCTGATGGCAATAGGAATTCGTTTGGCAGATGCCGTGCATACCGTATCACCTTCTTATAAGGAGGATGTTTTGTTACCTAGTAGAAGACCGGAGTTTATTGGAGGGGAGAGTTTGGAAGGAGATTTGCAAAAGGCGGATAATGAAGGACGCTTATTCGGTATTTTGAATGCTAGTAATTATGATAATATTCGAGAAGCGGAAAAAGGTTTGTTATATAGAAATACGGTAAAGGCTCTTTTCAGATGGCTTCAGGATACATCCAAAAAATACAAGGCTGATTTCCTAGCGCATACAGGGGAGAAAATCATGCAGTATGTAGGGAATAGACCTAAATTCATAGTATCAAGTGTAGCGAGATTAACGGAACAGAAGTTCTATTTTTTAATGCGATCACCAGAGGCTTTTGAAAAAATGTTGGCTCGGTTGGACAAAATAGAAGGCATTTTTATGTTATTGGGTACCGGTGATCCAGATTATGAGGATTTTTTCCGTGAAATGAGTTACAAGCATAAAAATTTCATTTTCACTAACGGCCAATCAGAAGATTTGATCGATTCGATGTATTTGGAAACTGATTTATACTTTATGCCTAGTCTATTTGAACCTTGTGGAATAAGTCAAATGCTGGCGATGAGAAATGGGAATCCATGTTTAGTTCATCATACCGGCGGACTTAAAGATACGGTAGAACATATGACCACTGGTTTTGCTTTTGATGGTGAAACCTATGATCTTCAGATTAAAAATATGGTCAGCCGTTTTGATGAAGCATTAAGTGTATGGGAAAACGACAAACCGCTTTGGAAAAAGATAAAGGCGAATGCGAAAAAAGCGCGATTCACTTGGGATAAATCGCTTGACGAATACTACAAATCCTTGTATTTGTTATAGTAAATGTGAGGCACTACTTCAATTGTTAATTTTAGCCCAAACAGAAACCTTAAATTGTTAAAACAGTACTGTTTTATTAACTTTACTGTGAAGAATTAATACGTAAAATTTAAAAATGTCAGATAAAGCTACTTTAGAATATAATGGTGAAAAATATGAGTTTCCTGTCATAAAGGGAACAGAGGATGAACTTGCAATCGATATCAAATCTTTGCGTTCTGTTACCAAGGGGATAATCACCATTGACCCAGGATTTAAAAATACGGGTTCTTGCGAAAGTGCTATCACTTTTTTGGATGGTGAACAGGGTATTTTGAGATATAGAGGATACTCTATTGAAGAACTTGCGGAAAAGGCTGATTTCTTAGAAGTGGCCTATCTTTTAATTTTCGGTAATCTTCCTAACAAAGAGGAATTGGCAAAGTTTCATAAGGACATTAAGGATGAATCTCACGTTGATGAGGAAATGAAAAAGATTTTGGATGGTTTTCCAAAATCAGCTCATCCAATGGGGGTTTTATCTTCCTTGACAAGTGCTTTGATTGCATTTAATCCTTCAACGGTAGATGTGAGTTCTGATCAGGATATGTATCATGCTATCGTTCGTATCTTGGCTAAATTTCCGGTTCTGGTTGCTTGGACACTTCGTAAGAAAAAAGGTTTGCCTTTAGATTATGGTGATGATTCATTAGGGCTATGTGGAAAACATCCATAAAATGATGTTTAAACGTCCAAATCAAGATTATAAGAAAAATAAGGTAGTTATAGAGGCTCTTGATAAACTTCTTATTTTACATGCAGATCACGAACAAAACTGTTCAACAAGTACGGTAAGAATTGTTGGTTCTTCGCATGCTGGATTATTTGCCTCTTTATCAGCCGGTATTTCTGCCCTTTGGGGTCCACTTCATGGGGGTGCTAACCAAGCGGTTTTGGAAATGTTGGAAGCTATTGAAGCAGATGGTGGGGACACTAAAAAATATATGGCAAAAGCTAAGGATAAAGAAGATCCTTTTAGGCTTATGGGCTTTGGTCACAGGGTCTATAAAAACTTTGATCCTCGTGCTAAAATTATTAAAAAGGCTGCGGATGATGTTTTAGGTGATTTGGGTATCGAAGATCCAATTTTGGATATTGCCAAAGGTTTGGAAAAAGAAGCTTTAGAAGATCAGTACTTTGTGGATAGAAAACTTTATCCAAATGTGGATTTCTACTCTGGTATTATTTATAGGGCTTTAGGTATTCCAACTGAAATGTTCACCGTTATGTTCGCTTTAGGTAGATTACCAGGTTGGATAGCGCAGTGGAGAGAAATGAGATTGAATGGTGAGCCAATTGGTAGACCAAGACAGGTATATATAGGTGAAAAATTAAGACCATTTGTCGAACTGGACAAAAGGTAGATTGCTACCTCTTAAAAAAACAAAAAGCTCTTTTTAAATTTTAAAAAGGGCTTTTTTTGTGCCAAATTTGAGGTGATTGGATATTAAAATAAACGCATATGTTGAAGCTCAATATTAATGATGAAATTTCTGCTTTGAAGGCAGTAGTTCTTGGCACTGCAAAAAGTAGTGGACCAACACCCAGCCCAAAAGAAGCGTATGATCCTAAGTCTTTGGAGCATATTCTGGCGGGTACGTATCCTATCGAGGAAGATATGGTAAACGAGATGGAAGCTTTTGCAAAGGTTTTCTCCAAATACGGAGTGAAAGTTTTTAGGCCGGAAGTGCTAAAAGATTGTAATCAAATATTCACTAGGGATATCGCTTTTGTTATTGGGGAAAAGTTGATCATAGCGAATATTTTACCGGATAGGGAAAAGGAGGTAGAGGCTATTTTACATGTATTGGATAAAATTGATGATAGACATATTTTGCGTCCACCAGCTGAAGTTCATGTTGAGGGAGGTGATGTAATGCCTTGGAACGACTATATATTTGTCGGTACCTATACCGGAGACGATTATTCACAAGTTTATCACGGCAAGAACCAATCGGGAAGCGGTCGAATATTTAAAAATTCAATTTCCTGATAAAAAGGTTAAGTCTTTTGAGTTACGAAAATCAGCCAACGCCAAGGAAAATGCATTACACTTAGATTGCTGCTTTCAGCCATTGGGGAAAGGAAAAGCGATACTTCATAAAAACGGATTTTTAGTTGAAGAAGAATATCTATGGTTGGTGGACTTTTTTGGTAAGGAAAATATATTTGAAATTACGGCAGATGAAATGTACCGAATGTTCAGTAATGTCTTTTCAATTTCCCCGGAAGTGGTAGTGTCAGAGCAAAATTTCACAAGGTTGAACAATTGGTTAAGGCTTCAAGGATTTACCGTTGAAGAAATTCCGTACGCCGAAATTTCCAAACAAGAAGGTCTTTTGAGGTGCAGTACATTACCGCTAATTAGAGGGTAAAATATAATTTATAGGAACTGATAATAAAGATTTAAAACAAACGTATGCAGATTTCAAATACTATACTAATGATTCGTCCGGTAGCTTTTAGGATGAATGAGCAGACTGCGGTCAATAATTATTTCATGGAGGATTTGGATATTAAGAATCAATCTATAAATGAAAAGGCGCAAACGGAATTTGATGCTTTTGTAACTGTTTTACGAGATAAGGGTGTTCATGTTATCGTTATGGAGGACACCAAAGAACCGGATACACCAGATAGCATATTTCCTAATAATTGGATTTCTTTTCATGCTGATGGAACGGTGGGTATTTATCCAATGTTCGCTGAAAATAGAAGGCTTGAGCGCCGGGAAGATGTTTTTACAGTACTTGAACAGGACGGTTTTAAAATTGAATCTGTCGTAGATTATACTTCTGCGGAAGAAGAAGGAGTGTTTTTAGAAGGTACGGGAAGTATTTTGATGGATAGGGTAAATAATAAAGCCTACTGCGCTTTATCTCAGCGAGCGGACGAGGAGCTGTTTATAGAGTTCTGTGAAGATTTTGATTGTTTCCCAGTTGTTTTTACCGCCAATCAATCTGTTGATGGAAAGCGAATGCCTATTTATCACACCAATGTGATGATGGCCCTAGCTGAAAACTTTGCCATTATTTGTTCAGATACTATCGACGATAAAAAGGAACGTAAAATCGTTTTGGACCATTTGAGAAATGACGGAAGGGAAATCATTAAAATCTCTGAAAAACAAATGCACCATTTTGCAGGTAATATGCTTCAGGTAATTGGGGCAGAGGATAAAAGATATATGG
The DNA here is from genome assembly GCA_963842105.1 of uncultured Flavobacteriaceae bacterium. Taxonomy (GTDB): domain Bacteria; phylum Bacteroidota; class Bacteroidia; order Flavobacteriales; family Flavobacteriaceae; genus Maribacter. The sequence continues at coordinate 226,071 of CAWJFH010000026.1, forward strand.
TGATGAGTTCCGCCGCTTATCATAGCCTTGATGCCAGTCAAATAAATAGGATAGAGAATCATTGTGAAATCTTACACAGCTCTCTTGAAACTATAGAGACTTGCGGAGGGGGTAGTGCTAGGTGCATGATGGCCGAAGTGTTCTTGCCTAAATAAATCTCGTTTTAGGGTTTATCTAGGAATTTATCAAACCTTTATTCCTTAGTATTTGTTATCTTCAAGGAAGGAATAACTCCTGAAGTTCAATAGCATAAGTAGTATATCATGAAATTTAAACTTTTTTCCATTCTAATTTTTTTGGGAATTGCTGCTGCTGTGCTGGCTGAAAATAATTCTCTGGAAACCAATGTGCTGATTGGGTTGAACGATACGGAATCAAATAGTTCTGAATCCGATTTGGCATTCGATAAAGTGATGGATGTTTTAACCCATCAGAGATGTATGAATTGTCATCCCACCGATAATATTCCGAAACAGGGTGATGATAGACATCCCCATTATTTTGGAATTGCCAGGGGTGAAGATGATATGGGTTTTGAGGCCACCAATTGTAATTCTTGTCATCAATCCGAAAACAACGTTTACTCTGGTGTGCCAGGAGCGCCGCATTGGGCATTGGCACCTGCTTCTACAGGTTGGGAAGGCTTGACACGGATTGAGATTGCGGAGCGTCTACTGGATAAAAATACCAATGGCAATCGTAGTCATGAAGAATTAGTAGAGCATATGACTATGGATGAACTTGTACTTTGGGCTTGGAATCCTGGTGTTGATGCGAATGGGGTGGAAAGAGAAATTCCGCCTGTATCAAAAGAAGAATTTAAAAAGGCCGTAGAACTTTGGTTTGAAAACGGAGCTATTATTCCAAGCAAATAGAAAAGATGGAAATATCATTTGAAATAAATGGGAGTGTCAAGACGGTTGACGTAGCTGATGAAAATACCCCGCTGTTATGGGTGGTTAGGGATATACTAAATTTAAAGGGAACTAAATTCGGTTGTGGTAAAGCTGCTTGTGGCGCTTGTACTTTGCATGTAGATGGAGAGGCGGTTCGTTCTTGTTCCTATGCGGTAAAGTTCGCAAAAGGCAAAAAAATCACCACGATAGAAGGTCTTGGGGATAGGGAAAATCCACATCCCGTACAACAGGCCTGGATAGATGAAGTAGTACCGCAATGTGGATATTGTCAATCTGGTTTTATGATGGTCACCGCTGCATTACTGGAAAAAATTCCTCAGCCAACAGATGATGATATTGATAAAAACATCATTAATATATGTCGCTGTGGTACGTATTATCGCATGAGAAAGGCAATTCACAAAGCGGCGGAATATAAAGCGGCACAACTGGCAACCAATCAAGAAAATTCATAATAGATGGGAAAAGAAAAGGATTCATCTGGTAATTTTTCCCGTCGTAAATTTTTGATTCGGGGAGGTTTGGGAACGGTTGGTGTTTTGGCCGTAGGAACCTATATTTTTAGAAATAATATTAGAAGGGAGATTTTGGCCATGGCCAATACACTGGAAATGCCCTATGCTGATAATACGGATAGTCCATTAGTATGGTTTGAGATTACCACTGACAATAATGTGCTTTTGCATTCTCCTAAAGTGGAAATGGGCCAAGGAACGTTTACGGGGTTGGCGCAAATGGTTGCAGATGAGTTAGGTGTTTCCATGGAGCAGATTAATGTTGTCCATGCGGCATCGGCAACAGGGAATATAGACAGTTTAGCCACTGGCGGAAGCACTTCTATCGCTAGTTTATGGCAACCTTTACGAGAACTTTCGGCCATGATGCGCGAAATGTTGGTGAAAGAAGCTTCGGTTAAATTAGGCGTAGATTCGGCTAGTTTAGCTGTTAATGATGGGGTTATTACAGGAAATGGAAAATCGATTTCTTTTGCAGAAACAGCAAAGGATGTAGCCAATTGGGTTGTGCCTGATAATCCTACATTAAGGACCGCTTCAGAATATAAATTTATTGGAAAACCAATCCCTAGGGTTGATTTAGAACCAAAAGTTTTTGGTGATCCTATATTTGGGATGGATGCTGAATTACCTGATTTGCTATACGGAGCTGTGGTGAGGCCAACAAAAATAGGATCGACATTTGTGAGTGCAGATACTTCAGCGGCCGAGAATATGCCCGGTGTGGTTAAAATTATAGTAGAAGAGGATTTTGTGGGTGTTGTGGCGCGTTCCATGTTGGAGGCGGAAAATGCCAAAGACGCAATTAACGTCACATGGAAAAGTCAGGGGAATCTGAATACTGCTGATATTATTTCCATGTTAACCGTTGGGAATGGTAAAGCCATGGTCATTCAGAAAAAGGGGGAAGATATCCCAGAAGATGAGGAGGTGGTACGTGTAGAATTCAGAACTCCCATTGGTGCACACGCACAGCTTGAACCTAATGGTGTGGTGGCTATGGTTGAAGAAGATTCTGCCATTATTAAAATCTCCACACAGGTCGTGGGGATAACACGAAAAGAAGTTGCTGAACGTTTGGGATTCGATGTTGAAAAAGTAAATGTGATTCCTACGTTTTTAGGTGGTGGTTTCGGTCGTCGATTACATACTCCGCATGCTGTTCAGGCCGCAGTTATGTCCAAAGCAGTAGGCAAACCGGTCAAATATTTTTTTACCAGAAAAGAGGAATTTCAGCATGATATGTTCCGGCCGCCTACACATCATTTATTAAAAGGAAAACTGAATGCTGATGGATTGTTAGATAGTTTGGAGCATCATTTTGTAAGTGGTAACGTTGCCAATGATTCCGTGTTAATTCCTAGTTTTCTGCCCACGATGTTGGGCGCGGATATTGGAGCTATTCGTGGAGGATTTATCCAGTACAGTAAAGTTCCTAATTATCGTTCTAAATATTGGCATGTAGATTTACCGTTTTCTACCAGTTGGTGGCGAAGCCTAGGTCTTTTAGCCAATACCTTTGCCATAGAAAGTTTTATGGATGAAATGGCGATTAAGGCCGGTAGTAATGCGGTCGATTTTAGATTGAGGCAAATAGCCGATGACGAAGCTGGGATCCGATTAAAAAATGTTATCAATGCGGCGGCTGAAAAAGCTGGCTATACGGAAGAAGTTATTAATGATAGGGCTATGGGCTTTGCTGCATCTGTAGATGCGGGAACCCCTTGTGCACAAGTCGCTGAGGTGTCTATCGTTGATGGTGAAATTAAAGTCCATAAAGTAACGGTTGCAATAGATCCAGGATTGGCGGTAAATCCAGACCAGATACGGGCTCAATGTGAGGGATGTGTAATTATGGGGATGAGTGCCATACTTTACGAACAGATGTTTGTGGAGAATGGAGAATTAACTCCCACTATTTACGGACCTTATCAAATGGCATTGATGAAGAACGCACCAAGGGAAATAGATGTGGTTCTTCTGCAAGGAAGAGATACACCCGGACCCGTTGGTGAACCTCCACTAGGTCCAATAGGAGCAGCCATTGCCAATGCGGTAAGAAGGTTGACCGGTGAAAGGCTGACTAACTTGCCCTTAAAAGTGGGCAAAATCGTGTAGTTTTTAATAGTTGACACCGTCTCTTTTCCAACGTTTATGTGTCCATAAATAAAGCTCAGGGTAAGCTTCAATAATGCTCTCGAGTTTTTTAGAGTAGAGGTCTGTAATAACTTGTTCGCCTATAGCACAATTTCTTCGCCTATTTAAGGCCAAAAGTTTACGATACGCTTCTTGACTGGGAATACAATGAACATTGACTCGTTACCGAATTAAAATGAACAGATCATTGAAATATGTATTTCCCTAAAAATAATTAGGGAGGCTAGTGATTTTTAGGTTTGGCAATGTTATTGATCATGCCTCCAAAAATAAAATAGTGAAATGGCACAATACTATACCAGTACAATCGGCCCCGTAATCCCCTTGGTCTAAAAGTAGCGGTCTGATGTAATACATTGTTCTCATCTATCTTAAATTCTAACCATGCTTCGCCAGGTAGTTTCATTTCGGCAAAGAGAAGTAGGCGTTTTGCTTTTTTATCGGCCAATAAAACCCGCCAAAAATCTAGGGCATCGCCCGCATAGATTCGGTCAGGATGTGTTCTCCCTCGTCTGAGACCTACGCCCCCGGATAACTTATCGATGAACCCACGAATTTTCCATAACCAGTTCCCATAGTACCAACCGGTTTCACCACCAATACTCCAAACACGTTCCAATACTTCTTCAGGGTTATCAACTTTCAGCTGCTGAACATCTTTAAGTATCCCGAATTTGGGTACCTGAATATGTTTTTCCAGCGTATCGTTGAACCTACCGCTTACCATGCTATCCTTCCAACTACTAATGACCAGGTTTTGTTCAATTTTTTTAAAGGCCATATCAATGGCTTCCATATACGTATGCGGTTCAATGTTTAAAATCTCCTGTAATCTCTTATCTCTCGCAACAACTTCAATTTTCATACTATCCACCAAATTTAGCGCTAGCTTGTATGAAGTTGAGGTTACAAAATAAAGCCAATAGGAGGATAGCTTTGGGGTCATCACCGGTACGGTTAAAATCCAATTTTTAAATCCACGGGCTTCAGCATACTTATGGAGCATTTCTTTATAGGTGAGTACATCAGGACCTGCAATGTCGAACGAATCGCCATAACAATTTTCGTTACCCAGTACTCCGGTTAGAAAGCTGATGACATCTCGTATGGCAATGGGTTGGGTTTTGGTAAGTACCCATTTTGGGGTAATCATAAACGGGAGTTTCTCACAGAGATCACGTATGATTTCAAATGAAGAACTTCCTGAACCCACAATAATACCGGCCCTTAAAACCGTAAGTTCAAAATCACCTTCATATAAAATATCCTCCACGTTTTTACGGGAGCGAAGGTGCTTTGACAAGTTTTCGTCATTTACGATACCGCTTAAATAAATGACCTGTTTTACTTGAGTATGGTTTAGATGTTTGTTAAAATTACGCGCCATTTTAGCTTCCATATCATCAAAATCATCTGTTGATGAACTCATGGAATGAATTAAAAAATAGGCGGCATCAATATCCTTCGGAAGTATAGCCTCGGTTACGTCATCTAAAAAATCAATTTCTACAACCTCAAGTTGTGCACGTGTTTCCTTATCAACGGAAAGACGTGCTTCATCACGTACGGCACACACGACTTCATGGCCCATTTCCAGAAGTTGGGGCAGTAAACGCATTCCTATATAACCATTGGCACCTGTAAGGAGAATTTTCATATTTTGGGAAGATTGAACATTTTTATAATGAAATAAAAGGGTACCATTGTAATCAAAATAATTAGCAGTGGAACGATAAAACTTAATCTGTAACTATGATTTTCAGTAGCGATAAGAATGGTTTCCACGGAAAGAATTAAAAATAGAATGGACGTACTAAATCCAAGCACGGCTAACATTGTTAAGTTCATGCTGTAGAGTACAGGAGCATTTTTTTCAGTGACCTTTACCGGGAAGTTCATATACCAGGGTTTGATTTTTTTAATTAGGAAATTTAAACCGTAAAACAGGACTAAATTCAAAATTGGTAATGTCCAAATTTCTGTTTTATTACCAAAACCATCAGGTTGACCAGAAAAATTGTAATGGGTGGGAATGGTATCGGGCAATTCAAAATAAAAAACCAAGGTTACGATAAAATGTATTACCACCACCAACCAACCCAAGCGAATAAAATAGATGTCTTTTTTTTGGAGCGCTATAGCTATCTTAGGTTGGTTTCCAAACATAATATATGATTTATAAATCCTCAATGTTCGTCGGGGCATTATCCGCCTTATAACCCAATAGTTTTTGAAAAAATTTTTGAACGGCCTTAGTATCTGACATTACCTTGATAAAATAACTGTCCCTATAAATTGAATAAACAGAAGCTTCGCCTTTATACAGCGTTAATTTGTAATAAGGGATAACAAGGGCAAAGGTTTCTAATAATGATCTGAACCGCACTATGATTCCTTTTGGCCGTAGTTCAACATTACAGGTGTCCCTGTTGTTGTCCAATATCAATAAATTTCTGATTTCTATACTCGTTTCTGTAATGATAAGTTTCGGGGAGCCAATACCTCCCATGTTCCAACGTTCCTTTAAAGTAAAGGGTTTGCCAACCGCTTCATCAATTTTCTTGGTAATTTCTTTATTGTTGTAGGATACGTTTACAAGCATATTTTATTTGTATGGGCTAATCCTTAAAGTTAATCAAATGAAGCAGGATTGCCGAATCTGTTTATCCTAAAAGCCTAAAAAATGCTTAGTTTTGCAGCCTTAATTAAACGTACTGATGAATATTCAAGAAGTTCTTTCTGCCAAGGTTAAAGAAGCAATCGTATCTATTTATGGTGCGGAGTTACCTACGGTGGAATTTCAACCGACCCGAAAAGATTTTGAAGGAGATATTACCGTTGTGGTATTCCCCATGTTGCGAGTGGTAAAGGGTAATCCGGTGCAAATTGGAGAGGAAATTGGAAGGTACTTGGAGAGGAATGTTACGGCAGTTTCCGGTTATAATGTCATCAAGGGGTTTTTAAATATTAGTATCAGTGATACGTTCTATTTGGATTTTTTCAATTCGATTCGAGAAGATAAAAGTTTTGGTTTTGTAAAAACGGCTGATGAGGCTATGATGGTCGAATATTCATCGCCAAATACAAATAAGCCTTTACATCTTGGACATATTCGTAATAACCTTTTAGGATACTCTGTTGCTGAAATTTTAAAGGCATCAGGAAAAAAAATATATAAAACCCAAATTATAAATGACCGAGGTATTCATATTTGTAAAAGTATGGTGGCTTGGCAGAAAGTTTGGAGAAGGCGAAACTCCAGAAAGTACAGGTTTAAAGGGCGATAAACTCGTTGGTAATTATTATGTGGCTTTTGATAAGGCCTATAAAAAACAGATTGCCCAGAATGTAGCTTTAGGTATAGATCCCAAAGTAGCAGAAAAGGAAGCTCCTATTTTATTGGAAGCCCAAGAGATGTTATTGAAGTGGGAGGCTGGTGATGATGAGGTGGTTTCACTCTGGAAAAAAATGAATGGTTGGGTATATGAGGGGTTCAAGGATACCTATAAAAATATGGGAGTGGATTTTGACACCTTATATTATGAAAGTGATACCTATCTTCTGGGAAAGGATGTTGTTGCTGACGGACTCGAAAAAGGAGTGTTCTTTAAAAAAGAAGATGGTAGTGTTTGGATAGATTTGACAGATGAAGGTCTTGATGAAAAAATAGTACTTCGTTCTGATGGAACTGCGGTTTATATGACTCAAGATATTGGGACGGCTATTCAACGTGTAAAGGATTATCCAGATGTAAACGGTATGGTATATACCGTTGGGAACGAACAGGATTATCATTTTAAAGTACTTTTCTTGATTCTTAAAAAATTAGGTTTTGCTTGGGCCGATAAGTTGTATCATTTGAGTTATGGTATGGTGGATCTACCCAGTGGAAAAATGAAAAGTAGGGAAGGCACTGTTGTAGACGCAGATGATTTAATGGCCGATATGACCCAAACTGCAGCTAATATTTCTGAGGAATTAGGGAAATTGGAAGAATATAATGAAGAGGAAAAAAAGGAACTCTATCAAATGATAGGTCTGGGAGCTCTCAAATATTATATTTTAAAAGTAGACCCTAAAAAACGGATTTTGTTCAATCCAGAAGAATCGGTCGATTTTCAAGGGAATACTGGTCCTTTTATTCAATATACTTATGCAAGAATCCAATCCATATTAAGAAAGGCGGACAGTATGGGTATTGATACTGCTAAGAATTTAGACGGAGTAGATTTACATGCAAAGGAAAAGGAATTGATTAAGCAATTACAAATCTATCCAGATACGATTCAGTTGGCGGCTGAGAATTACAGTCCGGCATTAGTTGCCAACTATACTTATGATTTGGTTAAGGAATTCAATTCTTTTTATCAGCAAGTATCCATTTTAGGCGAAACAGACGAACAAAAGAAAGCCTTGCGGGTACAATTATCACAAAAAGTAGCTGAGGTCATTCAAAGTGCCTTTGGGTTATTAGGCATAGCGGTTCCTGAACGTATGTAAATGGAAAAAGACCGCCGAAGCGATCTTTTTCATAGCAACTTTAATTAACCAACTAAATTATGTCGCTAAAATTAGAATTATTAAACAGTTTTTTTAGCGGCAACAGCTGCTCCGTAAACTACTAAACCAAATCCAATTTTGTTGATGGCGTCACCAATGTTATAAATCACATCCATGTTAAGACCTAAATTTCCAAGACCATCGTACCAACCCGGTGTTCCGGCCATATATCCTAACGGATAAATTGCCCATCCTACTAATACGAACCAACATAAAGTTTTGTGTGCAGTTAGAACAGAACCCCCTGCAGCTTCCGCAAGTTTTTTAGCTGAGCCAAACCAAATTTCGTAAACAATATAAAAATAGGCTAAACCAGATATTAGACCCCAAACTGCCGGACCTGAACCTGTGTTATAAACTGCTTCGCCAAAGTATCCTGTAACTAGCATTACTACAGATGCGAATATCAATTTCCACATCAAAGATTTCTTCGCTCCGGCAACTTTTAAAATTAGATAAAACTCAACACACATTAAAGGTACTGTGAGGGTCCAATCTACATACCTAAAGAAAGTAGGAGATTCTGCAAATGATTCCCAATAGTCTCGCATGTAAAAGTAATGGACCGCGGCAATAAAAGTAATTAATCCCGATACTAGGATAGAGGTTCTCCATTTTGAATCAAATTGATTTAAAGAGAGAAAGAAAAATGCTGATGCGGCCATCATCGCCATCGATCCAACGAAGAAGGTAAAGCCAACATAATCATTGGATGCCATTTTGGAAACCAATGCGATTGAAGTGATAAAATTTTCCATTGTTTAAGGTTTTTTTGATTTGTTAAGTTTAATTAAACTTGTTTAAGTAAATTTATATAATATTAAACATTTATTGTTTAAAAAAAAAGTTAAATAATTGAACAAAATAAAAAATAGGATAGCGTATTTTGCCAAATTGGAAAGCGTAATTTTAGTTAGTACGTTCTTTTCCTTATGGTTAGCGGTGATTTTTGAGGATGCGCTAGAATATATTATAGCCTATCTTTTTATTCTCTCTTTTGGTATTTTGCATGGAGCTAATGACCTTAACTTAATTATTAAGAACACTAATGGTGACGCTACTTCCAAAAGCTATTTTAAGATTTTGATTTATTACGTACTGTTTGTCCTAGGAAGTATAGGTTTGTTCTATCTTATTCCATCTTTCGCTCTTTTTGTGTTTGTTGTATTTAGTGGATATCACTTTGGTGAGCAACATTTGCTATTAAAGACAACAACAAGGTCTTGGTATATAAGTTTGTTGTACTTAGTATATGGTTTGTTTATTCTTTTTCTGTTATTCCGAACAAATAATTTAATTACAATTGAGATTATTGAGAATATCACCCATTTTAGAATTCCTAAGGAAGTTTTTGATTTAGGTCTTTTGGTAAGCGGTATTTCAACTATAATTCTTGCAGCTGTAGGGATTTTAAAGAAGAAAATTAAAATTAATGTAATTAAGGAACTTTTCTTTTTAGCTGTTTTTTTCGTGGTTTTTAAAACAGCATCCTTGTTGTGGGGTTTTGCCATTTACTTTGTTCTTTGGCACTCTATCCCATCCTTGATAGATCAAATGTTTTACCTCCATGAAGAAGTCAATAAACAAACTTTTTATACTTTTTTTAAAAGCTCCTTTCCGTATTGGCTGATATCAATTATTGGGCTAACCTTAATTCTTTTTATGTTCTGGGATAGTTTGGAAACCTCGTTGGCCTTTTTCTTTTCTTTTTTGGCGGCCATCACTTTCCCCCATGTTTTGGTAATCAACAGATTGAACAAGAGTTAAAATTGAATTCTAAAACTAGCGTTAGGAGTTAGCCCCAAGGATTTACGTTCAACAGTTTCAATAGTGTTATCCGGTCTTAGTCTATAATACGTGTTCAGCGTGTTTTTTCTATCCGATAGGTTTAGAACAGAAGCCCCTAAATTAGCTTGTATAGTTTTACTAAGCTTGAAATCGTAATTGGCAGAAGCATCTATGCGAATATATTCCGCAAGCCTGCTGCTATTTGATTCTTGATAATTGATTTCATTGGGAAATACGGAGGTGTTAATAGGGTTGTCTTCCTGTGGTTCTGTAATTGGTTTGCCCGATTTGTAATTGATGCCTGCCCCAATTTTAAAATTCCCTAAAGTATAGTTACCGGCCAAGGTAAACGAATGCCGTATGTCTGAATTATTAGGAAATGTAGAAGGATTTAATGCTTCGAATGTATAATCGTTTTTATTGTAGGTATAGCTGGCCCAAGCACTATAAACATTATTTTTTAGATTGATAAGAAATTCCAGGCCGTGAATGTCATAGGATCCTAACTCCCCATCAAACTGGTTTTGGTTTTGAAAACCTTGGGTGTAAATATTGATGCCATTAACTCTTTTGTAAAAACCTTCTACACCCAAATAAATTCTATTTGCATCATAATTGACGCCAACAGAGCCTTGTTTGCTTCGGGTAATGGGAAGATTGGTTTCATTGGCCAATATCCATCTTCGTTTTTCTATTCCGAAAAAATTCTGTTCCAAGTCAATGATTTGATTGGTGGCCTGACTTTTAAATTCTCCTAAAATTTCGGTCTTGATATGAGGAGCGAATTCATAAGAAAAGTTCAGCCGAGGTTCCATAATCACTTTCTGAAAGGTGTTCACGTTTTCAAAATAATTAAGTCTTCCACCAATTCTACCGTCTAGTTTCCCATTGGCAGTAGAATACCCTATTTCAGAATAAATAGAATGGTTACGGATCACGCCTTTAATATTACTGGTAAATTGAGGTTGGTTGATATCCGTGCTATTTTCAATACCTGTTTCTGTAAAATCATATCCGTTGGTCCAATGAAACCTGTTCGACAATTTGTAAAGCGTATTGATTTTAACGTTAGATTCCTTAACCAGATTTTTTTGCAATAGCTGCTGTGTCCGGTCGTTCGAAATAGTGGTGGCGTTTAAATTGTATTGGGTATAGTATAGTGAAAAATCTGTGGTGAAATTATCAGCCCATTCGTTACTCCATGATCCACCAAAGGCGATATTATCTTGATTCAAATTACTTCTATTGGCAATATTATCCTGTTGATTGGTTTCCAAATAATCCAGATTGTTACTCATGTGGATTAAGCTGAAACTGAATTTTTGGTAAGGATCGATTTCATATACCAATTTGGCCGTAAAGTCATAAAAGTAAAAGTCTTTTTCACTTTCTACTTGGGTGTCCTGAAATGCCTTTTCAGAAAAAGTGGTGTAGGTAGGGCTGTTGAGAAAGTCCGTGTGGGATCTTCGTGCTGATACCTGAATGCCTAGATTATCATTTATAGGTACATAAGCAAACGCGTGTGCAGCTATTAAGTTAAACCCAAGCCCACCATTGAAATCGTTAGAAACATAGTCTTGGGTTTCCATGTCCAAAGTGCCACTAACCCCACCGCCCAATGCTGCTGAGGTTCCGTTTTTAATCACCGTAACTTTTTTGGTGACGTACGGATTAAAGGCCGATATTAAACCAAAAAAATGTCCGGTCTGGTACATTTTAATTCCGTCCCAGAGGATTAGGTTTTGGTCGTTGGTGCCCCCTCTAATATTAATGTCCGATACGGTTTCATCAATACTTTTGATTCCAGGTAATGCCTGAATGGTCTGTAAAACATCAGGTTCACTCAAGCCGGGAAGAATACCAAATTTTGAAGGAAGAATTTCAAAACTAGAGTTGTTTAGCTTGGAAAGCCCCGTCGTTAAAAATTTAGATACAATAACCTCATCCAATTCTTGATATTGAAGTGCCATGGGTATTTCTCTACAGTTATTGGCATTACCCAGTTCGCTCGCGTTGATAAATAGCGATTTAAAACCAATATGTTTGATGAGTACCGTTGCAGATTTTGGAATATCAGAAAAAACAAACTTTCCATTACTGTCGGTTACAGTCGCTTTCTCGTTGTCAAGGATTTCTACGGTTGCACCTGGAATGGTGTTCTTTTGAAAATTGTCCAATATATAGGCACAAATAGAAATGGTATCCGCCCTGTCTATGGCAAAATACCGATTATTTAATTTGGAAAAGGTAAGTCCCGTTTTGTCCGTAATAAATTGTAGAATTTTTTCAAAATTTTTTAAATCCGGCCTTGCTAAAACGATTTCAATTAGGTCACTATCGGCATAGGAAAATTTGACATTGAAATCCTTTTCCAGAACTTCTAGATATTCTATAAGTGGAAGTTCGTTTTTGGTTGTTTCCTGTGAATACGTATAACTCAGGACCAAAAAGGGAAAAAGAGAGGCCAGTAAAAAATTAAGGTGCTTTTTCTTCATAGAACAGCACTTTATTCCCATCTAAATCATAGTCCAGTTTTAGGGGGACGCTAATGCTTTTTAAAGCTAAGGTTAAATCTTCATTGCTAAACGAGCCAGTAAATAATTGGTTGGTATTTACGTTTTTTGAAGTTATTTCAATATTAAACTGTCTTTTTAATTCGTCAAGAACGTAGTGAAGTGGAATACTTTTGAAGCTACTCTCATTATTGAGCCAGGATGGGGTACCATTTTTAATAGTTTCAAATAAAGACTCCTTATCGTTTAGGGCCAAAAATGCAGAGCCAGCAGGTAGTTTGGTTACTTTTCCTTTGAATTGTACGCTAACCAAACCTTCGAAACAACTTACTTCGAAGAAACCTTTTCTGGCCTCAACGTTAAATTGTGTTCCTAGCACGGTGACTTCTCCAAGTTCCGTTTGAACCGTGAATTTTTTTCCTTTGGCCACTTTAAAGTAGGCCTCTCCTTCTAGTTCTATGTTTCTGTTGGCCTCCCAGTTTTTTTTGTTGAAGGAGACTTCAGATTCTGCGTTTAATATGATTTCTGAGGTATCCGGCAAGGTAACTGCCCTGTTTTCTGCGTATCCAGTAGAAATGTGTTCTTGTTGAAATTTTAAATAGAGGAATGCTCCTGTTAATATTACGGCTACCACAGCAGCAATTCTTAAGAATGCTTTGAAAGGCGTAAGTGTAAATACCTTGGGGGTTTCTGTGGCTCTTTTCAGTTTCAGTTCTTCCCATGCGTTATCGATATCAAATTCAGGACCTTCTAAAGAGGTAGCACTGTGTTTGATTTTCTCATAAGTTTGGTACGCTTCGGTTTTCTTGAATTCCACCAGCTCGGCCTCCGTCAATTCATCATTCAACCATTTGGACAAGTAATTTTCCTGCATATGTTCCACTTTATACTTTAATAACAACTCAAATTCAAAATACCCTACTTTTTTTCGCTTTTCGCTTTTCGCTTTTCGCTTTTCGCTTTTCGCTTTTCGCTTTTCGCTTTTCGCTTTTCGCTTTTCGCTTTTCGCTTTTCGCTTTTCGCTTTTCGCTTTTCAAAAAAATTATTTCATAATTTTTTTTCAACCATCAACCATCAACCATCAACCATCATATGCCATCAATTTTTTTCCGTAGGCTCTTAAGGGCTAAATGCATTCTTTTTTCAATAGCCTTAATACTTACGCCTTCCATTTCTGCAATCTCCGCATATTTTTTACCATCAATCCTATTTAATAGGAAAGTAGTTCGTTGATTTTCTGGTAAACTTTGTAGCGCATCTTCCAGTTTTTGTTTGAATTGATTTTCTTCCATTAAGAATTCTGGAGATTCATGGGTGGTCTTCAAGGTTTGGTCGGCATATTTTAATCGTACTTTTTCGGCCTTTAAAACATTTAAGTACAAATTATTGGCTACCGTATATAAATAGGATTTAGCCTTGTCTGGGGTTACCTTTTCGCAGTTTTCCCATAATTTCACAAAGGCTTCTTGAACTGCATCATTCGCCTTTTCTTCATTTCCGAACTTATAGTAGATATAATTGAATATGGTTTTTGACGTTTCTTTAAAAACCTTATTGTAACGTCCTTCCTCGCAAATGTTATCTGGGTGTTCTGGTTTCAATGAATTGGTTTTTTTCAAAGATATTTTAAATTAATTGAAAAATTAGGTAGGGTTTTTTTAGGTTCAGTTGTTTTAAGGGTGTAATAACAAATACCAAATCTCTATGAAAAAGTTTTTTAATTATGTAATGTACGTTAGTCTACTAACTATTGCACTAAGTTTTACCGGTTGCCAAGATGAATTTGAGGAAATTAATTCCAATGAACAGGAAACCATAAAAACCAACAGTGCCACCGCCAATCTTGTTAAGAGTGCTTCCGCTAAGGACGGTAGTTTGGATGATGTGGTGGATAATTCCTCCTGTTTTGCAATTAATTTTCCCTACACGGTTAGGGTGAACGGCTTAGAAATAACGGTAGACTCATTGGCTGACCTTAAATTTTTGAATGAATTGGTTAAGCAATACGATGATGATTTTAAAGACCTTTTGGAAATCGTTTTTCCAATAACTATTACCTATCCCGATTACAGTGAGGTTACCATCAATAATCTTATGGATTTTAGGGAATTGTCTAGCCAATGTACAGGTAATTCAGATGATTCACGTATACGCTGTATAGCCTTCGTCTATCCTATTAAGTTTTTCACGTTTGATTTGAATAATGAACAGAGTGGCACCTTTAATGTGGAAAGTGATCGTCAATTGAGAAGGTTGTTTGATGATTTGGATGATGATGATACCTTAGTAAGTATTGAATTCCCTATATCTTTAAAGAAAAGGGATGGAACGGAAGTTACGGTGACTACCAATGCTGAGCTTGCAACGGCCATTGAGTCCTCTAAAGGATTATGCGGTGACGATGACGATGAAGACGATGATGACTTTTATGATGATGATTTCTATGACGATAATGATGATGATGATGAATGTGATAATTGTAGTCAAAACCAATTGGCTGAAACTTTGTCTGCATGCCCTTTCTGGTATGTAAATGAGCTAGAGCTTAACGATGAGGACGGGCTTGAAAGCCAGTATAGTGAATATTACTTTTCATTCGATACCGCAGGTAATGTAAAAGTTACCAAAAACGATGATAATTTCATAGGTACATGGGCAACCAGTGGCAGCCTTAATACGATTGCTTTGGTAATTAATATTCCAGATTTGCCAAACTTTAATGCTACTTGGAGACTCGATGAAATTGAGGCAGAGGATGGAGGTAAAAGAATTGAACTTGAGTTTGGTGAAGATAACGAGATGGAACTCAAGAGCAGTTGTCAGGAAGAAGTTTCCCAAGTTTGTGAAACAAGTGCAATCGAAGTATCATTAAGTGGTTGTACTTGGGACATTAAAAATATGGATGGGACCTTTTTTGAAAACCTTACGATAGATTTCTCTAACAATAATATTCATGTTTATCAAGACGACGATGATACTACTGTAGTCGACGAAGGTAACTGGGAAATTTCAGGCACAACAATTTCATTCAATGCACTAAGTATGACTTTGGCTAACTACATAGGCGATTGGACGGTCATTTCCTGTGAACCAGAGCGCTTAAAGTTGCAACGAGGAGCTGAATTCATTATTCTGACCAAAGAATGTGATTAGAAGAATTTAGATATATCGCGATGCATTACCTCTCTTTTTTCTTTCCGGAATGCATTGCGATTATCCTTAATTCTCAGAAAGTTTAGGGCCTTTCCCAAATCAAGGCAGATTCCTTTAAGATGGAATTTCAACAAAAAAAGCGTGACCTACTCGTTATAGCAGACTAAAATGTTTAATTAAAAAAATTATTAGAAAATGAAAAAAGGAAATTTAAAATTAGCAGGATTATTTTTAATTAGTTTACTCGTTGTTTCTTGTGAAAGTGATGACCAGTCAGAATTCACGAACCGTTATGACAGTTTAGATGTGGTAAGTGCCCAAACTTCTTTAGGGGAAGGTGAATGGCGTGTTGCCGAATTTAGGGACGATGATGACGATGATGACTTTTTTGAAACAATTGACTTTGACGGCTATGTGTTTGTGTTCAGTGAAAATGGAGTGGTGACCGCTACTTTTGGTGAAGAAGTTTATACAGGTACCTGGAAAATTGAATTAGAAAGTGATGATGACGATGATGATGATGATGATGATTTTGACGATGATGACGATGATGAAATGGAATTTGAATTGGAGTTTAACAATGCTAACGGTGCCCTTGATGAAATTTCTGAAGATTGGGATGTTCTTGAGTATTCAGACACTCGTATTCGTATAGGCGATGATGATGACGATGATGACGATGAGCTTTTGGTATTTGAACGAATTTAATTTATTCAGTGATAATTCAGTAGTTATTAAATGATAGAAATTATTACAGGGAATATTGATACAAGTAGGCCAAGTCTCATAGAATAAATACAAAATATGAACTTTCTTAAATGTTGCCAGCAGTAAAGAGTTGGGCCTCGTTGGTGATATTAAGGAAGTTTAGTTTGGGCGTACGTAGAAATATAAACCCTTTTTTGCCCCAAAGGCAACCTTAGAGCATCCATTATTTTATGGGTGCTCTTTTGTTTTATATATTTAGGAAGACTTGCACAGGAATTAACCTTGTTATTGTTAAATTTGTAGCCCTTTAAACAAGTAAATCATGTTCGATAATTTAAGCGAAAAGTTAGATAAGGCCTTACACGTCCTCAAAGGTCACGGTCAGATCACGGAGATTAATGTTGCTGAGACTACGAAGGAAGTTCGCCGAGCACTACTGGATGCCGATGTTAACTTTAAAATAGCCAAGGAATTCACCAATAGGGTGAAAGAAAAAGCACTAGGTCAGAATGTATTGACCTCATTGCAACCCGGTCAATTAATGGTGAAGATCGTAAAGGACGAACTTACCGAATTAATGGGTGGTGATTCTGAGGGTATCAATTTATCCGGTAATCCATCTATCATATTGATGTCTGGTTTACAGGGGTCTGGTAAAACGACCTTTTCCGGGAAACTTGCGAATTACTTAAAAACTAAAAAGTCTAAAAAACCTTTATTGGTTGCCTGTGATGTGTATCGTCCAGCAGCTATAGACCAACTACATGTGGTTGGGGAGCAAATTAATGTTCCGGTGTATTCTGACAGAGAAAATACAGCTCCGGTCGCTATTGCAAAAGCTGGTATCGCAAAAGCCAAAGCAGAAGGTCATAATGTCGTCATTATAGATACCGCTGGTCGTTTGGCCGTTGATGAAAAAATGATGGCTGAAATATCTTTGATTCATAAAGAGATTCAACCACAGGAAACTCTTTTTGTGGTGGATTCCATGACGGGTCAAGATGCTGTGAATACAGCCAAGGCCTTTAACGATATTTTGAATTTTGACGGGGTAATCCTTACCAAATTGGATGGTGATACCCGTGGTGGTGCGGCCATATCCATAAAATCTGTAGTTGATAAACCTATTAAGTTTATCGGTACCGGGGAAAAGATGGAAGCAATAGACGTGTTCTATCCATCTCGTATGGCAGACCGTATTTTGGGGATGGGTGATGTTATCTCATTGGTAGAAAGGGCACAGGAGCAGTTTGATGAGGAAGAGGCTAGAAAAATCCAAAAGAAAATCGCCAAGAACAAATTCGGTTTCGATGATTTCCTGAGTCAGATTCAGCAAATCAAGAAAATGGGTAACATGAAGGACCTCATGGGGATGATACCAGGAGCCGGTAAGGCCTTGAAAGGATTGGATATCGATGATGATGCTTTTAAACATATTGAAGCTATCATTTATTCAATGACGCCAGACGAGCGCTCTACCCCTGCTAAACTAGATGCAAGTAGGAAAAAGCGAATTGCGAAAGGTGCAGGTAGGGAAGTACAGGAGGTTAATCAGCTGTTAAAGCAATTTGACCAAATGAGCAAGATGATGAAAATGATGCAAGGCGGCGGAGGCAAAAAGATGATGCAGATGATGGGTGCAATGAAGGGCATGAAATAAGTAAAAATAAAACTAAAAGACAGTGCTATGGAATTATTGGATGGTAAAAAGGTATCCAACCAAATAAAGGAAGAGATTAAGGCGGAGGTAACAAAAATGAAGGAGCGCGGTGAAAAAGTTCCTCATTTAGCCGCAATAATCGTGGGTAATGATGGTGCTAGTCTAACTTATGTGGGTAGTAAAGTACGCTCTTGCGAACGGGTTGGTTTTGAATCTACTTTGGTTCAAATGCCAAGTACCACTTCAGAACAAGAGTTGCTAAAGAAAATTAAAGAATTAAACGAGGATAGTAATATTGACGGTTTTATTGTTCAGTTACCTTTGCCAGAACAAATAGATACCCAAAAGGTGCTATTGGCAGTAGATCCGGATAAGGATGTAGACGGATTCCACCCTACCAATTTTGGTAAAATGGCCTTGGACATGAGTACTTTTATTCCTGCGACTCCTTTTGGAATTCTTGAATTGCTTGAACGTTACAAAGTAGATACGAAAGGCAAGCATACGGTAGTTATAGGCCGTAGTCATATTGTAGGTAGGCCCATGAGTATTTTGATGGGAAGAAAAGGCTGGCCTGGAAACTCTACAGTAACTTTGACACATAGCCATACAAAGAATATCACCCAGATTATTTCTCAAGCTGATATTGTGATATCAGCCTTAGGAGTTCCCAATTTCTTGAAAGCGGAAATGGTGAAAGATGATGCTGTCGTCATCGATGTGGGTATAACGCGAGTACCAGATGATACCAAGGAAAAAGGATATTATATCACCGGAGATGTTGATTTTGAAAATGTAAGCAAGAAAGCCTCTTTTATAACACCTGTACCTGGTGGGGTTGGACCAATGACCATTGCCATGTTATTGAAAAATACGCTTTTGGCACGCGAAAGACATAGAAATAGAGATTAAATCTTTCTGTAGATATTCGAAAAACCGATAAGTATTTATCGGTTTTTTTATTCTTCAAATGAATGATTTGACTACTTTTTTTTATTTGAATTTATTGTCAAATGCACTTATGTTGAGTAGTAAGGTCTAATTATAGGATTCATGTATTTCAATGCCGGTTTCTGTGGAATCATTGGGCGTTAAAATATCAAGGTCGTTGCTGTCATCATAATCACAGCTGGCAGCTAGATTAAGAGCGCTAAAGACAAGAATTGCGCAAATTATTTTTTTCATATTTGAAATATTAGAATTACGTTAAACAAAATCCCGAGAAAACCATTATTGATTTTTAACGTAAATTTTAAGGGAATTGTATATTGAGAATGAAAATAAAGTAAGAAAAAACACGTTAAAATTAAAAGTATTGCTGCTAATGGAAAACTTTCCCCCAATTCCCGAAAACGAATCTGCTAGAATTGAAAAATTGCAGTATTACCATATTCTGGATACTGAAGCTGAAGCGGTTTTTGATGACCTTACCAAATTGGCTGCTAAAATTTTAGATGTACCCATTTGTACATTAACCTTAATCGATGAGCATAGGCAGTGGTTTAAGTCATCAGTAGGAGCTAAATCACAAGAAGCCCCTAGGGAAATTACGTTTTGTCAGTATGCCATAATGGAGGAGGATTTTTTTGAAGTAAAGGATGCTTCCAAAGACCCTAGGTTTAAAGACAATCCGTTTGTAACTGCGGACCCTGGTCTAAGATTCTATTTAGGGGCGCCATTAAGGGACGAGGATGGGCACGCAATTGGTTCATTCTGCGTACAAGATTTAAAACCTCGAGAGTTTACGGATGAGCAGCGTATGCAATTGAAATTGATTGCTAATACGGTTATGAGATTGATTCAATTGCGAAGAGATAAATTGGAGGTAGAGAAACTTACTGCGGTTAAAGATGAATTCATTTCTAATATGAGTCATGAAATACGCACTCCGTTAAATGCTATTATTGGTTTTAATGACCTATTGAAAAAAACGCCATTGAACGAAGAACAAACGAATTATTTAAATACAATTTCTATTACCACACATAATCTTAAGAATATCATTAACGATGTTCTTGATGTTTCTAAATTGGAGGGTAATAAAATTGAGTTGGAGGAAAAACCTTTATCAATTGCAGAGTTGGTGCAACATATCATAAAGCTTCAGTCTCCAAATGCAAAGGCTAAAGATTTAAAATTACTTTCTAGCTTAGATTTTGAGTTACCCAATTATGTTTTGGGCGATGAAACCAGAATTTCCCAGATTTTGAATAATCTCGTGGGAAATGCTATAAAGTTCACCCAAAGTGGAAGCGTAGAATTAAGAGTAATGGTTTCTTCTGTAATTGACGACTCCATTGCCATTTCTTTTGAGGTGAAGGATACAGGTATTGGTATTGCATCCGAAAAAATGCAAAAAATATTTGAAAGGTTTGAACAAGCGGAAACTGATACTACAAGATTATATGGTGGTACAGGACTAGGACTTAGTATCGTTAAAAAACTGGTAGCGTTACATGGTAGTGAAATTGTATTGAAAAGTGAGGAGGGTGAAGGCTCATCTTTTAGTTTTACCATAGCATTTAAGGTATGCACAGATGCTCCTTCAAAAACATTTACGAATAATCAAACCTCCGTTGAAAATCTTTTTAAAGACTCAAAGATATTAGTGGTAGAAGATAATTTTCACAATCAGTTATTGGCCAAAAGTTACTTTAAACGTTGGGGAACTGAAATTACAATTGCAGAAAATGGAGAACTAGCGTTGGAGACCCTGTTGAAAAATGATTTTGATATTGTTTTGATGGATTTACAAATGCCCAAAATGAACGGTTTTGTTGCTGCCGGGAAAATCAGAAAAGAATTAAAATTATCCATTCCAATTATTGGTTGTTCCGCCTACTCTAAAACCAGTGAGCAAATCAAATGTTTGGAAGCAGGAATGGATGATTATATAACCAAGCCTTACAGTGAAGAGGAATTAATCCAAACTACCTTAAAATACCTCAAGGTTAGTGGTAAGGATTTAGGAATTTCAAGTGTACAAGTTGATGACTTTGATGATTTTAGTTCCTTAATTAAGGATTTAAGAACTAGTTTGGGCGAAGAAGTGGTTGGTCAGGCCCAAGAGTACTTTTTAACAAGAACTCCATTAGATATACAGGAAATTGAATCTAGTATTGATAATAGGGATATGGATTTATTAGAAAATATGGCCCACTATATCGCCGGAACTTTTGGAGCTCTCAAATTTACAAAAGGTTGCGAATTGGCAAAAAAAACAGAAAGGACGATTAAATCTGGTAAAACGGAAGATGGGTTAGTTCTCGCAAAAAGACTTATGGCTCATTTAAGACATGCCATCAATTGTTTTGAACAGAACATAACGGTCTAAAATTCAGTCTTTTTGCTGGATTATTTACTGAGCTATGTATTCACTTCTGAATTTGGAATACTTGGTAGCATAATTGTGTATATTCCGATTTTGTTGGGATTTCTTTCAGTTGTTAGATTGAAATTTGTAAAGACTGTGAATTATTTTTTTATTTTTAAACGGAAATCAACAACTATAATTCGTTAGGTTACGTTTTAAAAAATATACTATTCATCCATTATTTTTGAGTTATTCCTATGTTAGTTTATAAAGGTTTATGGAATGGTTTTTTAAGATGTATTGTATTTGAAACCAAATTTTGAATAAACATTAGCATGAAAATAAACCGTTTTTTTGAATCATCAGTAGATATGCTCTGTATCGCAAATTACGATGGTTATTTTGTTGAAGTGAATCCGGCTTTTGTAAAATTATTGGGCTATACTCTTGAGGAACTATATTCAAGAAAAATTAATGAATTTGTTTATGAGGAAGACAGGGATGCTACACAAAGAATTAGGGAAGCCATCCATAATGATGAACCGCTAATTAATTTTCAAAATAGGTATGTAAGAAAATCTGGTGAATTGGTTTGGCTTTCGTGGAGTGCAGTGCCCGTGGTTGAGGATAGATTGGTGTATGCTATTGCCAAGAATATCACTCATGAACAGCATCTTCGAAATGATCGGATTAAGGAAATGGTTAAACTCAAGACCGTTAATGAAAATCTAGTACGTTTAAATTATACAACTTCCCATGATTTAAGAGCGCCGGTTAACAACCTACTTTCCTTGTTCGAAATTTTGGATTTTGAGCAAATTAAGGATCAAGACACTATTGAGTTATTGAGGTACATGGAGATTTCGGCTAAAGGCGTAAAGGAGTCTTTGGAAAATTATTTGGATTTAATGCAAAATGCAGGAACAAACACGGAACAGCTTACTGAAGTTTCTTTTGAGAATGCATTGTCTAAAACGGTGAATACCCTAAGTTGTTTATTGATTAATTCGAAGACTAAAATCGAAAGTGATTTTTCAAATTGTGAAAGCGTGATATTCAATAAAGAATTCATGGAAAGTATTTTCCTGAATTTATTGACGAATTCGGTTAAATATGCAAGACCAGGGTTTCCCCCGGTTGTAGAAATTACCACTGGGTCTATTAATGGTGAAAAGGTGTTAACATATAAAGATTATGGTCAAGGGTTTGACATGGATGAAAATGGGGATAAGATATTTGGCCTTCATCAGCGTTTTAGTGAAATCGAGGATAGTAAAGGAGTTGGTCTCTACTTGATTAAAAGTCAAATCAACAGCCTAGGAGGTAATATATCTGTTCAAAGTGAGCCAGATAAAGGTGCTACGTTTAGTATTACATTCCCAAATTAACTTCAAAGATTAGTTCTTAAATTTTTAGGTTGTTTTTCAAAAACTTGATATCCCAAATTAAAAATGGTTGACCGAATGATTATCTTTAGTCTCACCAATCAATATCCGTCATGAAAAAAATCTTTTTCCTTTTGCCACTAATTTGTGGTTTTCTTTTTAGTTGCGAAACAGCCGTAAAATCAAGCTATTCTATCAATATTTCATTTAAGGAAAAAGCGAGCCCTACAAAGCTAGATGGCCGGTTGTTATTAATGTTATCTACCGATGATTCCGCTGAACCTCGGTTTCAGATTAACGACGGATTAAGTACCCAACTTATTTTCGGGATGAATGTGAATGATTGGGAGCCGGGAACTGCAATCACTTTTGATGAAACAGTTTTTGGTTATCCCTACCCTAGTTTAGCGGATGTACCTCCAGGGGAATATAGTGTACAAGCACTTTTGAACGTTTATGAAACATTTGAGCTTTCTACGGGTCATACGGTGAAGTTGCCTATGGATAATGGTGAAGGGCAGCAATGGCAGCGATCGCCAGGTAATTTATACAGTGAACCCTTTAAGATTAGGGTCGCCGGTAATGGCTTCGAAAACGTAACTGTAGAATTGGATCAGATTATTGAACCCATTGATGAACCTGAGGATACAGAGTGGATAAAACACGTGAAGGTTAAATCTGAAAAATTATCGCAATTTTGGGGACGGGATACCTATCTCGGTGCTCACGTTCTGCTTCCAAGAGGATTTGAGGAGCATCCAGAAGCCAAGTATCCTTTAATGGTATTTCATGGTCATTTTCCATCAGATTTTAGTGGTTTCAGAACCACACCACCGGACCCTAAATTGAAACCTGAATATTCAGAACGGTTTGGTTTGGAAGGCTACAATATTATTCAACAACAGGAAGCTTACGATTTTTATAAACGGTGGAACGAACCAGATTTTCCACGTTTTATTATTATCGAGATTCAACATCCTACGCCGTATTATGATGATTCCTATGCAGTTAATTCCGCTAGTCAAGGTCCTTACGGTGATGCCATTACGTATGAATTGATTCCTGAAATAGAAAAGCAGTTTAGGGGTATCGGCGAAGGTTGGTCGCGCTTTTTGTATGGTGGCTCAACCGGAGGGTGGGAAGCTTTGGCGGTTCAAGTAAAATATCCAGAGGAATATAACGGCTGTTTTGCAGCTTGTCCTGATCCAATCGATTTTAGGGCCTATGCCTTGACGAACATTTATGATGATGAAAATGCCTATTATTATCCAAGTGAGCATAAAAAATTGGAGGTTCCATCGCATCGTAATTATTTGGGCCAGATTCAATCTACCTTACGGCAAGGGAATCATTTAGAATTGGTGTTAGGTGATAAGTCCCGGTCTGGTCAGCAATGGGATATTTGGGAAGCAACCTATTCCCCGCAGGGCGATGACGGTTATCCCGTGCGCATATGGGACAAGATGACTGGTGAGATAGATCATGACGTAGCGGAATATTGGAAGGAAAATTTTGACCTACGCCATATCATGGAACGAGATTGGGATAAATTGGGGGATAACCTTAAAGGTAAAATCCATATTTACTGCGGCGATATGGACAATTACTATTTGAATAATGCTGTTTATCTAATGGAAGATTTCCTGGAAAGTACAACCGAGCCTTATTACGAGGGAGAAGTGTTGTATGGAGACCGTGCCGAGCATTGCTGGAACGGAGATCCAGAACAACCTAATGCCATTAGCCGCTTACGTTACAATAGCATGTATGTTCCAAAAATTATGGAACGTATTGAAAAAAGTGCACCAGAAGGTGCTGATTTAACGAGTTGGAGGTATAAATAGAACCAAATTTCAAAAAAACTGTTATGAATTTTGGGTTAATTCGGATTGAATTCGAATAAACTTGAACAAAAACTATAGAATACAATGGAATATAGAAAATTTGGCGAACCAATTGGCAAGTAAGTGAAGTAGGATACGGCATGTGGGGAATGGCCGGTTGGACAGCAAGTGACGATGAGCAATCTGCAAAATCATTAGACCTTGCGGTAGAAAATGGCGTCAATTTTTTTGATACGGCTTGGGGTTATGGTGAAGGGCATAGTGAAGAATTGCTGGGAGATCTGGTGAAGCGCCATCCGAATACTAAAATATATACGGCCAGTAAAATTCCACCAAAAAACTTTCAATGGCCGGCAAAACCAGAGTACCGTTTTGAAGACTCCTATCCAATGGAACATATTATGGAGTATACCCATAAAACGTTGAAAAACTTAAAATTGGAACAACTTGATTTGATGCAATTCCATACTTGGGACGATGTTTGGGCAGACCGTGAAGAATGGCAGCGAGCTATAGAGGATTTAAAAACCTCTGGGAAGATTGCTGCGATGGGAATCAGTATGAACCGTTGGGAACCCGAAAATGGTATTAGAGCTTTAAAAACAGGGTTATTGGATGCTGTACAGGTCATTTACAACATATTTGACCAAGCTCCTGTAGATCATCTTTTCCCATTATGTGCTGAAATGGATATTGCTACGATTGCCCGAGTACCCTTTGACGAAGGAACATTAACGGGTACTTTGACCAAAGAAACAACCTTTCCGGAAGGGGATTGGAGAGGTACGTATTTTGTGCCCGAAAACCTAAATTCATCCGTGGAGCACGCAGATGCGTTGCGTCCCTTGATTCCTGAAGGAATGACTATGGCCGAGATGGCATTGCGTTTTATCTTGATGAACGATGATGTTTCTACCACCATTCCCGGAATGCGAAAACAACGGAATGTTTTGGCCAATACCGCCACTAGTGATGGTAAAGGACTGTCTAAGGAATTATTTGATGAATTGAAAAAGCATCGATGGGATAGGGTACCCACATCTTGGTCCCAATAAAATTTAATGGAGTTTTGCTATTTCCTTTTTCAATAATTTCTGAACCAAGCTATCTTCTTTTCGGGATATGAGCCAGTTGTCAATGGTGTTTTTGAAAATGGAATCTTTTTCTATGAGGTAGCCAAAATCAAAGGAATTGAAGGTTTTTTGAGGATTTACAGCTTCCAGTTCTGGATGAATTTGTTCTTGCATCAAGGTCTCAACGGCATCGGTCACCATAACGTCTGCTTCGGCATCTACTAATTTTTGAAAGATACTGAGGTTATCCTCATTTTCAATTAAGGTTGCTTTTGGAAAATTAGCTCTTGCAAAAGATTCATTGGTTCCTCCAGGGTTGAAAATGACCCGTACATTTTTAGAATTGATGGCTTCGATACTTTTGTAAGCTGATGCATTTTCATCCCTAGTTATCGCCGCCTTTCCACTAGAATAGACCGGAATACTGAAGAAAGCTTGTTGTTGTCTTGCCTCTGTTATGGTAATTCCACTCATGCCAATATCGAACTTTCCTGCTTTTAAATCCGATAGTAAAGTCGGCCAGCTGGTTTCAACGAACTTTACCTGAACTCCTAGTGACTTCGCTAGATTTCGGGCCATTTCAATATCGATTCCGCCATAGCCATTAATGGAATCAACGGTATAGGAAAATGGCATAAAATCACCTGTAGTCCCAACCTTTATAGTTTTTGTATCCTTTATGCTCTCTAAAATTGGAGAATAGGGGGTACTTACAGTCCTAGAATTTGAGACACTTTCGGCGAGCTTAGTTTTACAACCTGATACCAATAGCAAATAGCACCCCAAAAAATAAAAATTTATGGAGGATAGTAATTGGGATATTGAACATCGGAATTTATTTAGCGAACAATTGCCCCATATCTTTAAAGGCCTTAAACTCTAAAGCGTTTCCGGCTGGATCTAGAAAAAACATGGTGGCTTGTTCGCCAACTTGCCCTTTAAAACGTATATAAGGTTCAATCACGAATTTAACGCCCTTAGTTTTCAGTTCTTCAGAAAAGCTTTCAAACGTATCCCAAGGCAACACGACCCCATAATGTGGAACTGGTACGTCATGGCCATCGACCGGATTATGGTGTAAGCTTTCCGTTTCCGGTTTTGGTTTATAGTGAATGACCAATTGATGTCCAAAAAGATTGAAATCTACCCAATGGTCACTGCTTCGTCCTTCCTCACAATTCAGGATTTCCCTATAAAAGGTTCTGCATTCGGCTAAGTTGTGGACAGGAATGGCAATGTGGAATGGTGATACGTTTTGCATAGTTAGTTATTTCTTAAAGCGTTTATGAGTTCGTCTTTGTTCATTTTTGAACGACCTTCTATTCCTATTTCTTTGGCTTGGTTGTAAAGTTCTTTTTTGGTACGGTCTTCATAAGTCGAAGCTTTGCCCCCTTTTTCGCCCGCATTCTCCGTATTGGCGATACGCGCTGCTTTTTCTTTACTATACCCTTTATCCACTAAGGCTTCATATTGGTCCTCATTTTTAATTCTAGGTCTGTCGTTAGGTTCTGCCATTTTTTATTTTAAAAATAATCAAAAAATAGGCTTGAGGAAACCAAGAATAAATTTAGCGGCCTTATTGGGCTAAAAAATCAATGATTTGGTTATTCACCTCGTCTTGATGCATAGAGTGACCAAAACCCTCCGTACTTATAAGTTGACTTCCTTTCCAATATTTATTAACCGATACTGATGCATGATAGGGTGTTATAGTATCCAATTTATCATGGAATAAAAGACCTTTCTTAGTGTTGTTTACAACAAATCTAGCACTTGAAAATTCCTTTGGGGTAAAACTGAATCTTTCCTTCACATACTTTTTAAGTACGGACATGACTTTGGAATTCAAGCTCAAAAGATTTTGATAATGGGTAAGAATTTCATCAAATTCTGAAGGTAAACCTATGGTAATGATTTTCTCAATTTTAGAATTCGGGTTTTTAAATTCATTGTAGAGTACGGTCATGCCACCCACTGAATGTCCTATGACTATTTTGGGATTGTATTTCAAAAGCATCTTCTCAAGGGCTTCAGCATATAAAGGAACATGTAGATTTGTTCCTGAAGAGTACCCGTGGCCGGGGCCATCAAATGCTATAATATTATAATTGGCCTGTTTTAATTTTTCAATCAACTTATGCCAGCGCCATGAATTACTTTCCCAACCATGAACCAATAAAACGGTTTCTCTGGTACCCTTCCAAGTGTATGTTTGTATGATGTGGTTTTCTATTTCCACTTCTTCTAGCTTGGCATTATCCAGAAATTCCTTTTGATGGGGTAAAACCCTTCCTTTTCTAACCTTACTAAAAATAGAAAAAGCTTTTTGAGCTACAGTTTTTGGTCGAAACCAGACCAGGACGTTCAAGTAAAAACCTATTATTTTGGGGATGTTTTTTTTAAGTAAGGCGGACACAAATAGTTATCTAAAGGATTGAAGCAAAAATAATCAATGCGTACTAAAGTCTATTCGTTGCGATGTGCTTTTTCAATGGTAAAAGCAGGAAGGCAAATAGCTATGTACTCGCACGGTTCGTCAAACGGATTGGCGTATTGGACCGTTACATGCTTTTCTATTTTTATGGATTCCCCGGCAGTTAAAATAACCTTCTCACCATCAATAGTAAATTCCTTCTTCCCTTTTAAGACGAGCGTATATTCTTCAAATTCTGGACGCTGTTCGGGTTCGCTCCAGCCAGGAGGAGCTATCATATGGGCAATACTTATTTTTGAATTACCATCGGTAGCTTGACCAAAATGTTCTTTAATGCTCTTGCCGTCATCCGTAGGAACAATAAAGGGTGATTTTTGAATTGTATATTTTTTCATTGACTTTTCGCTTTTCGCTTTTCGCTTTTCGCAAAAATTATTTCATAATTTTTTTTCAACCATCAACCATCAACCATCAACCAAATCAATCCCAGCCTATCATCATGTATTTGATTTTGGCCTTGTCCGGTATTTGAACTTCTTCAATTTTGGAATTGGCGTTATACCTAAGATTTTCAGGTAGTTCGCTTTTATCAATTGTAAAATAGAGGTCGCTGTCCTTAATTAGAACTACCACGTTGTTCAAAGAGCTGATGATTTTTTTGATTTTATAATGCTCTTTAATGTCTTTGAAAGTACTTTTTTTGGAGATGCCCTTATCCGTGCTAAAACGATCGTCATTAATCTGTACGTTCTGTATGGTGGGTATGCTATCATTGTTAGGGGTAAGACTCAACAACAATTTTCCGCCCTTTTCAAATACCAATATTTTACTGGCACCACTACCAAAGTTTAATTTGACCGTATCCTGAATTACCGAGTCCTTTTCAAAAATAAGGTCAACATCTCTGGCCAAACTTTCTTTTTTCAATTTGCCTACTTGGTTATCCTTTATCAGAAAATCCGTGTTGTTATCACCTTGGCAATTGAATAAAACGCCAAAACAGGCTACTACTAAAACTAAATAAATCCTTTTCATAATTCTTATCGCATCACTTTTTTCAAAACTCCTAAAACCCCTCTTATAAAGGTGGCGCTCGTTAATACTTTTATGACCGGATTTTGCCTTGTACTGCGTCTGGTCGTGGTGCTTCTGGAGCTGGTGTTCTCTTTTTCCTTTTCTGCTAATTTCTCAGCTCTTTCTATTTTTTCGTTCAGGATTTCATAGGCACTTTCCCTATCGATTATGTCATTGTATTTTTTGACCAATGACGAATGGTCAATTACCTCTTCCAATTCCTTTTCAGTTAAGATATCCATACGACTCATGGGTGCTCTCAACAAGGTAGCTGCCAAAGGTGTAGGTCTCCCTTTTTCGTCAAGTGCAGAAATAAGTGCTTCTCCAATTCCCAACGAAGTCAGGACTTCTTTTGTGTCATAGAATTCGGATTCCGGATAGTTTTCAGCGGTAAGTTTTATCGCTTTTCTATCCTTTGCCGTAAACGCCCTCAAAGCATGCTGTATTTTAAGGCCTAACTGTGCCAAAACGGCATCGGGTACATCGGTAGGGTTTTGAGTTACAAAATAAACTCCTATACCTTTTGAACGTATCAGTTTAACTATACTTTCTATTTGATCTAAAAGCGCTTTGGAGGCTTCCTTAAAAATAAGGTGGGCTTCATCTAAAAACAGCACCAATTCTGGTTGATCACTATCGCCTTGCTCTGGAAAAGTGTCATAGATTTCGGCCAAAAGGCTCAGCATGAACGTGGAGAATAACTTCGGTCTATCTTGAATATCGGTTAATCGTAGAATGTTGATGTAACCGTTTCCCTTACTGTCGATTCGGGTCAGATCATTGACATCAAAGGATTTTTCGCCAAAAAAAAGTTCTGCTCCCTGTTGTTCCAATTCAATTACCTTTCTCAAGATAGTGCCGGTGGAACTTGTGGAAATACGCCCATATTCTTTAGAGAATTCGTCTTTTCCTTCACCTGTGGCATATTGTAAGACTTTTTTGAAATCCTTCAAATCTAATAAAGGCATTTTTTGATCGTCACAATATTTGAAAATGACGGCAACAATACCCTCTTGTGTAACCGATAAATCTAAAATTCTTGAAAGCAGTATCGGTCCAAACTCAGATACGGTAGCTCTTAATTTTACCCCGTCCTGCTCTGATAGGGAAAGGATTTCCACCGGGAAACTACTGGCTTCGAAAGGGATGCCTATTTTAGCATGTCGCTCATCAATTTTGGTATGACCGGCACTAGGTTGTGCCAATCCACTCAAATCTCCTTTTAAATCCATCAGCAGAACCGGAATGCCTTTTTGAGAAAGATTTTCTGCAAGAATCTGTAATGTTTTTGTTTTCCCAGTACCCGTAGCACCAGCAATTAAACCGTGCCTGTTGAGTGTTTTTAGAGGTATTTTTATTAATGCATTGGTAACGGCCTCCCCATTTTGCATTCCCGCACCCATAACAATATAATCTCCTTTGGTGGCATATCCATTTTCAATGTGTTCAAAAAAATCCGTGGTACTGGCCATTATTCATATTTTGGATAAAAATAGTAGATTTTTAGGCAAACCGAAAGCTAACAAGTGGCTTAAATACCACATAGTTTTCAACAAGTAGTACGTTGATTCAAGGTTATGTCCTATCTAATGGATTAGTATAGTCAACATAGAATTTAGGAACTAAAACGTATCTTTGCCGGATGAAAAATGAAGAGGTACTC
The DNA here is from genome assembly GCA_963842105.1 of uncultured Flavobacteriaceae bacterium. Classification (GTDB taxonomy): domain Bacteria; phylum Bacteroidota; class Bacteroidia; order Flavobacteriales; family Flavobacteriaceae; genus Maribacter. The sequence goes on from CAWJFH010000026.1 coordinate 256,828, forward strand.
GAAAAAGTAAATCAAGGGTTGTATTTACCTTTAATGGAGGAATTTTATACGATTCAAGGAGAAGGGTTTCATAAAGGTACCGCCGCCTATTTTATAAGGGTTGGTGGGTGTGATGTAGGTTGCCATTGGTGTGATGTTAAAGAAAGTTGGAATGCGGAAACGCATCCGCCAACGGATATTGAAAAAATAGTGACGAATGCCGCTTCTTACTCTGATACCATTGTAGTAACAGGAGGTGAGCCTTTAATGTGGGATATGAACCCGCTGACCAAAGCTTTAAAGGGAAAGCAGTTGAAAACACATATTGAAACTTCTGGGGCTTATGAACTTACAGGGGATTGGGACTGGATTTGTTTGTCCCCCAAAAAGAACAAATTACCTTTTGGAAAGGTTTACGATAAAGCGCATGAGCTAAAAGTAATTGTTTTCAATAAACATGATCTCATTTTTGCCGAAGAACAAGCTAAACTAACGAACAAGGATTGTATTCTCTACTTACAACCAGAATGGAGTGTTCGGGATAAAATAGTACCGATGATCGTGGATTATGTTATGAAGAATCCTAAATGGAAGGTATCCTTACAGACTCATAAATATTTGAATATTCCCTAGAGTGACGAATTGGATTAGCGACCACCATTGGCGGCTAAATCCAACAAACATTCAGAATCCAGTGCTGGTGCAGCGGCATTTTTAGCAGTGGTGGAATTCAATAAACTTAAAATGGTGTTACCTGAAACCGCACAACCCGCTGTTAAACCGTCCTCGTAAACTGCTTTGGAAGAATGGATTGCCGATTTTCCTGCTACGCCACCTCCAAATTGTAGTTCCGCACGCATGAGGCATCCGTTTACGTTGCAATGGTTATCTCCCACTAGTTGACCTTCATCGTTTTCTGATTGTGATTGATGGTCGTTTACCATAGTAGCTCCTAAATCGACCAACCCGAAGAGATGCCCAAATTCATGGTTCAATGTGGTAGTTTCCACATCAGTATCACTTATGGTAAAGCTTCTCGAAGCTAATTCTCTAACTGTTTTTTCATGTATGACCATGGACGTATTCCTATAAACGGCTCCAAGTGTTACAAGCCCACTATCTAAATCATCCCCTTCTGCTGGGGCATCCGCAAAATAAATATAGATGGCCAAGGTACTTCCAGAAGTATACGCCGTACGATTATCTTCCTCCAAATCAGCAATTTCGTGTAAGGTCAAATCATCTTCTGCCGGACTATCCAATTCTAAATAGGTAATTTCGATATTTTCTTTAAAAGTTCTTTGGGTAAGATAATCGGTTAAATCTGCTATAGCTCTTGTGGTTGGTCTAAAGCCTGTTACATATCCAATTTCTATTAAAAGGGTAGTATAGGTCTCATTAGAAAGTATGTCAGTGCCAGAATCTCCACTGGCCAAGCTTGTTGAGTGCCTTGTCAACTGCGGTAAGCTTTTCATCTGTTGGTTCAGCGTCCTTTGAACAGCTGAATACCAACAAACCAAAACAAATTAGTAACAAATTCTTAAATACTTTCATAATCAATTTTATATGGGATAACGTGAAAACGGTATCTACTATTATGTAATTGGACTCAATCTTGCCAAATAATCGTAATGATCACCTTCATGGAGTAATTCACAGGAAAATCCATGATATTGCGCCGCTCTGTCTAATGTATTATAATCTACGTACAACCATGAAAAAGGTTCACTTTTTCTTTTCTTGTATTCCATGGTAAAAATTACTTCGCCGTAATATTCGACATCATCTGGAATCCAATAACCGCCGTCTTCGTCGTTCTCGAACATGTAAATGATATCGCTAGAATCTAATAGGATTTGTCCATTGGTATTCAAAAGTGATTTTAGTTTCGAGAAGAAGGGTTCAAGACCTTTCAAATTACCAGCAAGTCCTATACCGTTCATTAAAAGTAGCAGTGTGTCGAAGGTTTGGCCATCAAAGTCCAGAATATTCTCAAGAACGGTATGGGTAAGTCCCCGTTCTTGACAGACTTTTATAGCACCTGGGGACGAATCCAATGCGGTAACCTCCATGCCTTTTTGTTGTAAGTATAGACCGTGGCTTCCTGCTCCGCAGCCGATATCCAGAACTTTACCTTTACAGCTTTTTAGGGCCTTTTGCTCAACAAGGGGCATTTCATCAAAACTTCTAAACATATAGGACAAGGGGAGTATATCCTCTTCCTCTAATGAAGAATAGGTTTTGATGTCCCCATCATGATTACCGTGTTGATAATCTAAAAGTGCGCTGCCTAAAATATCCTGCTTCAAGTTTCTTTTATTTCTAGTTGCAAAAATCCTACTTTTTGCATCTACTTTGCTAGTTTTGATACTACAAATTTAAGGTATGGATGAGGTTTTACGACAGTTGCCCCAAAAGGCAAGTGAGAAACATGGTGAAAACAAGAAATTCTTTGCCAAGCTTAGAAAGAAACCGCCCAAAGATTTGGATTATACCATGCAAAAATTGCACGATGCCGAGTTCGAACGAACGGATTGTCTTACGTGTGCCAATTGCTGTAAAACCACAGGACCACTTTTTACGAATACCGATGTAGAGCGTATTGCAAAATCCTTTAGAATGAAACCGCAGAAATTCATTGAAAGCTATCTTCGGATTGATGAGGATAACGATTATGTACTTCAAAGTGTGCCTTGTACATTTTTAGGGGCCGATAATTATTGTTCTATTTATGATGTACGACCTAAAGCTTGTCGGGAGTTTCCACATACGGACCGAAAGAAATTTCAACAAATAAGTAACCTTACCCTTAAAAACGTTGCCATTTGTCCTGCAGCTTTCAATATTGTTGAGGAGATGAAGAAATTAGTTTTTAATAAGTAGTTGCCAGTTGCCAGTTGATAATGAATTTCATGTTTTTTTCTCTGTCGGATTAATTCTCAACAAGAATTCAAAACCAAATTTCAGTATCTTTAAATCATGCAGGAACTCATTGATTATTTTGAAACGATACCTTCGGCACATCGGTCCTTAATCCTTGTGGGCGGTATTACCTTTTTTTGGATTTTGGAAGGTATTGTGCCTTTGTTCAGTGTGGGTTATAATAAATGGAAACATTCACTGCCTAATTTCTTTTTTACGTTAACGACCATTATCATTAATTTCCCATTGGCTTTTTTACTGTTGAAAACTTCTGATTGGACCATAGCCAATGATTTTGGAATTATCAATTGGTTACCAGAAATGCCACTTTGGGCCTATGTTTTTCTAGGAGTGGCCCTATTGGATTTAATTGGAGCGTATACGGCACATTTAGTGGAACATAAAGTAAAACCGCTTTGGATGGTGCATTTGGTACACCATACCGATCATAATGTGGACACGACCACAGCCAATAGGCATCATCCATTGGAAAGCTTAATACGATATATGTTTACCTTAGTGGGTGTATTTGTAGTGGGAGCGCCTATAGGCATCATCATGCTGTACCAAAGTCTTTCCGTGGTACTTTCCCAATTTAATCATGCGAATATTAAATTACCCAAAGGAGTGGATAAAGCCTTAAGTTATATTCTGATTTCTCCGGATATGCATAAAGTGCATCATCATTATGTACTACCGTATACGGATTCTAACTATGGTAATATTTTTTCTTGGTGGGATCGTCTTTTTGGAACCTATATGTATTTGGATAGAGAAGCTATCGTTTACGGTGTAGATACCTTTCCGGATGAGATGGAAAATTCGAAAATCAGTTCGTTATTAAAATACCCTTTTGTGAAATATCGAAAACCGACAACCGCTGAGGTTAGCTGATTAACTATTGGTACAGTAAATACTTCTCCCGTATTTTTTTGAATTTATTTAAATCGTCCTGCCAAGAGGCCTTTATTTCAGTATTCGAAAGGCCTGGATTCTATTTGTTTCTGAAGTTTTTCCGTACCCGCATGTTTGGTAAATCCACTAGTGATAAACACTTTGCTTTTATCGGTTGCATGGGTATAGGCGTCAATTACATATTCCATGGTGACTTCAGTCATTCTAGGGATTTTTGAAAGGTCTTTTCCATAGCATAATTTCCCTTCCTCCTTTGGATTTTTTGAACCAAAATTAGGTTCTGGGGTATACGTGAAATCATAAGCGGTGGAATCTAAAAACGAAGCTCCGTAACGTTGAAATTGAAATTCCGTACCTCTTCCGGCATTGATGTTCGTGCCTTCAAAAAGACCAAGACTTGGATACAGGGTAATCGCCGTGTCATTAGGTAGGTTAGGGGAAGGGCGAATAGGTAAACTATAGAACGTTTCGTGCGTCCAGTTTTCCAAAGGTATTACGGTTAAATCTGCTTTTTTTCCACCATCAAGCCAGCCTTCCTCATTGATCATAACTGCATATTCGCCAATGGTCATGCCATAAACCAACGGAATTTGGGTCATGCCCAAAAAGCCGGTATGCGCTGCTTCCATGGTTGGGCCATCCACATAATGAGCATTCGGGTTGGGCCTATCCAAGACTAGTACTGGAATTCCTTTCTCCGCACAAGCTTCCATCACTAATTGCAAAGTGGCTATGTAGGTATAGAATCGCACCCCAACATCTTGAATGTCAAAAAGGACAAGGTCTAGTCCGTCCAATTGTTCTTGACTGGGTTTTCTGTTTTTCCCATATAATGAAATTAGTGGTAGCCCGGTTTGGGTGTCCATACCATCTTTTACATGTTCACCTGCATCAGCCTGACCTCTAAAACCATGTTCAGGGGCAAATACTTTTTTAATGTTCACATCCAAAGAAAGTAGTGAGTCTACCAAATGCGTATGTGCATCAGTTTTAAAAATGACACTGGTCTGGTTGGCGACAATGGCGATTGATTTTCCTTTTAAAATGGGTAAGTATTCCGCAGTTCTATTAGCCGCGACTATAACGGGGGCAATAGAATCTATTTTGACCGTATCCGTTTTTTCTTCGCTAGGATTTGCTGAGCTATCGGTTTGGTTTCCACAGGTGGCCAATGCCAAAAACCATAATAAAACTGTACTTTTGAAATTGGAAAGAAATAACATCATTTGAATCTAGAATATTTTATCGCCAAGCGGCTTATCAAAGGTAAGGAGCATAAAATTAGCATATCCGCACCAATAATAAAAATAGCGATTGCTGCTATAGCTATTGGGGTTATCATGATGTTAATCGCTATTGCTACCGGTCTTGGTCTTAAGCAAAAAATTCGTGAAAAGGTGACGGCTTTCAATGGTCATATCCAAATCTATAATTACGATAATAATAATTCTGAGGTATCTGTTGTTCCTGTAAGTACAGAACAGGATTTTTATCCTGAATTTAAGGATGTGGATGGTGTTGTCCATGTTCAGGCGGTAGCTACCAAAGCCGGAATTATTAGGACGGAGGAAACCTTTGAAGGTATTATTGCCAAGGGAGTGGGACAAGATTATAATTGGTCTGCCTTGGAAGAGTTTTTGACGGATGGAGATTTGCCAAATTTTAGTGGTGAATTAAATTCTGAAGTTCTGATTTCTAGGATTATGGCCAATAGGTTACACCTAAACGTGGGCGATTCTTTTTTTACTTTTTTCCTGAGGGATGACGCTGCCGACAAGATTCCTAACCAGCGAAAATTTACAGTTTCCGGTATTTTTGATAGTGGTTTTGAGGAGATTGACGGACTATATATTTTTGTGGACATTCGTCATATTCAGCGCATGAATAAATGGAAAGATACTGAAGTAGGTAATTTTGAAGTCTTCTTGGAAAGCTTCGATGCTATAGATGAAAAGAGTAATGAAATATATGGTCGCACGGTTTCTAGCTTGGATACCAAGACGATAAAGGATAAGTATTATAAAATATTCGAGTGGATAGGGTTGTTCGATTTTAATATCGCGTTGATTATTGGGATTATGATCATCGTTGGCGGTATCAATATGATTACTGCCCTATTGGTATTGATATTGGAGCGCACCCCAATGATCGGTATTCTAAAAGCATTAGGTACCACCAATTGGAGTATACGGAAGGTTTTTCTATACAACGCGGCGTATTTAATAGGAGTGGGTTTGTTTTGGGGAAATCTTATTGGTCTTGGCGTCATATTCCTGCAAGAAAAATTCCGGATGTTCAAATTCCCCAATCCAAAGGAATACTATATTGAATACATACCGGTAGAAATCGATTTGATGACAATTTTACTTCTCAATGTCGGTGTTCTTTTGTTATGTCTATTGATGTTACTCATTCCTTCCTTCATCATTACGCGTATTAGTCCCGTAAAAGCGATACGGTTCGAGTAGATTCTCAGTATTTATACTTCTTTTTGATTACCCATTGTTTCTGTATTTGGTAAATTTGGATTAAAACCGAAACACATGAATCATAAATTACTACTAAGTCTTGTTCTATCGTTACTTTGTTTGGGAGTATCCGCTCAAAAATTATCAAGGACCGAAAAGAAAATAGTCAAACATATTGAAGCGCATAATCCAGAAGCTATTTCTTTTTTGGAAAAGGTAGTTAATATCAATAGCGGCACCTTGAATTTGGCTGGAGTAGAAGCAGTAGGTAAAGAATTTGGCCAAGCTTTTCAAAATATAGGTTTTGAGACCTCTTGGATTCCCATGCCCGAAGAGATGAATAGGGCCGGTCATTTATTTGCTGAAGTAAAAGGAACTAAAGGAAAAAAATTATTGCTCATAGGTCATTTGGATACTGTTTTTGAAGAAGACAGTCCGTTCCAGACCTTTGAAATGGTGAATGATTCTATGGCACACGCACCTGGAGGAAATGATATGAAAGGTGGTGATGTAATCGTGTTGTATGCGTTAAAAGCCTTGGCGGATAATGGATTGTTAGAAGATGCACAAATTATAGTTGCCTTTACCGGAGATGAAGAAAGTACTGGAGACCCGCTTGAAAAAAGTAGGGAAGATTTGATAAACGCTGCCAAACGAAGTGATATCGCTTTGGGTTTTGAAACCTCTACAGGATTTAATTATGCTACCGTCGCCAGAAGAGGTTCTTCTGGATGGAAGGTTGAAGTGGAAGGCAAACGAGCACATTCCGCAGGTATTTTTAATGAGAATACAGGTGCCGGTGCCATTTTTGAAATTTCAAGGATATTACACGGATTTTATACCGATGTTAAAGGTGAGGATTTGTTAACCTTTAATCCTGGTACTTTATTAGGTGGAACGTTTGTGGAGTTCGATGATATGAAAAGTAGGGGAACGGTATTTGGAAAAACCAATGTGGTGGCTCAAAAAGCGGAAGTTCGTGGCGGACTTCGATTTATATCCGAAGAACAAAAAGAACGGGCGCGTGACAAAATGCGTGAAATAGTAGCGCAGAACCTACCCCAAACATCCGCAAAAGTTTCGTTTACGGATAGTTACCCTGCCATGCAGCCTACGGAAGAAAATCTAGCCGTTGTTGGAAAAGTTGAACGAGGTTAGTCTAGATTTAAACCAAGGCGAGGTTTTGGCTTATGACCCAGGTAAGCGCGGTGCTGCTGATACGTCATTTGTGGCAGAATATGTAGCCTGTTTGGATGGTTTGGGTACTATGGGTAACGCAGCACATACGCCAGAAGAAACGGTCAATTTGAATACGATTGAAGCCTTGACCAAAAGAACCGCATTATTAATTTATAGATTGATCAATGAGTAAAACAGAATTAAAGTTTGGAAACCAAACCGTGGGTATTGATGCTGGGGAATTGGTGAGTTATCAAGTAGGCGGACATGAATTTATGCACCAAAAGGGAAATCCTGGTTGGCGAAATGTGGATACGGAAATGTTCCCGATTATCGGGCCAACTAACGAGGCCGATTTTAAGGTAAAAACGGATAAAGGAATCGCGGTACAGGATCAACATGGACTACTACGCGAAATGGAATATAGTTGTCTGAACAAACAGAAAACACATCGATTTTCACCAAAAAATACGCAGCGAATACTGAGGTGAAAAATTCAAAATATCCGGATAAATCGACCGAGGAACTATTACATTGGCCTTATGATTTTCAGTTTGAGAAGAGATTTGAATTATCGGCATCAGGATTAAAAATAACATTCAACATATCCGGTGAAGAAGATATGCCCTTTATGTTAGGCTATCATCCTGCATTCATGTTGCATTCCAAAAATGCCACAATTGTTGCAGGAGACCAAAGTATTGACATTCCAAAAGTAATGTCTGTTGGGAGTAGGGCTTTACAGGTTCCTGATGTAAACATCATCAAACTTGAGGATGAAAAATCGTTACAAATTACTACCCAAGGTTTTACTGGTTTTATGCTTTGGACAGAAGTGACCAACATGGTCTGTATTGAGCCAATTACTTTTTATCCTTATGCGGTAAAGCAAGAAAATTTACCAGAGGGGTTTATGTACTTGAAGGGTTCTAGTCAGTCGTTCACTGTAGCATTGAATCCGTTTTAGTTATTAAATAGGTAGACCGATGTGTTACGATATCAAAACAAGTTTGGAAGCGCAATTAAAACGCGCTAAACGAAATCTGGACTTAAAAGCTATCGAGGAAATTATTGAAAAATTAGCACCACTTACAGATTTGCCTTTACACCATGCATCGGGATTTTCACATCCAGAGTTATTGATTTATACCAACGAATCTCCATTTTGGCCTAAAGTAGCTACTTGGGGCCTTGTGCCGCAATGGGTCAAAAACACGGAACAAAAAAAGAAACTTTGGAACAGTACCCTAAATGCAAGAGGTGAAACTTTGTTTGAAAAGCCATCTTTCCGTGAATCTGCTTTGCATCATAGATGTATTATTTATGTGGACGGTTTTTATGAACACCATCATTTTCACAATGGGACGTATCCATTTTATATCCAACATAAAAATGGGGAACCTTTGGCTTTAGCCGGTTTATGGTCAGAATGGTCGGATCCAGAAACTAAAGGTCGGTTGGCTACGTTTAGTATTGTAACCACGTAGGTAATCCATTGATGGCTAGAATTCATAACAATCCAAAATTGGAAGGTCCCAGAATGCCATTGATATTATCTGAGGAGATGGAAGAGAAATGGTTGCAAGACATTGAAGGTACTCAGATTGAGTCTCATATTAATGAACTCATTCAAAGTTATCCGGACAATAGTCTTGGAGGCATACCCTGTAGGTAAGCTTCGTGGTAAATCATACCTTGGCAACGTTCCTGAAGTGTGCTTTAAGTTGGATTATCCTGAACTTAAAATTGCATAATGCAAAAATGTTTTGGATTCGAAGATTTATTTGGTGTGTACGAGTGCTTTTTTAATTGATTAAATTTATCCGGTGAGGCAATATCTACCATTTTTATCTTGGGCATCTAACTATAAAAAATCCTATTTACTAAAGGATTTAATCGCTGGTCTTACCGTAGGTATTGTATTAGTGCCCCAGGGTATGGCCTACGCAATGATTGCTGGCCTGCCTCCGGTTCATGGTTTGTATGCAGCACTTTTTCCTGTTTTAATTTATGCACTTTTAGGCACCTCTAGAACTGTTGCTGTTGGTCCTGTGGCGATGGATTCCCTTTTGGTGGCCGTAGGTTTAGGAACCTTGGCTATTACCGGTGTCGAGGAATACATTACAATGGTGGTCGTACTTGTTCTGATGGTTGGGGCAATTCAATTTACTTTAGGGGTGCTGCGGATGGGTTTTCTGGTCAATTTTCTTTCGAAACCGGTGATAAGCGGCTTTACGTCTGCCGCGGCTGTTATCATTATTTTAAGTCAGTTAAAGCATCTGTTGGGCATTTCTGTACAAGGGAGTAATAAAGTGCATCAATTAGTACTAAATCTAGTTCAGAACCTACAGGAAACCAATGCTGTTGATTTGGGTATGGGGGTTTTAGGAATTCTTTTTCTTATCGGTTTTAAAAAATGGAACCGAAATATCCCTGGTATTTTAATCATAGTGGTCTTGGGAATAGTAGCAGTTTTCTTTTTTCAGCTAGATAATTATGGGGTGGAACTGGTGGGTGCTGTTCCGCAGGGTTTACCGGATTTTGTATTGCCCACCATTGACTTAAAGGATATCCAACAATTATGGCCCATAGCTTTGGCAATAGCGCTTGTAGGTTACCTAGAAACCATATCCATAGGTAAGGCACTTGAGGATAAAAGTGGTATTGAAACCATTGTGCCCAATAAGGAATTGATTGCCCTGGGAACCGCCAATATGATTGGATCCCTGTTTCAAGGTTATGCTTCTACGGCTAGTTTTTCAAGATCGGCCATCAATTACGATGCCGGTGCTAAAACCAATTTAGCAGGAATTTTCAGTGTTGTATTAGTGGTGTTGACGCTGTTGTTTTTAACTCCCGTGTTTGAATTTCTACCTAATGCCGTTTTGGCAAGTATTATTATGGTTTCGGTTGTGGGTCTTATCGATGTGCCGTACACCAAACGGCTATGGAAAAATAGAAGGGATGAGTTTATGGTTTTGGTGATCACCTTTTTGGTTACGCTATTCATTGGTATCACGGAAGGTATTTTGGTAGGTGTACTGTGTTCGTTATTGTTAATGGTATATAAAACGTCTAAACCCCATTTTGCGGAAATAGGAAACATTAGAAATACCGATTATTATAAAAATGTAAAACGTTTTGCCGATGAGGTCGAGGTTAGAAATGACCTTTTGATTGTTCGGTTTGATGCGCAATTGTATTTTGGGAATTCGGCCTATTTTAAAAGAGAATTATTAAAGCTCATTAACCTGCGTGGTGCAAATTTGAAAGGAGTGATTTTAAATGCCGAAGCTATCATTTATATTGATGCCACCGCGGTGGATGTCTTGACCAAAGTGATTCACGAAATACATGAAAAAGGCCTTCAATTCTATCTAGTGGGTGCTATTGGGCCAACCCGAGATATTATATTCAATAGTGGAATAATAAATGAATTGAATCGGGAGTATCTATTTGTTAAAACTAGGGAGGCGGTAGATTATTTTGATAATCAAAATGAAATATCCCAAGCTGCCGCTAGAGTGGCCTATCAAAATGTTTGGTCGTTAAAACAGGATAGAAAGTAATACATTTGATTTTCCTAAACTATAGATGAACAAGATTCAAAAATTAAAAGACATTTTTAATTTTTAACTTCAGTAGGTGCAATTAGGTTAATTTAAGGTTCAAAATTGTTAAAAATCAAAGACGTTTTCCATTGAATATTTATTATTTTCGAGGAAATAGTTAAGTTTTTGCAAAGTGTTAAAAAAAACTTAAAAAGAGTTAAATAGCAATTCAATTAATTAATACCTTTAATTAGGATTTCCATTACAACGATGTTTAAAAATTTTATTGATCGTATCGGCATTATGAATATCATCATGCTTTTGGTAGTAGTATCCATCATTATAGCTTCTGAATACCTGTTTCTGACCGGTAATAAATTAGACGCTATATTTTTAGCCTTTTGGGCACCTACCATTCTTGGTTTTATGAATTACTTTAAGTACAAACAGTAGTGGAATTTATTTTAATATATTCGATTTTTGTAGCTATCATTTTTATGGTATGGTTACTTTTTGTGGTACGGATGTACCGAAAAATGAAAGATTAAGGTGTACTAAGCCATTTGTTCCTCTCTAAATTCCTTTACTTTTTCCGGATGTTTTCTGATAAAACTCTCTAGTATCCGTTGCGTTTCTAGGGTGTTTTTTTGACGAATTAAATAGGGGTCCAAGTCTGATGTAAATTGAATGGCAATTTCTTTTGGAACATAACCATAACCCACATAAGTCGTATCGCTAATAAGTATAAAGCTATTTTCTTCTGAATTTCGTCCTTTTTGTTGGATAATACAATCTGCTTTGGATTTTGTGATGTTGGCTATCGCGCTATTCACCTTTTCATTATAAACCGTTTTCAATGCGGTATCCGAACATATACCGATGCACTGTTTTATTTTATAATGTGAACACGTTTCTATATTTTCTTGAAGATGGCAGTATTTGGGACAGAGTTCATAGGTTTCACAAACCGTTTCTAAAAACTGTCTCGCTTCGGTTGGGCTATAACAGATGGAGAATGGATTGGGTGTCAATTTAATTTTATTGAATGCCAAGTGGAGAATTCCATTACGGTCCTCATAGCTAAATATACCGTATTGCTGAATAGTTCTCTTTTGAGCACGATTATGCTTAGGGTATAAGTGTTTTATGTCCGCAGATTCCTTTAAAAGAGCGATTAGCTCATTTCCTGTTTCTTCAAAATCAAGATTTGCCGTTTCTGAACAAAGAAGAATTTCTTTAGTCTTTTTATCGTAAAAATGGCTGAGTACTCTTTTTTTGATGTTAATGGCCTTACCAACATAAATAATTTTCCCTTTGCTATCCTTAAAATAGTAGACCCCCGCGGTACTGGGTAAATTCTCATAAGCTTCTCGAGGTAAAGCGGGAGGAAGAGTCCCTTCTTGCGACCTTGCATTTAGAAATTGTTTAAACACCTTTTCAGCATTTTGGCTTCTAAGTAGTTTATGGAAAAGTAAAACCGTGGCGTGGGCATCACCGCGCGCCCTATGTCTATCTGTCAATGGTATGCCAAGAGCAGCGGTTAACTTTCCTAGACTATACGAATTATAACCAGGTAATAAATTTCTTGAGAGCCTAACAGTACATAGTTTCTTTCTGGTAAAATCAATTCCCAATAACTGAAACTCATGTTTAATAATGTTATAATCGAAGTTTACGTTGTGGGCCACGAAAATCGTATCCTTAGTTATGTCCATAATTTTTGAAGCAACTTCTTCAAAAATTGGCGCATTGCGAACCATAGGATTATCAATACCCGTCAATCCAGTTATAAATTGGGGTATTTCACACATAGGATTCACCAAAGAAGTGAATTCATCTACGACTTGATGCCCGTCATATTTGAAAATAGAAATTTCGGTAATCTTATTTCCCTTAATTCCGTTTCCAGTAGTTTCTATGTCAATAATGGTATACAAGTAATTCCTTTTTAGTTGAAGCTACTACAAAGTTACGGGATTTGGAAATTAGATAAAGAGGTGGTGCTTTTCTAGTCAAAGTCGAAAAAGTCTTCAATAAAGCATCCACGTTATTACTGTTGTGAAGTAATCTAGTTTTTAATAGTTATTACATATTTCGGGATTAACCTATCGGTTAATTTAAATTCAATATTCATTATTTGTTTCGACCTATAATTTACCCAACACCTTTTTTAAATGTTCTTGAAGAATATGTTCCACCAATAGTAGTTGAATCCAATTTAGAAAAAGAGAAAGCTACAGGTGTCTATGCTTCATTATATAATGCCAAAGTTGGTGATGTTTTGATTATCCAATCTATCAACATGAATTGCAAAAGGTTGTTTCACTTAAAGGTGCAAACAAAAAAAACCTAAACTTGGAGCAACAGAATTTGGTCTTATTAAGAAATCTAAAACTCAAGAAAATGAAGGAAATACATAAAGAAACAACTAAAAAATAAAAGAAGATAATGTAAAAATCAATTATGATTAAGCACATTTTTCAAGGTGCATACCCTTAAATGGGTTTGTAAGTTTTTAACTTAAAAAAGGGTTTGTTCTTCTTGAATAGGTGCGACACCCGCCTCAATATTGCTCTGCGGTTTATAAAGGCTGAAGTAATAATTACTATAAACAAATTTTGAAGACAATCTTAATTTCCTAGTAAAGTATAAGTGTTCAGTATTCTGATATCTATAGGTTGTCCTAAAACGCTATTAATCTTTTTAGTATTTGCAGCAGTAGGTATGCTGAGTTTAATTATGTCCAGATCAAAACTAATTAGTTACTTATTTAATTACGTTCAATATCTTCAAAATACCACATATTGGTTTTTAATAAGTAATGTGTTGGAGCAGTTTAATGCGATTAAGGGGTGGTCTTTTTTTTTCAGAAGTAGGCGTCGATTCTTGAGTAATGGCAGTATCAATAGAATCAATTTTGTAAATGGAAATTTTGGATTTGGAATCCTTTATTACAAAATCTGAAATTAGGTCATGTTCTTTGCCGCAAGAGCTTAGGAAGACGGAGAAAAAAACAAAGGAAAGGATAGTGAAAAATGCTTTTGGAGAGGTGACTTTCATTAAGGTAACGTAAGGTGATTTTCTTTCAATTTTTTTTGCTTTACCGAAAATATTTAAACTCTATGGAAAGACGACAAGAAGTCGATTTTATTCGATGAAATGCACTATATAAGTTATCAAGATAAAATGTTAATAAAATTTTTCCTAAACATAAAATATTTTGAGATGTTAAAATTTACTACTGAAATTAAAGAAAGCCCCAGATTTTATCACCTTAAAATCAGAATTGTAA
>CAWJFH010000027.1:0-21568 GCA_963842105.1 uncultured Flavobacteriaceae bacterium
CAACCATTTCACCAAAATAATCTGGAGTATAATAGAAAAAGCCACTACATTTTTAAGGGAAATCTTCATCAGGCCAAAAATAGAGAAATCCTTTTGCTATATGTATTTTTGTATCGATAAAACAAGACGATGAGTAAGAATATAAATCAATTGGAGCCTAAATCTGTTTGGAAGAATTTTTCAAATTTGAATGCAGTACCAAGGCCATCCAAAAAGGAGGAACGTGTCATTAAGTTTATGATGGATTTTGGTAACCATCTTGGCCTTGAGACCTTTTCTGATGAAATTGGAAACGTAATCATTCGTAAACCTGGTTCTATCGGAATGGAAAATAGAAAAATGGTCACCTTACAAAGCCATTTGGATATGGTGCACCAAAAAAATGAGAATACCGTCTTTGACTTTGATTACGATGGGATCCAGATGCGAATAGAAGGAGATTGGGTTAAAGCTACCGGAACCACTTTAGGAGCAGATAACGGAATGGGTGTGGCCGCCATTATGGCGCTTTTGGAGAGTACGGACATTGCACACCCGCCCTTGGAGGCTCTTTTTACCATAGATGAAGAAACTGGTATGACCGGAGCTTGTCGGGTTAAAAGGAGGTGTATTAAATGGCGAAATCCTATTGAATTTGGACACCGAGGAAGACGATGAAATCGATATAGGCTGTGCAGGTGGTATCGATGTAACTGCACGTAGAAAATACAATCAAAAAGATGGCGTTCACGGTGATGTTGGTTTTGAAATAAAAGTAAACGGTCTTTCTGGTGGTCATAGCGGGATGGATATTGATAAGGGACTAGGTAATGCTAATAAGATTATGGGCCGTTTGCTTTATGCAGGGTTGGCCTATAACATGCGCATTGGTGCTTTGGAAGGTGGGAGCTTACGTAATGCTATTCCTAGGGAAAGTACTTGTCATTTGAATATTGGTAAAAGACATGAGACCGATTTTTTAAAAGAAATACATGAATTGATAGCCATAATTGGGGAAGAACTAAAAACTCAGGAACCAAACTTGAATATTAGTGTCGAACAGGTGAAAACCGCAAAAAAAGTGATGGGCCTCGGTTCGCAAGAAAATTTAATAAAATCTATCTATGCTGCGCATAATGGTGTGTATGCGATGAGTGCTGCAATTCCTGATTTGGTAGAGACCTCTAACAATATTGCCCGTGTTCAGGTAAAAGATGGTGAAATTGTAATTGGATGTTTAACAAGGTCTTCTGTGGAGTCTGCCAAAATGGATTTGGCGAATTCTTTAAAATCGGCCTTTGAGTTGGGTGGATTTGAAGTTGACTTTAAAGGGGAGTACCCGGGTTGGAATCCTAATCCAAATTCAGAAATACTTAAGGTAGTTGTTCAAAAGTATAAGGAGCTTTTTGTGGACGAACCTAAAGTTGTTGCTTGTCATGCGGGACTTGAATGTGGTATTTTAGGCCAGAACTATCCGGAAATGGATATGGTCAGTTTTGGACCTACCATTAAAGGGGCGCATTCTCCAGATGAGCGGGTGAGTATACCCTCAGTTCAAAAATTCTGGAAATTCTTACTTCATATTCTAGAGGCTACTCCAAAAAAATAAATTCACAAAAAAAGCCCGAGCTAAATTTTTAGCTCGGGCTTTTTATTTTAAAATATACTTGATTATTCGGCAATTCCCGTAATCTCCAAATCAAATACCAAGTCAGCATTTGGTGGAATTGGTCCGCCACCTTGAGCACCATACCCTAGGTGTGAAGGAATGAACAATCTTACTTTGTCACCTACTTTCATGGTCAATAAACCTTCTCTGAATCCGGCAATAAGAGGAGATTCTGTACTGTAGTCCATCGGTATGGGCATATATCCTCCGCCTTGCTCACGGTTGATATCGTAAGTACCGTACATTTCGGCAACTTCTGCATAGTTGCTATCGAACAAAGTACCATCCATTAGGTACCCTCCATACATTACATTTACCTTTTGACCTATTTTTGGTTTTTCACCACTTCCTTCTTCCAAAACCAAAACTTGTAATCCTGATGGTAAGGTTTCCGCCTTTTCTTTCTGAGCTACTAATTCTTCAGCAAATGAAGCTTTTAATTTAGTGACAGCAGCTAGTTTTTCAGCTTTCTCCTTTTCAATGGCAGCTAGTCTTTCTTCTTCATTAGCGAAATATTCTGTCATCACCTTTACGGCATCAAACTTTCGAGCCTCCTTACCATTCCGAATAATTTCTACTGTATTCATGGTGACTGGTTCAACAGGCTTATTGCCAGCTCCTACTTTTACATTGGCTATGGAATCAACTACGTCCATACCTTCTACAACCTCTCCAAAAACAGAATGTCTGTTATTTAACCAAGGCGTAGCGTTATGTGTAATGAAAAACTGACTACCATTCGTTGTAGGACCAGAGTTGGCCATGGATAGAATCCCTTTTTTGTCATGTACCAATGAGTCATTGAATTCATCAATGAATTTATAACCAGGATTACCTGTTCCTGTTGCAGTGGGGTCACCACCTTGAATCATAAAGTCTTTCATAACTCTATGGAATGTAAGTCCGTCATAATATTTCTTACCCTTATACTCTTCACTTACAAAAGGATTATTTCCCTCGGCCAAAGAAACAAAATTGGCAACCGTAACCGGAGTTTTTTCTTGTTCTAGTCGGACAATGATTTCCCCTTCAGAAGTAGTTATATCCGCAAATAGACCATCACCTAAATCTGCTCTTTTACTAGTCTTGCAGCTAGCCATAATCAGGGCAACCACTGCAAGTAAGTACATTTTTTTAATCATAATTGTCATTTTAATTTTCTGTTTTATCCGTTTGTTTTTCAATCTTTAATAAGGTAATCGTTGATTTCAAAGGAATATTGCTTCCTATTTTATTTTCATCCCCATGGTAGCCAAAAGCTAGAGAAGATGGAAATAGAAAAGTAGCTTTTTCATTTTCCTTTAATAATTTTACAGCATCTCTTAACCCTAAGAATAATTCTTGCTTATCTACTTTATAACTGACAATACCAATATCCTCTTTCGAATAAATGGTATCGTTGTCCAAAGTTAAAATATCATAATTGAGAAGGACAAGATCATCCGTTTTAGGCGTGTAATCGTCAGAATCATTAGCATTCAAATAATGATACCAAGAACCGGAAGCACTATGGGTATAATGCTTTAGGGAATCCTTTTCAATAATCTCTTGAATTTTTTGTTCTTCGGCCGCTAAAAGTTTACGGCTTCTTATGATGGATTCCTGAAAAAAACTTCCGCTTTTGGTCTGGACAGGTTTCCTGGGTTCAGGGCCGTCACAACTTAAAATTCCAAGTAAGATTAGTAGAAAACCAATGTTTCTCATGATTGTAGTTGCTGTTTGTATTCAGGTAATAACGATGTAAAATAAGAGATAGTATCTTCAATTGGGTCATCGCTTTTTCCTCCGGCTGCATTGGTGTGCCCACCTCCATTAAAATGCTTTCTAGCAAAATCGTTCACTGAAAAATCGCCAACCGATCTAAATGAAATTTTTAAAATACCTTCATCGGCATTTTCGATAAATATTACGGCGAACTTAATACCATCTAAAGTGAGACCGTAGTTTACAAAACCTTCGGTATCCCCTTTTTGGTAATTATAAGTGTCCAATTCTGCCTGACTCAACGTGATATAGGCCGTACTGAAATCCTCTAGAATCACCATGTTTTTCAAGGCGCATCCTAATAAGTGTAATCGGCTAGGGGAATTGGTATCGTATATTCTGTGGTGAATTTCAGTGCCTTCTGCACCTTTGTCCATTAGTTTTGCCACGGTTCTGTGAGTATCACTGGTAGTCGCTGAAAATTTGAAGGATCCTGTATCCGTCATTATCCCGGTATAGATACAATTGGCCATTTCTGTAGTAATTCCCTCCTCATCTCCTAATAATGTGATAAGATTATAAACCATTTCACAAGTGGAACTCATACGAACATCAGAATACATGATTGTTGCATAATCTGAAGGTTCCTGATGGTGGTCTACCATAACGAACGTTGCCTTTGCATTTTCCAAGGATTCACTCATTTGGCCTACCCTACCTAAATGATTGAAGTCTAAGGTGAAAATGACATCAGCGTCTTGAATACACTTTTTAGATTCTGAATTTTGTTTTTCAAAATTTAAAATCTTGTCCGTACCTGGCATCCATTTTAAAAATTTAGGAAAATCGTTGGGACTTACAATTTGCGCTTTGTGACCCTTGTTTATAAGGTAATGCCAAAGGGCCAATGTAGATCCAATTGCGTCTCCATCTGGATTTTTATGAGGAATAATCGCTATTTTCTTAGTAGTGGAAAGCAGCGTTTTAAGTGCGGTTTGATGCTCAAAATTCATGGCGGCAAAGATACAATTTAATACCAAAGGCATTAAATGGAAGCATTTAATTTTAAATGTCTTTACATCTGGCTTAATTGGAAAGTGGTAATCGGGGTGAATTTGTATCGATACTGTTGAATAGTTGCCAGTTATAGGGAAAAACGTATTTTTGCCCCAAAATTTAAGATATGACTACGAATAGAACATTTACAATGATAAAGCCTGATGCCGTTGAGAATGGACATATAGGGGCGATTTTAGAAAAAATTTCGTCTGCAGGTTTCAAGATTGTTGCTTTAAAATATACCCAATTAAGCACAAGGGATGCTCAAGGATTTTATGCTGTACATAAAGAACGTCCTTTCTTTGGGGAGCTTGTTGAGTTTATGACCAGGGGCCCGATTGTAGCCGCTATTTTGGAAAAGAAAAACGCTGTGGAGGATTTTAGAGCCTTGATAGGCGCTACCAATCCTGCGGAAGCTGCGGAAGGGACGATACGAAAAATGTTCGCTACGGATATCGCTGAAAATGCGGTTCATGGCTCTGATAGTGATGAAAATGCAGCTATAGAAGGTGCGTTTCACTTTTCAGGAAGAGAGATTTTCTAAATAGTACTATTCAGAAAAAAACAAGCCGGTTCGTAATGGACCGGCTTTTTTGTTTTAGGATTGGGTGTGAATAATTTTGTGTTTCCAAAAAAAACATTAAAAATTTACATTGTTTTACTCAGATTAAACCAATACGAGATTTTACTTTTAACGTAACACCAATTTTTTGACCAAATTCTTGCCCAATTCTTCGTTGATCATGGTTATAATTTTCGATTTACCTAGGCTAAGTTCTTCGCGCAGCACAGAGGAAGATAAGGAAACAAAAAGAGTATCATTTCTTAATTCTACAGCGGTAGTGTAATTTAAAACACCATTGCCCATTAATCTCGCCCATGCTTCTTTGGCATCTACTTTATCCATTCCTTTTTCCAATTTGTTTTTTTGGATAAAAGCGGATAAAGCTTCCTTCATCGATAAATTCTCGTTCTCTCGCTTCGCCATTAAGGGTTGATATTTATGGGTTCGTATCTTTCGTATTTATAAATGAATCCATCTTGATTTTTGACGCTAAAGGAGGATTCTGAAACAGAAAGTAAAGTCTCTGTCCACGAAGCCAACTCCGTATGATACTGAATCGATATCCCCTCTTTTTCGAATAAAACATCAAAAGGTTCTGCATCATCAGACGTTTCAAAAGTGCCATTGAATTTTGGGTCTACCTTTTTGCGAAATCCACTTAAGGAATCCACTTTTATAAAATCCACGGTCGTATTTACGGAGTATTCTTTCTTAGTGCCATCTTTTAAGACGACCTCCTTAATTTCCCAATATCCGTTCAGTTTCTGTAAATCTTCCTGATTGATGGAAGAATTACAGGAGCATAAGAAAAATAATCCAAGAATGAGAGTCAATTTATGCATCTGATAGTTTAAATATTTTATAGGATTGATGAATTTTTTTAATGATTTCTTCAGTACGCTCCGCATGCGTATCACTGATGAAAATCTGGCCGAAATTTTCGTTGTTCACCATACCGATGATATGAGAAACTCTGTTTTCATCCAATTTATCAAATATATCGTCCAAAATCAATAAAGGGGTCACTTGACTTTGAGCTTTCATAAAATGGAATTGTGCGAATTTAAGGGCAATTAAATAGGACTTTTGTTGTCCTTGACTACCAAATTTTTTAATTGGGTAACCACTGATTTCAAAGCTTAAATCGTCTTTGTGAACACCTACACTGGTATATTGTAGTGCACGGTCTTTGTCTGTGTTTTGCTCCAAAAGATCAATGAGTTGGATGTTTAATAGTTTACTTTCATAGGAGAGTCCAACCTGTTCCGTGCCTCCCGTAATAGCTACGTATTGTTCTTGAAAAATAGGAATGAAGGCTTTTAGGAATTCGGTCCTCTTTTCAAAAATGGCGGTACCGTAGTTATTTAGCTGCTCATTGTATACCGCAAGTGTATCCTTATTATAAGTTCGGTTGGCTGCAAAATATTTCAGTAGTGCATTTCGTTGCGAGACTACTTTGTTATAATTGATTAGGTTTTGTAAATAGTCCTTATCCGATTGCGAAATAACACCATCAATAAATTTTCTTCGAGTTTCACTGCCTTCAATGATTAAATCCCTATCCGCCGGAGAAATTATAACCAAAGGAAGAAAGCCAATATGGTCGGCAAAACGATCATATGCCTTACCGTTTCTTTTAATGATTTTTTTATTGTTCTTCTTAAGACTGCAGACCACTTTTTCATCCCTTCCGTCTTTTTCAAAAGTACCATCAATGACAAAGAAATCTTCTCCATGTCTTATGTTTTGAGAGGAAATAGGATTGAAGTAACTTTTCCCAAAAGAGAGGTGGTAAATAGCATCTAGAATATTGGTTTTTCCTACTCCGTTATCACCTACAAAACAGTTTATTTTTGAATCGAACAAAAGTTCCTTCGATTCAAAATTTTTGTAATTAATCAATGATAATTGTCTTAGTAGCATTAAAATTCTTGGATTTTGTAGATGGATGTGGATAAACTACCCCAAATATCCAAAAATAACGAATAAATACACTTTAGGATTTCAATAAAAACTTTATTTTTGCGCCACCAATAAAAACAGAGATGGCTACATATAAAAAAAGAGGATATAAACCCGAAACGAAAGCTGAACAGCAGGAGTTCGATGAGCAAGAAAGTACTACGGCAGAGGTGTTCAGCACCTTAGATGAAAGTGCCTCACGTTCAGAAGAATGGGTATCAAAAAATCAAAATTATATATTGGGAGCCATTGGTGTCATTGCCGTGAGCGTACTTGGATTTTTGGCATATAATCAATTTGTATTGAGTCCAAAGGAGACGAATGCTGCCAATGAAATGTACTATCCACAGCAATATTTTGATCAAGCTTTGACCAGTACTACGGCTAAGGATTCTTTATTTACATTGTCATTGGAAGGTGCAGAGGGTAAATACGGATTTTTGGATATTATAGAGGAGTATCCTGGTACTAAGGCCGCTAATTTGGCGAATTACTCAGCTGGTATTGCTTATTTAAATATGAATTATTATCCAGAAGCTATTACCTATTTAGAGGATTTTAGTTCTGATGATGCTATTCTTGGAGCTTTGGCAAAAGGAGGTATTGGTGATGCGTTCATGCAATTGGAGCAACCATCAGATGCTTTAGGTTATTACGAGGCTGCAGTTGCCCATAGTGCCAATGAGTATACCACGCCTAAATTTTTATATAAAGCCGGCTTGACTGCACTTGAAATGGGTAATAAGGATAAGGCCTTGGGTTATTTCCAAAGGATTAAGGACGAATATCCTAATTCTGAAAATGCAACTACAATCAATGCCTTTATTGGCATGGCTAAAAGCGGAGCTTAATGGCAACAATTAATAAAAATTTATCAGTTTATGATAAAGAAACAATCCCAAACGCGAATGGACTTCGGTTTGGGATTGTTGTTTCAGAGTGGAATCCTAAAATTACAAACGGTCTTTTTGAGGGTGCTATAGAAGCTTTAAAGGACTGTGGGGCTCAGGAATCCGATATTGTAAAGTGGGATGTTCCTGGTAGTTTTGAGCTTACGTTTGGCGCCAAGAAAATGATCAATACCCAAAAGGTAGATGCTGTCATTGCCATTGGTAGTGTGATACAAGGGGAAACTAAACATTTCGACTTTGTATGTGAGGCAACCGCTCAAGGAATTAAAGACCTAAATGTACTATTCGATGTACCGGTTATATTTTGTGTATTAACGGATAATACGATGCAACAGGCCATCGACCGTAGTGGCGGTATACATGGTAATAAAGGTACAGAGGCAGCAATTGCAGCCATAAAAATGGCGGTTTTAGGTAATTAAAGCCATTACAAAACATTCCTAATTTGCAGTTAAACCTATTTCTAAGGAAATGGTTCTCATTCGCTCAACTATTCGTTAACAATTTTTGGCATTCCTTTTAGGGACATTTTTTCTAATTTAAGTAACTTTGGTACTATGGGAATGTTAAGCAAAATAACGAAGTTGCGAAAGAATAGGCAGTTTGATTATAGCCCTAGGTTTTATGAAGGTAAGGGTAAAACGAACCCCTATAAAATTGAACCTAAATTTGATCAGTTTCGTACTACGCTTAATACACCTCGCGGACTCAAAAGTAAAATCAATAGTGCACTTGATGACGCTAAAAGAAAAGGTGATCGAAATGTAAAAATTAGAACAGCACTCATTTTTGGTATACTGATTCTTGTTTTCTTATATATTATCGATTTTGACCTTTCTATATTCTTCTCCTCATAATGGCCGATATTATTAGACTTTTACCAGATCACGTGGCTAATCAAATTGCTGCGGGGGAAGTAGTTCAACGTCCGGCTTCAGTGGTTAAGGAATTGTTGGAGAATGCCATTGATGCTGATGCAACTGATATTCAGCTTATCGTTAAGGATGGTGGTAAAACACTAATACAGGTCGTGGACAATGGAAAAGGCATGAGCGGTACCGATGCTCGATTAAGCTTTGAACGCCATGCAACTTCCAAAATACAAAAAGCAGAAGACCTATTTAATCTACATACCAAAGGTTTCAGGGGAGAGGCGTTAGCTTCAATAGCGGCAATTGCACATGTAGAAATGGTGACCAAAACCGAAGATGCTGAAATTGGTACCCATATAAAAATCGAAGGTAGTAAAGTAGTCTCTCAAGAAGTGGTGGTAGCTCCAAAAGGTACATCCATGCTGGTCAAAAATTTATTCTTCAATATTCCGGCGAGACGAAATTTTTTAAAGTCGGAGCAAGTAGAGTTTAGGCATATTACCGATGAGTTTCATAGGGTTGCTTTGGCTCATCCTCAAATATCGTTCAGTTTTTACAATAACGGGAGTGATGTATTTCAACTTCCGGCGAATGATTTCAGAAAGCGTATTGTGCATATATTTGGAAGAAAGACCGATGAAAAACTGGTGCCGGTCAATGAGGACACGCAAGTGGTCAAAATATCGGGATTCATCCAAAAACCTGAGTTTGCCAAAAAGAGTAGGGGAGAACAGTTCTTTTTCGCCAACAATCGATTTATAAAAAGCCCCTATTTACATCATGCAATTTTAGGAGCATTTGAGGGATTGATACGACCAGGAACGCATCCGGGATACTTCATAAATCTTTATGTAGATCCAGCGACAATCGATATCAATATTCATCCGACGAAAACAGAAGTAAAGTTCGACGATGAACATACGCTTTATGCCATTTTAAAGTCTACTGTAAAACATAGTTTGGGTCAATTCAATGTTATCCCTGCTCTGGATTTTGAGCAGGATCAGAATCTCGAAACTCCATATGCTTATAGGGATAAGGGTGCGGGCATTCCTCAAGTTTCGGTGGATTCATCTTTTAATCCGTTCGAGAATGTAAAGCCATCAAGAAGTACGGGTTCTACAAGTTATACCAA
This sequence comes from uncultured Flavobacteriaceae bacterium, assembly GCA_963842105.1. GTDB lineage: Bacteria > Bacteroidota > Bacteroidia > Flavobacteriales > Flavobacteriaceae > Maribacter. The sequence goes on from CAWJFH010000027.1 coordinate 9,857, forward strand.
GCAGAACGTACAGGGTTGGGAAAGTATTTACGAAGGTTTAGACGATTCCTTGAAAAGTGATACCGAAAGTAATTTCCAGTTTGAATCTGAAGTCGTCAACAGTAGTATTTTTGATGGAGAAAAGGATACACCCGAAAATTCGACGACTACTTTTCAATTACGTAAGAAATATATAATTACGACCATCAAATCAGGAATGGTGGTTATCAACCAAAGTAGGGCTCATCAACGCGTACTCTATGAGAAATTTCTAAAGAATATTACGATCAAGGAAGCCATAAGTCAACAATTGTTGTTTCCTTTGACATTGTCTTTCTCAAAAGGAGAGGTGACTATATTGAATGAAATAAAGGAAAACCTATGTACCGTAGGTTTTGTATTTGGTGCTATTGCAGATGATGGAGTAGAAATTAAAGGAGTACCTGTTTTGGTTGCGGAAAGCGAAGTGCAGATGATTATGGAGCAGTTGATTTCAGATTTTCAACAGGAAGTCCCTGGCGATAGTTTTTCGCAGAGCGATATGTTGGCTAAAACACTGGCAAAGACCTTATCCGTTAAAACTGGAGAGACATTGGATGAATTTTCACAGGTTAAATTGGTGAACGATTTGTTCGCTTGTAAGGAACCTAATGTGAGTCCGTTTAATAAAAGAATTTATATTACCATAACTGAGAACGATATTGACCGTAAATTTATCTAGATGGGAAGATTAACAGAAACTATAAAACATTTATTGATAATTAACATTCTGTTTTTTGTCGCTACTAGTCTTTATGGCAATCAGATGTACGAGTGGTTTTCACTCTATTTTCCACAAAACGAACATTTTAGATTTTGGCAAATTCTAACGCATATGTTTATGCATGGCGGTTTTATGCATATTCTTTTTAATATGTATGCGTTATGGGCGTTTGGTACGCCTCTCGAAAAAATGTGGGGAAGAAATAAGTTCCTGTTTTTTTACTTATCTGCCGGACTTGGTGCTGCATTAATTCATGTGGGGGTAAACTATTATTACTACAATGAGGGAATGAGCGCATTAATTGATTCGGGCATTTCTGAAAGTACGGTTCTAGATATTATCAATAGTGGTCGTTATAATACGGAATGGTACAGTATTGCAGGCAAATCTACTATCGATAATTTTTTAGGTGCATTTAATACTCCGGTAGTTGGGGCATCTGGTGCAATATATGGAGTCTTGGTCGCGTTTGGAATGTCATTTCCCAATAGCGAACTGTTCCTTATTTTTCTACCTATTCCTATCAAGGCGAAATATTTTATTCCGGTACTTATTGCGTTGGATTTATTCTCTGGGGTAACCGGTTATAGTTTATTTGGTCAAGGGATTGCGCACTTTGCCCATATTGGAGGAGCACTTTTTGGTTTCTTGATGATGTGGTATTGGAAAAAGAATGAGTTCAATAATAAACGGTGGAATTAATTTATGGCGCAGCTCGATTTAAAATATCAATTTTCTAGATTAAATATTGCCGAAAAACTGATTGCGGTCAACGTACTCGTTTTTATAATCAATAGTTTGGTTCCTTTTTTATTCGGACTTTCATCGAACAGTATCGTGCGATGGTTTGAATTGCCAAATGGTATTTTAGAAATTCTCTACCAGCCATGGTCAATTGTTACCTATTCTTTTTTTCATGGTGGTATAGGTCACCTATTTTGGAATATGCTACTTATTTATTTTGTGGGTCGTATTTTCTTGAACCTATTTGATGCTAAAAGATTTCTAAATGTGTATCTGCTTGGCGTAATGCTTGGTGGTTTGTTCTTTGTATTGGGATATAATGTATTTCCTGCATTTTTTGATACAACTGCTTATTTGATAGGAGCGTCTGCGGGAGCAAGCGCCATACTAATTTTCATCTGTACCTACCTTCCAAATCAAGAGGTCCGGGTTATTTTTTTCAATGTCAAATTATGGTATGTGGGCGCTTTTGTAGTGTTGATGGATTTGGTACAATTACCCATGAGTAATTCTGGCGGCCACTTGGCCCACTTAGGTGGAGCTCTTTTAGGGTATTTGTATGCCAGTCAGTTATTGAAAGGAACAGACATTGGATCCGGATTTGCAAAGTTTGTCGACGGGATAGTCAGTCTATTCAACAGATCGGAACGTAAAGCTCCAATGAAAACGGTTTATAAGAATCAAGGTCCTAAATCATCGGCTACAGGAAATGCCGATTATGATAAATTGACCAAGCAGAAGAAGATAGATGCTATCTTGGATAAGATTAGTAAATCTGGTTATGAAAGCCTTTCCAAATCTGAAAAAGACTTCCTTTTTCAAGCGGGGAAGGAGAATTAAATATATGAGTGGACTCTCATTTTTTCAAAAACTGATATTCCTTCTGAATATCCTTTTTGCCATGGCTCTTTTTATTGCCTGTATCGTTCCTCATACCACATCGGCTAGTTTGGCTTTTTTCAGTTTGGTGGTACCTATATTGGTAACGTTTAATTTTCTTTTTCTATTCTATTGGGTGTTTAGGATGAGGCGTCAGTTCATCTTATCCTTAGTAACATTGCTCTTCGGGTATTTTTCTATGGGTAATTTCATTGGTTTTTCCGGTAATGCTAAAATGGTAGAAAAAGATGATACTTTTTCCATCTTAAGTTTTAATAGTTTGGGATTTCGAGGAAAACAAGATGAGTGGAAAAGCACCGCAGGGGATACCATTGTTCGATTTATTGCTTATGAAAATCCAGACATTGTTTGTTTTCAAGAATTTGATTATAAGAAGAGCAGACCTACTTTTTTTATGGATTATCCTTATAAATATGTGGATTATGAATTCGGAGAAGATAGAGGAAGAATGATTCAAGCAATATATTCTAAGTACAAAATTATAAATAAAGGATTTTTAAATTTTCCAGAATCTTATAACAGTGCCGTTTATGCGGATATTATAATCAAAACGGATACCATTAGACTCTATAATTTGCATTTAGAATCCTTAAGAATTAGGCCGTCAAGTATAAAAAATGAAGACTCGGGTAAATTGTTTTCACGTCTACGAACTTCTTTCGCCAAGCAGATGGAACAATCTGATATTGTTCGTAATCATATGGAAAATAGTCCTTATCCAAATATAGTCTGCGGGGATTTTAATTCAACCCAGTTTTCACGGGTTTATTTGAATATTAAAGGGAGAACTAAAGGATACATTTTTAGAAAAGGGAACAGGTTTGGGTTCGACCATTCAATTTTGGAAGTTTCCATTCCGTATCGATTATATTCTTGTTGCTCCAGGAATGGAAGTCTTGTCTCACACGAATTATACTATTGAATTATCTGATCATGAGCCAATAATGGCGTCAATCAAATTGGGTGCCCATTAGCAGACAGTCCACGGTATCGGCCAAGATGTGAATCAAAAGTGCCAGTCCAAATATTCTTGTTTTTTTTATGGAAAACAGTGCAACGTAAATAGCAATGGCCAAATAGGAATGAAACGTATGAAAACCGATACTACATCGGTTTGGGTCAAATATGGGATTGGCCCAAAGATGGTCTACATCGATTAGAATTCCTAAAAGTAAAATGACGGCTGCTTTTAACTTAAAGTCCTTGTAAAAGTAGAAAGCAATGATGATGGGTACATATAAAATGTATTCCGTAATGAGCAATAAACCTAATCATGCTATTATTTTAATTTGACTTCCTTAAGGTAGCTTACGGAGTTAGGTCCTACATTGAACAATAAATCCAATATGCTGGAATTAGGTATAAATTCATTTCTATCGGAAAATACCTGAACATATTCGTCTTGTTCGATTATAGGATTTTTTTTGGTACTTACCAAATGCCTTATATCCCTCATATCCTTGGGTTCGTTCTACAAAAGTATCCGTAGTTATTTTGGGCATTTCCAATTGTAGACAATCCATTACGGTTTCAATGGTCTTTAAATTATATTCCATCAAACTATCAAAAATATTGGAGTAAAGGGGTTTAATGTCATCCTCGTAAAACTCAAAAAATGGAGAGGTTCTATAGGCGGTTTCTAAAGTTCGCCAATGCTGACGTTGCCAAGGGTAGGAGTTGTCCATGGTGACATCCTTATACTTTTGCCTTCCGTTAGATTTACCGACATGCACAATAGGAATACTTAGCATATGCTGACCTCTATCCGTACACACATAACACCTATTTCTATAGGTCTGTTTTTGATAATTATCATTGACCTCCCAACAAACCTCTTGTTGTGCAATAAAGCTGAAGGTAATGATATTGGGAAAATAGGTAGGATGTACTAATTGCATAAATCTGATTTATCCTTTCGCTTTTTTACGCTTCCAAAACCAGTTTCCAACAAAATACGCTACCAATAGAATTAGAAAATATTTAAAATAGGATTGTGGTTCTCCATCACCATTTACGGTGGTAAAGATTCGGTCCCATCTAGGTCTCCAATTACTCATGCCTTCCGTGAAATTGTCAAAGCTCATCCAAATGAAAATTGGCGTACCTACAATATGATTTTCTGGCACATAGCCCCAAGCCCTACTATCTTCTGAGTGGTCTCTATTATCACCCATCATCCAATAATAATCTTGTTGAAAAGTGTAGTTGGTTGCTGGTTGACCATTAATGCTTATCTGGTTACCCGAAATCGAAATATCATTCCCTTCATATTCACGGATGATTTTTTTATATAAGGGTAATACCTTTAAATTCAAGTCTACCGTTGTTCCTTTTTTAGGGATGTAAATGGGTCCTAGTTGACTATAGTTCCAAGGGTAGTCCGGACTTTGTGGAAAAAGATTGATGCCTCTTCTTCCTTTTGGTGCTACTTGTTGTACTATAGAATCAATATTGGCATCTTTTCTAAGGGCTTCCACCATTTCTGCGGTTAAAGGTACTGATCGCTCACGGTCTGTAACTTCCTTTAAGGAAAGCCTATACTTGGAGATAACATCCGCTGGAAAGCCAGAGCTTTTTGTATAGAGTTCCAATTGTCCATTTGCCCCCTGATTGTAGCCCATCAAATATTTGTTGACAGCTTGTGCCTGATCTTGATTTAAAGAATTGGATATGTATTTTCTGGTAAAGTCCGTCACCCCAATTTTCTCCAAGGTTTTTGATGAAACCCCTTTAGAACTATATATGGTATAATCAAATTGTGGTTTGGCACTTCCGGGTAATTCCAATTGTTTGCCATTGATGAATACATATCCATCTGCGGACTTCCAATGAATCCCCAGGAACACCTACACAACGTTTTACGTAATTCGATTTTTTATCGATAGGCTTATCAACTCCTTTTTCTTTTTTAAAAAACACACGTACCGTATCGGCGGGCCAACTGAATACCACAATATCATTACGTTCCACTTTGGTAAAACCAGGAAGCCTAAAATAGGGGAGTTGAGGTTTTTTCAAGTAGGAACGAACACCTAAAACCGGAAGGGTATCATGTACCATAGGTGCTGCCACTGTAGTCATTGGCGTTCTGGCTCCATAATGAAACTTACTTACAAATAGAAAATCACCCACCCTAAGGGTTCTTTCCAAAGATCCGGTAGGGATTACATACGGTTGTATAAAATAGGTATGTACCAAAGTAGCGGCTACAATGGCAAATAAGATAGAACTCACCCATTCCCCCATGGCTGTTTTGGGTTGTAGGCTTCTATCTTCAATATATTTTACATCTAAGGCGTAGTTTACATAGAAGATGTAAAATCCTAAGGTAAGCACTACTATCCAAGTTTCTAACCTACTATTTCTACCAAAACTTCTTATCGTCTCCACCCATATCACCGGAAACATCAATAGGTTGATTATAGGAATGAACAATAATACGGTCCACCATTTTGGTCTATTGATAATTTGCATCAATACAATGGCATTGTAAACGGGAATTGCAGCCTCCCAAGCTTTTCTACCTGCTTTTACATACAATTTCCATGTCCCTAAAAAATGTATGACCTGTACGATCAGAATAAAAATTATCCACTGGGTACCATTCATAGTATTTATATTTTAATGTCGTTGGAAGAGATTATCTATAGTATCGCACCCAACATGTAAAGGTTTGTCTTGAAACTACTGTATTGTTACTTTTATTAACCTAGGTTTAACACATCTCGCATAGAGAACACTCCCGTTTTGCCAATAATCCATTCAGCTGCGGTAACCGCTCCTAAAGCAAAACCTTCTCTATTATGTGCTGTATGCTTTATTTCTATACTATCTACCACACTATCATAAGTGACGGTATGTGTTCCTGGGGTTGTGCCAATACGTTTTGCGGTGATAGGCAATACCCCATCTCCCTTTTGGTCCAATTCCCATTTTTTATAGTCGGAATTTTTGATAACTCCCTCTGCCAAGGTAATGGCCGTACCACTAGGAGCATCCAATTTTTGGGTATGGTGAATTTCCTCTAAACTCACCTGATATTCGGGTAGTTTTTGCATCATTTTAGCCAAGTAATTATTTAGCTCAAAAAAAATATTAACTCCTAAACTAAAATTGGAAGCATAAATGAAAGCACCTTTGTTTTCATGGCATAAAGAAACGGCATCGTCGTATTTGGCTAGCCAGCCTGTGGTGCCAGAAATTATTGGGACATCGTTCTCCAAACACATGGTGATGTTTTGAAACGCAGCCTCCGGTAAACTAAAATCAATGGCTACATCCATGGTGCTGAAATCTATTTCAGTAGTATCCATATCAATTTTAGCTACTATTTCATGATTACGATTAAGGGCGACTTGCTCAATCATTTTGCCCATTTTACCATAACCAAAAAGTGCAATTCTCATTTTTAAAATTTTATGGTTAGTACCATCCCATAGTTGGGACTGTTCGTCACTTGATTTAAATCGAGATAAGGTTGAAAATCAAAACTCAGATCATCATCAATATTAAACTGTTTTAGGTGTGCGTCCACATTGGCATCTATAATATTCAAGGCGTACATACCAATCGCTACGACCAGCCAGAGGTCACGGTCACGCTGAAAACGTTCTTGTTGACCTTCCAAATCATTTTGATCTAAATCTGGAGGATCTCCAGGAGAATTGTCACCGTTTATGTCATAAAATTGATCGTCCGTAAAACCAGCTTGTCGTCTTTTAAACGCTGTTCTAAATTGTTGGTAGTTATCGTTATTCCAAGTATAAGCATATATACTACCACCGATAGCGCCATAAACAATAGGTGCTTTCCAATAGCGTTTATTATAGATTTGTCCCAACCCTGGCAGGATTGCTGAAAGAAAAGCGGCTTTACTAGGGGCCAAGGGATTGATTTCTTTTCTTTTTACGAAAAGGGAATCCTCGATGATAACGCCTTCCTCTCCTATAGAGGATTGAATACTGTCCTTTTCATTGGTAGAAACAGTTTCTTTTTCTTCTTGAGAATAGGAAACATTTATAAAAATGAAGAGGAAAATGAATATGGTTGAATAACTACGCACCGGTTATCAATTTTTTGATACGGTCAAATTCTTCCTGAGAATTAAAGGGTATTGTAATTTTTCCTTTTGCTTTATCAGACGCTTTTATATCAACTTTTACGGAAAGTACATCCGTCAATTCCTTAATTCCTTTGCGAACAAAAACAGCTGGATCGTTCTGAACTGGCTTTTTAACCTCCTTTGAAGTATCACCAGTACTATGGTAGGTCTTTACTGCACTTTCAGTGTCCCTAACCGATAGATTATTGCTGATTATCTTTTCGTAAAGCGCAATTTGATCTTGCTTTTTCTCAATGTTCACCAAAGCCCTACCATGCCCCATACTTAAAAAGCCGTCGCGCATTCCAGTTTGAATAATCGGGTCTAGCTTCAATAGCCTAAGGTAATTGGCAATGGTCGATCTCTTTTTACCAACGCGATCGCTCAACTTTTCCTGGGTAAGATTAATCTCGTCAATTAGACGTTGGTAGGAAAGTGCAATTTCTATAGGATCTAAGTCTTGGCGTTGAATATTTTCCACCAAGGCCATTTCTAAAGATTCTTGGTCATTGGCGATACGTATGTAGGCAGGAATAGTTTCCAAACCTAAAAGCTTGGAAGCTCTATATCTTCGTTCTCCTGAAACTAATTGGAATTCATTAAAGCCTAATTTCCGTACAGTAATTGGTTGTATCACCCCTAATTCTTTGATAGAAGTGGCCAATTCCTTTATAGATTCATCATTGAAATTAGATCTGGGTTGAAAAGGATTTACTTCGATATGATCTAAATCGATTTCGATAATATTGCCAACAACCTTGTCCGCATTCTTATCCGTAGCAGTTTTTATATCATTTTCTGGATCTTTCAAAAGTGCTGAAAGTCCTCTTCCCAAAGCTTGTTTCTTTGTCGCTTTTGCCATACTAAACCGTCTCCTTATTTTTTTTGACTATTTCATTCGCCATGTTCAAATAATTAGTGGCGCCTTTACTTGCGGCATCATATTTAATGATACTTTCCCCATAACTTGGTGCCTCGCTCAAACGCACGTTACGCTGAATGACCGTATCGAATACCATATCTCCAAAATGTTTACGAACCTCATCTACCACTTGATTGGAGAGTCGTAATCGAGAATCATACATGGTCAATAACATTCCTTCAATATCCAAATCTGGATTATGAAGTCTTTGTACACTTTTAATGGTATTCAAGAGTTTACCAAGACCTTCAAGCGCAAAATATTCACATTGTATAGGTATGATGACAGAATCTGCAGCGGTTAACGCATTCAGGGTTAAAAGTCCCAAAGAAGGTGCGCAGTCTATTAAAATATAATCATAATCTTTTTTAAGGTCGATTATGGCTTTTTTTAGCATGTACTCACGTTCATCCTTATCCACCAATTCAATTTCAATGGCTACCAAATCGATATGTGCAGGAATCAAATCTACGTTTGGGGATGTAGTGGGAATAATCGTTTCCTGTGCATTTTTGGTATGTTCAAAGAGCTGATAGGAGCCGAGTTCTACACCATCGACATCTATGCCTAATCCAGAAGTTGCATTCGCTTGGGGATCCGCATCTATCAACAGCACCTTTTTCTCCATTACCCCTAGTGAGGCAGCCAGATTTACGGTGGTGGTAGTTTTTCCTACTCCTCCTTTTTGATTTGCTATAGCAATAATCTTGCCCATATTAAAAGTAAGTTAGGCCGTAAAAATACGATTATTTACGGGGCTATTGAAAGGATTTTGTTAACACTAGGTGAATAACCAAAGGCAATCCTTTAAAATAACGTTAAACTTTTAATTACTAAAGTGTTAGGATATCGTTGTCTAGATTTTATGCTTTTTCATTAACAAGGTTGTACTCCTAAATTAGTGATCTTCTTTATTGTCGAGATTTAGACTGTCCTCATATTCGATAAGATAGATTTCTTCGTTCTTTTTTTTAAGGTAATACTGTTCTCTTGCGAATTTTTCGAGTTCTCCTTCATCGGAGAGTTTTTCTAATATTTTTTTGTCCTTTGCAATTTCCATTTTTAAAAACTCCTGTGTTTTTTCTAATTTTTTAATTTCCTTTCTTAGTTCTAGGTGGATTAAAAGGGAGTTGGTGTCGAAAAAAAGCATCCAAACTACAAAGACGGTCAAAACCAATACATACATATTGGTCATGATCTTGAACCATTTTTTTTGCTTTACTTTTTTTAAACCCATTAGGACTGCATTAGTTTTTCGTTGATAATGGTGCGTACAATATCTACGGCAACGGTATTGTATTTATTATTTGGGATAATGATATCCGCATACTCTTTGGTAGGTTCGATGAACTGTTCGTGCATGGGTCTAATAATGGATTGGTACTTCTCCAAGGTTTCATCCAAATTCCAACCTCGTTCGTTTACGTCCCGCTTTAACCTTCGAATTAATCGTTCATCCGTATCTGCGTGTACGAATATTTTAATGTCGAACATTTTACGAATAGCAGGATTGGTCATGATCAAAATACCTTCCACGATGATTACTTTGGTGGGGTGGGTTAAAACCGTTTTCTGCGTGCGGTTACATTCTAAGAAAGAATATACGGGTTGTTCAATGGATTCACCTTTTTTTAAGGCAATCAAATGCTTCTCTAGCAACTCAAAATCTATGGAGTTTGGGTGGTCAAAATTGGTTTTACGCCTTTCGGCTAGACTTAAATGCGATAGGTCGTTATAGTAGGAATCCTGTGAAATCACCCCAACTTCCTCATTAGGCAACTCGTTAATAATCTGATTGACCACCGTGGTTTTTCCACAACCGGTACCGCCAGCTATTCCTATAATCAGCATATTCTTTTCTTTGGTTCAAAAATACATATTTGAATTTCAAATTTCTACTAAAGTTAAAAATCAACTTTTATTAACATGGCTTGTATGGTTAAGTCTTATTTTTGCCGGATGCAGCAGGAAAATGTAAAACCGAACTTCGAATTCGTAGCCTTAATGGCTTCCTTAATGTCTATTGTAGCCTTGGCAATCGATGCTTTAATCCCTGCCATGGCCGAAATTGGTATAGCGGTTAACAACCTTGATCCCACCAAAAATCAGCTTTTGGTCACCATGATGTTTTTGGGATTAGGTGTGGGACAATTGTTTTTCGGACCGTGGTCAGATAGTATTGGTCGTAAACCTATTGTTTATATTGGATTTACGGTGTTCTTGGTAGCAAGTATAGTTTGTCTTCTTGCGCCTAATTTGGAGATAATGCTCATAGGCCGCGTGCTTCAGGGTATAGGTTTATCCGCTCCAAGAACTATCAGTATCTCCATTATTAGGGATACTTATAAAGGCGATTATATGGCAAGAATCATGTCTTTTGTCACTGCTTTTTTTATTCTTGTTCCCGTAGTGGCACCTGCTATAGGTCAGGCGATTATGAATATGATGGGATGGGAAGGAATTTTTTACATGCAGTTGCTTATGGCCCTTTTCGTTGGACTATGGTTTTGGAGACGTCAAGAGGAAACCCTTAAACCACAGTTTAAAGTACCTTTTTCTTTCAAGGTGTTTATTGAAGGTACCAAGGAAATTTTCAAGTATAAGGAAACGGTTTCCTGTACGCTGATTTCAGGTTTGATAACCGGTTCTTTCTTGGTGTATTTAAGTTCTGCGCAGCACGTATTTCAAGAATTATACGGCTTGACGGATACATTTACCTATGTCTTTGCCGGACTCGCATTTTCCGTTGGAATTTCCACTTTAATGAACGGTACCCTTGTGGTCCGTTTTGGAATGCGAAACTTGGCTTTTTTAGCACTATTGACATTTACAACAGTAGCTCTAGGGTATAGTATTTTCTTTTGGAATTCGCCAGACCCAAGTTTGGCCGTGCTATTGGTTTCCCTTTCGTTATTGTTCCTTTGCCTTGGTTTTGTTTGGGGAAACATGCGTTCCATTGCCATGGAGCCTATAGGTCATATCGCAGGAATTGGAGCGGCAATAACCGGGTTTATTTCAACTATTCTTTCGATTCCGATATCCATTTACGTGGGGACATTCATTACGGATTCCGTATGGGCATTATTCTTCGGTTTAGGAGTTTGTGGTCTGTTGTCCTTGGTGCTTTTTATAGTTTTTAAGACCCGACCATTATTTGCAAAAAACCGTGCGTTTATCAACTAGGTTTTAAATTAATCTTCAAGATAGAATTAGACTATTCCATCTTGAAGATTAAGAAATTGAAGCGTTTTAAGTTCTAAAATTTTAAAAAATAGAATTCACTTCAAAGTTAAAGCGCATTGT
>CAWJFH010000028.1:0-127303 GCA_963842105.1 uncultured Flavobacteriaceae bacterium
TGAATTATGAGGAAGAAGGAATTGCCTTCTTTGATTTGGAAAATGATGGTGACTTGGACATGTATCTGGTTTCTGGAAGTAATGAGTTTAGTTTGGAAACCAATTTATATAATGACCGTTTGCTAATAAATGATGGTAAAGGCCATTTTACGGTGGCTACGGATAAAATGCCCCCCATCAAAGCCAGCGGTTCCGTTGTATCTGTTATGGATTTCGACAATGATGGATTTGATGATCTTTTCATTGGTGGCCGAACACCTTTCACCCAATATCCAAAACCAGATAGAAGTTTTTTATTGAGAAATGAGAACGGAATTCTTAAGGACGTAACCGATTCAATAGCTCCAGAAATAAGGGATATTGGAATGATAACAGATGCCACTTGGTCAGATATAGATGCTGATGGTAAACCAGATTTAATACTTATTGGGGAATTTATGCCTATAACCATTTTCAAAAACAACATTACCAATTTTGAGAAATTGGAAAATACTGGTGTAGATGACGTTTTAGGTTGGTGGGAAAGTATTCTCAAAACAGATATCGATAATGATGGGGATACAGATTTTGTTGTAGGTAATTTAGGTACTAATAATATTTACCACCCTTCGAAAGAAAGACCAGTCACCCTTATTGCTAAAGATTTTGACAATAATGGTAATATTGATCCAGTAATGTTCGCATACTATAAAGATAGTTTCGACAATCCTATTTATGAGTCATTTCCTGTGAATTTTTGGGGAGATTTAAATGGACAAAGCCCCATCTTCAGGGCTAAATATTACTCCTTTAAAGAATATGCAAAAGCAACGCAACAAAGCTTGTTGACCGAAGAAGAATTGAGCGGCTCCACCAAATTAATTGGTAATTATGACAAGAGTATTGTATTGGAGAATCTTGGAAATGGTAAATTTGAATATAATCCCCTACCCATTGAATCACAAGTCGCACCAATTAATAGTATGATTAGTTTAGATTATAATAATGATCAAAAGCAAGATATTTTAATGGTAGGTAACGACTTTGGAAATGAAATATTTATTGGAAAACTTGATGCATTTAATGGTGGTTTATTAAAAAATGACCAAAACGGAAGTTTTGAATTCATTCCTGCCTTAGAAAGTGGTTTTGTAGTACCCGGTGATGCCAAATGTATCATCACGGTTAAAAGTAATGTAGATAGAAGCCCATATTATATTGTTTCTCAAAACAAGGATGCTATTAAAGTTTTTCAAAAAATCACACAAAATTGAAAATTCAATTTTGTGTGATTTTTTCCAATTCCTGCTCTATAAACCAATCATATAACTCGGCAGTATCATATGCCTTTACCCAGGCATTATGACCTACATTGGGGTATTTTGTGAACGTGATATCGTGACCCATCTCCTTTAACTTAGCCACCATGGATTCTGATTCCTCAATGGGAATCGATTTGTCTTGCTCACCATGAAAAACCCAAATTGGCATTTTTTTATTGATCCAAGAGGCATAAGGTAACGGTGTCATTCCACAAACTACCGCCATGGCCGCAAAAGTTTCTGGGTATTGGACTGCCATTTCCCAAGCAGCTCCACCTCCCCTACTTAATCCGGTTAAGTAGATTCTATTTTTATCGATTCTATTTTGGTCAACTATGGAGTCCAACAACTGCTTTACCGCTCGGGTATTCCACCATTTTTTGGCATACGGATTTTGGGGAGCCAAAATTAAAAACGGAAACTTTTTACCTTGTACAATTAATTTAGGAGGTCCGTTTTCCTTTATCGTCACCAAACTATCACCGGATTCTCCTCCACCATGTAGAAATAAGAGAATTGGGAATTCCTGCTCCGGATTCTCCTGATATTCTTCAGGATAATACAAATAGTAGCTTAGGTTTTCCTTTACATTGGTTTCCAACGTAGCATCTATAAGAATAGAATTATTTTGGGAAGCACAACCCTGAAAAACAAAAATAATAAGTACTATAGCGAAGCATCTAGAAAACATGTCTAAAATTTAATTACATAAAAGTAACCAAAATACTACTGAATACAGCTTATCTAGAATTGTTGGAAAACAAAAAAGAGAACCATTTAGATTCTCTTTTTATATATGATATTTAAAAGTTATCGATATAGCGTGAAATGACCTACATATCTTATTTTATTACTATTAGCGTTGACAACGTACCAGTAATCTCCTGTAGGTACTTCTCGACCTTCATAGGTACCGTCCCAACCACTAACTTCGGTCAAGATGGCCACTACCCTACCATAACGATCATAAATCTTAACGTCTACACCTTCGAACAGATCTCTATTTTTTGGAGACCATTCATCGTTAAGATTATCTCCATCCGGCGTAAAGAAATTAGGGAATTCAAGCATTCCCGTAAATTCAAAAGGAACGCTAAATTCTAACATACAACCTTGTGCATCTACGACCTTAACCTCTATGGTTTCACTTCTTGTCGTTGTATAAACATTATCTGACCCATAAGAATTTCCGTTAAAGAAATATTCATATCCGCCAAAACCACCGGTCGCCGTAGCTACTATTTCATTGGGTCCGGTTTTATCTACCGACAAGGTTAAAGGATCATAATTATCTATGGTGAACTCTACATTTGTCGTACAACCATTTTCATGATATACATAAACTATGTGATTCCCAGCCGGTAAATCTCCCCATACATATTCTTCCGTAGCCATTGCGGTTATCGCATCGGTTGGGTCCAGAGGATCCAAAGCGAACATTAATTGAGGTAACAAACTATCATCTTGCAAATCGATTCTTGTGGTATTCGTTGGAAAAATTCCATCACATCCATAGGCAACGATGGCTTCCGCTGCTAAATCCACACCAATATTTATGGTGAAGATTTCCATCGTGCTACAAAGGTTAGCATCTTGTACATAAATGGCATAGGATGCACCGCCCTGTAAATCCTGAGTTATTCCACCAGTAAACGGTGCAAAAACAGCTGTTCCTGTTTCGTCGATAGGATCTATCATCTCCACCTTATACTCAAAATAGGGCATAGGGCCTACAGTAAGGTCATTAAACGGTGTACCCCCAGAAATTTCAAATTGAGCTGTGCCGTTATTTGCACCGATACATAATTCTGGAGTGGTATTAATGTTTATGATTTGTAATTCCTCTGGTTCTTCAACCGTAATAAAATCCTTTTCAAAACAACCGTTCTCATCTTGAATCAAGATTTCGTAAGTACCTGCAGCCAAATCTTCAAAAACGTAGGTGCCTGGATTGTTAGGGTCACTAAAAAATTCATTGAAATTAGGAGCAATGGCGAACTGAATTAAACCTACCCCACCAGCAGTTACGGAAGCGGTTATAGTACCATCTTCTTCCCCATTGCAGGTAACATTAGTGGCATCGGCTTCAAAAATGATAGGCTCAGGTCTTACAATTTCAAACGGACCTGCAATATCCATACAGGTCGCTCCACTGGTTACAGCAATGTAATATTGGGTTCCTTCTGGTAATCCTTCAAATGTTCCATTATCCTGAGGTCCACGGACCATTGTTGCTGTAGAAACTGGATTAAATGCATCTACAGGATCACCTTCGAACAAGTAAAATACATCTTGCCCAACACCACCATTCACGAAAGATTCTATTCTACCATCCAATTCCGATGCACAGGAAATATCATCCGGTAAATTCGGTAATAGCGTAATACCAGTCGCGTTTGTCATGGTAATACCATTAGATCGTATTGCAGGACAGGTATTTATGGTATTGACTTTACGAACATCGAATTGATAGGTAATTCCTTGTACTCCCGATATTAAAATCGAAGTACCGGTTAAAGGTTGATAAGGTCCTATCACTACCCCATTTTCTACCGGAGCGAATTCATAGGTAAATAGCGGGTCGGGATTTTCAATAGAAAGTCGCATTTCTCCATCACCGCCACAACCGGGTACCCTAGTTTGAACCAATAAAGGTTGCACTGGTGGTGGTGGAATCACGTAATACGGCTCCGTTACAAAAGAACATCCAAAACTAGAGGATACCTCAATTGCAAACCAACCCTCACTAATAAAACCTCCACTATCCCCAATAAAGGTTGGTGTATTTTGAAGTCCGCTTTGCGAAAGAACATCTGTATTATCATCACTGTTCAAGTACAATAATGTATAATTATATCCAGCTCCTGCGAAACCTCCACTAGCTCCAGCTGTTGCTGTTAAGACATCTCCAGAAGTTATGTCGTACGCTTCTAAAACGGCATTATTACCATTAGGGCAATCCAATCCTTGTGGCTCCCTAATCCCAGCCAAAATCTGTGGGACTTCTTCCAATTCTATTTCGAAGGTATTGGTACATAATTCAGAATCCCTTATCTCTACTTGGTAAAACCCAAAGGATAATCCCGTAAAAGAATTGTTTGTAGAAAAGGCTGCTATCTCTGAAGTATAGCTTGTACCGCATCGGTACTTAATAACAATCGATATTCATAGGGAAGGATATCCCAACCACCGGTTCCAGTAGCTTCAATTTCTCCGGTATCATTGGTACAACCCACATTACCTATAGAAATTGCATCTACTTGAAGCGGACCGTTTGGTGTTCTAATGTTGGCCACATTACTGTCATTACTACAGAACGGAGAATCCGTGGCAATAACCTCTACATAAAGGTTTCCTCCAGGTAGACCTGTTATTCTCGCCAAATTGGTAGTCGAAAAATTAGCAGTGTCGAAACTACCTGTGGCAATTGGGTTGGACTTTGATATATCCGAAGCTTCATATACACGGTAATTATAGTTACCGGAATAATCGGTGACGTCTATGAACAATTCACCATCATCCGTACCGAAGCAACTAACCGGTTTTGCTTCCGCAATTGTGGCAGTTGGTAAGATTGGGGCATTGACCGTATAGCGCGGTAAAGGATATACACATCCATTGGGACTATCATCTTGGACTTCAAAGAAATAGTCTCCTACTTGCGGTAAATCGATGAGCGCGGTTCCCCCACCTGTCACTACGGCATTTGGAATTATTGTTCCCGAAGGACCTGTGGTGATAACTGTAAAATCCGAAGTACCTGTTGCGGTAATTTCGACCTGCTCCGGATTGGCACAATTTAAAGCACTCAATGTGGAAACAGTAGGTATAACATCGGTAGGTGCATAAACGGTTATCGTTACCATATCCTCACAACCATTGGAATCAATCGCGTAAATTGTTATGGTCTGATCACTACCAATATCCACGATATCAAAATCCGGACTGCTTTGATAACTGTCATTTGGATCTAAACGGTATCCATAGGAACCTCCATTTCCGGGACTTACGATTTGCGCGGATATGGTCGCTGTACTTAGGCGGTTAACACCACTTTCGCACAATAAATTTTCGTCATTCGAAGTGATTTCGAATACCGGTGGTTCATCAATCGTTACCTGTGAAACATCGGTACATAATTTATTACTAACGACCTCCACCACATAGGTTCCAGGATTTAAATTATCGAAAGATCCAGAGGTATTGCTCGACAAGGGAGTCTCAGCACCAGTTAGTGGTAAGGTTGCTGAATACAAATTGAATTCTTGGATACCATCGGCATCGGTTCCGGTACTTAGACTAACACTGATACTACCATCCCCTGCGCCATTACAACTTACATTGGTCTCGCCGGTATCTGCAATTACCGGTTGCACGGGAGTTGCCGCAATGATACTGGAAACGGTCGTCGTACAATTTACACCGCTACCAAATACCCGATTATCAGTTACCTCAACTTCATATGTACCAGGAGCTATATTGACGAACTGCTCCGTGGTAGTGGAAGCAAATCCGTTATAAACTTCATCGTTTGCTTGAACTATGGGTGTAATAGGGTTACCATTAAAATCGACACCGGTAAGCTCAAAGCTAAAGTCTCCACTACCACCATTTGCGGTTATGGTAATGGTACCGTCTGCGTCTTCACATGTGGGATCTGTAGAAAACCCTCCCGAAGCGGAAAGAATTTGATACACTTCAGCAGTCGTGGAAACATCACAACCATTGGCATCGACCACATAAACATCATAAACACCTATACCACTTCCCACATTAAAAACGGCCACCGTGGGCGTTGAAGAATCATAGGCTGGCGTCAACGTCTGGCCACCCAACGTAAAGGTAGGATTTACAACATTCGCCGGCATGGACAATTCAATTTGAAATCCTCCTACAGGTATGGTACCATCACATTGGTTATTTACGTCAATCGAAGGCTCCGGCAAATCAGGATCTAATTGAACAATCGTGGCCGATGTCATGTATTCACACCCCCTTGAATCACGTACCCAAATATCATACGACGTTCCTCCAGGGGAACCGGGAAGATAAATGGTGGTGGCGGTGCCATAGTCTCCGCTTGCTGGGGAATTACCAGCTGGGACAAAGGCGTACTCGTAAGGTGATCCGTCAGTTAAGGAACCGGCCCCCGTTGGAGGAAATGGTGTTCCCCCACTACCTCGTACCGTTAATTGGCCCAATTCATTACAATTGGCATTTTCGTTATTGATCACATCTACCCTGGGCATGTTCAAGGTGGCTTCAATAAAATCGGCCCCTGTACAAAAGTTGGTATTGTCGATTACGGTAATGGAATACGGGCCTTGAGGTACCAAAAAGGTATCGTTGGCCACCGGTGTATTGGTCATATCCGTAATGATTGCACCAGTATCCGTATTACGGATAACGATATCAAAAGGACCGGGTGCTCCTATAATGGCATATTCCAAAGCTACATCCTCGCCATTACAGTTTCCATTATCAATGGCCAATTGAACATCCACCGGCGAATTTTCTTCCGGTACGGTTACCGTTTCCTGGTAAACACAACCCGTTCCCTCGTCCAAAACCTCAACGGTATACGTACCACCGGGGACAAAATCAAAACAGTAGCGACGCCCCGAGGCTCCTAAATCTATAAATGGGGACGATGGGTCTGTCACCATACGAATATCAAAGGGACCTACCCCATTAACGATATCCACACACTGAGGTATAATACCGTCCACACAATCATCAGGTACATCAAAATCTGGAACAATTTGCAAATCAATGGAATTGATACTGACACCGTCCATATCCAGACATCCACGAGAATCGAGCGTAATAATCGTATAGTTTCCTTCTATTAGCAAAGGATCTACGATACTCAACGGTAAATCAGCTGCCGACACATTTTCCCTTCGTACAATTTCATTTCCAAAATTGTCCTCGATGATGATGATATAATTTGGTCTTCCATCCACTACATCAATTTGTATTCCCCCAGAAACGCCAGTTGGACTACATAGAGCATCTATGGCGGTTACGGTCGCATCTGGTGGATTTGTAGTATCCTGGCAGTGACCGTTACCGTTTGTACGCCCGTAGTACAGTTTCTAGCATCCTTTACGATATATTCGTAATCACCGGCCGGTAAACCCGAATAAATGGTCTGTGAGCTATAGGAGTAAGTGTTCGAAGGGTCCGGATTAAATGGGCTATCGACCAAGCCAGTTCCAACAGGTGCAAAAACCACTTGAAATGGTGGGGTTCCGAATGATACGTCTGGTAAAATTTCTACAAAACCACTATTAAGGTCACCACAACTGGGTCCCACTGCATCTGCAGTAGCCACGATATTCGAAGGTGGTGAAAAAGTCAAGGGAGGAGAGGTATTGTTACAGCCATTGCTATCCGTCACCTCTACCGTATAGACGCCGTCCCCATTTAAAGGAATGGTATAGTTAAAGTTGTTCGATGGCAAGGATATTCCCGTTGCACCTGATACCGGATTACCGTCCAAATAAATGGTATAAGAGGTGGCCGCTAAAACAGAAGTGTTACCGCCGCTTACATTTATCCCCATTTCGCCCGTGCCACCACAAGGAATCTCCGTAATCAGATTCAAATTGATTTGCACTTGCGGAGGAATGGTCACCGATAATCGGTCCATACAGTTATTACCATCAACGACTTCAATCGTGTAATTACCGGGAACAAGACCGGTAAAGGTACCTGTAGGTTGCAAAGCGCCGCCATTGATACGGAACTGGTGGGAGCCAATCAAAGCTGTACCGGCTGTGGAACTGACCGTAAGTGATGCATTACTTGATGGCGAATAACAATAGTCTACCACATCCAAGGCAATGGCGGGTGGGTCTACCTCACTAAGCGTAAAAGTAGTTTGAGCCGTACAACCCTCTGCATCGATAACACGTAGAGTATAGGTCCCCTCGGCAACCAAATTCCCGAAGAAACGACCACTTTTAGGTCCCTGCGTAGTTACACCAGAACCGCTAGGCCAGTCCAATTCGTACCTGTAGCTACCATAACCTCCAGAAGCCGATGCCTCTACCCTACCTATATTGTTATTTTGACAACTCATATCGGTCACATTTGAACCTAGAGTCAGGGGAGTCGTTGGTTCAACTATGGTCACGCTAGTAGTATCTGTACAGTCCGTATCATCATCAGTAATGGTAATGGTGTAGGTTCCGGCAGCTAAACCGGTTACCGGTACTTCAAGACTCGTTTGGCCACTACCTGCTATGGCACCTGGATTTATTTCATAGGAATAGGAATTTGCAAAACCATCCACTAAAAATGTAGCTTCTCCATCATTTCCGGAGGGACAGACACGTAAATCTCCACCTGATTTTACCCGAACCCTAATGGTACTAACTATAGAGGGCGTAAAGCTTTCTTCATAGGTACAACCATTGGCATCCGTGATTCTAAACGTATAGTTCGTGTTGTTTGATAATCCGGAAAATAAATTATTGGAACCATTATCCTGAGAAATAGGACTTATGATTTCATAGGTATCGATGGCTGCATTACTCGTGGGGTTTAATTCTACATCTACTGTTCCAGCCAAACAACTTAGTGTGGATTGAACAAAATCTAGATTAGTGGGCGGGTCCACATCAACAATTTCTATGGAAGTCAATTCTAAACGACAACCTCCGGCATCACGAATGATCGGGGTATAAATCCCTGCGGCCAGATTGGTATAGGAAGTCGTGGTCGTGAAGTTGACCCCGTCAATACTGAAAACATAACCGCTACCCGATCCCCCCGTAAACGGACCAGAAAAATCGATTTGACCTCCATTGGTACCACCTGTAGTACACGTTACATCGGACACTTTAGCCGCACTACCGGTCAATGTACCTACATTGGTTACCGTTACGGTTGGCAAATCCAAAGTACATTCGAAACCTCCTTGTTGGTATCTTACTTCAATAGCATTATAGGTTCCCGCAGCGAACTGAAATTTGGGGCGTATTCACCCAAGCTGCCGAGCCACTTTCACGATAGGATATGATTATATCCTCTACCGTTATTAATGGTAAAATCCAATTTTGCTCCGCCATTACTACAAGTTCCATCAATACCTGCAACGGAGATATCTGGAGGTAAAAGCGTTTCAACATCAGAAGAAGCATTGATAATACAGCCATTACTATCAGTAATCACAAAATCATAGGTACCATCAGAAGTAACCGTATATGTGGTAGTTCCTGAATCTGTAGTTGCGTTTCCAAAAGAAGGTTGAACAGGACCGCCATTAACGGTATAGGTATAAGGGGCTGAACCACCGCTAGCGTTTAGGATGATGTCCACACTAGAAATATCAGAACATCCGAAACTGCTATTCACTTCCGTGGAGGCATCCAGTGCAGAAGCCCCGGCACCAATGGTGATAGGGTTTCCTGAAGTATCCAAGTTCTGTCTGGGTGGATTAATCCCATTTAAAAGGTCGCCCGTACATTGTTGGGTTTCTACTTGAACGGTATAGGTACCAAAACCAACGGCGGAAAAGGTATAGGGATTGTCCGATATAAATGCGGTGAACTCTTGAGCCACCCCACTGGAATTGAGCAAAGTATATTTGTAGGGGCCTGGTACATTCGAAGCCGTTACTGTAACACTACCGGTATCGCCATTACAAAGGGCATCCACAAAAGTGGCCTCGATTTCAATATCAAGTTGTTGTATGGTTATGGGTTCGTACGGATATTCACAAGTATTGGGTGTATTTCTCAACCTTGCCTTTACATTATAGGTACCGGCTGCCAAGTTTGAGAAAATTGGGCCCTGCCATGGTCCAAAACCACTACCACTATCGATACTGTATTCATAAGCACTGGATAAGTTGGTGATTTGAATCCTACCCTCCACACCGCAAATGAAGTCCTGTTTTTGATAGGTCTGGGTGATGGTACTCTTTTTTACCTTAAAATAATAGGTTTGCCCATCGGCAACCACACGATATTCCGCCCCGGAAGTCGCTGGTATCGCATTGGCATCCAAGGTAAACGTAGGGCCTGTGGCCACTTGAGTGTAACAGGAACCGGTATTGGGACAATCATCATTGATGTTAGGACTACAGGAACCTCCTAAAACCTGCCAAGAAACAGAACCATATGATCCTGCCAAACTGATGATACGGTCATCATAATCACCACAAAGGTTGAATCTGGCTACCGTAAACCCTTGTACGCTACAGCCTACTTCTTCGTCAGCACCCTGAATAATCGTAGCGAACATCGCGCTATTAGCTAAATTAGCTTCCGAACGATGCTCAAATTTTGTTTGGGTGACCTGGGTTGTAGGAGCAGATATAACTACTACTTTCTTCAATACTGTGGAAACATTCTCAAATAGGGTTAGGACCTTTGAGTTGGCGATGGCCGTAGTTCCAAGTACGGATATAGAAATCAGCAGTAATGCATAAAGCGTATACCTCTGTTTTTTTGGGAGCATTGGTTAAGTTATGTTTTAGGCGAACGATTAGATTTGGGAAAAAAATCATTCTAGGTTGTAAAAGTTTTACTTATATTTTATGTTTAAATTATTTCACTGGAATCCTTAATATATTTCTAACGTCCGTATATGAAAAAAAGTATCGTTTTAAGCTATTTATTCGTTGTAATGCAATTTTGCTCTTGTGCACAAGATGCTGAAAACAAGGTGACTACCCCAGAAAAATCAGTTTTCAAGGCAGAGTTGTTCGTCGATGAGCTACAGATACCATGGGGGTTTACATTCCTTCCGGATGGAAGTATGTTGATTACCGAAAAAGAAGGCAAACTTTTAAAATATTTTAACGGTGAACGAACAGAAATTGGCAATGTGCCAGAAGTATATCAACGAGGTCAAGGCGGACTTTTAGATATTGCCTTACATCCAAATTATGAAGAAAACGGGTGGATCTATTTGACCTATTCCTCACCGGAAGGGGATGAAAAAGGGGGGCATACCGCACTCATGCGTGCCAAATTAAAAGACGGTAATTTGGTTGAAAATGAAGTGCTCTATAAAGCCAATCCAAATACAACAAAAGGTCAGCATTTTGGCTCAAGAATCACTTTTGACAAGGAGGGATATCTATACTTTTCTATTGGGGAAAGAGGAGCTAGGGAAGAAAATCCCCAAGATATTACCCGAGACGGTGGAAAAATTTACAGGTTATATGATGATGGTCGTATTCCCGCTGACAATCCTTTTGTCAATAAAGAAGGTGCCAAAACTGCCATTTATAGTTATGGACACCGTAATCCGCAAGGACTAGTGACACATCCAGAAAGCGGACGTATCTGGGAGCACGAACATGGACCCAGGGGCGGAGATGAAATCAATATCATTGAGAAAGGTGCCAATTACGGTTGGCCGGTAATTACCTACGGGATAAATTATAGTGGAACACCTATTACCGAGAAAACAGAAATGGCCGGAATGACGCAACCCATCCATTATTGGGTACCTTCCATTGCACCCAGCGGAATGGCATTTGTGACCACCGATAATTACAAAGGTTGGAAAGGAAGCCTACTTGTGGGTTCCTTGGCTTTTCAATACTTGGAACGATTGGAATTTGATGGTCAAAAAGTGGTGGCTAGAGAAAAACTTCTACCGGGCGAGGGCCGTGTTCGGGCCATACAAGAAGGTCCAGACGGGCTTATCTACGTGGCAGTTGAAGGCAAAGGCATCTTTAAATTAATCCCGAATAAATAAACGAAAATGAAATATATCTTCCTAACCTATCTGACAGTGGTTACAATCATGTCAGTGTTTCTCTTTCAAGAACCCAGTTTAAAGGAAAGTATGGAACGAGGTCAAGAAATCTATGCAGATTTCTGTGTTACCTGCCATTTAGATTCTGGTGAAGGAGTACCATACGCCTTTCCTCCCTTGGCAAAATCCGACTATTTACTGCAGCAAAGAGAAGCTTCCATACATGCGGTAAAATATGGATTACAAGGTGAAATTACAGTAAACGGAACTGTTTATAATAGTGGCATGGCGGCAATGGGACTGGAAGATGATGAAATTGCGGATGTGCTCAATTATGCCATGAATTCATGGGGAAATACCCAAAAAGAAATGATTACAGTTGATGAAGTAGCCGCTATTGAAAAATAATTAGGGTAGTCTTTATTATTCCTTACCTGCTTCTAAAGCTAATTTGACGGAACCATGTTTTTTAAGTAATTTTTCAGCTTCGGAATAGTCGATACCTAGACCTTCAACTATATATCGGGTACCCCTATCCACCAATTTATCATTGCTTAATTGCATATTGACCATCTTATTGCCCTTAACCCTACCAATTTTAATCATTAGGGCGGTGGAAATCATATTGAGAGCCAGTTTTTGTGAGGTACCACTTTTCATTCTAGTACTACCGGTTACAAATTCAGGACCTACATTAATTTCGATTGGAATATCCGCAATTTGAGCAATGGGAGCTCCTGGATTATTGGTAATGGCTGCGGTTAGAATCCCGTTACTTTTAGCA
Organism: uncultured Flavobacteriaceae bacterium; assembly: GCA_963842105.1. Lineage (GTDB taxonomy): Bacteria > Bacteroidota > Bacteroidia > Flavobacteriales > Flavobacteriaceae > Maribacter. Next base: position 12,808 of record CAWJFH010000028.1, read on the forward strand.
TCGTTCAATCCACCAATTACGTAAGGTGTACTTCCCGATGCCGCAATGCCCACAACCACATCATTTTCATTAATATTATGTACTTTCAAATCTAGCCATGCCTGTACTTTATCATCCTCGGCATTTTCAACTGCTTTTCGTATGGCCGTATCACCACCTGCAATCAAACCGATAACACGTTCATGTGGCATCCCAAAAGTGGGTGGTATTTCAGAAGCATCTAAAATTCCCAGTCTACCACTGGTACCGGCGCCTATATAAAATAACCTACCTCCTTTTTGGAATCTTTCCGCTAGGGCATCCACCAATTTTGTGATCTGGGGAATGGTTTTTTCAACCGCCGTGGCGACTGTTTTATCCTCATCGTTCATTTTGGTTAAAATGGTTTGTGTATCCATTTGTTCCAGATGGTCATGATTGGAAGGGGTTTCGGTTATTTTCTTATACTCCATAGTTACTATAATAATTTGATATCATGATTTTTGAAAGCGTTCAAAAGTGCATCATCAGGATTTAACTCCGTAATCATGGTATTTATTGAATTGATATCGCAAGTTTTGTATCGATGTTGTGAATTCAGTTTTTCTGAAATGGATAAAAGTACCGTTTTCTTTGAAGCTTTTATGACGGCTTTTTTAATTTGAACAATATCCCAATCAAACTCCGTCAGCCCATAAACCGCATCTACATATCCTGTACCTATAAAGCTATAATCTACCCGTATTTCGGAAAGATGGTGAATGGCATTGGCACCTATGGAAATTTGGCCTTCCTTCGAAATTTGACCCCCAATGGAAATCACATTTACGTTTTCCTTATAAGATAGTTCCATAGCCACAGGCAAACTAATAGTGAAACAGGTCAAGTTTAAATTTTCTGGAATGATGCGGGCCAACTCCAAACATGTTGTGCCTCCGTCCAAAAAAATAACAGCACCATTTTTTAACATGCTCACTGCTTTCGTAGCTATAGCCACCTTGTCGTCAAGCTTATAAATATTGGTATTACGCGCACTATTGGTCATAAAGCCCATTGAGATTGCACCGCCGTGTACTTTTCGTAGTCGTTTATCGGCATCAAGCTCCTTTACATCTCGTCTGACCGTATCAATCGATACATCTAAAGCTTCCGCTATATCTGTTAATAGGATTCGATTGTGCAGATCTACCTCACTTAAAATGGCTTGTTGTCGCTCTTCTTTTAACATGTTTCGCTCGACTTAAAAAATTGAGACTGCGCAAATATAACATTTTTATTCATTTGCAGTTTTATGACGTTTAATTAACTTCAAATTGATGACAATTTCACATAAAAGCAGAAAACAGCAAAATAAGAAGCATAAAACAGCAATAATTAAATTTTAAAGTTATATTTGCATGATTTTAAACCTCTAAAAGAAAATTACCTTCTATGAAAACCAGCCTTTCAGAATCCAACATCGATATTAGCCATAAACCCATCGGCCAATTTGAGGAGACTCGTTTTGAAAAAATACACAATGTCATCTTTAAGGATTCCAATGAGGCATCCATTAAGGTTGCCGAAGAAATTGCAGCACTTATTAAAAAGAGACAGGGCCAAAAAAGAAACTGTGTACTAGGTTTAGCTACTGGTTCTTCCCCTATTCGAGTGTACGAGGAGTTGGTAAGAATGCATAAGGAAGAAGGGCTTAGTTTCAAAAATGTTATCACCTTTAATTTGGACGAATACCTTCCCATGGAACCCAATAACATTCAAAGTTATTTTTACTTCATGCACGAGCATTTATTCAATCATGTTGACATTCCTGAAGAGAACATTCATATACCTGATGGCACCGTAGCCAACGAAGAAACGATTGCCTACTGTCTTTCCTACGAAAGAAAAATCAAGGAATTTGGCGGATTGGATTTTCAATTATTAGGTATCGGTAGAACTGGTCATATAGGTTTTAACGAACCAGGTTCTCACTTTAACTCCGGTACACGAGTAATTACTTTAGATCATATTACCAGAGTAGATGCTGCACCTTCTTTCTTAGGAATAGATAACGTTCCTAGAAAAGCGATAACCATGGGAATCTCTACGGTAAGAAAAGCTAGGCGTATTATCCTTTTAGGTTGGGGACAGAATAAAGCGGGCATCATCAAAAAAACGATTGAAGGTGAAGTTTCATCCCACGTGCCGGCAACCTACCTTCAGCATCATGAAAATTGCACATTTGTATTAGATACAGGTGCTGGTAGTGAATTAACCCGAAACAAAACTCCTTGGTTGGTCGATGCTTGTACTTGGACGGAAGAGCTAAAAGCCAAAGCGATGGTTTGGCTTTGCGAAACTACAGGGAAAACGATTTTAAGCTTGACGGATAAAGATTATAACGACAACGGAATGGCTGATCTCTTAGCCCTTGAAGATGCTTATGATCTGAACATTGCTATGTTCAACAAATTACAGCACACAATTACAGGTTGGCCAGGAGGAAAACCAAATGCGGATGATACCAACAGACCAGAAAGGGCTACTCCTGAAAAGAAAAGAGTAATCATATTTAGCCCACACCCAGATGACGATGTCATTTCCATGGGTGGTACTTTTGATCGTTTGGTAGAACAAGGGCATGATGTTCATATCGTTTATCAAACTTCAGGGAATATTGCGGTATCCGATACCGATGCGACGAAAATATGCGGAAATCGCTATGCAAATCAATCCGTCAGAAGAAGCTAAAGTAATAATTAAGTCCATCACCGATAAAAACGAAACCAGAATTGATTCCCCAGAAGTAAGGGACCTTAAAAGGAAAAATAAGACGAGGTGAATCCTATGCTGCCACACGTTACATGGGCCTTGACGATAAAAACGTTCACTTTTTGGACCTTCCTTTCTATGAGACAGGAACCATAAAAAAGAAGAATCTTTCAGAAGCGGATATTAAAATCATGGTGGATATTATCTCACAAATTAAACCACATCAAATTTATGCTGCGGGTGATTTGGCCGATCCACATGGTACGCACAAAGTATGTTTAGATGCTGTTTTTGCAGCTTGTGAAGAATTGAAATCAGAAGCGTTCATGAAAGACTGTTGGTTATGGTTATACCGTGGTGCGTGGCATGAGTGGGATATCAATGAAATTGAAATGGCCGTTCCTATGAGTCCGGGGCAGGTATTGAAAAAGCGGAATGCAATTTTCTGTCATCAATCACAAAAAGACGGGGTGATGTTCCAAGGTGATGATTCTAGAGAATTCTGGATGCGTGCCGAAGAGCGAAACAGAGACACCGCCAATAAATATAAGGCGATGGGATTATCCTCCTATGCCGCTATGGAAGCTTTTGTAAGATATAAATTCAACTAAGCTTTAATCTTTATAAAAAGGCCTATTTTAGTAATGAAATAGGCTTTTTCTTTTACTATGACCAGATTTTTTTCAATCCTTTTTTTACTGCTATTTTTATCTTCCTGTTCAATATTCAGGAACTATGAAAAACACCCTAAAACGGAATTCAGGGGTGTTTGGATAGCCACAGTCGTCAATATAGATTGGCCAAAAAATGGAAAAGATACTGCCGAAAAACAAAAAGCAGATTACCTCAACATCCTCAATTTTTATGAAAAGGAAAATTACAATGCGGTCATTGTTCAAGTTCGTGCAGCCGGTGATGCCTTCTACGATTCTGAATTTGCTCCTTGGTCCCGATTTCTGACCGGAGAAGAAGGAAATTCACCCAATTGGAATACTGATGTGCTGGAATGGATGATTTTGGAAACGCATAAACGAGGGATGGAATTTCACGCCTGGTTAAACCCCTACCGCGCCACCTTTGATGAAGACTTTGAAGTTTTAAGTGATACCCATGATTATTGCACTCACCCAGAATGGATGGTCCACTATGGTAAAAAAAATTACTATAATCCGGGTCTGCCAGCGGTACGAAATCAATTCACTAAAATCATTGGAGAACTGGTTTCTCAATATGATATCGACGCAGTTCATTTTGATGATTACTTCTATCCCTATAAAATAAAGGACGAAATTTTTAATGATTCGGTAGCCTATAAAGAGCATAGTTTGGCCAATCAAAATCTGGAAGATTGGAGACGAAGTAATATCGACTCTTTGGTAAAACAAGTAAACGATACTATTAAATCCATTAAACCGTGGGTACAATTTGGTATTAGTCCGTTTGGGGTTTGGAAAAACAATTCCACCGACCCAAAAGGTTCGGATACCAAAGCGGGCCAAACCACTTATGAAGATTTATACGCTGATCCTTTACTTTGGATGGAAAAAGGTTGGATCGATTACCTAGCCCCACAAGTATATTGGAGTATGGATTTACCCGCAGCATCTCACCGAAAAATTGTGGACTGGTGGGCCAAAAATAATTACGGCACCCATTTGTACGTTGGTAACGGAGCTTATAAAGTGCGGAATAATAGTGATATCGCCTGGGACGATGAAAAGGAATTACCAAAACAATTGGAGCTGGCACGAATGACCCCGGAAATATCCGGAAACATAATGTTCAGCGCGAAATCCTTAATGAAAGATAATGAGGACGTTGTGGAAGAATATCCATAAAAAATTCTACAAATATCCCGCCTTAACTCCAACCGCATCAGGCTTAAATCGGATACTTCCTGAAAAACCAGCAGTTACGTCTATTCAAGAAAATTCCGAAGTAATTAATTTACAATTTCAAGATTTGAGTGATAAACGGTACGCCCTAATTTATGCATCGGGCAGGTCGAATAAAGAAACGTATCCCATTAAAAAATTGGAACAAAAAATATTACTAAACGGTAACACGGTGACCATCCCAAAAGCAATATTGAAAGGAAAACATATGGCTATATCTTTTGTAGATAAGTATGGCAGGGAAACAGAATCTCAAATTATTCATCTAAAAAAATTAGAAGTGTATGGTTCAAAAAGATAAAGGCGCATGGGCTTGGGTGCCCATACTATACTTTACGCAAGGTCTACCTTATGTACTAGTGGTGACGGTTTCTGTCATTATGTACAAAAAATTAGGGGTCAGCAATGAAGATATCGGTCTTTATACCAGCCTCTTGTATTTACCTTGGGTTTTGAAACCGCTTTGGAGTCCGTTTGTCGATTTAAAAAGTACGAAGCGAAAATGGTTTTTAGCTATGCAATTACTGATTGCAATTGCCTTATTTGGCGTTGGACTCACCCTACCAACCAACATGTTCTTTATCTCGTCACTGGCCTGTTTTTGGATGGCGGCATTTGCATCGGCTACCAACGATATTGCTTCAGATGGGTATTACATGTTAGGGCTATCGGAAAAAAAACAATCCTTTTTTGTGGGGATGCGTAGTACTTTTTACAGATTGGCCATGGTCACCGGGGAAGGATTGATTGTGGTGCTTGCCGGATTCCTTGAAAATAAATACGGTGATAATTCCAAGGCATGGAGTGTGACAATGACCGCAGCTGCTTTTTTGATGTTGCTTTTAACGATTTCCAATTTCTTTGCTGCACCAAAATATGAAACATCCGAAGATTTTATTCAGGAAAAACCAAAGGGTTTTTTGGAAGTATTTGCCTCATTTTTTAAAAAACCGGGTATCGGTATCGCTTTAGCATTTATTCTCACCTATAGGCTTGGCGAATCACAGTTGGTAAAAATGACCTCCCCTTTTTTATTGGATAGCCCTGATAAAGGCGGTTTAGGATATTCAACGGAACAATTAGGGACCATATTTGGAACTGCCGGTGTTATCTTTCTTTCTATTGGCGGCATTTTAGGTGGTATTTTAATTTCCCGTGATGGATTAAAGAAATGGATGCTCCCCATGGTGCTATCCCTCAATGTCCCAAACATTTTATATGCCATTTTGGCCATGACCAATACCACGAATATTTATGCGGTTACTACTACCGTAATTTTTGAAAAGTTCGGATATGGTTTTGGGTTCGCGGCTTTCTTAATGTACCTCATCTATATTGCGGAAGGAAAATCCAAAACATCGCATTATGCCATTGCCACGGGTTTTATGGCCTTGGGCATGATGTTACCAGGCATGATTAGTGGCTATATGCAACAATGGTTAGGATATGGCGGCTTTTTTGTTTGGGTGGTCATTGCCGCACTACCCGCACTTTTCCTTTTAAAATTTATAACCTATCCTGCCGATTTCGGTAAAAAAACAGCAGCTCCCCGTGAATAATTCCATAAATCTAAAAGAGTTAAAAAAAGCACTAACCTCAACCGGAAAAAGTGGGTCAACTTTTTATGCCTGCGGCTTTTATCAATGATACCGAAGAAGAAATTCAACAACTTGAAAAACTGATTTCAAAACATCATGTGGGCGGACTCTGTTTCTTTCATTCCAGGGCGAGTGCAGCCACCAATTTTGAGGGCAAGAAAAAAGTAATCAAGAATGAAAACAGTTTTGAGACCTTAAAATCTTTGATTTTACGATATCAGAAAGCGGCTAAATATCCTTTGTTAATTTCGATTGATGCGGAATGGGGACTTGCCATGCGGATTGAAAACACACCTCAATATCCGTATGCCATTACCCTTGGTGCCAATAAGAACAATGCTGATTTAACCTACCAAGTTGGGAAACAAATTGCAAAAGATTGCAAAGCGGCAGGTATCCATTGGAACCTCTCCCCTGTCGTGGATATTAATAACAATCCTAACAATCCTGTGATTGGATATCGCTCTTTTGGCGATGACAAACAAGCTGTTCTAGATTTAGCCAAGGCATACGTAAAAGGCACTGAAAGTGAAGGGATTTTAACAAGTATCAAACATTTTCCGGGTCATGGCGATACGGCGACCGACTCCCATTTGGGTTTACCTGTAATTGAAAAATCGAAAGAAGAATTGCTGAAAAATGAGCTGTATCCTTTTCAAGAACTTATAAATGAAGGGGTAGATGCAGTCATGGTGGGTCATTTATCCGTTCCTGCGTTAACCAAAAATCCAGAACTACCTTCAAGCATTAATAAAGACATTATTACCGGACTTTTACGCCAAGAAATGGGCTTTGAAGGTGTGGTAATTTCCGATGCCTTAAATATGCATGCCGTTTCCAAAAATTATCCGATTCACGGAGAATTGGAATGGTTGGCCTTTGATGCTGGTAATGATATTCTGTGCTTTGCGGAACATATTGAGGATGGCATCGAAATGATTCTAAAAAATGCTTCTAAAACACAAATTGATGAAAGTTTAGAACGTATTTGGAAGCTTAAAGAAAAAGCTTTTCAAACGCAATTATCAACTTCGAATCAAGAGTTGACTGACCCTACTGAACTTAACCGGAAAATAGCGGAAGAGTCCATCACCATACATATAGGTTCTTCGAGTTTAATTGAAGAGTTTAGAGAACGTAATTATTGCACCTTAACCTTCAAACGCTACAGTACTGAAACCTCTGAAGATGAACTGAAAGCATTAGTACAGGAGATGAAGAAAGAAGTAGAGCATGAAGAGGATATTTTGTTACTATTGACTCCGCCCCAAATAAAACCGACCAATGCTTTTGGTTTTTTACCGGAAGAAATTGAATTCATAAACGAACTTTTAGAACATAAGAATGTGGTGCTCTACCATTTTGGAAATCCCTATGCTCTATCCTATTTTGAGATTTCAAAAAGTGTGGCTACCGTTATTGTTTATCAAAATTTCAAAGTTTTTGAAGATGTGGCCACTGCCCATTTTTTGGGAGAAATACAAGCCAAAGGAACTTTACCCGTTTCACTAGCTTAAACAGATAGTCAACGTTATAGTTGAACCAAAAATAAATTAATAATGAAAGTCTATAAAATTATTGGGTTGATGTCCGGCACTTCGTTAGATGGCCTGGATTTAGCCTATTGCCATATTTGGGATGAAAAAGGAGCTTTGAAATTTGATATCAAAAAAACAAAGAGTGTATCCTATACCCAAGAAATGCAGGATGAACTGAAGGACGCCATCAGTTTATCCGCAGAAAAATTAATTGAATTACATAATACCTACGGTACGTGGTTGGGAGGTCAAGCACTAAAGTTTATTCAGGAGAATCAGTTAGAGGTAGATTATATCGCAAGCCATGGACACACCACGCATCATCGTCCAGAAATGGGTCTCACTTTTCAGGTAGGATCGGGTCAGCATTTGGCCAATACTTCCGGCCATAAGGTTATCTGTGATTTTAGAACGAATGATTTGGCTTTGGGCGGACAAGGTGCACCTTTAGTTCCTATTGGTGACCGAACCTTTTTTGGAAATTATGATTTCTGTCTCAATTTAGGGGGTATCAGTAATATTTCGTTCGATGTAAAGGGTAAACGTATTGCCTATGATATCGGTCTTGCTAATATGATTTTAAATTACATTACTAGGAAAGTAAACCTAGAGTATGACAAGGACGGAAAGTTAGCGAGAGGTGGCCAGATTAATCCCTCCATGCTAAAACGCCTTAACGAGTTAAAATACTACTTACAACCGCATCCAAAATCAATTGGCTACGAATGGTTTTTAGCTGAAGTCGTTCCTATTGTGGAGGATACCAATGATTCCATAGAAAATTTACTGCATACCAGTGTCCACCATATTTGTGAGAAAATCGAGCAACAGATTCGGTTAAATTCAAATGGCGATCACAAAAGTCTCTTGGTTACAGGTGGTGGTGCCTTAAATTCATTTTTCATGGACACCTTACAGGAAAAATTGGGGAAGGCAACCAAGGTCATCATCCCTGAAAAAATAATCATCGAGTTCAAAGAAGCACTGGTCTTTGCCTTGATGGGGGTTTTGCGAATAGAGCAGCAAATAAATGTACTGTCATCCGTTACCGGAGCTAAAAAAGATTCTAGTAGCGGTGTTGTTTTCCTTCCCAATTGAACTTTTTTACCTAATTTCAGAGACCTTTAAAAAAACCCGACCCCATGTCTGAGAAACAAAAAAAAGCGACTGCCTACTGGAAAGAAAATGTGAAATATCTTTTCATCCTATTATCCATCTGGTTTTTGGTTTCTTTTGGCGCAGGCATTCTTCTTAAAGATGCGTTAGATGTTGTTCAAATCGGTGGATTCAAATTGGGATTTTGGTTCGCACAACAAGGATCTATCTATGTTTTCGTCATTTTGATATTTGTCTACGTTCGATTGATGAACAAATTGGATAAAAAATACGGATACGACGATTAGCCCTTAACCACAACCTAAACCAACCATCGCATGAGTGTTCAAACCTGGACGTATATTTTAGTAGGAGTTACTTTCGCCCTTTATATTGGAATTGCCATTTGGTCAAGAGCTGGGTCCACCAGTGATTTTTATGTAGCCGGCGGCGGTGTTTCGCCATTGGCAAACGGAATGGCTACAGCAGCAGATTGGATGTCTGCCGCTTCGTTTATTTCCATGGCAGGAATCATCTCCTTTGCTGGATATGACGGTTCTGTATATTTAATGGGATGGACGGGAGGTTATGTTTTATTGGCATTACTTTTAGCGCCCTATCTCAGGAAATTTGGGAAATTTACGGTCCCTGATTTTATCGGTGATCGCTATTATTCCAAAACGGCACGTATCGTTGCCGTAATCTGCGCCCTTATTGTTTCGTTCACCTATGTGGCCGGACAAATGCGTGGTGTAGGTGTCGTGTTCTCTCGTTTTCTTCAAGTAGATATAAATACCGGTGTAATTATTGGAATGGTCATCGTTTTATTCTATGCCGTTTTGGGTGGGATGAAAGGCATTACCTATACTCAAGTTGCACAGTATTGTGTGTTGATTTTTGCTTTTATGGTGCCCGCTATTTTTATTTCGATTCAAATGACCGGAAATCCGATTCCGCAATTAGGGATGGGATCAACCCTCAACGATGGCTCTGGAACTTATTTATTGGATAAGCTTGACGGACTCTCTACAGAACTTGGATTTAACGAATATACCAATGGTTCAAAATCCATCGTAGATATTTTTGCCATTACCTTGGCATTGATGGTGGGTACAGCAGGATTACCACACGTCATCGTACGATTCTTTACCGTTAAAAAAGTAAAGGATGCCCGAAAATCGGCCGGACTTGCGCTTTTATTAATCGCTATTTTATATACCACTGCTCCAGCCGTATCGGTTTTTGCAAAAACCAATTTGATCAATACCGTGAGTAATGAGGAGTATTCTAGCATGCCGGTTTGGTTTAAAAACTGGGAGGAAACCGGACTATTAACCTTTGATGATAAAAATTCAGATGGCAAGATTCAATATGTTGCTGATAAAGATAAAAACGAACTAACCATTGACAATGATATCATGGTATTGGCCAATCCAGAAATCGCCAATTTACCAGCATGGGTCATTGCTTTAGTAGCTGCCGGCGGCCTTGCCGCAGCACTTTCCACCGCAGCAGGATTATTATTGGTCATCTCAGCCTCGGTTTCGCATGATTTGGTCAAAAAAACATTCAAACCTAATATTTCGGACAAAGCGGAATTATGGGTGGCTAGAGGCGCGGCTACCGTTGCCGTTGTAATAGCTGGGTATTTTGGTATTAATCCGCCAGGATTTGTTGCTGCCGTGGTGGCCTTAGCTTTTGGCTTGGCAGCTGCTTCGTTCTTTCCCGCAATCGTACTGGGTATTTTTTATAAGAAAATGAACAAGGAAGGTGCGATTAGTGGAATGGTAGTAGGCATCATACTTATGCTGTTCTACATGACCAAATTTAAGTTTGGTTGGTTTGGTGGCGGAACTGCTGCAGATTGGTGGTTCGGAATTTCCCCAGAAGGATTTGGTAGTATCGCCATGATCGCTAACTTTATAGTAGCAATTCTCGTATTACAATTTACACCACCACCACCGCAAGACGTTCAGGATATCGTTGAAGATATCAGGATACCTAGTGGTGCCGGGGAAGCAACGGGACATTAAAAAGAATTAATCGGTCTAGAGTATCTTGACCATTTACGCACATAAAATTTAGAAACAAAAATGAGTAATTATCACATCAAGCATTTAGAGGAATATTTTCAAGTCTACCGAAAATCGGTCAGAAACCCAGAAGCCTTTTGGGAGGAAATTGCGGAAGAGCATTTTGTATGGCGCAAAAGATGGGATAATGTATTGAGTTGGGATTTCAGCAAACCGGAGATCAAATGGTTTGAAGGCGCTAAATTGAATATTACCGAAAACTGTTTGGACCGGCACTTACCTACACGAGGGAGTAAAACCGCTATCATTTTTGAACCGAACGACCCAAAAGAAGAAGCCGTTCATATTACTTACAGACAATTACACGAACGCGTATGCCGCATGGCCAATGTTTTGTTGGACCATGGTATCAAAAAAGGAGATCGCGTTTGTATTTACCTTCCTATGATTCCAGAACTTGCCGTAGCCCTTTTGGCTTGTGCCCGTATAGGAGCCATACATTCCGTAGTATTTGCGGGATTTTCTGCTAATGCATTATCCACTAGAATCAATGACTCTGATTGTAAAATGGTCTTGACGTCAGACGGTTCGTATCGAGGTTCAAAATCCATCGACTTAAAAGGAATTGTGGATAAAGCTCTGGAAGATTGTCCCGGTGTTGAAAATGTATTGGTCGTTAAAAGAACCGGTGCCAAAATACATATGGAAGAAGGCAGGGACACTTGGCTACAACCTTTATTGGATGAAGCTTATGCCGATTGTGTTGCCGAAGTAATGGATGCCGAAGACCCTTTGTTTATTCTTTACACTTCGGGTTCTACCGGTAAACCTAAGGGTATGGTCCATACTACTGCAGGTTATATGGTTTATACAGCGTATACGTTTAAAAATGTATTCCAATATCGAGAACATGATGTGTATTGGTGTACTGCGGACATTGGTTGGATAACCGGTCACTCTTATATTGTATACGGACCATTGGCAAACGGGGCTACTACCCTAATGTTCGAAGGGGTTCCCTCCTATCCTGATTTTGGTCGTTTTTGGGATGTAGTTGCAAAGCATAAAGTAAATCAGTTTTATACCGCACCCACCGCTATTAGAGCTTTGGCAAAAGAAAATCTTGACTTTGTAGAAAAGCATGATTTATCCAGTCTTAAAGTACTAGGTTCTGTTGGGGAACCTATAAACGAAGAGGCTTGGCATTGGTACAATAATAACGTCGGAAAAAGAAATAGTCCGATTGTAGATACTTGGTGGCAAACCGAAACAGGAGGAATTATGATTACCCCGATTCCTTATGTAACACCAACAGCACCAACCTATGCCACCTTACCATTTATCGGGATTCAACCCGCGCTAATGGACGAAAATGGTAAAGAAATCAAAGGGAATCAGGTTGATGGGCGTTTGTGCATCAAATTCCCATGGCCCTCTATTGCTAGAACCATTTGGGGAAATCATGACCGTTATAGAGATACCTATTTTTCAGCCTACAAGGATATGTATTTTACAGGGGATGGAGCTTTACGTGACGCGGTAGGCTATTACCGTATCACAGGTCGTGTGGATGATGTGGTCATTGTATCAGGACATAATTTAGGAACGGCACCTATCGAAGATTCTATCAACGAGCATCCAGCTGTAGCTGAATCTGCCATAGTAGGTTTCCCGCATGAAATCAAAGGAAATGCGCTTTATGGCTATGTCATCTTAAAGGAATTTGGCGAAACCCGGGACCGTGATAATTTGAGAAGGGAAATCAATCAACAGATTACGGAACAAATAGGACCTATCGCTAAATTGGACAAAATTCAGTTTGTGAGCGGACTTCCAAAAACCCGAAGCGGTAAGATTATGCGACGTATTTTACGTAAAATCGCCAGTAAGGATACTGATAATTTAGGAGATACCAGCACACTTTTGAATCCTGAAGTAGTAAAGGAAATAATGGACAATGCGCTTTAACATTTAAAGCGAATTCCATTTTCTAAAATTTATAACTAAAAAACTTCAATTTCTTAGTCTTCAAGATAGAATAGTTTAATTCTATCTTGAAGATTAAGTAAAACCTAGTTGGTAAATGCATGGTTTTTTGCAAATAATGGTCGGGTCTTAAAAACTATAAAAAGCACCAAGGACAACAGACCACAAACCCCTAAACCGAAGAATAATGCCCATACGGAATCCGTAATGAATGTCCCCACATAAATGGATATCGGAATCGAAAGAATAGTTGAAATAAACCCGGTTATTGCCGCTCCAATTCCTGCGATATGACCTATAGGCTCCATGGCAATGGAACGCATGTTTCCCCAAACAAAACCAAGGCAAAGGAACAATAACGAAAGGGAAACCAATAGCACGGCCAAACTTGGGTCTGGCGAATTCCAAAAGAAAATACTATACCCTAGAGCTACTGTTGTAAATGTCAATAGTGCTAGAAAAGCAAGGTTTCGCATTCCAAAACGGACCACAAGGGTACCGTTCATTAAAGTGGAAATTCCAACGGAAAATGCGAGTCCGGCAAAAACATAGGTAAATGTATCCGTTAATCCGTATAATTCTTGAAATACGTGCTGCGCAGAACTTAGATACACCAAGAATGAACCGGTTATCAAACCTGAAATCAGCGTACAGGAAACCGTTTCCTTATACTTGAAAATTTCTCGAGTACCATCAATAAAAACCTTAAAAGAAAAAGGTACTTTAAACTGTGGTTTAAGGGTTTCCTCTTGACGTCTCCAAAACCATAATCCCACGAAAAGGGCCATAAGCAATTGCATGTAAAAAATTCCTTCCCATCCCATCATATTCATAATCGCCTGCCCTATTGCAGGTGCCACTACGGGAACAAGAATAAAAAAAGCGGTGACAAAAGACATGATTCTTGCCATATAATCGCCTTTATAAGTATCCCTAATAATTGAGATACTGATGGTTCTTGGGGCCGATAATCCTATTCCCTGAAGCACGCGACCTATGAGCATTATTTCCAAATTAGGCGCAAGAAGACAAACTATACTTGCTACCAGGAACACCGTAAATCCAATATAGACAATAGGTTTACGACCAATACTGTCTGACCAAGGTCCGAAAAACAATTGTCCTACACCCAATCCTAAAAACATCATCGTGACCAAAAGCTGATTTTTGGTGGGATCAAGGTTATTAACCGCTATACCAATTTCTGCCATGGCAGGGATTAAAGCATCGATTGCCAAGGCTACAATAGACATTAAAGAAGCCATTAAGGCTACGAATTCGAAGTTCGGTTTTACATTTTCCTGCTGCATCCGGCAAAAATAAGACTTAACCATACAAGCCATGTTAATAAAAGTTGATTTTTAAGTTTAGTAGAAATTTGAAATTCAAATATGTATTTTTGAACCAAAGAAAAGAATATGCTGATTATAGGAATAGCTGGCGGTACCGGTTGTGGAAAAACCACTGTGGTCAATCAGATTATTAACGAGTTGCCTAATGAGGAAGTTGGGGTGATTTCACAGGATTCCTACTATAACGACTTATCGCATTTAAGTCTAGCCGAAAGACGTAAAACCAATTTTGACCACCCAAACTCCATAGATTTTGAGTTGTTAGAGAAGCATTTGATTGCCTTAAAAAAAGGTGAATCGATTGAACAACCCGTATATTCTTTCTTAGAATGTAACCGCACGCAGAAAACGGTCTTAACCCACCCTACCAAAGTAATCATCGTGGAAGGTATTTTGATCATGACCAATCCTGCCATTCGTAAAATGTTCGATATTAAAATATTCGTACACGCAGATACGGATGAGCGTTTAATTCGAAGGCTAAAGCGAGACGTAAACGAACGGGGTTGGAATTTAGATGAAACCTTGGAAAAATATCAATCGATCATTAGACCCATGCACGAACAGTTCATCGAACCTACTAAAGAGTATGCGGATATCATTATTCCCAATAATAAATACAATACCGTTGCCGTAGATATTGTACGTACCATTATCAACGAAAAACTAATGCAGTCCTAATGGGTTTAAAAACGGTAAAGCAAAAAAAATGGTTCAAGATCATGACCAATATGTATGTATTGGTTTTGACCGTCTTTGTAGTTTGGATGCTTTTTTTCGACACCAACTCCCTTTTAATTCACCTGGAATTAAGAAAGGAAATTAAAAAGTTAGAAAAAACACAGGAGTTTTTAAAAATGGAAATTGCAAAGGATAAAAAAATATTAGAAAAACTCTCCGATGAAGGAGAACTTGAAAAATTCGCAAGAGAACAATATTACCTCAAAAAAAAGAACGAAGAAATCTATCTTATCGAATATGAGGACAGTCTAAATCTCGACAATAAAGAAGATCACTAATTTAGGAGTACAACCTTGTTAATGAAAAAGCATAAAATCTAGACAACGATATCCTAACACTTTAGTAATTAAAAGTTTAACCTTATTTTAAAGGATTGCCTTTGGTTATTCACCTAGTGTTAACAAAATCCTTTCAATAGCCCCGTAAATAATCGTATTTTTACGGCCTAACTTACTTTTAATATGGGCAAGATTATTGCTATAGCAAATCAAAAAGGAGGAGTAGGAAAAACTACCACCACCGTAAATCTGGCTGCCTCACTAGGGGTTATGGAGAAAAAGGTGCTGTTGATAGATGCGGATCCCCAAGCGAATGCAACTTCTGGATTAGGCATAGATGTCGATGGTGTAGAACTCGGCTCCTATCAGCTCTTTGAACATACCAAAAATGCACAGGAAACGATTATTCCCACTACATCCCCAAACGTAGATTTGATTCCTGCACATATCGATTTGGTAGCCATTGAAATTGAATTGGTGGATAAGGATGAACGTGAGTACATGCTAAAAAAAGCCATAATCGACCTTAAAAAAGATTATGATTATATTTTAATAGACTGCGCACCTTCTTTGGGACTTTTAACCCTGAATGCGTTAACCGCTGCAGATTCTGTCATCATACCTATACAATGTGAATATTTTGCGCTTGAAGGTCTTGGTAAACTCTTGAATACCATTAAAAGTGTACAGAGACTTCATAATCCAGATTTGGATATTGAAGGAATGTTATTGACCATGTATGATTCTCGATTACGCCTCTCCAATCAAGTGGTAGATGAGGTGCGTAAACATTTTGGGGATATGGTATTCGATACGGTAATTCAGCGTAACGTGCGTTTGAGCGAAGCACCAAGTTACGGGGAAAGTATCATTAAATATGATGCTGCAAGTAAAGGCGCCACCAATTATTTGAACATGGCGAATGAAATAGTCAAAAAAAATAAGGAGACGGTTTAGTATGGCAAAAGCGACAAAGAAACAAGCTTTGGGAAGAGGACTTTCAGCACTTTTGAAAGATCCAGAAAATGATATAAAAACTGCTACTGATAAGAATGCCGACAAGGTTGTTGGCAATATTATCGAAATCGACTTAGATCATATCGAAGTAAATCCTTTTCAACCCAGATCTAATTTCAATGATGAATCTATAAAGGAATTGGCCACTTCTATTAAAGAATTGGGAGTGATACAACCAATTACTGTTCGAAAGTTAGGCTTTAATGAATTCCAATTAGTTTCAGGGGAACGAAGATATAGGGCTTCCAAGCTTTTAGGTTTGGAAACAATTCCTGCCTATATCCGTATCGCCAATGACCAAGAATCTTTAGAAATGGCCTTGGTGGAAAATATCCAGCGCCAAGACTTAGATCCCATAGAAATTGCACTTTCCTACCAACGTCTAATTGACGAAATTAATCTTACCCAGGAAAAGTTGAGCGATCGCGTTGGTAAAAAGAGATCGACCATTGCCAATTACCTTAGGCTATTGAAGCTAGACCCAATTATTCAAACCGGAATGCGCGACGGCTTTTTGAGTATGGGTCATGGTAGGGCTTTGGTGAACATCGAGAAAAAGCAAGATCAAATTGCGCTATATGAAAAAATAATCAGCAGTAATCTATCGGTCAGGGATACGGAAAGTGCTGTTAAAACATATCATGCGAAGGATGATGCATCCAAAGAGATTAATAAAGCGGTACAGAAAGACCCGGCCGTTTTTGTTCGCAAAGGAATTAAGGAATTGACGGATGTACTTTCCGTAAAAGTGGATATAAAGGCGTCTGATAAAGCAAAAGGAAAAATTACAATACCCTTTAATTCTCAGGAAGAATTTGACCGTATCAAAAAATTGATAACCGGTGCGTAGTTATTCAACCATATTCATTTTCCTCTTCATTTTTATAAATGTTTCCTATTCTCAAGAAGAAAAAGAAACTGTTCCTACTACTGAAAAGGACAGCATTCAATCCTCTATTGGAGAGGAAGGTGTTATCATAGAGGATTCCCTATTCGTAAAAAGAAAAGAAATAAATCCGTTGGCTCCTAGTAAAGCCGCATTCTTTTCGGCTATCCTGCCAGGGTTGGGACAAATCTATAATAAACGCTATTGGAAAGCACCTATTGTTTATGGTGCTATCGGTGGTAGTATATATGCTTATACTTGGAACAACGATAACTACCAACAATTTAGAACAGCGTTTAAAAGACGACAAGCTGGTTTTACGGACGATCAATTTTATGACATAAACGGCGACAATTCTCCTGGAGATCCTCCAGATTTAGATCAAAATGATTTAGAAGGCCAACAAGAACGTTTTCAACGTGACCGTGACCTCTGGCTAGTTGTAGCGATTGGTATGTACGCCTTGAATATTATAGATGCCAATGTGGACGCACACCTAAAACAGTTTAATATTGATGATGATCTGAGTTTTGATTTTCAACCTTATCTCGATTTAAATCAAGTGACGAACAGTCCCAATTATGGGATGGTACTAACCATAAAATTTTAAGAATGAGAATTGCACTTTTTGGTTATGGTAAAATGGGCAAAATGATTGAGCAAGTCGCCCTTAATCGTAATCATGAAATCGTAGCTAAAATTGATATGGATACTACTAAGATAGATTTCAGCACCATGGATGTAGCTATTGATTTCAGTTTACCGGAGGCTGCGTTTCAAAACATCACCATGTGTTTGGAGAACGATGTCCCAATAATTTCTGGCACCACAGGCTGGCTATCCAAATACGACGATGCCGTTTCTTCGTGTCATAAAAATAAAGGTGCTTTCATTTATGCTTCCAATTTTAGTTTAGGGGTTAATATTTTTTTTGAGCTAAATAATTATTTGGCTAAAATGATGCAAAAACTACCCGAATATCAGGTGAGTTTAGAGGAAATTCACCATACCCAAAAATTGGATGCTCCTAGTGGCACGGCTATTACGTTGGCAGAGGGAGTTATCAAAAATTCCGACTATAAAAAATGGGAGTTGAACCAAAAGGGAGATGGGGTATTGCCTATCACCGTAAAACGTATTGGCACAACCCCAGGAACACATACCGTTACTTATGATAACATGGTAGATAGTATAGAAATAAAGCATACAGCACACAATAGAGAAGGTTTTGCTTTAGGAGCGGTTACTGCTGCTGAATGGATTATTGGCAAAACGGGAGTATTCTCTATGAGAGATGTGTTAAACCTAGGTTAATAAAAGTAACAATACAGTAGTTTCAAGACAAACCTTTACAAGTTGGATGCCCAATAAAATAGATAATCACTTCCAACAATAATAAAATACAAATACTATGAATGGTACACAGTGGATAATTTTCATTCTGATCGTACAGGTCATACATTTTTTAGGGACTTGGAAATTGTATGTAAAAGCAGGTAGAAAAGCCTGGGAAGCTGCAATTCCAGTTTACAATGCCATTGTATTGATGCAAATTATCAATAGACCAAAATGGTGGACCGTATTATTGTTCATTCCTATAATCAACCTATTGATGTTTCCGGTGATATGGGTGGAGACGATTAGGAGTTTTGGTAGAAATAGTAGGTTAGAAACTTGGATAGTAGTGCTAACCTTAGGATTTTACATCTTCTATGTAAACTACGCATTAGATGTAAAATATATTGAAGATAGGAGCTTACAACCCAAAACAGCCATGGGTGAATGGGTGAGTTCTATCTTATTTGCAATCGTAGCAGCTACTTTGGTGCATACCTATTTTATACAACCGTATGTAATACCTACCGGATCATTGGAAAGAACCCTTAGGGTGGGTGATTTTCTATTTGTAAGCAAGTTTCATTATGGAGCCAGAACGCCAATGACTACAGTGGCAGCGCCTATGGTACATGATACCCTTCCGGTTTTAGGTGTTCGCTCCTACTTAAAAAAACCACAACTCCCCTATTTTAGGCTTCCTGGTTTTACTAAAGTGGAACGCAATGATATTGTGGTGTTCAGTTGGCCTGCGGATACGGTACGAGTGTTTTTCAAAAAAGAAAAAGGAGTTGATAAGCCTATCGATAAAAAATCAAATTACGTAAAACGTTGTGTCGGTGTTCCTGGGGATTCATTGGAAGTTCGAGATGGATATGTATTTATCAATGGCAAACAATTGGAATTACCCGGAAGTGCCAAACCACAATTTGATTATACAATTTACAGTTCAAAAGGGGTTTCGTCAAAAACATTAGGGAAAATTGGGGTGACGGACTTCACCAGAAAATATATCTCCAATTCTTTAAATCAAGATCAGGCACAAGCTGTCAACAAATATTTGATGGGCTACAATCAAGGTGCTAATGGACAATTGGAACTCTATACAAAAAGCTCAGGATTTCCAGCGGATGTTATCTCCAAGTATAGGCTTTCATTGAAGGAGGTTACAGACCGTGAGCGATCTGTGCCTTTAACCGCAGAAATGGTGGAAACCCTTAGAAAAGATTCCAATATTGATTCTATAGTACAACAAGTAGCACCAAAAGGAAGACGAGGCATCAATCTTTTTCCACAAAGTCCTGACTACCCTTGGAACTATAGTCAACTAGGACCTATTTACATCCCTAAAAAAGGAACAACGGTAGACTTGAATTTAAAAGTATTACCATTATATAAAAAAATCATCCGTGAATATGAAGGGAATGATATTTCGATTTCGGGTAATCAGATAAGTATTAATGGTCAACCAGCAACCAGCTATACCTTTCAACAAGATTATTATTGGATGATGGGTGATAATAGAGACCACTCAGAAGATAGTAGGGCTTGGGGGTATGTACCAGAAAATCATATTGTAGGTACGCCCATTTTCATTTGGATGAGCTTTGACAACTTTACGGAAGGCATGAGTAATTGGAGACCTAGATGGGACCGAATCTTTACTACGGTTAATGGTAATGGAGAACCACAATCCTATTTTAAATATTTTCTAATTCTATTAGTAGCGTATTTTATTGGAAACTGGTTTTGGAAGCGTAAAAAAGCCAAAGGATAATTCAGATTTATGCAATTAGTACATCCTACCTATTTTCCCAATATCATTACCTTCAGCTTTATTGCACAACAAGAGGTTTGTTGGGAAGTCAATGATAATTATCAAAAACAGACCTATAGAAATAGGTGTTATTTATGTACGGATAGAGGTCAGCATATGTTAAGCATTCCAATAGTTCATGTAGGGAAGTCTAATGGAAGGCAAAAGTATAAGGATGTTACCATGGACAATTCCTATCCTTGGCAACGTCAGCATTGGCGAACTTTAGAAACTGCCTATAGAACGTCTCCATTTTTTGAGTTTTACGAGGATGACATTAAACCCCTTTACTCCAACACTTTTGATAGTTTGATGGAATTTAATTTAAATACCATCGAAACCGTAATGGATTGCCTACAATTGGAGATGCCAAAATTGACTACGGATACTTTTGTAGAACAACCTAAGGATATGAAGGATATAAGGCATTTGGTAAGTACCAAAAAAATTCCTTTATTCGAACAGGAGGAATATGTTCAGGTATTTTCCGATAGAAATGAATTTATACCCAACTCCAGCATATTAGATTTATTATTTAATGTAGGCCCTAACTCCGTAAGCTATCTTAAAGAGGTCAAATTAAAATAATAGTATGTTTAGGTTTATTGCTCATTACGGAATACATTTTATCGTACCCATCATCATTGCTTTCTACTTTTACAATTACTTTAAACTAAAAGCAGCCATTATTTTACTTTTAGGAATTCTAATCGACGTAGACCATCTTTGGGCCAATCCCATATTTGACCCAAACCGATGTAGCGTAGGTTTTCATACGTTTCATTCGTATTGGGCTATTGCTATTTACGTTGCACTATTCGCCATAAAAAAAACAAGAATATTTGGACTGGCACTTTTGATTCACATCTTGGCCGATACTGTGGACTGTCTGCTAATCGGCACCCAATTTGATTGAGGCCATTATGGGCTCATGATCAGATAACTCTATATTATAATTGGTGTGAGACAAGACTTCCATTCCTGGATCTACAAGAATATAATCAATACGGAATGGGAACTTCCAAAATTGAATGGTCGAACCCAAACCAGTTCCTTTTTCTAAAAAGGTATCCTTTAATTCTCCCTTAATATTCAAATACACCCGTGAAAACTGAGTCGAGTTAAAGTCCCCGCAGACTATATTTGGATGAGGACTTTTTTCCATATGCTTACAAACGATATTAGATTGTTCCATCTGCTTGGCGAAAGAAGTTCTTAGTCTTTTAAATAACCTATCAGACCTTTCTTTTTTAATGCTGCTAGGTCTCACACCAAAAGACTCTAAATGAACATTGTATACTCTTATTGTATCTTTTAGAATTACAATGTCTGCATACATAGCACCGTTGTAAGTATCAGAGAATTTGATAACATTACTTTCAATTATCTTATGTTTAGAAAATATGCCTAAATTTTTCCCTCCTTTCATTTCATACCGGTCATTTCTTTTGGTTTTAAAAGGATAGTATTTAAACTCAGTAATGTCTATTTTTCGTTGATCATATTCTTGAAAACAAATAATGTCTGGATTTTCATCAGCAATAAATCGTACGATGGTATCCCCTGCCACGCTTTTCCACTCATCTTGTTTTCCTCGAAATCCCAAACTATTAAAACTTAAGATGGAAAAAGAATCCTCTTTTTCTACCATTTTAGGATTACCAGAAAAACCAATGAAATTACCCATGGAAAAATACCCGAAGAGCAATGTTACCAGGGATAAGATGAACTGACGCCTCATCCTAAAAATCCAAAAGAATAGAAAAAGAAAATTAAAAACTACCAATATAGGTACCACCAAACTGAAAAAAGCCAAACTAGCCGATGTGGTATGTGGGACAATGCAAGCAATAAAAAGAGCAATTGAAAAAAGGATATTCAGAAGGAATATTAGTTTTTGAAAAAATGAGAGTCCACCCATATAGTTAATTCTCCTTCCCCGCTTGAAAAAGGAAGTCCTTCTCAGATTTGGAAAGGCTTTCATAACCAGACTTACTAATCTTATCCAAGATTGCGTCTATCTTCTTCTGCTTGGTCAATTTATCATAATCCGCCTTACCTGTAGCCGATGGTTTAGGGCCTTGATTCTTATAAACCGTTTTCATTGGTGCTTTACGTTCCGATCTGTTGAATAGACTGACTATTCCATCCACAAACTTTGCAAATCCGGATCCAATATCTGTTCCCTTCAACAACTGACTGGCATACAAATACCCTAAAAGAGCCCCACCTAAATGGGCCAAGTGTCCACCAGAATTACTCATGGGTAATTGTACCAAATCCATCAACACTACAAAAGCGCCTACATACCATAATTTAACATTAAAGAAAATAACCCGGACTTCTTGATTTGGAAGGTAGGTACAGATGAAAATTAGTATGGCGCTTGCTCCTGCAGACGCTCCTATCAAATAAGCAGTTGTATCAAAAAATGCAGGAAATACATTATAACCCAATACAAAGAACAAACCACCAAGGATTACGCCAAGCAGATATACATTAAGAAATCTTTTGGCGTCAAATAGGTTCAAGAAAATACGCCCTACAAAATAAATAAGCAGCATGTTCCAAAATAAGTGACCAATACCGCCATGAAAAAAAGAATAAGTAACTATAGACCATGGCTGGTAAAGTATTTCTAAAATTCCATTTGGCAATTCAAACCATCGCACGATACTGTTCGATGAAAGTCCGAATAAGAAAGGAACCAAACTATTGACGATAAAAACCAGTACGTTGACCGCAATCAGTTTTTCGGCAATATTTAATCTAGAGAATTGATATTTTAAATCGAGCTGCGCCATAAATTAATTCCATCGTTTATTATTGAACTCATTCTTTTTCCAATACCACATCATCAAGAAACCAAAAAGAGCTCCTCCAATATGGGCAAAGTGCGCAATACCTTGTCCGAACAAACTATAACCGGTCACACCAGAGAATAAATCCAACGCAATAAGTACCGGAATAAAATATTTCGCCTTTATAGGAATAGGTAGAAAAATGAGGAACAGTTCACTATTGGGAAATGACATTCCAAACGCGACCAGAACTCCATATATGGCACCAGATGCCCCAACTACCGGAGTATTGAAAGCACCTAAAAAATTATCGATAGTAGATTTACCTGCGATACTGTACCATTCCGTATCATACCGACCACTATTGATAATATCTAGAACGGTACTTTCAGAAATTCCCGAATTAATTAATGCGCTCATTCCCTCATTGTAGTAATAATAGTTTACCCCCACATGAATTAATGCAGCACCAAGTCCGGCAGATAAGTAAAAAAACAAGAACTTATTTCTACCCCACATTTTTTCGAGAGGTGTGCCAAAGGCCCATAGCGCATACATATTAAAAAGGATATGCATAAAACCGCCATGCATGAACATATGTGTTAGAATTTGCCAAAATCTAAAATGTTCGTTTTGTGGAAAATAGAGTGAAAACCACTCGTACATCTGGTTGCCATAAAGACTAGTAGCGACAAAAAACAGAATGTTAATTATCAATAAATGTTTTATAGTTTCTGTTAATCTTCCCATCTAGATAAATTTACGGTCAATATCGTTCTCAGTTATGGTAATATAAATTCTTTTATTAAACGGACTCACATTAGGTTCCTTACAAGCGAACAAATCATTCACCAATTTAACTTGTGAAAATTCATCCAATGTCTCTCCAGTTTTAACGGATAAGGTTTTTGCCAGTGTTTTAGCCAACATATCGCTCTGCGAAAAACTATCGCCAGGGACTTCCTGTTGAAAATCTGAAATCAACTGCTCCATAATCATCTGTACCTCACTTTCAGCCACTAAAACAGGCACTCCTTTAATTTCTACTCCATCATCTGCAATAGCACCAAATACAAAACCTACGGTACACAGGTTTTCCTTTATTTCATTCAATATAGTCACCTCTCCTTTTGAGAAAGACAATGTCAAAGGAAACAACAATTGTTGACTTATGGCTTCCTTGATCGTAATATTCTTTAGAAATTTCTCATAGAGTACGCGTTGATGAGCCCTACTTTGGTTGATAACCACCATTCCAGATTTGATGGTCGTAATTATATATTTCTTACGTAATTGAAAAGTAGTCGTCGAATTTTCAGGTGTATCCTTTTCTCCATCAAAAATACTACTGTTGACGACTTCAGATTCAAACTGGAAATTACTTTCGGTATCACTTTTCAAGGAATCGTCTAAACCTTCGTACATACTTTCCCAACCTTGTACGTTCTGCTTGGTATAACTTGTAGAACCCGTACTTCTTAATGGCTTTACATTCTCGAACGGATTAAAAGATGAATCCACCGAAACTTGAGGAATGCCCGCACCCTTATCCTTGTAAGCATATGGAGTTTCAAGATTCTGATCCTGCTCAAAATCCAGAGCAGGTATAACATTAAATTGACCCAAACTATGTTTGACGGTAGATTTTAAAATGGCATAAAGCGTATGTTCATCGTCGAACTTTACTTCTGTTTTCGTCGGATGAATATTGATATCGATTGAAGCCGGATCTACGTCAAGATTTATGAAGTATCCCGGATGCGTTCCAGGTCGTGTCAATCCCTCAAAGGCCCCTAAAATTGCATGATGTAAATAGGGACTTTTTATAAACCTATTGTTGGCGAAAAAGAACTGTTCTCCCCTGCTCTTTTTGGCAAACTCAGGTTTTTGAATGAATCCGGATATTTTGACCACTTGCGTGTCCTCATTAACCGGCACCAGTTTTTCATCGGTCTTTCTTCCAAATATATGCACGATACGTTTTCTGAAATCATTCGCCGGAAGTTGAAATACGTCACTTCCATTATTGTAAAAACTGAATGATATTTGAGGATGAGCTAATGCAACCCTATGAAACTCATCCGTTATGTGCCTAAACTCTACTTGCTCCGACTTTAAAAAATTTCTCCTCGCCGGAATATTGAAAAATAGATTTTTTACCAGCATGGATGTTCCTTTTGGAGCTACCACCACTTCTTGAGAGACTACTTTACTACCTTCGATTTTTATACGAGTTCCAATTTCGGCATCTTCGGTTTTGGTCACCATTTCTACATGGGCAATTGCCGCTATGGAAGCTAGTGCCTCTCCCCTGAAACCTTTGGTATGTAGATTAAATAGGTCTTCTGCTTTTTGTATTTTGGAAGTTGCATGGCGTTCAAAGCTTAATCGAGCATCGGTACCACTCATACCTTTACCATTGTCCACGACCTGTATTAGTGTTTTACCACCATCCTTAACGATAAGTTGAATATCAGTTGCGTCAGCATCAATAGCATTCTCCAACAATTCCTTGACCACTGAAGCCGGACGTTGAACTACTTCTCCCGCAGCAATTTGATTGGCCACGTGATCTGGTAAAAGTCTAATAATATCGGCCATTATGAGGAGAAGAATATGGAAAGGTCAAAATCGATAATATATAAGAAAACAAGAATCAGTATACCAAAAATGAGTGCTGTTCTAATTTTTACATTTCGATCTCCTTTTCTTTTAGCGTCATCAAGTGCACTATTGATTTTACTTTTGAGTCCGCGAGGTGTATTAAGTGTCGTACGAAACTGATCAAATTTAGGTTCAATTTTATAGGGGTTCGTTTTACCCTTACCTTCATAAAACCTAGGGCTATATTCAAACTGCCTATTCTTTCGCAACTTCGTTATTTTGCTTAACATTCCCATAGTACCAAAGTTACTTAAATTAGAAAAAATGTCCCTAAAAGGAATGCCAAAAATTGTTAACGAATAGTTGAACGATTGAGAACCATTTCCTTCAGAAATAGGTTCAACTGCAATTTTGGAATATTTTGTAATGGATTTAACTACCTAAAACCGCCATTTTTATGGCTGCAATTGCAGCCTCCGTGCCCTTATTGCCATGAATACCGCCACTACGGTCGATGGCCTGTTGCATGGTATTATCCGTTAATACACAAAATATAACGGGTACATCGAATAGCACATTTAAGTCTTTAATTCCCTGAGCGGTTGCCTCACAGACAAAGTCGAAATGTTTAGTTTCCCCTTGTATTACACTACCAATGGCAATGACAGCATCTACCTTTTGGGTATTGATCATTTTCTTTGCGCCAAAGGTGAGCTCAAAACTACCAGGAACATCCCACTTTACAATATCGGATTCCTGAGCTCCACAGTCCTTTAAAGCTTCTATCGCACCTTCAAAAAGACCGTTGGTAATTTTAGGATTCCACTCTGAAACAACAATCCCAAACCGAAGTCCATTCGCGTTTGGGATTGTTTCTTTATCATAAACTGATAAATTTTTATTAATCGTTGCCATTAAGCTCCGCTTTTAGCCATGCCAATAAAGGCATTGATTGTAGTTGCATTTTCAGAATTAGGATATTCGTCTTTAATCCTTTGAAAATAATCCAAAGCCTTATCCTTATTACCCATTTCAAGGGCAGTCAAGCCAGCTTTATATAAAAATTTAGGCGTAGTATACTCATTGGCACTATGGGCAATTGCAGACTCGTAATAACCTAAAGCATCGGATGGTTGCTCCAGTTGCATGAACGCATCACCAATACCTCCTTTTGCCAAAGCTCCAAGAATAGCATCATCAGAACTAAAATCCTCTAAATAGGTAATAGCTTCTTGATAATTATTCATATTTAAATAAGCGATACCCGCTGAGTAATTCGCCAAATTAGCGGCTTTAGTACCAGGATATTCCTCTATAATATCCAAAAATCCGTATTTACCCTCTGCTCCTTCCAATGACAACGTGAATAAAGAATCCTTTGCCGTAGTACTGGTCAAAGCTTGATCAAAATATTGTTGTGGATAATACATTTCATTGGCGGCATTGGTCTCTTTTGGACTCAATACAAATTGATTGTATGCCAAATAACCCAATACGCTCACGGCAATGACACCAATGGCTCCCAATATATAATTTTGATTTTTTGATACCCATTCTTCTGAACGTGAGGCACTTTCATCTAAGGTGCTGAACACCTCTGCCGTAGTACTTTCTTGCTCATCGAACTCCTGCTGTTCAGCTTTCGTTTCGGGTTTATATCCTCTTTTTTTATATGTAGCCATCTCTGTTTTTATTGGTGGCGCAAAAATAAAGTTTTTATTGAAATCCTAAAGTGTATTTATTCGTTATTTTTGGATATTTGGGGTAGTTTATCCACATCCATCTACAAAATCCAAGAATTTTAATGCTACTAAGACAATTATCATTGATTAATTACAAAAATTTTGAATCGAAAGAACTTTTGTTCGATTCAAAAATAAACTGTTTTGTAGGTGATAACGGAGTAGGAAAAACCAATATTCTAGATGCTATTTACCACCTCTCTTTTGGAAAAAGTTACTTCAATCCTATTTCTTCCCAAAATATAAGACATGGAGAAGATTTCTTTGTCATTGATGGCTCTTTTGAAAAAGACGGAAGGGATGAAAAAGTGGTTTGTAGTCTTAAGAAAAATAATAAAAAAATCATTAAAAGAAACGGTAAAGCATATGATCGTTTTGCCGACCATATTGGCTTTCTTCCCTTGGTTATCATTTCTCCGGCGGATAGGGATTTAATCATAGAAGGCAGTGAAACTCGACGAAAATTTATTGATGGTGTTATTTCGCAATCGGATAAGGACTATTTACAATACCTCATCAATTATAACAAAGTAGTTTCGCAACGAAATGCTTTACTGAAGTATTTTGCAGCCAACCGAACTTACAATAAAGATACACTTGCGGTATACAATGAGCAATTGAATACCTACGGTACTGTCATTTTTGAAAAGAGGACCGAATTCCTAAAAGCCTTCATACCTATTTTTCAAGAACAATATGAAGCTATTACGGGGGGTACGGAACAAGTTGGACTATCTTATGAGAGTAAACTCTTAGATGACCCTCTTATTGATTTATTGGAGAAAAGTATTGACAAAGACCGTGCGCTACAATATACTAGTGTAGGTGTTCATAAAGACGATTTAAGCTTTGAAATTAGTGGTTACCCGATTAAAAAATTTGGTAGTCAAGGACAACAGAAGTCCTATTTAATTGCCCTTAAATTTGCACAATTCCATTTTATGAAAGCTCAAAGTCAAGTGACCCCTTTATTGATTTTGGACGATATATTTGATAAATTGGATGAAAATAGAGTTTCCCACATCATTGGTATGGTGCACAACGAAAATTTCGGCCAGATTTTCATCAGTGATACGCATGCCGAACGCACTGAGGAAATCGTTAAAAAAATTCATCAATCCTATAAAATATTTAAACTGTCAGATGTATAAATTGATCCTCATTGTTGGATTATTTTTCTTGTACTCCTGTAACTCTTCCATCAATCAAGAAGATTTACAGAAACTAAACGGGTATTGGGAAATTAAGGAGGTCGTCTTAAAAGACGGCAGTAAGAAAGAATACTCCGTAAATACGACCGTAGATTTTATAAAGGTGGATTCCTTAAGTGGGTTTCGCAAGAAGGTAGACCCAAAATTCAACGGTACTTTTGAAACGTCTGATGATGCAGAACCTTTTGACGTTTTATTAGAAAAAGAGGAGATATTGATTCAGTATCATACAGAGCTGGCTTCCTGGACAGAGACTTTACTTTCTGTTTCAGAATCCTCCTTTAGCGTCAAAAATCAAGATGGATTCATTTATAAATACGAAAGATACGAACCTATAAACATCAACCCTTGATGGCGAAGCGAGAGAACGAGAATTTATCGATGAAGGAAGCTTTATCCGCTTTTATCAAAAAAAACAAATTGGAAAAAGGAATGGATAAAGTAGATGCCAAAGAAGCATGGGCTAGATTAATGGGCAATGGTGTTTTAAATTATACCACCGCTGTAGAATTAAGAAATGATACTCTTTTTGTTTCCTTATCTTCCTCTGTACTTCGTGAAGAACTCAGCCTAGGTAAGTCGAAAATTATAACCATGATCAACGAAGAACTGGGGAAGAATTTGGTTAAAAAATTGGTGTTACGTTAAAAGTAAATTCACGTATTGGTATAATCTAAATTAAATAAAAGAAAGTTCTTATTGATTTCTAGTCACACAAAGATTATTCACATCCAATCCCTAAAACAAAAAAGCCGATCCATTAAGAACCAGCTTGTTTTTTTCTGAATAGTACTATTTAGAAAATCTCTCTTCCTGAAAAGTGAAACGCACCTTCTATAGCTGCATTTTCATCACTATCAGAGCCATGAACCGCATTTTCAGCGATATCCGTAGCGAACATTTTTCGTATAGTCCCTTCCGCAGCTTCCGCAGGATTGGTAGCGCCTATCAAGGCTCTAAAATCCTCCACAGCGTTTTCCTTTTCCAAAATAGCGGCTACAATCGGGCCCCTGGTCATAAACTCAACAAGCTCCCCAAAGAAAGGACGTTCTTTATGTACAGCATAAAATCCTTGAGCATCCCTTGTGCTTAATTGGGTATATTTTAAAGCAACAATCTTGAAACCTGCAGACGAAATTTTTTCTAAAATCGCCCCTATATGTCCATTCTCAACGGCATCAGGCTTTATCATTGTAAATGTTCTATTCGTAGTCATATCTTAAATTTTGGGGCAAAAATACGTTTTTCCCTATAACTGGCAACTATTCAACAGTATCGATAAAAATTCACCCCGATTACCACTTTCCAATTAAGCCAGATGTAAAGACATTTAAAATTAAATGCTTCCATTTAATGCCTTTGGTATTAAATTGTATCTTTGCCGCCATGAATTTTGAGCATCAAACCGCACTTAAAACGCTGCTTTCCACTACGAAGAAAATAGCGATTATTCCTCATAAAAATCCGGATGGAGACGCAATTGGATCTACATTGGCCCTTTGGCATTACCTTATAAACAAGGGTCACAAAGCGCAAATTGTAAGTCCCAACGATTTTCCTAAATTTTTAAAATGGATGCCAGGTACGGACAAGATTTTAAATTTTGAGAAACAAAATACAGAATCTAAAAAGTGGATTAATGAAGCTGATGTCATTTTCACCTTAGACTTCAATCATTTAGGTAGAGTAGGCCAAATGAGCGAATCCTTGGAAAATGCGAAGGCAACGTTCGTTATGGTAGACCACCATCAGGAACCTTCAGATTATGCAAAAATCATGTATTCTGATGTTCGTATGAGTTCCACTTGTGAAATGGTTTATAATCTTATCACATTATTAGGAGATGAGGAGGGAATTACTACAGAAATGGCCAATTGTATCTATACCGGGATAATGACGGATACAGGTTCCTTCAAATTTTCAGCGACTACCAGTGATACTCACAGAACCGTGGCAAAACTAATGGACAAAGGTGCTGAAGGCACTGAAATTCACCACAGAATTTACGATACCAATTCCCCTAGCCGATTACACTTATTAGGATGCGCCTTGAAAAACATGGTGATTCTAGAGGATTTCAGTACGGCCTATATCACGTTGAGTCAGGCAGAATTGGACACTTATAATTACCAAAAAGGGGATACCGAAGGTTTTGTAAACTATGGTCTTACTTTAGATGGTATCAAGTTCGCCGTAATATTTATCGAAAATGCCGATGAAGGTATTTTAAAAATTTCATTTAGATCCGTTGGTGATTTTTCAGTGAACGATTTTGCCAGAAAGCATTTTAATGGCGGTGGACACACCAACGCAGCCGGAGGAAAAAGTGATGACCCAATTGAGGATACTATCTCTTATTTTACATCGTTATTACCTGAATACAAACAGCAACTACAATCATGAGAAACATTGGTTTTCTACTAATCTTACTTGGCGTTTTAAGTTGTGAAGGCCCTGAACCCAGGAAACCTGTCCAGACCAAAAGCGGAAGTTTTTTTCAGGAATCCATCATAAGAAGCCGTAAACTTTTAGCGGCCGAAGAACAAAAAATTCAGGAGATTATTGAAAAGGATTCCCTAAAGCATTATACCCATAGTGCCTCCGGTTCTTGGTACCATTATTTAAATGCTAATGATTCTGACGATTATACTCCTAAAACGGATGATCTTGTCCTTCTCAATTATGATATTTTAACTTTGGACAACGATACCATTTATTCGAAAGAGGATATTGGTATTGTCAGTTATAAAGTAGATAAGCAAGAATTATTCTTAGGGTTAAGAGATGCTGTAAAATTATTAAAGGAAAATGAAAAAGCTACTTTTCTATTTCCATCTTCTCTAGCTTTTGGCTACCATGGGGATGAACATAAAATAGGAAGCAATATTCCTTTAAAATCAACGATTACCTTATTAAAGATTGAAAAACAAACGGATAAAACAGAAAATTAAAATGACGATTATGATTAAAAAAATGTACTTACTTGCGGTGGTTGCCCTGATTATGGCGAGTTGCAAGACTAGTAAAAGAGCAGATTTAGGTGATGGCCTATTTGCGGATATAACTACTTCTGAAGGAGAAATTATTGTCCGCCTAGAACAAGATAAAACCCCGGTTACGGTTGCCAATTTTGTTTCTTTGGCCGAGGGAAATAATCCTTTTGTAAGTGAAGAGTATAAGGGTAAGAAATATTATGACGGACTTACGTTCCATAGAGTTATGAAAGACTTTATGATTCAAGGTGGTGACCCCACTGCAACAGGAACAGGTAATCCTGGTTATAAATTCATTGATGAATTCAATGACTCATTGGTACATGACAAAAAAGGGATTCTATCCATGGCCAATTCTGGTCCTACAACGAATGGAAGTCAATTTTTCATCACGCACAACGCTACGCCTTGGTTAAATAACAAGCATTCTGTTTTTGGAGAGGTTGTAGAAGGTTTGGATGTAGTGGACTCCATAGCCAATGTAAAAGTAGCAGCTGGCAATAAGCCTGTTGAACCTGTAACCATGAAAACTGTAGAAATTATTCGTAATGGAAAAGAGGCTAGAAAGTTTGATGCCGTAAAGGTGATGACAGAATATTTCGCTAATGAAGAAGAAAGACTTGCTGCAATTGAAAAGGAGAAAGCTGAAAAACTAGCTGCTGTCACTAAATTAAAAGCTTCATTTGCTGAAGAATTAGTGGCTCAAAAAGAAAAGGCGGAAACCTTACCATCAGGATTACAGGTTTTGGTCTTAGAAGAAGGTAGTGGTGAAAAACCAAAAATGGGACAAAAAGTAAATGTTATGTACGGTGGCTACTTAATGGATGGTACTTTGTTCGATAGTAACTATGCAGAAGTTGCCAAAATGTATGGCACTTTTGACTGGAATAGAGATCAAGCAGGTGGTTATATGCCCATACCTATGGACTACAGTACAGAATCTCCTCTTATTGCCGGGTTCAGGGAAGGATTATTGACCATGAAAGTTGGTGACAAATTAAGATTATTCATTCCATCACACCTAGGGTATGGTGCTCAAGGTGGCGGACCAATTCCACCAAATGCTGATTTGGTCTTTGATTTGGAGATAACGGGAATAGCCGAATAATCAAGTATATTTTAAAATAAAAAGCCCGAGCTAAAAATTTAGCTCGGGCTTTTTTTATGAATTTATTTTTTTGGAGTACCCTCTAGAATATGAAGTAAAAATTTCCAGAATTTTTGAACCGAGGGTATACTCACCCGCTCATCTGGGGAATGTGCTCCTTTTATAGTAGGTCCAAAACTGACCATATCCATCTCCGGATAGTTCTGGCCTAAAATACCACATTCAAGTCCCGCATGACACGCCACAACTTTAGGTTCGTCCACAAAAAGCTCCTTATACTTTTGAACAACTACCTTAAGTATTTCTGAATTTGGATTAGGATTCCAACCCGGGTACTCCCCTCTAAAGTCAACTTCAAATCCACCCAACTCAAAGGCCGATTTTAAAGAATTTGCCAAGTCCATTTTGGCAGACTCCACCGAAGACCTAGTTAAACAACCAATTAAAATTTCACCATCTTTTACCTGAACGCGGGCAATATTGTTAGAGGTTTCTACCAAATCAGGTATCGCAGCACTCATCGCATACACACCATTATGCGCAGCATAAATAGCTTTTATTAAATTTTCTTGGGAACCGAGGCCCATCACTTTTTTTGCGGTTTTCACTTGTAGTACACTAATATTCAAATTTGGTTCCTGAGATTTTAGCTCTTCCCTAATTATAGCTATCAATTCATGTATTTCCTTTAGAAAATCGGTCTCATGTCTTTTGCCAATATTTAAATGACAAGTACTTTCCCTGGGAATAGCATTACGTAAGCTTCCACCTTCCAAAGCACCAATGCGCATATTATAGGTCAACCCTGCATAAAGCAAACGACCCATAATCTTATTAGCGTTACCAAGTCCCTTATCAATATCCATCCCGCTATGACCGCCTGAAAGACCATTGACTTTTATTTCAAAACCAACATCACCGTGAACCCCATCTTTTTGATTGTATTTTCTACGTGCAGTTACATCTATACCACCTGCACAGCCTATGTCGATTTCATCGTCTTCCTCGGTGTCCAAATTCAATAGGATTTCACCTTTTAACACACCCCCTTTTAACCCGAAGGCTCCGGTCATGCCCGTTTCTTCATCTATGGTAAAAAGAGCTTCCAAGGGCGGGTGTGCTATGTCCGTGCTCTCCAAAAGCGCCATAATAGCGGCCACTCCCATTCCGTTATCGGCACCTAAAGTGGTTCCGGTAGCTTTAACCCAATCCCCTTCTATTTGCATCTGGATCCCATCAGTATCAAAGTCAAAGACGGTATTCTCATTTTTTTGGTGCACCATATCCAAATGGCTTTGTAGGGTGACCATTTTTCTATTTTCCATCCCAACTGAAGCCGGTTTACGAATGATTACGTTTCCAGTTTCATCAGAAAAGGTCTCAAGGCCAAGATGGTTACCAAAATCCATCATAAACTTAATGACACGTTCCTCCTTTTTGGATGGCCTTGGTACTGCGTTCAAATTTGAAAAATTCTTCCAAACAGATTTAGGCTCCAATTGATCTATATTCTTACTCATCGTCTTGTTTTATCGGTACAAAAATACATATAGCAAAAGGATTTCTCTATTTTTGACCTAATGAAGATTTCCCTTAAAAATGTAGTGGCTTTTTCTATTATCCCCCAGATTATTTTGGTGAAATGGTTGGGAAAGTATCCAAATTTGGTGGAGGAATTTTACAGTAATGGCATATACCCATACCTATCAAAAATTTTCAGGTTTTTACTAGGTTGGATTCCCTTCTCCGCCGGAGACCTAATTTATTTTTCACTTATATTATTGGCCATAGTCTACATTGTTAAAAACCGAAAACGTATCTACAATCATAAATTAGGATTTTTGCGAGATGTAGTCATGGTACTCTCCATTGCCTATTTCACCTTTCATTTTATGTGGGGCATGAATTATTACAGAGAGCCACTCGCTAAAAAATTACAATTAACGGAATCTAAAGATTTTCAACAATTGCTTTTATTCACACAACAATTGGCTCGCAAAACCAATGAGACTCAGGTAAGCATCACAAAGGATTCCACCTTAGCGGTGAACATCCCCTATTCCCAACAAGAAGTTTTTAAGAAAACAGTCCTAGGTTATCAAGATTTAAAAAGTAAACATCCTTTTCTTTCCTACTCCGTACCCAGCATTAAAACGTCTTTATTCAGTACTGGATTAACGTATATGGGTTATGCGGGTTATTTGAATCCGTTTACCAATGAAGCCCAAGTAAATGGTTTGTTACCCAATTTTAGGTTTCCGGTGGTGGTAGGCCATGAAATGGGACACCAAGTAGGTTATTCGGCTGAAAACGAAACCAATTTTATTGGCTACTTGGTTACGGCCAACAATAGCGACCCCTATTTGAAGTATGCAGCCTATGCTTATGCTTTGAATTATTGTCTGAGTGATATTAGAAGGGGGGACAAAGAAGCTTTCGACCAAATCATTAAAGAAATGAACCCTGGGGTTAAGGCAAATTTTGAGGAAATGTCGGTATTTTGGAATAGCTACAAAAACCCCATGGAACCGGTTTTTAAGTCTATTTTCAACTCCTTTTTAAAAGCTAATAATCAACCCGAAGGTATTGAAAGCTATAATGCGATGGTGAGGTTATTAGTGCCCTACCACCAAAAATTTCCATTATAGCTAGCGATTAGAAAAGTCCTGTTTTTAAAGGTATTTCGACACAAGATTTAACCCTAAAATAGTTCTCAAAATAAAGGGAATCCAGTAGATAATTTTCATTCATACCGTCCTTAAATCACGAATTCCTAAAATAGCGGATCACATCTGTTAAAGAAACGTGAAATGCACCCAATTTAAAGGAGAACTCAAGTATTTTTAAAGAAACTAATTCAAACCAGAACAAATGAAAAAATTGATTCTAGGGCTATGCCTTTTATGGTGCAGTACCTCTCTTTTTGCTCAGGAATATTTTCCAGAGAACGCAGGTGTAAAAGCCAGCAACAACAACTACACGGCATTTACCAATGCGAAGATTTACGTAACGCCTACTCAAATTATTGAAAAAGGAACCTTATTGATCCAGAATGGAAAGGTTGTAAATGCGGCTAGCAATGTAACACTGCCCAAAAATACAATCGTGGTCGATTTAGAAGGAAAATCGATTTATCCATCTTTTATAGATATCTATTCTAAATTCGGAATTGAGCAACCTAAGAAAAAATCTGGCGGGGGTCGATCAGCTGATTACGAACCTTCTCGTGAAGGTTATTATTGGAATGACCATATAATGCCGGAAGCAAACGCGATTGAAAAATTTTCTTATGATGATAAGGAAGCGAAAACACTGCGAGAAGCAGGATTTGGTGTCGTTAACTCTCACATTCACGATGGTATTGCTAGAGGAACCGGAGTACTTATCGCCTTAAATGGCGCTGGGACTGATGCTAACCGGATTCTGGATGATGCATCTTCACAACATTTTTCTTTGGACAAAAGTGTAGTAAAAGACCAATCCTATCCATCTTCGCTTATGGGATCCTTGGCCCTTTTACGCCAAATGTATAACGATGCAGATTGGTATGCCAAAGGAAACTCCAATACAACGGACCTTTCTTTAGAGGCTTTAAATGCTAATAAAAATATGGTGCAAATCTTTGAAGCCAAGGATAAAGGAAATGACCTACGTGCAGATAAGATTGGAGATGCCAACGCCATACAATATGTTATTGTTGGAGGCGGAAATGAATTTGAACGCATCGATGAAATTAAAGCTACCAATGCAAAATTCATTATACCTATCAACTTCCCTGATGCTTATGATGTCTCAGATCCATATGCTGTAGGTTATGTTTCTTTACAGGATATGCGTTTTTGGAACCAGGCGCCTACTAATCCTAAGGTTTTAGCAGATAACGGAATTCCGTTCTCATTGACTACTTACGATTTAAAATCGCCTTCAAATTTCAAGGAAAAATTGATGAAAGCCATTGAATATGGTCTTCCAAAAACAAAAGCTCTAGAGGCACTAACACTAGCACCGGCACAGATTTTAGGAAAGTCCAATGAAATTGGTTCTTTAAAAAACGGGGCGTTCGCTAACTTTTTGATAACCTCTGGCGATATTTTTGAAAAGGATGCCACACTTTATGAAAACTGGGTACAGGGAACAAAAAATGTAATCAATGATATGAATGTTAAGGATATTCGTGGTGATTACAAGTTGACTGCTCAGGGCAAAACCTATGACGTATCCATAACTGGTGAAATCGCAAAACCAAAAGTAGAGGTCAAACTAGACACTACTAAATTGACATCCAAATTGGCATATGAGAATGATTGGATCAATCTTTCCTTTGCTGCCGATAAAGGAGAGAAAACCTATAGAATGACGGGAGCCATTACGGAAGCTTCGGATAATCTTACAGGTAGGTTAGTATTACCTGACGGTACAGAAACACAATTTACAGCAACCAAATCAAAAGCCTTTGCATCTAAAGCGGATAAAGAATCTGAAGATGACGAAGCTCCTTCGGTTGTACCGGTTACTTTTCCAAATGTTGGTTACGGTTTCAAAACCAAACCTAAACAAGAAAATATTTTGTTCAAGAATGCTACAGTTTGGACCAGTGAAGAAGCTGGGATTTTAGAAAATACCGATGTACTGATCAAAAACGGTAAAATCTCAAAAATAGGAAAAGATTTAGGCGCAGGTGGCGCTAAGGTTATTGATGCAACTGGCAAACATTTAACCGCTGGTATCATAGATGAACATAGTCATATTGCTGCATTAGCCGTAAATGAAGGAGGACAAAACAGCTCTGCTGAAGTAAAAATGGAAGATGTGGTAGACCCTGAACATATGGGTATTTACCATTCTTTAGCTGGGGGAGTTACCTCTATTCAACTCCTACACGGTTCTGCCAATCCAATTGGCGGTAGATCAGCCATATTAAAATTAAAATGGGGTGAAGAAGCGGATAAACTTATTTACGATAATTCTCCAAAATTTATAAAGTTCGCTTTAGGTGAAAATGTCAAGCAAAGTAATTGGGGCAGCAATTCCCGTTTTCCACAAACACGTATGGGCGTTGAGCAAGTCTTCATGAACTATTTTCAAAGGGCAAAAGAATATGACACTAAAAAGAAAAACGGAGAACCTTTTAGATATGATGAGGAACTAGAGGTTTTAGCTGAAATCCTTAACGGGGAACGTTTTATCTCTTGCCATTCTTATGTTCAAAGTGAAATCAACATGATGATGAAAGTCGCTGAACATTTTGGTTTTCGAATCAATACTTTCACACACATTCTTGAAGGTTATAAAGTTGCCGATAAAATGGCAGAACACGGTGTAGGTGCCGGTACTTTTAGTGATTGGTGGGCCTACAAATACGAGGTAAATGACGCTATTCCTTATAATGCAGCCATTATGCAAAAGCAAGGCGTGGTTACGGCAATCAATAGTGATGACCGCGAAATGATGCGTAGATTGAACCAAGAAGCTGCGAAAACCATTAAATATGGTGGAATGACCGAATTAGAGGCATGGAAGATGGTGACCATCAATCCCGCAAAATTATTGCATTTAGATGAGCGTGTAGGAAGTATTAAAGAAGGCAAGGATGCTGATGTCGTACTATGGTCTGGAAATCCACTATCCGTTTATGCTAAAGCTGAAAAAACCTTGATTGAAGGAACCACATATTTTGACTTGGAAATGGACAAACAAAAACGTGAGGACATTAAAAAAGAACGAAACGAGTTGGTCACCATGATGTTGAAAGAAAAGGATGGCGGTAAAAAAACCCAGGGTCCAAAGCAAAGTGTTAAACGAAATTTCACTTGTGAAAGCCTTTAATTTTTACTGATACTACTATCTAAAAACATAAAACAATTTAAAATGAAAAAATATATTTATTTACTAATCGCAATCGGGATGGGTATACCCGTGCTGGCCCAACAAACACCAGCGCCAAAACAAACCGAAGCTATTACTATCGAAGGTGCCACCGCCCATTTAGGAAATGGGGAAGTGATTGAAAGTTCACTGATCA
The DNA here is from genome assembly GCA_963842105.1 of uncultured Flavobacteriaceae bacterium. Lineage (GTDB taxonomy): Bacteria > Bacteroidota > Bacteroidia > Flavobacteriales > Flavobacteriaceae > Maribacter. The sequence continues at coordinate 51,589 of CAWJFH010000028.1, forward strand.
TGTTCGAGGATGGTAAACTTACGTTTGTGGGGGATTCCAAAATGAAAATCGCCCGAATAGGAAAAGTAATCGATGCAACCGGAAAACATGTTTATCCGGGTTTTATTGCTCCTGCAAAGACCTTAGGCTTAATCGAAATCGATGCGGTACGTGCTACCAAAGATGATGATGAAATTGGAGACCTTATTCCCCATGTGCGAAGTTTAATCGCCTATAATGCCGAATCTAAAGTGGTAGAAAGCATGCGTCCAAATGGAGTTTTATTAGGTCAAATAGCCCCATCAGGCGGAAGAATTTCCGGAACCTCATCCATTGTACAGTTTGATGCTTGGAATTGGGAGGATGCTGCCGTAAAAATCGACGACGGTGTTCATTTAAATTGGCCAGCAACTTTTAGACAAGGTCGCTGGTGGCAAGGTGAAGAAAGAGGTTACCAACCCAATAAGGACTATGCTGAACAAACACAAGCGGTAGTCACTTTTATGAAGAATTCTTTAGCCTATGGAAAAGAGAAGGCAAAGGAATTGAATCCTGCATTTGCAGCTATGCAAGGTATATTTGACGGATCGCAAAAACTGTATGTTTATGCCGATGGAGAAAAGGAAATCATTGATGCCATAAATACGGTTAAAGCGGCAGGTGCCAAAGATGTTGTTTTGGTTGGTGGGTATCATGCCTACAAAATTCCTGAATTCTTAAAAAGTAATTCAATTCCGGTATTGGTTCAATACACCCATAACCTACCTGTTTTTGATGATGAAGATTATGATTTTCCTTATAAATTACCAAAACTTTTGGTGGACGCCGGCCTTATGGTAGCACTGCAAAATACGGAAGCCGAAAATTTTCAAACTAGAAACTTACCCTTCTATGCAGGGCAAGTGGTACAACAAGGACTAGATAAAGAAGTAGCGCTACAATTATTGACGGGAAACACCGCTAAGATTTTAGGAATAGATGATGCTTATGGTACTTTAGAAACAGGTAAAAGTGCGACGCTATTTATTTCAGAAGGTGATGCTTTAGATATGAAAGGGAATCAATTGACCCGTGCATTTATAGATGGACGTGACATTTCCCTAGAAACACACCAAACAGAACTTTGGAAACGTTATTCCGAAAAATATGAAGGTCAGTAAAATGACTTTTATCTCGTAAAAAGAAAGCCCACAAATTGTGGGCTTTTTTATTTTTTCTAAAGATTTAATATTTCAATCCTATCGCGTTCCAATAAATAGAACCAACTCTCCCACTCTATAAACTTCTTCCCTCGGCTCCAAACATATAAAACCATCTGCCTTAGCTAAACTGGTAAGGTCACCAGATCCATTTTCAGTAACCGGCCTTGCCCACAAGGTAGCCTCTCTCCTATCTATTTTTACCTGAATAAAACGGGTTAAGGGAGATTTAATCTCCAATTCGACAGCAAGCTTAGCGAAATTCTGAACTACCGGAATATCCCAAGAGGTATGTAACCATGGCAAAAAATAAAGATGATAATTGGCAAATGTGGAAACCGGATTCCCTGGAAAAGAAAAAATAACGGTTTTGAATTCCCTATGAATCCCAAACCAAAATGGTTTGCCGGGTCGCTGTGCCACTCTATGAAATATTTTTTCGACACCTAAAAAATCCATCACCTCTGGAATAAAATCGAATTTCCCTTTGGAAACCCCGCCGCTTAACAACAATACATCATTTTCCCTCAAGGCATTCTTCAATCCTTCTTCAATTCTTTGTTTATCATCTAACAAATGAATTGTTTCCGCATGTATAGTTAATTGGGAAAGCGCAGCTTGTAGCGTAAAACTGTTGGATTTTCTAATTTGATGTGGTTCAGGGGTGGTATCTACATCTACTAGCTCATCACCAGTGGAAATGGTGCAAACCTTTGGAAGTGCTTTTACCATAACGAAGTCCTTTCCAACGGAAGCCATAACACCAATTTCTGCCGGACTTATCACCACTCCTTTTTTGAGTATCGTGACTCCCTGTTTTTCATCACTGCCTTGGTAGTGTATATTTTGACCTTTCACCACGTTCTCATTGATAATCGCTTTCCCATTTGCAATGGTAATATGCTCATACATGACAACGGTATCCGTGTTTTTTGGAACCACCGCTCCGGTCATTACTTCAAGACAATTATTGGTATTTTTTAAGGTTTGTTGTGGCATTCCGGCTGCAGCGTCCCCTTCTAAAGTGAATGCGTGATTTTGATTCGCAAGGTCTGAAAACGCAATGGCAATGCCATCTTTTGTAGCCCTATCGAAAGGAGGGAAATCCCGATCCGCTGTAATATCCTCAGCCAAAATACGATGCATACTTTCTAAAAGTGGGACCTTCTCATCTCCCAAATCCAAGGTATGCTCTAATACTTTTTGATATGCTTCTTTGAATGTGATCATATTTTAAATATACATTATTGGAAATGATATTGGTACAGTGTAATCAATGGTAGAACAGCCAAATTCAAAATTTAGATTATAAAATCCCCAATCCGTTTACCAACAATACCCTTACCCCAACGATAAAAACCAAAAGGGCGGTAACTCTTTTAATCCCGTTGGCCGATAATTTCTTCAAGACTGATTCGAATTCCCAACTGTCCGCCCAACAAAACTGCAACAATTAAACAACTCGTCTCTAACCAAGGTAGTGAAAGTGAATTACTGGTTATCAATCCGAAAAGTCCAGAAATTGAATTTACCAAAATGAAAAAACTAGCTAGTGCTGCTATTTTTATGGCTTTATCCCATTTCAGATGGTTTAAAACGGGTGCTAAAAATATACCTCCTCCAATACCCACCAATCCGGATAAAAACCCAATACCGCCTCCTAAAAGATAATTCACATATTTTGGATAGGTTTTCACCTCCTTAGTTGGGTCATTTTGCAGAAAAGTTTGTGATGCTAAAAACAATGCCGATAAAATCAAGGAGATTCCCAATATCATAAAAAACACATTTTCCTTTAAGCGAAAGGTTGCCCCCAAAAAAGCCAAGGGAATACTCGCCAATACAAAAGGAACAAAATCCTTTAATGTGGCATGGCCGTTCTTAAAATATAAATAGGTACTGCCTGAAACCACGACCAAATTACAGATTAATGCAATGGACCTAATGTCAAAAAAACTACTTAAGAAAAGGCTAAGTAATGCCAAATAACTTGATCCGCCACCAAAACCCACGGAAGAATACAAGGTCGCTACCACAAAAAAACCCAAACAAAGGAGTGTAAGCTGCTCAATAGGTATCTGCATAGGAATGTAGCTTATTCATACCACCAGTTACATTGATGAAATCCGCGTTTAAAAATTTTTCCTTCAACATTAAAATTGCCCTTTGACTTCTACTACCGGATTGACAAATGATATAAACCGGAGTTTCCAAATGTATTTCCGAAACCCTTCCCATCAATTCATCCAAAGGAATATTTTTCGCTTGTTTTAAACGGGATGCTTGAAATTCCTCAATTGTTCTAACATCGATTACTTCTATTGAACCGTTGTCCAATAAGCTTTTAAATGCATCAGCTTCAATCGATTTTGCAGTGACGTTACATTCAAAATCATAACTAGCGGCTAGTTCATTGATTTGTTTGTTTTTAGGTTGTAGCGCAAATTTCATCTTTTGGATGCGTTGGCACAATCCATCATACAACATTAATTCACCGGATAATACCTCCCCTATTCCCGTTATTATTTTGATGACTTCCAAAGCCTGAAGGTTACCTATAATCCCTGGAATGATTCCTAGTACTCCATGTTCGTTACAATTGGGTACCTCATCTGCCTTGGGCATAGTTGGGAACAAACATCTATAAGTAGGTCCATTTTTATAATTGAAAACACTTACCTGACCTTCATATCCGTGTAATGCGCCATAAACAAAAGGTTTGTTCAAAATCACACATGCATCGTTTATTAAATATCTAGTGGGAAAATTATCCGTAGCATCAACGACCACATCATAATTCTTAATAATATCAAAAACGTTATCAGCAGCTAAAAAAGTCCGATATACTTTGATATAAGTCTCTGTATTTTGCTTCTGTAATTGTTTTTTGGCCACTAGAACTTTAGGTTGACCAACCATTTTTTCCGTATACAACACCTGACGGTGAAGATTGGAAAATGAAACCACATCATTGTCAACAATACCAAGTGTACCTACACCCATCGCATTTAAATAGGTTAGCACGGGAACTCCTAATCCACCTGCTCCAATAACCAAGACCTTGGCATCTAACTAGTTTTCTTTGTCCCTCAAGTCCAAAACCTTTTAGAATTGTTTGTCGCTGGTATCGTTCCGTATTCATAATGCCAATTTTTGAAGCGCTTCCCTATATTCCGTTTGAGAATTGGCATTCAGCAAAACTTCGGTTCGTTGTGGAAACACAAGATGAACATCGGCATTTATCAAAAATTTTCGAGGACAAGTACCATTACCGGCCTGTAAGTAAGCTACCGATTCCTCTAAAGCTTGGGGTTCCCAAATGGCACATAAAGGTTCGGGTAATGGGTTTTCAACATCAGCAAAAGCAGTAGCGATTTTTGAAATATCACGAGCAGCAATCAACTCCTCCAAAGCCTGTTTGTCCATCAAGGGTAAATCACAGGCCAACACCAACCAAGCTACTTTTGGATATTTTATATGGGCGGATAAAAGTCCGTTGTACGGCCCTCTAAACTCATCCGTATCTATAATCGTTTTATAATCTTCGGAAATACTTTCCTTTTGATCAGTGCGAATACTTAAAAAAGTCTGTTCACATACTTCACTTAATAAGTGATATAAATGCTCCCGTTGTGGTGCATCATGATAGGTGATTAAACCTTTATCCTCGCCCATACGGGTACTTTTCCCACCGGAAAGCACCAATCCATATAATTTAACGCTGGAAGTCATTCTTACCACCTGTTTTTTGTTCTAATTGAATAGCTCCTATAACAATATCTTGAGACAGCGCCTTGCACATATCATAAATGGTCAAGGCCGCAATGGACACCCCTGTCAAGGCCTCCATCTCTACCCCGGTTTTTTCGTTACACTTTACGGTGCAATTTATTTGAAAACAATTTTGTCCAGGTTGAATATCTACCTGTATTTTAGATAGATTAATTTGATGACAAAGCGGTATTAGTTCAGCTGTTTTCTTTACACCTTGTATACCCGCAATAACGGCGGTCTGTACAATACTTCCTTTTTTTCCTAGGAAATCTTGGTCAGATAATATTTTAAATATTTCCGGCGGAAAAGTTACCGTACCCGATGCCATTGCCATACGAACCGATGCCTCTTTCTGGGAAACATCGACCATAACGGCGTTACCCGATTCATCTACATGTGATAATTTTTTCTCCATCATCCGCCAATCGAAGTCATTGAATTACTGAACACGTCCTTATATTTTTCCTGCGCTTCAAAGCCTGTTTTTGCACGGCTACCCACAGCTTTTAAAATTTCCAACTTAATATTTTCCTCCACATCATCTGCCCGCATAATATCCCTTAAATTGGCACTTGCCTTGGCATACAAACAAGTTATGACATCTCCCGTTGCGGAAATACGTAAACGGTTACAACTTCCACAAAAAGTTCTACTAAACGAAGGTATGACGCCAAAAGTTCCTTTAAATCCAGGAATTTTATAATTAATGGATGTCGATGTTTTGGGGGACTCCAATTTGTAATACTCCGGATGCGCCTCTCGTATATGTTCCAAAATCGCCTTAAAATCCCACTTGATGGTCTGGAATTCTTTGGAACCACCATTAAAAGGCATTTCCTCCAAAAACCGGACGGATACATTATAGTGTTTGGTCAGCTCTAACATAGGGAGAATATCTTCCGTATTCTGACCATCCAAAGCGATAAAATTAATCCGGACATTAAAACCTTCCGTAATCAATCGAATCATATTATTATAAACGACATCATATTGATTACGTCGTGTGATGCGCTCAAAGGTTTCCCTATTGATAGCGTCCATACTCACATTGATATTGGTAATGCCCAATTCCTTAAGCTCATCAATATATGGTCCGATCAACGTAGCATTTGTAGTAATGGAAATATCGTTCAAGCCTTCTAAACTTGCGAGTTTTCGCATTAAAACCATGACGTCTTTACGAACAAAGGGTTCGCCGCCTGTAATCCTGATTTTATCGATGCCTTGTGAGACTACAATTTCGCTTAGCTTCACCAATTCCTCAATGGTGAATAGGTTTTTATTATCCGCAAAATTAATTCCCTCTGCCGGCATACAATAATTACAACGCAAGTTGCAACGATCGGTAACCGCCAATCTTAAATAATTTATTGTTCTATTGTGATTATCTACTAACATTTACAAATTCAAGTTCAAAAATCAAATACAAGTTCAACTATAACCCGGTTCTGATTTCTATTTTCTAGCTTCTTTTTTCTATTCTCTCCTTCTAAACCATCTTATGGATGCGCCGATACCCAAACGGATTTATTCTTAAATTTTTCCTTTTTCCAAATAGGTACGGTTTCCTTTAAGGTATCGATTAAAAAACGACAAGCCTCAAAACAGGCATCCCTATGGGCAGAGGAAGCACCAACTACGACTACAGGTTCTGCAACTCCTTTTTCACCAACAGCATGCCGCATCACCACCTTATTTAGATTCCATTTAACCAGGGCTTCATCCGCTATTTTGTCCATTTCCTTTAAGGCCATGGTTTTATAGGTTTCAAATTCCAGCGCTATGACTTCTTCATTGTTGGTAAATTCCCGTACGGCACCAACGAAAACACAAATTCCGCCACTTTTTGCATCAGATAATTCTTGATACACTTTAGACGTGTCTATGCTATCCACTATTTCGATTATCTTATTCATTAGCCTCCACTTACAGGTGGTATAATTGCAATTTCATCCGTGCTTTCCAAAGATACATCATCAGTGGCGTACTCACTATTAACCGCTACCGCCAAAGAGCTTAGTTTGGAGAATTCCGGATACGAATCTATGAGTTGCTGCTTTAAAGCCGCAACGGATTTAGGTTTTTTTAATTCATCAGAAAATGATATTTGGGAACTTCCCACTATATCTTTAGCAATCCCAAAAAAAAGCACATCCATAATTCTCCCTCGTATTTAGAATAATTCCAAGTTACTTATAAATATCAAATTCACATAGATTCTCTTTGAATTTAAGAGCTGTATCCACGTATTTAGAACCCTAAAACAAATTTATTTCGAAATAGGTCAAAAGTCTTTTGTTTGGAATCACTTTTCAGTTGGTCGATAAGATGTCCAAAAATTATCAGATTGGATTACTTTTGTACCTATGCAGTCAATTAAACATATTAGTAGCCTCCAAAACCCACTGATTAAGAAGGCTTTGCTTTTAAAGGAAAAGTCTAGGGAGCGAAAGAAAAATGGACAATTTGTTCTTGAAGGTCTACGCGAGCTTGAAATTGCAACGAATTCTAAATATGTAATTGAAACCCTTTTTTTATGCGAGTCCATCTTACCCGTATCTCAATTCGAAGCCCTATGTAATCAATTCCCAAAAGATGTCGTGATTACGGTAAGTTCAGAAGTATATGAAAAAATGGCCTACAGAGCGGGAACCGAAGGTGTTTTGGCAATAGTTAAGACCAAAAACCATGACCTCTCGACACTTTCATTCGATACTAAAAACCCCTTAATTTTAGTAGCCGAAGCCCCAGAAAAACCAGGGAATATTGGCGCATTGTTACGTACGGCAGATGCTGCGAATTTAGATGCTGTCCTTATTGCTAATCCGAAGACGGACTTATACAATCCCAATATTATAAGATCCAGTGTAGGCTGTGTATTTTCGAGGAATATCAAAATGGGCAGTACCCAGGAAATCATAACCCTATTAAAAAAGGAAGGTATCCAAATCTATTGCGCGGCACTATCCGCTTCTAAAGTATATACAAAAATAGATTTCAAAGGACCCACTGCTATCGTAGTAGGAACGGAACATTCCGGTCTCAGTGACGAATGGCTGGAGAATTCCACTCAAAACATCATCATCCCCATGGAAGGGGCAATTGACTCTATGAACGTATCGGTATCGGCAGCAATACTTATCTTTGAAAGCAAAAGACAACGTAGTTGTACTAATTGAATCGAACTAGCTAAGATTCAGCACTTCCCCTAATTTTTAATTTATGGATAAAACACTCGTCTTTTATTGTCTTATTTTCATCCTAGTGGGTGAATTTATTTTGGCAACTGTTTTGAATTTTCTGAACGCCAAAAGGTTTAAGGACCCCATCCCTGATGACCTACAGGATGTCTACAATACAGAGGAATATCAAAAATCTCAAGAATACAAGCTTACCAATTATAAATTTGGCATCCTCACCTCTATTTTTTCCTTGAGTCTAATTTTAGGCTTTCTGTTTTTTGGCGGATTTGCCTGGGTAGATCATATTGCTTTAAAAATTACCGATAATTCCATTTTGCAGGCCTTAGTGTTCTTTGGCATCATCATGCTAGGTAGCGATATTTTAAGTACCCCTTTCTCCTATTATCAAACCTTTGTTATCGAAGAAAAGTTCGGTTTTAATAAGACCGACAGAAAAACTTTTGTTTTGGATAAATTCAAGCAATGGGGAATGATAATCGTTTTCGGAGGAATTATTTTATCGCTTGTCATCTGGTTCTTTGAATGGGCCGGACAATATTTTTGGTTATATACATGGGGACTCATTACAGTTTTCACCCTCTTTATGAACCTTTTTTACAGTAAACTGATTGTTCCCCTTTTCAACAAACAAGAACCTTTGGAGGAGGGAACGCTTAAAATGAAAATTGAACAATATGCCCAGAATGTTGGCTTTGAACTGCAAAATATTTTTGTAATCAATGGCTCTAAACGTTCTACCAAAGCGAATGCCTACTTTTCAGGTTTTGGAAAAGAAAAAAGAGTCACACTTTATGACACTTTAATCAATGATTTGGAAGAGGACGAAATAGTGGCTGTTCTCGCCCATGAAGTTGGTCATTATAAAAGACATCATATTGTTTTCAATTTGGCGACCTCCATTTTACTCACTGGATTAATGTTGTTCCTACTTTCTTTATTCATCAATAACCCTGAGATTTCATTGGCAATAGGCGTTGAACGACCTAGTTTTCATGCGGCACTCATCGGTTTTGGGATTTTGTACAGTCCGGTTTCAGAAATTACAGGATTATTGATGAATCATCTTTCTCGAAAGTTTGAATATCAAGCAGATGATTTTGCGAAAACTACCTATGCTGCGTCACCACTGGTCACTTCCCTAAAAAAACTATCTAAAAATAGCCTTAGCAATCTTACTCCGCATCCGGCTTATGTTTTCATGCATTATTCCCATCCGCCGTTAATCGAGCGTGTACGTAATTTAAAGGCATAAATTTTGTTGTTCAACAGATTAGATTATCTTATTTTTAATTTAGTATGACACAGGCAGCATTAGAGGAAGAAAACAAACTTATAGCGCAAGAGTACAAAGAGCTACTTCGCATTAGTTACCAAAACTTGACCGATGAGGACAAGAAACTAATTCGTAGTGCTTTTGAAGTAGCCGTAGACGCGCATAAGAACCAACGGAGAAAATCTGGGGAGGCTTATGTATTCCACCCAATTGCAGTAGCTAAAATTGTAGCTTCAGAAATTGGTTTGGATGCCGTATCCATTGCCGCTGCCCTACTCCACGATGTTGTTGAGGATACGGATTATACGTTAGATGATATTGACCGAATTTTTGGTGAAACCGTTGCTAGAATTGTGGACGGACTTACTAAAATATCCCATTTAAAGAAGGATACGAATATTTCCCAACAGGCGGAGAACTTCCGTAAAATGTTACTTACCCTAAACGATGATGTGCGGGTAATCATCATTAAAATAGCGGACCGATACCATAATATGCTCACCATGGATTCCATGCCAGAGCACAAACAAGTAAAAATATCCTCTGAAACTTTATACATATATGCTCCTTTAGCACATAGAATTGGTTTATATAATATCAAAACTGAATTAGAGGACCTAAGTTTAAAATATACGGAGCCAGAGGTTTATAATTCCATTAAAGACAAAATAGAGGAAAGTAAGGAAGAGCAGCAGGCTTACATCGATGCTTTTTCTGGAGTCATTGACACTTCACTTAAAAAAGAAGGACTTAATTATGTAATTAAAGGCCGGATGAAATCTATCTTTTCCATGCGAAGGAAAATGATTGCTCAAAATGTAGCCTTCGATGAAATTTATGACAAGTTTGCCATCCGTATTATTTATAAATCCGATACCCAGAACGAAAAATTCTTGGCTTGGAAAATTTATTCCATCGTTACCGATCACTTTACCCCAAATCCCGTTCGATTACGAGATTGGATTTCCTCACCTAAATCCACCGGATATGAAGCTTTGCACATTACGGTCATGGGGCCTAAAGGAAAATGGGTAGAAGTACAGATTAGAAGTGAGCGAATGCACGAAATTGCGGAAAAGGGTTATGCCGCGCACTTTAAATACAAACATGGAGATCAAAAAGAACAGGGTATTGAAGTTTGGTTGAATCGTTTACAGGAGGCACTTGAAAATGCAAATACAAATGCGGTAGATTTTGTGGAGGAATTTAAATTGAACCTCTACTCCAAAGAAATATTCGTATTTACCCCAAAGGGTGAATTAAAATCGCTCCCAAAAGGAGCCACTCCGTTAGACTTTGCCTTTAACATACATACCGAAGTTGGTATGCGAACTAGAGGTTCCAAGGTGAATGGAAAATTAGTGCCGTTGAACACTACCCTTCATAGTGGGGACCAAGTAGAAATCATAACTTCTGAACAGGCAAAACCTAATCAAAACTGGCTCGATTATGCCAATACGGCACGGGCCAGGGCTAAAATCAAATCGGTTCTACGAGAAGAGAAAAAATCAGTTGCCGAGGATGGAAAGGAAATTTTAAGAAGGAAACTGAAATCTCAAAAAATCAGTTTAAATGAGGATTCCATCAACAAGATGGTGACCTTTTTCAAATTAAAAACCAGCTTGGACCTTTTCTATCGAGTAGGTATAGGGTCTATTGATAATGCCATGTTAAAGGATTTCGCATCCTCCTACAATAATGCCTTCATCAGTTTCTTTAAAAACAAAATTAGACGTACGCCGGTACCTGAGGATGTAAACAAAGATGAGATCACCTCTAAGTATGACATGCTGGTTTTTGGCAAGGAAGAGGAGAAATTGGAATACAAGTTATCGCTATGCTGTAATCCCATTCCCGGTGATGATGTATTTGGCTTTGTAAGTGTATCTGAAGGGATAAAAGTGCATAAGAAAAATTGTCCTAATGCGATTTCTCTACAATCTAATTATGCCTATCGAATTATCAGCGCCAAATGGATTGACTCGTCTCAACAGGAATATCAAGCGGATATTGAAATGACCGGTATTGATAATTTAGGTCTCGTTAGTGATATCACAGAGGTCATTTCAGACATTATGCACGTAAATATGCGCAACCTGAACTTCAGCACGGATGGAGGTACTTTTAAAGGAAAAATTACGGTCGTCGTCAAAAATAAATCCATCCTAAAAAAATTGACCGATAGTCTTGAAGAGATCAATGGAATTGACAAAGTTAGACGCGTTTAGAAACGGAAATTAAAATTTAACTGTACATTTGTACTTAACAAAATATTTATGTCTTCCGATAAGAACCAGGAAATTGTAAAAAACGTCTTCACCACTTTTTTAGAGGACAATGGACATAGGAAAACACCAGAACGTTACGCCATACTTCAGGAGATTTACGAAAGTGATGAGCATTTTGATATAGAATCACTCTACATCAAAATGAAGAATAAAAATTACCGTGTAAGTAGGGCAACACTTTATAATACCATAGAATTATTGTTGGACTGTAAGTTGGTGAGAAAACATCAATTTGGCAAAAATCAGGCTCAATATGAAAAGTCATATTTTGACCGTCAACATGACCATGTAATTCTAACGGATACCGGGGAAGTCATGGAATTTTGTGACCCAAGGATTCAATCTATCAAAAAAACAATTGAGGAAGTTTTTGACATTAAGATTACCAATCACTCCTTATATTTTTATGGTATAAAAAATACGCCGGAAGGCGAAATAGCAAAATCAAAAAACACAAAAACTAACCAAGTATAGCATATTTAAATGGCAGTAGATTTATTGTTAGGCCTACAATGGGGTGACGAAGGAAAAGGAAAAATTGTTGATGTATTAACCGAAAATTATGACATTATCGCTCGTTTTCAGGGTGGTCCTAATGCGGGTCATACCTTAGAGTTTGATGGCATAAAACATGTTCTTCATACAATTCCATCCGGAATTTTTCATGAGAATGCGATAAACGTCGTTGGAAATGGTGTGGTTATAGACCCGGTCATTTTCAAAAAGGAGTTAGATGCTTTAAAGAAGTTCAATTTGGACATTCAATCCAAGTTATTGATTTCAAGAAAAGCACATTTGATTCTCCCCACGCATAGATTATTGGATGCAGCATCAGAAACTTCAAAAGGAAAAGCAAAAATAGGATCTACACTTAAAGGTATTGGACCAACATACATGGACAAAACCGGTAGAAACGGAATGCGCGTTGGTGATTTGGAATTGAGCGATTGGAAAGATAAATATCGTAATCTTGCCAATAAACACGAGGCAATGATTAGCTTTTACAATGTCGAAATCCAATATGATTTGGCAGAATTGGAAGCGGATTTCTTCAAAGCGGTAGAGGAATTAAAAGCGCTGAAATTCATTGATAGTGAAGAATATCTTTACCAAGCTCAGAAAGCCGGTAAAAAAATATTGGCGGAAGGAGCACAAGGCTCCCTATTAGATATCGACTTTGGAACGTATCCATTTGTAACCTCATCCAATACAACTGCCGCAGGTGCTTGTACAGGACTAGGAGTTGCTCCAAATCAAATTGGAGAAGTAAAAGGAATTTTCAAAGCCTATACTACAAGAGTCGGTAGCGGACCTTTCCCTACAGAACTATTTGATGAAGATGGCGAAACCATGGGCCGCGTAGGTAACGAATTTGGAGCTACCACCGGTAGACCTAGACGTTGTGGTTGGTTAGATTTAGTAGCCTTAAAATATGCTGTGCGTATCAATGGGGTTACAGAATTAATGATGATGAAAGGTGATGTATTGAGTGGCTTTGATAAACTTAAAGTATGTACCGCCTACAATTACAAAGGAGAAAAAATCGAGCACTTCCCATACAATATTGAAGCGGAGAATGTAACACCAATTTATACGGAAATGAAAGGTTGGAAAGAGGATTTGACAAAAATGTCCTCAGCAGACCAATTACCAAAGACATTAAACGATTATATCGATTTCTTGGAAAAGGAATTGGAAGTCCCGATCAAAATCGTTTCTGTAGGTCCCGATAGGAAACAAACGATTCATAGATAAACATTTAGCGAACCAATTTAGTTGTTCGGCTAGCAGGAATGGCGATATAGGGAAATACCTTTATCGCCATTCTTTTTTTTTGTATTTTCCATACCGTTGTTCACATATAAATACACCCAAACTTAAATCCTATCAAACCAATGAAAAAAATTATTTTTCCAGCTTTAACCCTTGTACTCTTTTTGGCTATTTCTTGTAAGACCGAAAAGAAAAGTAACGAAGATTCACAAACCACCATAACGAAAGAACCTAAAGATGAATGGATTACGCTATTCGATGGAGAAACGACTGATGGATGGCGTGCCTATAATGGCAAAACGCTACCTCCGGGATGGATTGCAAAAAATGGCGAATTAACCTTTGATACAGAACTTGGACTAGAAGAGAATTATACAGGTGGCAAGGATATTATTTATGCTACGGAGCAATTTGACAACTTTGAATTGGTCTGGGATTGGAAAATACCTGAGGGTGGTAACAGCGGAATGTTATACCACATACAGGAAGGGGATTGGAGCATACCAGAAGTCGCCCCAGAATATCAAATGCTAGATGATCTAAAATGGGAGGAGATTAATAATGCCACTTTGGAAGAATGGCAAAAAACAGGTGCTGATTATGCAATGCACATTCCTGATGCAGATAAAAAAATCATCAAACCTGCTGGGGAATGGAATAGCTCCAAGGTTATTTTCACACCCGAAAAGGTGGAACATTGGCTTAACGGGCAGCTTTTACTTTCATTTAAACCATGGACTGCAGAATGGGAAGCACAAAAAAAAGCAGGAAAATGGAAAGATTCTCCAAAATACGGTACTTTTAAAACAGGTTATATTGGATTTCAAGATCACGACAGTCCCTTATGGCTCAAAAATATCAAAATCAAAAAATTATAAACCAACCACACCATGAACAAAAGAGAATTCATAAAAAAATCCGCTGCCTTGTCCAGCTTTGTACTATTACCATCTGGCATGTGGTCCTGTACCGATAAAAAAGAACAAATAACAAGATTACGGACTGCGCATATAGGCGTTGGTAATATGGGGGCTGCGGATTTGGAAGCTATTTCATCACACGCAAAAGTTGATGTTACCGCTCTTTGTGATGTAGACGCAGATAATTTAGCAGCAGCTAAAGCATTACATCCAAATGCTAAAACTTATACAGATTATAGGGTAATGCTTAAGGAAATGGCAAATGATATCGATGCCGTTGTAGTTTCTACCCCAGATCACACTCACGCACCTGCTTCCATGATGGCCATGGAAATGGACAAACCTGTATATTGCCAAAAACCATTAACACATTATGTATCTGAAGCGAGGGCAATGAAAAAACTGGCGGCAGATAAAGGTTTGGTTACCCAAATGGGAATTCAGGTCCATTCGTTTTATGATTATAAACTAGCTACTTTATTAATTCAGTCCGGTATTATTGGTAAGGTTCACACGGTAAGAGCTTGGTCACCTAAAAACTGGGGTTATGACGGACCAGAACCTACAGGTTCTGACCCTATCCCAGAAATCGTTAGATTGGAATCTTTGGCTAGGAACTTCTGCAGAAAGACCTTATAAGCAAGATGTTTATCATCCAGGAAATTGGAGAAAATTAGTCGATTATGGCTGTGGTACTTTGGGCGATATGGGGGTTCATATTTTTGACACTCCTTATAATGCATTGGAACTTGAGGTACCCATGACCATTAAAAATGAGTGCAGGGAACCTACAGGTTTTGGATATCCAGAGAACAATATCGTAACCTATGAGTTTCCACAAACCAAACATACGGCCGAGACCTTAAAATGGGTCTGGTATGATGGTCCTGGAGCCCCAAAAGACCATGAAGATTTACTATTACCAGGTGCAGTTCCTAAAGCTGAAGCAACCGAAGATTCCACTGAAAAATCAATGGAAGATAAAATGTCACTGGAAACCAAAGTAGCGGACGACAGTGTGTTACCGGAACAAGGTGCCATGTTCATTGGTGAAAAAGGTCGCTTATTACTTCCCCATTTCATGCAACTCCCTAAAAAGATTGTGGATGGTGAATACGTGGATATTTCCGAGGAAATAAAAGCGGTGGAAAAAGCGAATAACATGGGAGAGCCCATTCGTAATTATGATACCGAAGGTCCAAAACACTACCATCAATTTGTGGATGCTTGTTTAGGAACAGATACAACAACAGCTCCTTTTTCTTATGCGTCAAGATTGACCGAAACCATTCTATTGGGGGTAATTGCAGGAAGATTTCCAAATCAGGTCTTACATTGGGATAGCGAGAACGCCAAGTTCGCAGAAGAAGAGGCAAATAAATACTTAGAAGGTGATTATCGAAATTTTTAGTCATCGTTTCAAAATTTCAAAAACCACTTTCGAGTGGTTTTTTTATGACTATATTTAAGAGGGAATATTCAACTTGCCAACAACTTAACCCTAATGAAAGCAACCCTAACGCTATTTACTCGCTCATCATTCATAGTCCTATTTTCATTGGTCCTAATACTGAGTTGTTCAGAAAAAAAAGAACCACTTGTTGAAATTGAACCCCATTCCTCCATCGTATTAATCGGTAATAATTTGGGTTCCCGAATGCTGAATTTTGGGTCTTTTGAAACCGAAATGCAATTAAGGTATCCTTCAGATTCACTTACCATCAGGAATATGTGCGATGGTGGTGACACTCCGGGTTTTCGGCCACATTCGGCAAGAAATCTTCCTTGGGCTTTTCCTGGTGCTGAAAAATTCTATACAGAATTAGCACAGAATTCTGGAAGTGAAGGTTTTTTTGAAACTCCAGATGAATGGTTAAGTCGTTTACAAGCAGATGTCATCATCGCTTTTTTTGGTTATAACGAATCCTTCAATGGCCCAAGTGGATTGGAAAATTACAAGGCAGAATTGGATGCATTTATCAAACACACCCAACTACAAACCTATAATGGTGAAACCAGCCCAAAATTGGTGATTGTATCCCCTATTGCTTTTGAAAATCTATCCGATCAAATGGATTTGCCCAATGGCATCGAAGAGAATAAAAATCTTCAATTATATACAGATGCCATGAAAGAAGTTTGCGCCAATAATCAAGTGGCCTTCATCAATGCATTTGACCCAACAAAAAAATGGTATTCCTCCATAGATGAAAATTTAACGATCGATGGATTTCAATTCAACCAAAAAGGATATGAAAAATTTGCAAATTTCTTAGCGGATGAAATTACCGGTAATGCATCCATAAAATCAGAAAATAAAAGGCTTGCGGTAAACGAAGCTGTCAATGAAAAAAACTTTTATTGGCACAATGATTACAAAGTACCGAATGGCGTTCATGTCTATGGAAGACGTTATGCTCCTTACGGACCGGATAATTATCCTTTCGAAATAAAAAAAACCAGAGAACTTACAGCGATTAGAGACACGCTTATCTGGTCAACCCTACAAGGCGACTCCTATGACCTCAGCGGTGCTGATTCCAAGACGAGTCAACTGCCTGAAGTAGAAACGAATTATACCTTAGGAAATGAAGAAGAAATCATTCAATATAAATATGGTGAAGAGGCTATCAATACCTTGACGGTTCCTGAAGGTTATCAAGTTGAGCTTTTCGCTTCGGAAAAAGAATTTCCAGATTTGGCCAATCCCGTTCAGATATCCTTTGATAATAAAGGACGACTATGGGTTGCCACGATGCCCTCCTACCCGCATTATAAACCAGGTGACCCAAAACCGAATGATAAACTATTGATTTTAGAGGATACGGATAATGACGGCAAGGCGGATAAACAAACGGTATTCGCGGATAAACTTCATCTCCCCATTGGTTTTGAATTCGCTCCTGAAGGAGTTTATATTAGCCAGGGAACCAATTTGAAATTATATAAGGATACCGATGGCGATGATCAGGCCGATGAAATTGAAATCGTACTCAGCGGATTTGACGATCACGATACACACCATGCCATCTCCGCTTTTTGTGCAGACCCATCTGGTGCTTTTTATATGTCTGAAGGAATATTTCTGCATACCAATGTAGAAACACCTTATGGTCCGGTAAGGGCTAGCAATGGAGGTTTTTATAGGTATAGTCCGCAGCGTAAAAAATTGGAACGAACCTTACAGGTGGCTATTCCCAAATCCGTGGGGTATTGCTTTTGATGAATGGGGACAGGACTTCTTTTTACATACTTCCGGACCAAAAGTGAATTGGATGATGCCCAGTTCTTTACGACCTATTTACGGTATCAACTCTCCATTGACCGAGGAATTAATTGAAGAAGACCATAGGGTACGACCAACGTCGGGGATGGAATTTGTATCAAGTCGTCATTTCCCTGATGAAGTTCAAGGCGATATGCTTTTAGCGAATTCCATTGGCTTCTTGGGATTAAAACAACATCAAATGATGGAGGACGGCACCGGATATAAAACCAAACACCGTCAAGACTTAATAACCAGTTCCGACCCCAATTTTAGACCAGTAGAAATGGAATTCGCACCAGATGGCTCTTTGTATATTGTAGATTGGCACAATGTGCTCATCGGCCATATGCAACATAACGCCCGGGATCCTTTGCGGGATCATGTGCATGGTAGGATTTATAGAATCACATATCCCTCAAGACCATTGGTTGCACCAGCCAAGGTTGATGGAGCAACTATAGACCAACTTTTTGAAAATCTTAAATTACCGGAATACCGCACACGGTATAGAACCCGTAGGGAATTAAGGGAACGGGATGCTGATGAGGTGTTACAAGCGCTGGATACTTGGGTCGCTAATTTAGATGCGGCCGACCCAAATTACGACCATAACAGGCTTGAGGCTTTGTGGGTTTCATGGGGCTTGAACAAGGTCAACGCATCTCTTTTAGAAAAATTATTGAAGAGTAAAGACCATAGAGTACGTTCCGCATCGGTTCGTGTACTACGATATATGGGCCACCAATTGGATAATTCCCTCAAATTATTGAAAAATGCAGCATCTGACGAACACGGTCGTGTTAGGCTCGAAGCGATTACAGCAGCATCTTGGCTTCCAGAGAAAGAGGGTATGGAAGTTCTAGAAGTAGCTAGAAAACATCCGTTAGATGAATGGATGTTAGACGCATTCAATTTTGCGGAGACAAGACTTAAGGGCAACTTTATGGAAGAGCAGAATGCCAAAATACTCGCATCCCATTTAAAAGGAGATGATTTGGCCAAATTTGCGAAAGGCAAAAAGATATATGAGACAGAAGGCTATTGTATTACTTGTCACCAAGAAGGCGGAAACGGTTTACAACAGGCTGGGTATCCTACTTTGGTGGGCCAAGAATGGGTGGTGGGTGATGAAGAACGCTTGATTAAACTGGCCTTGCACGGACTATATGGTCCTTTGGATGTTATGGGTAATCATTATGAAGGCCAAGTACCCATGATGGCTTTTAAAGGGCTGTTGAAGGATAATGAAATAGCTGCAGTTTTGACCTATGTGCGGAATGCATTTGGCAATAAGGCTTCAGTCATAAATCCAGAGAAAGTAAAAGAAGTTAGGGAAGCCACAAAAGACCGAAACAGCTTTTATACTCCAGCCGAACTACTGGAGGAACATCCCATGAACTAAATTAATCAGCATGAAAATAAATACTATATTCCTTAAATTCTTTATGGTATGTTCAATAGGTATTTTGACAGTATCCTGCGGAGAAAAGAAAAAGGAAGTATCAGAAAATACGATTGAAGAAGAACCAATCCCCCACATCGTCTTTGTTACGGGAGATGAAGAATATCGTTCTGAAGAATCCATGCCCATGTTGGCAAAAATTGCTAAGCGAGAAATGGGTGCCAAGGTCACGGTATTATATTCTTTGGATTCCGCCGGAGTAATAGACCCAAACCGAACGGATCACATCGCTGGACTGGAAGCATTGGAAACCGCAGACCTTATGGTGATGTTTACCCGTTTTAGAAATCTACCTGAAGACGAACTCAAGTACATTACTGATTATGCTGAATCTGGCAAACCTATGGTAGGCTTCAGAACATCGACCCATGCATTTATGTATAAAAACGACACCTTACTTGGCAAGGTTTATAATGAGGCCTGGCCGGCAAAAGTTTTTGGTCAGCAGTGGATTACGCACCATGGTCATTTTGATGATGGAAAATTTCCGGTAACGAACATATCCATAAAACCAGGACAAGAGGAACACCCTATTTTAAAGGGTTTTGAGCCTTTTGAAGCCTATTCGTGGTTATATCATGTGGATGGTGGCGATTGGAAACTACAGGGTGATAGTTCGCCAATTCTCATGGGGCATTCCACAAAATCACAACATGAAATCGATGGGAATTTGAAGAAGTTTCCATTGGATAATCCTGTGGCTTGGACCAAAACCTACACCGGAACATCGGGGAAAACCGCACGTGTATTTTTCACTACGGTTGCCCACCCATATGATTTTAAAATTCCGGCAGTACGAAAAATAGCCTTGAACGGTATCTATTGGGCATTAGGAAAGGAAGAACAAATTCCTGAAGAAGGGGTAAACGTTAATTTAGAAGAAGCTTTTGAACCCAATAATTCCGGTTTCGGCCAGAAATACAAGCAAAATCAAATTCCAAAACCAATTCTTTAGCTCTTTGCCAAAAGTATCCTAATACAGTAATTCACTGTTCTAAAATATGCTATTTTTGAAAAAAAATCAGCGTGAGGATTCCCTATTATATCGTACTATTATTTCTGGTTATTCCATGTATAGGAATTTCACAGCAAGAAGAGACAAGTGAAGAACCCAAACAAATTAATATTGTTTACGGTGCCAATTTTACTAAAAATGAGGTGGAATATCCTGGTGCTTCCATTTTTAGCAAAGATGACCGTCAAGTACAGTTTGAACACCAAGGTGCTGATTTATGGTGTGATGTAGCGATTTATTATCAACTAGAAAATAGACTGGAAGCTATTGGAAATGTCATTTTAAAACAAGGGGATTCCATCGAAATGACCAGTAAAAAAATCAATTATTTAGGGGATGTAAAATTAGCCAAAGCATGGGGCAATGTGGTTTTGACCAATTCTGATATGACCCTAAAAACGGATACCCTTAGGCTAGACCGAATTAAACAAGAGGCTTTTTATCAGGATAACGGCACCGTTATTGACTCCGCCAATACCCTCACCAGTAAAATTGGAAAGTATTTTATGGAGTTGAAAAAATATCAGTTTTTGGACAGTGTACATGTTCAAAATCCAGAATACACGTTAGATTCTGAGCAATTAGATTATTATCAAACATCTAAAAACGCATACATGTATGGCCCATCAACTATTGTTGGGGAAACCTATACCATTTATTGCGAAAGAGGCTTTTATGATACTAAAGTCGAGAGTGGCTACGGAATAAAAAATACTAGAATAGACTATAACAACCGTATTGTAGAAGGCGATAGCGTCTATTTCAACAAAGCTCGTGAGTTTGCATCGGCCACCAATAATATTACGGTAACCGATACTATTAATAAAGGAATCATTAGGGCGCATTACGCTGAAGTGTACAAGGCCAAAGATTCCGTTTTCGCCACCAAGAGGGCCGTATCCATATCGGTTCAAGAACAAGATTCACTATATGTTCATGGTGATACCTTAATGGTCACCGGAAAACCGGAAAACCGAATTTTAAGAGCTTTTCGAAATGCAAAGTTTTACAAAAAGGATTTAAGCGGAAAATGTGATAGTATTCATTCTTCAGAACTCACCGGTATTACCCAATTGATAAAAAATCCGGTGATATGGAATGGGGCAAACCAGATGACCGGGGACAGCATCCATTTAAAATCAAACTTAGAAACTGAACAACTCGATTCCCTCAAAGTGCTGAACAATGCTTTCGTCATTTCTTTGGATAGTGTTAGTATGGATGGGTACAATCAAGCCAAGGGTATAAATCTTTACGGTAAATTCATCGAAAATGAACTCAAAATCATCGATTTGGTACAGAATACCGAGGTCATTTACTATTTATACAATGATGATGACGAACTCATTGGTATCGATAAAACGGTTTGTAGTAAAATTAGGATTACCCTAGCCGAAAACGATATTGAAGACCTTACCTTTTACATAAACCCTGATGGCGATATTGCTCCAGATAAGAATATGCCGGAAAACACGAGAAAACTCAAAGGATTCATTTGGCGGGGCGATGAACGAATTTTAACCAAGGATGATATTTTTGACGAGGACGACAATAATTTAGAATTGGTGGTTATTAAAGGAATAGATAACCCCATAGACATTGATGCTGAAGAACAACAACGAAGTAAAAATGAATCTGACCCCATAAACAATATTCCCCCATCAAAGGCGGTTGACCCAAAAAAGAAAGTGAACCCTAAAAAAGTAAAGTAGATTTTCGAATGAAAAACGACTTTCTAAAATACCAGGCGCAAACTTCTCCATACCCTTTGGGTATGGAAATTTCCCATGCAAAGGGTAGCTATATTTATGACACTAAGGGTAACGCCCATTTAGATTTTGTCGCCGGGGTATCAGCTTGTAGTTTAGGCCATTGCCATCCGGCAGTAGTAAAAGCCATCCAAGAACAAACTGAAAAGTACATGCATGTCATGGTTTACGGCGAATATGCACAATCGCCCGCCATCGATTATGCAAAATTACTTTCGGAAAACTTACCAGAAGATCTTGAAGTCACCTATTTGGTCAATTCAGGTACTGAAGCCATAGAAGGTGCATTAAAACTGGCTAGACGATTTACCGGAAGGTCGGAAATAATAGCTGCCAAAACGGCCTATCACGGCAATACCATGGGTAGTTTAAGCTTGATGGACTATGAAGAACGAAAGAGTGTCTTTAGACCATTGCTACCGGATATCTATCATATTCGATTCAACAACGAGGATGATCTATCTAAAATTACCGAAAAAACTGCGTGTGTTATTTTAGAAACCATACAGGGTGGGGCCGGTTTCATTATGCCCCAAAACGGGTATCTTGAAAAAGTTAGAAAGCGGTGCACAGAAATGGGCGCTTTGCTCATACTTGACGAAATACAACCAGGTTTTGGACGCACCGGAAAACTATTCGCTTTTGAACATTTTAATTGTGTACCAGATATTATGGTCATTGGTAAAGGTATGGCTTCCGGTTTACCAGTAGGTGCTTTTACCTCCAGTGCTAAAATTATGCACTCCTTAAGCGAAAAACCAAAAATGGGACATATTACCACCTTTGGTGGAAATCCTGTAATTGCGGCCGCTAGTCTTGCCACCTTACAGGTGCTTTTAACATCCGGGTTAATGGAAGATGCCCTAGCAAAAGAGAAGTTATTCCGGAAACTTTTAGTACATCCCAAGATTAAGGAAATTAGGGGGCGTGGTCTTATGCTTGCCTTAATACTAGAATCTCCCGAAGATGCGAATGAATTGGTTCTGAAGGCAAAAGACAACAACCTCATTCTATTTTGGCTTTTATTTGAAACCAAGGCGGTTCGAATTACTCCCCCCATGACCATTTCAACAGCTGAAATTAAAGAAGGTTGTGCTGTGATTTTAAATATCCTAAATCAGCTATAGCAAAAACCTGTTAACTAATTTGTTAATAATATAGGTGCATTTGCAAGTTCTGTCCAAAATCAAAGACTTACTTTTAAATATCTAGAAAACCAAAAGTTTCTATGGCGTTAGAATCTAACGAAAGACCGGACAAGCCAATTACCAAGTTTGAATCCATGTTAAAGACAGACGATGTCTACTTTTTTGATGCGGAGGATTTCGAGGATATTGTACACCACTACCTAAATCATGGCAAAATATCTCTTGCCAAGAAAGGTATTAAGATTGGTCTGCAGCAACATCCTGCTTCTACGGAGTTAAAATTGCTTCAGGTGGAGGTCATGGTTTTTGAGAACCAATTGGAAAAAGCGGAAAATTTATTGGATGAACTTCAGTCCGTTGACAATCAGAACGAAGAAATTTACATTCAACGGGCCAATATCTATTCAAAAAAGGACAATCACAAAGCGGCCATCAAACTACTTCAAAAGGCTTTGACCATTACATCAGATAGTTTTGACATTTACAGCCTTTTGGGCATGGAATATCTATTCTTAGATGATTTTAATATGGCCAAAGAAAGCTTTATGAAGTGTGTAGAGTTTGATGAGCAAGATTACTCCTCACTGTACAACGTGGTCTATTGCTTTGAATTCTTAGAGGATTACGATGGAGCCATTGTTTATTTGAACGAATACTTGGAAAACAATCCATACTGTGAAGTCGCATGGCATCAGTTAGGCAAACAGTATTACTATAAGGAAATGTATACTGAGGCTTTGGCCGCATTTGATTTCGCCATTATTTCAGATGACAACTTTATAGGAGCTTATTTTGAAAAGGGAAAAGTTCTTGAAAAATTAAAACGATATAAAGAAGCTATCGAAAATTACGAGACCACGATAGCGATAGAAGACCCAACCTCTCACGCATTTCTTAGAATTGGGAAATGTTATGAAAAGTTGAAAGATACCGAAATGGCCAAATATTACTTTTACCAAACGGTTCATGAAGATCCGCTTTTAGACAAAGGTTGGTTGGCCATTACCAATTTATACTACGATACCAAAAATTTTGAAAAAGCCCTTTACTATATCAATAAAGCCTTAAACATTGATGGTGAAAATCCGTTATATTGGAAAAAGTGCGCACAAATAAATACCGCATTAAATAATCTTGATCAGGCAGACTTCGCTTTTAAACAAAGCGTGGATTTAGGTAATTACGAATTGGATACTTGGCTTAAGTGGGCAGATGTTGTTCACGCAAATGGCGAACCGTTAGCCGCTGTTCAAATACTATCTCAGGGTCGGGAATTCTATCCAGAAAGCTTGCGCATATTGTATAAGCAAGTTGGTTTCCAATTGTTGGCCAATGAAATGATCAATGCCAGAATCACCCTTATGGATGCTTTGAAAATTGATAAAAAACAAAAAAAACTTCACCTATTTACTGAGAGATTCCCTGAATTTGGCAAATCAGCCTGGACCCAGGAAATTGTGAACAAATACAATAAAGCTTCCTAAAGAGCAGTTCTTAAGTTTATGGAAAATAGAAGGCCAATTGATTACATTACAATCAGTCTAAAAGGTATTGCAATGGGAATTGCTGAATTGGTACCAGGAGTTTCTGGAGGAACCATAGCCTTTGTAACAGGTATTTACGAAGAATTCATAACCTCTATCAACAACATTAGTCTTGCTACTTTTAAAGTGTGGAAAAACGAAGGTTTTAAAGCATTCTGGGAACGGCTGAATGGTAATTTTTTAGTCGCACTTTTTCTAGGGATGCTCATCAGTATTCTTTCTCTTTCCAAAATTATTTCTTGGCTTCTGGAAGAACATCCTATACCTACCTGGTCCTTCTTTTTTGGCTTGGTATTGGCGAGTGTCATTTTTGTGGCCAAGTCCATCGAAAAGTGGACTGTTTTAGCAGTGATTCTTTTTATTATTGGAACAGTGGGTGCGTTTTATATTACCACCCTCCCACCTTCTGCACATACAGAAAGTCTTCCATTTCTATTCTTTTCAGGAGCCATTGCCATATGCGCTATGGTTTTACCGGGAATTTCAGGTTCATTTATTTTAGTGCTATTAGGCTCTTATAAAACCATTCTTGATGCGGTAAATGATAAGGATTTCAAAATCATAGCCACCGTGGGTGTTGGGGCGATTTTTGGCATCTTAAGTTTTGCCAAACTTTTAAAGTGGATGTTCACACACCAAAAAGATGCAACACTAGCCGTTCTCACCGGATTTATTCTAGGTTCGTTAAACAAGATATGGCCTTGGAAAAATATTATTGAAATCATTAAGATTGGTAAAAAAGAAATTATCATCGATGAAAACATTTCTCCCTTCGCTTTTGAAGGTAATCCTCAAATTATGTATGCCATCGTAGCCGCGCTCATAGGTTTTTCCCTTATTTTTATATTGGAAAAAACAGCTTCCAAGAAGTAAGCGCAAACCTACATGAACCATCCCCGTACCTTTTTGGATAAATTTTTCCTAGTTATCAAGGGGCTTTGTATGGGAGCTGCCAATAAAGTTCCTGGCGTTTCTGGCGGAATTGTTGCATTCGTTGGGGGCTTTTATGAAGAATTCATCTACTCTTTGCAGAAAATAAATGCAAAAGCTTTTAAGCTGTTGTTGAACGGCAGGTTTAAAAGTTTCTATAGGTATATCAATGGCTCTTTCTTAACCCTACTCATATTTGGAATGCTGGTCAGTTATTTCAGTATTTCAAAAATCCTGGATTACTTTTTGGTCAAAAAAGAACTTTTTGTGTGGGCAGCATTTTTTGGAATGATTTTAGGTTCCATTTATTACATAGGAAAGGACTTTGATTATTGGAAAAAGAAAACCATAACGGCAGCACTCATAGGACTTAGCGTGGGTGTTGCCATAAGTTTTTTAAATCCGGCCAAGGAAAATGACAACCTATTTTTCATATTTATCTGTGGAATGATCAGTGTTTCGGGGATGACCTTACCCGGGCTTTCGGGATCATTCATTCTAATTCTTTTAGGCAATTATGTATTACTTTTGGTAGATTCCGTAAACGCACTATACGATACCATATCAGAAGTATTTACCGGGGATTTTAGTTTCGTTTCCAACACAGAACGTTTAAAAACCTTAAAAATTCTTGCGGTATTCACGCTAGGCTCCGCTACTGGATTAGTTACCTTGTCGCATTTACTTTCATATGTGCTCAAGCATTTTAAACATATAACTACCGCTATTATTTTAGGATTTATTACAGGATCTTTGGGTGTGGTTTGGCCATGGAAAAGAACAATTTATAAAATGGGCAATGATGGTTTGGCTCTAATCGATTCTAACGGAAAGAAAATCATCACGAATTATGAGCGGTATCTCCCAGATTTGAGTTTATTGGAAACATGGACTGCATTTTTATTTATCCTTATAGGAATCGCAATTTTAATACTTTTAGATTGGTATGGCAAAAACAGAAGACTCTCAGATTAATTTTGGTCTAGTAGGAAGAAATATCTCCTACTCGTTTTCACGAGGATATTTCAAAAAGAAGTTCAACGAATTGGGATTGACCAACCATTCCTATGAAAATTTCGACCTTCAGGAAATTTCTGAATTTCCATCGATATTCATGACTGAAAGTAATATCAAAGGCCTAAATGTAACTATCCCTTACAAAGAAGAGGTAATGTCCTTTTTAGATGGTCTAGATGAATCAGCGGAAAAGATTGGAGCTGTGAATACCATAAAGGTGGATGCTAACGGCCTTCAAGGTTTCAATACCGATGCTGTGGGTTTTCGGAAATCATTGGAACCTCTCTTAAAAAAGCATCATAAAAAGGCACTTATCCTTGGCACTGGTGGGGCTTCAAAAGCCGTGTCCTATGTTCTTGAAAATCTAGATATTGATTTTTCATTTGTCTCTAGAAGTGGAAAGAACGGAGGCTTTCACCTATCATAAACTTGATGAGAGTACTATTAAAGACCATCCACTAATCATTAATTGCTCCCCAGTAGGCACTTTTCCTAAAATTGAGGAAAAACCATATTTACCATACACAGGAATTGGCGATACCCACATTTTGTATGATCTTATTTATAATCCTGAAGAAACTGCATTTTTAAAGGAAGGGAAAAAAAGAGGCGCTACAATTACCAATGGATTACGAATGCTAGAATTACAAGCCGAAAAAGCCTGGGAAATTTGGAATAGCTAGCACCTTAAACCAGATCAAATAGGACTTATTTAACTGCAAAATATAATGGGTCGCTTCGCTGACCTTAACTCAAAAAGAACTTTCAATACTTTGCAATTCTTAAGGTTGTCACTATCTTGTGAGGACTTAATAATGGATTATGTCAGAGGATAAAGAAAAGCAGCCGGTTACTACGGAAGGGAAGGAAGATAGCTCCTTAGAAGTTACTCAAGAAAAAATGGAAAGTACTGAAAGTACCGCTGATGTTTCTCAGGTGGAGGAAACCACCCAAGTTAATGAACAATCGGAAGAAAGCGATAAGGAAACCGATGTGTTAGATGAAATCGACGATTCCAACGCAGAAGATGCGGAGGATGAAGAAAATGTAAAGCGACATGAGATTCCTATGCCGGATTATGACGAGATGAGCATGGAGAATTTAGTGGGCGAATTACAACGATTGGTCAAAAATGAGAAAGTACAAGCCATTCGAAAGCATGTCGATGGAATTAAAAATGCTTTTGACCAAAAGTTCACGGAATTCATCGATGACAAAAAAGAAGAGTTCATAGCCAATGGAGGAAACGAAATTGATTTTAGATACAACTCCGTCGATAAGGCACAATTCAATGAAGTTTATTCTGAGTATCGTGATAAGCGAAATCAACATTACAAAAGTCTTGAAAAAAGTCATAAGGAAAATCTAGCCTATCGATTAGAATTGATAGAAAATTTGAAGTCCTTGGTAAATGTTGAGGAAGACATGAATACCACTTACAATACATTTAAGGATATACAGGCCAGGTGGAGAAACGCAGGTCCTATTCCCAGAGCAGAGTATAATAATGTTTGGAAAACCTATCATCACCATATTGAAATCTTCTATGACTTTCTTAATATCAACAGAGAATTAAGAGATCTTGATTTCAAACACAACCTAGAAGAGAAAACAAAGATTGTAAACCGTGCCGAAGAATTGGCACAAGAACCTGACCTCAACCGGGCGTTCAGGGAATTACAAGTTTTACATAAAATTTGGAAAGAAGATTTAGGACCGGTTGGGAAAGATCACCGAGATGCTATATGGGACCGTTTTAGTGCTGCCACCAAAACGATTCATGAAAGAAGACAAGCATACTTCAAAAATCTGGATCAGGTCAAAGAAGATAATTTGAAGCGTAAGAATGAGATTATAGACGAGATTAAGAGTATTTCTCAAAATACGTCTGATAAT
Source organism: uncultured Flavobacteriaceae bacterium (assembly GCA_963842105.1). Lineage (GTDB taxonomy): Bacteria > Bacteroidota > Bacteroidia > Flavobacteriales > Flavobacteriaceae > Maribacter. Next base: position 80,047 of record CAWJFH010000028.1, read on the forward strand.
CACTCAACCTTACAACAACAGATTAAAAAGATAGAAGAACTTCGAGAGTCTTTTTTCAAGGCCGGACCGGTTCCACAAAAGCTTAATTCCAAAACATGGAATGCATTTAAAGCTGCTGTAAAAGATTTCAATCAAACTAAAAACAATTATTACAAAAACTTAAAAAAGGACCAACAGGAGAATCTAGATAAAAAAAGAGCTTTACTAGAAACTGCTATTGCCTTAAAGGACAGTGAGGACTGGGATACTGCCACTTCTGAAATGAAGCGAATACAGGGAGAATGGAAAAAAATAGGACATGTTCCCCGTAAATATTCCGATAAAATCTGGAAAGACTTCAGGAATGCCTGCAATCACTACTTTGATAGAGTAAAGGCTTTAAAAAATAAATCCTTTAAAGAGGAGGAAGATAACCTTAAGGAAAAACAAGCTTTTCTAGATCAACTTAAATCCTTTGAATTAAGTGGCAAAAAGGAGGCGGACATTAAGTCTATAAAAGGGTTTGTAGAGGAATGGAAATCATTTGGAAGGGTGCCTTTTAAAAAGAAAAATATCAACGAACAATTCGATAAAACTATTGAAGGTTTATTCAAGAAATTAGGTATTGGTAAGCAAGAATCGGAATTGTTAAGTTATGGCAACAGAATTCAGCAGATTGCCAATAATGATAATCAAGAACGTGCCATACAAAACGAAAGAACGTTTATCCGTAGTAAAATTGATGAAGTAAAAACGGATATCAGACAATTGGAAAACAATTTACAGTTTTTCTCCAATGCTTCTGAGAGTAATCCATTGGTGCAGGATGTCATTAAAAGGGTAGACCTTCAAAAAAAGGCCCTGGAAGGTTGGACAGAGAAACTTAAGAAGTTGAATATTATGCGGAATAATCTTGAAAAAGAAAACGAAGCAGAAGAAAGTTCGGCCGAAGAAGAATAAAAATAGCGTTTAATTCAACTGATTTCATCCTTGATAAGCCCTAATAACTCATCTTTAATTTGAAACTTTTTACGCTAATCGGTACAGTAGCCTTTTCGGTTCTATACTATACGTACGTTTCATCTCAATTAAAATATTCTGTTCAAATAGAACATCAGCAGGAAGAAATTAAGCAAAAGGCCTTTAAGGTGTTGGTCAATAAGTGTAATTCATGTCACGCTACTAAAAGGAATCGTAAAATTTTCACTTTGGAAAATATGGGTTCGTTATCAGAAGATATCAATACCCAGGTTTTTGTAAAACAGAAAATGCCCAAAGGAAAAAAGAATGAATTGACCACCGACGAAAAAGAACTTTTGAAACGGTGGTTAAGCACTTTATAATATCCATAAAAAAAGCCTCTGATTACAGAGGCTTTTTTTATGGATATATGTTAGTCATTTTATTTAGCAACGTTAACCGCACGTGTTTCACGTATTACGGTAACTTTTACTTGACCCGGATAGGTCATATCTGTTTGTATTTTTTGGGATATTTCAAAGGATAACTGTGATGCTCTATCATCCGTAACTTTTTCACTCTCTACAATAACACGCAACTCTCTTCCCGCTTGAATCGCATATGCCTTTTGAACGCCACTGAATCCGAAAGCTATCTCTTCCAAATCTTTCAATCGCTGTATGTAAGAATCCAACACTTGTCTTCTAGCACCAGGTCTTGCTCCACTAATTGCATCACAAACCTGAACGATTGGCGCTATTAGGGTTTTCATTTCAATCTCATCATGGTGAGCTCCAATCGCATTACAAACTTCTGGTTTCTCACCAAATTTTTCCGCCCATTGCATCCCTAAAATAGCATGAGGTGTTTCCACTTCCGCTTCGGTATTTGGAACTTTACCTATATCATGCAGTAGACCGGCACGTTTAGCAATTTTTGCATTAAGTCCCAACTCAGCGGCCATTACACCACAAAGCTTGGCAACTTCCCTGGAGTGTTGCAATAAGTTCTGACCATAGGAAGAACGGTATTTCATTCTACCAACGGCACGTATCAATTCTGGGTGTAAACCGTGAATACCCAAATCGATTACGGTACGTTTCCCTATTTCAACAATCTCTGCTTCAATCTGTTTTTCTGTCTTCTTAACTATCTCCTCTATTCGAGCAGGGTGGATTCTACCATCCGTCACCAATTTATGAAGAGATAATCGGGCTACTTCACGTCTGACTGAATCAAAACAAGAAAGTATAATTGCTTCCGGAGTGTCATCAACTATTATTTCAACACCCGTAGCGGCTTCTAAAGCCCTAATATTACGTCCTTCCCTACCAATAATCCTACCTTTAACATCATCAGATTCAATATTGAATACAGAAACACAGTTTTCAACCGCTTCTTCCGTACCAATTCTTTGTATCGTATTGATAATAATTTTACGCGCCTCTTGATGGGCCGTAAGCTTAGATTCTTCTACCGTAGATTGAACATAGGCCATGGCATCAGACTTAGCACTTTCCTTTAAACTTTCGACCAATTGACTTTTCGCATCCTCTGCAGATAGACCAGAAATAACTTCTAACTGCTGAATCTGACTTTTATGCATCTTGTCCAGTTCCTCTTGACGCTTTTCAAATAAGTCTTGTTTTTTATCAAGCTCCTTTATCTTATTGTCTAACTGCGCATTGGCTTGTTTGTTTTTGGCAAGCTCACTACTTACTTGAGATTCCTTGTCCCTAGTGCGTTTTTCTGCCTCGTTTATTTTTCTATCCTTACCGTTAATTACTTTTTCATGCTCTGCCTTTAATTCCAAAAACTTCTCTTTGGCCTGTAATATTTTTTCTTTTTTAATTCCCTCAGCTTCTGCTCCGGCATCTTTAAGAATTCGCTCCGCATCTCGCTTTGCATTGATTATTGTTTTGGAGGCTTTCCCTTTTTCCAAAAATTTTGCTATTGCAAAACCAATTGCCAGACCAACAACGGCGGCAATAACTATCATAGTACTATCCATAGTGTCATATATATATTTAAAAAAAAAGCCCACATTGGAGAAGTTTTGATCAAACTCCGTAAAACAGGTTTAGGGCTAACAGACTGATCAAGGATCCCTATACGAGTAGGGCCTGCTTTTACAATCTAAACTCACCCTTTTTAAAAAAATAAATGTTGAGTTTGTCAAAAGGTATTACCAATGTGGGCAGTAACTTAATGTATTTTAAAGAACGTTTTTATTTCAAAGCTAACTTAGAACTTACCAAATCGTCGAGAGCCATTAAACGCTCCTCAGCTTCTTTGCTTCCTTCTGTCTGCTCTATGCCATTTTGCTCTATTTTGGAAGCGAACTGCAAGGCACACATGGCCAAAACATCTTGCTTATCCCTAACGGCATAATTTTGCTCAAATTTTTTGGCCAACTGCTCTATATTCTTTGCAGCCTTTCTTAAACCTTCTTCCTGTGCTGGATCAATAGTCAATGGGTAGACCCTGTCTGCAATCGAAAGTTTTATTTTGAGCTTATCTGACATACTATTTAGTTACATTATTCTGACAGTTGGGCAATACAATGATCCAACTCCCTTATTAATGTATTTATTTTAAGCTTAGCTTCTGTTTTATTGGTATTACTGCCAAGCATTGAGTTTGCTAGTTTGAGCGAATTGTATTTTTCCTCCCATTCAGATATCGTTTTTTCAACGTTATCCTTATTAGACTTGATCATTGCCAATTCATTTTCCAATTCTAGGTTAGCATTGCTCAAAACCTCTAGTTTGTGAAGCAATTTGCTAACTTTATTTTCTAAAGAATCAACGATTTTAATCAATTCGCCCATACTTTCAACTCCAATGCGATTTACACAAAGTTAACATAGATTGTATGACTTAGCAATAGTTTTATGAAATATTAGTGAATGGGCTACACTTATTTTACAATTGACCTGATATTCATTACTTCGAAAAAATTAACCCTTGGCAACCAAAGAGAATTGTTAGCGTTTATTTATTTTAGCACCGTTGCTACGATACTATGAGAAGAAATATCATTCTAAGTTTATTACTCTTATTTTTTATTAATCTTTTTGGACAAGAGGATTATCCTCAAGATGCATTTACACCCCCATTGGATATACCCATTATTTTAGCAGGAACCTTTGGAGAACTAAGATCCAACCATTTTCATTCTGGTATCGACATTAAAACACAACAACGAGAAGGTTTGCCGGTATTTTCTATAGGAGATGGTACAATAACCCGAATCAAAGTCTCCTTATGGGGCTATGGAAAAGTGCTTTATGTAGCCCACCCGAATGGATATACTTCTGTTTACGGACATCTTCAAAAATTCTCACCAAGCATTGAAGCATACATTAGAAAAATTCAATACGATAAGAAATCCTTTGAGGTTGAAGTATTTCCAAACTATGGGGAGGTAAAGGTTTCACAAGGAGAAATTATTGCGTACAGTGGAAATACCGGAGGCTCATCAGGACCTCATCTTCACTTTGAAATTCGAAGTAGTATTTCTGAAAAAGCGACCAACCCCCTACTCTACGGTATTGATGTTGCCGATGCTACCAATCCTACGTTGGAAAAAGTTTTTATGTATCCCCTATCAGATGGGGCTCACGTAAACCAAAACGGGGAAAGGACCCAAATCAATTTTACCAGACAGCCAGATGGAACGTATTTGGCGAATAACGTCACTGCCATCGGAAATATTGGAATTGGATTTATTGGCTTTGACCGTCAGGATATGGCGGCCAATAAAAATGGTGTGTATTCCGTTACCCAAAGCGTTAATGGAAAAGTCTATTCTGAATACGATTTTGAGAAATTTTCATTTGGTGAAACTAGGTATATCAATACCCTCGTCGACTATGAATATTATGGCCGATATAACCAGCGAATTCAGAAAAGTTTTAAATCGCCAGGTAATTATTTAGACATCTACAAAGACCTTTACAACAATGGAGAAATCACGATTAGCGAAGGTTTGAGCTATACCGTCAATTTGGTCATTAAAGATTTAGCGGGTAATAAAACGGAATTGGTAATACCAGTTGAAGGGGTTGCAAAAAATACAGAAATAGTATCGGAAAAGGAGAAAACAGAAAACTATATCATTGCTAACAAACCAAATAATTTTGATTTAGGGGGAGCAAAAGTGTATTTCCCAACCAACACGTTTTACGAGGATTTTTATATAAATCTAGAAAAAGGTGAAGATAAGGTTACCATACACAACAATACGGTGCCCGCCCATCGAAACTTCACCATAACCTTTGATGCCTCCAAATATTCTGAGGAGGAACAAAAACAATTATTTATTGGAAGACTGAACAGCAGGAATCAGCCCAGTTATGAAAATACCTATAAGCGCGGGGGAACCTTCACGGCAAGAACCAGAAACCTTGGCACCTACACCTTAGCAAAAGATACGGTCGCACCTACCATTCGCACTAAAAATTTCAAGGAAAAACAATGGCTTAACAATTATAAATATTTAAGCGTATTTATTGCTGATGACCTTAGTGGTGTTGATACCTATTCCGCGACATTGAATGGGGAATGGATATTGATGGAATACGAGCCAAAGAACAATACACTTACCTATAATTTTGATGACAAGATTGCAGATCAAACGCAATGTGTCTTGAAAGTTACCGTTACAGATAATGTAGGAAATCAAAACACATTGACGACCTCGTTTTATAGAAAATAACTCGTTTGAAATTCTTAAGAATTCTAGGGATTATCCTGTTCCTGCATCAAACTGCAAGTATTGCGCAGAATGCGGTAATCACAGGTGTTGTCTTTGACCAGAGTAATGTACCTTTATCTAATGTCAATATTTCTTCTGGTACGACTGGAACCTCGACCAATACCGACGGGTTTTATATGTTACCCATTACCGCAGATATTGAAAATACGATTGTATTCTCGTTTATAGGTTATGAAAATATTATTGTGGAAAACCTAGTGTTAACCACTAATGAAACCTTCGAATTCAACCCTGTCCTTAAAACTGATGTACTTCAAATTGATGGTATTACCGTTACTGCGAATGGAGAAAAAAGAACGGATAACATTCTAACTATAAGTCCGGAAAAAATACGCAGCATACCTGGCGCAAACCCAGGGGTGGAAACCATTTTAAAACTACTTCCCGGTGTTTCTTCCAACAACGAATTAAGCACTCAATATGCGGTTAGAGGGGGTAACTATGATGAAAATTTAGTCTATGTAAATGAAATAGAGGTATACCGTCCGTTTCTAATCAGGTCTGCCCAACAGGAAGGCTTAAGTTTTGTGAATAGCGATTTGGTGCAGGATATCAAATTTTCGGCTGGTGGATTCCAAGCGAAATATGGGGATAAACTTTCCTCTGTGCTGGACATCAATTACAAGGTACCCTCATCCACTTCAATTCAGGCCGACTTAAGTTTTCTTGGGTCCAGTGTTAGTTTTGAGGCTATTTCCAAGAATAAAAAATTGAGCAGTGCAACGGGAGTACGATACCGGAATAATTCTCTTTTGGTTAATAGTCAACAAACCCAAAGCAATTTTAATCCTTCATTTGTAGATTTACAAAGTTATACCACGTATCGGTTTACGAATAAATTCCATTTGAATTTTTTAGGGAATCTAGCCGTCAACAATTACATTAACGAACCCTTAAATAGACAGACCAATTTTGGAACTTTAGAAAATCCACAAGCATTGATCGTCTATTACGATGGCCGAGAAAAAAACCGATATGCTACAGCGTTAGGAGCATTAAAGGGCAATTATTATATAAATGAAAATACGACTTTAAAGCTCATCTCCTCTATTTATCATACTACAGAAGAGGAATATTCTGATGTGATAGCTTCTTATGAACTTGGTGATGTTGATGGCAGCTTGGCCAGCGACTCCTTTGGCGAGGTTCAATCTCCACGGGGAATCGGTTCTCAATTCAATAGATCTCGTAACGATTTGGACGCGCTAATCTTTAACCTTAACCATAAGGGTAGTCACAAAATGAATCGCTCTGTTTTGGAATGGGGCGCTAAATACACGCACGAAGACATACGTGATCAACTTAGGGAATCTGAGTTTATTGATTCTGCAGGATTTTCAATAAGACCTCCTAGACCAGAATTTATAAATAATCAACCACAAGAACCCTTTGATGCTCCTCTAAATCCCTTTAACGGAATTAATGCTACCAACTTTGTAAAAACCAATCGGTTTTCTGGGTTTGTTCAATTAGGAACTCAAATAGCATTGGAAAAAGCAACATTATACTATAATCTAGGAATACGGTCCCAAATGTGGACCGTTAGCGGCACAGATGTGGAAAAAGTTTCCCAAACCGTTTTTAGTCCCCGAGGACAATTTGCCGTAAAACCCAACTGGCAAAGGGATATGCTTTTTAGATTTGCTGCAGGAATTTATCATCAACCTCCTTTTTACCGAGAATTACGGGATAGTTTAGGAACCATAAACCCCAATGTAAAAGCTCAGAAAGCACTACACTTAGTGGCCGGTAATGAATACAGCTTTTTACTTTGGGACAGGCCTTTTACCTTAATCAGTGAAGCCTACTATAAAAATTTAGTGAATGTAAATCCTTATACATTAGAGGATGTGCGTATACGGTATGCTGCCCGTAATGATGCTAAAGCCTATGTATATGGAGCAGAAGTTAGACTCAACGGCGCTTTTGTTCCCGGTACGGAATCTTGGGTAAGTATTGGATATTTGAAAACCGAGGAAAACCGAAACAATAAGGGCTATATTCCTAGACCTACCGATCAGCGACTAAAATTAGGGATTCTATTTCAAGATTATATTCCTACAATTCCGGATATTAAAATGTATCTCAATCTTGTTTACCAAACGGGTGTACCCGGTGGGTCACCTAGTTATGCGGACCCTTATCTTTTTCAGAATAGATTAAGAGATTATAAACGTGCAGATTTAGGAATTTCCTATATTTTTGCCGGTAAGGATAAGCAGTATCCTTCGACACATTGGCTACATACCTTTAAAGAGTTCAGTCTTGGTTTTGAAATATTCAATCTTTTCAACAATCAAAATTCTATTACGAATACTTGGGTACGTGATGCGGACAGTAAAAATGAATTTGCCGTGCCTAATTTTTTAACCGCTAGGGTATTGAACCTAAGGTTACGAGTACGAATTTAAAAATAACCCATGAGTAGAATACTATTGGCTTTTGTTCTTTTAAGCACTATTTCGATTACCGCACAAAAGAATATTTACGAAAGTCCAGATTTTGATAAGTTGAGCGAAGATCACAAGGTTTTGGCAATCATTCCTTTTTTGACCAATCTAGATCTTAATGAAACCGTAAGCAAAGTAGAACAAAAAAGACTAGAAGAAAACGAAGGCTATGCGGTTCAAAACGCTTTCGAAACCTATTTTTCAAAACGAAGTAAAAAAAAGAAACTACCCGTTGAATTCCAGAACGTCAAGAACACTACAGCGATTCTTGCCCAGAACAATATCACTTATGAAAACATTGACATTTACACCACTAAACAACTTAGCGAAATTTTAGGTGTAGATGGTATCATAAGCGGTACGTTAGATTTGAATATTCTTCTATCTAACGGAATACCTACAGAATTCAGCTTTACTGATTATTTCTCTGGTGGAGCCAATTATGGCAGAATTGGTGTTAAAATCAGTGATGGTGATAGCGGGAAATTATTATGGAAATACGAAAAGAAAATCGATAAGAAAACTGGTAAAAACACCACCGATCTTATCGACCGAATGATGAAATTGGCCATTCGTAAATTTCCCTACGAGCGGGAACGGAAACGAGACCGAAAAAATTAATGTTTCCTAGTTCGTATACTCCTTTAATACATCGATAGTGTAGTCGATATCCTCTTTTGTATTGTACGTAGAGAACGAAAATCGTACCGATGGCTTTTTCATTTCTTCCGGAGTTAATATTTCAGATAATACATGAGAACCCGTATCACTACCGGATTGACACGCACTACCCTTTGAGCAAGCAATCCCCTTAATATCCAGATTGAACATTAGCATTAATGCCTTTTCTTCTGGAATAGGTAAACGAACGTTGACCAAAGTGTAGGTGCTTTTTTCCATATCCCCAGAAAGCCCGTTGAATTGTGCTTCGGGAATATCAGATTTTATTTTTTCTATAAAATATTTCTTAAGGTCTTCTACATATCCCTTTTCCTTTTCCAAATTATCATAGGCCAATTTAAAAGCTTCCTCTAATCCTACGATATTATGGAATGATTCTGTCCCAGCCCTTAGACCACGCTCTTGCGAACCACCGGCAATCATACAGCTCATACCTGAATTCTTCCGAATGAAAGCAAAACCAATACCCTTAGGGCCATGAAATTTATGTGCTGCTGCGGTAAGAAAGTCAATGGGGAATGCCTTTACATCCCAATCAAAATGTCCTAAGGATTGTACCGTATCAGAATGCACCAAGGCATTATATTTTTTAGATAAGGTAGTAATGGCTTCCAAATCGACCATATTCCCTATTTCATTATTCACATGCATTAAACTTACCAGTTTCTTACGATTGTCCTTTTGAAGTAATTGCTCCAAATGATCCAACTTTGGATTTCCATCCAAATCCAAATCAACATATTCCAAAGAAATTAAACCGTTGGCACTTAGTTCCTCTACAGTGTGTAAAACGGCATGATGCTCTATTCTCGTGGTAATAATGGTTTCCACTCCCAAATCACGCACAGCGCACCTTAGTATCATATTGTCCGCTTCTGTTCCACCGGATGTAAAGATGATTTCAGAAGGTTGTGCATTAATGTATTTAGCAATTGCTTTTCTAGCACTCTCAATAGCTGTTTTTGCAGTTCTTCCAAAACTATGGGTAGAAGAAGGATTTCCATATGAATTCGCAAGGGCATCTTGCATTTTTTCAATGACCTCTTTATGTACTTGGGTTGTGGCGGCGTTGTCTAAATAAACATGTTTCATGTAAAAATGTGCTCTAAATTAAGGCAACAAAAATAACCCAATTAAGTTAATTAACCCATAAATCAGGGAGTTCACTTCAATAGGTTTCCAATTTTTGAATTACTTTTGAATTATGAAAAAATACCTTCTAATTCCTTGCTTACTATTATTTATAGGTTGTGACGATGGAGACTTACAAATAGAAACAGTAGATTTTGATAGTATTGAAGCAATTCAAACATGTGGTTCAGTATCGCCTACAGCAAGTAATGTACTTTTTAAAATTAATAGTGACGAGGCACTTATTCTTACTTTGCCTACCGGACTATTAAAAAATGAAGTCACCACTACGGATATTGAAAGTGCCGTTCCCGGTGCTTCACAAATAAGTTACCGTATTTTTTCCGATAATGCGACATCTGCTTATTTCTGTGATTCTCCTCCACCTTTAACCCCAACAGTATTAGAAGAAATTGAAGCAGCAGCTGGCTCAATACTTGTAACAACTACCAGTACAGACAATATTACGTTTACCCATACCATACGCTTAAGCGGTATTACCTTTTTAAATGAAAATGGTAGTAGGATAACCGATTTACAAATCAATGAGTTTGGAACGGTTACTACGGGAGGTTAAACTAATAATTTTGAAAAATATAGACCTCGGTTGCGCCTAAACCATACTTTTGATATTCCGCATCGTAGAACTTTACATTATCATATTTACGGAATAAATAGCCTAATTCCTCTTTAAGGACACCCGCTCCTACTCCATGAATAAATACGACCTTTTGTATTCTTTTATTGATGGCAAAATCAAGTTGACGCTTGGCAGTTTCCAATTGTAGATTCAGCATTTCATAATTACCCATCCCTTTTGGGTTTTTCGTCAAATGATTAATATGAAGGTCTACCTCCATTTTAGGAGCAGTACGCTCTTTAGGTTTAACAGTATTTGTTTTTCTGCGTTTAGGTTGTTCCTTATCCTTTTTTACTTGGGCGATTTCATAATTATTAACCCGAATTTCATTTGCGATTTTAACCAATTCATTGGCTGTAAAAGTTAATGGGAATCCATCAGTAGTCAGTAAGGTAATGGTATCGCCATCTATGTCTTGAACAACGCCTTTGATCACATCATCTATTGTTTCAACCGTATCACCTATCTTAAAATTGGACATCTTTTTGTTTTGTAGCCACAAAAATAATGGTAATTTTCCGACTCTTAATTTTAATTAAAGATGCGAATCACTTCCTTTTTGGTTTTTTTAGGATTGGAAAATTACATGCTTCCTTGTTATACCAAAAAAATTCTTGGTTTCGATTGCCCCGGTTGTGGGTTACAACGTTCTGTTTTGTTCCTGATTAAAGGAGAATTTAAAGAGGCATTTTTAATGTATCCTGCCATTTATCCTTTACTATTACTATTCGGGTTTTTAGCATTGAATAAACTCAACCCAATTAAACATTCAAATACAATTACAATTACACTTATGGTCACCACCGTAGGTTTTATATTAACCAATTACATTTTAAAAATTATCTAACTAAACCTATCAAATTATGGAACAACAAAAATTACCTAATGTAACTTAGTATTAGTACTTGGTATTTTAGGATTCGTTTATGTTGCTTTACGGATTCTGGAATAATATTAGGAGGTAGTCGCTCTTGTTTTGGCACATAAAGATCACAAGATGTATATGCAAATCCAGAAGATTACTCTAATTATGCACTTTGAAAACAACCAAAATTGTTTCGATAATAGTATTGGTTCTTGAATTATTTATTTGGCCTATTCAATTTATGGAATTATGCAAATTGGTTGGATGGGATGCTTATTAGAGCAAGCCAAAAACTTATGACTGAACAACATGAATAACTTAATGAACATCGTATTGAATGGAAAAACTACCCGGTGCAAGTAATGCACTAACCTTTGGAATTTTATCTATAGTACTAACTGTATTTTGTTGCGGACCTTTTGGTGCCATTTTTAGCATTATAGGATTAAGCAATGCAAAGAAAGCAGAGAATGCATTTCTTGAAAATCCACACCTATATGGTGGCTATGAAAATGTAAAAACAGGACGGATATTGTCCTATATTGGTTTAGGGTTGTCCATAATTTTTCTACTCCTCACTATCGCATATTTTGGAGTATTAATAGCGCTTTTTAGCCAAGGTGACTTTTCAGAACTATAGATGTCATTAATGGAAATAAAAAATCCCCGACTCACATCGGGGATTTTTTTATGCTGATTTTTTAAATTCAGTAAGTGTTTTGATGATTATGGAAACACAATCCAAAAGCTCATCTTTAGTCATTACCAGTGGTGGTGCAAACCTAATTATATTACCATGAGTTGGTTTGGCCAAAAGTCCGTTTTCCTTTAAGGCCATACAAATGTCCCACGCTGTGGAACTGTCTTCTGTATCGTTAATCAAAATAGCATTTAGCAATCCTTTTCCTCGCACACTTTTCACCAAATCACAACCTGGAATAAATGAATTCAATTTCTCTCTGAAAAGATTACCTAGCACATAGGCATTTTCTGCAAGCTTCTCTTCTTTAACCACTTCTAAAGCGGCCATACCAACAGCGGCAGCGATTGGATTTCCTCCAAACGTACTACCATGGTTACCTGGGTGTATCACACCCATTATGTTATCATTGGCCAATACTGCCGAAACAGGATATGCACCACCGGACAAGGCCTTTCCTAAAATCAAAATATCAGGTTTTACTTCAGGTGTTCCACTACAATGTTTATCACTACAGGAACAATTACCACAGGTTGCCAATAAACGGCCTGTACGTGCAATTCCTGTCTGCACTTCATCCGCAATGAATAATACGTTGTATGCTTCGCATAAAGCTTTTGCGCCTTTCAAATATCCTTCAGAAGGAACATAGACTCCGGCTTCACCTTGTATCGGTTCCACCAAAAATCCTGCAATATTTTTATTCGCCTTGAAGGTTTCCTCCAGCGCTTGTAAATTATCATATTCTATTTTCAAGAATCCGTCTGTATACGGTCCGAAATTCTTTCGGGCAACAGGATCATTGGAAAACGAAATAATAGTAGTCGTACGACCATGAAAGTTATTCTCACAGACTACAATCTGTGCTGCATTTTCTGAAATACCCTTCTTTTCGTAGGCCCATTTTCTACAGATTTTCAAAGCGGTCTCTACAGCTTCTGCGCCTGTATTCATCGGTAGAAGTTTGTCAAAATGAAAAGTCTCCGTAGCATACTTTTCATATTTACCCAACATATCGTTGTAAAAGGCCCTAGAGGTCAAGGATAAGGTTTTGGCCTGTTCTGTCATAGCATCTACTATTTTTGGATGGCAATGACCTTGATTTACTGCGGAATATGCTGATAGGAAATCATAATATTTTTTCCCTTCAACATCCCAAACAAATACACCTTTACCTTTACTTAATACTACTGGTAATGGGTGATAGTTGTGTGCTCCGTGTTTTTCCTCCAATGCAATGGCATCTTCAGAAGTGATGTTTTCTAAAACTGACATGATAAAAATTACTTTAAATAAAACTTTAGCAATTCCTTCTATACCTTTTTCCTTTCGAAATCCCGATAGTTATCGGAACGAAAATTCAGCGTAGGAGAGAAATCATCCTTGTAGAGCTTCAAAAATACAAATTAAAGCTATGAAAATAAAGGATATGGGCGAATGGATTTAATTCCTTGTTAATACTGACCGTTAAGCTATTCCCAATCCAAAGAAACCTTTTATTTTTGCGCTATGCGAAAAAACAATAAGCGACAGGTATTTGAAAATGTGACTGTGGTAGATGCTGCAGCTAAAGGAAAGACAATTGGGAAAGCACCAGATGGTCGTGTTATCTTTTTAACCAATACGGTACCAGGCGATGTAGTGGATGTGCAGACCACCAAGAAAAGAAAAGCTTATTTTGAGGGTGTTGCCACTACCTTTCATTCCCTATCCGATAAAAGGGTAGATCCGGTATGCCAACATTTTGGAGTTTGCGGGGGTTGCAAATGGCAGGATATGGGTTACGAACATCAATTGTTTTATAAACAAAAAGAAGTTGAGAATAATCTAAAAAGAATCGGTCACTTGGATTTACCAGAAATGACCCCGATTTTAGGTTCCGAAAAACAATATTTTTACCGGAATAAAATGGAATTTTCGTTTTCGGATAGCCGATGGTTAACTTTAGATGAAATTCAATCGGATGAAGAGATAACGGACAAAAATGCCTTAGGTTTTCATATTCCAGGGATGTGGGATAAAATCTTGGACATTAAAAAATGTCATCTTCAAAAAGACCCTTCCAATGCTATCCGTTTAGAAACCAAGAATTTTGCCATTGCAAATGGATTGACATTTTTCAATCCCAGGAATCAACATGGCATGTTACGTACGCTGATGATACGTACATCGTCCATTGGTGAAATCATGGTTTTGGTGCAATTTTTCGAAGACGCAAAAGCCAAACGAGAACTGTTGTTACAGCATCTTTCTGAAACCTTCCCAGAAATCACCGCCTTGTTGTATGTCATCAATCCAAAACAGAACGACACGATTTATGATCAAGAAATCATTTGTTTTGGGGGTAGGGATCACATTTTTGAAGAAATGGAAGGTCTAAAATTCAAAATCAATGCCAAATCATTTTATCAGACCAATTCAGAACAAGCTTACGAACTGTATAAGATTACACGGGATTTTGCCGATTTAAAAGGTGATGAACTTGTGTACGATTTATATACCGGTACCGGTACCATTGCCCAGTTTGTTTCAAAAAAGGCAAAAAAGGTAATCGGAATAGAATCCGTTCCAGAAGCTATATTGGATGCCAAGGCAAATGCAAAACGAAACAATATAGACAATGTTGAGTTTTATGTTGGGGATATGAAAAACGTATTCAACAAAGAATTTATAAATGCTCACGGAGTTCCTGATGTAATCATCACGGACCCTCCACGTGACGGGATGCACAAGGATGTCGTTCAGCAGATTTTGAACATTGCCCCAAAAAAAGTGGTCTACGTAAGCTGTAATAGCGCCACACAAGCGAGGGATCTCGAAATGATGAAGGATATGTATACCGTAGCCAAGGTACAGCCAGTGGATATGTTTCCACAAACCCATCACGTAGAAAATGTCGTACTTTTAGAAAAGAAAGTTTAACATGAAAAAGTTTAAGGTCGGCTTAGTATTCCTATTGGCTATCATCACCATTGCTTCTTGTGAAAAGGACGATATTTGTGTTGAGGGCGATACCCCGCTACTGGTCATCGAATTTTATGATATCGCAGATACCGCAGCTTTAAAGAATGTGCCTACATTACGAGTGGTTGGCCAAGGACAAACGGTAACTGTGAATACGGTGGCGGACAGAACTGCATTGAATAAAATTTCAATACCCTTAAAAACCGATGTAGACGAGACCAGTTTTTTATTGATTTCTAATTCGGCATCGGCCGAGAACGGCAATGAAACAGGAAATATCGATACCATTAATTTCTCCTATAAAAGACTAGAGGACTTTCTTTCTCGTGGTTGTGGCTTTGTCGTAAATTATGATAGCTTGCAATCAACCCTAACAACCGGTACAGATAACTGGATAAAAAATATAGAAATTATACGGTCACAAGTCACCAAATCAGATTCTACCCATGTCAAGATTTTTCATTAGTCTTTCTTTCTTTCTTATTGGTTGTTGGGCCTTTTGTCAAAGTGAACCTATCGACTTAAATCCTAAAGATACAGTGGTATACCAGCAATCTTATGGACTGCGACTGGGTGTTGATATAAGCCGACCTATAACCTCATTTCTGGATGATAATTACACAGGATTTGAAATCGTGGCGGATTATAGATTGAATCAAAAATTATACATAGCGGCCGAGTTAGGTAACGAAAAAAAAACAAGACAAGAAGACCTATACAATTTTACAACTTCTGGAAGTTACTTAAAAGTGGGAGTCAATAAGAATACCTATGCCAACTGGTATGGCGAAAAAAACCTAATTTATATTGGGGGTAGATTAGCTTTCAGTACTTTTCAAAATACCTTGAACAATTACCAGTATTTCAATACCAACCGCTATTGGAGTCCTACAGATTTTACCAATGGCACGGGTAATGTACCCGAAAACTTTTCTGGACTATCCGCTACTTGGTTAGAGGCTGTTCTTGGAACCAATGTCGAATTGTTCTCCAATGTGTATATGGGCGCTAGTATTCGCTTAGGGCTCATCTTGGCCCAAAAGGAAGATGAACGTTTTCCTAATTTATGGATTCCTGGATTCAATAAGGTTACCAATGATAGCCGCTTTGGGGTTGGCTTTAATTACTCTATCTCTTACTTTTTACCCTTGTATAAAAAGAAAAATCAAATTGAGAAAAAGATTGAGATTTCAACAGAAGGTGAAAACTAATTAGAGTTCTTTAAAACCTTTAATAAAAATCCATTTCAATAATATCTTATCTCCGGTTTCGGTCTTCAACACCGCAAATTTTGGAGCCAGTACAGATGCAGAAATGGCAGCTATTAAAGCTAGGTAGAACGAATCCAATGTAAGGAACAAGCTTAATCCAAATCTGAAAATTAAGAACAGAATGGCAAAACTTAAAAAATTATAAATTAACACTTGATATTTAGGTTTCATTCTTCGTTATTTTTCTGGTACTTTCCTTTTTTACTTCCTTCGTACATTTCATATTTAACCAATCGAGACTCCAAGTGGCTATTGAACACTTTAATTTTTCTAGAAGGTCTAAGCCCTACAAATTTCAATGCCTGAAGATTACTGGTAATGAACCAGGCATTGGTTCCTGGATATCCTTGCTTTAAGGTATCGCCAATTGACGCTATAGAAATTTTCCATTTCAATATCCAGTCTTTCTCCGTAGGGTGGATTGAAACACATATGTAATGTTCCTTCGGTTTCTTTTTCGGTCTTAAAAAAATCTTTTCTTTCTACAGTGATGTATTCACTTAAATTGGCATTTTCAATATTATCAAGCGCCTTGCGTACTGCAGATGGTGCTTTATCATACCCTATTATTTTATGATGAAATTCACGTGTTTTCTTAAGACTGCTATCTACAATCTTTTCATACAGCTCAGCATCAAAATCATACCACTTTTCAAAAGCGAATCCTTTTCTGTTGATATTAGCAGGAATGTTACAAGCAATCATTGCCGCTTCCGTTAACATGGTTCCACTACCACACATAGGATCAAGAAAATCAGATTGACCATCCCAGCCACTTAAAAGTAAAAGTCCCGAAGCCAAAACCTCATTGATGGGTGCAATATTGGTTGCCGTCCTGTAACCTCTATGATGTAATGAACTTCCAGAACTATCCAGCGCCACATTACAATCGTTATTATGAATATGGATATTAATCCTTAAATCCGGTTGCTTGATATCTACATCTGGCCTAGTACCATCTGTATCCCTAAATTTATCCACTATGGCATCCTTTGTTTTTTGGGATACATATAAAGAATGAGTGAAATTTTCTGAGTTTACCGTAGTATCTATGGCGAAAGTCTCATCAACGGATAAAAATTCACTCCAATCCATAGCATAAATTTTCCTATAAAGGTCTTTTTCATCCCTAACGGTAAAAGAATGAATAGGTTTTATAATCTTAATGGCTGTACGTAAACAAAGGTTCGCTTTATACATAAAACCCGTATCCCCTTCAAAAGAAACATTACGAACACCTTCGACCACATTACTTGCTCCAAGATTTCGTAATTCTTTAGCAAGAAGTTCTTCAAAGCCAAAAAGTGTTTTGGCAATCATTTTAAAATTATTACTCATAACCTATTTTTCACGTACCGCAAAAATACGCTAATTTTGAGGTTGGAATAATTTACGGTCCATTTCCTTTTACATTAGCCTAACCAATTGCTACATGATTTATATCCTACCTGTTCTGGGAGTGCTTTTAAGCTTCCTTTTTGTGGTAATCGCCAAACCTACTAAAAATGAATATTTTAAACTTCTATTAGCATTTAGTGGTGCATTTTTATTGGCACTGACCATTTTCGAGATGCTACCGGAAGTCTATACGGATACAGATGCCAGAGACGATTGGCGTTTTTGTAATGATGGGGATTTTATTCCAAATATTCCTAGAGTTCTTTTCGAAAGGTGCTGAACACGGCCACGTACACATCTCAAAAGACAGTCATGCATTTCCATGGTTACTCTTTATTAGTCTTTGCATACACTCGGTTCTTGAGGGCTTACCCATCATATCGAACGACACTATAATTTATGGTATCCTTATCCATAAAATTCCTATTGCCATCATCCTGAGCATCTTTCTATTAGGATCTAAAATTAAACCCCTAAATGCTGGATTGTTCATGTTATTATTTTCAATAATGACACCATTAGGAACGTTTTTGGCAAATACGATTGAAGCTTTAGCTACCTATGCAACCTATTTAAATGCATTGGTCATTGGGGTATTTTTACATATTTCTACAGTAATTCTCTTTGAAAGTTCAGAAGGTCATAAGTTCAATTTGAGAAAACTTGTTGGTCATTGTTTTTGGGGTAGTAATTGCTTATTTTTTGTAAATGTTTAGTAAAGAGGAATCAAGAAAACTTAGAGAAGAATTTTGGATAGCCTTTGGGAAGTCATTTCCACATAAATGGATATTATACAAAACCAAAATCAAGGGTCTATCGTTCAAGTTCCATTTTGATTTAAAAAATGCTATGGTTTCCATAGATATTGATACAGATTTAGAGCAACGTATTTTTCTATGGGAGAAGTTAACGGCCTTAAAGTCCATCCTTAAAGAAGAGTACCTACCAGAAGCCCATTTTGAAGATTTTTATTTATTGGATAATCAAAAGGAAATATCAAGGGTTTATGTGGTACTAGAAAACGTATCTATTCATAACAAGAATACTTGGCGACAAACTATGGAATTCCTATACCATACTATGCTGCAAGCTGAAGACTTCTTTGCCGAATACAGAGAGTTATTAGAAACTTAGATAGTTACCTCAGAACTATGCGATAGTTGTAAAGTTCTTACAAATTCAATCCTAAACGAACGCCTTTTTCCAATCCAATCAATTGAGCTAATCCAAGCGCTCTGCCCAACATGGAATACCCTGAATAAAATTCAGATTGTCGTTTTTTATCGTCCAAAAGAACATGACCGTGATCCGGACGCATAGGAATACGAACAATCTGACCAGCAATTTTACTTCTTCGATTTTGCTCCAGAATAATAGCCTTCATGACGTCTTCCATTGGCACAGAACCATTTAAATGATCCGCTTCATAGAAACTACCATCTTCATTACGTTGAACATTTCTAAGATGGATAAAATGAATATTTTCTCCGAAATCGCTAGCAATTTTCACCAAATCATTATCTCCAGAAGCACCTAAAGACCCAGAACAAAAAGTTAAACCATTACTAGGTGATGGACATGCGTCTAAAATAAACTTTAATTCCTCATAGTTTGAAGCTATCCTTGGCACTCCAAAAACGGAAAAAGGTGGATCATCTGGATGAATGGCCATTTTCACTCCTAATTTTTCAGCCTCGGGTATAATCGCATTTAAAAAATAGGCCAAATTCTCCTGCAATTTCTCTTTACTTATTTCTAAAACGGTAGCGTGATTTCTTGTAAAGTCCTCTATGGAAATCAATTTCCTAGATCCTGGCATTCCTGCCAAAATCGCTTTTTCAAGGTTATCTTTTTCAGAATCGGTCAGACTATGAAAATAATTAGTTGCCTTTTCAAGGACTTCAGAAGAATATGTTTCCGAAGCATTTGCTCTTTTCAAAATGAACACGTCGAACGCTGTGGCAGCAATAGGGTCGTATTTTAAGGCAGATGCACCATTTGGGAGTTGATAGTCCAGATTGGTTCTTGTCCAATCAATAAGCTGCATAAAATTATAACAAACCACCTTGATATCATTGACAGCCAGATTTTTAAGTGTTTGAATGTATTTCGCAATATACCCATCCCGTTCTGGCAGACCATACTTAATGGAGGTATGGATGTTCACACTTTCCACTACGGACCATTCCATTCCATGGTTCTCAATATCGGTCTTTAAAGCCTTTATGGTTTCTAATGGCCAAACCTCTCCAAGTGGAACTTCTTGACATGCTGCTACTATACCTTCTACCCCTACTTGTCTGAATGTCTTCCAAGGAGACTCCAAAAGAAGGACCAAACCACCGAAATGTTTTTTTCAAATATTCCATTATACTCCGGAAAAAGAATTAAACCCACCATCCACATCATAACATACTCCGGTCACAAAACTCGAAGCATCGCTCAATAAGTAATGTACCATCCCATTAAGTTCAGATGCGTCGCCAAAGCGTGCCATCGGGGTATTCGTTATTATTTTATTTCCTCTTTCCGTATAGGAACCATCTTCGTTGGTCAATAATTTTCTATTCTGATTTCCAATGAAAAATCCCGGAGCAATCGCATTTACCCTAATTTTATCAGTGAACTTCGAAGCCATTTCATTAGCCATCCACTGGGTGAACGTATCTACTCCGGCTTTGGCCATGGAATAGCCCAAAACTCTAGATATAGCTTGTTTAGAGGCCATAGAAGAGATGTTTATAATAGAACCATGACCTTGTTGCGTCATTAATCCACCCAAGACAATAGTGGGTATTACGGTACCAAAAAGATTGATATCCAACACTTTTTTAGTGTCAGATATCGCTATATCATATATACTTTGATTTGCCGATAATGTAGCGCCAGGGATGTTTCCACCAGCCAGATTAACTAAACCGTCCAATGTTTCAAATTGGGATGCTATTTCCTTTTTAATTTCTAGAAGAGCTTCCTCATTTAAAACATCTACTTCGTAAGCAAAGGTTGAATCAGCCGCAATGGCATTTAATTCATCTTTCTTCTCTTTCAGATTTTTAGGTGTTCTACCTAATAAAATCACTTTAGCCCCTTGAGCTACTAAATATTCAGCAATAGAACCACCAAGGGTTCCGGTTCCCCCGGAGAGAGCGTAAACTTTATTTTGTATGGAAAATAAATCCTTCATTAACTATATGTTTTGATAAGACACTGTTCAATTCATTAAAAAATACGAAGATAAAATTCCAAAGGAACATAAACCATTTACCATTGTAATTAAATCAAATAAAATTTCTTTAGTTAGAAATTTTATCTTTTCAGACTACATCTAAATAAATAAAAAGCCAATGCGATATAGCACCTCCTAAAACAAAAAGATGCCAAATAAAATGGTTATAAGGTATTTTACGAATAGCATAGAACAGTATTCCAATGGTGTAAAAAACCCCACCAAGAATTAATAACTGTATCCCTTTCTCAGTTGAACTGTTTACCAAATTTTGAAAATCAAAAACAATGAGCCAACCCATAATCAAATACAGAAGCAAGGAAATTATTTCATATTTACCCGTAAAAAATAATTTTAAAACAGTCCCAATGAGAGCTATTCCCCACACCGTATAAAAAATTAGCCAACCATTTCCTTGAACTAAGGTTATTAAAGCAACAGGCGTATAGGTCCCAGCGATAAGATAATAAATATTGATATGGTCTAATATTCGTAATCTTCGCTTCCATACCACATTGGTTGTTGCATGATATATAGTAGAAACAATTAGCATACTTATCAAAGTAAGACTATAGATGACCAAGCTTAAATCTGCAAAAAAACTTTGGTTTGTATTGGTTTTCACCAATACAAACATACCTACTACTGCCAATAATGATCCTATAGCATGAGATAAGGTGTTAAGTACCTCTTCCTTTTCAGATAGCTCAGATTTTGACATAAGCAATTATAGTGAATATTTTATTTGTAACGTTTTCCGTGCTTTATGACCATATCTACATCTTGAAGAAGGCTTATATAACGAAGCACATCTCCTTTTACGGCAATAATATCAGCATATTTACCGGGTGTTACTGTCCCAACTTCCTCAGACACACCCATCCATAATGATGGCCAATAGGTTGCCCCCCGAATGGCATACATAGGATCAATCCCAAATTCATTCACCCAAACATCCAATTCATTCCAGGTAGATTGACTATGGAATTTCATAGGAATACCACTATCGGTACCCACCATAAGCACAACACCGGCATCTAATAATTGATTTACTTTGGTCTCCAATGTAGGCCTACGACTTGGTGTTAATTGAAAGTAAGGAAGTTGATCAGTATGCTCCAAACTTTTCCGAATATCCACTACTACACTATCAGGTAAACCCCTATGCCAAGAATCTTCATCAATAAATTCCGGATTATCCCTCATATACTCATAATTATAGAGTACTTCAACCGTAGGGGTCCAAAATAAAGGTCCCTTACTCATGTCCGCAGTACGTTCTTTGATCATTTCCATAATATCATCTGGATATTTTGGAGCGGAAGATAAGCCAGTATGCTCAAAGCAATCAGCACCTGCAAGTAATCCCCTTCTTATTTCCTCTGGTCTATGGCTATGGGCAACTACTTTAAGATTTTGACTATGTGCCTCATCAACTACTGCTTGCACTTCTTCCATGGTCATTTGATCTTGATCAATTAGCTTTATTACATCAACACCGGCCTTAGCCAATTTTCTAACCTTTTTCTTAGCATCCTCCACTCCGTCGACTCCCCATCTAAAATCTTCTGTACCTGGATATGCTTTATGCTGAATAAAGGGTCCGGATACGTATAAAGTAGCTCCAGGAATTTCACCATTATTAATGGCATTCCTTACGGATATACTTTCCTCTAATGGAGCACCTAAATCCCTCGCACTTGTAATACCGGCCAATAACAGCTGATGAGCAGAAGCTGGCATAATTACATCCTTCCATAGTGGTGGATATGTTTTATCCCAATATGTATAATCTGAATGTCCTGTTAACATGGTATGCACATGCATATCCCAAAGACCAGGAAGTACGCTCATTCCTTCCGTTGAAATAATTTCTGCATTCTCTGGTATAACGGTATTATCTCTATTTCCAACAGCTATAATCTTTTCCCCTTCAATTATAATCACACTATTTTTTATAGGACTGGAACCATAACCATCAATTAAAGTACCACCCACTAATGCCTTAACTTGATTTTCTTGCGCCCTAACAATACATACTAATGCACATAATAGGAAGAGTAAGCTTATTTTTTTCATAACACCCTTATTTTATCTAAATATAATAAAACCCGAGTCTACTCTTGGTTAATATTTAAAAACCGGTCATAAAAAAAGCCCCTTACATTACTGTAAGGGGCTTCGAAAAAGGCGACGACCTACTCTCCCACTTGGTATAGCAGTACCATCGGCGCTGACTGGCTTAACTTCCCTGTTCGGAATGGTAAGGGGTGGGCCCAGTCGCCATGGCCACCTAAATTTTAAATATTCTAATGCTCTCTATGGAGCGATGACATAATAATGGGACAGGGTTTTCCTTAAAAGATAGGAACACGTAAACCATAAGGTAAAGTGTATGTACAAAAAGAAAGAAGTAAAGATCGTTGCGTCCCCGACCTAAGCCGGGGACGTACGTGTGCGCAAGCCTGACGGACAATTAGTACTACTCGGCTACGGACATTACTGCCCTTCCACCTATAGCCTATCAACGTGGTCATCTCCCACGGTCCTTTAAAGAAATCTCATCTTGTGGCCGGTTTCGCGCTTATATGCTTTCAGCGCTTATCCGATCCCGACATAGCTACCCAGCAATGCCCCTGGCGGGACAACTGGTGCACCAGCGGTCGGTCCGACCCGGTCCTCTCGTACTAGGGTCAGATCCACTCAGATTTCTAACGCCCGCAGTAGATAGAGACCGAACTGTCTCACGACGTTCTGAACCCAGCTCGCGTGCCACTTTAATGGGCGAACAGCCCAACCCTTGGGACCTTCTCCAGCCCCAGGATGTGACGAGCCGACATCGAGGTGCCAAACCCCCCCGTCGATATGAGCTCTTGGGGGAGATCAGCCTGTTATCCCCGGCGTACCTTTTATCCTTTGAGCGATGGCCCTTCCATGCGGAACCACCGGATCACTATGCTCTTGTTTCCAACCTGATCGACCTGTATGTCTCTCAGTCAAGCGCCCTTGTGCCATTGCACTCTACACACGATTGCCAACCGTATTGAGGGCACCTTTAGAAGCCTCCGTTACTCTTTTGGAGGCGACCACCCCAGTCAAACTACCCACCACGCACTGTTCCCTAGTATTAGGGTTAGGCCCCGATCAAACAAAGGCTGGTATTTCAACAATGACTCCACCACACCTGGCGATGCAGCTTCAAAGTCTCCCAGCTATCCTACACATTGTTTGACCAAGGTCAATACGAAGCTATAGTAAAGGTGCACGGGGTCTTTTCGTCCCACTGCGGGTAACCGGCATCTTCACCGATACTACAATTTCACCGAGCTCATGGCCGAGACAGTGTCCAGATCGTTGCACCATTCGTGCAGGTCGGAACTTACCCGACAAGGAATTTCGCTACCTTAGGACCGTTATAGTTACGGCCGCCGTTTACTGGGGCTTCAATTCAATGCTTCTCCCCGAAGGAATGACATCTCCTCTTAACCTTCCAGCACCGGGCAGGTGTCAGGCCCTATACTTCATCTTTCGATTTTGCAGAGCCCTGTGTTTTTGATAAACAGTCGCCTGGACCTCTTCACTGCGGCCCCCCATACAGGGGGCGACCCTTCTCCCGAAGTTACGGGTCTATTTTGCCTAGTTCCTTAGCCATGAATCTCTCGAGCGCCTTAGAATACTCATCCCAACCACCTGTGTCGGTTTACGGTACGGGCTGCTTCACTTGTTTTTCTTGGAAGTCGATATGCTGGATTATCACCTTGACCGTAGTCTCGGTGTACTATCGGGGCGTTACCGCTCCCTTCAACGTACAATTCCGTCTGTACGCACCAACTTCTCGCCTCCGTCACTTTTAGCGTGAGCAGGTACAGAAATATTAATCTGTTGTCCATCCACTACCCCCTTCGGGTTCGCGTTAGGTCCCGACTGACCCCCAGCTGATTAGCATAGCTGGGGAAACCTTGGTCTTTCGGCGTGCGGGTTTCTCGCCCGCATTATCGTTACTTATGCCTACATTTTCGTTTGTAACCGCTCCAGCATCCCTCGCAGGTACGCCTTCAACGCTGTTACAATGCTCCCCTACCCCTTGTATAAATACAAAGTCACGGCTTCGGTGATATGCTTATGCCCGATTATTATCCATGCGGAACCGCTCGACCAGTGAGCTGTTACGCACTCTTTAAATGAATGGCTGCTTCCAAGCCAACATCCTGGCTGTCAATGCAGTTCCACCGCGTTATATCAACTTAGCATATACTTTGGGACCTTAGCCGGTGATCTGGGTTCTTTCCCTCTCGGACATGGACCTTAGCACCCATGCCCTCACTGCGTTACATCATTTCATAGCATTCGGAGTTTGTCAGGAATTGGTAGGCGGTGAAGCCCCCGCATCCAATCAGTAGCTCTACCTCTATGAAACTAATAACACGCTGCACCTAAATGCATTTCGGGGAGTACGAGCTATTTCCGAGCTTGATTGGCCTTTCACCCCTACCCACAGGTCATCCCAAGACTTTTCAACGTCAACGGGTTCGGTCCTCCACTATGTGTTACCACAGCTTCAACCTGCCCATGGGTAGATCGCACGGTTTCGCGTCTACTACTACTGACTATGGCGCCCTATTCAGACTCGCTTTCGCTACGGCTCCGGACCTGAAGTCCTTAACCTTGCCAGTAAAAGTAACTCGTAGGCTCATTATGCAAAAGGCACGCCGTCACCCATTTGGGCTCCGACCGCTTGTAAGCGTATGGTTTCAGGATCTATTTCACTCCGTTATTCACGGTTCTTTTCACCTTTCCCTCACGGTACTGGTTCACTATCGGTCTCTCAGGAGTATTTAGCCTTAGCGGATGGTCCCGCTAGATTCATACAGGGTTTCACGTGCCCCGCACTACTCAGGATACCACTATCTACATGCTCTTTACCTATACCGGGCTATCACCGTCTATGGCCAGGCTTTCCAACCTGTTCTAGTTCATCACATCTCGAATGTCGTGGTCCTACAACCCCGTTATTGCCGAAACAACAACGGTTTGGGCTAATCCGATTTCGCTCGCCGCTACTATCGGAATCACTTTTGTTTTCTCCTCCTCCGGGTACTTAGATGTTTCAGTTCCCCGGGTTTGCCTCCTTGCGGATACTATATCTTCAATATAGTGGGTTGCCCCATTCGGATATCTACGGATCATATCGTGTGTGCCGATCCCCGTAGCTTTTCGCAGCTTATCACGTCCTTCTTCGCCTCTGAGAGCCTAGGCATTCCCCATACGCCCTTTTCCAGCTTGTCGCCAGATCTTTAATCTATTCTAATTTATTCGTACTCTTTACTTAATAAAGATTCGTGTTTCTTTCTTTTTAGGTATGTGAAGATAAAATCTTCACTACCTGTCCCAATATGTCAATGAACGTTGTCGACCGTAGTCGTGGTGGAGAATATCGGAGTCGAACCGATGACCTCCTGCGTGCAAGGCAGGCGCTCTAGCCAGCTGAGCTAATCCCCCGTGTTTCAGTTGTCGGTTATCAGTTAACAGTTATCGGTTAATTGATGACTATACGCCAACTGGGGTTACCCAACTTCTAAAATTTCCTTCAATATTTCAATCTAAATGAACGTAAGCCCTTTGGGCTTCGTAGTCCCAGGCAGACTCGAACTGCCGACCTCTACATTATCAGTGTAGCGCTCTAACCAGCTGAGCTATGGGACTGTCCCTACTCTTTCCTCTCGGTATATATACCTCCTTGAAAAAGCAATTACTTATATATCATAATTATGGAGATGTTATTTTTAAGAACTTATATTAAGGAATATAATATTAAATCAAAAGACCGGGACCGTGGAAGGTCTTCGCCTCGTCAGGGACCGTCCTTAAAAGGACAATCTCTAGAAAGGAGGTGTTCCAGCCGCACCTTCCGGTACGGCTACCTTGTTACGACTTAGCCCTAGTTACCGATCTTGCCCTAGGCCGCTCCTTACGGTGACGGACTTCAGGCACTCCCGGCTTCCATGGCTTGACGGGCGGTGTGTACAAGGCCCGGGAACGTATTCACCGGATCATGGCTGATATCCGATTACTAGCGATTCCAGCTTCACGGGGTCGAGTTGCAGACCCCGATCCGAACTGTGACAGGTTTTATAGATTCGCTCCGCCTTGCGACGTGGCTGCTCTCTGTACCTGCCATTGTAGCACGTGTGTGGCCCAGGACGTAAGGGCCGTGATGATTTGACGTCATCCCCACCTTCCTCACGGTTTGCACCGGCAGTCCCGTTAGAGTCCCCATCATGACATGCTGGCAACTAACGGTAGGGGTTGCGCTCGTTATAGGACTTAACCTGACACCTCACGGCACGAGCTGACGACAACCATGCAGCACCTTGCAAATTGCCCGAAGGAAAAGGTATCTCTACCCCTGTCAAAATGCATTTAAGCCCTGGTAAGGTTCCTCGCGTATCATCGAATTAAACCA
Organism: uncultured Flavobacteriaceae bacterium; assembly: GCA_963842105.1. GTDB lineage: Bacteria > Bacteroidota > Bacteroidia > Flavobacteriales > Flavobacteriaceae > Maribacter. The sequence continues at coordinate 107,557 of CAWJFH010000028.1, forward strand.
CATGCTCCACCGCTTGTGCGGGCCCCCGTCAATTCCTTTGAGTTTCATTCTTGCGAACGTACTCCCCAGGTGGGATACTTATCACTTTCGCTTGGCCGCCCAGGTCTCAAGGACCCGGACAGCTAGTATCCATCGTTTACGGCGTGGACTACCAGGGTATCTAATCCTGTTCGCTCCCCACGCTTTCGTCCATCAGCGTCAGTATATAGTTAGTCACCTGCCTTCGCAATCGGTGTTCTATGTAATATCTATGCATTTCACCGCTACACTACATATTCCGGCAACTTCACTATAACTCAAGACCGACAGTATCAAAGGCAGTTCTACCGTTGAGCGGCAGACTTTCACCCCTGACTTATCGGCCCGCCTACGGACCCTTTAAACCCAATAATTCCGGATAACGCTCGGACCCTCCGTATTACCGCGGCTGCTGGCACGGAGTTAGCCGGTCCTTATTCTTACGGTACCGTCAACAGACCACACGTGGTCCTTTTTCTTCCCGTATAAAAGCAGTTTACTACCCATAGGGCATTCTTCCTGCACGCGGCATGGCTGGATCAGAGTCTCCTCCATTGTCCAATATTCCTCACTGCTGCCTCCCGTAGGAGTCTGGTCCGTGTCTCAGTACCAGTGTGGGGGATCCCCCTCTCAGGGCCCCTACCCATCGTAGTCTTGGTAAGCCGTTACCTTACCAACAAACTAATGGGACGCATGGCCATCTTCTACCGCCCGAAGGCTTTAACCGTTAAACGATGCCGTAAAACGGTACCACGGGGCATTAATCCAAGTTTCCCTGGGCTATTCCCCTGTAGAAGGTAGGTTCCATACGCGGTGCGCACCCGTGCGCCGGTCGTCAGCGGAGCAAGCTCCCTGTTACCCCTCGACTTGCATGTGTTAGGCCTGCCGCTAGCGTTCATCCTGAGCCAGGATCAAACTCTTCATCGTTGTTTTGTATATATTCGTCCCAACGAAGCTTAGTCCTTTTCCCGGCCCCGACTCTCGATTCAATTCTTTCCGCACTTCCGATCGAAATCGGACGTACATATAGTATTGTCATTATGTTTCCTTAATTCTTGTTCCTCTAAAGTAGGTCCTCACCTACCCTCGATTCTTATCTCCACAATATTTCAATGAACTCCTTGAAAAGGCTTCCGACATCACTGTCTTCCGACCTCTTTTCCCTTAGGTGTTTCCCTAAGCGGGTGCAAATATACAACTGTTTTTCGTTCCGGCAACTTTTTTCGAAAAAAAAATTTTTCTTTTTTTCCGCCCTCACAAAACACAACCTTCAATGAACTTCCGCCCCGTAGGACTCTCCCTTGCAAACTTGAAATCGCTTCCCCGTTTGCGGGCTGCAAATGTAACAACCTTTTACAAACCCACAACACTTTTTGTTGAATTTTTTTTGAGAAAATCTCTTTAAATATCCAAATCTCTCACGAGCAGGCTTTTACAATTTCAAAAAAATAAGAGGGCATTAAATTTAATAAAAAAATCCATTGCCACAACATAATAATACTCCTTATTTATTCTTGCGTTAGGGATAGAAACGACATCCCCGAGCATAGCAAGGGATATAGTGTATAGCCCGGTGCCACTATTTCATTGTGGCAAACGCCCAAAACATACCTATATACTATTGCGGGCATGAATACAACATAGTATCTTTGGCACCCGATAAGATTTAAATACTATGATCAATATTACATTGCCAGACGGCTCGATCAAAGAATTCGAGAAAGGAACTACTCCAATGGAGGTCGCCAAAAGTATTAGCGAGGGCCTTGCCCGTAACGTAATCTCCGCAAAATTCAACAAAACAACAGTTGAAACTGTTACCCCTTTAGAAACCGACGGAAGTTTGGTTCTATATACATGGAACGATAAAGAAGGAAAAACCGCATTTTGGCATTCCACCTCACATATTGTAGCCCAAGCATTGGAAGAACTATACCCAGGTGTAAAACTTACCATTGGTCCAGCAATAGATAACGGCTTCTATTATGATGTTGAATTACCAGAAGGCGCAATATCTGACAAGGATTTTCCTGAGATTGAAAAAAAGGCTCTAGAAATAGCACGCGGAAAGCATGATTATAAAATGAGGGAGGTCACAAAAGCTGACGCCCTTAAATTCTATAAGGATCAAGGGAACCAATATAAGGTAGAGCTTATCGAAAACTTAGAAGATGGCACTATCACCTTTTGCGACCATGACACCTTTACAGACCTTTGTCGTGGTGGACATATACCTAATACAGGGATCGTTAAGGCCATTAAAATATTAAGTGTCGCCGGAGCCTATTGGCGTGGAAACGAAAATAACACCCAATTAACACGACTTTACGGCATTTCTTTTCCAAAACAAAAAGACCTTACGGAATATCTTGAACTTTTGGAAGAAGCCAAAAAACGAGACCACAGAAAATTAGGCAAGGAATTGGAATTGTTCACCTTTTCTCAAAAAGTTGGACAGGGTTTACCTCTTTGGCTCCCTAAAGGTGCGGCTTTAAGAGAACGTTTGGAGCAATTCCTTAAAAAAGCACAAAAGAAAGCCGGTTACGAAATGGTAGTGACTCCACATATTGGGCAAAAAGAACTATATGTTACTTCTGGTCATTATGAAAAATATGGAGCGGACAGTTTTCAACCTATTCGCACCCCAAAAGAAGATGAGGAGTTTCTATTGAAACCAATGAACTGTCCGCATCACTGTGAGATTTACAATGCAAAACCGTTTAGCTATCGGGAATTACCGAAACGGTTTGCAGAGTTTGGTACAGTATATAGATATGAGCAAAGCGGAGAACTTCATGGACTTACAAGGGTTCGTGGTTTTACTCAAGATGATGCCCATATCTTCTGTACTCCAGATCAACTAGACCAAGAATTCAAAGATGTTATAGACCTTTCCTTATATGTACTAGGCTCCTTAGGTTTTGATAATTTTACGGCGCAAGTCTCTGTGCGAGATTTAGACAATCCTGAGAAATATATTGGTTCTGTCGAAAATTGGGAAAAAGCGGAACAAGCTATCATCAACGCTGCCAAGGAAAAAGGTCTGGATTATGTTATAGAGAGTGGAGAAGCTGCTTTTTACGGACCTAAACTTGATTTCATGGTAAAAGACGCCCTTGGAAGACAATGGCAATTGGGAACCATACAAGTAGATTACAATCTACCTGAACGCTTTGACCTTACGTATAAAGGCAGTGATAACGAACTTCATAGACCTGTAATGATTCACCGTGCTCCTTTTGGAAGTATGGAACGTTTTATTGCCCTATTGTTAGAACACACAGGCGGTAATTTCCCATTATGGTTAACTCCAGAACAGGCAATTGTACTTCCTGTAAGTGAGAAACATGAAAAATATGCGGAAAAAGTTTTAAAATCCCTAGAAAATAACGAAATTCGCGCCCTTATCGATAGGAGAAACGAGACTGTTGGTAAAAAAATACGTGAAGCAGAGATGAATAAAATTCCATTCATGCTAATCGTAGGGGAAAGCGACGAAGCTGCCAATACCATTTCTGTTCGTAAACACGGCGGAGAAGATTTAGGAGCGATAAGCGTTACAACGTTTACGGACTTGGTTAACAAAGAAATAAATAGTACCTTAAAGTCGTTCAAAGAATAAAGTTTAACTAAAATAATTAAGTCATAGCAATACGTAAAAGATTTAGACCACAACCTAGAAGGGAAAATAAGAATCCCCATAATATCAATGAAAAGATAACAGCCCCAAAAGTTAGGTTGGTAGGTGACAATGTAGAAGTAGGTGTATATCCTTTTCCTCAGGCTCTTGAAAAAGCAGAAGAATTAGGCTTGGATTTGGTAGAAATATCTCCAAATGCCGAACCTCCTGTTTGTAAAATAATGGAGTATAAAAAGTTTTTATACGAGCAAAAGAAAAGGGAAAAAGCAATGAAAGCAAAGGCCTCTAAGGTCGTTGTAAAAGAAATTAGATTTGGTCCGAATACGGATGACCATGATTATGATTTTAAAAAGAAACACGCTGAAAAATTCCTTAAGGAAGGAGCAAAATTAAAAGCGTACGTATTTTTCAAAGGACGGTCTATCGTATATAAGGATCAGGGAGAAATTCTATTGTTGAAATTAGCTTCTGAATTAGAAGAACTAGGAAAGGTAGAACAAATGCCTAGACTTGAAGGAAAGCGAATGACAATGTTCATCGCTCCAAAATCGAAAGGTAAATAATAAGGTACTAAATATATTAAGTACCCATAGCATACTGAAAACTGTCTACTCTAAGGTAGACAGTTTCAGCATAAACAAGTGAGATTAATACATAAACTAGGAGAAAATGCCTAAACAAAAAACAAAATCTAGTGCTAAAAAGCGTTTCAAGCTTACCGGTACTGGAAAAATTAAAAGAAAACACGCTTTTAAGAGTCACATTCTTACAAAGAAATCTAAAAAGCGAAAGTTAGCTTTAACTCATGACACATTAGTGCATCCTCATGATGTTAACAGCATTAAAGAACAGTTACGTTTAAAGTAACCAACTTTAATAAAGGTAAAATTATTAACCATGGAGTTAGGCCCAAAAAGTTCCTTTAAATTAAATTAGGACGCCTACTACAAAAAATTAGAAGAAAAAATGCCAAGATCAGTAAATGCAGTAGCTTCAAGAGCCAGAAGAAAAAAGGTGATGAAGCAAGCCAAGGGTTACTTTGGAAGACGTAAAAACGTTTGGACAGTAGCAAAAAATGCGGTTGAAAAAGCAATGTTATATGCTTATAGAGACCGTAGAAACAAGAAAAGAAGTTTCCGTTCTTTATGGATTACCCGTATCAATGCAGGTGCCAGACAACACGGATTATCCTATTCTCAATTTATGGGTAAATTAAAAGGTGAAAATATTGAATTGAACAGAAAAGTTCTTGCAGATTTAGCCATGAATCACCCAGAAGCCTTCAAGGCAATTGTCGATCAGGTAAAATAATTAATTAACGATCTCACTTATAAAAAATCCGATTCTCACGAATCGGATTTTTTTATTTTAGAAACGGCCGTCTTAAACTCTTCCCAATCTATCAATTCATCTCCATTCTTATCATAACCCTCAATAAGTTTAGTAGACACTATTCCCCTTAAAAAACCATTTATTTCAGCTTCCTTAAGAAGCTTAACAATTTCTGATTTACTCAATTTTTGATCATGGTCCGCATCAAAAAAATTAAATGCCTTTTGCGGTGTCTCAAAATGGTTGGTAATCAGTATTTGAATTTTGTTTAAAATGGACTCTTCTGTAGTCATTCGTTTCGATTTTAATTTTCAATAAGTTAATAATAGTATTCAAATACCCCAGGCGGTAAGTACTAAATTTCTTCCTGAAGCATAATTTCTATGCTCACATAAATAAATCCCTTGCCAAATACCCATATTCAATTTACCATTTGTAATTGGAATTTGAACCGAGGCTCCCATCAAAGATGCCTTAATATGCGCTGGCATATCATCTGAACCTTCATAATCATGTTTATAATAGGGAGCATTTTCGGGAACCACAATATTCATGTGCGATTCAAAATCTTCCCTTACCGTTGGATCTGCATTTTCGTTAATCGTTAAACTGGCTGACGTATGTTTAATGAACACTTGTAAAAATCCTGTTTGAATTTTTCGAATTTCCGGTATTGAATTGATGACTTTAGTTGTAACCAGATGATAACCTCTAGAAAAAGCGGGAAGGGTAAGTTCTTTTTGGAATAGATTCATACTATTGATTTATTAAATAAAGGTAAAACTTTCAAGATTGACCTTGGTATTAAAACCATTGGAATACCTTTGCACGATATTTTAAAAGCATGGATTTATCGAATATCAAAATGGTCGTTACGGATATGGATGGGACTTTATTAAATTCCCGTCACGAAGTAAGTGACCAGTTTTTCGAACTTTTTGAAGAACTGAAAAAAAAGGAAATACTCTTTGTAGCTGCTAGTGGCCGACAATATAACAGCATTATTGACAAATTGTATTCTATCAAAAACGACATCATCGTCATTGCAGAAAATGGCGGCTATGCCGTTTACCGGGATAAGGAATTATTAGCTACACCTTTGGAAAAAATACAAAAGGAAAATGTACTCAAGACGCTTCAAGAAATAGAGAATATCTACCCTGTACTTTGCGGAAAGCGAAATGCATACATCACTGGTAAATCTGATGCCTTTACTGCTAAATTAAGGGAGTACTATAGTGAGTTCGAAATCGTAGAGAATTTAGAAGACCATGTGGACGAGGTTTTAAAAATTGCCATCTACCATTTTGAAAGCTCTGAGGAGTTTATATATCCTAAGGTTAAACACTTAGAGGACGCATTAAAGGTGAAAGTTTCCGGTGAAAATTGGTTGGATATTTCAAGTCCTAATGCAAACAAAGGTTACGCCCTTCAAAAAGTAATGGATCTTCATGGTATTCATGCTGATGAAGTTATGGTATTTGGAGATTATAACAATGATTTGGAAATGCTATCCTTGGCCAAATTCAGTTTTGCCATGGAAAATGCACATCCAAATGTCAAAAAAGAAGCCAAGTACAGTACATTGAGTAACGATGAAAATGGGGTTGAGCATATCCTTAAATTGCTTATCAAATAAGCGTTAAAATGTTTTCCATTACCATTGAGGCTTTAAGTTATTTAAAAAATCCTTTATTGAACCGTAGATTTTAATTCACTCGGTAAATAACCCATTGTCCTTTTAAAAGCCGTAGTAAAATGTTGGGGATTTGCATAGCCCACTTCAAATGCGGCATTAGCTATAGATGCCCCATCCTCCATAATTAAATTTTTAGCCAATTCCATTCTAAGCGCTGTAATATATTTAAATACAGGAGTACCATACACTTTCTTAAAATCTCTTTTCAATTTAGTTGTATTGAATCCGGCAACTTCAGATAGTTCGATTATTTTAAGAGGTTCTCTTAAATTTTCTCTGATATAAGCTTCTACCTTAACCAAGGCCAAGTAATCTGAATTTAGTATTTTGATTTTATTTTTTGAGATTTTCGAGGTTTGCCTTCCCATTAAAAAATCTATCAATAAGCTTGTTAATTTACTTTCTAAATATCTTTTTTTTATCTCTCCACTATAAGGACACTGAGTTATCTCATTAATTTTAGCTCGTATCTGAGGTGGTATGAATTTGCTTTTATCCCATAATACAAAGGAATTTGAGTTATTGATTGCTGCTTGTAATTTTTCAAATGACTGATTAAAATCACTACCCAGCAGTTTTTGTAATAATGGAGGCTTAACATATATCTCAAATACCTTACTATTACTCTTGAAAAATATATCCTTTCCTTCCGTAGTAGGATAATAAAACATATTACAATGATTTTCAGGTATTTGAACTAAATATTTGATATGCTTTAACGGCTGAAAAGAATATTCGCCTTCCAACGAAAAGTGCAATTTTATCAAATGCTTATCGCTAGTCACACGTATTTCAGAATCAAACTCAAAAAGTAATTTAGTAGCGGTGAAGTCAATACCGGTTATAAAGGCGATGTCATTTTTATTGGTTACTTCAACGGTATTGAACTGTACCGAGTTATCTAAGTAAGCATCATTAAATAACTGTTCAACAAAGATTTTTTTATGCAGTATTTGCTTATTACTTCTATCCCCTTCTATAATCATTACTTCTTTATGCGTATGTAAAAATTCCTTTTACGGCACTTCACCGTTCAAACCTGTTTTAGATTTGCAAAAGTATCTATTTAGAATTAATCTTAATAAATATAGATAGCTTTTTTTGAACAGATGAAAAACTTATTAGCCCTATTCCTATTACTAGCCTTTACAACTGCTCAGAGTCAACAAGATTCACATACCGTCTATGGTAAGGTTAGCGATGTGCAAGGAGCGCCATTACCTTATGCTAACGTGTTAATAGAAGGTATGACGTTAGGTGTTCTTACAGACGATAATGGAATGTTCTATTTAAGTAATGTGCCTTTTGGAAAACATACTATTCTAGTCTCGTTTATAGGATATAAATCCCGTTCAAAGAGTATAGAAATCAATGACCGCAATAGGAACATCAAATTAGATTTTACTCTTAGTAGAAAATATTGAGAATCTAAATGAAGTAACGATAGAGGGGAAAACCAAAGAAACAGAGACCGAAACAAAGGGTTTTGCAGTTAATGCGATAAAAACAGAAGAAGCTAGCTTACGAAATATTCAAACCAACGAATTACTAAATACAACAGTCGGTGTTAAAATTCGTCAAAATGGAGGATTAGGTTCAGAAGTAAGTTATAGTTTAAACGGATTATCAGGCAATTCCGTACGGATTTTTATTGATGGAATTCCTATTTCCACCTATGGGAATTCTTTTAACCTAAATAGTATTCCGCCTTCAATGATTAAAAACATTGAAGTGTATAAAGGTGTAGTACCGGGTCATTTAGCTGACGATGCTCTAGGTGGTGCCATCAACATAGTGCTACATAAAGATGCAAAGACCAATTTAAATGCATCGGTTTCATACGGCTCATTCAATACCTTCCAATCAAGCGTTAATGGTTTGTATCGCTTTGAAAATACAGGATTTACCGTTAAAGCATCTCTGTTCCACAACTATTCTGATAATGACTATAAAGTATCCGGTAGAAGTGTTGTGGTGACCGGTTTAGGAGGTGTTCAAACTCCAATAACGGCCAGAAGGTTTAATGATGCTTACCGCTCTACCGGCGGAATGGCACAAATTGGTTATACCGATGTAAAATGGGCCGACCAATTCTTTATTGGGATAACAGCTTCAGACGATTACAAAGAAGTCCAACATGGAGCCTTTATGACGATTACCCCGTATAAGGGTAGATTCTTAGAATCTGATGCTGTATTAACCAGCTTAAACTACCAAAAGAAAGATCTATTCACAAAAGGACTCGATGTTACTATAAACGGATTGTATGGTAAAAGAAACCGTGCAGTTAACGACACGGTATCCTGGGCCTATAGTTGGAATGGAGAACGTGCTGTTGATTTTAGAGGAAATGAATACCAATACACTTGGGGGTCGCAACAAGAAGGTGGACCTACGCTAGCTAAAATTAAGAGAAACGTTGCATCCATACGAACGGGTGCTTCTTACGCTCTTCATAAGAATCACACAGTATTGGTAAACCATGTCTATAGCGGAATAGACCGAGAAGATAGTGATGCATTAAGGTCCGTATTGGAAAACACATTTCAAGGCACAAGAGATTTACATAAAAACATTTATTCCTTAACCTATGAATTAACGGCTTTTGATGAAAAACTAAAAGCAAGTTTGTTTGGAAAGCATTATCAGCAAAAAACGGTTAGTGTTGACCCTGCCATTGAAATTGATACCGATGGAAACGAAGTACTAATTGATGAAATCGTCAGTAGTAACAAAAAATACAATGGTTATGGTTTTGCCACATCTTTAGCGATCACGCCTAATTTGACCATTTTAGCATCCGCCGAAAAAGCCATACGCCTACCCAACGAAACTGAAATCTTTGGGAATGACGGTGATAATGTCGTAGCCAATTCGAGTATAAATCCCGAAAGTAGTAAAAACTACAATTTTGGCTTTAGGTTGGGCACCTTTAAAATCAAAAAACATGATTTCATTTTATCTACCAACCTTTTCACCCGCAATATTAAAGATAGAATTGGTTTACCTATTGAAACCTCTTTAAATGTAAACGATGAATTAATCGTTTATGTAAATCAAGGTAGTGGAACCTCGAAAGGGATAGATGCGCAATTCAATTATTCATACAATAAGAATTTCGGACTCAATTTTAATATCTCTCGCTTTGATTTAAAAGTGATAAATCAAGGTATAGAAATAGATGTTCCTAACACCCCATTTTTTACGATGAATGGTGGCTTGCGGTATTCCTTTCAAAATACAGTTCAGAATAATTCCCGATTAAATTTATTCTATAACCTCTATTTCACTGATAAATTTTCCTATTTGACCGCACAAGGTTCGAATACAGTAGGAAACGAATTTTTTGACGTACCGCAACAGTTAGCGCAAGACTTCGGGCTTAGTTACACTTTTCCTGATAACAGATTTGTTATGAGTTTTGACATCAAAAATATATTTGACGAACCTGTTTACGATAATCTATCTGTACAAAAACCAGGAAGAGCCTTCTACCTAAAATTAAATTATACACTAAATAAATTTTAACCTTTAAATATTAGTAAAAATGAATCGAAGATTTTTAAACCTTAAATCCCTAGCCACCGTTATTCTTGCAGCCGGACTAATGACCGCATGTAGCAATGATGACACCCCAATTACTGACCCAGATACGGAAACACCGGGTACAGAGGAACCAAGATGGATTACCATTGCCGCTGCAAAAATGGGCGAAAATCCTGGAGATGGAAATGGTGGAACTTTAATATACGCTGTATCCAGTGAAGATGCTAAAGATGCAACAGTATCCATAGCACCATTTGAGAACGGATTTATTGCACCCTCCAATAGAACAGCAAGATTACAGTCCTCGGAAGATGGTAGTACCATTTTCAATATTAGTTACGCAGGCGACACCGGTGGTAATTACACAAAATATTCAGTAGAAGGTGGACAGAAATTTACCCCAGTAGGTTCATCGGTAAGTATTGCACCTTACGTGGGTACTGCCCCTAGATGGATTAAATTATTCGATGGAGACCAAACAGGTGCTGCCGTTTACGTATCTACAGAAAATGAGTTTGATGAAAATGATAATTATACACGCACGGAAGCTACAATAGGTGTTGTAACATTAGACTTGGTTAACTCTTCTATAAAAGAGTTTCAGGAACATAGTGTTCCTTTAAGTGCAGAGGAGGAAGCCAACGGTTACTATATTTCTAGAATTGATATGCCTACCCTTAACGCTGCTGGTGATAAATTGTATATTGGTGCCCGTTTAAGTAAGGTAGATCCCTCCACTGCCGAAACAGATAGGGATGGAGAAATTTTAGGTTCTAAAACTATTGTATTAGACTATCCGTCTTTATTGAACCCATCTGTAATCACCTCTACTGTAGGGCATGGTAACACAAATGGCTACCGAAGTATTAATGCATTTGAATATAATGGCAGTGTATATCAAGCCAATCAAGGTGATCCAGAAGGATCTCATATTTTAAAGATTGATGCTGACAATGAATACGACGATACTTATGAATTTAATTTGGATGATGCGTTGGGTGTTGATGGTGCCTACATTCTAGCTTGGAGACCGGCAGCGAACGGTAAAGCAGTTCTAGCGTATCGTCATGATGGGTCAGCTGAAGGAGTAGCAGGTGCACAAGGTTTTTTTGCTTTGGTCGATTTAAATGCTAAAACGGCTGTAAAGATTGACGCTATACCTTATGACCCCGATTTCTACTTATTCCAATACCAAGGATTTGTGGTCGACGGAACAGAAATATACCTTACCCAAGGAGCTGTAGGAGAAAATGGAAATATCTATGTGGTAGAAACAGAAACTGGTGAAGTTACTAAAGGTGCTGAATTAGTGAATGTTGCCGGCAGTCACTTTATAGGGGTATTCTAAATTTTTTTTGGTGATTTTCACCTTATAAAACTACATATGCCTCTTTTAAAAAAACCGTTGTCAAAACTATAAGTGTTGACAACGGTTTATGATTTAACCTTTATTAATTTTTAGATTAGGTCTTTTGTTTCTTTTTTCTAGCCGCTGGAAACAATACGTTGTTCAAAATTAAGCGATATCCTGGTGACGTAGGGTGCAATTCTAATTCGGTTTTTGGGTCACCTACCCGATGTTGATAATCTTCCGGATCATGCCCCCCGTAGAACGTAAAGAAACCTTTGCCTTTTATTCCGTGGATATAACGGGCTTCTCCATTAAGTTTGTTCTCGCCTAAAACCAGTACAGTAGGTTTTATTTCAGAACGGTTAAAGGCTGTGGTCTGACCCATAAAGCCTTTTACCAAAGAGGTATGATTTTGACATAACATCGTAGGCACAGCATCCCATTTAGCAGAAAAATCCATCAAAGAAAAATAATCCGATTCCTTAGGTACATTACCTCTAGAATTGGTCATATCGATGGAAGAAAACTCATATTTTAAGGGACTTCTTTCCAATACAAAATCGGTAAAGGCAAAAGTCTTACTATAATCCAAACTTGCTTGATAACTTGGATCCGAACCATCACCATCGAACATAGGTTCACAGATGTCTACTCCATCTGCAGCTAAGGCAATATCGAAACTGTCCGTAGCTGAGCACATGGCGAACATGAATCCACCACCAATGACATAGTTCCTTATCTTGGATGCTACCGCTCCCTTTTCTTCCGAAACTTTTCTATAACCCAATTTTCTAGCCAACTTCTCAGCACTCTCTTTTCCTTCTATATACCAAGGCGTAGCTCGGTACGCTCCGTAAAATTTACCGTACTGACCTGTAAAATCCTCATGATGTAAGTGCAACCAATCGTACAAAGCCAATTTATCTTCCAATACTTCCGTATCATAAATCGTAGTATAGGGTATCTCCGCATACGTCAGTGCCATAGTCACTGCATCATCCCAAGGCTGATTATCTTTGGGTGAATACACTGCGATTCTTGGTGCTTTCTCCAATATTACAGCATCCTGGTTTTTTGACGGACTACTGATCTCATCCAAAATCGAATTCGCTTGAGCATCGGATAAAATCTCAAAATCTACTCCTCTGATTTGGCATTCCTTTCGAATACTTTCACCATCGGGCAGTAAAAATGAACCTCCCCTATAATTGAGTAACCACTGCACTTTTTGTTGTTTAGCTAAAACCCAATAGGTTATACCATATGCTTTTAAGTGGTTTTTTTGAGTATCGGCATCCATCGGTATTAAAATCGAAGATGCATAACTTGATGCAAAGCCTAAGGCAAATAAAAATAGAAAAAGAGTATTTCGCATATCATGAAGGTTTTCCGCCTTACTCAAAGATAAACGAATAAAAGTGCTCAGGTATTTCGAGTGATGTTAAAGAATTTTAAAAAGGAACGTCATTATCTTCCTCAAAATCTGGATTATCATTCATACTACTCCCAAAAGCATCGTTTGCATTGGGTAGATTTTTAGTGATAAATGGATTATCCTCGTTGGCGTTCATTTTAGATTGAAACTCAAAAGGAGAATCAAAATCATCCAAATTATCAAACTTACCTTGACTACCGATGAATTTTAAACGGATGTTTTCCAGTCCACCATTCCTATGCTTGGCCACAATAAATTCTGCCTGACCTTGTGTTGGTGTACGATCCTCATCATCCCATTCCTCGATTTTATAATATTCTGGCCTGTAGATAAAGGATACAATATCCGCATCCTGTTCAATTGCCCCAGACTCCCTCAAATCCGAAAGAATAGGACGTTTACTTCCCCCACGCGTCTCAACAGCACGTGATAATTGAGAAAGCGCGATTACAGGCACATTAAGTTCTTTAGCCAGTGCTTTTAAGTTCCTGGATATCGTTGAAATCTCCTGTTCCCTGTTTCCTCCTTTTTGACTACCACCAGCCGTCATTAACTGCAAGTAATCGATCATAATCATTTTAATACCATGCTGGGAAGCCAATCTTCTAGCCTTGGCCCTAAGGTCAAATATGGAAAGAGATGGCGTATCATCTATAAATAAAGGCGCTTTTTCCAAAGTCTTTACCTTCACATTCAATTGCTCCCACTCATGTTTTTCTAACTTTCCTGTTCTTAATTTTTCCGAAGACAATCCAGTTTCCGAAGATATTAATCTGGTAATTAACTGTACAGAAGACATCTCCAAGGAAAAGAAAGCTACAGGAGTACCGGAATTAACGGCCATATTTCTAGCCATCGACAAGGTCAATGCCGTTTTACCCATACCTGGACGCGCAGCAACAATGATCAAGTCACTTGGTTGCCACCCTGAGGTCAATTTATCCAACTTATCAAAACCGGAAGGAATACCACTCATCCCCTCTTTACCCGCAATTTCTTCGATTCGCTTTTTGGCCTGAATCACCAAATCCTGAGCCGTTTCCGCAGAACGTTTTAAATTTCCTTGGGTTACATCGTAAAGTTTTGATTCCGCAGTATCCAACAAATCAAAAACATCTGTACTTTCATCGTAGGCATCTTCGATAATTTCATTTGAAATCTTGATCAAACTACGTTGAATGAATTTTTGGAGAATGATACGTGCATGGAATTCTATATGCGCGGAAGAAGCGACCTTTTGGGTCAATTTAATCAGGTAAAAATCTCCACCACAGGCTTCTAGCTTTCCTGCTTTTTTTAATTGGGACGAAACGGTTAATAAATCGACCGGTTGCGATTCTTCGAACAAAATGAAAATAGCCTCATAAATAAATCGATGCGCATCTTTATAAAAAACATCGGGATGTAGAATATCGATTACCTCATCTACCCCTTTCTTATCAATCATCATTGCACCAAGCACAACCTCCTCCAAATCAACGGCTTGTGGCGGTATTTTTCCTCTTTCGAGACTAATAATAGTAGATTTGTCAATCTTACGACCGACAAAAGGTTTCGTGTTCTCCATAGTGCGAAAATATGTAATTAACCTTTAGTTAACCTTAAAAGTGTGGGCTCTGATGTTCACAACCCATTGTTGATAAACTACAAATTTATGTTGATAACATAAAAAAACCGAGGATTAAAATCCTCGGTTACTACTCTTCTTACGAAAATGGTGGACTAACCGTTGAAGACACCCATTTCTGCGTATTTTTCCATCCGTTGATTCACCAATTCCTTTGGTGATAACTTTTGCAATACCTCAAAATGAGAGGAAATTTTATTTTTTACAATTTCAAAAGTCTTATCTCGATTGGTATGTGCTCCGCCTGAAGGCTCACGAACAATTTCATCTATTAATTTCAACTTTTTCATATCCGTAGCTGTCAATTTTAAAGCGTCTGCTGCACGCTCTTTATATTCCCAACTTCTCCATAAAATGGACGAACATGATTCTGGCGATATTACAGAATACCAAGTATTCTCCAACATCAACACCCTATCTCCTACTCCAATACCTAGTGCACCACCAGAAGCTCCTTCTCCAATAATCACAACAATGATAGGAACTTTAAGCCGGGTCATTTCCAAAATATTTCGTGCAATAGCCTCGCCTTGTCCACGCTCTTCTGCCTCAATCCCTGGATAAGCACCAGGAGTATCTATTAAACATACCACAGGAACTTGAAACTTTTCTGCAGATTTCATTAAACGTAGCGCCTTTCGATAACCTTCTGGATTGGCCATACCAAAATTTCTGTATTGCCTAGTTTTTGTATTGTATCCTTTTTGCTGACCGATGAACATGTAGCTCTGGTCACCAATTTTTCCAAGACCCCCAATCATCGCCTTATCATCCTTAACATTACGGTCTCCGTGAAGCTCTAAAAAAGTTTCGCCACAGATGGCCCTAATATAATCTAAAGTATAAGGTCTATTTGGATGTCTGGACAATTGAACCCGCTGCCATGCAGTCAAGTTTTTGTAGATTTCCTTTCTAGTTTCGGTTAGTTTTTTTTCTATCTGTTTACAGGTTTCCGTAACATCTACATCACTTTCCTCACCAATAATCATACACTTGTCCAATTGTTCTTCCAATTCTTTAATGGGAAGCTCAAATTCCAAATATTCCATATTTTAATAAAGTTTCATTAGTTGTGGGTCAAAGATAAAACTTTAAAACCTAAATTCTAGAGCTGTCTTTTCTTAAAACTTGCCCTTTGTTTTAATATTCCATTTGCTATTACCGTCAATAAAATAATAAAGGCACCCACATAGAACATAGGTTTCATCTCCTCCTCTGCCCCAAATATGAACCAGGCTAAAAGAATACCATATACCGGCTCTAGGTTGGTAGTGAGCATTACCGTATAAGGTGTTAAAACCCGCATTATTTTTACCGAAGCAATAAAAGCATATGCCGTACAGATCAAGGCTAAGATGAATAGATAGACCCAATCCATCTTGGGTAAAGTTATCAATGCCATACTTAAATCCCCCTTAATACCTAAAATTAAGGTTAGGAACAATACCCCTGTTCCTAATTCATAAAAAGCTATTATTGATGGACGATGGTTTTGCACCAACTTACCGTTAATCAGTGAAAAAACAGCAGCTAGAAAGGCGGAAATCAGAGCAATGATCATACCATAGACGTAAGCTGTTTCCACCTTGAATATGAGATACAGGCCCATAATGACCAAAATTCCGAATAGGATTTCATAACCGATTATTTTACGACCGTACCAAAATGGTTCCATCAAAGCCGTAAAAAAAGCCCCGGTCGACATCATGGCCAATGCTACCGATACCGTAGACACCTTAATGGCCAAAAAGAAAGTCACCCAATGTAATGCTACTACAATTCCACCTCCCAAAAGCCACAACAGCGTTTTTCTAGAAACTTTAAGACTGAATTTGGTTATGTAAATATATAGTGCGATGAAAAGAGTGGCCAGCCCCATTCGGATCCATACTAAGGGTAGGGATTCCAAAGTAATCAGCTTACCCAAAATCGCCGTAAAGCCCCAAATAAAAACAATAAAATGAAGGTGGATTAAATTGAGTATTCTATCTTTTGGCATTTTGTAGAAGATAAAAAGCGAGACAACCAAAGACAACGTTGGGTATAATCACGGCCAATAATGGTGAAAAACCAGACTGTTCTGCCAAAGTACCAAAAACCTTATCAAAGAAAATAAATACAAAAGCTACCAAAATTCCAAAGGCTAAATTGACACCCATTCCCCCTCTCCTTTTCACTGATGAAACGGAAACTGCAATAATGGTCAATATAAAAGCGGTCAAAGGCAATGCCCAGCGCTTATACTTTACTAGAATATACGTATTTATATTAGAAGCACCTTTTTGTTTTTGGTCCTTAATAAAAGTATCCAGCTCGAATAGGTTCTTGGTTTCAGCGACATAGGATACCGGGGTCAAATCCCCAATTTTAAAAGCAAAGATGGTATCCAATCTACGCTTACTCTCTACAAGGGCAGTATCACCCATAATGGTTCTCTTCTTATAGGAAGTCAATCTATAATTAGTATCCTTTTCTACCCAGCGAATATTGGCCGCAGAAATTTTGAACTCTAATTCATTATTCTCATCAAACCGTTCAAAAGTGAAATTGTGACCTAATTGTCTAGCCGGGTCAAAACTGCTCACATAAATGAAATCTGTTTCATTCAGCTGATTGAAAATATTATTGGTCACCCGATCCTGGGAACCTTTTTTCAAATACTTATACTTGAATTCATTAAACCCCACACTAGCGTTAGGCACAATGAACATGGTCATAAAGAACATTAATATAGCCACCATAGAAGCGCCAATGATATAAGGCCTCAAAAAACGACCATAGGAGACTCCAGAACTTAAGATGGCTACTATTTCAGTGTTATTCGCAAGTTTAGAGGTGAAGAAAATGACCGATAAAAATAAAAATATTGGAAAAAGAAGGTTACCAATGTAAATGGTGAAATTGACATAATACATGATAATTTCATTCAAGGGGGCCTCATTATCAATCATTTTACCAATCTGCTCTGCCAAATTCACCATGATACCAATGGGAATGAACAACAGCAACATTAAAGAAAATGTCAGCAAATACCGTTTTAATATGTATTTATCTATTATTGAAAGCATTAGAGCCTTTTATCCATTTGAATTACCATTCTATCTTTCCATTCCCTAAAATCACCCGCTAAAATATGTTTTCTAGCCTCTCGAACCAACCACATATAGAATCCGAGGTTATGAATGGTAGCTATCTGTTTTCCTAAATATTCGTTTGCAGCGAACAAGTGCCGTAGATAGGCTTTACTATATTCCCGATCCACAAAGGTAGTACCCATTTCATCAAGAGGTGAAAAATCATCCTCCCACTTTTTATTTTTGATATTGATGCTACCGTGAGCTGTAAAGAGCATTCCGTTACGTGCATTACGCGTGGGCATCACACAATCGAACATATCTATACCCAAGGCTATATTTTCTAGGATATTAATTGGAGTTCCAACCCCCATCAAATATCGAGGTTTATCCTCTGGTAAGATTTCACAAACCACTTCTGTCATACCGTACATTTCCTCCGCAGGTTCCCCTACTGAAAGCCCACCAATGGCATTACCTTGTGCGCCTGCATTGGCGATGTATTCCGCCGATTGTCTTCTTAAATCTTTATAGGTAGAGCCTTGTACAATTGGAAAAAAAGTTTGCTCATAATCATAGGCAAAAGGTGTTTTTTCCAAATGCGAAATGCATCTATCCAACCATCTATGGGTCATATGCATGGACCTTTTTGCGTAATTATAATCACAGGGATAGGGTGTACACTCGTCAAATGCCATGATTATATCCGCTCCAATTACCCTTTGTATTTCCATAACGTTCTCTGGCGTGAACATATGCATGGAACCATCTATATGGGATTTGAATTTTACCCCTTCCTCTTTTATTTTTCTATTGGCCGATAAGGAGTATACCTGATAACCACCGCTATCTGTTAAAATATTACGGTCCCACCCCATGAACTTATGCAAACCACCAGCCTTTTGTAAAATATCTGTTTTGGGCCGAAGGAACAAATGATAGGTATTTCCAAGAATAATATCTGGATTAATTTCTTCCCTAAGTTCCTTTTGATGCACCCCCTTGACCGATGCCACAGTACCGACCGGCATAAAAATAGGAGTTTCAATGATTCCGTGATCAGTGACTATAGTACCCGCCCTAGCTTTCGATTGGGCATCTGTTGTATGTAATGTAAACTTCAAATCTTCTAAATCTAGTTGCAAATATAATGAACTGTATTTGGGAAAAGACTTAATAAAAACCAAAGATATTATTGGCTTATTTAAACAAGATTCTTATCGAAATTTGCTGTATCAATTGAAGTTTAACTCAAAAGAAATCCAAAACAATAAAGGTCTTACCCTCACGTTCTGATGGTATAACGAGAAAGGGTTTTAAAAATGCTATGGCATTACATCCTTTCATAAATTAAGACTATTATGAAAAAAACAATTCTTATTGCGGCCTTAGCCTTATTTGGTTGGTCTGCCAGTGCCCAAAGTGGTCCAGGATTTGGAATCAAAGGTGGATTAAATTACGCAGGTAATGGCGATTTCTTCAATTCTGCAGAAAATGCTTACTCAAGTCCAGATAGAAATATTGGCTATCACATTGGGGTATTCGGGAAATTTGGAGATAATATTTACCTAAGACCAGAACTGGTTTATACCTCTACAAAATCTGGATATGATGAAGGTGATTTAAAAATGAACAAATTAGATGTACCTGTACTTTTAGGAATAAAGGTTATAGGTCCATTAAATGTATTTGCCGGTCCAGCTTTCCAATACATTATGAATACAAAATTTGATGGAGTTACTATTGACGATGTTGAAAACGATTTCACGGTTGGCCTTAATGTTGGAGCTGGCGTGAATTTGGGTAAATTAGGAATTGATGTACGTTATGAAAGAGGTTTCTCAGATAATGAGATAACCTTTATTAATTCCAATTTAACGTCTTTGAGTGGTGACCGGGTGGACACTAGACCTGATCAAATTATCGTTAGTTTATCCTTAAAACTTTAAAAGAAAGCAAACTTCACGATATAAAAAAACCCTCCCGAGCAAATGCTTGGGAGGGTTTTTATTTTTATCTAAATCT
>CAWJFH010000029.1:0-52690 GCA_963842105.1 uncultured Flavobacteriaceae bacterium
ATATGTCCTATAGCTTAAAAAGCGAATTCAGAACCGATTACCAAAAATTAAGTGGTGGCACCTTTGGTAGTACCTTAGAATTAGGCTATGATTACCAACTGACCAAAACCCTTTCCATCGGGGCGCAATTGGGCGGTGCTACTGGGATATTGAACAAAGTCACTTTCGATGACGGCTCCACCAACACCGAAATTACCTTGGAAGACGACTACCGAGAAAACCTCTCCTTCTTGAATGTGGGAGGAGGTCTCAGAATATCCATTTAATC
Source organism: uncultured Flavobacteriaceae bacterium (assembly GCA_963842105.1). Classification (GTDB taxonomy): domain Bacteria; phylum Bacteroidota; class Bacteroidia; order Flavobacteriales; family Flavobacteriaceae; genus Maribacter. The sequence goes on from CAWJFH010000029.1 coordinate 269, forward strand.
TTAAAACAAAAAACACATGAAAAGTATAAAAATCGCAGTATTAGTTTGCCTGCTTAACGGCACCGCAATCCTTAACGCACAGGAATCCATCAACAAGATCACCACAGACCAGTATCCTTCGGGAATCTATGCTACTATGGATGATTTTATTATGGCAGTCCCTTCCGATACCCAAACGGCATTTACCATTAAGGTGGGTAGTGATACCATTTCCCACAGATTTTACGATGCCGCTTCCGGCGACAGACTACGAAAGGTATTTGCGGTTTCCCATGAGGGTAACCTTTACTTTCGTATGAAGGACATTCTTAAAAATATGGCCAAGGAAGACCAGAACCAGTTGAAGGATGATGGTGATTACCACTTAAAGGCCATCGATATCAGTCCCAAGTACATTTATTTTGAGGACTACTTTACCAGTACCGCTGCAGCAGTTTGGGGTGGAGCAATTGCAAGTGCCGCCTCAAGACGTCTAAAAGGTTTGGTATACGATCAAGAATCCAGAAAATTCAATCTATTCAAGAATAGTAAGGATTTTGAAAAATACATCACTATGAACCATCCAGAATTTTTAGCACAACTGCCTAGTAAATCTGCGGATGAAGCGGGCACCAAACGTAAACCCCATAATGTGGATATCGAATTGGTCCGTACCATTATTTTTAAAATAAACCAAGAGGCGCGTTTGGTCAATTAAGGTTTTTAAAATCAACAATGCACCATGAAAAATAGTTTGATCATACTAGGTTTGGTTTTAGTGTCGTTTGCGGGAAGAGCTCAAAACAATGCAGAAACATTTATCAATGCACAAATAGGGTTGGGAATCACAGCACCCTATTATAGTGTTGATGAAATCGCAGATAATGGCCTTTTTCTTCAAGGGGAATATGGAATACGGTTGCGTTCTTGGGTTCAATTTAGATCCTACATAGGTTTTATTTCAACCCATTCTAACGGAACAGATATGTATGACAATCCCACTACGGAAATGGCTACCACCAAAGCTATTTTATTGGGTGCAAAAGGTAGAATACGGGCGCCCATACCTTGGGTCGCCCCTTATTTGGAAGCAGGTATAGGTGCATCCGTTGGAAAATTTGAAACGTTTACGACTTTTACGGATATTCAAAAAAAGGGAATTGCCTACCATATTCCGGTTTCGTTAGGTTTGGAATTGGGCCGAAACCATGGGGTAGATTTAGGAATTTCCTATTATTTTATGCCCACTATAGAACAGTTTGCTGGAGCAGCGGCAGTAGGGATTTCCATTCCCCTATGAAGTTGCCGTTCATGTCAAATGCCTTAAAATCTCCATTGGTATTTTATTAATATTTGAATGACTTTTGAACATTTAAGAAAACACGTCCTGTAACTATCATTTTCGTAATGCTATTAAAGTAATGATTTGGTCTTCCATATCTGACATTGGTATTTTATGATTTTGGGATGTTGAGTATAGTGGTGTTGGTTTTAATGGGAATATTATACGTATTGGCACGATTTTTAAAGAGACAATTATAAAACCATAAGTATGAAAATTCAATCTATTGTATTCGTTCTATTCCTGTCACTGGTCATGTCTTGTGGCTCACAAAAACAAATGACCCAAAGCGATTCCCTTTACAATGCCACATGGCAATTGGAATATATTTCAGGACCACGTATTGCTTTTGAAGGGCTCTTTCCTGACAAAAAACCAGAACTCACGTTTAACAAAGAAACTAACGAAGTCAGGGGCAATAGCGGTTGTAATGGCTATTCAGCACCCTATACGTTGGAGGGTATGTCGATTTCCTTTGGCGAGCCTGGCCCATCGACCATGATGTATTGTGGGGAAGGGGAACAGCAATTTCGTAAAATGATGCAAAAAATCAATGCTTACAGTTTTGACGAAGATGGTAAATTGAATCTTATGATGAACGAGGTTTCCATGATGCGATTTAAGAAAGTAGCGAATTAAAAAGTAATTCGTTTTAAATTCATTCGATGAGGTTTATCCCTTCAAATAGCGTTGTTGCTTCTTATAGGTTTGAGCTGTAAATCGAACGTAGCTAAACAAGAACAAAATAAGGAAGAAGTTCAAGAGGAAGTTCCGGTTTTAGCTTCTCCATCGAACGAATCCCAACCTTATTTTGTAGCCACCGGTACCGAACCATTTTGGAGTATAAGCATTTCTGAAGATTTGATTACCTATACAACACCTTCGGATTCTATTGTCTTTCCACATACCCATCCCATTTTAGCACAGGATAGCAATGTAAAACGATATGACGTAGAAACGACATCCAGCAAGATGACTTTTCAAATACTACAGGCGGAATGTACCAATGCCATGTCTGGAAAAGTTTCTCCGTATAAAGTTTCCGTAAACCTTCAAAAAGGAACTCTCGGCAGAAGTGGAGGAACTTGAAGGCTGTGGCGATTATAAAACCGATTACCGGTTGCATGATATTTGGGTACTCGAAACCTTAAATGGAAAAACAAGTACCAAAGCAGATTTCAGCAAAGAACTTCCCATGATGGAAATTAAAGCGGCCGAAAACACATTTTCAGGGTTTGCTGGTTGTAACCGCATGAATGGTACCTTTTCTACGAAAAAGAACTGCTTCGGTTTACGAATGTTGCCACCACGAGAATGCTATGTGCACCCAACAACAAAGAGGCTGAATTTTTAAAAGCATTACAGAGCAGCACTACCTATACCATTGAAAATAACCGATTAACTTTATCGAACCCTTCGGGTATTTTAATTGTATTCAAAAAAATAGATTAATTAGAACACTAAACGCTGAAAATCATGACACCTAAAAATCTTAAAAACACGTATTGTAGCGCTGCTAGTAAAAAAGTAATCTTGCTCACATTCGTTGCCTTTTCTTTTTTCAACTGTAAGGACAAGAAAGAAAAAACGGAGGAAATCCTAAAGGAAGCACCTATGGAAGCCGAAATGGCAATGTCACCAACACTCGAAAAAGGCTGTTATATGTACCATGAAAATGGGAATATGGTGAACCTGGAAATCACAAATAACTGACAATCCAGTGGAGGCCAATTTGACCTATGCCTATGCCGAGAAAGATAAGAATACCGGAACATTCACAGGAGAATTTAACGATGGTAAACTTGTTGGCACCTATACCTTTCAATCGGAAGGTGTTGAAAGTAAAAGACAAGTCGCTTTTATGCTCAAGGACAATCAATTGGTAGAAGGGTATGGCGAATTGAATGAGGACGGAACAATATTCAAGGATGTGAACTCGGTCAATTATTCATCTACTATGCCACTGACCAAAATGGACTGTATGCACTAAGGCATAGCCGAACTGTTGTTGCCAAGCTAAAACCAGGAAATGGTCTTGACAAAAACGAATGAGGGCAACTGGTCAAATGAAACCTGTATTCTGATTAGTTGGGAAGGATATATTTTGCAAAAAGACCGTATAAACTGTTTCGCGTACAATAACAATTAACATCCAACTTTAGAAAGAATAAAAGCGTTGCCTTAATTTTGTGTGGAATACTAGTAGCATAAACTCGAAGATTTGTTAGCGAAAAGACAGCAATTACCCCAAGAACACCCTATAGATGCAGATAATTTCATTTACTGCCTAGAAGGGGTTCCTGATATAGAAACGGACCAGGTTACCGAAACTCAAAAAAATCTGGAACATTTGGCCTTACAGTATGGAGTGGCCAGTATTTATCAAACCTGCGATACCATTGAAGGTTTAGAAGCCAGTTTAAATGCTTTGGTCTTGGATGATCATCATTTTAAGGACTATGAAATCATCTATTTGGTGATGACCGGGGAAGCCAATAGTATTTGTTTAAATGACTACTACTATAGTTTACAAGAAATTGCAGAACTGTTTGAAGGGAAGTTAAAAGGAAAGATTTTACATTTTTCAAATGCCAAAGTGCTGGATCTGGACGAAGAAGAAGCACAATATTTTTTGGATATCACCAATGCCAAAGCAGTCTCCGGCTATGGCAATGCCTTTAATGGAATATCTAGCTCCAATTTGGATAAAGCCTTCTTTAACCTGTTTAACGAAGATGATAATATGTTCGATGTGGTAGAAAAATTGCATCAACGGCATTACAATGTCTGCAAATTGCTGGATTTTAGGTTGTATTATTAAAATTCGCTATTGCTATAAAAATTGGTTAGGAACTCAATAGCAGTATTTATACCTTATCGCTATTTGATATAACGTCAAATTATGATTCTTTTTCTGAATCATAATGTTCCGCGTTATGTAACTTTGCTTTGGTACGGCGTAAAAATATAAGGTCTGGGAGACCTTATATTTTTTGAGCGAGTTGGAGCGCTGGCGTATTTGGCCCTAAACTTTATATTTTTCTTCTATAAGTTGTTTCTAAAAAGTTAATGAAACCGAGGTACGAGGTTCATGAACTCCTTTAAAAACAATAAATATCTTGTGAATAAACACTTATTATGCGACCCGACGGTACGAGGGTAGTGTAATGTGTATGAAATGGGATATAAAGTGTAAATTTGATTTACTATAAATTTATAATTATACTTACCTAAAACTTAGCTAAAAATTAGTGTTTACAACAAATCTAATAAAAGAGTCTTTAGAATCTATAAGTGTTGAAACACTTAATGGTACTAATTTTAATAAAAATGATTTTGCAAGAAGGATAATTAATTATCCTGCAATGATGGTGCCTAGTGTTCAAGAATCAATAATTAAACATCTAGTTTCTTCCTTACCTGAAAATGCATCGATGATAGACCCATTCATGGGAGCTTCAAGTACCTTAGTTACTGCAATGAAATATGGTATAAATGTATCGGGTCAAGATATTAACCCGTTATCTATTTTAATTAGTCAAGTAAAAACTAATATTTATAATGATAACTTAATTGAGCAATTTAATTCATTATTGGCATCAATTTCTCGTTCATGGTCGATAAGGCCAGATGTTCAATTTAAGAACATTAATAAGTGGTTTAAAGAGGACGTACAAATCGAATTATCCCAGATATCACGTGCAATTAAAAGAAGTGATGATTTATACTTTAGGAAATTTTGTTGGGTAACGCTTGCAGAAGTAGATCAGACTTACTAGCAACGATAGGACATCGACTTTCAAGATGCATGTTAGGCCTATTGAGGAAGTTAATCGAAGAAAATTGTCTCCCTTGCAATATTTCAAAAAGATTGGTAAAAGAAGTATTAAAGATTTATTAAATCTAAAATCGGTCTTACAAGAAAAAGAATTTATAGAAAATGACTCTTATACTTGCGATATTGAAGTTAAATGGGGTGATTCAAAAAAAGGATTAGTAACAGAAAGGAATCATAATTTATTGGTTACCTCGCCTCCATACGGGGATAATCATACAACAGTAACTTATGGTCAATTTTCTTACTTACCTCTTCAATGGATTCCGATTAATGACATTGATGATACAATAGATTTTGATTATTTATCTGTAATTCAATCCATTGATTCTAATAGTTTGGGGGGGAAAAAGTTAGAGAATTATTCAGAAATTGAAGAATCGTTATTTTCTAAATCAAAAACCCTGAAATCATATTTTGATAACCTCAATAGGGAAGAGTACAATAAGGCTATGAAGGTAGTTGTATTTATTAATGATTTAGATATTACAATTGATAATTCATTAAAAAAGTTAACGAAGGGAGCATATTTGGCTTGGACAGTAGGGAATAGAAATGTAAATAATAGGGAGGTAAAAAATGATGAAATTTTAAGTGAACTCATGATTTCTAAAGGTGTTACTCATATTACTGACCTGAAAAGAAATATCCTTGATAAAAGAATGCCAGAAAAAAATAATTTTTCTAAAACTATGAGTAAAGAAAAGATTTTAATCTTTAAGAAATCATTTTAATGGGTGGTACTGAGAAAGAAAAAGAATATCATTTTGATATAACACCTCATATTGTAAAGCAATTAGGAGAACAATTAGTTTCAGATGAAGTGACGGCACTTCTTGAATTAATAAAAAATTCATATGATGCAGATGCAAACTATGTTTCAATAGAAATAAATACTACAGGAACATATATAAAAGATGGAATTTTTTATAAGAACCACAAGGGTTACATCGTGGTTGAAGATGATGGTTTTGGAATGAATGAAGAAACCATAATGAAGTCATGGTTAGTAATATCATATTCTCAAAAAAGAAAATTTAAGGCAGAAAAAAAAACTACACCTAAAGGCAGAACACCTTTGGGTGATAAAGGTTTAGGAAGATTAAGTACTCAAAGACTGGCTGATATTTGTGAAATATATACAAACGAAACCCCGAAAACAGGAACCCATATAGCCTTTAATTGGAGGGATTTTGATAAAGAAGAAATACTAAGTAAGGTAAAAGTTAAATCTAAGAGTTTTATTCCTACTGAAAAAAAAGGAACAACATTGGTTCTTTCTGATATAAAAAACATAGAAGTTTGGAAAGGTAAAAATCTTGAAAAATTTAAAGGTCAAGTATCTCAAGTTATTTCGCCATATAAAGAAAATAGGCCATTTGATGTTTTTATTAAAATTAATGGAATTACCGTTGACATAGAAAAATCAAATGAAGAATTAAGGGATTTAGCTATTTCCAGGTTCAGCTTTAGTTTTGATGGTTCTAAACTATCAGTCTTAGGAAAAACTAAACTTTCAAAGTTCATCGGACAAAAAGCAGAGGAATATAGAAATTATATTGAAGCAGACTCTGGTAAAAAATTCATAGAATTTATTAGAAAGAAACATAAGGATATAGAAATATCTTCTGAAAATAATTTTGCTTTTAATTTTGAAACGCATTTTGAATTTTCTAAAGATATAGGTGGTTTAGAAATTTTTGATGGAGAACGTGCTAATCCAGGCGGCTTTTAATGGAGTAATAGATGAATTTTCTTTAGATAATTGGATATCTGATGATGAACGTCTACAAAATATTTTCGATAATATTTCGAATTATAAAACATTCGTCAAGAGTCAAATAGGTGTTAAAATTTATCGCAACGGCATTGCCGTTATTCCTTATGGTTTAGAAGAAAATAATGATTGGTTAAATTTAAAAGAGTCTCAAACTAAAACTTCATTTTACGATTTAAGACCAAATAATGTGATTGGTTATTTTTCAATAGATGAAGGTGTAAATTATAGATTAAAAGATAAAACTGATAGAAGTGGGCTAGATAATAATGCTTACAAGAGAAACTTTTTTGTTTTAGCATATTTCATAAGAGATGAAGTAAATAGGTATCAAAGAAAAATTCGTAAAGCCTACAATGAGTACCTCAAAATTTATAAAACAGAAAACAATAAAATACGCACTACTACCGAAGCTTTTGGTACTATTAAAAAATTAGGTACAGATTCTAAGGAAACTATAGCTGAAACTAAAATAGCTAGCGGCATATTAGATTCAACAGTAAAACAGGAGGAACAGGATATTAAAAATACGGAAGGAAACCCTTTGTTCTCTTCAGACGCAGACAAGAAAAATCTTGCAAAATCTAAAGATTTACTTGAAAAACTGAAAGCTATCCAGGTTACTCTTTTAAAATTAGAAAAAGTAGTTCTTAAAACAGAAAAACTTAATGAAGTAATTGATGTTTTAGAGCCTAAATTACAGACTTTAGAAGAACAACTTGACAACTTCTCTGAGTTAGCGGGCTTAGGCCTTACAGTAGAGGCTGTTAGTCACGAATTCGCATCAATAGCCGATAGATTAGCTGAAAAATCAAGCTTTTACTCCAGTAAACTAGAAAACAATAAGTTATCACAAAATGATATTTATGTTTTAATGGAATATATTGAATCAACTGTTAATGGTTTAAAAGTACAATTGCGCCATTTAGATCCAGCCTTAAAGTATCACAGAGAGAAAAAAAACAAAATTTCCTTTTCAGAATTTTTCAAACAAGAAGCAGATTACTATTTAAATAGATTTGAAAAGTCACAAATATCATTTGAAATAATTATAGACAATGATTTTGCAATTGAAGCAAATCAAGGTAAGCTAACTCAAATTATTGATAACATTTTTAATAATTCTGAATACTGGCTTAAACAAAAGAAAGAGAATGAGAAATCTTTTAAGCCCATCTTAACAATAAGAGTTGAACAACCTTGGGTATATATATATGACAATGGTCATGGGATTTCCAAGGCAATCGAAAATCATATTTTTGAACCTTTTGTAACTACAAAACCGAAAGGAGAAGGTCGTGGTTTGGGCCTTTTCATTGTTCAACAATTAGTCGATTCTTTTGGCTGTTCTATAACGTTAGAACCAAAGACCAATAGTGAGGGCAGAAAATATGTTTTTGCTATAAACTTCTCAAATATCATGGACAATAAATGAGTGTAATTACCGAGTTAACACCAGAAGAGAAATTAAAAAACAAAAGTATTGCACAAGCTAAATCAGCGATAGAAAGTTTTTTGAGAGAGCTAAACATTAATAAAATTCTTTATGTAGATGATAAGTGTTCTATCAATGACTTAAAAGAAATTTTTATTGGCAGTCTTTTAACCCTAAAAGGAGAAAGTCCAGAAAAAGAATTGTTTGGCAGTTGGTCTGGTTCTAATACCGTTTTTAAAAGTCGCGTAACAAAACTTTGGGATGATGCAAACGAGCCTGAGAAAAGAGAATTATATATAAAGCTTCTTGAATTTAAAGGAAATAAAGAAGACATAGAAAATTCAATGGCACCTCTCAAATTGAAAGAACATTTAGGAGATAAAATTGACCTTTTTTCTCCAACAGAATGGGTTAATCAAAAAGATGCTATTTTGGCTCAGTTGAATGAAGATTCAAAAGTGTTATGCTTATTTGATATTGATTTTGGTACTGCTCCACCACCAGACGGTAGAAATGGTAAAACTTTGGCCGTTGAAGTACTATCTTTGGAGGCTATTAGTAACTTTGTTTATTGTGGTATTTTTTCTCATTTATTCAATGTAAGTCAAGAGTTTGAACAAAGAAATGAGATTTCAAAGTCGCACAACTTGGACAAAGACAAATTTTATACTATTTCTAAAAAAAGGTTTACTTCATCAGATTATCTACCGGCATTAGCAGAAGGAATTAAAAATACATTGTTAATTAGTGAGATTGAATATTTAAAGAAAGAATCAACTACTATTATTAAATCATCATTTAATAAATCGTTAGAGGAATTAAAAGAGTTAACACCTGATACTTTTAATCACGTAATACAAAAATCATCGAAAAAAGAAGGTAGTTGGGAAATGACCAATTTATTAAGGATTAACTCAATAATTAATACAGATAAATCCTTAAATAATTTATTATCGAAAAACAAAAGAGAAAAAATCAACAAAAGCCTTTCTAAAATAAGGCGTGTTGAAAAGGTAAAAACAGGTGCTGACACTCCATATGATAAGGAACAAATTGTAAGTCTAAGGAAAAGAGAGATTTACATTGATGCTAAAATATTAAATGAATTACATTTTCCAATTTCAAATGGGGATATATTTAAAATTGAAAATAAAAACTATATTCTATTAGGTCAACCTTGTAATTTGGCTCTTAGGTCAAGTGGTAAAAGAGATATTCGTGGTGGCCAAATATTTAGCACCGCTTTTTTACTTGAATTGGAGGTTGTTGAAAACGAAGCTTTATCTAAGGTTTCAAAAAGCCAATTATTAACAATGGGCTTTATTGAGAAAACAGAACTTCCAAATGATAAATCAGAAATTGTAAGGTTCCCATTATTTAAAACTATTAGTTTAGCTCCCTTAGACTTGACTGTTTTTAACAGCAGTGGTATTGCTTGTATTAACCTAAATCAAGAAAAAAGCTCATTACAAACGCTGCAAGATTCTTGGAAGGTGAGATACATACAATTACATAAGCAGTTTAGTGGTTACAGAAATAACATTAGGGTATTTAAAAACTTGAAAAGTAAGGACAAAGAAATTCTCAAAGACTCCATATATTATGGCGACTTATTTAAAGGCTTCAAAATTAACAATGAAGGTAGTTTAAATTCTAAATCAACAAAACTAACATTGAATATAGAAAGGACTGGTCATTATAAATCACCGTATTCGGCTGATTTACTCCAACAATTTATGGATTATTTATCAAGAAACGCATTCGAAAGGAATTTTTTAAATGACTAGGTTTACTACTAATTAAAATGTTTAATTAGGGTCAAAGCGGCCTAAGAGAAATTTGGTAAAACAATGGGGGAGAGGAGCAGCGTTAAGAATTTTAGGGGGCTGGTTACAATAATTGATGAATGCCATTTTTTTTCTTTTACCTTAAATCAGTCTTAAGGGTTACAACGAATCCTAAAATTTATCGACTGAGTGCCACCGCGCCAGCTGGCTCCTTCTCAAAAAATGTACTTTGGGTACATTTTCTTTACGCTTGGCCATGTTCCAAAATTATCTACGTGACAAATGAAATTAGCCGGGGCTGATTGCTTTTGGTGGCGGGTTGAAGCGTTGGCATTTTTTTGTTTCGCCAGCGCTTCATCTCGCTTAAAGTATACTTTGCCTTATCAAGAAAAAAAGAAAGGAATATTAAACTCCGTTATCCGTATTTTTTATCTAAAAGATAGCAATCAAAAGAAACACTGTCATCGAAAACTTCCATTTCAAAAGCTTGTTCACAAATAGCTAATTTAGTCTCTGAGTCAAAACTCGTTTGATTCATTTCTTCAACTTCCGCTAAATGAAATAACCACATTAGCAGGTCAACTTTATGTTGATTTTCATAAAGAATTTTTGCGATTTTTAGTTCAGGCTCTGAAGCTTTAATTAAAACCGACCACTTTTCAAATCCAGCCATTCGTGCAATTGTGTGTTGGGCTTTCATTAAGGTCAATTTTTCTTCATCAAGATTGAAATCGATCATTACCAGTAGAACGTCAAAATACTTTGGCTCATATTCATATAACCAAGCATTGTTCAGTTTGTCGGAGACAGGTTTTCTCCTTTTAAAATCTCTGTGTAAGTTTTTAGATTGAAGTTTAAAGAAATCAATAGTATTCATAATATAATCCTTTATTTCAAAGATTATTATCCAAGAGATTGTGCGTTCGTATACTATTGCTGGATAATAAGCCTTGAAGGTTTATATGACCTAATATGGTGGATGAAATCTTTGCACGAACGAGCAGGCATACCATAAACACCTATTTAAATTTAAACATTTTGTTCTTATTATTTCTAGACTGAATATTTTTTTATTTACAACATTGAAAAAGTCTATAGAAATTTACTTTCAGAGAAATTTTATACTGTGGCAAGCTGACGGAAACCGCGTATTTTTTTTGTAATGTATATCAGAAAATATTAAAAGTACTTAGGCATTGTAATTAGCATTCCAGTAAAACGGCTTTTACATAATGGCTGACGATATAGACCTAAAGGCACTATATCTGCAATTATGCAAAATGCAAGCATACGCTGTTTTACACTATACACTAATATGTTCTATAATTTATATTATGTAAAATAGAATATTTCAGAACCCACCACTAGTCTTCATTTCCTTAAGAACAATTATCTTCGTAGAAAAATAGAATTCATCAACTTTTGCACGCAACCTTACCACTTAATTTTCATCTAGGCTAAGAATTATAAATCGTTACCTTTTAAATTTACATATGAAATACAGCGCATACTTTTTACTTTTTATGTTGATTACTTCATGTAATCTAGATTCCCCAAAAAATGAATTTACCGTCGACCCTGTAGATTATACTGAATTAAACGACAAACAAATTACAGATTACCTTGCCGCCAATAACTTAGAAGCACAGAAAACAGAATCGGGACTCTATTATAGCATCGAAAACCCTGGTGATGGTGAACAACCTACGGCTTCATCCAATGTAACCGTTGCTTATAAAGGCTACTTATCTTAAACGGCACCATATTCGACCAAAACTCGGTAGATGGTATTACCATAGGTCTTAATCAGGGTCATTAAAGGTTGGACCGAGGGTATCCCCTATTTTAAAGAGGGTGGAAACGGAACCTTATTTGTTCCCGCACATTTGGGCTATGGTAGTTTTGATACTAACGGAATTCCCGGCGGATCCGTACTTATTTTTGATGTTAAATTGCTATCGGTCAATTAATTAGACCTTTTCACTCATACACACAAGCAGCTGCATCATTTTTTACAAAGTAGGATTTGTAATTTTTGGCAGTTTTATCCATGCACCCGCAAAGGTTCAATAATTCAATGGATTTAAAATCTATAGGTGCCGTTTCGGCTTGTATGGAGATAAAACCTTCAGAAAGTGCCTTTCCCTCTTGAAAGGCACTTTCTTTATATCCGTCCACATTACCACCGCCAACGGTCGGTTTCTTGAATTCCAGCACCACTTCGCCTTCCATAATATGTTGCACTAGCGAATCGCCTAATACGAGTGCTTCCACAGTCACCCACTGGTCCCCCGGATAGGTTTTGGACGTGGAATTGATACAATGTGGGGTAAAAAGGGTGTCCCCCATAACCACATTGGTACCTGGTGTACACAAGTTGGCCGTGCTACGTTCGCGGTTGTTATAACCCCCCAGTAATTGGAGCTCTAATGAAATGGGGAAATCCTGATTCAACCCCATACTTTCCGGATCTTGGCAATGCAGCATGAGTCCGTTATTACGAATGGCCCACTCCGGACCGTTAGTCATTTGTTCCCCAACGAAGCGATACTTCGCCCTTAATTTGTAATGTGAGAATTTCTTTTTGTAGAACAGATGTCCAAAATCTCCATTAAAGGTATCCGTCTTCGCATACCGTACACTGATGAGACTATCCTTATATACAAATCGGTCCTTATAATTGACCCCGAGTTCAGCACCCTTAAATTTTGGCGTCCAATCCGCATAGTTTTCTCCGTCGAACAAGGCAATCCACTCCTCTTGGTTGGGGTCCTCCCCTTTGTCCTGACAAGAGCTGCAAACGAGGGTAAGTAATACCAAGGCAATACTATAGTTGAATAACGTTTAATGGGGAAGGTTTTCAGTTGGAATTGGTTCATCATCAAAAAAATTTTTATTGACTATGCGGTGAACTCAAATGTACAGGATAATTACAGAATGTGCTTGCATAAACTAAAGGCATAAAAAAACCGCCTATAAACAGGCGGTTCTTTCTATACAACTTCTAAATGTATTATTTGATTTCGACCAACTCCAATTCAAAAGTTAAGTCTTCACCGGCCAATGGATGGTTCGCATCCACTACGATTTCATCTTCATGTACCTCGGCAACACGCAGTTGCTTTTCTGTTCCATCTGCATTCGTAGCCATTAAGGCCATGTTCACTTCAGGTTTAATATCTTCGGGTAAATCTTTTTTTGCTACTTTTTGAAACAATTCTTTTCGTTTTTCACCATAAGCATCTTGCTTATCGATAACAATTGTTTTCTTTTCATTAGGTTCCATATCTAAAAGTCCCTTCTCAAAACCTGGTATCAAAGCGCCTTGTCCTAATTTAATTTCCAAAGGTTCTCTATCCAGCGAGCTATCGAATACTTGTCCGTCACTCAATTTACCTGTATAATGTACCCTTACTAAATCGTCTGCTTTTACTTTGCTCATACTCTTAATTTCAGTTCTTTATTATGTGAACTTCAAAGGTAAAGATCATAACCGTCAAAGACGAAAAATATAGAAAAAGCTGGGGTTTTTAAGGCTATTTTAACGGAAAAAGCTAGATATTTTAAAGAAATAAGGGGTTTATGGGGTGTCTGGGACTTCCAATTCTTTTACATTACCTTGGTAACGAATGGAATTCCGTTGATTACTGACTACCGATACGGTAGCGGTTTTATTGGGAAACACGAAAAGATTAACATTGTAATTTTCCATTTTCTTCTGAATTTGGAACGAAATGGTATACTGTTCCTTATCAGTACTATAGTCTTCCGAAATAATTTAAAGGAACACCTTCAAACTCAATACCGGTGCTGGAACCGTAGCCGCCGCCAAAGCGTCGTTCTCCATAGTACGGTAGATTGGCCATAACGCTATCCCCTTTTATTCTTAAAAAATTGGAAGTACCATTAATCTGAATGGAACCCGCATTACTTCCTGGCGGTAAGAGTCCGGCATTGGAAATAGCGTTCAAGCCCTGTGTGGCCATAGGATTCGCCCAATCCGCCGTAAATTCAAAGAAGTGGTTCTCTATAAAATTGGTAAACTGCTCTGTTTCCTGGGCGTTCATGGTGTTCTTAGTACTGCCGCAGCTATAAACCACAGTGAGTACGATAAGTAGGTATAAAAGATTTCTCATTATTACTAATTTATAAGGTAAATTACTTTAAAACAGCTAGAACTGTGCCAGATTGGATATTTTAAAATTGGATATCCAAATAATAATTACAATGTAAAAAAAAGTCTTGTTACAATAAGAATACTTAAAATTGAGACTACCTACCTTTTAGAAATTTTATGACAACCAATTGCAAATGAGCTCAAACGATTTGAAAATTATCCGTATCGAAGAAATGAATTTTTTATTGCCTCAAAAACTAAAATCTTGTCGCTCAATTAAGTATTTCATCGAAAATTCCTACTCTTATTCCCTACAATTGATACATTTACTCAAGAATTAAAAAACACTATTTATGAAACGTTCCCTTTTACCATTATTCCTTACCTTAACCTTAGTTTTTACCGGCTGTAAAAAAGATGAAGTGGACACTGTAGTATTACAGGAAACCGTTTATCAATTGACAACATTAAATGCCTCCGGTGTTTCTGGAACCGCTACTTTCACGGAAAATAGCGACGGAACAACTTTCATTTTAATTGAATTAGAAGGATCTAACACTTCTGAGCACCCTGCTTACATTCGTTATAACACCTATGCAGAAGGTGGTGCCAATGCGATTACTTTAAAAGATTGTACTTGTTTAATCAGTGAAACTGTTGTTACCAAATTAGATGGAGGAACAGCAATTAATTATGATGGTCTTTTAAAATTTAATGGCCATGTATCTATCCTAGCTAGTAAAGACGATGATACCGTAGTTGCTGTGGCAGATATAGGAAGAAACGCAAATTAAAGAAACTAAAAATAATATTTATTGAAGCCTTCATTATGAAGGCTTTTTTATTTTCTATAATTTCTTTGACTGCTACGATGCGGCTTTTATTTTTATAGCATAATCAATCACCAGCTTCTCCAGAAATAGTATTTCCTGAAAATAATAACTTACAGATGGCGACTGACCAGACAAAAGCTCCTTGTTTTCCCTTAGAAAGTGTAATTGTACCGATATAGCTTCAGCCAAAACCGAAATTTTATCTAAAATCAAGTGCTTTGGTTTCAAACAAGCTTAGTGTAGAGGGTTCATATACATAAGAAGTCATTCGGGTTTTAAAATGAAGTATGGTATGGTAGTAACGTTCCAACTTGCCTATATGGGTTATCTTTTCCAAAGTTGTACTCATAGCTTGTTGTTTTACTTTTCGCATTAACCATTGTAAAGGGATTAAAAGAAATGCTATTTTGAAAATTAATGGCAACATGATAACCATTATTTAACGTTTACCTATTCGTAATAACATATTCATAAAGCACTAGGAAAGAGGAATTAAAATTAAAAAATTGAGAAGCAAAAATGGAGTTAAACATTTTAATTTTAAGATTTGATTAGAATTTTGGCATTATTTTAATTGTTCCGATTAGCGGAAATGAGTACTTTAATATAAACTTTCTACCTATGAATATAAATTTTGAATACGACGACGTAAAGGCCAGCAACCGATTGGAAATCATGGCCGCCAAAAAATTGGAGAAACTAGTGGATAAATTTGATTTTATAGTCCGGTCTGATGTTTTCTTCAAAAAAGAAAATACCTCTTCTCCTGATACGGGTATGATTTGTAACATACGCCTAAGCGCACCAGGCCCTAGACTTTTTGCACAAACCTCTACGGGTAGTTTTGAGGCATCCATAGCCTCTTCTGTGGAAGATTTACAACGACAATTGGAAAAGCGAAAAGCGAAAATGAAAGCTCGCTAATTATCATTTAATGATTAGTAACAATTTCTGCGGCAGTTTCTTTCTGAGAGGCTGCCGCAATGTTTTCCTTCACCTTTTCAGAAAAAGGTCTTCTTTTAAGCTCTTTTAATAATCTTCTCCGTTTGCGGTCAGATACCTGTAACGTATCCAGGATTTTTTTAGTTTGCCGTTGATAGGAAATACGTTCTTGCTTTAACGCTATGCGTTCAGAAACAGGTAAGACATACTCCGTTTCAAACTCGGCCAACAACGTTCTTTTTTGAATGGTGAAGTAGTCCTGTTTTGGTTCTTGTGCAGAAACGGACATACCCAAAATGCAAAGCATGTAGATACATGCCCAAAAGGCTACTTTTCTCATAATCATAATAGTTCTGAGAGAAAATTAATGACAAAAGTAGCCAGACCACATTAAAAAAGCCTTTTAACGCAAGAATTTTCGTTAAAAGGCTTTTTTTATATAATTACTAAGAGTGGTTATTGTTCGACCACCACTAGAACGGGTTGGTATTTTTTCTTTAAGGTTTTATATTTTCGAAGTTGTGGTCTTGTTAAGATGGTACCCATTTCTGCAGTTTCCTGTTTGGAAAGTCGAGTAAGAAGGCTCAATTTCCTTTTGTAGGACTCCTCCATCTCCTCGATTTTTTCCTTACGAATCAGAAATTCGACCATTTTAGTTTCAAATTTCAAGGCTTGATCCGCAGACATAGCTAATTCATCAATATATTGTGGAACTAAAGCGGAAGCTTTCTTCTCGGCTTCTGGACTATCCCCCTGTAAATATGGGTCTTGAGCTATGCCCGAAAATGTAATGAAGAATAAAATCCATACATATAAAAACTTATTCATATTCTTTATGTTTATTGTTTCCACTCCTCTTTAAACGCAAATTCCTCTTGGGAAATGCGCTCCCTTTTTTGAGTCTCTTGTTCTCTCAAATCTTTTGGAAGATTGTCCAAATCGCCACCATAATACCCTACTGCTAAAGCTGTATTTATGTGATATCCCTCTGGTACATTAAATTCCTTCTGTGCCTTTTTCCAATCTACTCCTGCCATATGATGTAATGCAATACCCATATATTCTGCTTGCACGGCCATATTACTTAGACTTAAACCTAAATCATGTAAGGCATGAAAATTCTCTTCTCCATCAGGATTGTTTTCTTTATAGGCCGTTAAAATCAATACCGGAGCATTCGTTGCCCAAGATTGGTTAAACTCACTGAGACATTCATTTATTTTTCGATAGGCATCTGAACCTTTATGTGCAAAAATAAATCGCCATGGTTGCCAATTGTAACAACTAGGTGCCCATCTCACCGCTTCGAATAATCGGTTCATGTCCTTTTCGCTCACTTCTTTTTCACTGAATATTCTTGGACTATAGCGTTGTTTTAATAAGGCATAAATTTCATGATTGTTCTGGGCCATTTTGTCCAAAGCTATTTGTTCTTGTTTCGTCATTGCTATTTTTTTTTGAGTTCATTTAATTTTCTTAAAGATACCTTTGATACTAAAAAAAGCTTGACTTTATCCATTCAAATATTAGTACGTATTCTATATGGACAATCGTTAAGGAATAGCTAAAATGTATTTGAAAAGTCTAAATTTAGTACCTTCACCGCTCAAAAATTGACTATGATTGTTTGGATTGTTTTTATTGCCATAATACTTGTTTTTTTAGCCTTGGACCTTGGGGTGTTCCACAAAAATGAACATGTCATCAAATCAAAGGAAGCTGGAATTTGGACGGCGATTTGGGTAACAGTAGCGCTCAGTTTTAGCGGTGTCATCTATTGGCTGTTTAGTGCGGAGTTAATTGATAATCCAACGGGGCTAACCCCTAACAATGCGGTCTTAAAGTACATCACCGGTTATTTGATAGAACTCTCCTTAAGTGTGGATAATGTTTTTGTCATTGCGGTAATTTTTGCCTCCTTCAAAATACCAGCCCTTTATCAACACCGTGTGTTGTTCTGGGGAATATTGGGAGCGATTATTTTTAGGGCTTTGATGATTTTATTCGGGGTGGCGTTAATCACCAGATTTGAATGGGTCATCTATATCTTCGGAATATTTCTTCTGTATACTGCTTTTAAAATGTTAAAGGGCGATGATGAGGATTTTGACCCCAAAAATTCTTTTGTTTTTAAGCAGATCAAAAAAATATATCCCGTAACCAGTGGTTTACATGGTCATGATTTTTTTGTAAAGCGTATGGGCGTAAATGCCGTCACTCCACTATTTGTGGCATTGATCGTTATTGAGCTTACGGACATACTTTTCGCTCTGGACAGTATTCCTGCTATATTGGCGATTACCGCCGACCCTTTCATTGTTTTTAGTTCTAATATCTTGGCCATTTTAGGTTTACGATCCATGTACTTTCTAATTTCTAGGATGCTTGAGAAATTCAGGTTTATCAATTATAGCTCTGGTCGTAATTCTGGCCTTTGTAGGTTTAAAAATGCTATTTTCCCATTATGTGGATTTACCAGAGTGGGTTTCACTAACGGTGATTTCTGTATCCCTAGTTTCAGGAATTATGGCTTCCATTTTGATTAAGGAAGATGAGAAGGTGCTTGATAACTAGGATTACAACTATATTTATGAATTCATTTTAAATTTTGCTCGATAAACGCGGATTTTATCAACAGGATAACTCCTGTAATGACCAATGCCAAAGAAGCCGTTCCGCCTAGGACCCATTGCCACCAAACAACACCGGAATGTTTTAGGAATCCACTTTCTATAGCACAACTGATACCTGCACCTAAAAGAACGGCCCCACCGCCGCCTGTAAGCAACCAAGTATTTTTAATTTTCTTCTTTGAACTTTTAGCATTAGCCATTTTCTAACTTTTTATCGATAATGGCCATGGCATCATTAACCGTTTGCATTTGGTCCATATCGTCATTTTCAAGTCGGATATCAAAAGCATCCTCTACATCTAAAATAATATCCACTAAGTTGGCGGAATTGATATTTAAATCGTTCATAAAATGACTATCCTGTTCAATATCAGCTACACTAACATCTTCTGGAAGGTATATTTTAATGATATCCTTTAATTTTTGATACTTTTCTTCTTCTTGCATTTCCTTAAATTATAAATCTAATCAACTAATATTGAAATTTTATAGCTTCTGTCTTAGGTACTATTGATATCAAAAAAAACACTATAAAGTCAATGCTTACTTAACTTATCCTACGATACCAGTTTGTATAATATACTCATTAGTATACTGTTTTGATGGATTTTAAGTTTCGACCGACTTAAAAATAACACATGCATTTACATCCCCAAAACCAAAACTGGCTTTTGCAATGATTTTAGGTGAAAAAGGTATCGTTTTCCTAGGTATGCTATCTTCCGATATCACCTTTACGATTTCCGGATGTAGATCATCACAATTGATATTCTTGAAAATGGCTTTTTCTTGAAACTGTAAAATAGCAGCTACACTTTCCATACTACCCGCAGCTGCCAAACAGTGTCCCATAGCACCTTTAAACGAATTGATATAGGGAAAATCCGAACCGGAACGGTCCAATGCGCTACTCCAATTTTGAACTTCCAAAGCATCTTTAGAAGTCGCTGTTAGATGTCCGTTAATAGCATCTATAGCATTAGCCGATATTCCCGAGTTTGAAATTGCATTAGTAATACATCGCTGCACGGCCATACTGTTAGGAGCTGTCATAGATCCTTCTCCTCGCTGACCACCACTATTGATTTCACCACCAAGCACTTCCGCGTAAATTTTAACGCCCCGCTTTTGGGCACTCTCCAGAGATTCTAAAACTAGGGCCCCTGCACCACTACCAGGAATAAATCCGCCAGCCGAAGCACTCATAGGTCTACTCGACTCCGATGGATTTTCATTATAACCCCTGGGCAATATCCGCATAGCATCAAATCCACCCCAAACATAAGGTCCGCTATCACTACAACTCCCCGTTAGCATAATTTCCGCTTTGCCTTGCTTTATGCGCTCGTAGGCCATTAGGATACCTTCCGTTCCGGTAGTACAGGCGGCCGAATTGGTACTCACCTGATTACCACAGCCTAATTGTCCGCCCAAATAGGCACTTATACCACTGGCCATGGTTTGTATCACGGAGGTACTTCCTAGCCGTCGTACATTGCCCTCATCAATAAGGTGAATAGCTTCCCTGAATTTATCCACGCCTAAAATTCCGGTTCCGAACAGGATTCCCCTATCCCAAATAGGTGTTTCTGTGGTATTTTTTTCCAAACCGGCATCGGTCCAGGCATCCACCCCTGCCATGACCCCATAGACGATACCCGTTGCATTCAAGCCTCTGCGCTCCAAAGGTGTAAAATAACGTTCAATTAAATTATCCTTTACCAAAGGTTCGCCCGCTACCTGACAGCCAAAACCTAGTTTTTCTAGATTCGGTTGGTGACGCAAACCACTTTTACCGGTCAAAAGAGCATCGGTGAAATCGGTCAGGCCTACACCATTAGGGGCACAAATGCCCAAACCGGTAATTACAACACGTCTATCCATGAGTTGTTGAAATCATGCCCGCCAAAGTCCCTTTGCACACCAAAGTATCGGTTTCATTATACATTTTCACTTCACATTTTAATTTTTGAAATCTAAAATAGGTCAAAGTGGAAACTACCCTCACCGTTTCCCCAGGAAGTATCGGTTGTAAAAATTCCATTTGCGAACTGCTCATTCCCAATTTTAAGTTCTCTAGGTCTGCTTCCTCACCCAGTAAATATATGCCCAAACAAACCAGTCCTATTTGCGCACAGCATTCCGTTAATAGCACTCCGGGGGTTACCGGATTTTCCTTAAAATGCCCTTTGTAAAAATCAGCATCCGTCGGAAACCTATAGGTGCCTTCAACGCCATGTGCATCAATCTTTGTCAAGGTATCCACGAACAAAAATGGCACCGCATAGGGTAAACTATCTAAAATCCATTGCACTATTTTTTTTGACATCCCTATTTCTTTACATCAAACTTTCCCCACCATCGACTTTGATGACCGTTCCGGTTATCCATTTTGCCTCATCTGTGGTTAAAAGATACACTACATTGGCCACATCTTCTGGTGTGGTTAATCGGTTATTTGGATTCCTTTGCATAGCATTCTCCATAATTTTTTTATACCCGGGAATCATCCGCAACGATTTAGTTTCGGTTACTCCTGCTTGTATGCAATTGGCTTTAATTCCCAATGGCGCGAATTCCAATGCAATACTTCGAGTCAAAGCCTCTAAGGCTACTTTAGCCACAGAAACGGCTGCATAATTAGGTAATGCTCTCGTATTCCCCTCACTGGTAAAGGATAGAATACGGGTATCGGCCGCCAAAAGATTTGCGTTCACAAGTGCTTTTGTCCAATCATACAAACTCAGGGCCATGGCTTCAAAAGTGATTTTAAAATCAGTATCGGACAAGGAAGAACCAGTTTCCGAATACATCGGTTTCAAGGTTCCTTTGGCTATGCTATGCACCACTACTTTAATTTCATGACCGATAGGTAATTGTTCCGAAATGTCTGAGATAATTTGGGAACGTTTTTCGGAATTAAGACCATCCGAATTCATCGTAATCAATTTATTTCCAAAGGATTCAATAGCTTCAAATGAAGAGTTTATTGAATCCATATCAGCTCGTCGGTCTCGATGAACAATCACAATATGATAGCCCTCCTTCGCCAACTTTTTGGCCGTTGCAAGACCTAATCCACTGCTACCGCCGAGAATTAAAGTCCAATAAATTCCATTCTTATCTGCGTTCAAAGACATTCGTTTTAATTTTGATCTACCATTCCAGTAAAACACGTTGCGCCGAAAATCCAGGTCCAAAACTTAATACCAGTCCCTGTTCCCCCGTTTTTATGTCTCGTTCCATAAAGCGCTCCAAAACATATAAAACGGTAGCACTGCTCATATTACCGTATAAGCGTAGCACCTCTCTCGTATCATCTATATTCTTACCTAAGGCTCCAAATAGCGATTCAACGGTTTGTACAATCTTTCTACCCCCTGGGTGAAAAATCAAATGATCAACTTGCTCAATAGAACTGCCGTACTTATTCAAAAAAGGATGAACGATATCTGAAAAATGACCGGATATGGTTTCTGGCACAGCGGGATCTAAAATCATTTTTAGTCCGTCATTGGTCAAATCAAATCCCATCATATGCGTGGCATCCTTAAAATGATACATCTCCTCCCCTATTATTTTAGGCCCGACAGCATCGGGCTCGGAAGATAAAAGCACACAGGCCGCACCATCACCAAAAATAGCCGCACTTACCATATTGGCCATGGAATAATCATTCAGCTGAAAAGTGGCTGTGGGACTTTCTACCGAAACTAGAGCGATTCGCTTACCCGGATTCGATTTCAGGAAGTTATGGGCATAAATAAGTCCGGATACTCCCGCTGCACAACCCATTTCCGTCACCGGAAGTCGAACTACATCTTGACGTAGACCTAATTCATTGATTAAATAGGCATCCAACGAAGGTATCATGATACCCGTACAACTTACTGTAATAATATAGTCTAAAGACTCCGCGACCCAGCCTGTTTTTTCGAGTGCTTTCGTGAGCACTTCAGCGCCTATCTTCTTAGCCTCACGTGCATAGATGTTATTCTTCTCTTCAAATGAGGTCGCAATAAACACTTCTTCGGGTGGCATTATGGAATAACGCCTGTCTACCGCAGCTCCTTCAAATATCTTGACGACCTTGCGTCTAAAACGTTCTTCTTGATTCCCTAGCCATAATTCGACCAGTGGTATGATATCCTTGGTATCCCTAAAATGCTCTGGGAGCTCCTTGGAAACATTTACAATTCGTGTATAATTCATAGCTTTTCTTAATCCTCAATCTACTATTTCTTTTTCAATATCCAGACATATCTGAATGCCCATTTCCACTTGATATGATGTGAACTGTTAGAGACTTGACCCGCGTAGGACACCAGCTCCTCCTTTTTAAATGCCCTTCTAATAGAAAGGAGTCCATCTTTTTTAGCAATTTCTGTTCGGATAAAAAAGAAACTAAACGCTTTAAACAGATAATATGCCAACGGACTACGATGTAAATCGTTAATGACCACCCCAAGGGAAGATAACTGTAAAAATCTGTTTACAAATTGTACTACACCCTCATCGGTAAAGTGATGCAGAGTGAGGGTCGTCATCACCACGTCAATATCCATCTTAGAAAAATCGGTCTGTAAAATATCCCCGTTGATATAACTAATTTCTGGGAAATCCTCTGAATATTTTTGCGCCAATTCCAAACCTTGGGCATTCATATCGATGCCTATCAATTTTAGAACAATACCACGATTTCTAGCCTCCTTCGCAAGTTTTCTGAGCATAGTCCCTTCTGCACAACCCATATCCAAAATCGTATATGATTTTTTATTTTTAGATGTAATTATCTGGAAAACAGTATCAATGGTGATTTGATAACCGCCTAATAACCGATTCACCCTATTGATGTCGTTTAATATGACCTCTAGTTGGGCAGTGGTACCGGTGTAGGTATCCATTATCTCTATTTCGCTACTTCGCGTACTAAAATCGACCATTATTCAACACTATCCCCGTGGGTTTTCCTAATAATTTGTTTCAAAAGTCTTTCCGATTTCCCAACTGTTCTAATACCGAAATTAACCCAGTTTTTATTCATCAAAATATGCTGTAATTTTCGACCTAACCATAGTCTTCTGCTAAAAGTTTTGCTCCAAATTCGTTCGTATTCCCTTTCCATTCCATTTCTATCCAGTTGCGGGTTGCTATTAAACTTTAGGATTACCTCTGCCGCTAATTTAGCACTGTGAATGGCAATAGCCATACCATTACCACAAAGTGGATGAATAAGACCTGCAGTATCCCCACACATGAGCATATGCCGTTCTACGGATGCTTTTTTATCGAACGAAATTTGGGCAATGGTCAAGGGTCGGTCAAAAACAGGTGTCGCTTTTGCTAAAAATTCCTTTAAATACGGATTTTGAGAAACCACCTCTCTATTAAAGGAATTTACATCCTTATACTTTTTAAAATTTTCATAGTTCACTAAATAACAAAAATTAATCGCTCCGGTTTCTGTTTTTGAAAGTCCGCCATAGCCACCGTCAAAATTATGCAGTGCAACTAATGATTCTGGGAAATCTGGATATTCATAATGGGCCTTTACAGCCAACCACGATTGTTTTTTAAAGCTGAAATCGCGTTCCAGTTTTTTGTCCAACACCGAACGTTTTCCATAAGCGCCAATCGCTATCTTGGCCTTAATTTGTTGAGAAGCACTAGTTATCTGAAAGAGCTCATTCTTAAAAACAACTGCTATTACCTTTTCAAAATAAAAGGTGACCCCTAGTTCTTTTGCTCTTTGATAAAGTAATTCATCAAAGGCAAACCGACTTATACCCATACCGCCCAAGGGTAAATCGGTTTTCACCAAATACCCTTCTTGAGTAGAAATTTCAAACTGGGAAATGTCAATGGCCTTATGAGCATATAAATCCACCCCAAGACGTTTTAAATAGGGTGCTATTTCTTTAGAAACATACTCACCACAAACGCGGTGATGTGGATAGGGATTGATTTCGAAAAGGGCAACTTCCTGTCCTTCGATAGCCAAATGAATAGCTGCGGTTAATCCTGCCAAACCGCCACCAATAATTACAATTCCATGTTCCTTCACTTGTGGGAAGTTACATTTTTTACAAAAAAAACCCTGCATTTGCAGGGTTTTAATTTATACTAATAAAGTAGAGACCTCCTAAAATCTAGTTGGTCTGTTCTTTAGCTTCTTGTTTTAATTCTTCATTAGCGACAATGGCTAGTTCTACTCTTCTATTTTTAGCTTTACCTTCTGAGGTCGTATTATCTGCCACCGGTTGGTTTTCACCATACCATTTTGTATCAAAACGAGTGGTGTCTAATCCTTTTCCAATTAAATAATCAGTTACAGAAGTGGCTCTTTGTTTTGACAAGGTCATATTATACTCATCAGAACCAGCACTATCCGTATGACCTTCAACTAAAATATTAGTTTTAGGATACTCCTTAAAGATACCGGCCAATCTATCCAAAGTTGTGGCGGAAGTTCCTTTAACGTCAGACTTATTGGTGTCGAAATACACGCCAGCTTCTTCATTGAACGTTACGTTAATACCTTCACCTACACGTTCTACCTCTGCACCTGGTATCTCTTGCTCGATACGCTCTGCTTGACGGTCCATACGATTACCTATATAACCACCTGCTGCACCGCCTATTGCCGCACCTAAAATAGCACCTAAGGCAGTATTGTCACCGCTACCAACATTATTGCCTAATACCCCGCCTATTACCGCTCCACCAGCAGCACCAATAACAGCACCTTTTTGAGTCTTATTTGCATTTTTAACGGTACTACAACTCATTACCAAAGCAAGAGCTAAAACGTAACTTGTTCTTTTTAATATCAATGTCTTCATAATTTCTAATTTATTTTAGTAGGTTTTATTTTTTAGAGAATTCATACAATACGTTAACGGATTTACCATCTACCATAGCGTTTGATTTCAAGGTCATTACGTATTCCGTTAGACTTTCTATATCTAGACGATATCCAGCACCACCAGAAATATCCTGGTTCTTTTCGTTGATAAACTTGAATTGTAACTGACTTGAACCGTTTTCTCGCTCTACAACAGACCATCTGATATATCTAGGTCCGCCATTACATAACGTGGAGGAGCTAATGGTGTATCTTCCTGTACTATTATTATCACGGAAAAACCAATCGCTACCTTCTAAACAAATATCCTCGACATCATTAAAAAGCACTGCTTTTACGTTTGTGGTATTATTTTCAAAAGCGATATTATCTAAACTCCATGTGCCGCTTAGTAAATTTCTTTTCGCCCTTGCTTCCTTTGAAACGGAGCAAGAAGCCATTAAAAAAACTACACTGCAAAGCAAAATCAATTTTTTCATACTTCTAATTTTAAGATTTAATGGATATACGTTTTAATTCGCCTTTTGGATGGATTTCTTATATCCAACTCGTATCCAACTCGATAAAAGGCATTGCAAATTACGTGAATATTCTGCCACCTTGTTGGCTCTATTCACAAAGATATTAGCGGAGATACTAGTAGGATAATAATTCTAAAAGTTCATGTTCAAACCGTGATTTTGGTAGGTATTGCTTCTCCAACTTACTATTGAAAGGAATGGGCGTTTCCATGCTGGCTACCCTTCTCACGGGTCCGTCCAAATGTTCAAAACAAGTCTCCATTACCAACGCAGAAATATCACTTGCTATACCCCCAAAAAGACTGTCTTCGTGAAGAATAATTAATTTTCCTGTTTTTCTAACGGATGTATAAATGGATTCCATGTCCAAAGGCTGTAATGTTCTTAAATCAATTAGGTCTGCTTTGACATTCTCATTAGACTCTAAAACCTCTAAAGCCCAATGCACCCCTGCACCATAAGTTACGATGCTAATATCATTTCCTTCTCTAAGCACGCTAGCCTTACCTAAAGGAATATTATAATAACCAACTGGAACATCTTGGTATTGACTTCTATACAACCCTTTATGTTCAAAGAACAATACTGGATTTGGGTCCTCGATAGCGGTGGTCAACAGTCCTTTGGCATCGAAAGGAAAAGCAGGATATACTACTTTTAGTCCTGGTGTTTTGGTAAACCAAGCCTCATTGGTTTGTGAATGAAACGGTCCGGCCGCTACCCCACCTCCACAAGGCATACGAATGACGACATCGGCATTTTCTCCCCATCGATAATGGGATTTTGCGAGATAATTGACTATCGGATTGAACCCACTACTTGCAAAATCGGCAAATTGCATTTCCACAACGGCTTTCATTCCGTTGATAGAAAGACCCATTGCAGCGGAAACAATGGCAGATTCACAAATAGGCGTATTACGAACCCGGGCTTTGCCAAAAGCCTCTACAAATCCGTCAGTAATTTTAAAGACTCCACCATATTCTGCCACATCCTGACCCATGATGACCAGATTATCAAATTTCTTCATAGACTCTCGTAATCCATCAGAAATGGCGTCTACAAAACGGATATTTTTACAATGTATATTTGGCTTAACTTCTTTAAAATCAACGTTTTTATATACTTCATTTAATTCTTTACCTGCATCTGGTATAATTTCAGATTCTGCATATGCTTTTTGCAAATGTTTCTCGATTTCTTGTTGAATTTTAGTTTTGAAATCTTGCTCATCTTCCTCACTAAGAACTCCCTCTTCTTTTAAAAATTCGGCGAAATTATCCAGTGGGTCTTTAGCGGCCCATTCCTGCATTAATTCCTCCGGCACGTATTTGGTTCCACTAGCTTCCTCATGACCTCGCATTCGAAAGGTTTTGAACTCTAGCAAGACAGGTCTAGGATTTTGTCGCATATCTGAAACTAAATCAGAGACCTTGGTATAAACCTCTAATATATTGTTGCCCTCAATAATATGCGATTCCATTCCATAGCCTATTCCTTTATCTACCAAATGTTCGCATTTGAACTGTTCATTGGTTGGGGTTGATAAACCATATCCGTTATTTTCAATACAAAAAAGAACCGGCAAATTCCAAACTGCCGCAACGTTCAATGCCTCATGAAAGTCCCCTTCGCTAGTAGCTCCTTCTCCTGTAAAAACTGCCGTGACTTTCTTCTCTTTTCGAAGTTGGTGTGCGAGTGCAATACCGTCGGCCACCCCTAATTGTGGTCCCAAATGGGAAATCATTCCTATGATATGGAATTCTTGTGTGCCAAAGTGAAAACTACGGTCTCGACCTTGCGTAAAGCCACTTGCCTTACCCTGCCATTGTGCAAACAGACGGTGTAACGGAATTTCCCTTGAAGTAAAAACGCCAAGGTTACGGTGCATCGGTAAAATATATTCCTCTTTTTCCAATGCATGTGTCACACCTACAGAAATAGCTTCTTGCCCAATGCCACTGAACCATTTCGAGATTTTCCCTTGTCTTAGGAGAATGAGCATTTTTTCCTCAATCAAACGAGGTTTCAGCATTGATTTATAAAGGTCAAGTAGTAAATTTTGCGGTAGTTTATAATCCTTGTAATTCATTACAGCATTTGATTAGGCAATTCGAGGATAAATGTAACAAAAAGGGATGGAGTTAAGAACATATATAACACTATCAAAACTCATGAATTATTATTAATTTTACAGAAATACGAATTTAATTATGAGTTTAGTACCTAGTGTTGACCTAGCGGATTTTCTTTCGGAGGACCCAAAAAGAAAACAGAAGTTTATTGATGAAATAGGAAAAGCCTTTGAAGAAATAGGCTTTGTAGCTTTAGGCGGACATTTTCTTTCCGACGATTTAGAAGCTTCCTTATATTCTGAAATTAAAAAATTCTTCGATTTACCCGAAGATGTCAAGGAAAAATATGAGATTGAAGGAATTGGTGGACAACGTGGGTACACTTCTTTTGGTAAAGAACACGCAAAAGGAAAAAAGGAGGGGGATTTGAAGGAGTTTTGGCATTTTGGTCAATATGTGGAGAACAATCCCGCTTTGGAAGCAGAATATCCAGATAATGTAAAGGTTAAAGAACTTCCAGACTTTAATGCTGTAGGTAAAGAAACCTACCAAATGTTAGAAAAGACCGCCAAATATGTTTTGCGTGCCTTAGCATTACATTTAAATCTAGATGAATTTTACTTTGATGACTTTATCAAAAACGGGAATTCAATTTTACGTCCTATTCATTATCCACCCATCACTTCTGAACCTAAGAATGCGGTAAGGGCCGCGGCCCACGGAGACATTAATTTGATAACCCTTCTAATGGGCGCCCACGGAAAAGGGCTACAGGTGAAAAATCATGATGGAGAATGGGTAGATGCTATTGCGAAACCAGATGAATTGATGATCAATGTTGGTGACATGTTATCACGCTTGACCAACAATAAGCTACTATCCACTATTCATCAGGTGGTGAATCCTCCTAAAGAGCTTTGGGGTACTTCCAGATATTCCGTTCCATTTTTTATGCATCCAGTAAGTGAAATGCCATTAAATTGTTTGGATAATTGTGTAGATGAACAACATCCAAAACTGTACGAAGATATTACAGCAGGTGAATTTCTTCACGAGCGATTAATTGAATTGGGACTGATAAAAAAATAAAGTAGATGGATTTAAAAGACCAACTGAAAAATTTATTTCCGGAACATGAACCTCAAGAAGTTCCTGAAGAAAAAGATAAGGAGAACGGCATTTGGCTGCAGGATGACCCTATCATCTGTAAATATGAAAAGCGAAAAGGGAAACCCATTACTATTCTAGAAGGATATACCGGGGCCGATGAAGATTTTAAAAAATTGGCTAAGGAACTAAAGACAAAACTTAGTGTTGGCGGTAGTTTCAAAGATGATAAAATCATTATTCAAGGTGATTATCGAGACCAGATTATGCAGATATTAAAAGAGAAAGGTTTCCATACCAAACGTGTAGGAGGCTAATATTTACCGTATTCAATCGACAAACTTCAAAGAGTTTCTGTTAAAAAATTTCATTAAATTAATTTTAATGGTACATTTAATGTTACAACTTAAATAGCTAACGGTATGAGTTCCCTGCTACACATCACAAACGGAGATAATTTCACCCAACGTCTTAAAAATCTCAATCTTGATGGAGATGTAATTACTTGGCGAGAAATGCTCTGTGAAGGTAAGACACTACCCACCGTGGGAACCGAATCATTTTGGAAAACCAGATTTGAATTTTTAAATAAAAACTACAAAGTATCCAAATCTTGGTTTATCGAAAAAACCTTAAAAGAGTATCGTTCCCTTTGTAATCATAAACAACAAGATCACATTGTCCTTTGGTTTGAATACGACCTTTTTTGCCAAGTAAATATGTTAGCGGTAATCAGTTGGTTATTAACCCATAGAAAATATGCCGAAATCTCCTTGGTATGTAGCGGTAAAGAGGATGATTCTAATAAAATGTACTCTCTAAGTGAACTTACTGATGAGCAGCTTTTGTCCCTGTACAAGAATAAAAAGGTATTGAACCAAGATGATACAGAATATGCGGATTATGTTTGGCAATTGTACTGCAGTAATAATCCGATGCGTTTAGAAAATTTAACCGACTTTAAAGATTATCAATTCGATTATTTAGGTGACGCTGTAAAAACGCATTTAAAGCGCTTTCCTAGTATTGCCAACGGTCTTAATCAAATGGAGAACACCATCCTTAAATTGGCCATGGATGAGAAGCCTAAAAACAAAAAAGAATATTTGGATATCATTTTAAAAAATCAAGGAAATCTTGGTTTTGGTGATACTCAATATGAAAGGGCTATTACTCGTTTAAAGCCTTTAATTACTAGTTTAAGTCCGGTTCGCTTATCTCAAAAAGGGAAGGAAATTCTAGAAGGCAAGACCAGCTATTATTCCTGCATACAGGATAATGATGTCTACATGGGCGGAGCCTTGAAATACAATTTTCTTTATAATACGGATACGAACAGAATTTTAAAATTATAGCATGCCACTAAAGCCTGCTGAGCTCATCTTAAATGAAGATGGCAGTATCTATCACCTTAATCTTCTACCTGAAGATATTGCTAACACCATCATCACGGTTGGAGACCCAGAAAGGGTAAGCCAAGTATCCCAGTACTTCGATTCCATTGAAGTCAAAAAGGGAAAGCGAGAATTCCATACCCATACCGGCCATAAAAATGGCAAAAGACTTACCGTAATTTCTACAGGAATTGGCACTGATAATATTGACATCGTACTCAACGAATTGGATGCATTGGTAAATATTGATTTCTCAAATAGAAAGCTTAAGGAAAATCATATACGATTAGAAATTATTCGTATTGGAACTACAGGCTCTATTCAACCTGATATTCCGGTGGATTCCTTCCTAATGAGTGAATATGTCATCGGTTTTGACGGACTTTTACACTTCTACCAACATAAAAATATTAGCGATAAAGCGATTGAAGATGCTTTTATTGTACATACGGATTGGAGTTCTTTAAAAGCACGGCCTTACGTCCTTAAATATTCAAATAAACTTGGGGAGCTTTTTACTGACAATCGTATACGATTAGGTTTTACAGCCACAAATACCGGGTTTTACGGTCCGCAGAATAGACAATTACGGATGGCACCCAGTCAACCAGGGTTAAACGAACGTCTGGCCAGTTTTTCATTCGAAGGACATAGATTGACCAACTTAGAAATGGAAACTTCGGGCATCTATGCCTTGTCACAATTATTAGGTCATGATGCTGTTTCCTTAAATTGCATTTTGGCCAATAGGGCTACGGGTGAATTTTCGGTAAAACCGACTCAATCCGTTGATGAACTTATCAAATTTTGCCTCAATAAGTTGACCTAAACTTATCTTCAAATTTATCATTTTGTAATCCTTATTTTTGCGCAAATTTGATTATGGAAAATAATGGTTTTAAGCATAGAGATGTAAACTGGCTTTACTTTAATGAACGCGTTTTGCTAGAGGCAGAGAATAAAGATACGCCCCTACTGGAACGTTTAAAATTTCTAGCGATATTCTCGTCCAATCTTGATGAATATTTCAAGGTTCGTGTTTCACGTCTTCGTCAAATTAAAAGTTTAGACAAAACCTTACGTAATAAATTACTGCTGAAACCGAATAAAATCTTGAAATTGATTTTAAGGACTATTGATGAACAGCAGCAACATTTTGGTGAGGTTATCGCATCTACCTTAAAAGAGCTGGAAGAGCATGACATATATCTTAGAAAACCTACCGACTTCAGTCCAGCACAAGAAAAATATATCGAGGAATTTTTTGTATCAACACTTCAGGAACAATGTGAAGTAGTTCGCCCAAATGCAGGTATGAAATTACAGGATGGCGCGCTATATTTAGCCACAACCCATCCTCAAGAAAAGTATAGCCTAATCAAATTACCGACATCAGATAATGAACGCTTCATTTTACTCCCAGGGGAAGGTCACCAATATTGCTATTTAGATGATGCAGTAAAATCGTTTGCGAACTTGTTATTTCCTTCGGAGGAAATTGAACAATGCTTTTCAATTAAGCTTTCTAGGGATGCGGAACTATATTTAGAAGATGATTATTCTGATGCCGAATTAGTAGAGAAAATCTACAAATCCCTTTCCAAAAGAAAATCAGGTCAACCCACCCGATTACTATATGATAGTGAAATGCCCAACTGGCTCCTTTCTAAATTGAAAGCAGATTTGAATTTGGGAAATGTAGACCTTTCCCCGGGCGGTATGTATCATAACTTATCGGATTTCTTTTCATTTCCAAGACCTGAAGGAACAGCACATTTACAATACGCTGTTCAGCCGGCATTACCACATCCCGTACTTACAAATAGTTCCAGTATATTTGAATCCATTGCTCTAAAAGACCAATTGGTACATTTTCCTTATCAAGATTTTAAGGTCATTGAAGAATTTCTGAACAGTGCTGCTATCGACCCCGATGTTTTTGCAATTAAAATAACTATTTATCGTATTGCCAAATCTTCGGCACTGGCAGATGCCTTATTAACCGCATTAAAAAACAAAAAACAAGTCACTATATTTGTCGAAGCTCAAGCCCGTTTTGACGAGGCAAATAATATCAAATGGGGACGCATATTTGAAGAACAAGGTGCCAAGGTCATATTTAGCATCCCTCAAGTAAAAGTGCATTCAAAGATCGCCATGGTCTATAGAAGAGAAAATGGTAAGAAAAAACGCTATGCCTATATTGGTACCGGTAACTTTAATGCTCAAACTTCTAAAATATATTGTGATCATGGCCTTTTTACAGCACATAAGAAAATCACGAAAGACCTGTCTCAAGTTTTTAAAGTTTTAGAACGTAAAATTATTGTTCCTAAACTTAAACGGCTCGTGGTTTCCCCTTTTTCAACTCGAGTTACTTTTTTGAATCGTATCCAAAATGAAATCAATGCAGCCCAGCAAGGAAAAAAAGCATGCATTACGGCCAAAATGAACAGCCTAGAAGATCCAGGCATGATCAGAGCACTTTACAGGGCGGTAAATGCAGGG
This sequence comes from uncultured Flavobacteriaceae bacterium, assembly GCA_963842105.1. Lineage (GTDB taxonomy): Bacteria > Bacteroidota > Bacteroidia > Flavobacteriales > Flavobacteriaceae > Maribacter. Next base: position 33,419 of record CAWJFH010000029.1, read on the forward strand.
GTTACTGTACGATTGATTGTAAGAGGATTTTGTTGTTATTTAAATGCCGATGAAAATCCGTCGCATCCAATGAAACCCAATATTCTAATTACCAGTATTATTGATCGGTATTTGGAACATGGCCGAATTTATCTTTTTGAAAATGGAGGTGATGAAATTATGTACATGGGTTCAGCAGATTGGATGACCCGTAATCTAGATAGGCGCGTAGAAGTATTGACTCCAATTCTTGATACGACTATTTTTAAAGAACTGAAAGATATCCTATCCTTGCAACTTAAGGATACCGAAAAAGCCAGGGTATTAGATGTAGAAAACACCAATAAAAAGGTGAATTTAGCTGATTCCGACCTATCCACACAATCGCAATATGCGATATACGAGTATTTAAAAAATAAACTGAATGAAGAACGTTAACATCATCGGGGTACCCGAACATTTTAACCTTCCCTGGCACTTGGCTATTGAAGAAGGTGCTTTTGAAGAGCGTGGAATACAACTAAACTGGACCGATATTCCTGAAGGAACGGGTAAAATGTGCGAGCTATTACAAAATCAAGAAACCGACTTGGCTATTATCCTTACCGAAGGAATTGTAAAAAGTATTACGGAAGGCAATAAGGCAAAAATTATCCAAGAATATATCGGCTCTCCCCTACTTTGGGGTATTCATGTCGATCATAACAGTACTTATCAAAAGATGGAGGATTTACAGCAGACCACTGCGGCTATAAGTCGGTTCGGTAGTGGAAGCCATCTTATGGCTTATATACATGCCAAACAAATGGGCTGGACAACATCAGATTTAAAATTTAGTGTTATAAATGATTTGAAGGGGGCGATTGAAGGGTTGAGCTCTGGTTTGGCAGATTATTTCATGTGGGAACATTTCACCACAAAGCCTTTGGTAGATACCGGTATATTTCGACATTTAGGCGACTGTCCAACCCCTTGGCCTTGTTTTGTTTTGGTTGGAACAACTGATTTTTTGGAGAAAAATGCAGGCGTAGTCACTCATATTAGAGAAATCATAAACACGTATACAATGGAATTTAAATTGATTCCAAGTATGGATAGAACATTGGCGAATAGATACCATCAGAAATTACTGGACATTCAAGAATGGTTGCAATTGACGGAATGGAGTCAACAACAACTTTCTAAACAAACCTTGGCCAAAGTTCAAGATACGCTTATCGAATTGAATTTGATATCGCACAAATTAGATTCCTCCGTAATTCTATATTAATAATATCAATTTGAGGAAGCGAAGTTATAATGCTTCTTGATCAGTTTTTTGAACGTAGCATCTGATAATGGTTTTTGAGAAAAATCAGCTACATAAGCATTTGAGGAAGCCCTATCTTTATCCGCTTGACTATCACTAATGGTTACCAGAACAATGGTAATCTGCTCTTTTAGTTCTTTAGGCACTTGTTCCTCATAGGCCTTCATGAATTGCCATCCATCCATCACTGGCATCCTTAAATCAAGCATTACCATACATGGAAGTTCCAAGGCCTCTTGACCTTTTCCTAAGATAAAATCCAATCCCTCCTGTCCGTTAAGGGCTGAATTGATGTTTAGGTCCATATCTAAACGATTGATGAATATAGAATGTAGGAAGTTGCTTGCTTCATCATCATCGATCAATAAAATTGAATTTAAACTTTCCAAATTGCTCATTATCAGTTTTGTTTGGGTTAAAGCAGAAATTTACTACTCAAATTTAAGTTAATTCTTTCTCAAATAACTTACCACGTCACAGTTTTATTGTCTATTTCTAACAAAATTTTATTACACTTGGAAAAATGGCCATTACCAAACCAATACCCCCTATTTGCACTTAGCGGAGAAGGATGCCCAGAGGTTAGGATATGATGTTTTTCAGTATTGATCAATTTTGCTTTTTTCTTAGCGAAACCGCCCCATAATAAAAAAATTAAATTCACTCTTTCTTCGGATAACTTTTGAATAACGGCATCGGTAAACGTTTCCCAACCTTGCTTCTGATGGCTTCCTGCCTCATGGGCGCGCACGGATAACGTAGCGTTCAATAATAAAACCCCTTGTTTTGCCCAGGTTTCCAAATTACCGCTATCGGGATAGGGCTTGCCTAAATCCGCTTGAATCTCCTTAAAAATATTAATAAGTGATGGTGGGTGTGCAATTCCATCTTTTACTGAAAAACACAACCCATTCGCTTGGTTTGGACCATGATACGGATCTTGTCCTATGATAACAACCTTGGTCTCGTGGAACGGACAATAATCAAAGGCTGCAAAAATATCAGCGCCTTTAGGGTAGCAGGTATGATTTGCATACTCCTTCTTTACAAATTCGCTTAATTGGATAAAATATGGCTTTTCGAACTCTGATTTTAGCTGCGCTTTCCAAGTGGGATGGATACTAACGTCCATAAGTATTCTGAATTAAAATTTATTTAGGCTTCAAAACTACAGCTTGATTTTTTCTATCGGAAATTAACTGGAAAGAATAGATTAGAAAAAATAGCATATTCCCCAATTCAGCGCCAATCCGTACCTTTGCGGCTGAATTTACATCGAATTGGCAAACATACATTCAAAAACATTACAGGATCTTGAATTTCCATCTGTTTTAAAACAGATATCCTCACGCTGTAATACAGAGTTGGGAAAGGAATTAGCTCTGGAGATTATCCCATTAACAGACGAAGAGAAGATTAAATCAGAACTGAAAAAAACTGCGGAATACCTATCCTCTTTAATCAGTGAAAACCGAATTCCAAATCACGGTTTCGATAGCATTATCAGTGATCTAAGGCTCTTAAAAATTGAGAATACCACTTTAGAACTTCAAGGTTTTAAGCGTATAGCCAGTATTTGTACCACGTAGCACTACATCAGAAATTCTTTAAAAAATTTAAGGAATATTATCCCTTATTACATGACAACGCTGCTCAATTAGAACCCAATACCGAAATTCCAGATCTGATCAATAATGTAATCGACCGTTTTGGAGAGGTTAAGGATAATGCTTCGGATGCCCTGTTTTCTATTCGAAGACAAATCAATCAGGTACGCGGAAAAATTAGTCAGAGTTTTGGAGCGGCACTTAATATGTATCAAGCATCGGATTATTTAGATGAGATTCGGGAATCCGTTGTGGAAAACCGTAGGGTCCTCGCTGTAAAATCGATGTATCGTAAAAAAATAAAAGGTTCGGTGATGGGTACTTCCAAAACCGGGAGCATTGTCTACATAGAACCAGAAGCAGCTTTAAAGTATAGTAGGGAGCTTAATAATTTGGAGTTCGATGAAAAAGAGGAAATACAACGCATCTTAAAGCAGCTTACCAATCAAATTAGACCCCACCGTGAACTTTTGAAAGAATACCAAGTCTATTTGACGCAGGTGGATATAATTGCGGCTAAGGCAAAATATGCAGATGAAATAGATGCGATACTCCCCAAGTTCAATGATAAGAACCGACTTTTTCTTCGAGATGCCTATCATCCTTTATTGTTTTTGAGCAATAAACGTAAGAATGAGAAGACTTTTCCGCAGACCATTGAACTGCACCCGGAGAATAGAATTATAGTGATTTCCGGTCCAAACGCAGGTGGTAAAAGTATTACTCTAAAAACGATTGGCTTGTTGCAGGTGATGTTACAAAGTGGATTGTTGATACCCGTACATGAACGGAGCGAAGTTTGCTTTTTCAATAAAATCCTTACGGATATTGGAGATAATCAATCTATTGAAAATCATCTAAGTACGTATAGTTATCGTTTAAAGAACATGAACCAATTCTTAAAACGTTGTGATGAACATACATTATTCCTGATTGATGAATTTGGTACCGGTAGTGATCCCGAATTAGGCGGTGCTTTGGCCGAAGCCTTTTTAGAGGTTTTCTACGAACGGGGATCTTACGGGGTGATAACCACGCACTACGCGAATTTAAAAGCATTGGCTAACGAGTTGCCCCACGTGACCAATGCCAATATGCTTTTTGATGGCAGAACTCTGGAACCTACTTTCCAATTGATATTAGGTCAGGCAGGTAGTTCTTTTACCTTTGAGGTGGCACAAAAGAACGGTATTCCCTATTCCTTAATAAATAAGGCTAAGAAGAAAATAGAGCGAGGAAAAGTAAGGTTTGACGCCACTATAGCCAAATTGCAGAAAGAACGCAGCAAAATGGCTGAAACAGGCTCTAGATTACAAGAGGAGGAATCTAAGGCAAGAGAGGAAGCGGCCAAATTGGAAAAATTAAATGCCAAGGTTAAATCCAAGTTGGAGAATTATCAGGAATTGTACGATCATGACCAAAGAATGATTCACTTGGGGAACAAGGTGAATGTTGCAGCGGATAAATATTTTCAGGACAATAAAAAAAGACCATTGGTTTCGGAATTATTGCGCATCGTTGAAACAGAAAACAGTAAGCGTAAAAAGAAATCTGCAGCAGAAGCTCAAAAAGACCGTCAGCAAAAAGCCCAAGTAGCCCAAGAAGTGCAAAAAGAGGTAAAAGTCATCCGAGAAAAGAAAAAGGTGGAAAAGAAAAAAGCGGTCCATAAAGAGAAGAATAAGCCAAGACCTGTTTTTAATATTGGGGACCGTGTTCGACTGCAAGATGGTAAAGCCGTAGGTAGCATAGATTCTCTTGAAAAAGGGAAGGCCATTGTCAATTATGGTATGTTCACTACGAATGTAAGTGTAGACCAATTAGAAATGGTAGAAAGGAAAAAATAAGTGTCTTTTTATTTGTTAATCAGCACAATACCTAAAATCGTATACGATTATTAAAAAATAGTAGATTACTAAAATGACTTTAGTAGCCTAAATTGAATAGATCACCTTTTAAATTTCTAAACAAATCTTGAGTAATTAATAAACCCTAACGGAGTATCTTTAACACGTGAAAACTACTACTAAAATTATCCTCTTTGATGGCGTTTGCAATCTATGCAACGGAGCGGTTCAGTTCGTAATTGAACGAGATAAAAATGACGTGTTTCGGTTTGCCGCTTTGCAAAGTGAAGTTGGGCAAAAACTTGTCAAAGAACGTGGAATAGATACGGAAACAATAGACTCCATTATTCTGATCGAGCCTAACGTTGCCTATTACACCAAATCGACAGCCGCTCTTAAAATCGCCGAAGATTTGAACGGATTTTGGAGTACGACCTCTATATTTTTATGGATACCTGAAGGTATACGGAATATCGTATATGATTTTATAGCTAAAAATAGATATAAGTGGTATGGTAAAAAACAGGAATGTATGATACCAACACCAGAGTTAAAAAATAAATTCCTTTCTTAATTCTTATTGGGATAAAACTCAATTCTATCCAGTCTTCATTTTTATCATATTTTATTGATCTTTAGGCCATATCAAACTATTATTATGGACGATAAAATAAAGAAAATTGCATATACAGGCTATACCGCTAAAGGAGTCGTTTACGGTCTTACCGGAATATTAGCATTTTTAGCTGCATTCAATATGGGCGGCGAAAAAGCCGGAAAACTTCAGGTTATCGAATTTTTAGGGAATCAAGCTTTTGGCAAGGTCTTAGTCGTTTTATTAGGTCTAGGGCTATTTTGCTATGCATTTTGGCGTTTTCTGCAATCTATACAAGACCCTGAAGGCATAGGTACTGACGGTAAGGCAATGGCTAAAAGGGCTAGCTTCTTCATCAGTGGCTTAGTCTATACCGGTCTAGGGTTTATTGCTATAAGTAATGTTTTTGGTTTAAAATCCCTTATAGCTGGTGGTGGAAGTAGTGGCGGAAGTTCCCTTATGAATGGCACTTCCGGTAAGTATATTTTTATAACTATTGGTTTGGGTTTAGCAATTAAGGGCATCTACCAATTTATAAAAGCTTACAAAGGGGATTTTCTTAAGAAATTTCAAATTCAATCCATATCAGTGGTTGCCAGAAGAAGATACATTAAAAGAATTGGATATGCTGGAATTATTTCCAGGGGTATCGTTACTTCAATCATTGCTTACTTTTTTCTAACCGCAGGATTTAATTTAGGAGGAAATTCATCCAATGAAGTGAAAGGAACGGCAGAAGCTTTTTCGTTTATACAGGAACAAGCCTATGGTAAATGGCTATTGGGCCTTGTTGCTGCGGGATTGGTATGCTACGGCATCTACATGTTCACTATGGCCGCCTATCGAAGATTTGATGATTAATATATAAGATGTAAAGTTCAATTAGGCATTTTCCTTTACTTCCCAAACTTCATCGGGGTCTTTGTCCGGGTTGTAATTGAAAAGTCCCTCCCCTTTTGCGATAATGGAACAAACCGTTGCGTCACCGGTTACATTGACCACGGTACGCATCATATCCAGTATACGGTCCACCGGAAAAATAATGGCAATCCAAGCTGGATTCAATCCAACGGATTCCAAAACGATAATCAACATCACTAATCCCGCACTAGGTACAGCGGCAGAACCAATAGAAGCTAAGGTTGCCGTTAAGACAATGGTCAATTGCTGACCTAGGGTTAAATCGATCATATGCATTTGGGCCAAGAATACCACAGCCACAGCTTGGTATAAACAAGTTCCATCCATATTTACCGTAGCTCCAATGGGCAATACAAAACTGGTCACTTTTTTATCTACGCCCAAATTATCCTCAACACATTCCATGGTGACTGGTAAAGTAGCCGCACTACTGGAAGTTGAAAATGCCAAAGTCTGCGCAGGACCCATCGCTTTGAAGAAACCTTTATAGGAGACGGCTTTTACGAATATTTTAAACAATAAGGGGTAAATAATGAAAATCATGGCGGCAAGACCAACAACCACGGTTAATGAATACCAACTTAAACCTTTAAAAATTTCGACAACCTTGGAAATATCATCTCCGGCCATTTTACTAACCACACCGGCCAACAGTGCAAAAACAAAAAATGGCGCCGCTTTCATGACCAAGTCCACCATTTTTAGAAACACCTCCATGATACTATCTACCACCTCAATAACAGGTTTGGACTTTTCATTAGGTATGAACAACAAACTAATTCCGAAAAACAGTCCGAAGAAAATCACTTGTAACATGAGACCGTTATCTCCTAAAGCCTTAAAAAAGTTCTGAGGCACAATATCTACCAATGGCTGTAGGGGTCCAGATTCCTTTGCACTATCCGCAGTTTCTAACTTGGAGGAAACGGACGCATCTTGAAGTTCTGCCTTGGACAGATCGGTGATTCTCTTGGCCCGTTCCATGAATTTTGGCTCCTGCAAGTAATTAATACCATCCTTGATTTGATAACCCTGAGAATTGGCCCATACTTCATAGGAAATACGGTTATCAATCCTACTTTCCTGATCTATTAACCTTCCGGGTCCTATCAAATTCACAAGAACTAGTCCTACAGTCACAGCAAAAACTGTAGTGATCAGATAAGCTAGTAATGTTTTACCCCCCATGCGTCCTAAACTGGCAGGATCACCTATACCGGCAACACCATTGATAATACTGAAAAGTACCAACGGCACAGCAATTAGTTTCAATAGATTTATAAATATAGTACCGAATGGGGCTATCCAATCTATGGTAAAAGTACTCCAGCCCAAGGAACTAGATACTAGAGCCCAAACAATACCTAAGATAAGTCCGATGATAATTTGCCAATGTAATGCCAGTTTTTTCATGTAATCTCAGTTAGTTGTTTAGTTTGTTATCATGGAAAGATAAATTAAATTATCCTACCCTATGCTTTTATGGTCCTGTTCAATAATGTATAATCTGCCAATACCAAGGCGGTCATGGCTTCGACAATAGGCACGGCCCTAGGAACTACACAAGGGTCATGCCTTCCTTTTCCTTGGGTTTTAACCATATTACCCGCTTTATCTATAGTTTCATAACCTTGAATAACCGTAGCTACGGGCTTAAAGGCTACATTAAAATAAATATCCATGCCGTTACTGATTCCGCCCTGTATACCACCACTATGGTTGGTTTGTGTTGAACCGTCTACGTTAAATTGATCATTATGTGCGCTACCTTTCATTTTAACGCCCTCAAAGCCGCTACCATATTCAAATCCTTTCACCGCGTTGATAGACAGCATCGCCTTACCTAATTCTGCATGTAATTTATCAAAAACAGGTTCTCCAAGACCAACCGGTACATTTTTAGCTACACAAGTAATGATTCCTCCAATAGTATCCCCTTCTTTTTTTATGGATTTGATATATTCCTCCATTTTTGCGGCCATTTCTGTATCCGGACAACGAACGGCATTACTTTCTGTCAGGGATAAATCAAGTTCTTTATAGTCCTTGTTTAAGCGCATATCACCTACTTGAGATACGTAGGCCTGAATTTCGATTCCTTTTAAAAACTGTTTTGCGATAGCACCAGCCACTACCCTACTCGCCGTTTCCCTAGCAGAGCTTCTTCCACCACCACGATAATCTCTAAAACCATATTTTTGATCATAGACATAATCCGCATGGGAAGGACGGTACGAATCCTTGATATGTCCGTAATCCTTAGATTTTTGATTGGTATTGTGAATTGCAAAACCTATGGGCGTGCCTGTCGTTTTACCTTCAAAGATTCCGGAAAAGAATTCTACTTCATCTGGTTCCTTTCTCTGGGTGACAATAGCGGATTGACCTGGTTTTCTACGATCCAAATCCTTCTGAATTGCGTCCAAATCCAATTCGATTCCTGATGGACATCCATCTAAAACACCACCTATCGCTTTACCGTGAGATTCTCCAAAAGTAGAGACCTTAAAAATTGTTCCAAAGGTATTTCCTGCCATAATTACTAAATTGTGATGCTTCCATTTTCTTAATCAAGATAAGGAGAGCGCAAGTTTCAAAGGTAAATGTTAAATCCAATAAAGAAAAATTTTAGAAGTGGTTAATCTTAACTTAACATAGGGTTTATTGGGTAATCATAATTTAACCTTTAGCTTAAAAAATAATGATGCGTAACAACCCTAATGTTCATACCGTTAGGTTTAATTTTGTTCAAAATTATAGTCTTGAAAAAACGCAGGCTGGAGATTGCCGTAATTTCCGATATTCATTTGGGCTCCTATACTTGCCATGCAGAGGAGCTACTCACCTATTTATCTAGCATTCAACCTAAGAAATTAATCTTGAACGGTGATATTTTGGAAACTCAGGCATTGAACAACAATTATTTTCCCCCGGCACACTTAAAAATAGTTAAGAAAATTTTTACCATGGCCTCCAAAGGCACCGAAGTGTTCTACATCACGGGGAACCACGATGATAACTTCAGAAAGTTAGATCCAATACCAATGGGTACTATTCAAATCTCCAATAAGCTAAGCCTAAAGTTGGATGGTAAAAACATGCTATTCTTTCATGGGGATATTTTTGACCTTTCCTTTAAATACTCCCATTGGTTATTAAAATTTGGAACCATTGGGTTCGACCTGCTTTTAAAATTTGCCAAGTTTAAGACCAAAATGCTACAAAAAATGGGCAGGGAGCACAAACCCTTCATTTTTGAAGAAAATGGAGATACAAAACGTGATTCTTTTTATACTGCACTATTTGAAAAGAATGTGGCAAAAATGGCGATTGACCACCATTATGACCATATCATCTGTGGTCATAGCCATGAACCTAAAAAAGAATTCATCGAGACCAAAAAAGGAGATTGCCTTTACCTAAATTCTGGGGATTGGGTCAAACATATGACCGCTTTGGAGTACTCTTTTAAACGCTGGAAGTTATACCGATATGAAAACGATAAACTCGCCAGCTTTTATATGGATGAGGAATTAAAGGCGATGGACATGAATGAAATCATAGCCTCGATTACCCGAAAATCCGAAAATCAAAAGGATAAATTAGGCGAAGCTTAAGTAATCTTAATCAGTTTAATAAAGCTTCTTTCAAAATACTTACCGGATGCTGGGCAATTCTTTTTGTGCCATCGAATATCTGATGTCTACAGCTCGTTCCGTTAGCGGCGATTATTGTCTCTGGGGCCGATTTAGAAACCGCCGGAAATAATTTTAACCCTCCAATTTTCATACTGGTTTCATAATGCTCCTCCTCATAGCCAAAAGAACCGGCCATACCACAACATCCTGATGGTATAATGGTCACTTTATAATTGGTAGGTAAATTCAATACATCAAAAGTCACTTTCTGATTGCTCAGCGCCTTTTGGTGACAGTGGTTGTGGATTTTAACATCCTTCGCATCTTTTGTAAATTGTTCAGCGGAAATGTTTCCATTTGCAATTTCCTTAGCTAGAAATTCTTCGATTAAAAAGCTGTGGTCTGCAATTTTTTTGGACGCTTCCTTATCCGAAGTCATACGTAAATATTCGTCCCTAAAGGATAAAATCGCCGAAGGTTCCAATCCTAAAATAGGCATTCCTTTTTCCGCAAATACGGAAAGTGATTTTGTATTCTTCTCCACTAGCTTTTGAGCCTGTTTCAAAAAACCTTTAGAAAGGAATGTACGACCACTTTCCGCATAGAAAAGAGTTACTTCATACCCCAATTCAACTAAAAGTTGTATAGCATCTTTACCAACCTCAATATCAAGATATCTGGTAAACTCATCTATGTATAAAACTATTTTTTTTGAAGAATCAACTTTATGATTTTCAATTGATTGTAAGGTGTTTATTGAAATCAAAACTATAAACTTTAGGAAGACTTCTTTCTTTTAGCGACTCCACTTGCTTTTTTCAACAATCCCCCTAGAAAACTGGAGTCATAAATAGCATTCGTTAATCCAGATACCTTACTTCCTAAACCATTCAATTTGGTATTGTAGGCAAACAATTTTCCCCTTAACGGATAGCCGTTTGCTTCTTGGTATTGATAAAGAAATTCAGCTTTTAACGTGGAAATATCGACATTACTCGGACATTCGCTGGCGCAGGCTTTACAGCTTAAACACAAATCAAATACCTCTTTTAATTCCTTTCGGTCAAAGGCATTTTTAGAGGCATCTTCCGGGTTTGTCAAAAATTCCCGAAGTGCATTCGCCCTTCCCCTAGTCGTATCTTTTTCATTTTTGGTCACGTGGTAGCTAGGGCACATTGCGCCGGACATATGGTGTGTTTTTCTACAATCCCCGCTTCCATTACATTTTTCAGCTGCCTTTAGTATTCCTTCGCTATCAGAGAAATCCATCAGGGTTTTTACTTCCGGCTCCTTTCTATCCACTTCATACCTAAAAGAAGCATCCATAGGATAGGCGTCCACTATCTTACCGGGATTAAAGATGCCGTTAGGGTCGAAATATGATTTTATCCTTCTTAATAGTTCATAGTTCTTATCCCCGATCATTAAAGGAATAAATTCGGCCCGTACGATACCATCGCCATGCTCACCACTAAAAGAACCTTTGTACTTTTTAGTCAGTTTTGCCACATCTGTGGTAATATTCCTGAACAAAGCCACGTCCGGAGATTTTTTCAGATTTAAGATAGGACGCAAATGTAATTCCCCCGCGCCTGCATGGGCATAGTATACCGCATCTTGGCGATACCCCTTCATAATCTCTGAAAATTCACCAATAAAATCTTTTAAATCTGGCAATGCCACTGCCGTGTCCTCTATACAGGCCACAGCTTTCATGTCTCCCACAATATTTCCTAAAAGACCTAGACCTGCCTTTCTTAGTTCAATGGCCTTAGCAATATTATCACCCATTAAAATAGGATTGGCATAACTCAACCCAGATTCTTGAATAGTAGCCAAAAGTCCATCTATTTCCTTTTGCAATTCCGCTTCGGTATGCGCACTTACCTGCAACATCAATAAGGCTGCTGGATCACCTTCTACAAAAAATCGGTTGGCTAGTTGTGCCCTATTATTTTTAGTACAATCTAAGATAACCTTATCCATCATCTCACATAACTGCAAGGGATGTTTCATAACCGGAACCACATCCATTAAACACTCTTCGAGCGTTCTGTAATGGGTAACTACCATTGCGGATAAAGGTGGCGGCAAATCATCCAATTGCAGTGTGATTTCGGTTGTAAAGGCCAATGTTCCTTCACTACCACAAAGCAATTCTGCCATGTTGAAATAATCTTGGGAACCGCCAAAAATATCTGCTTTTAATAATTCGTCAACTGCATAACCCGTATTCCTCCTATGGATTTCAGGCTTTGGAAAATTATCCATTATTTCATTAGCTATCTCCTTATTAGATAATTCATTAAATACATTTTTATAAAGTGATGATTCAAATGAATCCTCCGTTAGTTTTTGTTTGAATTCAGAGGAATTCAGTCTTTTAAATTCTACATGCGAACCATCAGAAAGTATCGTTTTTAAAGAAATGACCTTATCCCGGGTAACGCCATATTGAATAGAAGTAGTACCGGAAGAATTATTACCCACCATACCTCCTACCATACACCTATTGGAGGTAGAAGTATTTGGGCCAAAAAAGAGTCCGTACGGTTTTAAATGTTGGTTCAATTCATCGCGAATCACCCCTGGCTGTAGCGTTACTTGTTTTTTGGACTCGTCTACACTTATAATATTCGTAAAGTGTTTGGAAACATCCACAACAAGTCCGTCTCCCACACATTGACCGGCCAAAGAAGTACCCGCAGTACGTGGTATCAAACCTATTTTTGACTCATTCGCAAAATGTACGATATGTTCAATATCCGCTATACTCTTGGGAAATGCCACACCCATTGGTATTTTTCGATATACTGACGCATCCGTGGAATAAAGTCCTTTGGTAAGATTATCAATACGGACTTCTCCTTCTAAATCTTGTTGTAACTTTGACAGTGAATTTTCGTTCAAACTAGCACAATTTTGAATGCTAAATTAAGTTTTATTGTTTGAGCAACATCGCAAGAGGGCTCATTTTTTAACTTTAATAATAGAAAACTATGAAGATTTTAAAAGGTGCTTTTGCACTGTTATTTATGGCAACGTGCTCTTTATCAGCACAAGAAATTGCAAATCATGCTCTTGGACTACGTTTGGGAGATAGTGATGGCTTTGGAGCAGAAATTAGCTACCAAAAAGCATTAGGCAGCAATAATCGATTGGAAGTGGATTTAGGATGGAGAGATAGTAGAAATTATGACGCCTTTAAATTAGCCGGACTTTACCAATGGGTTCGACCAATCGAAGGTGATTTCAATTGGTATTATGGTGTTGGTGGTGGATTAGGAAGTGTTGATTTTCCAGATAACCCTAATTTTGATAATGATGGAGGTCTATTTGTTTTTGCCGCAGGTGATATTGGTATTGAATACAATTTCAACATTCCTCTAATTCTGTCCTTAGATTTTAGACCAGAATTAGGCGTGGTAGGTTACGATGGCTTTTCTGATAATTTTGACTTTGACATTGGGCTTGGTATTCGTTACCAATTCTAGAAAGAAACGTCTTAATTCCATATCCTAATATAAAGACTTCTGACCCTATGGTTGGGAGTCTTTTTTTATATGTCATATATAAGTACATTTGCGCAATAATTTAAGTTCTAATTTATGAGAAGTAGTATTCTAATTTTAATAATGGGATTATTGGCGGTTAGCTGTAATCAAAGTAAGGACAGTTTTACCCTGAACGGTGAACTTAGGGGTGAACTGGAAGAAGGCACCAGCGTTTTCCTTAAAAAAATAGGAGAAAACAACCAACCTGTAGAAGTGGATACTACAGAAATCAAAAACGGAAAATTCACTTTTACCGGTGTTGCGAACACTCCTGAACTCCATTATATCTTCGTTGATCAGTTACCTGGCTATACCGCTGTTATTTTGGAAAATGGAGAAATAGAATTTAATGCACAGCGCGATAGTATGGGCTTTGCCGAAATTAAGGGAACCTTTCAAAATGATACCTTTTCAGATTATATGAAACAATCTAGGGAACTATCCATGCAAGCACAGTCCATTCAACGTGATATGCAATCCGCCTCTGGCGAGACGGCCATGGCCTTGCAGGACGAGCTCAAGGAATTAACGGAAGAATATAGAGGCTTCGAGATGGAATTCATTAAGAGCCATCCAAATGCATTAATTTCTGCATTAGTATTGGATAGAGCCGTAGCCACTAAATCTGTTGAAGTTGATGAGGCTGAAGAAATTTACAATGCCATGACTCCTGAAATTAAAAATTCTGAACCCGGCAAAAAAATACAAGAAGGCATAGAGCGATTAAAGCAGTCTGAAGAAGCTGGTAAGAAAACGGCCATAGGCTCAAAAGCTCCGGAATTCTCAGGTCCTAATCCTGAAGGAAAAGAACTAGCCCTAAGCGAGGTGATGGGAAAAGTGACCTTAATCGATTTTTGGGCAGCATGGTGTAGACCTTGTAGGGCAGAAAACCCTAACGTGGTAGCCGTTTATAACAAATACCATGATAAAGGATTGAATATTGTTGGGGTTTCGTTGGATAAGACCAAAGAAGCTTGGGTAAAAGCTATCGAAGATGACGGACTTATATGGAACCACATCTCCAATATCGCTTATTTTAATGACCAGATTGCGGCATTATATAATGTAGATGCTATACCTGCTGCATTTCTTATTGGATGAAAATGGTGTAATCGTCGCGAAAAATCTTAGAGGTCCTGCTTTGGAAGAAAAAGTTGCTGAGCTTTTGAATTAAGGCCAACGACTTAAATTTTCTTAAACTAAAAAAGCCCGGTATATACCGGGCTTTTTTAGTTTTTCAAAATAATCATTACCTTAAATTATTGAAATAATCTGTAAATGTACCTGTAATGTTGCTATTGGTATCTTTGATTAACCTTCCATAAAGGACAGCGGTAGATGCATCTCCCACAAAATTTAGGGTAGCTCCGTCCTCAAGGATAATATCTCCATAAACGGTAAGATTTCCTTCAATTCTCAAGGTAGCTCCTGATTTAACCACCACATCCCTTCTTCGTGAAAATCTACCTACAACAATAGCTCCATTCATTTCGAACAAAGCATCATCATCTATGGTAATGTCATCTCTCACAGACCATGTGCCGCACAACAAAAGGGACCCATTTATAGTAAGTGAATTAAATCTTTTTGATCCACTAAACGCTTCAGACCTTCCTTCAGCAACAGTATAACTAGAAGAGCCACTAAAGTTTACCAAATCTGAACATTTTGCGACTAAGGATTCACTTGGCCTGTTCAACTTTATTATTTGAAAACCTGATCTACCGGATGCTGCAAAAATATAATCTCCCTTGGAAGCTACGTAGTTTATGGATCCCGTAAGCTCAATAACTCCCACACCTTCTGTATTATTATTCTTTTTATCCGACAGACTTAAACCTGCTGCACCATTGGCCATAAAAAGTACTTCTTGGTTAACCGCTACCCCATTGGTAACAATATCCCCAGTTTCCGCATTGGCAGGATTTAATAGAATAGGAAGATATTTTACGAAATCTCCAGAGGCGATATTATACAATCCAGCTCCATTCGCACCTTCGGCAACGACAATATTTTCATTTGAAAAATCCAACGAACGTTTGGCATCCACTCCAAAATCAGAGTTAATGGCTATACCACGGGTAACACCTAAATTTTCGTCTAAAAAGCTAACGCCTTGTGAAGCATCTAACACGGCAATTTCCGAGCCGTTGGTAGCAACGGAACGTAAATCTGCAAAAGAAGCTTCGCTTAATACGCTCAAATCGTTTTTATCATAAGCAACCAGAAAGCCATCCTGCCCACTGGTCACAAGAACCATATTATCTTTAATAATAACATCGGTAGCATTAAATCCTTCTTGATAAGCCGTAGTAAGATTTCCTGAATCCAGTCTACCATTATTCGCCGGTATTTTTGCGAGTACCGAGTTTGCAGTCGCCATTACGGATTTCTCAGCATCTACACCTCCAACCACATAAACAAAACCATTATTATACACTAAAGAGTTTAGATCGGCATTGGTAATATATAATCTAGAACTAACAGTTGGGTTGTTGGGGTCGCTAATATTGATGACATCTATTGCACCTACATAATCCTGACCAACAGTATTATAGGACACATATCCAAAATCACCATCAATATATACATGTGTAGCCGCTAAATTTTCACCTCCTTCAAAAGACGGTGGGGCAACTTGCGCAATTAAGGTTAATGGATAATCACCAGCCTGTTCACCTTTTCCTGTTCCACCATAGCGCTTGGCACTGGCAATAGGATCTTCATAAATGTCAAGAACGCCGGCTTTGTCATAAAGCACACTTCCCTCCAATTTTTGAACATCAAGTTCTGGGACTAAACTATCTGCTGGGTTTTCATATATCGTAGTCTCATCACTACAACCAACCATAACCAATAAAGCGGTTAGCATTAAAAGGGAAACATTTTTCATGATTTAAAAGCGGTTTTAAAGTTTGGATTGAGACAAGAACGAATAAGCCTCAACTATGTTATACCAAAAACTCAGAAATCGATGAAATACTCAATAAATACGGGGATGTGTAGCTTTTTTCCTTCAATAATGCCCCATATTTTATAATTTACCCATTTTCTCCAACACCACCAATAATACGATGGGCAAGGCCAAAAGGACAACCATTAAGGTTTCCGTAAGAAGTAGACTCGGCATAAAAAGTAAGGTGCAGGCATAACCCCCTATCGCACCACCAAAATGGGCGGTATGACCTATATTTCCTAATCTTTTTTTCATTCCATAAATAGAATATAATAAATACCCGATTCCAACCACATAGGCGGGCACAGGAATAGGAATGAACATAATACCCAACTGCATAGTGGGTTGGAGTAAAATGGCAGCGTACAAAATACCGGTTACAGCACCACTTGCCCCAACGGCAGAATAGTAAGGCTCGTCTTTATGAAAAAACAGGGCCAAAAGACTGCCCGTCAATAAACTGGCCAGATAAATGATTAAAAATTTACCGGCTCCGAACCAAGTGATGACCACTCCAGCAAAAAAGTAAAGCGTCAACATATTGAACAATAAATGGGATATATCTACATGCAAAAATCCAGATGTTAACATGCGCTCTTTCTGACCTGCCTTAATAGCACCAATCCCAAACTTATAACGCTCAAAGAAAGATGTATCATTAAATCCTTTAATGGACACTAATATATTAGCGGCTATAATAGCAATGGTGGCGATATCTATATTGTACATTTTCCTTTATTTTAAAGGGGCAAATATAGCTATATTTGCCACAACCATCGATTTTATGCAACTACTGGTCTTCCTTTTGATCTATCCCTTTTTATGGTTAATTTCAATTTTACCACATCGTCTATTTTATGCGTTTTCAGATGTCGCCTTTTTTTTTGTTTATCAAGTTTTTGGGTATAGACGCAAGGTGGTTCAAGAAAATCTAAATCTCGTATTTCCTCAAAAATCGGCCTCAGAAATACACACGATTGAGAAAGCGTTTTACCATCATCTCTGCGATACCTTTTTAGAAATGATCAAATCGATGAGCTTAAGTAAAAAACAAGTGCTTGAAGAAATATGAGGTAGTGAATATTGAACTTTTACGTGAAATCGAAAAAAAGAATAGCATTATTATTCTTTGTGCGCATTATGCCAATTGGGAATGGAACGTAAGTATTAATAATTATGTGGAGTCAAAGGGTTATGCGGTATATCAAAAAATAAACAATGCCTATTTTGACCGATTTGTACGAAAAGTAAGAGCCCGGTGGAATACAACCTTGATTACTCAACCACAGACCGCAAAGACCATTATTAAAAATTACAGAGAAAATATACGGGCCGCTTACGGTATGGTCAGTGATCAATCCCCACAGGTCAGTAGGGCCCAATATTGGACAGATTTTATGGGTATTACCGTTCCTATCTTTAATGGTGGCGAACTTCTGGCCAGAAAAACTGGACTTGCCGTGGTTTTCTTGAAAGTAAGCAAAGTAAAACGAGGTCATTATAAAGCGGAATTGATTCCGATTACCTTAAACGGAAAAGACACTGTAGAACACGAAATTACCAATAAATTCCTTCGTCTTACCGAAGCTCAAATTCGCGAAAAGCCGGAACATTATCTATGGACCCACAAGCGTTGGAAGCATCGTGATAAAAAACCGAACCGTTTTGCGGAAGTCTCCTAAGAATTTTAAATACCTGCAACCGCTTTTATCTCCCCAATAATTCGGTCCGCTAAACCATCCGCTTCTGCCTGACTTTTTGCTTCCGTATAAATTCTAATTATCGGTTCTGTATTGGATTTACGTAAATGCACCCAGTTATCAGCAAAATCGATTTTCACTCCGTCAATCGTACTCAACTCCTCGTTCGCATATTTGTTCGCCATTGCGGTTAAAATTCCGTCAACATCTAGTCCGGGAGTCAATTCAATTTTCTTTTTGCTCATAAAATAACTAGGGTAACTTGCTCTTAATTCTGCTACCGTACCACCTCTTTCAGCCATAAGCATTAAGAACAAGGCTGTACCTACTAAGGAATCACGCCCGTAATGACTTTCTGGATAAATGATGCCGCCGTTCCCTTCACCGCCAATGATCGCTTTGTTGGCTTTCATTTTGGTCACTACATTCACTTCGCCTACCGCAGCAGCTTCATAGGTACCGCCATGTTTTTGGGTGATATCACGTAAAGCTCTGGAAGAAGATAGATTAGAAACTGTATTTCCTTTGGTCTTACCCAAAACATAATCTGCACAGGCCACCAAAGTATATTCCTCACCGAACATTTCACCATCATTACTAATGAATGCCAAACGATCTACATCAGGATCAACTACAATACCAAAATCGGCCTGTTCCTTTACGACCAATTCACAGATATCGGTCAAATGCTCTTTTAATGGTTCTGGATTATGAGGAAAATGTCCTGTAGGCTTACAATACAACTCCACTACTTCCACTCCAAATTCCTTTAACAGTTTAGGTATAGCGATACCTCCGGTGGAATTCACACCATCGACCACTACTTTGAATTTTGCTTTTTTCACGACTTCGGCATCCACCAAAGAAAGGTCTAATACTTCATCAATATGAATATCGATATAACTGTCGTTCTTTGTGATTTCTCCTAAATCATCAACTTCACTAAAATTGAATTCTTCTTTTTCAGCGATTTCTAAAATCAAAGCCCCTTGTTCAGCATTTAGAAATTCACCTTTTTCGTTTAACAATTTTAAGGCGTTCCATTGTTTTGGATTGTGGCTGGCGGTAAGAATGATTCCCCCATCGGCCTTTTCCATAGGTACTGCTATTTCTACTGTTGGCGTGGTGGATAAGTCCAAATCAATAACATCTATTCCTAAACCTACCAA
>CAWJFH010000030.1:0-149145 GCA_963842105.1 uncultured Flavobacteriaceae bacterium
GCAGGAGGATTCGAACCTCCGACCGTCTGCTTAGAAGGCAGATGCTCTATCCAGCTGAGCTATGCGACCGACACCATTTTTTCAAATGTGGGTGCAAACTTAGTGAAATTTCTACATTGGTAAAACCAAAAAGTGATTAAAATGCGATTATTTAAGGCTTCCTAAGAATTGGGCCTAAGACCTGCCTTCATATTGGTCAAAATTTTCCCAAAGTTGGTCCAGAACTTTGTAAAACGTTTCAAATTCATCTTCCGTAATTCCTTGGGTACTGGCCTTACGAAGGTCGGTTATAAAGGGCATTACGGTTTTCATGAGTTGACTTCCTTCCTCCGTCATTACCAATTTATACCGCTTTTGATCATCACGGAATCTAGATTTTTTTAAAAGCCCTTTTTTGCATAGTCCGCTAATTACCCTTGAGGTGGTAGCGCGATTCCGGAAATTCGATTTGGCAATATCGGCTTGGGAGGCATCTTTACCCTCTAAATGCACCCGCTGTAAAATGACCCATTGCTCAATGGTAAGGTCAATGTTATTCTCTGCGAATACCTGTAAAAAAGTGCTCTGTACCTTTTTTAAGGTACGGTCTATATATACCCCAAATCCCTCTGTCCTGTCCATAATCTATGTGGTTGTTCCTCCAAAAGTAAAGGAGTTTATTGTTAATATTGTTGTTAATGCAACAATATTAAAAAATTGTTGTAATTTTACTACGTCAGATTAGGTCAAAAAAGAAGGTATATGCAATTAGGATTTAAACAATACATATTGGAAGACAGCACCTATAAAGGTGGTGGGAAGAAAATAGTAATGCCAGAAGGGGTAACGGTTCATAAGTTGTCATCCAATGAGAATCCCTTGGGTTACTCACCTAAAGTGAAGGAGGCATTATTGAATACGCTAGATGACTTAAGTATGTATCCGGATAATACGGATATCCGACTTCGGCAAGCCTTAGTCACTGATTTTGGTAACGTGCTTACCACTGATAATTTTATCACTGCCAATAGTGGTTCAGAAATCATCGATATGATTTCAAAGGCTTTTTTGAATGAGGATGATGAGGTTATCGTAAGCCAACCTTGTTTTTTACCATACACCGCTTTTACGCGATGGATGGGGGCAAAGGCCATTAACGTTCCAATGACGGCTGATTTCAACTATAATCTTCAAGGTATTCTTGATGCCATTACCTTTAAAACAAAACTGATTTTTCTGGCCTCTCCTAATAATCCGTCAGGGAATTATATTCCCTTCAAAGGATTTGCGTGAATTCATCGAAAAATTACCGGAGCATGTGCTATTGGTTTTGGATGAGGTGTATCGGCATTTTGCGGAGGAAGAAGACTACACATCCGCCTTACCATTTGTAGTCGAAGGTAAAAATGTAATTGCCATTAATAGTTTTTCCAAGACCTATGGTTTGGCGGGTTTACGTGTAGGATATTGCTATGCACCTGTAGCCATCAGTAATTACATCCGCAAAATTTGCAAACCGTTCCTTCTTTCTTCCTTGGCTTTGGAAGGAGCCATTGCCGCTTTGGAAGATACCGATTTCGTTAAGAAAACGGTCGATTTGGTAAGAACCGAACGCAAATTTGTTCTGGATGCACTCGATGCTATGCAGATTACCTACTGGCCAACCCAAGGAAATTTTGTCATGATAGACCCACCGGTTCTGGATACGGAATTCGTAACTTTTTTAGAGCAACGCGGAATCATGGTACGCCCAGTAGGAAACTTTGGTGCTCCTGGTAAGGTCCGTATTTCCTTCGGAACGCGGGAAGCTAACAAAGCATTACTAGCAGCAATGGAGGTCTTGCTTCAATCTGAAACCCTAAAAGCGTAACTTTTTTTTAATGCACATGTTGCATCAACAGTAATAGTATAATTTAAAAATAAAATTTATGTCAACTTCAACAATAGCAGAAAACAAACACCAAAAAGCGGCGGATTTTATGCCAATTAATGGTACCGATTATTTAGAATTGTATGTAAGTAATTCTAAACAGGCAGCTCATTACTATAAAACTGCTTTCGGATTTAAATCTTTAGCCTATAAAGGTTTGGAGACTGGAAGTCGGGATTTGGAATCTTATGTGGTTGAGCAGGATAAGATTAGATTGGTATTGACTTCTCCATTGAAAAGTGGAACTGAAGTAGGTAAGCATATTGATAAGCATGGCGACGGTGTTAAAGTAACCGCTCTATGGGTAGATGATGCTACCTATGCTTACGAAGAGGCCATGAAAAGAGGAGCTCGAAGTTATATGGAACCCGTTACTGAAAAAGATGATTATGGTAATGTAGTGCGTTCTGGAATCTATTCTTACGGAGAAGTAGCCCACATTTTCGTAGAAAGAAAAGATTATAACGGAACGTTTCTTCCCGGTTATCAAAAATGGGAATCAGATTATCAACCAACTTCGACTGGACTAAAGTTTGTCGACCATATGGTTGGTAATGTTGAAGAAGGCAAAATGAACTTCTGGGTAGATTTCTATGCCAATGTAATGGGCTTTAAGCAGATTATGTCTTTTGATGACAAGGATATTTCTACCGACTACACGGCTTTAATGAGTAAGGTAATGAGTAATGGTAATGGTCGGATAAAGTTTCCGATTAATGAACCGGCACCGGGTAAGAAAAAATCTCAAGTAGATGAGTATTTAGAATTCTATGAAGGTGAAGGTGTACAGCACATTGCCGTTGCTACAGATGATATCGTAAAAACGGTATCTGACTTAAAAAGTAGGGGAGTAGAATTTCTGAATATACCCACCACGTATTATGATGTGTTAACCGAACGCGTTGGTGAAATTGATGAGGATATTGAGTCGTTACGTAAGCTAGGTATTTTGGTGGATCGTGATGATGAAGGATATTTGCTACAGATTTTCACCAAAACGGTACAGGCTAGACCAACTATGTTCTTTGAAATCATCCAACGAAAAGGAGCTACCTCTTTTGGAAAAGGAAATTTCAAAGCTTTATTTGAAGCTATCGAACGTGAGCAAGAATTAAGAGGGACTTTATAAGTTCAACGATTTTTTCAGCCAAATAGAATAGCTTAATTTTAAAGGAAGCATTTTTTAAATCGTAAAACGAACGTATATGCCCATTTATCACAGACAAGGAGAAATACCCCCTAAGCGGCACACGCAGTTTAGGAAGCCCAATGGCAAATTGTATTCAGAACAGTTGTTCGGTACCATCGGTTTTGACGGCATGTCCTCTTTATTATATCACCACAACAGACCTACCATGGTCAAGGAGATTTTGAAGAGTGCAGATGTTTCTCCGAAAATTGCTTTGGATAAAAATATACGTTCGTTAAAATTGGTAAGTTTCAATGCACCACCCAAGGATGATTTTTTGGACGCTCGTGAACCATTATTGGTCAATAGCGATGTGCATATTGGAGTAGCGGCCCCTAGAAAATCGCTCACTGCTTATTTTTATAAGAATACCGATGCGGATGAAATGCTGTTCATTCATAAAGGAACGGGTAGGTTACGGACTATTTTTGGTCAGATTCCATTCGAGTATGGGGATTATTTGATTATTCCCCGGGGTACGATTTATCAAATCGATTTTGATTCTGAGGACAACCGGATATTTTATGCCGAGTCCTTTTCGCCCATTTATACGCCAAAGCGATATCGTAATTGGTTCGGACAGTTATTGGAACATTCCCCATTTTGTGAGCGTGATTATAAACTGCCGCAAAATTTGGAAACTTTTACCGACAGCAAGGAACATTTGATGAAGGTGAAAAAACAGGGCGTTATCCATGACATGGTATATGTTGGGCATCCGTTTGATGTTGTCGGTTGGGATGGTTATAATTTTCCATATGGATTTTCTATTCATAATTTTGAACCCATTACCGGTCGCATCCATCAGCCGCCACCCGTACATCAAACTTTTGAAACTAACGCGTTTGTGATATGTTCCTTTGTGCCACGTTTGTACGATTATCATCCAAAATCCATTCCAGCGCCTTATAATCATTCGAATATTGATTCTGATGAGGTGTTGTATTATGTGGATGGGGATTTTATGAGCCGTAACGGCGTGCAGCCGGGCAATATTTCTCTGCATCCGGCAGGTATTCCACACGGTCCGCATCCAGGGGCTACCGAGCGAAGTATCGGTCAAAAAGGTTCTGAGGAATTAGCGGTCATGATCGATACGTTTAAACCATTAATGGTGACTGAAAATGCTTTAAAATTGGATGATGGCGATTATTATCAATCTTGGTTAGAAAAGAATTAACCGCGTATTCCTAAGTATTTTCACTGTCGCCCTGAGCTAAGTTGAAGGGAATAATCTAAAAGCAAAAAGAAGTACGTGACAAAACTAGAAACATGGGTAACGGTTCCCGATAAATCCGATTTTTCGATATACAATCTTCCATTCGGAATTTTTTCCGTGAAGGAAGGAGCGTCTAAAGCCGGAATGGCGATTGGCGAGCAAATTGTGGATTTAGCGGCTTTGGCAGATTTAGGTCTGTTGGAAGTCAGTGGCGTCTATTTTAGGCAGCGTAAATTGAATGATTTTATTGGACTTGGAAAGGAAATTACCAATAAAGTTCGGTTAGATGTGCAACAGTTATTGGTTTTAGAGAATTCACCTTTAAAAAATCACCCCGAAGTTTTTGTGAAACAGCAGGATGCCAAAATGCACCTTCCGATTCATATTGGCGATTATACGGATTTCTATTCCAGCATCGAACACGCTACTAATGTGGGTAAAATGTTTCGTGATGCGGACAATGCGTTATTGCCCAACTGGAAACATCTTCCCGTGGGCTATCACGGTAGGTCCTCGTCGATTGTAGTGAGTGGAACGGGGATTCATAGACCTATGGGCCAAATACTACCTAAAGATGCTAAGCAGCCCGTTTTTCAAGCTTCCGGGCGATTGGATTTTGAATTGGAAATGGGATTCATCGTTGGAAAAAGCACAAATCTAGGTGAACGCATATCCACAAAAAATGCGGCGAAACATATTTTCGGAATGGTATTGTTCAATGACTGGTCTGCCCGCGACATCCAGAAATGGGAATATGTACCTTTAGGTCCGTTTTTGGGGAAAAGTTTTGCTTCTTCCATGTCACCATGGATTGTCACCATGGAAGCCTTGGAACCTTTTAAGGTATCGGGACCAGAACAAGACCCGAAGGTGTTGTCCTATTTAGAATTTGAGGGGGAATACAACTACGATATTCAGTTGGAAGTGGGTATTCAACCCAAAGGTTCTGCAGAGAAGGTGGTCAGCAACTCTAATTTCAAATACATGTATTGGAACATGTTGCAGCAATTGGCGCATCATACCATTAATGGGTGTAATGTAAACGTAGGTGATGTCATGGCTTCGGGAACGATATCCGGCAAGGATGCATCTTCCTATGGCTCTATGTTGGAGATTTCTTGGGGTGGTAAGAAATCGGTTCAAATGAAAGACGGCAGCGAGCGTAGGTTTATTGAGGACCATGATACGGTAATCCTACGCGGTCATGCGGAAAAAGAAGGAATACGCGTCGGGTTTGGCGAAGTTACCGGTACCATCTTACCCAGTAAATAATTGAAAAAAACTTCAGAAAAAATTAAAAGTAAGGAATGAAAATGCAAACGAACATAAAATCTATCGACCCAACTTCTATTTCACAACAAGAGCTACACGGCTATTTGTTATCTGCCGTAGCGCCAAGACCTATTTGCTTTGCCAGTACGATAGATAAGAACGGGAACGTAAATTTGAGTCCGTTCAGCTATTTCAATCTATTCAGCGTCAATCCGCCAATTATGGTGTTTTCTCCTTCCAGAAGAGGTCGTGATAATACCACCAAACATACGTTGGATAATGTTTTAGAGGTTAAGGAAACCGTCATTAATATCGTGAATTATGATATGGTGGAACAAATGTCATTGTCAAGTACAGAATATGCCCATGGGGTCAACGAATTTGTAAAAGCCGGATTTACCCAAGTACCTAGTGATAACGTAAAACCACCACGCGTAGGGGAGGCTCCCGTGGCTTTTGAATGTGTCGTGGATCAAGTAATTTCTTTGGGAGATGAAGGCGGAGCTGGTAATTTGGTGTTGGCCAAAGTGGTTAAGATTCATGTAAACGAAGCTTTTTTGGATGCCGATGGAATTTTGGATACGCCTAAGTTAGATTTGGTAGCACGTATGGGCGGTAATTGGTATTGTCGGGCAAATGGCGATGCGCTTTTTGAAATCCCAAAACCCATCCGCACCAAAGGAATTGGCGTGGATAGACTACCCAAAGCAGTGCAGGATAGCACGGTTCTAACGGGAAATAATTTAGGACGTTTAGGCAATTTAGAAGAAATCCCTACAAAGGAAACCATCGACCGTATTGCCGCAAATCCAGAGGTGAAATCACTGATTGAAATCAGTGATACGGTCACTGAGAAGCATAAACTGGCCAAAAAATGGTTGGAAGATGGAAGAACCGAAGAGGCTTTAGCGCTACTGTACCTTAAGTAGTTTCAATAAGTCCTATTGCTTTGGAATGGGCAATAGCTTCGGAGCTATTGGTAAAGTAGCAGGTTTCAATATTTCGGTCTTGAATATGGCTTATCTTTTCCTGTATGGTCGGTTTAGGATGTTTTGAAACTTGTCGTATATATACCGCCTTAATATTTTTTGGGAACTTGGTGCAGATACGTTCGTAAATATTGGCATCTTTTTGAGAATCGTCCCCTAAAAGCACATATTGTGAATCCGGATAAAAGGAAATGATACGTTCTATTTTATCATATTTATGGTCGTGATTTCCGCCCCCTGTTTTTAAAAAATCAAAAACTCTTGTTTTAAGTGCCTTGAGCTTAAGAACCGCTTTGGGCAGTTTTTGCAATATGGAAAACTGTACGATAAAGTAGTAGAGGTTCCATTCACTGCTGGATACAAAGAAAAAGGAATTGGGTGAATCCTTGTTTTTCGGATTGTTTTCCAAGGCTTTATAATGGGCCTCCACTTCTTCAAAGGTTTTACGTTGGTTAACGTTACGGGTCAACAGCACATATAATTTTTTCCAAATATTACCACTGTGGGAAATGAGGAAGGTATCGTCAATATCAGAAATAATGGTCAACCCAGTTTCGTAGGGTTTCCGAAATTCCGCCTTCTCGATAATACCGTATTGGTGGCCTTCAAGTTTGCAGACCACTTCATAGCTATGCCACCCTGGTGCTAATGGAAAATCATAGGGTAAGTGGAAGCGGAAGTATCCATTAGCATTGGTACTACTGGTTATTTGTAAACCCCTAAATCTAAACTCTACTTCTATATTTTTTAAGGGACGTATGCTGAACATGTTCCATAGAGCGAGAATATGGTAGAACCCATTACGATCAATTTCGTAATTACTGGGTCCCCAAGATTCGAAAACGTGTCCAAAGACCACGATTTCAGTGTCATTGGCATAACCTCGATATAATTGTAGGTCTAATTTCATTTTTTAGGGGTAATCATCGGTTTGGAAAATACTTAATTTTGGGTAAAATAGTGGGTCTATATGGAAAATAAAATACTGCTGGTCCTAAATCCTATTGCAGGGGACAGGGATAAGGAACATATTGAGGATGCGGTACGGCAGATGGCCATTGAAAATAACTTTGGGCTAGAAGTTTATAGGACCACCGGTAAAGACGATAAGGCAAAGATACTTTCGCTTTTGGATGGGGATGATTTCTCACGGATTTTTATTGCCGGCGGGGACGGAACCATTCGAGAAGTAGCAGATGCCATTAAGGAACGTGATCTTTTGATCGGACTTTTTCCCAGTGGTTCTGCCAACGGACTAGCATTAAACTTAAACATACCGGACGATTTAGAGGACCAATTAGCCATTGCCATGGGTGATAAATTTCTATCTGTGGATGTTCTAGAAGTTGGAAATCAAACTTGTTTACATATTTCCGATTTTGGGGTAAATGCGGCCCTGATCAAAAACTACGAGGAATCTGATATTCGTGGAAAATTAGGGTATTTACTACAGGCCATACCCACCTTGACTACCAGTAAATATCCATTTGCTGTAACGGTAGGCGCCAATGATAAAACCATTAAAGAGGAGGTGATTTTGGTAGCCATAGCCAATGCAAAAAAGTTTGGGACCGGTGCCAATATCAATCCGACAGGAAAACTAGATGATGGTGTTTTTGAAGTACTGCTATTTAAGAATTTTGATATATCTGAAATATTAAAAACCTTTTATGGTGAAATAGAGCCCAACAGTGAATTTGTAACCGTCATCAAAACGACCGAGGCCAAAATATCCTGCGAAGAACCCATTCCGTTTCAAATAGATGGGGAATTTATGGGCGATAAAACGAATATCCAGGTTAAAATGAGGCCGGAAAAATTGAAAATATTGAGTCCGCTATAAGTCTATTCTAAAAGATCGTCCGGTTCAATATGAATTAGAACATTGCCAATATTAGGGAGTTCTGCTCGTAGATAATCCTTGAGATGGTGTGATATATCATGCCCTTCCTTAACGGAAATACTTCCATCAACCACCGCATGTAAATCGATATGGAACTTCATACCCGCTTTACGAATAAAACATTTTTCGGTGGCTTTTACACCTCTTACCTCAAGGGATTTGATGCGTATTTCTTCCAACAGTTCATCATACCGTTGTTCGTCCATAATTTCGCCCAAGGCTGGTCTTAGGATTAAATAGCTATTGTAGAAAATAAAACCGGCGGCTATTAGGGCGGCCCAATCATCTGCAGTCTCATAGCCTTTTCCGAAATAGATAGCGATGGAAATTCCAATAAATGCCATGACGGAGGTAATCGCATCACTTCTATGGTGCCAGGCATCTGCCTTTAATGAGGAACTATTGGTTTGCCTACTTTTTTTGATGACCACTTGATAGGAGATTTCCTTCCATAAAATGATTATGCCTAAAACCAACAAGGTCCAAGGTTTGGGTACTTTATGGGGTGTTTGAATATTTTCAATGCTTTCATGGGCAATGATGGTTGCGGAAATGACTAAAAAGGCGACGACTAAAAAGGTAATGATGGGTTCAATTTTTCCGTGACCGTAGGGGTGATTATCATCCGCAGGGCGTTTGGCATAGGTAAAACCTAAAAGCACCAGAATGGATGCGAAAATATCTGTGGTAGACTCAATGGCATCGGCAATAAGGGCATAGGAATTCCCGAAAAAACCGGCAAATCCCTTGATTAACGCTAAGGCCGTATTCCCAATAATACTAAAATAGGTCGTCCTAATGGCCGTTTGCACATTGTTCATGTCGCAAAGGTACGGCACCTCAAAAACAAAGAATGTTATTTTAGGATTAATTCCTGTTGAATAGCTGTAAGATAACTATGTAGTTAATTATAGGACAGTCAGGACTTTTTTAAGATACTTTTAAAAACACGGCTGGTACTCATTATTCACAAATCTGGGCCGACTGTCGAGCAGCCAATTGCCATTCTTTTTTATTCTTTACCCAGACATTGGTGAAACGTCTAGGTATCCAATCTTCTTGATTTGGGGGCATGTCTGCAGGCTGTTGTAATTCTTTACCCATAACAATGGCCATGTTCTTATTAAAGGTGATTTTTTCAATAATACGTTCCACCTTTGGGAATACATGACCGCTTTTCATTAAAGCCACAATTTCGGTTGGGGTTACAATTTTTCCTTTGGGATTGTTGACCACATACTCATCTGTCCAGATTTTCAGCAAAGCATCGGTATCTCCTTGGTCTAATAATGCGGTCCAGTGTTTTTCCAATTCCCGTATGCGTTGTTCATCCTTGGATTGGGAAAAGGAGAGGGAAGTAATCAGGGTAAAAGCGATGAACAATACGTTTATTTTTTTCATGGGATATTTTTTAAGTGCTTCAATTACGAATATTGCAAAGGTTAAACATATTTCTTCCGGAATTCGACCGGAGTGGTTGCCGTATGCGTTTTAAATACTTTTGAAAAATAAGTATAATCGTTGAATCCTAGCAATTCTGATATGTTCGTCAATGTATTGTTGGTATGGATGATCAATCGTTTTGATTCTAGGATTATCCGTTCTGTAATTAAACGGGTGGTGGTCTTGCCCAAAGTGGCTTGTACAATTCGGTTCAAGTGCTTACCGGTAATATGGAGCTTATCGGCATAGAATTGTGCATTTTTTTCTGTCAGATAATGCTTGCTCGATTAAATTTTCCAAATTACGAAGCGTCTCGATATAGGTAAACGAGGAAGAGGAAATGGCTTTGGTGACCTCCGTATAATGACGTGCCAAATCTATATACACGGCATTTAAAAGATTCGATATTTTCTGTTTTTTGTATGCGAAATTATGGGTGTACTCCTTATTTATTTCCTTGAATCTATCTTCAATAGCCATAAGATCCTTTGGATTAAGGGTTAAGGTAGGAGAACTATTTTGGGTGTAATAGAACGGGAATTGTTCAATTTTAGAACTGGAAAAGTGAATCTCAAAAAAATCCTTAGTATGGAAAAAAATATATCCTTTTGGGGATGTGTCAAATTGCCAAAAGTGGGTCTGCCCCGGTTTTAGGAAAAATACACTTCCCTGAGCTACCTTAAACGTATCAAAATCAATTTCATGTGTTCCTGAACCATCGGTGAAGAGAACACAAAGAAAAAAATCATGTCGGTGGGGTTTATGAAAGAAGTCTTTGTTCTTTTTTAAATGGGCAGCTAAATCGTTACTGTAAAAGTCGCTCATAGGGACTTCCAGTTCAAATTGCTTAATATTTAGGATGGGAATAAAGTTCATGGAAATAGTGTTCAATGTCCTAAATGTACAACTATTGGCGTTAAAGGTCAAATGAAATATTGGGTGGTAGCTCTTAATTTTGAGCCCATTAATACGAATAGATTATGGTACTTCTAGATATTTTGAAATGTAAATGTCCCAATTGTAAGGAAAGCGACGTTTTTGAACCTAAATCAGGTCTTATTTTATTTAGTATTCCAAAAATGAAACCAAGGTGTGAAAATTGCAACTATAAATTTGAGCGGGAACCCGGCTTTTTCTTTGGCGCCATGTTCGTGAGTTACGCTCTAGCTGTTGCAGAATATGTTACCTTTTTTGTGGTAGCTCATTTTTTCTTTGGTCTTCCTATCTTGTATGCATTTTTTGGGATTGGAATATTGGCCATACTCGGCAGTGGTTTCAACTTTAGGACTTCTCGTCTTATTTGGATCTATTTTTTCTATAAGAGTCCGTCAGCGAATCAAATTCATAAGCATATAGAATAAATTGTGTGGTGGACTATGACTTTATAGCTTTAATTTTGGGATATCCTTTATAGTGAAATTCCAGATTTATAGTTGTTTTAGGTAAATCCTTGGTTATGATTATGGGTTTAATCAAAAATATGGTCCTTATACGCTGCCCACCATTCTGCTATATCAACTTTGGGTTTTCGGCAGATATATAAAGGTATTCCGTTTTCTTCGTCGATGGCATAGGGGTGGGTAATGATTTTCACCAATTCCGTTTCTTGAAAAACCTTTTCTACAGAAGTTTTTTCGTTTCCTAGGCTGATCCAAACATCGGCATTGGGATTTCCATACCCCCAAGTCCAAAAACTACCGTGCCGGCTAATGGGATTGGGCAAGTTGTATCGCTTCCCTAAGATTTTAAGGGCGCCTGCTTCCCCATAATTTTCGGCCCATAAAACGCAGTGCTGTTGTTCCTTTGGGGATAGTGATCGGTACACGCTGTCCACCAACTTCACTTGTTCTTCCCAACCGAACATATCCGCATAATCAGAAGTGAGTTCAATGCGGCCGTCTTCCTCTTCTAGCTGGGCATAGTCCACAAAGGTATCGATGGGTAAAATAGGGGTCGCTTCGGGAATGAAATAAACCGAAGGTAAAAGGACTAGGGCTGAAATGACAAACATCCATACGGGTTTTTTCGAAAGCAGGGCTTCTAATTGAACAGCGCCCGCTGCGAAAAGTACGGGATATATTCCAAATACATAGTAGGCCTTGGAATGAAGCAACCATAAGGTGCTGAAAATAACTAGGACTGCGACACCAACCGCCCTATATTTTTTTAAGTGCTTACCCATGAGTAAGGCAGCCAATCCAATCAGACTGACAAGGAGCGTAAACGGAAAGTTGAGTTGTTCCAAACCAAATTCCATAGGATTCATACCCTCCAATTGGTTTTCATTAAGCGCCTGTAGATGCTTTAAAAGTGGAAAATCATGTTGTACTTGCCAGATGATGTTAGGTAAGAAAATTAGAAGCGAAATGAATGCGGCAACGTAAAGCCACTTGTTTTTAAAAAGGCTTCCTTTTTGATAAAATAACAGACCGATGAACACGCCAAACGCCCAAACCAAAATGGTGTATTTGGTCAATAGTCCCAAGCCCAAAGTAATGCCCAATAGCAACAGGAATTTTTTGTTGGGAGCGTTGATGTATTTGATAAGTAGATAAAAGCCCAAGGTCCAAAAGAATTGGTCAAATGCTACAGGTTGAAAAAGCGTATGATTTCGGTAAAAGGGTATAAAGGCTAAAATACATAGGCCAGATAGTAAAACTGCCCTTGCTTTTCCACCAAATTCTATAGCCATTAGGCAACATAAAATTAGGATGCCTACCCCGGCCAAGGTTGGGAAAAATCGAACACCCAATAGTGAATAATCAAAAAACCAATGGGCAATTTTTCCGATTAAACCAATGAGTGGAGGAAACTCCATATAGCCCCAATCGAGATGCTCACTGACGGACAAGTGTAATAATTCATCACGGTGAAAACCGTAATTACGATTTCCTAAGCATTGGATTACAAACTTGACGATGGATAACACCAAGATAATCGGCACGTATTTTTTCATGTTTTGGTCTAACATGGTAACAGTCATGAAATAGAGTGCGGGGTTCTAGGCAATACTCCATTTCCTCGCACTTTATGTATTTAGACACCAAAATACTCAATTTAAGGTTAAACCCTTTTTGATATGATTTAAATATATCGACAAGATTTTAATGTTTGTGTTTCGGTTCCCATATCAATCTTAAAAAGGAGCTTAATCTTTCATTTTCCCGGCTCACAGGAATTCCTCCAATAATCCCTATCAACAGATTGTCTGCAATTCCAACACGCATTTGAGGTCGTATGGTCATGTCAAAGTCGTCATCGTCAAACGTCTTGTTGAATTCTACACCTATAAAGTTTCTGGTACCCGGAATCATGTAATGAAAGCTAGTATTAACGTCATAGGTAGTATGAAATTGGTTAGTGCTGAAATGCTGGGTAATCATGGGCCCTGTGTAGATTAAAGAATGAAAATTGTTACCCCAGCGTTTGGCGACTACGAAAAACGGATTATAAACATTTCCCCTTAGGAAAGGTTTTCCAAAGTCTGTAAAGTTAGATAGTTCAAATTCGTTTATATAGCCAACCGCCATTGAGGTGGCCATAGGCTCGTTGACAAAGAATGACCATTGGGCAGCAATTTTAATACTGTTTAATTGGTTAGATGGCACCATTTTCCTTCCGGCACCATTTATAGGGGAGTAGAATGTAAAAGGCAATTCAACTTCCAATCCTAACCTGTCCATAGGTGCCCATTCATATTCTATGAGAGCTTCATAAGCGTCGAATTGTAGGTTATCGGTTAAACCCAGGCCTAAGTTCCATTCTTTTTCACCTTTTCTCGCACCTAAATCCCGAATTAGATCAATATAAAGTGGTTCGGCATGTAAGACTTTGTCAGGCAACTTATCGTCTTCTACCTGTTGAATGTAAATACTGTCTTTTTCGGATTTGGAAACCTGAGCGTTAGAATAGGTTGAGCATGTTAAGAGTATAAAGAGCATGCATAATTTAGTAATGTTCATTTTAAATTTGTTTTTTATGAATACAGAAGTTCTCCTAACATTAGTGGTAACGCTAGGAATTAATCAAAGAAGTAAAAACAAATTAAATTTTGGGCGGGGGAATGTCGAGCTTATGAAAGCCGGTTGATAAATAGGGGGTAACATGGGTAAATTTCTGTTGCCCTAGGGTGGTAGAAAATAAGTTTAGACTATGATTAAAAGTATTTTGTGCAATCAAATTAACTTTGACATTCGTTTTACTGGTATGGTCTTCCCTGTCGTTATCATCAGTTTCTTCAATAGCATTTTCATAGCCCAGAATTTTTTCGAGCAAGATCTCAACAATACTCTCTTGGTCGTTTATCGATAAATTTTCTGGGATATATTCAGGATTTGGGTCTGCCGTATCCACGCTAATGTTGAGCATGTACAATCCCATCAGGCCCCAAAGGAATTTTGTTAAACCGCTATTTTTAATTCGGCTGATCATATTTCAAAATTAAGGCGCCTCATCTTTAAAATCTAATGGGTGCTTACAGTTTAAGTGAGTTTAGTATATAAAGCTAGATAATGAAGAACAGGTATAGTGCTTTCGTTTTTTATCTAGTTAACCTGAAAAACTTGCAAAGTAAGATTATATTGTCTCAATGCTTTTTAAAAAAATGCTAAAAAACCATCTTTATAATTGGGCCATATGCATTGCGTGCCTTTGTAATAAAACAAAAAGCCGCACTTTTGAAGTAAACCAGGCTGTTCAATTTTAACGGCTAAAATGTACAGCATTCATCCTAGGGAAGCTTTTAATTCCTTTCCCAAATGCGTCATAACTACAAATCTATAATCCGGTAAAGCCTAGATAAGTAAGGCAAACCAAAGCTGTTGTAAAAAAGGAATCGACTTTATAAATCCCCAGGGATGAAATATTCATAGGTTTAAGTTAAATTAGTTTGGGTCGCTGAGCTTGTCGAAGTGTACGAGGAAATTAGTATCGAGAAGCTCGCGTGTGCCAAAGGGTTCTCGATACAAAACCTCTTTCAGGGCTTCACTCGAACTGACAGTGCGTTTTATTGTTTGAATTGTTACGTAAATCGTAGCATGCCACATGTCACTTCGAGTGAATTTGCGAGGCACGAAAAATTAGTATCGAGAAGCTTTCGTGTTCCAAAGGGTTCTCGATACAAAACCTCTTTCAGGGCTTCACTCGAACTGACACTTCATTTCACGTTGTCCTGCCCCTTACTTTTTTCATCTGTCACTCCGAGTGAATTTGCGAGGCACGAGAAAATTAGTATCGAGAAGCGTTTCGTGTTCCAGTGGTTCTCGATACAACTTTTTCTTTCCGATGCTCTTCAAGAAAAATCCACTCGAACTGACACTTTATTTTGTGTTTTTACATCCCTTTAGTTGTTATTATATCACTTCGAGTGTTTTTTAGTTGAGCATCGCGAATCTAAAAAATGTATCGAGAAGCTTTGCATGTTCCAAAGGGTTCTCTATACAAAACCTCTTTCAGGGTTTCACTCGAACTGACACTTCGTTTTGGATTTCCTTTTTTCAATTTGTTCCTCCGTCATTTCGAGTGAATTTGCGAAGTATGAGAAAATTTGTATCGAGAAGCTTTCGTGTGCCAGTGGTTCTCGATACAACTTTTTCTTTCCGATGCTCTTCAAGAAAAATCCACTCGAACTGACACTTTGTTTTGTGTTTTTACATCCCTTTAGTTGTTAGTATGTCACTTCGAGTGTTTTTTGGTTGAGCATCGCGAATCTAAAAAATGTATCGAGAAGCTTCGCATGTTCCAAAGGGTTCTCGATACAAAACCTCTTTCAGGGTTTCACTCGAACTGACACTTCGTTTTGGATTTCCTTTTTTCAATTTGTTCCTCCGTCACTTCGAGTCAATTTGTGAGGTACGAGAAAATTTGTATCGAGAAGCTCGCTTGTTCAAAATGGCAATGCCCTGAGCGAAGCCTTGCGTGTTCCAATCGTTCTCGAGTACAAAACCTCTTTCAGGGTTTCACTCGAACTGACAATACGTTTTAAAATGCAATGAGTTTATGAAAGGTTTAGTTATTAATCAAAACACTTTTCAGTGCATCTATGTTCCCATCAATTCCTGTCGGGATTTCCAAATCCATCACTTTACACATTAACGGATAGATGTGGATGTTTTTAACCGAGGGCACCTCAAAACCATTTTTAAAAGCGGGGCCTTTGGCGTAAAAAATGCCGTGCATATCCGTAAAGTCGGTTTCAAAACCATGTACTCCGGTAGTGATGATGTTCTTTTCAATACGAGTGGCAATTCCCTTTTCGGTGGCGAAGTAATATCCTTTTTCGGGAACCAATTGAAATGTACCCCAATCTTTACTGGTAGGTATTTGTTCAAATCCTGGGGTGTCCGCAGTGGCATATACTTTAAAATGGGTCTCTTTTTGTTTCAAGTAGGCTAGTAAAGCATCCATGTCCACATTTTCTTTTGGGTGAATGTTTACGATAGAACCGCTATTTATTGCATGTAAACAGGCTGTCATTTTCAATACTATCCATAGGGATAAGGGTATCGGTCGTTTGGTCGGCCATACCATGGTCGGAAACGATGATGATGTTCACCGGCAAACCCGTGGCGGCGACCTCTTTGAACAATTTGCCCAAGCTTTTATCCAATTCGAACAGGCCTTTTTTTATTTCAGCTTCGTTGGAAGGTCCGTATTTATGACCGGTATCGTCCATATCACTAAAATACATCGTGATCAAATGCGGTCTTTTTTCGGCTGGGAGTTCTAGCCAGTCTACCGCTTGTGCTACTCGGGTCTCATTTTTTACTTTTCCGTCGTATTTGTAGTAATAGGTGGGGGTGATTCCCTGAATATCGGCCTCCGTACCGGCGAAGAAGAAGCTGGCCGTCACCATATTTGCTTTGTTCGCTTCCAGCCAAATGGGTGAACCACCATAAAAACTACCATTTTCAGCGGTTTCCCGGTCTCTGATATTGTAGTCTTTCTGGTTTTTGTAGCTGTAAAAAACATTCCCTAGAATACCATGATGGTCTGGGTATAGGCCGGTGGCAATCGTGTAATGGTTCGGAAAGGTTTTAGAAGGATAGGAGGGGATTAACGATTTCGATTTTACGCCGCCATTGACAAATGCCGATAAGTTAGGCGGATGATACTTCTCCACATAATCCCAACGAAAACCATCTAAGGAAATCAAAATGAGGTAGGGTTTAGTCTGTGCCTCTTTAGAATTTAGGGTGGTTATCTGTTGAGGGGTTGGTGTAGATACAGTAGGTGCAAATTTTTGATTGCAGGAAACTAGGGTGATTATGCCTAGAAAAAACAGTAGAACTGATGGGCTAGTTCGATTGATCATGTTTGGTGGTTTTGTCTTGAAGATGACAAAGTACGAGCAATTTTTGAAAAGCCATATTAAACTAATGTAAACCTAAATATATTCAGCTTTTATAGATGGAGTCATAAGCAGATTGAGATAGGTATCCTAAATCAACCAGGTGACTTTTTTCCTTAATACTTTTCAAAAATCCATCTTTCAAGAAAACAATGCTATCCGCTAATTGGATTACATTTTCGTAATCATGGTCGGTGATGATAAAACCTTTTTCAGACTTTAGTTCCTTAATGTAATCAATGATGTATTCTTTTATAATCGGACTTACGCCATTAAAAGGTTCGTCTAATAAAATGAATTCTGCATCTGAATGGATGATTAGCAATATTTCAACTATTCTTTTTTCCCCACCGGATAAATCTTGATTTACGTGGTTCAAGATTGGTTTTATATGTTCGTTATTCAACACGAGCTTTCTACTTTTCTTTGGTAGAAAGAGATTTATCAATGTTTTTACTTTAGTGTTATTGGGAAGGAAATTCTCTTGCGGTAAATAGTTGATCAAATGTCTGCCATCTGAAACTGTCCTGATTATTTTATCGCCTACCCTCACAAATTTTGATGCTGCACTTTCGGTCCCGAATACTATTTTAAGCAGTGTAGATTTTCCAGAACCGTTTCGCCCAATAAGTCCTTTAATTTCTCCCATTTCACAAGAAAGGAAAATATCGCTCAAAATAATGTTAGTATCATAAGATTTTTTCAAACTATCTATGTGTAATGTGCTCATAGAAGTGCTAAGATTAACAGGTTGATAAAGGCAATAAGGAAAGTAGAACTCCATAGTTGAAAATGGCCTAGTCCCAAATTATAGTAATAGTAATATTCATTTTTATTTTTCAGTTCATAAACATGATAGTGAATGATCGGGGCGATGATGAGATAACTAAACCCAATGCCCAGCGGTTTCCCTCCAAGTAAAATTCCTATAGGAATAGAAACTAGATAGGAGGTAAGCAATATTTTCCTTTGAAATAAGAGTATGTTTTTTAATAGTCTCAGAATTCTATTTTTTAAATTCAATACTTCTAGCTTCTAAATATTCCCAAACTTCAACTGTATTTGCTGCTTGGGATACATCTGAAAAGTCATCTTGGGACAAGCAATAGGAAAGAAAAGCATCAATACTTTTTTCTGGGATATTGAAACTTTCTGATAGGATCTGTTTGGAGAAGGTTGTAAGGATTTCTTTTTCTAATTCGATATCCTCATCCCTGGCAACCCGTTCTTTTAAAGACTTTGTTCTTCCGGAAACCCGGTTCATGATTTTATGGGTATTTATAATAAGCATTGGATTTAGGTAGCCAAGAATTTCATATACTTTTCCTTGGTCCTCAATAGTTGCAACCCTTAGAAATTTGCCTCTGTCCGCCTCTAAAAGTAGCCGTTCACTTTGGGTCATTATTTCTACATCTGCATTGGGTAAACCCAAAGTAGAAGACGTAACGGAAGGTTCAAGGTTGAGTCTTTCAAGGTCAAAGGCTATTTTACCGCTTAAATTATAAGGTGTCACGGTAACTTCATTTAGTTTGATCACATTTTCATTGAGATCCACAACAAGTGAATTTTGGAACAAAATGGATGCTGTAATTTCGATTTCTTTTGGGTGAAATTGCACGGCTGTAAATCTTAGGGTGTCCCTCAAGGTAACCTCCATAGTGTATACACCAGTAGCATCTGTAATCGTTGATTTTTTAGATCGTAGATTTACGACGAGCACATTGGAAACGTCATTATTGAGGTTTCGGACTTTTCCTTGGATAATTTTTTCTTGACCAAAATTGAAATTCGGATTTAAAAAAATATACAAAAGGCAACAAATTCCGAAAGTGGTTTTCGTTCTCAAAATGTGCTGTTTTTTCAGCTAGGAAATTAGAGAACATTTTTTATGCAAGGAGGATTTGGGTTGGTAAAGTGTTGTTAAATAATGGATTGCAACTCTATTTTTCCTCTAAGGTTACAAAAAGCTGTGATTTTATTTTCCATGCTCCAGAGTCTTTGGTCCACATGGCCGAATAATTTCCCCCAACAATCGCATCATCACTTTTTTCGGGGTCGTACCCGTTCCAAGTGCCGTTTTCCCAGGCCAATCCTCTTTTTTCGTTTACCTCAATTTCTTGTGTGCTGCGTACCCAGTACATTTTGCTGTCGCCAGCTTCTAAAATATAGTCTTCCAGTGCTTTTTTACCGGACAATAAAGTTCCGCTACCCGTAGTGGTCAATACATCATCGGTTAAAAAGGAGAGCACTTTGGTATGGTCAAGGGCTTTCAGCGCTTGGTTAGAGGCGTCTCTAAGGGCTAGAATTTGCTCCTTTTCGGTTTGTGCATAAAGTGCTGTTGCAGAGAAACAGTACATTAAAAGCACGGCTAGGAGCGATTTTATAGGTTTCATTTTTTTTTTAATCAGATTCTTGTAGACAATACTTTTTTGTTTTTACTAACGGTGGATGTATGGTGTTGTGTCTAACGAGAATTTTTTTTGTTTTCACCTCAGGTTTTTGTTGTGCATAGTGCTTTTCACGTTCAGCTTAGTTTTCCGATATTTGTTATTTAGTTCGGAATTGAGCGTTGGCAAGACATACTCTTTTGCAATTTTTGGGCGTAGCGTTGGCTGTAGCGAATTGTAAATGTGTATGGTTTTAGTGTTGGCATTCAATTATATTTTTTTAATAAATTTTTCTTTTCCTAAATCTATAAGTTCATAATCAACGTCTTTAGTACAGGCTTTAAAAGTTTCTTCAGATTGATGAAATGAAGAAAAGACAATTGATTGAGTACTATCATAATTACCTAATCTTTTTAATAAAAATTGAAGGTCATTATCCCCAGCTTCTTGTTGTCCTGGTTCATCAAGGATGAAAAGTTTAGGATGGTTACAATCAAATTTTTCAGAAGTTTCTTTTAATGCAATTGTATAACTCCAAATTGCTCTGGTAAAATCACTTGCTGATGAATCGAATTTTAAAGAATATCTGTCTACCACAGGCATTAGGGTGTCTCTTGATATACTTATGCTGTCAATTGTTTTACTCCTGTAATGAAATTCGCCAAGTAGTTCTTTAAATATTCTTTCCAACTCCGATATTTTCTTGTAATCGAATGCAGAAAGTGATATTGGTAACTTCTTTTCTTCACTTAATATTTGTACCCATTCGTCAGATAAACTCTTAAAATCTTCTTGAAAAGAGGCTAACTCTTCGTATTTTCTTCGGTACAAATCGAGTCTTGCTTTCAACTTCAATCGCTTTTCTATTAATTCAATTGATGGTAATCGGTTGTCACTAGTTAATTGTGTTTTAAGAGTTCGTATATCACTTCTTGTTTCTGAAATTCTAATATTAAAAAGGTCAATACGTTTTTCTAAATCAGAGATGTCGTTTTTGTGATTTGAGATATAAATTTTGATTAGATTAATTTGCGCTTTTAGATATTCCAAATTTTCCTCTATCTGCATTGGAACGATTTCAATATCTTTAGGAAGTAATGAATCATTCAGACCTTGACTACAATAAGGACAATTGTCGTGTGCGATTGCAAAGCCTTGTTCAGCACCTTTCTTTTTAACTTTTAGATGATATTCATTTTGAACCTTGTCATTTTCAAGTTCTAAAAGCCTTTCTTCAAAAGACTTATACTTGCTTATGGCTAAATTCTTTTGATTAATTGTTGATGAAAGATTAATAGAATAATTACTTAATTGTTCATTTAGTCGATTAATTCGTAGTTCAGATTCTTCTGCTTGTTCTCCTACATTTGGAATCTCTAAATCAACTAATTCTTCATATTCTTCTTCAAGTGCCGAAATATATTCAGATATGTTATATGTTCTTTCCTCTGTTTCATAAACTAAATAAACGGAATTAGTAGAGGCTATAATTTCAGGTTGAGCACCTACACCTCTTATTTCACAAGCTATTTGGTTAGCAAGAGATTTAAATTCATTGTATTTATTTCTCCAATCAAAGATTAAATCATTTTTGTCTTGTTTTAATTTTGATTTACGTTGTTGTATTTTCCAAGAATCTAGATTTAGAAGAAATTCTAATGCTCTTGTTTCTTTATCTAGTAATGCATAATATGGAATCGTTGCTAGAAAGTCTGTCCAACCTGCTTTTTGTTCAATAATGAAGCTAGGGAAAATATTTTGAAGATATAATTTTCTAAAGCTTCCGTCTTTGTATTGCACTTGCGGTAATTCCCAACCCATAAGATTCTCAAGAAAAGAATGGAATCCAAAAGCATTTTTACTATCAGCTGCTCCTTTGTCGTGAACATACATAGGAACATAGTCATATTGTTTAGGCTCTGTTAAAAGTGGTCCATTAAAAACTTCAACTAATCCTGAGTTTTTTGATTCACTAGAGATATACCTTTTAACTGTAACTACAGAATTGCCTTCAATTTCCAAAAGAATATTGGACTCTATTACCTTTGCTTCAATCTTATTCTGATTATTAAGTATTTCACTTTTAAGAACAGATTGCATTGTTTTCTCGTTTTTTCCTCCAATAAGTTCTTCTAAACCTAAACAAAATAAAATTGACTGAAACAGCGTACTTTTTCCTGTTGAGTTAAAACCTTTTATTATGGTTAAACTATCACTAAACCGAAGAAGTGGTGTTCCGTAAACACCTTTATCAGTATTGATTGTTATTTTTAAAGCTCTTATTTTAAGCATTCTTCCATTGATTTATTAATCCGTCAATAATTTTTTCCGGAATCTTCTTTCCGATTAATTTTAAAACCTGTTTTTCATCTACGAACAAAGCTTCATCTTCAATTATTTGTTCTACAAACTTTCGCCCCTTCTCTAAAAGCTTATAATTACCTTTATCAAAGTCAACCAATTTTTCAGCGTAGGCTAAATTTAATGCTCTATTTAAGGTTGATTCAATACCGAAAAACTGAAGTTTTTTTTGATAATTTGAGGTTACAAAATCTTTAAGAATATTCAAGTTTTCGTATGATTTTAAAGCCCAAGAAAACATATGAAGCTTTAGTAGACTCGCTTTACCTGCATATCCATTGAAATAAAGTATTAAAAGAATTTGGGAAACCTTATACATAGGTCTGTAGTTAACGTATAAAGGCATTTCTCTTTCTGTGAATGATATGTATTTGTTTTCTTGCATTTAACTAAAATCTAATGAACATTCTAAAATCCAAAAAGAAACCAAATACGCTGTTAATTCTTCCTTATTAGATTCTGATAAAAAATGAAATTCTTTATTGATAAGTGCTTTTACAGTACTATCTATTTCTTTAAGCTTTTCTCTGTTATCATTAACAGGAATAAGACTTTCTTTAGCTACTCTCTTTCCGAGTGTATTTCTAACCCGAACAAATTTTTCGTAAAGTTTATTATTAAAATTTGACCACTTCTCTAATATATCTTCACCTACTAAGAAGTCTTTTATCTGTGAATCGGTAAGACCAACTATGTTTTGAGCATAATCTTTTTTAGGATTATCAGGAAAAAGTTTTGCATTTTTTCTTAAACCATTTTCGACAAAGGTGTTGTTTTCATATACAGCCTTAAAGTCCTCTATTGTTTGATTAGTTGGTTCAGTACTCGTGAAGTCTATTTCTGGATAAGTAATAGGTTTTAATAGTCTTCCTGTATCAATTACGCTAGGAATTTCTGGCAGGAAATATTCATAATCTTTTAATCCAATTTCAAAATTATCATCTATAAAGTCTAAATTCCAACTTCTTACTAGATTTTGTTTTGAATTGCAATGCAAAATTAATTCCTTGGATTTAATCAAAGGCGTTGTGAAATGCCAAACTTTTATCTTATTACCATTGAGTATTTTTCTCAATTTGATTTGATAATCAAACAATTTTTGAACGTCAGTAGTTATTTTATCTCTTTGATGTTCGTATAGTTCTTTATCAGTATATTCTTTTTCTGGGCAATAACATTGATATGCATCTCCAATTGAATTATAACCATCAAGACCATAATCACCACCTGAATCCGCTGGCACAGATTTAAAATTATGATGTTGATGCT
Organism: uncultured Flavobacteriaceae bacterium; assembly: GCA_963842105.1. Taxonomy (GTDB): domain Bacteria; phylum Bacteroidota; class Bacteroidia; order Flavobacteriales; family Flavobacteriaceae; genus Maribacter. The sequence goes on from CAWJFH010000030.1 coordinate 23,290, forward strand.
TAATCTTTAAGCAACTTTGACAAAATGCTTCCCATTCGTCTCCATCTGTAAATGTTAATCCGATTTCGGTTAGTTTTATCATATTTAATTATTACTTCCTAGCGTTGGCTCGTGTGTTGGCAGAAAGCCTAATGTGCTGTTTGTGCGTTGGCGTTTTTAGTTCAAATGTTCAATTTTAGCACGTTTTCCGCATTATGCACAACGGTCTTGTATATGGCTCGTAGCGGGCAAATTAGAAAATCATTTTCGGATTGAGCACAAGCCAGATTTTTAAATTTTACTATTTATCTTTTTTATTGAAAATCGTCTAATTTAAAAATTTGGCGAACTCGTAAATATGCCTTAACTTCATTTAGGCAACTGCCCAGCTATGAGCTATATACGTTGTTGTAAACCGTACTTTTTCGCTCAATTTCAGCTTTGGCCATTTTTTTAACCAATCTTTCTCAATGACTCTTTTATTAAAAGTCCCAATTTCATTTATATGACAATAATTAGTCTCGTTTATTGATAGGTTAAATAAATCCCTCAATCCGTAAGGTGCAATTGTATTCCAATTTTTATCTATAGCAATAGCACTAACGGTATCTGGAAATGCTTTTAAGGCATCTCGTATTGAATTATATGGTAGATGTCCGTTTTTTAAATGCATACGAGCTTGATTTTTAACAGACCAATTAATAATAGGATTTAATAGTTTTAATTTTTGTTCAATTAATTTCTCATATGATTTTTCAATTCTATTCGGATTGTAAAATATTATATCACAATCTTCCAATTCATATCCGTCGTCAAAACCGTGTAAATTATTCCAAATGGCATTTCGTAATGCTCCACCAGTCAAATAAAGTTCTTCTTCACTAATGAAAGTGAAAGAACTGATAATTTGATTGATGCGGAAATTTGCGTTTAAAATTCTTTTTATTTCCATTTTACAATTTGTATATATGAATTCGACGACCAATTTTTGATTTGTTATCATAATCGTCACTGTCAATAAATTTTTTGATTTTCTTCTTTTTCTTTATGGTTTTTAGCGCTTGAAAATAATGACTGTCTTTAGTTGCTGGCAATGAGTTGATAAGTGATTTATATTTTTGACTATAAATTGGTAAATCAGTAGGCTTAAATGCAGTAGTAACTGCTCCGTTGTTAGAATATGTAAATTCAACGTCAGAAATAAACTCTGTGAGATTTACAACTGCATTATAATTCTTATTCATCTTTCTTTCAAACTTAAAAATCAGCCCAAGAACTGTTATAATCAAAATTAGTAAAGTCATCACATTCATAGTGAATTGAATCATCTCTTTGTTATAGGGTTCTTCTTTGCTACCAAATAAAATTGACAAATTTTCAATTCCAGAAAATCCGATGAATGAAATTATAACAGCTACAATTATTGTTATTACTAAATAAATATTGTTATACAAGTCAAATTTTCTTGATTGATTTGAATGAATAGTCCTTATAACTTTCAAATCATCTATTAATTCTTTTGGATTATCCTTCATTTTTTTCGGTATGGTTTACAACGAACGGATATAAATACTAGTACCTATATCCCTTCTAAAAGTATGAATATAGTAACTAATTAGAGATGAATTGAATAGTGTTCCTATCCAATTCCACCAAATACAATAGAAAACCACCCCAAGATCACCAATCTAGCAATAAACGGGGCTGTTAATTTTTTATGGATAAAAATTTCAAGGATTCCCCCTTTGTATTGCACGATTGCACATATTAGTGCTTATATTAGGTAGGATTGAAATTAGAAGACACATGGCATTAAAAGTTGCAATAAAACACAAAACCAAATACTTATACGATAGGCCCATTAGCTTATCTCCACATATATTCAGGTTACGGCCTGCTCCCCACAGTAGAACGCCCATTGAGGCCTATTCCATTAAAATAAAACCGGAAAACCACTTTTTTAACTGGCAGCAAGATCCTTTTGGGAACTACTTGGCCCGTATCGTTTTTCCGGAGAAAACAACGGAGTTATCCGTAGATGTCGAGATTATTGCGGATCTAAAGACCATTAACCCCTTCGATTTTTTCGTGGAGGAAGCGGTAGAGAATTTTCCGTTCACCTATTCTGAGGACTTGAAAAAGGAACTCTTGCCCTATTTGGAAAAGGTGGAAAGTGGACCTTTATTGACCGATTGGTTGTCCAAAATTGATTTAACTCCAAAACGAAGTATCGATTTCTTAATCGGACTCAACAGTGATCTGTACCAACACTTGAACTATACGTTACGTATGGATCCCGGGGTACAAACCTGCGAGGAAACCTTGAGCAGTAAATTAGGTTCCTGTAGGGATTACGCTTGGTTGTTGGTACAGACCTTGCGTCATTTGGGCTTGGCGGCCCGTTTTGTATCCGGCTACTTGGTCCAGTTGAAGTCCGACGAAAAATCCTTGGATGGTCCTTCCGGTCCCGAAGAGGATTTTACCGATTTGCATGCTTGGGCTGAGGTGTATTTGCCCGGTGCGGGATGGATTGGTCTGGATGCGACCTCGGGGCTTTTGGCCGGGGAGGGGCATATTCCCTTAGCGTGTACCCCGTCTTACGAAAGTGCCGCACCGGTAAGCGGTATGGCCGATTTTGCCGAAACCACCTTTGAGTTCGAAAATTCGGTGACCCGTATTTTTGAATCGCCCCGTGTGACCAAACCGTATACAGAAGAGCAATGGAACGCCATTTATGAGCTTGGTTTTAAAGTGGAGGAGGAGTTGCAGGAGAACGATGTACGCTTGACCATGGGCGGTGAACCTACCTTTGTTTCCATTGACGATATGGAAAGTGAGGAGTGGAACACCGCTGCAGATGGGGAGCATAAGCGCGAATTGGCGAGTAAGCTTTCCTTGCGTTTGATGGATGTGTTCGGTAAAGGTGGCGTGTTGCACCATGCCCAAGGAAAATGGTATCCGGGCGAGCCTTTACCCAGATGGCTTATTGGCATACATTGGCGAAAGGACGGCGAAAAAATATGGAACGACCCTAGTTTATTGGCCTCTTTTTCGGGGAAATATGAACTTCCGGAGAATATTACGGAAACCTTTCTAAAAACCTTGGCCGGCTTTTTGGGCACATCAGACGAAAGTGTGGCCCCGGCCTATGAGGATGCCTTTTACTTTTTGTGGGAAGAGGGAAAACTCCCCATTGACATAGACCCTAAAAAATACAATAAAGACGACAGTCACCTACGCCGCAAGTTGGGCGATATCTTGGAGCAGGGCATCGGTAAAACCGTGGGCCATGTATTTCCATTGATCAAGAAAAATCAACGTTGGCTGACCAATGTCTGGGAGTTTCGGGGTGAACATTTATTGTTGACGCCCGGGAATTCGGCCATCGGATTACGGTTGCCCTTGAATTCCCTACCCAAGTATCCAGAAGTACCGTCTGAACCCACGGCAGAGCCGGAACTGTTCGAAAAACGACCGGAACTGCCCCCGTATGGTGCCGAATTGGAGCAACGGATGCATTCCAAACCGGATACTTCCGCCTCTAAAAAACAACCCTATGTACGCACGGCCCTTTGTGCTGAGGTACGGGATGAAAAACTCTACCTCTTCTTGCCGCCCTTGGACAGTGCAGAGGATTTCTTGGACCTGGTGGCCAGTATCGAGGCGACCGCTAAAAAATTGAACGTTCCCGTGATTTTGGAGGGCTACGAACCACCACGCGACAACCGTTTGGAAGTCTTGAAGGTTACGCCGGATCCAGGGGTCATCGAAGTGAACGTGCACCCGGCCAAAAACTGGAAGGAGCTGACCGATAATACCTTGACCTTGTACGCTGAAGCCAAACAAGCGCGTCTGGGTACCGAAAAATTCATGTTGGACGGCAAGCACACCGGTACGGGAGGTGGAAACCACGTTACCTTGGGGGGTACGACCCCGGCCGATAGTCCCCTGTTGCGCAATCCGCAATTATTGCGAAGCCTGTTGACCTTTTGGCAGCACCATCCGGGACTTTCCTATCTGTTTTCCGGCGCTTTTATCGGGCCCACCAGTCAGGCACCCCGTGTCGACGAGGCCCGTTTGGAAAATCTGTACGAGTTGGAAATCGCCTTTTCACAGATTCCCGATGATGAGGAAGTGCCGTTTTGGTTGACCGACCGTTTGTTCCGTCATTTATTGACCGATTTAACCGGGAACACCCACCGGGCGGAATTCTGTATCGATAAATTATATTCCCCAGATTCGTCTTCGGGCCGTTTGGGAATCTTGGAATTAAGGGCCTTTGACATGCCCCCGCATGCACAGATGAGCTTGATGCAGATGTTGTTGGTGCGTACCTTGGTGTCCTGGTTCTGGAAAAATCCGTACAAGCATGATTTGGTGCGTTGGGGCACAGAGTTGCATGACAAATTCTTGTTGGAGCATTATGTAAAGGAAGATATCAAGGACATTGTGGAGCAATTGAACGATGCGGGCTATCCGTTTAAATTGGATTGGTTCGATCCGTTCTTTGAATTCCGTTTCCCACTCTACGGCATGGTCGAAATCAATTCCATACAGTTAGAACTGCGTATGGCCATTGAACCTTGGAACGTATTGGGCGAGGAAATGTCCGGCGGTGGAACCGCACGTTATGTAGATTCCTCATTGGAACGGGTACAAGTGAAAGTCAATAATTTTACGGACGAACGCTATTCGTTGACCTGTAACGGGGTAAAAGTAGAATTGAGCCCAACCGGGACCAAGGGTGAATATGTGGCGGGTGTCCGCTTTAAGGCCTGGGAACCTTGGTCCGCACTACACCCTACCTTAGGGGTGGATACACCGTTGGTCTTCGATATCGTGGACAACTGGAACAAGAAATCCATTGGGGGCTGCACCTATTTTGTGGCGCACCCGGGCGGCCGTTCCTATGACACCTATCCGGTGAACAGTCTGGAAGCGGAGTCCAGAAGGATCAATCGTTTCTGGGACATTGGCCATACCCAAGGCGAAGTAACACCGACAGAATTGACCGCTACAACAAATTTTTTGGGCAGAATGGTAGAACCTAAACAAGGTTCAAATACATTTGCGTACAAAGAAATCCCCATAAATCCGGAATATCCACATATCACGGATTTACGTAAGAAGTAATGAACAAGGTAATGCCAACACCAACGAAGACCAGCTGGTTATCCAGTTATACGACGCATCAAAATAACGATGAGCTGTTCGCGCTCAACAACGGGGTAAAACCCTATTGGAACAAACTGTTCAGCAGTTTTGACAAACTGGGCGTAAATGGTTTAATGGCCCGTCAAAAAGATATCGACTGGTTATTGTCCGAAAACGGGGTCACCTATAACGTGTACAACGACCCCAAAGGGATGCACCGGCCTTGGAGCCTGAACGTGGTCCCTTTTGTCCTGCACCAAGACGAATGGAAGAAGGTAGAGGCCGGCATACAGCAGCGTGCCGAGCTATTGAACTTGGTACTGAAGGACGTTTACGGCGAGCGCAAACTGATTAAGGACGGTATCATTCCCCATGAAGTGATCTACGGGCATCGCGGATTTTTAAGGCAATGCTCCGGGATGGAACTGAACATCGAAAAGTTACTTTCCATATATGCCGCGGATCTATGTAGGGGTACCGATGGGCGTTTGTGGGTGGTCAACGACCGTACCGAAGCGCCATCGGGAATGGGCTATGCGCTGGAGAACAGGTCAACGACCAGTAGGATTCTGGCCGATATCTATTCCAAGATGAACGTACAACGCCTGTCCGGTTTCTTTCAGGAACTCAACCAGATGTTGATCGATGCGGCACCGGGGAAAAAGGAAAATCCCAACATTGTCATCTTGACTCCCGGTTCCCATAACGAAACTTATTTCGAACATGCCTATATGGCCTCCTTCTTAGGTTATCCTTTGGTGCAGGGCAATGATTTGGTAGTGCGCGATGGCTATCTCTGGATGAAGTCCCTTCAGGGACTGAAACAGATAGACGTGGTATTGCGTAGGGTAGACGATGCCTTTACCGATCCCTTGGAACTTCGGGAAGATTCCCATTTGGGGGTTGCCGGATTGCTGGATGTCATCCGAAGAAAGAACGTGTCCGTCATCAACCCGGTAGGTAGTGGGGTCATCGAAAACCCGGGACTGATTCCGTTCATGCCTGCCATATCCAGATATTTCCTGAAGGAGGAATTGATTCTTCCGCAGATCGCCTCTTGGTGGTGCGGTCAGGAAAAGGAAAAAAATTATGTGCTGCGCAATTTATCGCAATTGGTGATCAAGCGTATTGATCGCACCAACCGCGAAAGTATCTACTTTGGCGAATTCATGAATCCGGAGGAATTGGACGCGTTGAAAAAAGTCATCGAGGAACGGCCCTATCGGTTTGTGGCCCAGGAGCGGATCCATTTCTCATCGGCCCCTAATTTGACCGGAGATACTTTGGAGCCCAGGAATGTGGTGACCAGGGCGTTCTGTATCGCCTCTAAGAATCAATATTCCGTAATGCCCGGGGGGCTGGTACGGGTGGCCCCAGATCGTGAGACCGTGCGGGTCTCCAACCAACGCGGGGGTACCAGTAAGGATTTTTGGATTTTGGACGATAGCGCTAAAAAGGACGAGAAAAATAGGCAATGGCAAAAGAAATCTTCGGTCGCCATTTCCGGACTCAACGATTTGCCCAGTTTAACGGCCGAGAATTTGTACTGGGCCGGTAGGTATGTGGGCAGAACCTTGGTCAACGCCCGTTTCTTACGAACGGTCATGCGCCAAATGGCCATCGTGCAAAACCGGAACGAACAACCTGATTCCGAAAAATTAAAAGTGTTGTTCAAAGCCGTAACCCATTTAACGGGGACTTATCCTGGATTTGTAGAAAAATCGAAAACTGGAAAACAGGCGATGGACAATCCCTACGAAGAGATGCTTTCCGTCATTTTGGATAAAAAGCGAATTGGAAGTTTGGCCCATACGATTAGTATGTTCAGTAATTCCTACTACAGTATCCGTAACCTGTGGTCATCGGATATGTGGCGGGTTTTTGAGAACATCCAAAAACTATGGAGCTCCTTGGTAGAAGGGGAGGACCACTCCATTAACCGAATTTTAAAAGTCTTGAACCAATTGATTACCCGTTTGATTGCCTTTATGGGCTTGATTGAGGAAAGTATCATGGTACAACAAGGCTTGTTGCTATATTTTATCGGTTTACAACTAGAACAAAGCAGCTTGACCATTACCAAATGCCGAGCACTTTTGGCCATAAAGTACGATGAGCAGGTAGAATATGATCTGCTGGAATATTTGCTGACCAGTCATGAAAGTTTGAATATTTACCGATACAGCTATCGCTCCCATATTGAGTTGGAGCATGTGTTGGATTTGGTGGTGTTAGATATGGACTATGCCCGATCTTTGACCTTTATGGTGAACCGTCTGCAAAAGGATATTTCACGGTTACCGCATTCCAAACATGATCATCAATTGAATAATTATCAGCGATATGTTTTCGAGGCCTTTTCTAAATTAAGATTGGCGGAAGCCTCTAAATTGGCCAAAACCAAATCAGATAAAGATTACGAACGGGAACAATTGGATGACCTTATGGAAAACTTGTCCGATTTGCTATATCAGACCTCACAATCCATTTCCAATACCTATTTCAACCACACGGACAAGCAAAACCAATTGTTTACACAGTCTTTCCCCATCTGAGCATGATCTTTAATGTAACCCATATCACCAAATACGAATACAATGCACCGGTGAGTTATTGCCATAATATAGCAACATTACGGCCTCGTGAATCGAACGGGCAGCAGTTGTTGGATTATAAGATAAAAATCTCACCAGAGCCCGCGGAAATATCGGAGCGTATGGATTTCTTCGGGAATTACATCACACGTTTTTCGATACAGACAGAGCATAAAATATTACAAGTCACTACCAAGAGTAAAATAGAACGGGATTATGCCCAATTGCACGACTCCTTTCATAGTGATGCCTGCAGGCGGATAACCATGAACGATGCGCTTTTTGCTTTAAAGGGAACGGATCCGGAAGTTTTGGAGGCGAAGCAATATATTTTGGAATCGATTTTTATACGACGTACCGATAAGGCCATAAAGGAATATGCCGAATTATCCTTTAGGGGAGACCGTTCCGTTTTTGATGCCGCATTTGAATTGATGCAACGTATTTATACCGATTTCGATTTTGATTCTGAATTCTCCACCATTTCGACTCCGATTGAGGAAGTGATGCAAGAGAAAAAAGGGGTTTGTCAAGATTTTGCACAGATTGCCATAGCGTGCATACGCTCCATGGGTCTACCTGCCCGGTATGTAAGTGGGTACATTGAGACGTTACCAGCGCCAGGAAAGAAAAAACTCGTAGGTGCCGATGCGTCCCATGCTTGGTTCGCCATCTTTATTCCCGGTTTTGGATGGGTAGATTTTGACCCCACCAATAATCAGATTCCGAAAGACCAACATATTGTGGTAGGATGGGGAAGGGATTACTATGATGTGCCCCCCTTGAAAGGAGTGGTGTACGGTAGTGGGCAAAGTAAGTTAAAGGTGGCGGTAGATATTGCCGCTGTGATTTAATCCTAAACAATCTAATTCGAGCCTTTTTATTAAAAGTTGAAAAAGGTCAGTATCAGATAAAAAATAGAGGGGCATAGCAAACAGCCTATTCCCGTGTAAAAGGTAGCGGTTAATGCGCCGTACGGGACAAGTTTCTCGTCGGTTGCTGCGAGTCCGGCCACCACGCCGCTCGTAGTTCCGATCAGTCCGCCGAATACCACAGCCGCATGCGGATTATCCAATTTGATTCTTTTGGCAACCAACGGTGTAGCAATAGTGGTAAATATCGTTTTTACGACCCCCGTGGCTACGCTAATGGCGATAACGTCAGAACTTGCCCCCAGTGCAGTTCCCGTAACCGGACCCACAATATAGGTGCATGCCCCTGCACCAATGGTAGTCATACTGACCGCATCCGTATAACCCATAAAATAGGCAATAATGGCACCGATAAAAAAGGTGAGCGTTACCCCGATCAATAAGGAGATGAGTCCGGCCAAACCGGCTTGTTTAATTTTAGAGATATCGGCGCTCATGGCGGTAGCTACCACGGCAAAATCTCGAAACATGGAACCTCCTAAAAGCGCCATTCCTGCAAATAGGGGAATATCGGAGATTCCTTTAGTTTCCCCCAAAAATGCCAAGGCCAAACCAATAATAATGGCGATGGCCACTCCCGGAATTTTATTGCCCAACAGTTTTCTAGAAACCCAGTAGGAAAAAAGTATAATAATACCCACAAAGAGAAAAGCGAAAATGAGTCCATTCTTGGAAATGATTTTTTCAATGATTTCCATGCTTAGATTTTTGGAATTTCATCGGTTCTACCAATTTTAGAAAGCAAAGGGACCAGGAGCATTCCGATAATGGTTGCTGCTATTCCAGCAACTACAGCTACAAATCCGCCAGAAATTGCGGCTTTTACATTAAGCGTGGCCGCCATGGCGACAATTATGGGAATATACATGGCGCTCCAAAACCAAATCCCTTTTTCCGTTTCGGGGACTAACCAGCCTTTCTTTCTAAGGTAAATGCTAGAGCCCATTAATAAAATCATGGCAAACCCAACACCGCCAATATCGCTATTGATATTGATGAGGTTGCCCAAAAGCGTACCTAAAAGTTTTCCGATCAAAAAGCAGGCCGCCAGTAAGGCCACTCCGTAGATTTTCATAATTCTTATCGATTAGTTGAATAACTTTTTGATATCGTTCTTGGTCACTTTCCCCATAACATTGCGGGGCAGGTCTTCTTGAAAAATATATTTTCGTGGGGTTTTGTAGGCGGGTAATTTTTCTTGGATCCATTCTGTCAATTCTTCGGAGGAAAGTGGGGAATCCTTTAAAATGATACTGGCACCGATGATTTCTCCCCATTCCAAATCTGGAATTCCTACCACGCCACAGTCGGCAATATTGGGGTGGGTACGTATGACTTCTTCGATTTCCAAGGCGGATATCTTATACCCTCCGGATTTTATGATGTCCACCGAATTTCTGCCTAAAATCTGGTAACTGTCTACATCAAAAATGGCAATGTCACCCGATTGAAACCATCCGTCAGAGGTAAAGGCTTCTGCGGTCGCTTCAGGTTTCCCCCAATATTCCTTAAAAACATTGGGCCCTTTTATTTGAATTTCACCCGGTTCCCCTTTAGGAACGAGTTTATTATTTTCATCTGCCAGACGGATGGAAACACCGTGTAGTGGCTGACCAATATGTCCCGGTCTTCGTTGATCTTTATACGGATTACTAATCGCCATGCCCATTTCGGTCATACCATAACGTTCTAAAAGGGTATGTCCGCTAATTTCTCGCCATTCCTCTAAAACACTGACAGGGAGTGCGGCAGAACCAGAAACCATGAGTCGGAATTTTATCAGTTGTTCAGAAATCGATTTTTGCTTTGTTTCCGGAAGTTCGTTGAAATACGAAATCAGTTTAAAATAAATAGTGGGTACGGCCATAAAAACGTTGACCTCACCTTTTAAGAAAATGTCAAATATGGCTTTTGGGCTAAACTTCGGCAAAAACTCACAACAGGCGCCACTCCATAAGGCACAACTCAACATATTGATGATGCCATGCACGTGGTGTAAGGGAAGGACATTAAGTACGTGGTCGTTTTTGTCCCATTCCCAAGACGTGGTCAATGCGGTAATCTGTGCTTCAATATTCGCATGGGTGGTAACGACGCCTTTAGGTAAGCCCGTAGTGCCACTGGTATACAGGATCAAGGCACTTCGGTCTAAATTTATCGATGGTAAATCAAAACTGCCGGATTGAATATCGGTATACTTGACAAACTGGATGGTCGTACTTTCAAAAAGTGGGGAAAGTAGTTCCTCAAAAGCTTCGCTGTAAATAACGGTGGAGGCTTGAGTATCTTCCAAAACATATTGGATAGATGGTAACGGGTGTTTTTCACAAAGCGGTACGGCGATTCCCCCAGCCCTCCAAATTCCCCACTGTACGGAGGCATATGAAAAACTGGCGGGCACCAAAAATGCTATTCTTGCCTGGTTTAAATCTTGTTGTTCCTTTAGTAAATAGGATGCAATACTTTCAGATTGAGCTAAAAGTTGGGAATAGGTATAATTTTTATTTTCACTTTTAATGGCTACTCTTTCATTGAATAAAGAGGCCTTTTTGATGAGTGTAATCATGAATTTTATGTTGGTCAGCTCAACAAGGTAAGCAGCAAAATTGAATATGCCAAAAGAGGATTTGAAATATAGGTTTTAAGAAGTTTTCAAGATAAAGGTGCGGTTCCTAAGTAATTACTAATTATAACAATTGATTTGAATTCTTTATTTAATAGTCCAACTTATTTAGCCAATTTTTTTGATGATAAGGATTGGGTTGCAAAGAGTAGATGATTCCAACAGAATTCCCCTTTATAATTTTTAAATATGCATAATTGAAAGCGTTATTTTCAATTCTTTCAAAATCGCATGAATACTAGTAACAGAAATTAATATTTTCATTAATGTTGGTTATTTTTACTATTCATCAAAAGTATTGGAATCCTCGACTTTGAGATAACGCAAACTAGATATAACCCCCATCAAATACACATCCAAATGACCAACAAAAACTGTTTCATAAAATATCTACTACTTCTTTCCCTAATTACTATTCCTTTAAATCTTCGGTCTCAAGAAACGGATATAGCGACAATGCGTGAAGCCGCAAATGGCTTGACACTTCGTGGTATTGGTCCGGCCGTTATGGGTGGTCGAATTGCCGATATTGCAGTTAGTGCCCAAGACCCAAGTACGTGGTACGTGGCGGTGGGTTCTGGAGGCTTATGGAAAACGGAGAACAATGGTATTTTATGGAATCCTGTTTTTGAAGATCAACCTTCTTATTCCATCGGTTCGGTAACCATTGACCCCAATAATTCACAAATTGTTTGGGTGGGTACTGGCGAAAATGTGAGCGGAAGACACGTGGGCTGGGGCGATGGAATTTATAAAAGTATTGACGGTGGAACTACATGGAATAACATGGGTCTTACAAAATCGGAACATATAGGTAAGATTTTAGTAGACCCACGAAATAGTGATGTTGTCTTTGTCGCCGCAGAAGGGCCGTTATGGGCTTCAGGAGGTGATCGCGGTTTGTACAAAACCAGTGATGGTGGTAAAACGTGGCAATTGGTGCTAAAGATAGATGAGAATACTGGCGTAACCGATATCGAATTTGACCCTTCAAATCCAGATATCGTTTATGCAGCTGCTTATCAGCGGAGAAGACACGTTTGGGCCTTACTTTCCGGTGGACCAAAATCAGGTATCTACAAATCAACGGACAACGGGGAATCATGGTCTCAAAAAAGTACAGGACTTCCCAAAGGCGATGTGGGGAAAATAGGCATTGCAGTTACCCCTTCCGAGCCTAATATCGTTTATGCGACCATAGAAGCGGATCAGACCGAGAAGGGCTTTTATAAATCTATGGATAAAGGCGAAAGTTGGAAACTTCAGAGTAGTTATATTTCTGGGGGAACGGGGCCGCACTATTACCAAGAAATCGAAGTGTCCCCTACCAATCCTGACCTTATTTACCAGATGGATGTATTTATACGTGTTTCCAGGGACGGTGGTCGTAACTTCAAGGTTCTTGGGACAGGTCGGGAAAAGCATAGTGATAACCATGCGCTGTGGATAGACCCATCCAATGGGAAGCATTTACTGGCGGGTACTGATGGTGGACTTTATGAAACCTTTGACGAAGGTACAACGTGGAGGCATTTTCCAAACTTGCCAATTTCACAGTTTTATAAGCTCTCTTTGGATAGTACCGAGCCCTTTTACAATATTGTTGGAGGGGCTCAGGATCTTGGAACCTTGTTGGGCCCCTCAAGAACCATGAACACCGAAGGAGTACGGAATAGTGATTGGTATGTTCCATTGGGTGCAGACGGCTACGATAATGCTTTTGATCCTAAAGACCCTAACATTGTCTATATGGAAATTCAGGAGGGTAACTTGAACCGTTACGACCGTTCGACAGAAGAGGGAATGGATATACAGCCACAACCAGGCCCAGGGGACGCACCGGAAAGATGGAATTGGGACAGTCCTATTCTTATTAGTCCATTCAACCATAATAGATTGTATTATGGTTCCCAACGGCTATGGCGTAGTGATGATCAGGGTAATTCTTGGACCCCGATCAGTAAGGATTTGACCACGAACGTGAACCGTTACGAACTGGATATCATGGGAAGGGTATGGAGTGTTGATGCGCTTTATGATAATAGTGCTATGTCTCAATACGCCACATTGACCTCTATCTCGGAATCCCCCAAGATGGAAGGACTTCTTTATACCGGTTCTGATGACGGACTAATAAGCATAAGTGAGGACGGAGGAGCGAGTTGGAGACAAAGTGGGGAGCTTCCAAAAGTGCCTGAAAAATCTTTTATCAATGATATAGAAGCGTCTACCCATGATTCTAATACCGTTTTTGTGAGTGCCGATGCCCACAAGTTTGGTGATTTTAAACCCTACCTTTTTATCAGTAAGGATCGTGGTCGTTCATGGAAATCAATAGTTGGTGATTTGCCAAGCCAGACCATTGTATGGGTCATTAAACAAGATCCGGTCAACCCCAATTTATTATTTATAGGTACCGAATATGGAATTTACTTCTCCACCAATGCCGGAGAAAATTGGATTCAGCTTAAATCTGGAGTACCGACCATACCCTTCCGTGATCTTGAATTACACCCGCGGGACAATGATTTGGTAGGTGCATCCTTTGGTCGTGGATTCTTTGTTTTAGATGACTATACACCATTACGGACATTATCAGAGGCCGTTAAAGCGGAAAAAAACGAATTGTTTGCGGTAAAGGATGCTTGGTGGTATGTACCTAATACACCCATGCAAGCCAAAGGAATGCCTACGGCAGGTTCTACTAGTTTTGCTTCGGAGAACCCCCCGTTTGGAGCAATTTTCACCTATTACCTGAAAGATATTCCAAAGACTTCCAAAGCTATTCGAAAAGAGCGGGAAGAATCATTAAAGGATAAAAACATGAGTATTCCTTTTCCAGGTTGGGATCAGCTTAAAGAAGAAGCCACTGAGAGTGAACCCAAGGTTTTGCTTTTGGTAAGCGATGAAAATGATGAACCTATACGTTGGGTTGAAGGAGGTGCTAAAAAAGGATTGAATAGGGTGAATTGGGATTTGAGACTTCCACCACCAGACCCCATAAACTTGACAGAACCCGAATTTAAACCACCATGGGCTGGGGATGACCAAGGTCCTCTGGCAGCACCTGGAAACTATAGTGTAAAACTTTATATGTTGGTAAATGGCAGTTTGGAGGAACAAGGAGATGCGGAAAGTTTCATGGTAAAACCAGTTAATAATAAAACGGCAACAGATACTAAGTCGGTGGCCTTATTTCAAAAAGAGACTGCTGAACTTTCCAGACAAGTTTCCATTGCCGGTCAGAAGATGGGTGAGTTGAGTGAGCGATTACGGTATATTAAGGCAGCCTTGATAAAAACACCTAAAGGCGCTCCTAAGCTTTTCGAGCGCTTTGAGGAACTGGGAGATAACTTGAATGAACTACGAACTAAACTAAATGGAGACCCTATAAAAAGCGCATTGAACGAATCTACTGCTCCTTCCATTAGGTCTAGGGTGGGTCAGGTAGCATACGCACATTGGGAAACGACACAACCTCCTACAGAAACACAAAAAAGGAATATTGAAATTGCTAGTGTTGACTTTAAAACGTTCCAGGAGGAACTAAGAAGCTATCTTATGATATTGGAAAGGTTTGAAGCCGATTTGGAGGCGGCTGGGGCACCCTATACTCCGAATAGGAAACTTTAGTGCTAGAGTAAATAAAGCAAGGTTAAAAAAAAATATTCGACTGTCAACTTAGATGTCGACAGTCGAATATTTTGAAAACACCTTATTTCCAGTTCGCTTAACTATAATTGTTATTGGTAAATGATACTTGTATATGCAACCCAGTGTCTATTGGTTGAAAGTGCGGTAACTTCCATGCCTAAATCTTCCACTTCGATCAAGGGGTGATCAATACTGGTTTGGTATCCTAAAAAAGTACCCTCAAGTGCAGTTGTATTTTCAAGTAGGTTCAGGTTATTGGAAAACGATAACCCAAACGGAACCGAATATCTGCCACACCAAACCCATTTGTATTCCTTGTAATCCTCTTTTTGAACGGTGAATTCTGTAAATGCTTTTATTTTTTCGTCGGTTATGGTTCCTGTCAAAGATTCCTTTATGATTTTCATGTCCATTGCCACGGCCTTTTCGGTTCCAACCGAATCGGTACCCATAGGGGCCATATTTTTAGAATCTCCCCATTCCAAGTCACCATAATGCACCGCATCATTGGAAATGACAACGGCAACATCCTTTCCATATTCCCAGTGCTTTTCCTTAATTATTTGATGAACTACTTCTGCAAGGTTGTTACTTAAAGAGTCGATGGATTGGTAATTCATGTAGGGAACTAAAATCGGCACAATTTCGGCTTTCCTATTTTTTTTCTGTAGCCACGGAATAATTGCTTCTAAGGAATGCTCAATGATTTGCATACTATCATGCACCACAAAATTAGATTCAGGTAAATTATCCATGATTTCCTGATTGAGTGGAGATACCTGAATACCACCGTATGGTGATTCCCACTCTGTAAATGTTCCAAAGATGAGTTTGTCCTGCAGGTTGTAATTACGGGCCCTATGTGCCACACCAATTAAAATGATGTTAGGGGCATTAATTCCTTTCAAGGATTCATAATAGAGTTTTCCTGCAAAGCGATAATTGTCATGCGGACTAATGGCGGTTTTCCATTTTAAATCATTAGGGCTATCCTCTAAATGAAATCTGTTGTAGATTGAGTCCATTTGCCAATCGTGTTTGGCGTAATTCTTCGCCGCTCTAATTTTCAATTCCTTTTCAGGGACTTTATTTTTTGGACTTTGATTACAGCTTAAGGTGACAAGTGAAATCGATAACAAAATAATGAGAGCCTTCATAATATTGAATTACATTCTCAAATGTAATATTTGTAGCGCAATGAAGCCGATACACTTTAAAACTAAAAATATAGGTATGAATTCACTTTGTTTTGTCTGAGGCCATATATCCTTTAAAGTCAAAATTTTGAAGGTTAAGGTTATAAGCAGGAGGTGATAACCTTTATTTTTAATAGGAGTAAATTATAATGATATGAAAAGTATTTTGTGGGTTTTGGTCTTTATCCTTTTGATTGGATGGGTTTTGGGTTTTTTGGTCTTTAAAGTACTGGGAGGTATTATTCACTTATTGCTTATCATAGCCGCAGTATTGGTGATTTATAATTTTATTACTGGTAAAAAGGCTAAAGGATAGGGTGAACTTCGATACAATTATTACCTTTTAAATGGAGGATAGCGTATTTTGAAGTTGTAAATAAGCTTTAAATGCCTACTTTTTCAATACTATACGAGAATTTCATCATTTCAAAATTTTGAAGTCATATATGTTTTTATTGGAGCAATAAATAGCCGATAATTCCATTTTCTTTGTTTAAAAAAATAGTCTTTCAAAAGCCTGAAAATAAGGTGGCTTAAGGGAATGTGATTGTATAGGATTAGACTACTTTCGCAGCAAAAATTTTAGGGGTATGACATATTGCCTAGGTATTAAAGTAAAACAAGGATTAGTAGCGATTGCGGATACAAGAATAACTTCGGGCACCAATAAATCGACCAAGAAAAAGATTTACGTTGAGCAACGGGATAAGCACTCCTTGTTTATTATGACCAGTGGTTTACGTTCGGTAAGGGATAAAGCGGTAATCTACTTCCAGGAATTGTTTAATGAGGGTGTGGGCGATTATAATAAAATGTACAAAGCCGTCAACGCCTTTGGGGAACAGGTGAAACGCGTGGCAGAAGAAGATAGGGATGCCCTTGAAAAGGCAGGTCTTAAATTTAATCTGAATACTATTATAGGTGGCCAGTTAGAGGATGATGAGGAGCATAAATTATTTTTAATCTATTCTGAAGGGAACTGGGTAGAACTTAATGACGATTCACCTTATGTGATTATTGGAAACTCAGGGCATGGAAAAACCTTGCTGAATAGAGTGTTAAGAGGAAATTCTTCATTGAAGCACGCTTTAAAGGCAGGCTTTCTATCATTCGATTCTACCCGTTACAGTGCCAACGATGTCGGTTTTCCAATAGATGTAGTCCTGTATGAAAAAGATTCGTATAAAATGCAGGAAAACAGATATACCGCTAAGGATATGAGTAAAATATCACAGCAATGGGATAAAAGTTTAAAAAGAGTATTAGAAGAACTGCCAGAAAACTGGATGAAGGATTCTTTTGGGGAATTAATAGATAAATAAGTTTTATGAAATTTAAGGTAGATAGTTCGCTTTCCTATGTTGTAAATATGCCTACAACGTTCATTTTCAACATACATGCGTTGAATACTGCTAGCCAAACAGTTTTGGAAGAGCAGTTGATAGTCGATCCTGTTATGGATTTAGAACAATACTCCGCCCATGATGGCAGTTCTAGATTTGTGCGTTTACAGGTGCCTCAGCCTATGAATTTTTCATTAACCTATTCTGCCTTGGTCGATATGAATTATACGCTATTGGATGAAAGTAATTCAGAAAATACCGTTAAGGTGGTAGAGTTGGATAGTTATATCGCCTCTTTTTTATATCCAAGTAGGTATTGTCAATCTGATAAATTGATGATGTTTTCGACCAAGGAATTTGGACATTATACCTCAGTTTATGAAAAAGTTTTCGCTATAACCGAATGGATAAATTCAAATATTGAATACAGAAGTGGAAGCACCGATTCGCAGACTTCTGCTATGGATACCATTACCGAAAGGGTAGGGGTGTGTCGTGATTTCGCTCATTTAGGTATTGCGTTATGTAGGGCTTTATCCATTCCTGCACGCTATTTTACCGGTTATGCCTATCAGTTGAATCCGCCCGATTTCCATGCCTGTATGGAAGCCTATATTGATGGACATTGGATTATTTTCGACCCTACTAATTTGGCCCCATTAAACGGACTAGTAAAAATCGCAAATGGAAGGGATGCCGCTGATGCTGCCGTGGCCAGTATTTTTGGAAATGCTTTTGGAACCGGGGTTAATGTAAATTGTCAAGTGGTCGATGATACTTTTACACCCTTTAAGTATAGCGGAAATCAGAAAGGTGTTACTTTTAAATAAATTTTCGGAAGTTTTTATTTCTAAAAATAGCACCAATAAAATTTTCGGGAATTCAAAGGCAGAAGGTGTTGGGCCTTTTCAAAAAGTTCAATTATATTTAAGTTTTAATTAGAATAAATGGCTTCAGGATTTTTTGCAATTTTAGATGATGTAGCAACGCTTTTAGACGATGTTGCGGCAATGAGTAAAATCGCTACTAAAAAAACAGCGGGAATTCTTGGAGATGACTTAGCGGTAAATGCGGAGAAAGCATCCGGTTTTGTATCTAAACGAGAAATACCGGTACTGTGGGCAATTACCAAAGGCTCTTTGTTGAATAAACTTATTATTTTACCCATAGCCTTTTTGTTAAGTGCATTTTTACCGTGGGCAGTTACTGTCATTCTGGTGCTTGGTGGACTTTACTTAGCGTTTGAGGGGGCTGAAAAAATATATGAATTCTTTGTACCTCATAAACATGCTGTGGTACCTTCTGAGGTAAAGGAAATGAGTGAAGCAGAAATTTTAGAGATGGAAAAGGAAAAAATAAAATCGGCCATTGTCACCGATTTTATACTTTCTATAGAAATAGTCATCATTGCTTTGGGCTCAGTCATAAAAGAACCGTTAGTTACGCAAATAGCAGTAGTTTCCGTAGTAGCCATTTTAGCTACTGTAGGCGTTTATGGTATTGTTGCCCTTATTGTAAGGATGGACGAATTTGGAGCTAGGTTGATAGCTATCAATGACGAGGATAATAGTATATCGGATAAAATTGGAAGATTCTTTGTCAATGCATTACCTGTAGTTATTAAATCCTTGTCTGTTATTGGTACCATTGCACTGATTCTGGTTTCGGGGGGAATTTTCGTTCATAATCTTCCATTCCTTCATCATATTCTTCCAAATGTTCCAGGTATTCTTGTGGAATTTGGCGTGGGGCTGTTAGCAGGATTCTTAGCTTTACTCATTTTTAAAGGCGTCAAGAAGTTGTTTTCTTAAACTACTATATTGAAATTCCTTCTTACTATGACCTTGGTAAAAGCTTGGAATATAGATGAGCTACTTCCATCGAAAGGTCAAAACCATTAAAGTCCGTCTTCATTTTCATATAGTTCGGTAATATTCATACTGGTGGTCGATGTATCCTTACCTTCCGTAATATTGATAATCCAAGAATCTACCAAAACAAGACTATTGGCATTACAGGCCTGAAGCCCATAAGCGTAAGGTCTTAAACCTGAAGTGTGCGTAAAATTTATATCAAATAAATTTTCGTTAACACCTTCATTAGCATCAATTGTTCGATAAGCGGCATCGATTTCGATTCCTCCAAGTTTCATATGGTAAGTATCTTGTTTCAGTGTCACTAAATTTTGATTCTTTAATTGTTTAGCATTTAACGGGTCATGGAATTTGGAAGTAGCTTCTCTAAGGTTCCCTCGTTTGACTAAAGAATCAAAGGGGAAATCATGGATTTCCAGGTTTTTTTGACCTCCACAATTAATAAATAGTTCGTATTCAATCTCCTCTAATTCACCATTATTTGCTTCAACTGTAACCTTGGTATTACCCTGTTTGGAATTTTTTTCATCAATTTTCACTTTACCAGTCTTTATAGTAATACATCCAGCATCGTAAAGCGCTAATAGAATTTTAGCGGATTGTAAGGGTAGCGCGGCAATTACATTGTTTAAAAAGGTCTTTACCTTTTTTCTGAAAAATTGATGGTCCTCCGCCGGTAATAATTCGGCATGATAGTTCAGACTATACATAAGGTCATCCAAAGTTTCCATCCAATGGATGGGATTGTTGTTTTCAATAGAATCTTTGGCCTCAATCATTTCTCTTCGCATTCCTTCAAAGGAATTCACATAGTCATGACGTTCAGACATTATGGCTATAAATTTCTCAAATGAACAATTTTCACTTTTCAATTGTTCAACCATTGTCAGGTCTTTATCTTTTTTAAAGGCTCTGATCAAAGCGGGACGACAAAGTTGGTCAAAGTATTCCTCTATTCTTAAAAACCCTGTTGTGCTAATTAGATTGGTAATATCGTTTCTTTCAAAATGGCGATAAATTTCTCGCATTGGTTCTTCTTGTTCATATTGTAAATGAGGAAGCCAACCCTCTGCAGTATGCAATATTATTTTAAACTTTTCTGCATTTTCATGTTTTTCAAAGCGCAATCCATCATGAGACTGGAAAAATTTTCCATGACGATGAGATAGGCTGCTCACGACATCAAAAGCACTTAAAGAAGCGCCAAGTGTACCAATGGTGAAGTTGTAATAGCTGTTTTTTTGAGGAAATAGCTTATGAATAGGCCAAGGTGAGGCATAGTAACCAATAGCAGGCTTATCTTTTTCTGTCCAATAATGTCCGTTCGCAATGACTACAGCGCTAAAAATTGTAGAATATTCAAAATTATAAACGACCTCATATTCTTCTTCGCTAATTTTTAGGATATCAATAACTTCAGTTTCACTTCGCTCAATAATTTTTATACCCTCTTTTTTTAGGGATTGTATAAGAATATTGAATTGGTCTTGAAAGTAGTGGCCTAATGCTACTCGACTGTAAACTTCATCATCTTTTATAGCATATGAATTTATATGAAGCGAAGCGAGTAAATCATCAGATTGTTTTCGAAGCCAATTGGAGAATGTTTCTGGTAGTTGAGGTATTTCTTCTGACGAAATATTAGCAAGATTATAAATATCGGTAACCTTTGGATTATAGGGCATTCCCATTCCAATCTGTATATCCTTTTCGAAGATAGTAAGGGTAATAATCTCACCTTTAAACAGCTCAATTTGGTTAAGAATATGATTCAAAAGATAAATAGAAGTTGGTCCGCTACCAATTATTGATAGATTAGATAGGTTAAGCATGTTATGAAATTTATGACAAAGATTAAAACCTATTTTAGGATAAGATTATTTGAATAAAGGAATAATGTAGCTCAAAAAAAATCTTGTAGATTTTCGTTGTTCTTTATTTAAATTTTAGGAGAAAGTATATTAAAAAAACAATTAAAACCATGGTTTAGCGAAAACTAAACCGTTATTCTAGAATACGCTGATCTTCGCAGCGGGGACTGGATCAGAACCAGCGAGCTTCTAGTTATGGGTTGCGCAAATTTCATTATTTTAGGCCTTTTTCAAGCTTTTCCCGCCAAAATCATAACCGGTATCGTATACCCTGATTTAACTTAAATATTTAAGCTAAAATGAAATTTTCTCATTAAGAATCTATGGGGATAAAGAAAATTTCTAGCGCTTAATTTGAATTAGATTAGGATGGATGTTTTAAGTTGTCAAAACGTTTATCCCTTTTCAGATAGAAGGTCTTATACGTCAGGTCTGCATTTATTTTTGTTCTGATTGGTGGAGACCGTTAATGTATTGGATACATTCTCCTAGCATATGAAAGATTTTAAAGAAAACTAATTCATGGTAATTTTCAATAATATTTATAAGTGGTAGATTTTAATGAAAATAGGATACATTACTCTATAATTTTAGCTGTTGCTAAATTATGTTTAGGATTTTTATTTATTTAACTAACCTATTTTATATTGAAGGTTTTTTATGAATTTTTAAATTATCACTTAAATACCATCTTTATTTTTTAGCATCTGGCGGGAGTAGTTTCTCATCCTTAATATTATCTTTTGGAATTTTTTTAATAAATTCAAATAAATCGAAGTTTGCCTTTGGCCCATATCCTGCCAATAAAGTTCCCTTGCCACCGTCCGCTGTTTTTATAATATATAGAATTGACGTATCGGAAGGGTTACTCATTCCCTCATATCTATGCTCTTTGACGATGGTAATTTCTTTAGGATCGTAGTACTTTTCACTTTCAGAACTCTTTAAAGAGTTATTAATAAATCTGTAGGAATCCGTAAATCCTAGTTTTTCATATTCCCTTATATAATCTACTTCGTGCTTTGCAAAATCATTATCCATAAGTTCTGTTTTGATTAAACTATAATTTTTTTGTTCTGAAAATTCGCTGCTAATTTGAAAGTTTTCTCTTAACGAAATAAAATTCATTGTTTACTGTCAATAAGTATCGCATCGTCTTTATCAAAATCTATTTTTGATTCGTTCTGTAGGTATTTTAAACCTTTATTGGAAACAGCTAAAGCTTTATAATATTTAAAAGCTAGAGTTATAAATTTACTGAATTTAGCTTAGTTCAAAAAGTATATAGCCGATTTTCACCTCCTGGTATAAAGACAGTAACATATAATCCATACCTGAATATTCATTAAAGTAATTCAGTTTTTAGAAAGCCATTGTCTTAAAAAAAAGAAATTTTAACTCTGAGAATTACATGGATAGCTAAAACGCACATCATTTAATAGATTCGAACGGAAGCATGTTTTTCATGTTAAAACTTTATCATAAAGAATTAAATAGAATTTTACGCAAGGGATAGGCTCGATTCGGCAAATTTCTAGATCGAATGGAAATCCTTAAACAACTATATTGTTTCTGCTCAAATCCTAAATTTTATCTTATAATGATTTTTAATTCTAAAATTAAAACAAATGGAAGAATGGTTTAAATTTTCTTGGACGGACTTTAACCGCTATTTTTCTTTCCGCAATTGGCATTTACATAACTGTCATCATATTAACCCGTATTTGTGGAAAGCGAAGTTTTTCAAAAATGTCAAGCTTCGATTTTGCAATGACTGTGGCAGTTGGCTCCATAATAGCAACAACAATATTGTCTAAGTCCGTTAGTTTGATGGATGGCATAATAGGAACAATTTCTGGGTATGTTTTACAGATAGGTGCTGCATTTATTAGACGGTACGCTACCGTAAAAAAATCATGGATAATCAACCCCTTCTATTAATGGATGGCCCAATTATTATAGAAGATAACTTGCGAAAGGGGAGGGTGGCCAAATCTGATTTGAGGGCTAAGTTGAGGGAAGCAAATGTAGTGGAACTTTCTGAGGTTAAGGTGGTGATTTTTGAGACCACAGGGGACATTTCTGTACTTCACAAGTCTCATGATCGGCCCATTGACGATTTTTTAATGGAAGATGTTGCTAAAAATTAAATCCTTGGATTTTAAAATTAAAATATAACGTTGGAGAAAATTTTCTGTGAAAATGGTTTAAAGGCACATAGTTGGAACTTTACCATCAGTTAATGAAGTGGCGGTAAGATTTTAAGAATTCGGTTAGAACTTTTAGTAATCAGTTAATCTCTGATTAATGCCGCTGTATTTACTACAACACAGTTTCTTCTAAAAATCGCCTTTCTTTTCGTTAACTTAATACTTACCAAATGTTTTGAAATGGATTGTGAACTAGGTGTCAGACTCTGAATTCTCAGAACCAACATTTATAGATCTATCGTGCAGTACATCTTCTATATATGCCATTTTTACTAAAACAATAATCATTGCCACTAAAGGCACTGCCAATATAACCCCTAGAATTCCTGTAAATAAGCCAAGAACGATCTGAGCGATTAAAATCATTGCCGTAGGAAAAGAAATCATGTTCTTTTGAATCATTGGAGTTAGTAAATTACTTTCAATTGCTTGAATTCCAATGTATAACAAAACTACATATAAGGCGGTGGTAGGACTTTCTGTAAATGCTAATAAGAAGGCTGGGAGCAAGGCAATTAATGGCCCAAAATTAGGTATAAAGCTAATTAGACCGGCGAAAATGGCCAATGTGAGCGCAAGGGGAATTCCCAAAATATAAAGACCGATGCCGGTTAATACACCAACTATTAACATTGATAATATTTTCCCCAAAAGCCAGCTACTCAAGATTTTTCCCATTGTATTGAGAATTTCTTCCGTTCTTTCTCTTCTAGATTTAGGAAAGAGTTTTATAAAACCGTCAACGTATAAATTAGGAGCAAGCATAAAAAACAAACCTAAGAATAAAATAATATAAAGTGTACTAAATATCCCAAACAAGGACCCAAAGAATTTCGCAATTTGACCATTGTCCGCGTTTAGCTCTAAACCTTCTGCTTTCTCTATGATAATAGCCCCTACTTCCGTATTCTTTAATTTTTCGAAAGTATTCTCGGCAGCATTAGGTAGTTTGGATTCCAGCGATTTTATTTGAGACGAAATTCTAGGCGCCAAAGCGAAAGATGTTCCCACGAAAACACCTAAAACCAGGAATATAGATAATAAAAGGCTTAAATTTTTATTGAGTGATGTTTTTGATTTAATGAAATCGGCGATACCTAAATAAAAAGTGGCCACCAGTATACCGGCCAATATGAGCAATATTACCCTAAATCCAAATAAGATTAATAACACTAAAAGAACAGTAATGGTGACTATGCCAACAACGTTCAGTACCTTTTTTTGAAAATCACTCATTTGGTCATTCAATATTTGTTAGGTTGATGATTGAATCTAACGCTAAACGATTTTATTCTTTAGCTTCAATACGTGTATTTGTACCTTATTTAGTTTAAGGCATCAATCAAGGACGCGACGGAAAGATAAGCTCGTTGCTAGTTTCTTTGGTAATGGATTCCACCGAACGTTTAAGTGTAGATTTTAGAGCAGAAAAAGATTGTGGTTTTTGTAAGTAACGGTCTGCGCCAATTTTAAACAGCTCTTCGATCCTATGGATTTCAAAAGATGCCGAATAAATAATGATAGGAATTTTTGATAATTTTCTTTCTCTTCTTATATCCTTCAAACATTCTTCGCCGTTCATGAGAGGCATATTCAAGTCCAGGAAAATTAGGTCTGGCAAAATTTTGCAGTTAAGAAGTTGATCCATAAGGGTCACTCCATTATCGAAAGTTGATAGTTCGATTGATGAATATAGTTCTTGTAATGCCGTTGAGAACAATAGCTGATCATCGTGATCATCATCCGCCAGATAAATTTGGGCTACATTCGTTTCCATATCGTAAAGGAAGGATAAAACAAATTATAAAGGTGTTTTATCAAATTCAAAGATAACTTTATACATACCGTGTGTTAATCTGTTACTGCGTTTTCATTTGGATGAGCCGGTCGAAGAATAACACGTCCTCCGAACTAAAGTGACCTTAATAATAATTGTTGTAAACCATTTTATATCATAGTCTGAAATGATTTTTAAGTGGCTCGAAAATATCCTTTTTCAGTAGTCCACTTTGACTGTTTTTTGCAATAAAAATAGGGGATTATTGGAAATAAAAAAACGGTTCGTTGGTATACGAACCGTTGATTTTGTTGGCCTTGGCCTTCGTAGCGGGGACTGGACTCGAACCAGCGACCTTCGGGTTATGAGTTACGCAAATTCCCCTATTTTAGGCCTTTTTAGAGCTTTTTTCGACAAAATCGTATACGGTAGCGTATACCCTGATTTAACTTAAATATTTTAGCTAAAATTGGTTTTTTTGTAATGGAAAAGAAGCTGTAGCCAGGTCCAATTTTTTATTGCAAATCAGCTTCATATGTGTAAGTTGTTATTTAACATTTGCATTTCTAGCAAAAAAAATTAATGTGGATTTTTTCTGTATTGATTTTTGATAACCCTGATTATTTTTTCCATTAGCATGAAATCTTATTTAAAATTCGTTCCGATTTTAATTTTGACCTAAAATGATAATAGCATAAGATTGAATTATTTAAGATTTGGTATGCACCAAATAAATGATTTATTATTTGGGACTGACAGACCCATAATTTGCTTTAAATATTTAAACATTTGTTCTTTTTTCACCTTCTAATTCTCCTTTTATTAAGTTTGCTATAAAGGATAATATACTACGGCATTAAAGATGGTAAAAATGTTGTAATTGGCGAATAGTAGGTAATCAATAATTGAATGATTATCATGGCCAAAAGAAATTTTAGAACATAAGGAGTCATTTTTGAAATAGACACACCGCCCACTGCACTTGCGACAAAAAGAGTGGAACCTACGGGAGGTGTAACTAGACCTATTATCATATTTGATACCACAAGGATTCCAAAATGAACAGCCTCAAGACCGGTATTCATTCCAATGGCTTCACTAATCGGTAAAACTACAGGAACTACTATTAACAAACCTGGACCCGCATCTATGAACATGCCTATAAGTAAGAGAACAACGTTAAGTACTACAAGAACGAGTAATGTTCGAATATTATTGGCAGTTTCGGGAGATAGATCTGAACCAAAGGTTGTTATGATATCATTGCAAAAGCCGACTAAACCCTCTGTCAATTGCTCAGGTACTTTTCCAATCGCCAATGTCCACGCAAACAAACTAGCACATGCAATCAGAAAACTTAAAGCGGCTGTTGTTTTTGCAGAGGATACTAAAATTTTAGGAACGTCTTTTAACTTTAATTTTCTAAATATAAAAAAACCTACAAATGCGGAATAAATAACAGCAACAGCGGAAGCCTCAGTAGCCGTAAAAATTCCCCCCATAATTCCGACAAAAATTAAAATCACCAATCCTATTGGAAATATAGCACCAATTATACTCTCTTTTATTTCTTTAAAGTCTGCTTTTTCTTCTTTAATGATGTCCATCTTTCTACTCATGAAAGCACTGATCAAGATTAAACTGATTCCAACTAAAATGCCAGGAATTATTCCACCAACGAAAAGTTTCTCAATAGAAACATTCGCCAAAGTGCCATAAATGAGCAATAAAATACTTGGAGGAATCAATGCTCCTGTAGTTCCGGAACATGCTGCAAGGGCCGTGCTAAATGCACGATTATAACCGTTTTTCTCTAGGGCTGGAATCATTATTCCGCCTACGGCAGCACAGGTTGCAGCCGAAGCGCCAGAAACAGCACCGAACATCTGGGAAGATACCGCGGTAACGGCTGGAAGCCCCACTCTATGATGACCGATAAAAGCTTTTACTAAACGAATTAGACGTTGTGAAAGTCCGCCGTAATTCATTAGTTCTCCTGCCAAAATAAAAAAAGGAACTGCCAAGAATGAATAAAATGAGGATAAAGAACGGGTGGTCTCTAAACCAACCATAATAGGGTCGACACCTATATAGATTAAGGCTACCAAAGAAGATAGAATCATACTAAATGCAACAGGTACATCCAGCATAAGCAAAATCAAAAAAATAATAATTAGTAGTGAACCCATATGGAATTATTTTTCTTGAAATATTTTAAATAATAGAAATAGCATTAGAGTTGATTCTTATCGCATTCACTGTTTTTATTTGAATTAATTATATTGACAATGGAATAATATAACATCATTAAACACCCTATTGGGCACGCGGCATATACGAAAATTCTTGATATTTCGGTTGCTGGCATAACCCATAACCTAATTTTAAAAGTAACTATACTGCTATAATACAGCAATATAGATATGGCCGTTAGAATCATAACTTGTTGGAATATCCAGCAAATTTTTTTTGCCTTTCCTTTTAGCTTTTCTATTAAAAAATTAAGTACATAATGTGATTTTTCCTTTACTGCAAGTGCTGCTCCCAAAAAAGTCAGCCAAACCAAAAGAATCTGAGCGAGTTCATCTGCCCAGTACAAAGAGGCATTTAAAACAAATCGAAAAAAAACATTCCCAGCAACTACGACAGCCATGCCGCCGAGTATGAGGGCTAGTAAAACATTTAAAATTTTATCAATTATTACCGTCATTATTCGCTGTCTTTAATTTGATTAAAAAGGGATTTGGAAACACTTGGATATAAATTGAAAAATTGATTGTACACAGGTTGAACACTTCTTACGAATTCTGATTTATCTGGAATTTCATTGACTCTTACGGCATCATTTTGAATTTGCACAAGTGCTTTAGTTGTGGTTTCTTTCCAAATTGTGTTAAAAGGTTCAATAATATTTTTGGTAACTTCAATTATACGTTTTCTGTACTTAGGCTCCAATGAGTTTAGCCATTCTTCATTCGCGATCAGTACATGTTGATCTGTTGCATGTTCGGTTAGTGTATAGCAATTACATCCTGCTTCTTCATAGCGATATGAAGTAAAGACCTTAGCGCTATTTTCTGCCCCATCTACAACCCCTGTTTTTATTCCTTGATATAATTCTGAAAATGGTAAGGGAGAAGCACTTGCTCCCATAGCATTAATCGTCGCTATCATGGTGGGACTTTCCATTACCCTTATCTTCAAACCTTTTAGTTCATCAGGTTTTTGAATACATGGTTTTTCATTGGGAAATTTGTAAAACATACTTCTAAAACCTGCACTATAAAAACCTAGTCCTTTTAAATTATGATTTTCGAGTAAATTCAGTATTTGCGTTCCCAAAACACCATTGAGCACATTTTGATGATGTTTCTCATTCTTAAATAAATAGGGAAGATTCAATATGGCAAAAGTTGGAACTATTGAGGTGACAACAGCTGAGTTGACCTGAACCATTTCAATCACTCCAAAACTGCATGCTTCTAAAAGTTGTCTTTCTGTACCGATTGAACCTTGATCATAAAAGTCAACTTTTATCTCACCTTCTTTAATGTCAAACTTTTCAGAAGCCTTTTCTATTTCAGTCTGAAATAACTTAGATACTTCCCATATTTTGGTTTCAGGTTTGAGTTCTAAAGCAAGTCTAAATTTTAATTTTGGATTATTTACATTTATTTCTTTAGATTTTTCATCACAACTACTTAAAATAGATGATGTAGTGCATAGTAAAATCAAATAGTAAATTTTTTTGAAATAGTTTTTTGTTCCCATCCTTTTAACACCTTGTATAATTTCAAAAATAACTACTCTATAATGTCTTTTGTAAAATTGCCATCAACCAGTCTCATAATATTTAAAGGATTTTTGTTCTTTAAGGCATTAGGCAAATGAAAATCAGGAAAATCTTGAAAGGCAACTGGTCTAACAAAACGTAATATTGCTGCTGAACCTACTGAAGTAGAGTTGGCATTTGTTGTAGCGGGAAATGGTCCTCCATGCTGCATCGAATGACAAACTTCCACTCCCGTAGGGTAGCCGCCATAAATGATACGACCAGCTTTTTGAGCTATTATATTGATAATTGGTGTGATTTTATTTTCATCTTCTTTTGCTGCATGTATAGTAGCGGTTAGTTGCCCTTCCAATGACTCTAGAACTTTCAATTGCTCATTTGAGTCTTTACAAATAACAAATAATGTTAATGGTCCAAAAACTTCCTTTGCCAAAGATTTATTTGATAAAAAATCCAAGGCTTTTATGCTGAATATTACTGGTTGCGCTTCTGTTTTTTCTACGTTAGGCATTTGATCTCCACTTGAGATTAGCTCTATGGATTCATTTTCATAAAGGGTTTTAACACCTGCAACAAAGGATTGATATATACTTTTATTCAACATGGTTCCTGGAGAAGACTTTCTAAATTCGACGGAGAATTCATCTAAAAATGTTCTACTAGTTTCATTATCAATCATTAATATCAATCCAGGATTTGTACAAAACTG
This sequence comes from uncultured Flavobacteriaceae bacterium, assembly GCA_963842105.1. Taxonomy (GTDB): domain Bacteria; phylum Bacteroidota; class Bacteroidia; order Flavobacteriales; family Flavobacteriaceae; genus Maribacter. The sequence continues at coordinate 52,999 of CAWJFH010000030.1, forward strand.
GCCTACACCTAAATTGATTGACTCGGCCAATCCTTTCAACATAGTTGATTTTTGTTTCCGTAAAGCATTTTCCATTAATATTACCGGATTGATAGAACTCATTTCAGCATACACGGGAATGGGGTCTGTCCTGTTTACCGCCGCTTTAAAAAGAGTCATTCCAACTTGTTGCGATCCTGTAAACCCAACCGCCTTTATGCTCGGATGTTCTACCAATTTCACCGCATCTTCATGAGAAAGATATAGTGATGAAAATACACCTTCTGGCATACCAGAATCTTTTGCCGCTTTTATTATGGCACTGGACACTAAAGCATTTGTTCCAGGATGTGAAGAATGTGCTTTTACTATAACTGGACAACCAGAAGCTAGGGCAGATGCTGTATCACCACCAGCAGTAGAAAACGCCAAAGGAAAATTGCTTGCACCAAATACCGCAACAGGGCCAATTGGGATTAGCATTCTTCTAATATCAGATTTTGGCATTGGTTGCCTATTTGGCTGTTTTTTATCAATTCTTGCATCTAACCATGTGCCATCTCTCAATAATTGAGCGAATAATCTTAGTTGGTTACATGTTCTCCCTCTTTCACCCGCTATCCTTGCCATAGACAGTCCAGATTCTAGAGAACATCGTTCTAATAGAATATCTCCTAAATTTATAATCTCATTTGCAATGGAGACTAGAAATTGAGCACGTCTTTCATAAGAGAGTTCTCTATAGACTGAAAATGCCTCATTTGCTAAAAAGACTGCCTTTTCAAATTCCGCTTGCGTGGCTCTTGTAAACTTTAATGGTAAATAATTGTTATCCGATGGTGAAAATGCCTGAAAAGTATTTTCACCGTTAGCACATTTTTCAAAACCAATAAAATTGTCTCCTGTCAAATTCATTTTTAATTATTAAGATTTAATATTCTTTTATAAAGAAATTGATTATTTAAAAGTTCTTACAGTAACAAATTTCTCGTCCTTAGAAACTTTCTTTACCGTGTTTTTTAGTGGTCTTCCAAGACCTTTCCACTCAACTACCATGGTGTCTTTATTATGAAGTTCAATCTGACTTCCAAAACTAAATGCATCTGCACCAAAAAAGTGGACATGTGCTTGCAAAGGAATTCTGTGAGCAGCATATTTAAAATGATGATATTCTAAATTTGCTAAGCTATGTGACATATTATTCTCTCCTGATTTTATATTAGAGGCCCATAGTTGTTCATTATTTCGAATTACATTAACAGTACCTTCATACTCTTCAAAATTGGCATCTATAATTATTTCCGGACCAATTGCGCATTCCCTTAGTTTTGATGGTGCCAAATAGAGATAGTTTTTTTTCTCCATTACATGATCTGAAAACTCATTTGCGGTACTAAGTCCAATACGCCATGGTTCACCTCTACGATCAACAATGTAAATGCCGGCTAATTCAGGTTCTTCACCGCCGTCATTAGCATAGGAAGGTATTTCAAGTGTTTCACCATGAGCCTTTAACACTGCTCCATTACCTTTATAAAACCATTCAGGTTGAACCCCTATTTCACCTTCCTTTGGAAATCCTCCTTTAACTCCCCATTCATATATTTGAATACTGTCCGTTGGTTTGTTTTCTTCAGACTGATGCATCATTTGTCTATTTAATGCACTATTCTTATGGGTTAATCCCGTGCCAGAAACCATACATCCAAATGGACTTTCTGGATGATCAAAAGATGGAAGTAGCTTCCAATCATTTTTACATTCATAAACAGAATTATAATCAATTTTCTCATCAGAAATAAATGAATTTATCATCTCGGATAAACTCATTTTTGATTCGATGGCCCTTAGTGCCAATTCATATACAGACCGAATCTCATTGAGTAATACTATTTGAGGTTCATTCACAACTGCAACGCGTCTTCCTAGGCTAAGGTGGCTAATTTGAACTAAACGAATTTGGTTATTCATAATTGGATTTGAATTAGTTAATCACTGGGCCACCCAACCGCCATCGATTGAAAAACTTGATCCTGTAACAAAACCCGAAGCCGGACTAGAAAGATAAAGTGCTAGCCCTCCGATCTCATCTGGTTCTGCCCATCTCCCCATAGGTATTTTAGAAATAAATGCCTCATATTTCTCTGTATCGTTAAGGAGGGGTAAATTTAGTTCCGTAGCAAAAGGACCTGGTAATATCGCATTAACTGTTATGCCTTCTTTTGCCACTTCAATAGCCAGTGATCGTGTTAATTGTAGAATTGCTCCTTTACTAGTAGCATAAGGTGTTCTTTCAGGAATGGCCGTTACTGAAAGCATGGAGCCTATATTTATAATACGGCCATATCCATTTTTTCTCATGATGGGTAGAACTTCTCGACAAGTTATCCATGGGCCAGTTACATTAACTTGTTGGACCATATTGAATTCACTGACAGATAAATCTCCAATACTTCCCCTAAGGTTTATACCCGCAGAATTAATAAGAATATCAATTCTACTAAACCGATTAACAGTTGCATCAACTATACTTTTCACATCCTCTTCGGACGTCACATCACATTTAAGACCTAGACATTCCACGCCATAAACTGATTCAATTTCTTCCTTGGAACTTTTATTGGTCTTTTCATCACGTGCCGCGATTGATATATTTGCTCCAGCTTCGGCTAAGGCTTTTGCCATTGCAAGACCTAAACCTCGATTCCCACCCACAATTAGAGCGACTCTTCCTTTTAAACTGAACTTTTCCAGTACACTATTTTTCATTTATCTTTTTTTAGCTATTCAATAATATCAAAATGCTCTAACCCTTCTGTTTTAAGGGTTAAGCCCATCCCTGGCTTTTCGTCATCCAGTTGAAGTATGCCATCTTCTGCAACAGCTTCTCCATCAAAAATGTACCAAAACATTTCATTGCCTACTTCAATTTCAGTTTTAGGAAAATACTCGGCCATTGGACAAGCAAAGGAACTCATGACGACATGTAGATTATGCATTTGACCGCCGTGTGGAATAACTTCTATACCATAATTGTAAGCCATATTACATATTTTCTGCGCCTCTGTAAATCCGCCTACCCTATTAGTATCAAACTGAAAAATATCTAGGGCTTCTGCTTTTATGAGATCATGGAATCCATAACGGGAATATTCATGCTCACCACCTGAAAGCGGTATATCCGTGTTCTTTTTTAATTTGGCGAAATTGTGAATCTCATCGGGTAGTAACAATTCTTCCACCCAACGAAGATTATAGGGTTCCAGAGCTTTTAAAAAGCGACTAGCATAGGAATAATCAAAGCCCATGTAGGCTTCCACCATAACATCTATATCGTCTCCGACAGTTTCACGAACTACCTTGACCATTTCAACGTTTTTTCTCATTCCTGCTAAACCTTCGGTCAACGGATATCCACAACGAAGTTTCATTCCGGTAAAACCTTGAGATTTATAATGGGCCGCTTCTTTTTGTAAACTATCTAAATCACGTGTATAAAGTCTGCTGTAGTAGGTATTTATGTGTTGTTTAGTCCTACCACCCAATAACATAAAAACGGGTTGCTTGGTAACTTTACCTTTTATATCCCATAATGCAATATCTATAGCACTTATAGCCGCTAAAACAACCCCTTTTCTTCCATATGCTACAGTTGAACGATACATTTTTTCAAATAAATACTCTGTGTTTAAAGGATTCTCACCAATTAAAAGGTTGGAAAGTTTGGAATCTACAATATGTTTTGAAATATCAGGAGCCAATCCTGCATTCCCAATTCCTACATAACCATCATCTGTTTCAACTTCCACTACCAACCAACTAAAAAAACGAAATGGCGCTTGTAAATCCTTTTGAAAAGGTAGTGGGCTTAATGGGGTCGCAAAAATTGTATCGCTCGTTTTTACGGGACCTTTCCATTGGTATAATTTGGTTTTTACATTTATAATCTTCATTTTCTTTACTTTTTAATAAATAAATACCTGTTTGAGCTACATTAAAAGATGAGACTCCTCCCATAAAAAATGATACTGATTAGGTATACTCTTACCAACTAAATTTCAACAAAGACACTCCTTGCCTTGGTAACTTCATTTTTACAATTGCTTTGCCATCTTTGATTTTCACCCATTTTGGTGAAGTCAACAATTGCAGTTGTCCTGCACTTTCTAGCTTGGATATTTGTTGCCTTGACATTTGTTGTGGAGCTCCCATTTCAAGCCAAATGGAATATGAATTACTATGGTTTTCGTCCACTCTATAATGATTAAGTAATACCTCTCCGTCGGGAAGTCCTTTCATCTGAACTTCAACATCTGCTTCAACATCGTAAAGAATGTTATCATCATGGTAATTCCATACCATAACTGTGGCAGAATTATCTTCCTTGGCAGCCAATGCATTTATATCTGGATTTTCCCCTCTTGCACTTTCATCACGTATTCTTTTAAAATCATAAGGGAAATCTCCACTAACTTCAACTCTATTCCCGCGCATCATTCCAAACATCCTGAATACATTTAAAACCGGTTTATCTACCCCATTGGTAGCCATATCACGAAAACCAGCATACCATTTTTGGTCTTCAAACTCAAAACCCCAGGTAACGGCACCTAATAAATTCACCCCATGATGATCCGCCAAATCATATTTTCTCGCAAAAGATGCTGCTGTATAACTTGAATACATTGTGCCATTTCTATAGGCATTGTGAGGATAGTCGTCTTCTGAACATGCGGCACAACCTTCAGGATCTGATTCACCAATTATAATTGGTAAGTCTTTAAGTGTTGGATAAGAGGCAACAATTCTGAAGCCATTGTCTAAGTCTCTAAGCTGAGACCCCATATCCATTTGAACATGGTCATCTACAACTTTAGGACTGCCTTTTGCGTGAAATGTAATAAAGTCTAAAGGAGACCCTTTTTTTCCTGTAACATAATTTTTACCGCCAACTACATGATCCATAAATTTTGTGAAAAATTCTTCTGATTTATCCCATTCTGGACCTGTAACTTCTGGGCCTCCCATTTTGGCTGTGGGCAATGCCCGTTTAACTGCATCCGCCGTATAATCGTATAGTTTTATATACTCTTCGGTTGTACCTCTCCAGTATCCGATATTCGGTTCATTCCACAATTCCCAATACCAACTCTCTACCTCCTCTTTTCCATAACGTTCTACAGAATGTACTACCCATTGGTATACTAATTCCGCCCATTTATTATAATTTTTTGGCGGATATGCCCATCCTGTAAATATATCATCATATTCAGCTCCTGGTTTCCAGTAATGACGATAGGGTTCAGGCTTACTCGATAATGCTTTCGGCATAAATCCAATTTGTGCAATAGGTTTCATACCCCTTTCAATATATGTATCGAATATTTTATCGATTATTGTCCAGTCATAAATGGGATTTCCTTTTTTATCTTCGGTGTACATATTTGAGGACCCCCATTTTAAAGCAGCTCTTGGTCCTTCATCGGTTACCATTAAACTATGGGCTCTAACGTATACCGGAACTGAACTTAAATCAGCAATCTCTGTAAGTAGTTTCTTGCCATCTTTCATATAGGTGTAATTTGGCTCGTCATAGCCCCACCATGCCCAAATTGGCTTCATTGTGCCTTTTTCTTTGGCAAAATCCACATTTATTAAAGTTGTTTCATTTTTACTGGATTTTTCCTGTCCAATATTTGTATTGGTAAAAAATACACTCACCAATAGAATGCAGATTATTTTAAAATTCATTTTTTTCATTTAATTAAAATTCAAATTGTTAATTACACAAGGACTCTCCTCTCTAGGGGGTAATTTTATTATAATTCAGATTAAGCATGTTAATATTTAATACCCAGGGTTTTGCTCTAGTTCTAAATTTCTACTTAATTGGATTGAAGGTAATGGAAACAGTTTATGTTTATCTTCGGCCGCGGTTGCACCGTTGGTTTGGGCATTACTTATGAATCGATCATGTCTTAATAAATCTGATCTAACATGACCTTCACCTGCAAATTCTCTTTTATACTCAGTTAATATTGCATCTCTGAATTCAGCTTGACTGACACCTGTAATATCTGGATAAATATTTTCTAATTGTTCAAAAGGAGTACCGACCGCTCTAGCTCTTTGTCTTACGGAATTGAGAGCATCATATGCTTCAGTTGTAGGACCACCATTAGCTTCATTAATTGCTTCGGCATAAGTTAAAAGTATGTCTGAATAACGAAGAATGGGAAAATTTACACCCTCATGTAAATTTCCAGAACTAAAATCAATTCTATGGTACTTAACCAAAAAGGGAGCGTACATTTCCACAGTATCTTGAACCAAGTTTGAAACACTAACACTATTATTATAATAATAGGGCATTTTTTTTCTCATAGTCCACCATTTTCTATACGTATCTGGAGTTGAATTGAAGAAATTTTCCTCAGCTTGGAAAATTACGACATCCTTTAGGGTATGAAAGATCACATTTTTCCCATCCGCTAAGTTTTGGGCTGGTGGGCCTGCTAAGTAAATGAATCTAGTTTGGTAAATTTGGGAGTTAGAATTTCCGCTTCCACCTGTTTGAATTGAAAAGATTTGTTCTGTGCCATTTTGCAAATCTGGATTGCGAACATTTTCGTAATCGCTAAGAAGTGAAAAATAATTTAGCTCGATAACTTTTTCGGATTCTTCAATAGCCTTAGTCCAATTCCTTTGTTGTAAATAAACCTTAGCTAACAGTGCGGTTGCCGAAGCGTAGGAAGCTTTTCCTAAAACATGGTTTTCTAGATTGAAAGGACTCAATAAAGTTTGGGCTTCCTGTAAATCACTTATTATTTGAGAGTAAACTTCTTCAACGGTATTTCTAGGTAAGTTCGCTTCACTTAGGTCAGAGGTACTTTTGGTATACAAGGGAACACCTCCAAATAATTTTACGAGATCAAAATAAATAAAAGCTCTAAGAAATTTTGCCTCACCAATTAATCTTGATTTGGCTACGTCTGAAATTGTAGATGCCTCTACTTTATCTATAAGGGTATTCGCCCTGTTCAAAGCTAAATAGTTATCATTCCATTCGGTGCTAAGTTCTAATGCGTCAGCGGTCCAAGTAAATGTATTCCATTCATTGTCAACACCGGACCTATCCCCTGAGCCATTAGCAGAGCCCCCTCCTTTTAAAGTGAAGGCAGTTACATCATTCAAAGTAGTCCAAATTCCATCGCGGTAAATATCAGCACCCAAAAAGATACTATAAACACCATTTAGGGCTAGTTGAGCTTGATTTTCTGTACTATAGAATTTATCAATATCTATTTGACTATATACCTGTTCTTCCAAGTCTGAACAGCTAATTATACCAAGGATTATAGAAATCATAAATAGCGATAATCGTATAGTTTTGAATCTAAAAAAATATTTTTCCATGATCAGTTGTATTTTTGTTTTATTAAAATTTCAGTGCAACACTGAATCTATATGTTCTTGAAGGAGGGTATCCAAATCGATCCATACCTCTTGAAGAGTTACTATTTCCGTATGAATTCACCTCTGGGTCATAACCAGTATATTTGGTGAAAACGGCCAAGTTGTCAACACCTAATGATAAATAGGTGCTTTTCACTGTGTTTGCCAAAAATCCAGATTTTACAGGTAATTCAAATCCTAAGGTTACATTTTGAATTCGTAAAAAAGACCCATCTTCAACCAACTCGGAAAATACCCTTACCGGATTAGATGAACCAGCTGAATTATATCTACCATCAGGATTACTGGGACTCCAAGCATCCAATCTTTTTGCTGACACTCCTAAACCATCCCAAGCTGTTTGTTGAGAGGATAGATTCAATACATCGTTTCCTTTTTCTCCGTACATGAAAATGTGTAAACTCAGATTTTTATACTTAAAATCATTAGTAAATCCATAGCTGAAATCAGGGTTTGGATTGCCTAGGAAAATATCGTCATTCTCCGTGTCATAAGTTCCATCACCATTTACATCCTTGTATCTGATATCTCCAGGTCTAGCGGAAGGCATTGTTCCAATTGCGTCTATTTCTTCCTGTGACTGCCATATCCCTTCGTAAACTGAACCATAAAATTCGCCAACGGAACGCCCAGGGGCTAATCTAGCGGTATGCTTATCATGTGGTGTTACATTACCTCCGCCTACCCATCCTGCATTGATAAATGGAGCGCCACCTAAGGATAGTATTTCGTTTTTGTTAAATGCGATATTAAAATTCGTTTTCCAACTGAAATTACCCTCAAAATTCACGCTGTTCAAATCGAATTCAAATCCTTTGTTTGACATAGCGCCGCTGTTCTTTAATACACTTCCAAATCCTGTTTGAGAAGGAATAGGAACGCTTAAAAGAAGGTCTGTTGTCTCTTTGTTGTAATAATCTAAAGTCAATCCAAGTCTACCATTAAGTATACCTATATCCAGACCTACATTATATTCACTGGTTTTTTCCCAGCTTAAATCAGGATTGGCTATATTGTTTGGATAAGCGATAGGGTAGCTGGTATTACCGTAGATATAGGAAGATCGTCTGCCGAAAGAAGTTCCTAAAAGGGAAAGTGACCTATAAGAACCAATATCCTCATTTCCAGTTTTGCCATAGCTTGCCCTTAATTTTAGCTGATTGAAAACTTGCATTTCATTTATGAATTTTTCATCTGCCAATGACCATCCTAAAGATACTGATGGAAAATAACCATACTTGTTGTTAGCTCCAAATTTTGATGAACCATCAGCTCTTATAGATGCCGCTATATAATATTTGTCCATGAAGGAGTAATTCACCCTACTCAAGTAGGAGACAAGTTCCCATTCTGATTTGGTGCTTCCTGGTGCTTGCACACTGCTCCCCAACCCAAGATTATTATATAGAAAATCATCCATTGGAAATCCATATGATGAAGCGTCAATTCTTTCATTTGAATTCTTTTGATAAGTATAACCGCCTAAAATGGTAATTCTATGATTATCTTTAATAGTTTTATTATAGGTTAGAGTATTGGCCTGACTAATATTTATATTCTTCATACTTGATTGTCTTGCTTTACCATTTGCACCACCAGAAGCTTCGGAGCCAATAGGGAAATACTCTCGATAACGCCAATCATTAATATCAAACCCGAATTTTAAGTTTAAATTTAAACCTTCAATTACCTTATAGTCCGCGAACACATTACCGATAATTCGGCCGGTATTTTCCTCTTGCTTATATTTATCCGTCATGGTTAAAGGGTTTTCACGACCTCCACCCAGTGGGAAATCTGCCAAGGAAATAGGTGAGCCATCTTGATCTCTTGCAGGAATTGTTGGGGGGGCTTCATAAATTCCATCTATTACATTGGAGACTCCTTCATATCCTTTGGTATCCGTTGGAACAATTTTGTTGTTTGTAATACTGAAAAGGATACTTTCACCAACTTTCAAACGATCACTTATTTGAGAATCAATATTTATTGTTGTTCCATATCTTTTAAAGTCTGATCCACGAATTATTCCTTCCTGTTCAGAAATATTTTGAGAAATGAGGTATCGTACTTTCTCTCCTCCTCCTGAAAATGAAAGTTTGTAATTGTTAATTTGTGCAGGTCTGTATACCACATCTTGCCAATCTGTGCCTTCACCAAAATTTGACACTTGCTCGTCCGTATAAACCTGCTGTTGACCCAATAAAATAGCTCTTTCATTAGCCTGTTGAGACCATTGTTGAGCATTTAAGAAAGGTAGTTTATTACTGAGTTCGGCTATACCGGAGGAATATTCAAGATTAATATTTTGTTGGTTGATTCTACCGCGTTTTGTAGTTATTAGTACAACGCCGTTAGCGGCACGAGAACCATAAATTGCTGCAGCGGAAGCATCTTTCAATATTTGAATGGACGCAATGTCAGATGGGTCTATGGAATTAAGTGGGTTTGGAGGTGCGCCGAATGTGCCTGCATCACTACTTCGACCTGTTGAGAGGTCTGTTGAAATTGGCATACCATCAATTACGTATAAGGGCGCTCCACCAGCAGAAATTGAAGCTGTTCCCCTAACTCTTACAGAAATGCCTCCACCAGGTGCGTAGGAATTATTTCGAACCTGGACACCAGAAACTTTTCCCTTTAAAGCTTCGTCCGGTCTTGTAATAGATGCTTTCTCAATATCTCCCTCAGATATTGAGCTTATGGATCCAGTTACATCTCGTTTATCCATGGTGCCATAGCCGACTACTACTACTTCATCCAAAGATTGGGCATCTTCCTCTAGGGAAACATCAATAATTGATTTTCCATTTACTCCTATTTCAAAAGCTTTAAACCCAATGTAACTAAAAAGTAGGGTTTCTTTTCCATCAGTTATATTAAGGGAATACTTCCCATCAAAATCAGTGGTCGTGCCATTGTTAGTGCCTTTTACTACAACGCTAGCACCAGGCAATGGGCTTCCATTGTTGTCTGTTACTGTGCCAGAAACTACTGTTTGGTTTTGACCAATTTTTTTATCATCCCAATTAGCAAATGAAATTGCATTTGAAAATAAAAAGCACAAAAGAGTCAAAGTTGCTAAAAGTCTTTGCTTAGACTTTTGAAAATAAGGAGGTGTAAAATTCCTTTTAATAAATTTATTTTTCATATTTGTTATATTGGATTAATGGTTATTCTTTTAATCATTTGAATCAAACGGGATATGTTTGCCCATATCCCGTTATCATCAACAAGCGTAACTAAACTAACTCAACGTCTTTAATCATATTTTTTGGTTTTAGGGTTATGTCTTTTTAATTGGGTTATTAGAATTTTGTCACAATCAAAATAAAGAATACTTGGGTTTGCTGTTATCCACCTTTTTGAATTACTGGACAGAAGATTCTATACAAATACTTTTCTATAGTTTTTTAATAAAAAACCGAAATCTTTAATTAGATAATTATTCTTCATTTATTATGTGTATTTCGTAATAATTAATGTTCTAGAATAACAATAGTACAAATTATTTTTTATAATTCAACAATGTTTCATGAAATTAAATTAAGTTTATTTTAATTCACATTTGTTTCATATCTCTTGTGAGTTTTATATTTGGATTATTAACTTTGCGATTTACCAAAATTTTATAAAAGATTTAGTTTTCAACCAATTGATAGGGTGTGATAGTATTGACCTGTAATGAAGTTTTAATTGGAATGAATCAAAGTTCTAATTGGGTAGTATTATAGAAATGTGCTAGTTTTATTAGTTCTAGCTTAATAATCTTTTAAAAAAGATTGAATTTTAATTATTTTTAAAAAAATACTTAATATGTCCGTTACAATTGAAACAGAAAATAGTAAACAGAGCTTAGTAGGACTTCATATCAAACAATTAAGAATTTCTCAAACGAGAACTATTCAAGATTTAGCCGACCAAAGTGGACTTTCTAAAAGTATGATCTCAAAAATTGAAAATAATAAGGCTTTACCTTCAATTGCAGCTTTGGTGAAAATAGCAAGTGCTTTAGGCGTTAAGGTAAGTGACCTAATGGAGACTGATGATACCATAGGTTCTGAAATGACGCTGGCAAAAGAGGTTCGTGGCAACCTTTCTAAAACCAATAAGGGTTATATGATTTACCCGTTTGCACCTAACGTTCACAGTAAAAAGATGCAGCCCTTTATTTTTACAGCAGTTAAAGGTGAAGTTAAAAAGCACTCACTTACCCATGACGGAGAGGAATTTTTATATGTGCTGGAAGGTTCACTAAAGATAAAAGTTGGGGATATTGAATATTTATTACACGAGGGAGATAGTTTATATTTTAACTCCTTAGAACCCCACGGAATTATGCCTGAATCTGATTTTGTAATGTACTTAGATATTTTTGTTTGATTTAGTGTCATTGAGTATTGAAACCCAAATTATGAGTTTAAGGTTTCAAAGAGGATGTGCTGCGGTATTCTAAATATTGGTTTAATTAAAATAGTCGTTGTCCCATTATTTCAAACTAGACATCGGCTTTATGTTATCAAAAAATACGAGATAGAAAGCGTTATCTTTAGTGTAAAGCCTATATAGGTCAAGTTCTTGTTTACGTTGCTTGGACATTAAAAAATATGAGCCTGTTTTAAAGGGTAAATCTTAATTAAAGAGGTAAAGATTTCAGATGTTAATTTTGTTTAAGCCTATAATATTAATCCATTTTTCAATTTTAATTGAAATATCTTCTTGCCATTCCCTTATATTGGTATTATAAGCTAAGGAAATAAGACTGCATTCCTCTAATCCCAATTTATCATCATTAGCATCTGCGTGATCATAATAGTGGCCATAGCTTAGGCCGGAATTGACGCCCGGGTACACCAAGGCAACTTTCTTGGCCTTATAGTATTTCATATAGGCGAACATCTGCCGTAGGTCTTCTGGAGAGGGATTGTAGTTCTTAATATTTTTCCATTTCGTATCCAGAACAACACAGTTTTCTTTACCCTTGTTCAACACAATGTCCGGTTTCATTTTTGAATTATAACCAGCGGTAGGTTTCCAAAAATTCTTAGTGTTTTGTGCAGTAATAGACGTCTCTAATTTTTTATGTCTTCTCAAACTAGCATATACAAATTGTTCCCATAATAAGTTCATATCAAACATTAGCGCTAGAATATGATTGGAACCCTTGCTAACGTCTGGATGATAGTTTAACAGTAATAATCTGGCTATTTGAATGGCCTTTTCGTATCCAAGTGTTTTTCGGTTTAGTGTTACTTTGTTGAATGTTGCCTCTGAAACCTTGATATCGGGCATTTCAGGAAATTCTAATTCCAATGACTTAAGACTTCCATGGATACTTTCATTGCTTTAGATATAGTGGTTTGAAATACATAGGGTGGCTCAAAATCTATCAGATAACCGTCAATCACCGCTTGACGATAGGAATACAGGAATACAGGATCCCCAAATATATCTTTGGTGTGTAAGGCGGGTGTACCTGTTAAACCTATACGATAGGCATCAAAATAATCTAACACCATACGGTATTTGCTTTGAAAATCGAGTTGGTCGTGGAGTATAACCTCCTCTTGGTCCATTTCCCGATCTAAAGTATAGCCCCTGTGTGCCTCATCTACAACAATACAGTCATAATCTCTAACACTTGGGGAATCATCGGAATAGGCAATGCGTTGTACCATGCCTTGTACTGTTGCAAAATGAATTTTAGTATCTAATTCTGCAGCTTTGTCCTCTAAGTCTTGTAAATCATAAATTTGGGCAAAGGTTTGTAAACCTTCAATATGAACTTCCTTAAAGGCATCTGAAGCTTGTTCGCCCAACATCCGCCTATCAACTAAGAATAAAATACGCCTGAATCTTCCAGAAGCAATTAAGCGATAACACATACCTATCATTGTGCGTGTTTTACCCGTTCCGGTTGCCATGGCTAACAATGCGCGCCTATCTTCTGTATTGGTGAGAATTTTATGCTCTACTGCTTTTATAACATCTATTTGATATTCGCGTAAGCTTAAGCCACTAGGGTCAGACAATAAATCGTAATCCGTCTGTTGTAGTTTTTCAACACCTTCATTTTCATCATAATTAAGCTTTTCCACTAAATCTCTTGGCGAAAACCAATTAGTTAATGGCCTGGCTATATTTTTTTGATTTCTGCCATCCCAAAACCAAATTCCTGAAGCAGTTTTAATTTGTTCTAAGTATGGTTTGCCATTTGTAGAGAACATAAATGGCACCTTATAGTTTGAACTATTCTGATGTTTAGGAAATGATATATTACTTTCTTCGTTAACAAGTTCACTGTAGGTTTTGGCTTGCCCTAGATCGCTCATTACATTTTTAATGTGCTTCTTAGCTTCTACAATACCAATAAGCTCTAAACCATTAAATAAGGCATAGTCTGCCCATTTGGTTCCGCATTTCCATTCTGCAATTGCCATTTGCCTACCTTTTTGTGGTAGTGTTTTCTTGGATTTATAGTTTAGGGTTTGGGTATCGCACTCCCAACCAGCATCTCGCAACTGTTTATCTATTCGGTCTCTTGTTTCTGATTCAGATTCTTCTGTTTTTTTGACTTTAGCAAAAGCGCGTTCTATGCGTTGTTGTTTTGCTTCTGTAGAAATCTGAGTTTGTTCATTTATTTTTTGTTTGTAGTTTTCTACTTCTACTTTAAGTGATTCTAATTCTTCTTCTAGCTCCGATGTTCTTTTGTCTTCTTCATTATACCAGGATTCATCTGGAGTGCAATAATCAACCAATACCTCTTCTTCCTCATAAACCTCAAAAAACCATTTTGATAAATAAAAAGCTTGCCTAAGCATATACCGTGCCTCTGCTTGGGTTCCTTCACCGGAATGAGAGGCTTTATTTCCCGATTTTCTGATAGTGTGAAAAATCGTAATTATTTCAGCAGGAGTTTCTGAATTATTGGTTAACACTGCAAGCCTACTAATTTGCCTGCCATTCAGAGGTTCTTCTAATTGTTCAAAATCAATTAGAATACTTGATAGTTTTTCTGAAAGAATTCTCAATTTTGACAATGTAGTGCTAGGGTCGGAATAGCAATTTCGTTCAGCTAGAAGAGCTAATTTTGAGAGCCCTTCATATTTATCTTTTAAAAAACTAAAGTTGGTTTTCATATCTGGTTATGATATAGGTTTGGCCATAAGGATATCCTAAAAAGGAAACTTAAAGATACCTATTGTACTAGAGAAATATCATAGGTTTCTTATCAGAGAAGATTAATTAATTTGAGACTGCCATAAGGAAACCCGTAAACCAGAAATAATTTATAGTTCCTCAATCCTTTCTCATTAATAAAAAGACTTACGAGTAGTCCAATACCAACCACCACATCTACAATATTCCAGATTGGACTATCCAATGTAATTTTATAAAAAGGCTGAAAGAGTTTGGCAAGGGTAATATAAATACCAGATTCTTAATGCCTTCTTGATTATCCTTATATGCTAGAAATCCAAAACCCACTAAGGCCAATAAACGAACTAATTGAAAGTACCCTTAGGGCATGTCTAGCAGGCATAGGAAGAAGATTAGGGTTAGGGAGATTTTTATTAGACTTATCATAAAAGGTTTATTTTTCCAATTCACACAAACTGTGTTCTTCTCTTTCTGGTACTGTACATATTTTTAAACCAAGTTCATTTTCCGAATAATAATTTGATTAGGGTAGGGTCACAACCGGCAGGATTGATAAGCTAAAATACTTCTATTTTTCCTACCCTTTAAAGGGTATATCGATGGTAGGGTAGGGTAGGGTTAATAGGGTAGGGGTAATGGTAGGATGGAATATTGTGGGATTTAATAATCGTAAAAAATTAATAATCAATTACTTATGATTTAAAGTATATGAAATAATATTTTTAGGGTGATACCATAACCCTGAACACCCGAGTGATAACCCTATCATTTTGATTCACCCTTTTTTACTAAAAACATATTCCACTAAATAGTTGTCGATATCCTCTTCGGAAGGCATGGTCAACGTGTTCTCTTTTTTATGAGGTAAGGGTAGGGAAACTGTTTCATTGGTTACCGAGCCTTCTCCTTCATTTTTATCAATCGGTTCGGTTTTTACATTTTCGAATTTGTATTCTTCGTTTAATGTACTAAGGATTTTAAAATCACCCTCGAACCGGATAATTTCTGCGAGAATTTCTATTTCGTTGGCCAACTCATTGTTAAAATGTTTTGCATCCCCTAAAAGATAGCAAACCAACCCATTTAAATATTCGCTTATTGACCTGGTTTTTAAAAAATCCTGCTTAATGGAAAACAGTTCAAGTTTTGGGGTGTTACGGACTTTTTTAATTCCTTTTTCATTTTGGGACATTCCTACTAAATCAAACTCCGGAGATTGTTCACCGTAGACTATGGAGAGATAGTATTGTCTAGCAATTTTTTTCGCTTTCTTGTTTTCTAGTGTTAAAATTTCGTTGTTGAATAAGTGGAAGAAATCTAACATTAATATATTGATTTTTTCCCGGTAGATGGTGGTCAAGAATTTGTAATAGGCCGAGGTCAGTTCTTTGACAGGCTCACATATAGTCTGATAATTTTTTTCATCTGTGGTATATACTTCTGCATTAAAAGTTATGTTCAATTTCGGAAAAGTGGTGTAAAGACCTTTCGTAACAAACAGTTCGACCTTTTCCCTATCTGACAGAGCGTTAAAATCGATTTTGTTTAAGCATCCAAAATAGTCCATACTAATCTGTTTTATTTTGTTCTTCATCTGAATTGGGTTGTAAGAACTCGGAATAATCCGAAGGTAGTTCTGCATCGATATTCCTCAAGTACTTTTCCAGGGCAAGCATGGTGGTATGACCAGTGATACCCATTAATTTACTTTTTGTTTCGTTCGGTGTAAGTTCCTTGGATATTTCCTGATATAATCTTCCTATACTGGTATGTCTATAACTGTAAAGGCCATAATCCATACCCAGGTTGAAATGGTCCTTTACCTTTTTGAACCTTCTGGAGAAGTAGTTCCTTTTGTCCAGATCGGGTACGTCCCAGGCCCCGCCTAGTTTGTAGGGTGTAAAAAGAGAATGCTCGGAGTCAAAATCGGATAGGTCGGGTAGATGGTCTATCAATATCTGGGGTATGATGGTAACCCTTACTTTTTTGTTCTTCGCTTTTACATATATCTTTTTGTCCGAAACGTCGATGTCCCTTACCCGAAGTCGACAAATTTCGATGGGACGTAAGAGGTTCAGGGAAATGAACCTGGTGAACAGCAGGAGCAGCTCATCGTTTTCCTGCATATACTGCTCCAATTTTTCTTCCTGATCGGGCGTAAAGGTCTTATGGCGTTGAGGTTTGCTTGAAAGCTTTTTTATTTTGAGGATGAAGTTGTCCTCTATGATCTCATTGTCCACCAAGGTGGTGAACAAGGAACTTAAGGTGGTCTTCGCATTGTTCCTTGTCCTTGAAGAGGTCCGCTCAAGAACGGAATTAAGATATTGGACCACGGTATTCTTTTTTGATCTGTTTGATGTACTTTATGTCGTTATCGGTAAGCCATTTTTGGAACTGTCGTATCGGGCTGATGTAACCGGTATAGGAATTCGGGCTTAGGGTCCGTTTTTTGATCTTGAGCCCGAAATCGAACGCTTCTGCTGCGGACATCGATTTCTCCTCTTCCGGAACGGGTAGGATAGGGGCAGGTGCGGATTGTGTTACCGTTTCGTTTCTTGGAGCTTCCTCCGGTAGTTTCTCCGGAACGGTTTCCTCTGCCGTGTTCATCTGGCCATTTTCTTCCGATGGGGCGTAAAGCGATGAATTGTCCCCATTGGGAACGTATCCGTTCTCAAGGTACTTTATCAAAGACCTTTTGATGAGGTCCATGAACATCAACCTTTCCTTTTTTGTCTTGAAACGGTTCACCCCTCCTTTGATCGGTGTCTGACGTTTAAGCTTATTGGTCTCGTTGTCCCGATAGGAGAAATAAACGTACCAATCTTTCGAAAGTGCTTCTTTTTTCTTCTTGGCGGATAGTTTGAACCAACCTTTAATATTGACCCCTCCGGTATAGAATTTTGGCTCGGAATAGTTCAGTTTCATGTTAAAACCGTATACGTTATCGTATACGGTAGATAAAAGTAGGGAATTATTGGACATAAAAAAACGGTTCGTGGGTACACGAACCGTTGATTTTGTTGGCCTTGGCCTTCGTAGCGGGGACTGGACTCGAACCAGCGACCTTCGGGTTATGAGTTACGCAAAACCCCCTATTTTAGGCCTTTTTCGAGCTTTTTCCGCCTAAATCACATTTGATATGGCGCTGATTTGGTTGAAAGAAATCTCTATATCATTCCAATTTTATTATAGGACAATACTATCCCATCGACAGTTGTAATGAATTATCGATGTTCTGGATTAAATAAAGTTATAGTCTAAAGAAGAGCTAAGTTAATTATTGTTTGGGTCAGTTGATGATTCCGTAATATTGGACATTAATGAGTGTAAATAATTAAAAACAAGGGACATCAATTTAGTGATTTGATGAATTTGTACATGTTTTTGAAAGATTTATCCATTGCATCGCTATTTACTTAACATAGTTTTAACCAAACTAAACTTTTAACGCTACTATTATGAAATTAAAACTTTTAACAGTCCTTTTTTTTGGGGTATCATCTTTGGCTTTAGCTCAGACCGATGTTTCTGGAGTTGTAGTTGATGATGCAAACGTACCTTTGCCCGGAGCTAACGTTCTGGAAAAAGGAACTTCCAATGGAGTGCAGACCGACTTTGATGGGAATTTTTCTATTTCGGTTGCTAACAATAATGCTATTTTGGTAATATCTTATATAGGATATAAAACCCAAGAGATTTCCGTCAATGGTAACAATAATCCACGAGTCCAATTAGTACCCGATTTAAATGAATTGGATGAAGTGGTATTGGTGGGATACGGAGGCATAAAATCCAAAGATGTTACTGGTGCTGTCAAAGTTATTGGAGCTGAAGATTTTAATAAGGGTGTGAATACTGCGCCTGGACAATTATTGCAAGGTAAGATTGCCGGTGTGAACGTGACAACAGGTTCAGGAGAACCTGGTAGTGCCATAGATATCAATATTCGGGGGGTGAATTCTATTGGAAGTTCTAGTAATCCTCTATTTGTCGTAGATGGGGTTCCTTTAGATGGGGGATCCTCTACCGCGGTAGGACTTCCAGGTGTTGGTGGAACATCAAGACCAAAAAATCCCTTGAACTTTTTAAATCCCCAAGATATTGAAAGTATCACCGTTTTAAAGGATGCTTCCGCTACGGCTATTTATGGTACACGAGGAGCTAACGGTGTCATATTGATAGAAACAAAACAAGGGAAGGTAGGAAAAACAAAAGTGACCTTTAGTTCTACAAGAGGTTTTGCTACTGTTGCCAGAGATGTCGATTTGCTCAATGCCAGTGAATATCGAGAACAAACAGCACGTTTGGCGTCACAGATAGATGGTAGGGAAGCTGACTCTTATATTGATGCGGCAAACGCTAATACAGATTGGCAAGATGAAATTTATCGAACAGCCCAAGTGAGTAATTATAATTTGGGATTTTCTGGTGGTGCCGGAAACACAAATTATAATGTATCTTTAGGATATTTAGATCAGGAGGGCGTAGTGAAAACTACAGGCCATGAAAGTGTCACCGGTCGAGTAAATGTTGGTACTTCCTTATTGGATGACCGATTGAAATTTAGAGCTAACCTCACCGTGGCAAATCTTACAGACGAAAGCCAAGCCTTGGGAAGCGTTATTACCGGTGCACTCAGAGCCAATCCAACAGCTGCGGTTTACAACGGGAATGGAGAAGTAAGTCCAAGAGCCGGAGCTACGGATAACCCGGTATCCTTTTTTGACCTATATCGCGATAGGGCGGAGAGTAAAAGGGTCTTGGCAAATTTCACAACAACATATACTATACTAGATGGGTTGGACTATAAGTTGAACTTAGGTTACGAAAATTCAGATACCGATCGTTTTTTCAGGGTGTTCAGTAATTCTATTGATGGAGGAGATCAAGGCCAAGATCAAGTTACGCAAGATTCAAGGCAAGACTCTAACGTATTGATAGAAAACTTTCTAACCTATACAAAAACCTATGATACATGGAATTTTGATGTCCTTGCAGGTCATTCCTATCAGACATTTAATAACACCGGTTTAAGGATACAACGGTACGATTTTAGTACTAGGGAAATAGATCCAATCTTTAATTTAGGGGTAGCCTCTCAAGAGGGGACTACGATTTCCTCTGGAAATATAGATAGGAAATTGCAATCCTTTTTTGGAAGGTTCAATGCTAGTTTTTTAGATAAATACTTAGTAACTGCCTCTTTTAGGGCAGACGGATCTTCAGTTTTTGGAGATAATAACAAATACGGATATTTTCCAGCAGTTGGTTTAGGATGGAGAATAGACCAAGAGGAATTTCTTGCAGATTCAGAGCTGTTTTCTAATTTAAAATTAAGACTAGGTTGGGGTCAAACCGGTAACCAAGCTGTTCCTGTTAGAGTTACGCAAGCCTCTTTCGCCACAAGTTTTATTGACAGCTACACCTTTAATGGAACAACGGTTGTTAACGGGGTGAGTACGACCCGTACCCCTAATCCAGACTTAAAATGGGAGGTTACAGAGCAGTATAATGCAGGTTTAGATTGGGCAATATTGAATGGAAAAGTAAGCGGTACGTTCGATTATTTTTATAAGAACACTACCGATCTTTTCTTAGAAGTTTCTGCGCCTGTACCTGCGTTGGCCAGTACAATTTATATTAATTCAGATGCAGAAATAATTAATAAGGGTTTTGAATTTGCTTTAAATGTGAACGCGGCCAGAACAGAGGATTTTTCTCTTGATTTTTCAGGAAATATATCATTTATAGATAATTCGATTAACGGACTGGCGACAGATCTTTTTGTTGGAACCATTTTTGGTCCTGGAGCCTCAGGGGAATTTAGTAGCATATTTACCAATGGGCAATCAGCCGGATCCTTCTTTTTACCTAGGTTTGAAGGATTTGATGGTGCTGGCCAGGAAATCGTAACGGACCCTCAGATTGTGGGGGATGCCTTGCCAAATACCATATATGGCTTCAATATTAATGCAGCTTACAAAAATTTTGATTTGGGATTAGGTTTTAATGGTGTAAGTGGAGTGGATATTTTTAACAATACGGCAAGAGCATATTCAAGTGCCGCATCCTTAGGGCAAAATGGAAATAATATTTTTAAAGAGTATTTGGACGTAAACGAAAGTCCTTTGATCGCACCCGTTTCATCTTCTAGATATATTGAGGATGGATCTTTCCTTAGATTGAACAATGCAACTTTAGGTTGGAACATTGAGAATAACGGTTTCTTAGATCTTTTGAGAGTATATGTTACAGGTCAAAACATTTTTGTAATTACCGATTACTCTGGATACGACCCAGAAATCAATACAGGTGGAGGAAATGTATACGGTGTTGATTTTGGGGGTTATCCACGTCCGCAAACTTTTATCTTAGGTGTTGACCTATCTTTTTAATAAAATAAAAATTATTCATTATATAAAATACGTTATGAAAAAACATTCCATTATTTTCAGCATTATGATCGCTATCCTTATTGGATTTCAATCATGCGATATCGAAGAGGAAATTATTGACGAGGCTAGGGGTGAGGATTTGTTGCTCAATGCAGATGAATTAAATCTACTGGCACCTGCCTATAATAATATGAGAAGGGTATATGGGCATCGATGGTTCTTTGCATTACAGACCTTCTCATCTGATGAAGGTATGGTACCCACTAGACAAAGTGATTGGTTCGATGGCGGTACTTTTCAAGAACTGCAAAGACATGATTGGGGACCTAATCATCGCTATACAAGAGAGACATTTGAACATATCGTTTCAGGATTGGCAAGTGCCACCCAGGCTATCGATTTCTTGAATGAAGGTTCACAGGAGCATGCGGAAGCAGTGGCTTTGTTGTCCCATTTCATGTGGGTAGCCTTGGATGCATATGGACAGGTCCCATACAGAGGAATCACCGAAATCGATTTTAATGCTGATCCTCAGGTGCTTTCTGGTGCAGAAGCGGTAAGTACAATAGTTGCGAATTTAGAATCGGTATTGCCCAATCTTCCTACGGGTAAAAATACGGTCCGTTATACGCAAGATGCGGCAAAATCCCTTTTGGCAAGAATTTATCTGAATAGGGCAGTATATGAAGACAGATATGCGCCAAGTTTTACGTTTGCCAATGAAGATATGCAAAGGGTGATCGATCTTACCACAGAAGTGATTAATAGTGGATTACATTCTTTAGAAACAGACGATTATTTTAGCATGTTCGACCCAGATAACGAAAATCACCGTGAAATTATTTGGTCCGCAAAGAACGAAAAAACATCGATACGAATTGGTGGTAGAAGTGTTTCTAGAAACACTACCAATGGCTTATCCAGAAGCCTTCTTTATCCCGTAGATGGAGGATGGGAAACTGGATCTGATGCTGGGTGCACCTTACCTGCCTTTTTAGATAAGTGGGACCAAGAAAATGACCCAAGATTTTATAAGGAAAACTATCCCTCTGCAGAGGTAACCATACCATTGGAAGACTATAAAATGAACAGGGGCTTTCTTCAAGGCCAGCTATACGGTCTCAACAATGACAATGGAACACCAATAATCAATGCTGATGGTACCGTTGATATTATACCCCTCCAGTTATGGAACAGTGATGAATCGGTGGCCATCCATACAAGGGAAGTGAGTTTGATTGCAGCGAACCAATCCGTTGGGGTAAGGGTTTCTAAATGGAGTATAGAAGGTTTAGGTTCCAATAGGGATGACACTGGGGTGGATATCGTAATCTTTAGGTTGGCAGATTTATATTTAATGCGTGCCGAAGCTAAATTAAGGTTAGGCTCTGGCGATGCCCTTGCCGATATAAATGCGGTTAGGGTAGCTCGTGGGGGAGCAGATTTTGCATTGCCAAGTGTGACCTTGGAAGATGTCTATGATGAAAGAGGTTTTGAATTCTATTGGGAATATCACCGAAGAACAGATCAAATCAGATTTGGAACATGGGAAGACTCCTGGACGGATAAAACGGATGCGGACCCCAACATGAGAATATTTGCAATACCTCCAGGTCCTTTGGCTCAAACACCCGGTTTGGTGCAAAATCCTGGTTATTAGATATTATCGGATTAGCAAATAATTAATTAAAAATAGTTGAGTAAGTTGAGTTGAGTTTAAGAAGAAAAGGGTGGAATATCAAAGTGAGATATCCACCCTTTTTAAATTTTAAGAATTCAAATAATATCCTAAAATTTTCATATGAGTACTAAAAAAAGTCGGAGAAAATTTATTCAGACTGGGGGGTTGGCATTGGCAGGAACTTTTCTAAGTCAGGCTACCTATGCTGATGGTGTTTTTTCTAAAAGTTTCTCTAAAAAAGATAATCGGTTAATGGAAAAACTGATTGCGAACAATGATAAAAGCACTGGTGAAATCCTCAAAAAGGGTCCTTTGGATCCAAGGATAATCTTGAATTCCTTTCGCTCTTTGGCTAGTTCTATAGCCATTCTTTCGGCCTCTATTTCCTGTTCTAAATCCAAGCATTACCAATCAGAAGAGGTTTTAACACTTCTGGAAGGTAAGATGGATATTATGTTGAACGGTCAATACGAAGATGGTACTGTTGACGCAGGCGGGAATAGACAATCCCCTCCCGATACGGCATTTGTTTTAGAGCATATTTGTGCGGCCGCGACTGTATTAAAGGATATAAGGGCTAAAAGTTTAGTTTCCGTTAAGGAGAAATTAAGAATATTTATACTAAATGCTGGCGAGGCCATGGTTACTGGAGGTGTACATACTCCCAATCATAGATGGGTCATAAGTGCGGCTCTCGCCAATATCAATGCACTTTATCCAGATCCCAAATATGTTAAGAGAATACATGAGTGGTTGGCAGAAGGAGTGTTCATAGATGAAGATGGGCATTACCTAGAACGCAGTGGTGTTTATTCGGCCGTTATCGATAAAGCTTTCATTACAATATCGAGGTTACTTGACATGCCTGAGCTTTTAGATGCCGTCAGTAAAAATCTTACCATGTATTATTACTATACGGAACCAAATGGAGATGTAATTTCCCTAGATTCCAGAAGGCAGGATCAATTGGAGGTATCTAATATATCCAAGTTTTATTTACAGTATAGGTATATGGCGATTTTAACAGAAAATCCGTTGTTTATCTATCAGATCAACAAAATTGAAAGCCTTCCCGATTTTGAGCAAAATATTCTTTCAAAATCTTTGATAGCTTTTATGGAAGAGCCCATATTACAAAAGGAATTACCATCTTCAGCAAATGTTTCCCAAGAATTCGAAAAGTTCTTTTCAACTTCACATTTAGCTAGAATTAGATATGGGGACACCGCGATAACCATTTTTGGAGGTACTGATAAACCGGTGCAAATAATATCAGGGAAGTCATCCAACCCAAATTTCATGACCTTTGCAAAAGGAAATGCTATACTTAATTATATGCGCCTCTCCACCTCTTTTTTTAGAATGGGATATTTTAGGAGCGATGGTCTTGAAAAGATAGGACAAACCTACACTTTGAAAGAAACTAAGGAAGCCTATTATTATCAGCCCATGTCGGCAAAATCAAGAAAAGCTGATGGGGACTATGATTTATCGGCATCCCCGGATGGAAGGTTCTGGAATAAGATGGACTTTGATTCACGAGAAAAAAGCAACATCAAAGAGCAAGTTACGGTAATAGAAATCATAGAAAATGACGGAGTTGTAAATCTTGAATTCAAGGTAGACGGCCCACCAAATGTAGAAGTTACCATAGAAATGTGTTTTAAAGAAGGAGGTGATTTAGCAGGCGTTGAAACTGTAGAAAATAATGACTATTTATTACAATCTGGCTTTGGCACCTACACCATGGGGACGGATACCGTAACATTTGGTCCTGGAAAAAATGAGCATCGGCGCATTACTAATCTAGAAAGCGAACAGTACACCTATCATCAAGGAAGTTTACGATTAGAAGGAATGCATGTTTATATAACCGGTTATACACCCTTCATTCACAAGATGACCATTAGTTGATAGACCCTTATCCTAACCAACTTCCATAATCGATTTACCTATGAATATCGCATCTAGTTATAAATTCTCGAAAAACACGTTATTGGCCGTTATTTTTTTTACATGTCAATCCCTATTTTCCCAGACTGAACCTTTAAATGATGTTACTACCCCCTTACATTTATTACAGCCGGATTATGACACTCCTTATGGCCAGCCTTCTGCAGAAAGTATAAAACAAGTTCTTGATAAGGTCTACGTATTTTTAAATGATGCGACCCCTGCCTTAATTATCGATAAGGAAACAAAGACTGAAATCAACAATTTCAAAAAGATAACTAACAATACCATTTTTGGAGAGGGACTTTTTAGACTTACAAGTTATGAATGGGGAGTTACCTATGCGGGTATGTTACTGGCCGGTAAAGAAACAGGAGACACTAAATTTTTGGAATATACCAATAGAAGAATTAAGCTGATTGCAGATTTGGCTACCTATTTTAATGAGCGACAGGAGAAAAATGGCTCGGATCTATCTTTAATTCATACCGTTGTAGATCCAAAGGCATTGGATGATGCAGGTGCCATATGCGCCGCCATGATCAAAGCCCAAAAGAATGGATTGACAGCGAATGTAGAACCGTTAATACGCAACTTCATAGATTATATTAGTTCAAAGCAGTACCGTCTTGCAGACAGTACCTTAGCACGAAATAGACCACAGCCCAATACACTTTGGTTAGATGACCTTTTTATGAGTGTGCCTGCATTGGCGCAAATGGGAGACATTACAGGAGAAAGAAAATATTTTGATGACGCCGTTAAACAGGTACTGCAGTTTTCAGAACGTATGTTTAATAAGGAAAAGGGATTATATATGCATGGTTGGGTACAGGGTATGAGTGTACATCCAGAGTACCATTGGGGTCGTGCCAATGGATGGGCTATCATGGCAATCGTAGAATTGATGGAAGTTTTACCCAAAGACCATTCTGGCTATCCAGCGGTTTTGGAACAATTACAATCTCACATAGCAGGACTGGCAAAGTATCAGGATGGCACTGGCTTTTGGCATCAATTAATAGACCGTAATGACACCTACCTAGAAACATCCGCCACAGCTATTTATGCCTTTTCCATAGCCCGGGCCATAAATAATGGATTAATCGATAAACAGGCCTATTCTCCAGTTGCCCTTCTGGCATGGAATGCCGTTGCTACGAAGGTGAATGCAAAAGGACAGGTAGAAGGTACTTGTGTTGGTACTGGGATGGGGTTTGACCCCGCATTTTACTATAACAGACCAATTCATGTTTTTGCGGCACACGGATACGGTCCCGTTTTATTGGCAGGTGCTGAGATATTGCACTTAATTAAAAATAATGACTTTGAAATAAACGATAGTTCACTTCAATTAGTGGATGAATCAATAAAAAAGTAAAAGATTGTGAAGTGCTTTATATGTTCAATTATCTAAAAAAAGGTAAACACTGGTCATTAAAAACTGAATTACACTATAATAACACCATTATGAGACTATCGATTACTATCTTTTTGTTGGTTGGTCATATTGTTTATGGACAAAACAAAACAGAAACCAGCCTTTTTATTAAAGCGGACAGCTTAAATTATTTGACCGATATTGGGTCTGAATCTGGAGACTTATTTGAGTTTTTGGGACATCATGGACCTGCGATTGAAAACGAATGGATGGGATTACGACTTTATTTTAACGAAAATACCGCCATTGACGTCTATTCCAAATCAAAATTAGGTTTAGAGTTAAGAGAAGCACGTTGGTACCCCACCGTAAATCAACAGAAAAACGGATGGGGAAGTGATTATTATAAAGCGGGGTCTACAGTAGGTTTGGGAGGTGTACGACTTTGGGATGGCGAAAAAGTTATTAAGCTTAATCCTGTAACTAGCCGCTTTGCAAGGGTTGCTAAGACCGATTCAACATCCTACATGGAAATGATTTCAAAAGGGATATCCTACAAAGGAAAAAAAATCGATTTACTGGTAAGGGTGACTGTGTTTTCAGGAAAAAGAGAGGCAAAAGTTGAAGCGATGACTGTTGGGGGTGAACTGGTACAATTTGCCACGGGAATTAATTATCACCAAGGGTTTAAGACACAAAGAGAAAAAAATTTTATAGCCACATGGGGAAAACACCCAGAGGATGTGGCGGCTGATATCATTGAAATAGGTGCGGCAATACTGTATAACCCTGACGATTATTTACAGAGTATAGATGACGGAACCCAATATTTATTAATATCCAAACCATTAAATTATTTGGAAACGACAATACTATCAGCAAGCAGTAAGGAAGAGGAGCTGAATACTTTGGATAAATTAGTATACTACATAAAATAGTATATAGTAAACAAAACCAACCTAGTTATGAATTCAAATAAAATAAGTAGGCGTAAGTAAACTAATTACTTAAGAATTGAATCTTGATTTTATATATTTTCGATGATTAATCATTTTAAAATAAACATTCTTTATTTACTAATAACTTTAGGGACCATCCTTCTTAGTTGTTCTTATAATCCTCAAGAAAAGATGGAGGAAATCTATCTAATTCATGGATTTAATGCTACAGATGTAGAACTTAATACTTTTCAGGACTTAAAGAATGATATTGAAAAGGTGGTTACGGAAAAAGTACATATCCTATCGGAAAAAGAACCTCTACCGGACAATGGTATTTTCTATGTTATAGGAACTCAAAAAACAAATGGGCTTTTATACAAATCAACCCTAGATACCAAAAACACTCTTTCCGCAGAAAATCCAGGCCCTAGAGGGGGAATCTGGTCAAAAGTAACCATAGGAGAAAGTCAAAAAGCTATACTGCTTGCCGGTTCAGATGTACAGGGAATGCAATACGCGGTTTACGATTATTCTAAAGAAATCCTGGGAGTTGACCCTCTTGAATACTGGACTGGGAAAAAACCAGAAAAAATTGAATCCGAACAACTTTTTAATTTCGAGGATAAAATTATTTCTCCACCTAGGGTGCCCATTCTTTGTTATTTTGAAAATGATGTAGACGAGTTGGCGAATTACCGAGGAAAACTGTTGGAGTATGATTGGGAAAGCTATACCGAAATGATAAATTCATTGGTTCGACTTCGGTATAACGCTATTGAATTCTTTGATATGTTAGGCAGACCTGAATTTTTTCTTCGACCTGAATACCAAGAGTTGAATCCCAATTATAAAACGGATTTGAAGTATTTGGATAAGATGATGGACTACGCCCATTTGAAGGGTATGAAAATTCAGGTGAATTTTCAACTGGGGTATCAGATTTATCCTTTCCCTCCGGATAAGGCAGATTGTTGGTCTAAATACAAAGAAGACTGGATTACTGGTTGGAGATATTATTTAGAAAAAACACCTTTAGCCAAGACGGATATTTTCAGCCTACGTCCTCGAAACCAAGTCTGGGATTGGGAATATGAAAGTAGTTGCAGTGAAGATAAAATCGATGTTTTTATCGATGTTTATAAAGTATTCGGAGAACTGGTAGACGAATATAATCCTAGAGCCGAAAAAGTATTGATTTGTTATTCGGACGGCATGCAAATGTGGAACGATGGCTTTAGACCTCCAAAAGATTGGATAGTGGCATGGTCAGATGATGGTTTCGCAGATTTTGAATATTATCCAAATAACACATCGGAATATAATTTTGGCACGTATTTGCATGCCGGTTTTTGGCTTAATCATACGGTGCATAATCCATATCCTGAGCAAATCGAGACCATCATGAAATCCATGTTCCAAAACTATGATGCCCATTCTTACTGTATGGTAAACGGGCAGAATTTTAGGCCTTTTATATTAAATATAGAAGCCTTTAGCGAAGTTTGTTCTGTACCTGAACTATTTAAAGCAGAGACATTTTACACAAAGTGGACCAACCGTTATTTTGGGGAGAAAGTTGGCAAGCATGCCATTAAGTCAATGAATTTTTTACATAAAGCACAAAAAGAGGGAATAGGATATGTACAACATCTATGGGAAATAGGAGAAGCTGTAGCATACCTGTCTAACAGTCCTATCGAAAGACCTGGTAAAATACCTGTTCCATATACATACGAAAGGGTTGATAATGATTTTGACCATGTGCATGAATCTAGTAAACATCTAGATATTGCCCTAGTTGAAGCAAAAAAAGGTTTAGAACTATCACCCAATAATGAATTTTATTATTCTTACATCTACCTACCTGCACTTTTATATTCAGACTTGATTGCGTTTGAAAAAAGTCTACATGCAATGGCTAAATTAAAAAATGAATATGAAGAATCTGCCAATACCAAGTCTTTGGAGAAGGCTATTAAAGTCTTAGAGGATTCCAGGAATCTTCTGAAAATAATATATAAAAATCGCCAATTAGGGGATAAAAACGAAAAATGGAATCGTTGGTACGATATAGAAATAAGACGACCTAATAATGGTTTTCCAACACTAGCCATGTTGCAAAACATTGAAGATAACCTAAATAGTATAGCGAAAATAAAATGACACTAAAGCGAATATTTACGTTAGCCATCCCATTTTTTTTGGTGTTGTTCACCGGTTGCAATGAGTCAAATAAAGAGAATGGATTAAACTCCAAAACTGAGCATATAGACTACACCCAACTTGTGTATCCTCAATTGGATACAGAAAATTCCCGTTGGTTCTTTTTTTCCTCTGCAAGTCGCCCATTTGGTATGGTGAACTTAATTCCGGATACTAAACTCGATGGTACTTGGGGAAGTGGTTATCGTTATGAAGTAGATACCATAAAGGGATTTAGTCATATTCATGGCTGGCAATTATCAGGTCTTTCGGTTTTACCTGTTACCTTAAACAAGGATAATATTGGAACTATTTACGAGGATTTTTATTCAGCGTTTAAACATGAAACAGAAAAAGTATCTCCTGGGCACCACTCTTTACATTTAGAGCGCTACAATATTAATGTTGAGTTAGCCAGTACCGAACGCGTTGGTCTGCATAAATATACATTTCCACAAAAAAGCGATAAGGCCATACTATTTAACCTCAATGGACAATTAGGGCCATGCGAAAGTGAGGAAGGTGAACTTCAAAAAATAGGGGACTCGATACTTCAAGGTAATTTTGTGATTTCTCCTACCATTAGAAGGCCAAAACCGGTTAAGGTTTTCTTTAAAGTTGCCTTGAATACGATTATTGATTCCATGGAAAAGGATACTGAAAGTGGCAATTATTTGGTGAATCTGAATACAGACAAGGATTCGGTTCTTATGAAAGTAGGTATTTCCTATACTTCAATAGAAAATGCAGGTCTTAATTTAAAGGCTGAACTTCCAAATTGGAATTTTGAGGAAGTTGTTCTTGATTCTAAATCTGAATGGAATGATCTTTTGGGAAGAATTGCCGTTGAAGGTGGTACAGAAATATCAAAAAAACGATTTTATACTGATTTGTGGCATGCACTATTGGGGCGCAAAATAATAAGCGATGTTAATGGTGCATACCCGGATAATATGGGTGCAAAAGTTAGGATTGGTCAATTACCGTTAAAATCAGATGGAACGCCAGAATTCAACCACTATAATTCTGATGCTTTTTGGGGAGCACAGTGGACTATCAATACACTTTGGGGATTAGCATACCCAGAAATAAAGAAAGAGTTTGTATTATCATTATTACAATATCAAAAAGATGGAGGACTTATTCCAAGAGGCCCCTCTGGAGGCAATTATACATATGTGATGACCGGTTCTTCCAGCACCCCGTTTATAGTAAGTGCAATTCAACAAGGGCTGATAAAAGAAAATCTGGAAAGTATTTATGAAGCCCTCAAAATAAATCATAGTGTTGGCGGAATAATGGAGAAAAGTGGATATGAGCATACAACGAACCTAGGTGGAGGTTTAAAATATTATTTGGAAAATGGTTTTGTACCTCATCCTATTCCAGAGGGAAAGTTTGGAGGTCATCAAGAAGGAGCAAGTCTTACCATGGAATATGCATATCAGGACTACACATTGGCGCAGTTGGCTAAAAAGCTAGGAAAGCAAGAAGAGGTTGATTATTTTATGGAGCGTTCTAAGAATTATAAAAATGTTTATGATTCTATATCAGGTTGGATGCGACCAAAAAATGTAGAAGGGTTTTGGAATGAAGATTTTGATCCCTACGAGTATGAAAACGGATTTAATGAATCTAATGGAGCTCAATCCACTTGGTTCGTCCCTCATGATTTAAACGGATTGGCTAGGCTAATGGGTGGAAATGAAAAAGCGGTAGCAAAACTGGACACCCAATTTAAAACCGCCGAAAGCTTAAACTTTACAGCAGGTAGTTCCCATGATCGCGAAATGCATCCGGAATACAGTAGAATTCCCATAAATTACGGTAACCAACCTTCTATGCAGACTGCTTTTATTTTTGGGAAATTGGGTAGACCTGACCTTACACAAAAATGGTCAAGAAATATAGTGGATAGAGTGTTTAGTGGTCTTTTACCTAATACAGGATATAACGGTGATGAAGATCAAGGGTTAATGGGTAGTTTGTCCGTATTATTGAAAATTGGTCTTTTTCAAATGAGTGGTGGTGTAGAAGATAATCCAGAGTATCAAATTGGGAGTCCAATTTTTGATAAAGTCACCATACAGTTGAACCCTGATTTTTATCCGGGTAAAACTTTCGAAATTATTATGAACAATAATGATAAAACCTCTGTATATGTGCAAAAAGCATTATTGAACAACAAACCCTTAAAAACGCTTACACTAACACAAAAGGATATATCGGCTGGTGGCAGCCTAAAACTTTATATGACGGATGAACAGGTTATAAAATGAATTAAAAATTATGCCTTGATCCAGGCTAATTCAATTCATGCTGGTTTTTTTTATTCCAATGAATGAAAAGTAGGTGAAATAACACATACCACTCCTGATGAAACCTTGTCGAAATAGCCTTTGGTATATGAATATTAAAAATGAATTGCTTCCAAACGATTTCAATCGGTTCTCACAATGATTTTCAATAAGACGATACAAGGAAAGATAAAACAACGATGATGCTTAGAAACTATATAATCTTATTTCTAATAACCAGTATTACGATTGTCAAGGCACAAGAATTTACCGTTGTTGATGGTAATTGGACCACTCAGATTCTTTTAGATAAATCCGATGCTGAAGTAATACGTATTGCAACGGATCTATTTGTAAGGGATGTGCAATCCATATCGGGAAAAACGATTGGGATAGTAAACAAAATACCTAAACAATCAAAGTCGGTAATTATAGCCGGAACGCTGGAGAGCAAATATATTCAGCAGTTACGAAAGGATGGAAAAATAAACGCCTCTAACCTCAAGAATACCTGGGAGAACTATCGTATTCAGCAAGTTGATGCTCCGTTCAAAGGAATTGAAACTGCGTTGGTAATTACAGGAAGTGATTGCAGGGGTTCAGCTTATGGAATTTTGGAACTTTCTAGAAAAATGGGGGTGTCGCCATGGGAATGGTGGGCAGATGTTGCTCCTGAAAAACAAGCCGTTATAAAATTGGTCACGGAGGACGAAATTTTTAAAGGTCCCTCCGTCAAGTATAGAGGTGTTTTCTTAAACGATGAAGATTGGGGACTAGAACGTTGGGCGACCCTGAATTTTGAACCCGAAGCTTTTGATATGGGGCCAAAGACCTACGCCAAAATATTCGAATTGCTACTTCGGTTACGCGCGAATACCATATGGCCTGCCATGCATTCTAGCACAGAACCCTTTTATTCTTTTCCAGATAATAAGAAGATAGCAGATGACTACGCAATTGTTATTGGAACTTCACATGCAGAACCCATGTTGAGCAATATTAATACCGAGTGGGACCATTCTAAGATGGGAGAATATCGGTATGATTCCAATTCAGAAACCATTAAGAAATTATTCTCTGAAAGGGTAGCCGAAACTTCGCCATACGAAGGTATTTATACAATGGGAATGCGTGGAGAACATGATTCTCCCATGATTATGGGTGATGATGATACAGAAGCGCAAGTAGAACTGTTAGGAAAAGTAATAACCGACCAAAGAACAATACTAGGGCAAGGTTTAAAAAAACCAGTCGAAAGTGTACCACAGGCATTCGTTCCCTATAAAGAGGTTTTGAATTATTACCAAAGTGGACTTGTACTCCCGGACGATATCACTTTGGTTTGGACAGATGACAACTACGGTTACATTCGTCAATTGAGTACTCATGAAGAACAGCAACGATCTGGTGGTGCAGGGGTTTATTACCACACGTCTTATTGGGGAAGACCACACGATTATTTATGGTTGAACTCTACCAATCCAGTTTTAATGTGGGAAGAGATGACCAAGGCCTATTCCTTTGGATCACAAACCGAATGGATATTGAATTGTGGGGATATCAAGCCCCATGAATACAATATTGAACTGTTTTTGGATATGGCTTGGAACATTGATGCCTTTGCAACAAGTAAATCGGTAACCGATCATTTGGAGAGTTGGGTTACTTCCAAATTTGGAACTGAAAATAGCTATAGAATTACAGAGGTTCTTATAGAAAATAATCGCTTATCCTATATTCGCCGCCCTGAATTTATGGCATGGAGCCAGGTAGAGCCGGTTACCAAAGCTAATGAAACGCAGCTAATACAATTTCATTATGGAGATGAGGTAGGTACAAGAATAAAGGCTTATGAAAATATAATAGCCAGTAGTAACGCCATTTTAAACACAATTCCAGACGCTCAAAAAGACGCTTATTTTCAATTGGTGCATTATCCTTTGACAGCAGCAGGAAATTTGAACTTGAAGTGGTTGTACCATTACAAAAATCAATTCGCTGCAAAACAGGGAAGACAAAGCGCAATTTATTTTGGGAATAAATCAATAAAAGCCTTTCAGG
The DNA here is from genome assembly GCA_963842105.1 of uncultured Flavobacteriaceae bacterium. Classification (GTDB taxonomy): domain Bacteria; phylum Bacteroidota; class Bacteroidia; order Flavobacteriales; family Flavobacteriaceae; genus Maribacter. The sequence continues at coordinate 86,526 of CAWJFH010000030.1, forward strand.
AAATCAATAGTCTAACTAAGTATTACAACAAGAAAATTAAAGAAGGAAAATGGGAGCATATCATGAACGCATCTCCACGCTATTTACCTGTTTTTGATGTAGCCTATTCCATTAACCCAAGGAATAATGAAAAAGAGGGAATGGGACTGGCTTTGGAGGGCTATGAGATGGAAGTAAATTCAAAATCCATTAATAGTTTTTCAGATGTACTTCCGGTTTTCAACGCTTATGTTAAAAACGAATATTATATAGATGTTTTCTTAAAAGGTGAAAAATCAACGGTATGGAAAGCTGTCCCTAGAGCACCATGGATTCAAGTTTCAGAAATGGAAGGAACCTTGAACCAAAAAACACCTGAAACCCGGGTGTGGGTTTCTTTGGATTGGGAGACCGTACCCAAAGGCCTTGATAAAAAAGAAGCGCCTTTAGGTCACGATTACCAGTTGATTCCGCCCAGTTTTAAAGTCAATAGTGCCATAGATTTTATTTCTGAAAACGATACCATTAGCATAGGAATATCGGCGTACAATCCAAAATTTGAAAAGATGGAGAATTATACCGGCTTTGTGGAGGATAAAGGCTTTGTTTCCATCAACGCAGAAAACTATTCTGAAGCAAAAAAGGGAAAAGAGGCCGAATGGAAAACTATTGAAGGCTTGGGATATTCTGGAAAGGTAATGTCCGCTTTACCCAACACCGCAAGCCCTCAAGTTGTCGAGGTAGCTATATTAGCGAACAGCCCAGTATTGAGCTATGATTTTTATACTTTCAATTTTGGAGAAGCTAAAGTCGAAATCCAGGCAGTTCCTACCCATGCGCCAAATAAAGCATACGGTGTGCGCTGTGCTGTGGCGATTGATGATACGAAACCAGTTCTTGTTGATTTTCAGACCTTTGGTAGAAGTGACACTTGGAAGGAAAATGTACTCCGTAACGCTACCAGGGGAACTGCAGATCAAATTGTGGACCGCGCCGGAAAACACACCCTAAAAATATGGATGGTAGATCCTGGAGTCATGCTAGACAAAGTGCTTATTGATTTAGGCGGATGGAAAAATAGTTACGATTTTCCAAAAGAGACACAAACTAAAAGTAGAGATGCGCAATAGTTTTTCATTACTTTTTAGTTGCTGTCTACTTATTGCTTGCCATAGCAAGGGACCGCAAAAATCAGAACCTCTTAAAATCGCTTTTTTGGCCGATGTACATTTGCATGATATCTATGCCGAATTTGTGGATACCGATTATAAAGGTTTTTTAAATCCGGAAACGGGTAAACACAATGTCATTAGAACAATGGGCAGCCAATTGCGTTCCACCCGTTTGTTCAACGAAAATTATTTTGCTTTTTTGGCCGCCTTGGATGATTTGGTAAAAAAAGATATTAAACTAGTGGTACTTCCCGGAGATTTTAGTGATGACGGCCAGCCTGTAAATATTAGGGCACTGAAACGTATTTTAAACGAGTACAAGAATACCTACGGAATTCAATTTTTTCTGAGTACAGGCAATCATGATCCGGTGAGGCCATTTTCAACCGAAGGAGGAAAAACAGATTTTTTAGGAGCTGGTGGAAAAGAGCAATTAATTTTCAGTGACCCTAGTTTAATTGATTCGGGAAAAGACTATCCGCTACATCCGGTAATTACTAAAGGAATTCAAAAATGTGGATATCTAGAAATTTTAAATACGCTATCAAATTTCGGTTTTTATCCACAGAAAGAATTTTTGTATTGGGAAACTCCTTATGCTACCTATGATTACAATAGTTATGATTTTGAATTGGCCAAGAAGGAAGCCGCTCTTGTCAACAGGGTGTACCAACCTTTAAGTGCTATTTCTATTCCTTATGCTACCTATTTGGCAGAACCCGTTGAAGGGCTTTGGCTATTGGCGATAGATGGTAATGTGTATATCCCCACTGTTAATACGTCGCAAGACCTCACCAATGGTAATGATTTTTCAGGAGCTAGTTTAGGGTATAATCATGTGTTGGATTATAAAAGGCAGTTGATTCCATGGATAGAAAAAGTTGTGAAAAAAGCTAAAAAAGAGGTAAAACCTTAGTTGCTTTTAGCCATTATCCAATGGTAGAGTTTAATGATGGCGCATCCGATGAACTAAAAGTACTTTTTGGATTCGATAAAATGCAAAACCATAGGATTCCCAAGGAAGAAGTTTCGAAAGTCTTTGCGGACGCGGGCATTCAGCTTCATATTGGCGGTCACATGCACTATAATGATACTGGAATCCATACCTCTCAGAACGGGCATACGTTGTACAATGTTCAAGTACCCTCGTTAGCAGCATATCCATCGGCCTATAAAATAGCGACAATTCATTCGGGCCAAAAGATTGAATTTCAGACTATCCTATTGGATAATGTTGCAGGTTTCAACTCGCTTTTTACACTCTATAAAAAAGAATATCAGCACTTAGATGAGAGTAATGAATCAAAAATTTGGAATAAGGAGGTTCTGCAGGTAAATTCTTATTCAGAGTTTACAGAACTACATTTGAAGGAATTAGTTCGATTGCGTTTTCTTGAAGAGGACTGGCCGGCAGAATTTAAGAATAAGCTCATTTACAGGACGGGTAAAGAGTTGTTGTTCTTAAATGCATCAAAAACACCTGCTAATGTTACGGAATTTCAAGCCTATGCAAAGTGGACCGGTCTGGACATGGTACAGGATTTTTACAGACTAAAAAACGGAGATGATCTGGCCAAAAAAGAAATAGGACCTGAAAGACTTGAGCAGTATACTATGGTTTCTGATAATTTGATACAATTTGGAGATAAGGAAATGGTACTTTGGGGGAAGTTGTTTAAAAAAATCATGAACGGGCAACCATCGGACCATTTTATAATCGACTTACAAAAAGGAACTTTAGAGAAAATGTAAGGACTAGAATAGTTTGTAATTAAAAATGTAAATTGTAATATGTTTTCCCTATTTCGTTTTTTAAACCACAATATGACTTTGGCCCTTATTCTAGTGGGGTTGACTATAACGAATGCGCAAAACTTAAAGTTTGAACATATAAATGATAACAACGGACTATCCCATAGCGCGGTGCGGCATATTGTTCAAGATGACAATGGATTTTTATGGCTAGGTACCTTTTCAGGTCTTAATCGTTTTGATGGGTATCAGTTCAAATCTTACCTAAGTTCTGATTCTGGAACCAATAAAATTGGTAATGACGATATTACGGATTTAGAGTTAGACCAAGAAACTAAAAATCTTTGGATAGGCACCAGAAACGGACTTTCCCTTTTTGAACTTGACAAAAAAGTATTTACCACATTTTTACCTGAAAAAGATAACCCTTCCTCACTACCGGATAAGGAAATCCGTTCGTTACATGTGGATAAATTCAAAAGGGTTTGGGTAGGTACCAAAACAAAAGGACTTTACATACTCGATACCACAACACAGGAATTTTCGCAGATACCCATCAAGGGCTTTGAATATATTAAGGAAATTTTTGAGGATAAAAACGGTCATATTTGGGTAGGTACCTATGGTACTGGGGGCGTAGCTAAAATAACACTCGATGATAATGGGGAAATAGTTCAAAAGGTGGAGTACACTCTAGCCATTCCCGGTTCTACAAGTATAAACCCATATATCAATTTTATTTACGAAGACCATAAATCGGATATTTTTATAGGGACCAGAGCTGGACTATATCGTTTGGACAATACCGCCAACGCCTTTGAGAATCTAGAAATTAAAGATAGTGCCATAAGAGAAAATTTAGGCCCTTATTTTTTGTCCGTTGCCCGTTCTCCAGATAACAAATACTGGGTGGGAACACTAGGCGGACTACTTGTTTGTGATGCGTTGGAAGATATTGCAAAAGGTAATTTTGAATGGCATTATACCGTACTTTCCGATGATACTTCCTTAGTGGATAATTTGATTTCCGCTTTGTATTTTGATCCTTCGGGTATCTTATGGATTGGGACGGAAGATGGTTTGGATAAATACGACCCGTATGAGAATCAGTTTAATCTAAATAAAACCATATCAAAATATATTGGAAACCAAGTTCCTAGAATCCGTGGTTTTTCAGAAACTTATGATAAAAAATTGATTACAGCTACAAGGCATAATGGTCTTTTTATTTTAGAGGGTCATACGTTTAGGCCTCTATTTAAAAAGTCGTATGATATTGCCAGTATATACTCCAAAGATGGTAAAACTTTTTTCTGCGGTCTTTGGGATGGAAGCGTCCTAGTCTATGATTATTTGAAGAACAGCTCCAAAATCATAGATGTAGGTTTTAAAAAGTCTGCAGTGCTTAGCTTTTTAGATATTGGACAAAATAGGATGATTATAGGTTCGTTTGGAGAAGGGGCAACCATAATCAATAATGAAAGTTTAATCATGGATGCCAGTATAGGTCATTTGTTTGGGAATAGTTCTATAAATAATATGGCCATATCCAATACTGGTAATGCTATTTGGTTTGCCACTGAGGATGGGGTTTTGCAATATGATATTAAATCCTCAGAAACAAGATCGTATAATGCAAACCTTGGAGATAAAACTTTTTTACCCCATGATAATGTAAGTGATGTACTAGTGGATGACACAGGTGTGGTTTATGCAGCAACGCGTTTGGGTTTGGCTCGCTATGATGAGGCACAAGATAATTTTATCGCGCTTAATGAACCTAAAGAATTGGCTAGAAAATGGGTTACTGATTTGGCGTTAGACAAAAACGGGAGTTTATGGCTAAATATGAACGAAAATATTATAGCAAAGCTTGAGTACAATTTAATGGATAATGATTTACAGATCTATGAGGTAAACAGTGGTAATCGATTAGAGGTTTTTGGTTCCAGCGGTTTTTATCACTTTAATGATTCTATGATCTATTTAGCGGGTAAAAATGGTGTAATTTCATATTCACCTTATACCATTGTGGAAGATTTGTGGGCTCCAAAACCATTTATTACAGAATTTTTGGTCCAAAACAAAGAAGTGTTCCATGGTGCAGAAATCAATGGACAAAAATTTTTATCCAAAGGATTAAATTTTGAAAAGGAAATTACGCTGAACTACAAAAACCGTAATTTTTCACTACAGTTTTCCAGTCCCTCTTTTTCCAATCAAAGACAAAATAAATTTGAATACAAATTAGAGGGTTTTAATGATGATTGGGTAATAGCGGATGGCGATGCTCGTACCGTACAGTATACCAACCTCTATCCTGGTGCATATACCTTTAAAGTCAGGGCAAGTAACAGTAATGGCTATTGGAGTGACGAAGTAGCATATAAAATTAAAGTCGAGCCCCCCTTTTGGTTAACCTACAAAGCATTTTTCCTTTTTTGGCCATGCTCCTTGTATTGATCTATGTGGTTCATAAGGTAATAAAAGAGCGGATACGATTACGCCAAGAATTACTTACCGAAAAACTAAAGCAAGAACGGAACGAAAAGCTGAATAACGAAAAGCTTCGATTCTTTACCAATATTTCCCATGAACTAAGAACACCTTTGACCCTAATTCTAGGGCCTGCTAAGGACTTGTTGCAGCAAGCAGAGGATACGCGGAACGATTTTTTGGGTTCGCGGTCACAATTGATTCTCCAAAACGCTAATCGACTTTTAACATTGGTAAATCAGGTATTGGATTTTAGAAAGGCGCAGACGGGAAAGCTAGATTTGGTAGTAACCTTTACCGATATACTTGAGCGGTCCAAAATGATTTTTGAGACATTTAAGGAGCTTGCAAAGAATAAGAATATATCCTTTAATTTTAATTATGAAGATGAGACCATTGTAGGTTGGATAGATACTGATAAATTTGAGAAAATACTTTTCAACCTCCTATCCAACGCTATAAAGTTTACCAACAGCCATGGGGATGTAGATCTATATATTGGTCTTGGGGACGAGTCTAGTGAGCACCTGGTTATTGAGGTAAGCGATAATGGTATAGGAATACCGGAGGCGAGTCAAAAAAATATATTTTCACGCTTTTATCAGGCAAGGAACAGTAAGGAAAGTACCACAGGTTCCGGTATTGGACTTTCACTTGTGAACTCTTTGGTGACTAGGCATAAAGGGGAAATTAAATTTATAAGTAATTCGGAGGAATGCACCATATTTATAGTAAAAATACCTATTGGGGAAAATGCTTACGAGGCACAGGAAATTAGTCAAAATCAAATGATTTTAGGGCTTCAAGAAGAACCCGTGTTTGAACAGGCCAAAAAAGTACCACAAAACCTACATATAAAACAAAAGATTGTTATTATAGAAGACAATACGGAACTAAGAAACTACTTGGGGGATTACCTGTCTGACTATTACAAAATATACAGTGCTGAAAACGGAGAAAAGGGGCTGCAGCTATGTAAACAGATTAAGCCTGCCTTATGCATTGCAGATGTTATGATGCCTGTTATGGATGGTCTGGAGTTCTGTCAAGCTCTAAAAACCGATGAATTTATCAGTCATATTCCCGTAATTCTATTAACGGCATTATCTGAAAATGATGATAAGGCAAAAGGGTATGACGTTGGCGCGGACGGCTACTTGGTAAAACCGTTTGATCCTTCGCTGTTGAAAGCCAGAATTGCAAATATAATCAATACTCGAGAAGAACTTAAAGCTAAGTTTTCCGGTGATGCCGAAAGTGAAGTTGGCCTTCTTACCCATTCTCCAATTGATGAAGAATTTATGAACAAGGTTACAGGTTTAATAAATGAGAAGTTAAAGGATAGTGAGCTTACCACCGCTTTTCTTTGTCAAGAATTAGGCATGAGCTCCTCTAAATTATATCGTAAAATCAAAGAATTGACCGATTTGGCTCCCAATGAGTTCATACGAACCGTTCGTTTGAAAAAATCGGCCGTGCTTCTAAAAACCAGAAGATATAATGTTTCGGAAGTTTCAGATTTAACCGGATTTAATGACCCGCTATATTTCAGTAGATGTTTTAAAAAGCAATTTGGGTTTCCGCCAAGTGCCTTGATTAAAGATGAAGTGAGGACAGATGCTTAAAGAAGATGAATAATAAAATTTGTCCATATTTTTGATTTATCCATCTATATGGATATTAAAAACAAAAGCTATTTTTAGGCTAAGATTACTAAGTCTAAAGGTCAAATTAGAATATAATTAAATATATATTATGAAAAATTCATCTGTTAAAGATAAGAACAACCCAATGCAGGATGTAGATGATTGGGAAAATGATTTGTTGACTAGATATCCAGACCCACAGGAAACGGCCAAAGAAAAAGAAGAATTTAGGAACTATGTAGACTCGGATAGAGTTGACGGTGTTCGAGAATTTTATCGTATAAACCATCAGTATCAAACGTATGACTTTGTCTGTAAAAAGGAGGAGGAATTTTTAAAGTTCGACAAAAGGGAAATGTCCTTATGGGATGCCGTTGATTTTTTGAATACGCTTGTGGATGATAGTGATCCAGATATTGAGTTAGATCAGTTACAACACTTATTACAGACTTCAGAAGCGATAAGAGCAGACGGACATCCAGATTGGTTTGTGCTTACTGGATTTATCCATGACATTGGAAAAGTTCTGTGTCTCTTCGGAGAGCCACAATGGGCAGTAGTGGGCGATACTTTTCCTGTAGGTTGTAGTTATTCCGACAAAATAGTATATCCAGAATTTTTTAAGGAAAACCCAGATTATTCAGATGAACGTTACAATAATATACTTGGTGTCTACACCGAGAACTGTGGTTTAGATAACGTTAAAATGAGTTGGGGACATGATGAGTACCTATATCAAATAATGAAAGATTATCTTCCGGATCCAGCTTTGTACATGATACGCTATCATTCTTTTTATGCACAACACAAAGAAGGTGCCTACGACCACTTAATGAACGACAAGGACCATGAAATGTTCGAATGGGTCAAAAAATTTAATCCCTACGATTTGTATTCAAAAGCACCAGTTCCGCCAGATGCTAAAAAACTACGTCCTTATTATGAATCCTTAGTTTCAAAATACTTGCCAAATACCCTTCGGTTTTAATCACAGAAGTATATAAACCAACCAAATGTTACCAACCTATTTAGGCTTTTTTGGGTTCACCCTATTCGTTATATTTTATACAACTTATAAATTAAGGAAAGACAACTTTAAAACGGCCAAAGGTTATTTCTTGGCGGGCAAAAGTCTTACAGGACCCATTATTGCAGGTTCTATGATTCTTACGAATATCTCTACCGAACATTTGATTGGAATGAACGGGAGTTCGTACAAAAACGGAATTATTGTAATTGCATGGGAAGTGACATCAGCTATTGCTCTGGTAATTGCTGCCATATTTTTCCTGCCCCGTTTCATTAGAATGGGGCTAACGACTATTCCGGAGTTTTTGGAAAAACGGTTTGATGGATTTACAAGATCAGTGGTCGCATTTTTACTAATGTTATCTTTTGTTGTGACCCTTCTCCCAATAGTGCTTTATTCTGGAGCAATCAATATTGAAAGTGTATTTGACTTTTCTGTTATTTTCGACATTTCTAAAAGCAAGGCGCTAGTATACACCGTATTGGCAATTGGTGTTATAGGTTCATTATATGCCATTTTTGGTGGTTTAAAAGCGGTAGCCTATTCAGACACATTAAACGGAATAGGACTTATGTTGGGCGGCTTGTTAATTCCGGCAATAGCACTCTATCAAATTGGTGATGGAAATATGTTCGAGGGGTTGAGTACGGTCTATAGTTTCGCACCTAAAAAGTTTGATATAATTGGTAGTCCGGAATCGGTATTGCCTTTTTCTGTCCTGTTTACGGGATTAATGATTAATCAAATTTACTTTTGGGGAATGAACCAAGCTATTATACAACGTGCCTTTGGCGCAAAAAACTTGGCCGAAGCTCAAAAAGGTTTAATTTATACAGGAATCTTAAAATTATTTGTACCCTTAATTATTGTGTTGCCGGGGCTTATTGCATTTTACTATTTTCAAGATTCATATTACCAAAATCCTGACCTTATTTACCCAATGCTCGTAAAAAAAGTACTGCCAACATATTTGTATGGTTTCTTTGCTGCTGTTATTTTAGGAGCTGTTCTCAGTACCTTTAACAGCGTACTCAACTCCGCAAGTACGGTATTCTGTTATGATATTTATAAGAAATCGATAAACAAGAATGTATCGGATAAAAAATTAGTACAGTATGGGAAGTGGATATCCGTGTTACTTGCTGTTATATCAATATCCGTAGCTCCTTTAGTGGCATATGCACCAGACGGACTATATTTCTTGTTACAAGAACTGAATGGTATCTTTTTCATTCCTATTTCTTCCGTTATTATAGCAGGTATTTTCGTGAAGCAAATAAATGCCAGCGGGGCAAAAGCGGGACTATTCTTCGGTTTTACATTCTACATTATAACTACTTTCATCTTAAAAGTAGACCTTCATTTCGTCCATTTATGGGGAATAGAGTTTATTCTCAATTTTTTAATTATGTTTCTTGTCTCTAAACTATATCCAGATCAGAAATATCGTGAAGAAATATATGAGGATTCAGGGGATAAAAAATGGTCTTTGGTAAATGTAATGGGGGTTATTCTTGTAAGTGTTACTGTTTTAATATATGTTTTACTCTCGTAAGGAACAATTGGTGTAAGCTTCTCTTTAATCGAACTGCTTAGACATAATTCTTATATGGAAAAACTCTCGATGTTTTAACATAAAGAAAGAAAATGAACAAAGTTTAGAAATTGGAAATGGGTTTATATACTAGAACCGCATGGGGGCTTGGGCAACATTTCCCCGAGAGCTCATCGAAAAGAATGAATATAGCCTTGAGTCCTAGTTATGACCCGTGCTTTAATAAGGAGCGAAGTGAGTTCAAAACCAAATCGATTCCATAGTTTCATTTGGTCATATGATGATTTGGTCAACTTACAATAGCTACGTAGCAAAAAAGAAATATATAAGGTAATATGGTTATGTTCTTTTATTGGAATATAGTGATGTTTATTGCACATTGGCTACGGACAAATACCCTATGAAGGAATGCGCGATTCTTTTTAGCATAGCTAACTTTCTGATAAAGGTCGGTTTGTGCCTTAGGATGTTTTTTTTACTAAGTTGTCGTGACGGTAAAGAACTTTCACAGTATCCATACGCTTGTTTGTCATGTTAAGATTTGGGCTGGTAGGAAAATTATTACGGGTTCGATTTAAGATTTAAGGGCCTATAAATACTTCAGTACATTCTATCATTAAATGAATCCGAAGAATTTTCAATTTCCCTTAACTTTAATCAAGAAGAATGAAACATTCAATAATTGTTTTTACTTCTATTAAAACATTCCTATAATGGACGATTTTACATTTATTCAAATGGCAAAATGTTTTACCCATTCAATAAAAAAAGGCTCCCGATTCATCGGAAGCCCTTTGTTCTCTAGTAGCGGGGACTGGACTCGAACCAGCGACCTTCGGGTTATGAGCCCGAAAAGTAGTGTTATTAAAATCATGCAAAAACCTTTATAATCAAATGTTTAGCAATGTTTTAATATTTTTTGATTTTAATTAAAATCAATTGAAATCAAATTATTCTGTACTTATTCTGTACTAGTTTTTAGTACCTTTAATGTATTCAATTTAGGAGTTATGGCAAATATCAAGATTGTATTGCGCAAGAACATGAAGAAAAAGGATGGCACTATTCCATTGGCGCTTCGAATAAGTGAAAACTATAAAACGAATTACAAGTGGCTTGGTCAATACGTTTTTGAAAAAGATTGGGATAAAGTTTCGGGAAAGGCAAAAGGGTCACATCCTAATCACAAAAAATTAAATAACTTTTTAATGAAAAAGTTGACAGAGGCCAATGACCTATACTTTGATTCTAAAGAGAAAAGCATCACACCAAAACAAATTAAATATAAATTAAAGGGGCCAGGAGGCTCTAAATCTTTCTTTACTGTAGCAGCTGAACGCGTTAAAAGTAAATATGATCGTGGTACTTTTTCAGTAGCCAAATCAGAACTTTCCATATTGTATAATATCGAAGAGTTTCTTTCTTTAAAATCTTCTTCACGTAAAAATGATATCATTGAAGCAATAAGAAAAAGAAGGAACGAAAGGATTAGTAAAGCACGGAAGTCAGAATTCTCATTTGTTGATGGGATTAACCATTTTAAGAAGAACAAGACGCTAAAGTTTCGCGATATAGATGAAGCATTTTTAAAACGGTATAAAACTTTTTGTTCTGTTTATCTGAATCAAAAAACTCGCACGGTTTCAAATCAACTTATTTTTATTAGAACCCTTTTCAATATTGCAATAAAAGAAGGAATAGTTGATTCAAAATTTTATCCCTTTTCAGGTGAAAGAGAAAGGATACGACTTGGTTCGGGTAATAAAATTGGCCTTACTACTAAAGAGGTGGAAAAAATAGAATCCCTTCAATTTGAGCCCCAATCGTCAATCTGGCATACGCATAATGTTTGGCTGATTTCTTTTTACTTTGCTGGCATGCGTGTTTCCGATGTGGTTAAATTAAGATGGGCCGATTTTAAGGATGACCGCCTTTATTACGTTATGAACAAGAATGAAAAACCATTAAGTCTCAAAATTCCAGATAAAGCCAACGTCATATTGAACTTTTATAAAAAGGCCCAGAGGGAAAATAAGGGATATGTATTTCCATTTCTAAAAGATGCGGACCCTAAAAACGATGTTGAAATTTTTAGGAAAACCAGAAATGCAACAACATTGTTTAATAAGTATTTGAAACGTATTGCTAGCCTATGTGGAATTGATAAGAATTTGTCTAATCACATAGCACGACACAGTTTTGGAAATATAGCAGGGGACAAGATTCACCCATTGATGTTGCAAAAGCTATATCGACATAGTGATTTAAAAACGACGCTAAATTATCAAGCTAATTTCATCCATAAAGATGCCGATGATGCTTTGGATAGCGTTATTAATTTTTAATTGTGGACATATTAGCAGTTGAATAAACACGAAACTTTCCCTGATCAACATTTCTTGTTTTTATATTTAACTATAAGCCACAGGATATAAGCTTTTCCAAACTACAACTGCTAAGTTTTCTAAAGCTTCATTAAAGTCACCTTGATACTTATTCGGTTTGTCAAAGGGTTTTTTTATCCAAAAACGGCTACTATCTGTTTAGATTCTAGATCAAGGAATAAAAGTGTCTTTACCAATTATTCCCATTTTGGATTTCATTTGATATTGCGAAACCAAAGAAACTCCGCCCTTTGACCTTCATTTTATTTCGGTCAAAGCGCATCGTTTAAAGGTCTTGAACCCCATCGATTTTAAGAAATATAAAATCGATGAAGTTCGCTTTTGATTTTAGAAGTATTTACCATTCCAATTTTTCGAACAATAAACTAAATGGGACCAAAATCCATCAAATTATATGTACCTATTTAGTGGTGAGAAAATGAAGTGTTTTTATGCGTTTTCTTGCAATTAATATCATGACGATAGTGCGTTGCATTACATGGTGGCAAACACGGCTCTAATAGGCCTTAAAATGCAAAATATGACTATGTCCGAAGTAATTTTAAAGGCTATGATTTAATTGAAAATCATTTTTAAAATTTAAAAAAAAGAACCGGCTGCCGTTTATTGTTTTATATGTTTATTAATGTTTATAGTAGATCCCACTGCTTGTACACTCATGGGATGGTACCGGTACATATATGGGACGGTTGCGTACCAGTACGTGTCCGATTATGGGACGGTGGGACAGCATAAGTACTAGTATGGATTTTATGTAGAGGGTTTTTAAATTATGATAATTGACCTCAAATTAAATTGGGGTTTCATGTTGATTTCATGCCCCCCTTTTCCGATACCAAAGGAAACTGATTGGTTCTTAGACGGATTGCATAACCAGGCTCGTTTCTCGCTCTTTTTATAAATCCTTACTAAGCTCAAATCAGTTGTGAGAATAGATATCGAAAAGATAGGGTAAGGGTGACGAGAATAAAGTTTAATGATTTTAGGGATATGGATTTTTGAATAGGATCGGTTCAAGGATATTAGTAGGGAATTAGCACCCTTGAGTTTGGCGGATAAGGAGCCATCAATTAGGACTCTGGAAATAATGCCCCTTTTTTCGTTATGAAGTTAATTAAGTCGATGGAGATGGTCGGTCAGTTTTTCTAAAGACTAAACCAACTGACAGGTTCTTTCCCTTCATAGATTTTGATTACAATCGACAAAAAGAATGGTAGAACATATGAATTTAACTGGAGGCTTTGGGCTACCGTTTTTAGAATCGAAGTGGATAAAAAGGAGTAGCAAGAGGGTAACGGGCAAAGCCGCGTTACATACTCCTTTTAGTGCATAATCCATTGAATTTCAAATATTTGAAAATCATTGTATTTTTCAGGTGTCATTCATTTGCGTCAAATGCCCTGTTAACGCCCATTTATAGGAAAGGATTTGCGTCATATCCTTAAAAAGGTAGATTTTAATTAATCATTTTCATACTGAAACGGGAGCGTATTTTAAAATAAATTACTTAAAAATTGATATACATTTTAGTTGCTACTTGGAGGTAATACCCGACTGTTTAGAGAAGGATTCGATTCATACTTGATCTCTATAACATATACATAAAAGGCTCGGATATCAAAATCGATTGACTGCCTTATGCGGTGTCGAGTATCCCTATATTTAAAATAATGAACGACACTATTCGTCGGTTTTATTCTTAAATTGGTGGTATATAGGTGTATTTTAATTTTATATAAATAAGTTGCCCATAATTATGAAAAAAATAATATTGTTAACCATTTTACTTTCCCATTCAAGTTTGAGTTTGGCCCACAAAGAGAAAGTGAATGACAAAAAAACTCTGAAAAGTTTAAAACTATATAACGCAAACGGTTATAATGGAATATTTGATCTGTTTTCTTTTGATATGCAAAACGCACTTCCAAAAGAACAAGCAAATGATTTTTTATTGGACTAAAAACGCCGGCCGGAAAAATAAATGTTCGTGAGTTTAACAAATATGTTAGAGGTGGTTTTGCTTCATATAAGACAACTTTTGAAAATGGAATTTTTGTAGTAAATATATCAAGCGATAATGAAACAAAAATTAATGAACTTTACATAGAGCGATTTAAAGAAAATAATCTGCCTAAAATAGAAAGAAATATAACGAAGTTAATAATACCGTTTAAGGAGGAATGGCCTATGACTTGGGGTGAAGATACGAAAGAATTAAATTATCACTTTGAAAGTAAAGCCCAAAAAACGCTTTTAACCTTGTAGTAACTTATAATGTGGAAAGGCCGGATAATGAGAACCACTAAAAACGGGTAAGTTGAACAACCTTAATTTTAGCTATAATTAAATCTGAATTAGTCATTTATTAGTGATTTTATTTTGCTTACTTTTTTCTGTTTCGAGTGGTATACTATGACCGGTTTTTGCACGTTAATTCCTTTTTTGACATTAGTGCATATTTAGTCTAATAAAATGAAGGTCTATAGATATCTGAATAATCACTATTAAACCTTATTCTTATTTCAATCTGTTAGGGTTTTATTTATGATTAGATTTCTTCTCTTAAGATTAAATTCAAATCGATTCATACAGTTTTTGTAGTCCTTTCTTATGTTTAGGTAGCGAAAGCGTTAAAATGTCTTTCAGGTAGACCTATTCGGTTACCTATTTTGAAAATATGATTATAACTACTTGGTTATTTATAAGAAAGGACCGAATTTCTAACTCTCCCACCCCGTCCATTACATTTTAAAACGCTGTAAATACTAGAATTACAGGGTTCTATATTTTAAATAACACTACAAAATCACACCGAATGAGGGTGATTTCGGCATTGAACGTGTCCTATCACGTGTCTTATTTTATGCTTACGTTTTAAAATCCTTTTTAATAAAGGGCTTTACCATTTGAGTCGTCGGGGAACGCGACCGGCAAACTCGTTGCCGAAGCCATGACCGAACCGAACAATGTAGGGGATACGATTACGCCCGAATTCCAAACATTCAACGAAGCTGCCGAAATGGCGGGCGTTTCAAGGGTTCTGGGTGGGTATCATAACCGGTCCGTTAATATTGCCGGGCTGGAACTGGGCAGAAACGTCGCCAGGGAAGGCTTGGGAATTTTACTAGGAGCACGTTGCGGAATAATTATAATTCAGAATAGCAAAGTTGATCTTAAAATTATGCTAGTTATACCAAATTCAATTGTTCGAAATCCAAGCTTATAATTTCTAGAACTTACTTGAAGTATACTTTTTATTATTATTTCCAAATGAGGCTTATAATATATAGGAGTAAGATTTTAAACTATTTAAATCATCTATATATGTTAAAATCGTATTAATAAATGATTAAATTTTGTTAATACTCTTTTAAAACAAGTTATACCTTTGATATTATGATAAAAATTGATTGAATAAATTATGAATTTGATTTTTAGGTACAAATAAAAATAGAAATTCGGAAAGCTAAATTTTAAATTACCGCCACATTCAATAACTCAAACTAATTATGGAAATAACTTTTCTTAAAAAGATTTTAATTTTGCTAACTTTTTCATTTGGTGTCTCTGGTTATGCACAACGCGTTACTGGTACAATATCTGATAATAATGGTCCTCTAGCTGGGGCAAATGTAGTGATTAAAGGAACTGCCACTGGTACTACGGCAGATTTTGACGGTAATTACGTCCTTGAAAATGTACCATCTGAATCTTCTCTTATATTCTCTTACATTGGTTATACTTCCAAAGAAGTGCCTGTAAATAATAAGGGCGTTGTTAACATAACGCTGCAAGAAGACTTTCAAAACCTTGATGAGGTCGTCGTAGTAGCATATGGAACTTCAACCAAAAAGGATATAACGGGTGCAGTTGGTGTGGTAAGTGGTGAAGATTTGGCAAAATTTCCTACTTCGACAGTGGATCAGGCTTTGCAGGGCAAAACGGCAGGTGTACAGATTACTTCAAATTCCGGTGCTCCAGGTGCTTCGGTAAGCGTAAATATACGTGGTACGGGTTCATTCACTACAACCACGCCATTATACGTTGTGGATGGTTATCCCACTCAGGATATATCCTATTTGAACCCAAATAATATTCAATCGATTTCAGTATTGAAAGATGCATCTGCGGGCGCAATATATGGTGTAAGGGCAAGCAATGGTGTTGTAATTATTGAAACCAAAAAGGGTACGAATGGTAAAGTAATTTTTGAAGTTGATTCTTGGTCTGGATTTCGTTTACAGCCTAAGTTCCTTGATGTTTTAGATGCCCAGACCTTTGCTAATTTTGCAGTAGGACTGTCGCAAGAAAATAACGGAATTGATGAGCCTAATCAGCAGTTAGTTCCTTTTGAAGGTTGGAATAATCCTTCTAACTTAACTAATGTCAACTGGCAGGATTTTGCCTTTAATAGCGGCTTTAGGACATCAACCAACATGACTGTTAGGGGAGGTGGCGATAATTCTCGTTTTGCGTTCACTGGCGGCTATATTGATGAGGATGGAATTGTGGTAGGCTCCTCCTATAAAAGGTATAACACTGGTCTAAATGGGCAATTTGATGTGACCGATGATTTTCGGGTTAAAGGTGATATCAAGTATGCATATACTGAAAGTACCGTACAATTGAACCAAGGGTATTATAACATTGTTAAATTAATAGGTAATGTTCCTCATTTGGCAGATGCAAATGCCGTCAATGCACAAGGTAATACAAACGGTACAAACCTACCTTTTGATGGAAATGGGAATTTTGGAGGTTATCCTGATATTGCACAACAGACTTTTCGAGGAAGTAATAACGTAATCGGCAATGCACTTCAAAACGAGAACGATAATGGAAGCACAAATGTTCAAATTAATATGGGTCTTGAATATGATTTTTTCAATGGTTTTACGGCCAAACTAAATGTTGGTGGGAATTCAAATACTTTCTTTAGTCAAAACTTCAATCCTCAGTTTTACAGAAGTCAAGTAAATGTCGATCTTAATACTTCAGCGTTGTTTGATGTACAAACGAATGTCAACAATGAAGTTTTAGGAGAGTTTCTTTTGGAATACAATAAGGAATTCGGGAAACATAAACTTAATCTTTTAGGAGGTATATCTGGGCAAAGAAATTATTTTAAGAGAGTCAGGAATAGAGGGGCTGGTTTTCTAAATAATGAGATAAGAGATATATCGCAGGCCGCTGACGTACAGATTGTAGAGGGATATCGAACACGAAGAACTTTAGCCAGTTATTTTGGACGTTTAAACTATAATTTTGATAGTAAATATTATATTACAGGTACTATAAGGAGGGATGGTGTTGGTGATACTTTCGGGGCAAATAATCTTTGGGGAGTTTTTCCTTCTGTTGCAACTGGGTGGAATATTGATGAGGAAGATTTTATGGATAATAGCATTTTCGACATTTTAAAAATTAGGGGTAGTTGGGGAGAAACTGGTAGTTTCTTGGGAATTGACCCATTTCAGTTCGCCGTATTTTATTCTGCGGGGAATGCCAATAATGACGCTAATTATGATTTCGGAGGTAATACTTCTCAGGGACTTTATCCATTAGTACTACCGAATCCTGATTTGAAGTGGGAATCTCAAATACAAACAAATATTGGTCTTGAAATGGAATTGTTCAAGAGAAGTGTGTATCTCACAGTGGATTTGTTTAAAAAAGAAGCATCGGATTTCCTTTTTCGCGAGCCTATTCCTATCCAAAATGGTTTTGGATTTAGAGCGGTTAATTCTGGAAATGTAGTAAATCAAGGTTTGGAAGTTTTATTAGGTCACAGAAAAACGGAAGGTGATTTTACCTGGGATATTTCTGCAAATTTAACCTTGTTGGATAATGAAATAACTGAATTGACTTCGCAACAAGATTTTGTAGTACTCAATTCTGAATTTGTACCTAGTTTCAGTACAGCTAACTTTTGGTTTGGTCTTACTAGGTCGGAAGTCGGTGGTCAAGTTGGTTCTTTTTATGCTTTTAGAGCCGATGGTTTGTTTCAAACTCAAGCGGAAGTTGATGCTGTAAATTCCAATGCACAGGCTGCTGGATTCGACTTTTACCAATCAGAGAATACCTCTCCAGGAGACCGTAGGTTCAAGGATTTGAATGGAGATGGTCGTATAGATGGTGATGATAGGGAGATTATAGGTAGTCCAATTCCAGATTTCTTTGGAGGATTAAATATGAACTTTAGTTATAAGGATTGGGATTTCGGAATTGATCTTTATGGTTCTTACGGAAGTGAAGTAATGAACTTTACCAGATTGGAACTTGAAACTGCTGGTGGCTATGGGTTGGCGGATGCATTTACCAACATTGGCACTGATTATTTTAACGGTAGATGGACAGGAACGGGTACAAGCAATACCTACGCAAGGGCGATAGGTTCTGATATTGAAATCCAAAATGGAAGAGCCTCTGATTATTATATGGAGGACGGGTCATTCCTTAGGCTCAGGAATGTTCGTATAGGGTATAATTTTAATAATAAACTAACCGATAACCTTGGAATGACTAATGCTAAAGTTTATTTAAGTGGTCAAAATCTCGCTACTATAACTGGTTACTCAGGTTACGATCCCGAAGTAGGTCAAAATGCTGATATTAATGGAGTAAATAATGCTCAAACAAGGGGAATTGATGCTGGTCAATACCCGATATCTTCATCAATAACTTTAGGGGTTAATTTACAATTCTAAAAAAAAAACATGAAAAAAAGTAAATTTTTAAGGATTTTTACCGCTGTAGGTACCATTGTAATGGTAATTTACAGCTGCTCGGACGAGGCTTTACAGGATTCTAAAACTGATGGTGTCAGCGATGCTACTGTTTACACATCTGAATCCACTGCGGTAGCAACAATTACTGGAATATACGATGCATTCCAAAGCGCATATGGAGGTCCAGACGGTATTCCTGCGGAATATAATACAAAGGCCATTCAAACTTTGGATAGGCTGACGCAAGATTGGAAGGGAAATGGTACGGATGAAGAATTTAGACAATTTGAACTTACACCGGACAGTGAAATACCTACTAAATTATGGCCTGTACATTATTACGGTATTGGTAGGGCAAACGTCGCGCTTCTGAATTTACAACCTGCAATTGATGCTGGTAATATAAACGAGGAATTGGGAAGTAGACTAATTGGGGAAGCATTAGTGCTGAGAAGTATTTTTTATTATTATTTAGCGGGTACAATGGGTGGTGTACCACTTATTTTAGAGCCTACTACAGGAGATTCAGATTTTTTTGCCCCTAGAAATACTGAGGAAGAAGTATGGAATCAATTAGCATTGGACTTGGAAGATGCCGCTGAAAGACTTCCCTGGAATTATGATATAGAAAAGGGGAGGGTTACTAAGGGAACGGCCTATGCTCTTTTAGGAAGTGTATACATGTGGCTGGGTAGATATGAAGATGCTGTAGGAGCCTTTGAACAACTTGAGGGTCGTTTTTCTTTAGAGGAAAATTATTTGGATATTCATGCTCTTGCAAATAAAAATGGAAAGGAGTCATTATTTGAAATTCAATTCAACGATAATGGGGATTTGGGTTGGAACAGAAATGAGGAAAAGACATATCTTCAATCCTTTAATATGCCTTCTGAAATAAATGGTGGCTCATATGGAGGAATTCCAACCGTAGCTTTGTATGATTCTTTTGAAGCGGGAGATTTAAGAAGGGATTTTACCATTATTGCCCCAGGTGAAGAACATCCAGACCCACTTATTAATATTTCTGACTACCCAAATATACAGGCGAATTTTGGAGGAATGAATACATTGGGTTCTAAAGAAGAACCATGGTTAGGTAATGATGGTTCCGTAGGTAGAACAGGTTATTATGCTGTAAAAACGTGGAGAAATCCTCTTATAAGTGGTTGGAATGGGCCAAATATATTTAGCGGTCAAAATCATATTTGGTTACGATATGGTGAGGTTTTGATTAGTTTGGCTGAAGCTCAGTTAAAAAGTGGAATTGGTGATCCTATGTCCACTATTATGAGAGTAAGAAATCGTGCTTGGGGGGGAGCGGCCCCTACACCTAACGGAGATATGATGGATATTATTTTTGATGAGTATAGGCATGAATTGGGGGGTGAGTTTTCTTTGTGGCTTTGTTTAAGAAGGACTGGTGACGTTGAAACCTATATGTCTAGTAAATTTGGAATAACCATTCCGCCAGGACGTGATTTGTTGCCAATTCCAAGAATACAAATAGATATTAATCCCAATCTTGAGCAAAATCCAGGATACTAGATTTTATCTTAATTAAATTTAAGAGGGACTTTGATTTAATCAAAGTCCCTCTCCATTTAAGGAGACTTTTTTCAAAATTTAATATATGAAAAGTATACTTTATTTTATTAGTATTGGTTTAGCCCTTATGTCATGCCAAAATATGGAACTAACACAAAAACAATTTAGTTCATTAAACCCTGATATTACTGGGATATACTTTTCAAATGATATTCAAGAGACCGATAGTTTAAACTATTTCACCTATCCTTATATGTATATGGGCGGTGGCATAGCTGCTGGAGATATAAACAATGATGGTCTAGTTGATTTGTTCTTTACCGCAAATATGAAATCCAATAAACTTTACTTGAACAAGGGTGGTTTAAAGTTTGAGGATATTACCGATAAGGCCAAGATGAAAGGCGATAATAGATGGTTCACTGGGGCTACGATGGTGGATATAAATAATGATGGTTTTTTAGATATTTATACAAGTGTTTCAGGTAAAGAAGGAAATAGAAAAAATTTACTTTATGTGAACAATGGTGATTTGACCTTCACGGAAAGTAGCGAGAGCTATGGAATAGCGCATGATGGGCATACGACACAAGCCACTTTTTTTGATTATGATAAAGACGGTTATCTTGATCTTTATCTTGCAAATTATCCTCCCACGAAATTTAATAGTCCAGTAGATTTATATTCGTATCGCTTAAACAACCCAATTATTGAGGCATCTGATATTCTATATCATAATAATGGGGATGGTACTTTTAGTAATGTTACAATAGAAGCCGGCATATTAAATTTTGGGCTTGCATTAAGTGCAACTGCAGGAGATTTTAATAACGATGGTTGGCCGGATATTTATGTTTCAAATGATTTTGATTCTCCCGATTTTTTTTATCAGAACCAGCAAGATGGAACTTTTAAGGAAGTGTCTAGAACAGTGCTTCAACATACCTCTCAATATGGTATGGGTGTTGATATAGCGGATTATAACAATGACAATTTGTTGGATTTTGGACAAATGGATATGACTCCTGAGGATAATAAAAGATCAAAGGCCAATATGGGGAGTATGAATCCTTCCATATTTAACAAAATGGTAGATTATGGACTTTTCTATCAATATATGCAGAATAGCCTACAATTAAATAGAGGTATTGACGATACTGGGGAACTCAAATTTAGTGAGGTTTCTAGAATCTCCGGGATTGCAACAACCGATTGGAGTTGGGCTATACTCTTTTCAGATCTGGATAATGATGGTTGGAAGGATATTTTTATTTCTAATGGAAGTAGAAGGGACATTAATAATAAGGATTATTTTAAAAAACTAAGTGTTAAACTTAGGTTTGACCAAAAGTTATCCTCTGAAGAAATAGCTCATATACCCTCTGAAAAAATAAGTAATTATGTTTATGCCAATAACAAGGACTATACCTTCAAGAATGTAACCGAAGCTTGGGGAATGGATGATAAAACCTTTTCCAATGGTGCAGTTTATACCGACCTTGATAATGATGGTGATCTGGATATTGTAATCAATAATATTGACGAAATGGCATCAATTTATAAAAATAATAACCTCGACAATAACAACTATATTAAAATAAAACTAGAAGGGTCTTTGGAAAACACAAAGGGCATTGGTTCGCGTGTTTACATTATGACAGAAGATAACCAGCAAATGCAGGAGTTAACCCTTTCTAGGGGTTTTCAATCATCCGTAGCGCCGGAATTTCATTTTGGTCTGGCGGAGAATAAGGAAATTTCAACTTTAAAAATTGTTTGGCCGGATGGTAAAACGATGATTAAAAACAGTATTCCAGCCAATCAAACTATTAAATTGAATTATAATGATGCCGATTTTACGGAAAAATCTGCTCAGCACAGACGAATGTTCAAGACCGTAGCTTCTGAAAAATTATCTGTTGATTTCGTTCACAACGAAAACCAATATAATGATTTTGAAAAGGAGGTGCTATTGCCTCATAAGACATCTATGCTTGGCCCTGGGATAGCGGTTGCCGATGTTAATAATGATGGTTTAGAAGATTTTTATGTTGGCGGTGCAGCGAATCAAAATGGATGTATGTATTTGCAAACGCAAGAGGGAACTTTTAAAAAGACAAATGAATCCGTTTGGTTAGTTGATAAAAACGCTGAAGATATGAGTGCGGTTTTCTTTGACGCAAATGGTGATAATTACATGGATCTTTATGTTGTAAGTGGAGGAAATGAATTTGGTCCCTTAGCTCCAGAACTTCAAGATAGGCTGTATATGAACGATGGTCTAGGCGGATTTTCAAAAGTTTCGAGTGCCTTGCCGTCAATGCCAATAAGTGGTTCTAGGGCTGTTCCCGGAGATTTTGATAATGATGGGGATATTGATCTTATTCGTTGGTGGTAAATTGATTCCTGGGCAATATCCTTGGCCTACTAATAGTTATCTTTTGGAGAACGATAAAGGCATCTTTAAGGACGTAACTACAAAACTTGCTCCTGATTTTAAGAAAATTGGCATGATAAACGATGCCGTTTGGGCAGACTTTGATAATAATGGAACTAAAGATTTGATTTTGGTAGGAGAGTGGATGCCCATTCAATTCTTCTCAAACACATCGAAAGGTTTTAAGAACGTAACCGATAAAACAGGAATGGAGAATACAGAAGGTTGGTGGTTTAGCTTAACCTCTAATGATTTTGACGGCGATGGCGATATGGATTTTCTTGCTGGTAACCTTGGATTGAATTATAAATATCAAGCTACAAGAGAAAATCCCTTTGAAGTATTTGCCGATGATTTTGATAATAACGACAAAAAGGATATTGTTCTGAGTTACTATAATTTTGGAACACTATTTCCGTTAAGGGGCAGGTCATGTTCTTCCCAGCAAATACCATCAATAAGTAAAAAATTCGAGGATTATAATTCTTTCGCTTCCGCTGATTTAGTTGATGTCTATGGTAAGGAAAAATTAGATAATGCTGAGATTCATTATCAGACTAAAACTTTCGCATCAAGTTATATTGAAAATTTAGGCAATGGAAAGTTTAAAAAGCATGAACTTCCAAATGAGGCTCAATTCTCTTCGGTAAACAAGATTATTGTAAAAGATTTTGATGGAGACGACAATAAAGATATTCTACTTGCTGGAAACCTATTTTCCTCCGAGGTTGAAACTCCTAGAAACGACGCATCAATTGGGTCTTATTTGAAGGGCGATGGTAAAGGCAATTTTTATCCTGTGCCAAATCAGCAAAGTGGTTTGTTCATAACCGGTGATACAAAAGACTTAAGTGAAATAAGTATTGGAGGTTCAGAATATTTAATAGCTTCAAAAAATAATGAGGGTTTACAGTTTATTAGATTAGAAAGATATCAATAATCAACAAGGGTTAATATTCTAAATTTAATGAATCAAAGCAATAAAGATGAAATACAATTAAATTGCGAATTTATTGTGTAAGAGATTGATTGAAAAGTATTAATAATAGGTTTAATACTCATATTATATTTGTAGTTAATATTTTACCTTTTGTAAATAAGTAGTAAAAAAATGATGGAAAAGAATTTCATTTTATTATATAGCTATAAATTGAACATACTCAGATATTTTCTTGGTTTTCTAGCTTTTTTTTATTTTTTGAAATGCAATCGTGTAAGTCTTATAAAAATTTGAAGGAAGAAACTCAAGGAGTAGATAATTCATCAACGATAGAAACTCGCTTTTTACTACATAGAATTAAAAAAATTAAAAATTTAGGTTATGCCTTTGGCCATCAGGATGCTACTTCTTATGGAATTGGTTGGAAGAATGATGGTTCGGTGTATAAAAGTGATGTACACGAAGTATCTGGTGATTTTCCAGCTGTATATGGTTTTGAAATTGGACATATAGAGCTAGGAGATAGTCAGAATTTGGATACAGTTAATTTTTCGTTGATGAAAGAATTAATCCGTAAGGCCCATAAAAAAAAGGGAATCATTACTATAAGTTGGCACCCAGACAATCCTTTATCCAAAAAAAGCGCATGGGATACCACTGCAGTGGTGAAATATGTACTCAAAAATGGGTCATTACATACCAAATATAGAGGTTGGTTGCTTAGGGTTGCAGATTTTCTAAACGACCTGAAGGATAAAAATGGTAACCTTATTCCTATAATATTTCGACCCTACCATGAAATGAACGGTTCTTGGTTTTGGTGGGGTGAAGGTAATTGCACTGCTGAGGAATATAAGCGTCTATGGAAAGAAACTTTTGATATTCTTAGGGATGAATATAATGTTCACAATGTCCTTTATGCATATTCTGTAAATACCTTTCAAACTAGGTCTGAATATTTGAAATATTATCCTGGCGATGAATATGTAGATATTTTGGGTGTGGATATTTATCAACATGGAACGGTAGATGATTTTGTGAATGCACTCCACACAGATTTAAAGATACTTAGCGAAATTTCTAATGAAAAAAGGAAACCTTTTGCATTGACTGAAGCTGGATTGAACAAAATAAACGTTGATGATTGGTGGACACAGATTCTAGATAAAAATATTTCCAGATACGGAATTTCTTGGGCCTTGTTTTGGCGTAATGCTTGGCCAAATCACTATTTCGCTCCTTATATAGGATCAACGGATAGTTCGGATTTTGCTGATTATAAAAACCTTCCCCACGTATTATTTTTAAAAGACCTAAAGAAAATAAAATGAAAAGCCAAAACTTAGGATTCATTTAGTAAATTTTTAATTATGACAAATAATGCTGTTATAAAAAAGACCCCTGTTCAATTTCAAAAGCTGTTTGTAGATTATCATCAACTGATTAACAGGAAAAATAGTATAGAAACTAAATCTAATGGTATATATAATAGGTTTAAAAATCCAGTGATAACTTCTGAGCATATTCCTATTCCTTGGCGTTATGATTTGAATCCCATGACTAATCCTTATGGATTGGAAAGAATTGGTGTTAATGCTGCTTTTAACGCGGGTGCAATAAAATGGATGGGTAAATATGTTCTTGCGGTAAGGGTTGAAGGGGCTGATAGAAAATCTTATTTTGCTTTTGCAGAAAGTTCAAATGGTGTAGATTCATTTACGTTTTGGGAAAAGCCACTTTTCCTTCCTCAAAATGAAGAACCAGATGTGAATGTTTACGATATGCGTTTGGTTAAACATGAAGATGGTTATATATATGGTATTTTTTGTACGGAAAGAAAAGATGCAAGTGCACCGGTTTCAGATTCATCTTCCGCAATAGCTAATGCAGGAATTATTCGGTCCAAGGATTTAATTACATGGGAACGCTTACCTGATCTTATTTCTACGGCAAAACAACAACGCAATGTTACATTGCACCCAGAGTATGTCGATGGCAAATATGCTTTATACACAAGACCACAGGATGGTTTTATCCTTACGGGCTCAGGTGGCGGAATTGGGCTTGGCTATGTTGATGATATAACTAACCCAATAGTTAAGAATGAAGTCATCATCAACAATAAGAAATATCATACTGTTTACGAATTAAAGAATGGTCAGGGGCCATCGCCCATTAAAACCAAAGAAGGTTGGCTACATTTGGCACACGGCGTTAGAAATACTGCGGCGGGCCTTAGGTATGTGCTGTATATGTTTATGACGGCTTTGGAAGATGTTACCAAAGTAATTTACCAACCGGGAGGGTATTTGTTGGCACCTAATAATCAAGAAATTATTGGAGATGTAGGTAACGTTCTTTTCTGCAATGGATGGATAGCGGACGAAGATGGTAAGGTTTTCATTTATTATGCATCTTCAGATACACGTATGCACGTGGCAACTTCAAAGATTGAAATTTTAGTGGACTATTGCAAAAGTACTCCCGAAGATAAATTGTACTCCAATAATTCTGTCAGTGCTATAATTGATTTAATAGAAGGGAATAATGGATTATATTAGGTTATAACATCATAGTAATTTGCAATTTATTATATTATTTTCTATATGTTTTTTAATAGTTCATTATTAAAAATAAAAGGTTCAAAAATAACTTGATTATTTTTGAACCTTACAGTGTTAGATATTTAGGATATAAATCTTTTATTTACTCATTAACGATATAAAACTCGCTCCTTCCAATTCTACCGAAATAACTCCATTTTGTACAGGAACGGTTTTAAATTTTTCAAAAGATTTTTGTTTGTTGGTAATAAAAATAGTTAATTCTCTTATGCGATCAGGAATACCTGATAAGGTCGCTTTTCTAGTAGCTCCTTTATTTACCAAATGAATGGCCATTTTATTTTTCTTTGAACTTAAAAATGCCGCAGAAGTAACCAATTCTTCATTGCTAATTATGGGTATAGCATAAACGTCTTTCGGAGTGCTACCTAATTGCTCAAGATTATAAAATCGTTGGGTAGGAAAAAGTTCATCTTTATCGTTACCAAAAATACCACCACCAGACATAGGGGAATAGTCCGCGGTCAATTGCCATTGAAGGATAGTAAGTGGTTGCGCAATATTTAAAATTTTTAGGTAAACATCAATTTCGTCTAGGGCATAGGTTGGTTCTTCAAAAATTTGGGGATAGCGCCAGGCACCGGCATCAATACTGCCTTCGCCTACAAAAAGAGGAAGATCTATCCGTTTTGAAATATCTGACCACTTTACAAGGTTTTCGTCAGTCCACCCACGCCATGAATGAAATGAGACCCCTCCAATATAAGGCCTGGTTTCAGGGTCTAAAGAGGCAATCGTAGTAAACTCCCAGCCATTCGCATCGGCGGTATCTCCTAAAAGAAATTTAGTATCTACATCCTGTGACCTAAAGTATGTTCCTAGTTCCTTTATCAAAAGGTTATGTTCTTCCCCAGTTTGGCGTACATCTATCCCTAAATCCGATTCATTGAAGGAAAACATCACGGTTTTAACACCATATTCATCTTCCAGGTATTTTATATAATCCGTAATAGATTTGTAAATGGCATCTTTTTTACTTTGGTCTAATGCATTTCCACGAGTACCATCTGCATTTCTTCCTCTTGACCTTTCCCCAACAATGGCCCAATCAGGTGGAAACCAAGCTGCCAATATTACGGGTATCCCCATTTTATCCAACCGCTTGGCCATTTCCATTGCCTCCTTTACTTTAGGATGCAAATTGCCTTTTTTAGCCTCATCAATGGGATCTTTTGAGAGATCAGGTTGCCATAAACGCCAAGGCATCTCTACTCTTGACCAAGAAACTCTTAAGTTTTTTAGGCTATAATCAATTACTTGCGGGTCCATTCTTGAGTTTTGCAACCTAAAATTACCTCCAATCCCATCAAATTTTTCTCCTTTTTGGTCTGGAAATAATGATAATTCTATTGGGGACTTATCAATTAAACCTGATGCGCTAATTGTAAAACTATTGTTGTAAATGGAATTCGCTAAAATTTCCCCACCGGCCAACTTAAAGTTGATTTCAATTTTTGGGTTTATAGAATCTACGGCACGAATACTTACATCAGTTTGTTTTTCAAAGCTAATGTCCAATTCCCTTGTGGCAGAGGTCACTTTAATTGCTGTTGAAGGCGACTTATAATCGGCATCAGCAAAGGAGTTGTTAATATCCTTTATCGAAAATATAGGTGGATTGGTGATAGTAAATTTAGTTTCCAAATCAAACGCTTCTGGAAGCTGAATCCTAAAGTAAGCCCCGTTAATTAGGGTATCCTTGGTTGACTTAAAGTCAATGTCCACTACGGTTGACCCCTTACTGTCGGAATAAAGGGATTTATTCCATTGAATGCTGTCCATGACGTAGGAAAAGACCTTTTTATCTTCTATTCTTTTGAAATTAATCTGCTGCCCTTCTTTTCTAGTAATTCTCTCCTCCTTGTTTTTATCAATAAGCACCAGGCTGGATTTAAATTCCATTAACTGATTATCGATGCGTATTCCGGTGATGTTTCCCCAAGTTGTAAACTCTGTTTGGGAGAAACCAAAAAAAGGAATTAAAATACATAGAAATAGGAATCGGTGATATTGAATTGGCCTAGTTGGAAAATTGTAGTTCATCTTTGGTAATCGTTTTTTCATAGTTATAAATTTCGTTGACTCTTTCTGGTGTATTTGCTGTTTCTATCCAATTGGACCAGACCATGAACCATGACCATTTTGGTTGTGATTCTAAAATCACCGGTTTAGGTAGTTCGCCCACTTCACCAAGTGCTATAGGTTTCCCTTCGGCTAGGTTCAATAATTGAACATAGTCCTTCTGTTCATAGTCTCCGTGATAAACGTCAGTAGCTAAAATATCAACATACTCCTGTCCTGGAAAAAATTCTTTATAGTCGTAAGCTTCATCTCCAGGAATGTCTCTTGGGCCATTTGCATTCCATACCCAAATCAAATTGTTTAAATGGTGGTGGTTTACCAATCGATCAAATAATTGCCTCCAAAGTTTAACGAAACCATTTTCACCTTTTTTATTCCCCCACCAAAACCAGACACCGTTCATTTCGTGGTATGGTCTCCAAAGTATCGGAATATTTTTTTCTTGTAATTTTTTCAGGTGAAGCGCTATTTGATCTACTTGGTGGGTCCATCTTTGATGCAGTGCCGTTTTTGGAGTCAACAAATCTTGCCAGTCCTGTTCGTTTATTTTCCCTTGGACACTTTCACCCCAACTGAATGGAGGGTCATGTTTGGGCTGACCAACATGCCACATAAGGGTAATAATACTTCCTTTTTTGTGTTTTGCAATAGCCTCCTGCACAATTCTATTCCCTGGATCTTCTTGGCCGTTCCAATAAAAATCTGTACCCCAAATAGCGGGTTCCTTTCCACTTATTTCTTGAGCCTTTTCGTAAAATGAACTTGGGTTCTCGTTATAACTATGTTGTCCAGCCAAGATATTGTCGTTCAACGAATAGATGTAGTTTAAAAGCTCTTTAGCTTCTTTACTTGCCTTTCCATTTACGGGTTGCTGTTGGGCCTGAGCTACTTGTAGTATTATAAGTAAAACAAATATAAGTTGTATTCTTTTCATTGATGTACGGTTATGTCATAGTTTATTGAGCAATTTATCGGCTGCTAGAATTAGGAACAGGTAATCCGTTGTTCCACCACCTAGAACATATTCGGTTTGTTGCCAAAGAAATGGCCATTCCAATAATTCGGGAAAATCAGGGCGAATCAATGCCGTTCCAGACCCAATACCTCCAGGTATAAAGGAAAAGTCCCCCCTGTTCACCCCATAAGCTTGTGTTATGGACTTAGAACCTACGCCTGAAGCAAATGAAGAGGTGTTTACGCCTGGGTGCACCCCTAAAATGAAGTTCATTGCGTTGAGCATATAGGTTGCGGGAAAGATTTCTGGAAAACTGGTGTGGAGATAATACTGTTTAACTCCAAAATTTTGAATTCCCCAACCAGCACCCCATATATTGGGTTCATAGGGTAGTCCGTAAGGAGTCATTTTACCTAAACGCTGTATGTCTTTTAAATAGTTCATAACGGAAGCCGTTACTTTTTCTGTAAATACAGAATTGTTAATAAGAGGTAATACGGGGCCTACAATCCATCCAGTCTGCTCAATAGAATTGGTAATTGCATCTTCATGCTTCACAAGGTAATCTCCATATTGGTCATTCCTTGTTGTCTGTAGGAGTTCTACAGCCAGACCGATTTTTACCAAGGGGTTTTCAACTTGCGTTTTCGTCCAAATCTCATTGGCTATGGACAAACATTCATCCGCCAATTTGGGATTAAAGTTTATTAGGATTCTAGCGGCGGCGGCTAATGAGGTAGCCGTGTTTATTTCACGTTTGGGATTATTCTCGGTAAAAACCCAACGATCATCTGGAGCACCGGTCTGGCCCCAAGTAAGTTCGGCATCCTTATCCAAGTTCGAATATTTTTGATTATCGCTATGGTTTACCGGATCTCCAAGTAATCTATACTGCTCTATGGTTGGAACAATGATTCCCCTGTAAAACCTACCCAGGTTCCTGTATCCTCCTACTATAGATAAAGCTCCATGTTCAATTTGTTGAAGAACATCGGGTTTACCATCAGGTGTCAATATGTCCACGGTGCGGTGAGCTTGGTCTATGGCCGTATTGTCATAGTCCACCCTAAAAATTTCGTATATCTGCGAAAGACCATGAACTGTGGATGCTTGGGATTCAACACGGAGATCATAATCCCCTGCATCGTGCCATCCTCCACTATTTATCCCGGGAACATGTTCTCCGGATTTGAATGTTGTGAACGTCTCGGCCCCTTGAAGATATCCATCAAAATGGTTCGTATTTATAGGAGCCATTCGAGCATCGTCCATATGGCATAATCCATGCCATACCTTGTATCGGTCATTTACCCGCATATGACACATCTGTACGGGTAAAAAGTACTCTAGGGTTGGCTGCCAAACATTTCTTTTGAATACGAAATCCGATATTTGAAAAGATTGGGTTTTATTATTTCCATACGCTATTTGATACAATCCTGGTTGTGTAACTTGAGAAAAATCGAATTGATAATAACGATAGCGCAAAAAATCACCCCAAAGTTTTGGTTGTACTTCCAAAACCGAATTAAGCCCTCCATTTTCATCGACCCTATTTAGAACAATGTTTTGAACCGTATCATTCATGTCCATTTCAATTGTGGCAATCTTTTCCTGTACGGTATGGTACCCCACCTGAGATACCTGAACCACAGGATCAGCCGTGAAATTTTTCAATGTTTTTGGTGTGATTAACCATTGTACGGCATTTTTGGTTGCCCCTGAAGCAATTAAGGAACGGACAATAAACCACCCGTTACTGTGTTGGGCACGACCATCCAAAAGTTGAAGTGGAGACCCATTTAAATTTTCAATAATCATGGTTTGTTCAGGAACTTCTGGCGCAATTGTCAATTTTTCACCTTTTGCCATCGGTTCAAGTTCATATATTCCATTTGTATTTTGGAATCCAGGACCGTTAGCTTGCCTATTGAACAAACCAAAGTCATTATCCATATAATATGATTTACCGAACAAGATTCCAGGAAAAAATTCCAAATTCATACCAACTCTTCCAATCCATTCTTCTGGTAAGGGCTCATCAAGATCAACAATAATTTTAAATGATTCCCCTGCCGGAATGACCTTAAGAGTATAGGAAAAATTGACGTTTGGGTAATCAATAGGATTGAATCCCTTTTTATCCTTTGAATCGTCAGGATAGGACATTGTAACACTAATCTCCTGAAGCTCTCGATCCACTCGCCGCTGTCCTACTTTTGGTACCGGTTGCCATTGTCCAGGGGCAGCTTCAAGCCTAAGATCCCCATTGGTGGCAACCCTAATTCCATTTTGGATGATGCCAACACCCCCTTGATGACTTTCTGGATAGAAATCGTGTGCAAGCATTACATTTGCTCCCCGTCTTTCTAAATACTCCAGTTCATTAATCTCAAAATCATCTATTTGTGTGTTATTTGTTAGCTGTGCTTGAGCAAGAGCGATTTTAAGAATTAAAATAAAAGGGAGTAAATATTTCATGGTGTATTAGATTTTTTAAAATTATATGAATTGTAATACAAGTATTAATATTATTTTGTCATTATACGGTATGATATATTCAACATACTTTAAAATATTGGGATTATTATATATTTATCCTTAATATGGGTATGTTATGCAAAAACTTTATTGTTGTTTTTCTTATAAGTATTTCACTGTCTGCCTGTAATCAGAGCAAAAGAATTGGGTAGGTATGGAATGTTTTAATAGTATAATTACAAAAAACTGGCAATGTACAAGTGTTAAATATTATCCTTTAATAGCATATACATTACCTATTGGATATTACAGTGATTGGAGATTTAATTTTCAATTAAGAGATTTCTTTAATAAAATGTTTGTTACCCAAGCCAGATATAAATGGATAAGTGCCACATTCGAAAAAAATAACCGGAATGGAAATAAATATCTCCCTCCTGTATAAATCCTATTTTTGGATTTTTTGATGATTAAATGTGGGACAAAACCAATGAAGGTTGCCGCTGTTTGGTACGCCAAGAATGTGGAATATATTACAGATCCGAGTGAAGGTAAAAAATATAGTAACACTTTTGCTAATTAGATATTGTCTATCTATTAAAAGGCTTAAACTAATAATAATGAGTTTTAAATTTAACTAGAAAATATTTTTGGCTAAAACATGGTCATTGGTATGTATAAAAGGATATTATCAATGTTTTTACCTGAATGATACTTGAAATGTTGGAATTTATAAGTCGTCGTCAACGTCCGATGATAGATGTAATCAAGAAAATGATTCCTTTTATTTGCTGAAAACCTCTTTGGTGATTCGCGATTGAAAGTTTGGGAAACCCTACAAAATGGAAACATAATAATTAATTACCTATAGTGAATTTTGAAAAAAAATAGTGGTTTTATAATGTTGTTTTTATTTTTAAAATGGTAATACATTAATTACTGTTTATCATAAAAACTCAGGTTACCAACCGGAAGGATTGAATAGTATCCTCCAAATAACAGTACTATTTTAATCAATATTAGCATTTTACGAGTTATATGTAAAGAACTTGAGAAATGGAGATTTATAAAAGTGCAGTAGGATATTGGACTAGAAACAAAATATTACCAAATAGGTCATATTTGTAACGGGGTCTATTATAATTGCACAGATTTGTCACCGGTAAAAAAAATTGAAAGGATATAATAATAATTGAAAAATAATAATTAAGGGAAATAGCACCAATAAATGGAAAATCAATATCTTTTAAAAAATGTACACAGGGAGATAACACCCCTAGCTCCTGAAGACAGTTTTTTAGTCTTTGATAGGTTAAAGGAGGACTTCGATTTTCCAATACATTTTCATCCTGAATATGAACTTAATTGTATTGTAAACGGGAAAGGTGTTCGGCGGATCGTGGGTGACAATCTTGAAGAAATAGATGATATAGAGTTGGTTCTTGTTGGTCCTAACCTAGTTCATGGTTGGGAAACTCATAATTGCAAACAAAAGAAAATACATGAAATAACGATACAATTTCATGATGATCTATTTGACGCCAAATTACTTTCTAGGACAATTTTTAAGCCATTTAAAGATATGTTCAATAGATCAAATCATGGAATTCTATTTTCTAAAAAGGTATCCGAGGAATGTATGCCCAGAATTTTGGGATTATCCAAAACAACTAACATTGACTATTTTTTGGAACTGATATCTATTCTGCATGATTTGGCAAATTCAAGAAACCAAAGGTTGCTTTCTACAAGTGTTTCACAATTAAACGATTTCGAAAACAGTAAGAAAATCAAAAAAGTGTATGAGTATATCCAAGAAAATTTTGAACGTAAGATTTCGCTGACCGAAATATCTGAACTTGTAAATATGAGTGTGGTTTCATTTAATAGATTCATTAAAAAAAGAACTGGAAAGACATTCATTGAGTATATAAACGATACACGAATAAGTTATGCAGCAAGATGGTTAATCGAAACGGACTTAAGCATCGGAGAAATTGGATACAAATGCGGATTTAATAATATGGCGAACTTTAATAGGGTCTTTAAAAAGGTGAAAAATATAACCCCAAGTACCTACCGATCAGAGTTTAATGGCATAAAGCGAGTTTTGTAATGGAAATATCTATTAAAATGATAAAAACGCAGATTATTTTGCCACTATTGGTCATCGTCCTAATCCTGTCAGGCTGTCGTTCAAAATTAAGTGAACCACTATTCTACAAGGCTACAGAGAGTTCTTTTACATATCATGGTAGAATTTTGAGAAATGAGGTCCATACTTCTTTAATAGGTTCAGCATCTGGAGTTGAATTCTCCGCTTCGGGGGATTCTCTTGAAATAAACGTTAAATCGGATAACGGAGGTCATGACTATTTATCAATTTCTATTGACGATAAATTTTACAAAAAACTACAAATCAATAGTGATTCTATTAATATTCTTCGTGTTGCATTACCTAACGGGAAAAATATGCTTCACGAAATAGGTGTCTATAAAGCTACAGAGGCAGCAAATGGATCCATATTTTTTTATGGTGCGAAAGCAAAAGCGATAAGTGCGACGCGAATAAAAAGGGAAGTTACTATAGAATTTATAGGAAATTCGATTACTTGCGGGATGGGGGCGGATGTATCATTAATTCCCTGTGGAGCGGGGGAATGGTTTGATCAGCATAATGCATACCTCGCATATGCTCCAAGAGTAGCCCGTTCCCTTAACGCCAATTATATACTAAGTTCCGTTTCAGGTATCGGGATGTATAGAAATTGGAACGACGAAAACGTTTCAGAACCCATAATGCCTGATGTTTATGACCATCTTTTTTTGAATAGAGATTCTTCACATGTCTATACTAACATTAAGATTCCCGATGTCATTGGTATATGTTTGGGAACAAATGATTTATCCGACGGGGATGGAACTAAGCCAAGATTACCTTTTGACAGTAAAAGATTTATAAAAAATTATAAAGATTTTGTCACCAAACTTTTGCTTAGGAACCCAAGGGCAAAAATTGTACTCCTAACATCACCCATGGTTTCAGGTACGAAGGGGAAAATGCTTTTAAAATGTCTTTTGGAAATAAAAGAACATTTTACCTCCAAAAATGAAATTTCAATTTTTGAATTTCAGTCATTAAACCCATCGGGTTGTAGTTCGCATCCAAGTGTTGAAGAACATCAAATTATGGCAGCGCAGTTGCAACCGTTTTTAAAAAAATTAATACACCAATGATGAAAGCTTATATTGCGGACAGTGCGCGTTACGAGAATATGCCATATAGAAGATGTGGAAATAGTGGTTTACTACTTCCCGCTATTTCTTTAGGACTTTGGCATAATTTCGGGTATGTGGATTCCTTTGAGACTGGTGAAAAGATTCTTCATACAGCTTTTGACTTTGGTGTCACACATTTCGACCTAGCTAATAATTATGGTCCTCCACCCGGTTCTGCGGAAGAAAATTTTGGAAGAATGATGAAACAAAGTTTCTTTCCCTATAGAGATGAGATGATTATTTCTAGTAAGGCGGGATGGGAAATGTGGCCCGGGCCATATGGTAATCTTGGATCCAAAAAATATTTGGTAGCCAGTTTGGATCAAAGCCTCAAAAGAATGGGATTGGATTATGTTGATATTTTTTACCACCATAGACCAGACCCTGAAACTCCCTTAGAGGAAACCATGGCTGCACTAGATCTTATTGTGCGTCAAGGTAAAGCACTATATATAGGCATTTCGTCTTATAATCAAAATGAAACACAAAAGGCTGCAAAAATCCTAAAAAGCTTGGGAACTCCTTGCTTGATTCATCAGCCCCGTTATAGTATGATGGACCGCTGGGTGGAGAATGGTCTATTGGACACACTAGGAAAGGAAGGTATTGGGTGTATTCCATTTTCACCATTGGAGCAAGGGATTCTTACCGACAAATATTTAAAAACGATTCCAAAAAATTCTAGGGCGGCTAAAAGCACTGGTTTTCTACAGAGAAATAGCATAAATGAAGAAGTATTAAAAAGCGTAAAAAAATTAAATACTATAGCTTTAAAAAGGGGGCAAAGCATGGCACAAATGGCAATTTCATGGTTATTAAAGGACGAAAGGGTTACTTCGGTTCTAGTAGGGGTAAGCAGTAAAAAGCAATTATTGAACAACTTAGGAGCCTTAAAAAATTTAAGTTTCAGCCCGGCCGAATTGGCAGAAATTGAAACTATACTTAAGTAGGTAATTGTATAATTAAACAAAAGAATTTTAAAAATGAAAAAAATAGTATTTTTAACTTTAGCATTAATCCTTTTATTAGCATTTGCTATACCACCTAACATTTCAGATCCTAATATGAAAACCAAAATGGTCAATGTCAACACGTACGGTGTTTTCCAACACCAAGTAAATGTTGGAGAACCGACTATATCTGGAACGGTGGATTACGATACTGAAAGTCAGGAGTATGTTCTTGAGGGTTCGGGGGTAAATGTTTGGGCCAAAAAAGATGAATTTCAATATCTGTATAAGTCTGTACAAGGTGATTTTATTCTTAGAACGCAACTTAAATTTATTGGGGAAGGAGTAGACCCACACAGAAAAATAGGATGGATTGTGCGCAATAATTTAAGCGGAGATTCACCGCAGGTAAATGCTGCCGTGCATGGAGATGGATTGACCTCACTACAATTTAGAAGGCAGATTGGCGGTGAGACTGAAGAAGTTGTTTCACCCGATAAAGCACCAGATGTTGTACAATTGGAACGAAGAGCAGGAGTTTATTACATGTCTACGGCAAAGTTTGGGCAACCTTTCACAACTGTGAAAATTGAGGATATAACTCTTAAAAATGAAGTTTTTGTAGGGCTATACGTTTGTTCCCATAACTCAAAGGTCTTAGAAAAAGCTGTTTTTTCCAATGTAAGGATTATTAAGCCAGCAGCACCAGATTTTCAACCTTATACAGATTATTTAGGAAGTAATATGGAAGTCATGAATACAGAGACCGGTCATCGAAAGGTATTGTTCACATCGGCACATTCCATCCAAGCACCAAATTGGGTAAACAACGATAAGGATTTGGTTTATAATTCCAATGGTTTTTTATATAGATATAGTTTTGAAACGGGAGAGATTTCTTCGATAAATACTGGTTTTGCGGTAAATAACAATAACGACCATGTTTTCTCTTTTGATGAAAGTATTTTAGGGATTAGTAACCATAACCAAGACGATGATGGCTCCTCCTCCATTTATATCATGAATCCTAATGGGGATTCAATCCCAAAAAAAATAACCAAGGACGGGGTAGGGAATTCTTACTTACATAGTATTTCACCAGATAATAAAAACCTACTATTTACTGCGCAGCGAAAAGGTAAATATGATATCTATAGCGTGGATATTGAATCGGGAAAAGAAAAACAAATGACCGACACAAAAGATTTGGATGATGGTTCAGAGTATTCTCCTGACGGGAAGTATATTTATTTTAATTCCAATAGAACGGGTACTATGCAAATTTGGCGTATGAAAGCCGATGGAAGTAAACAGGAACAACTTACAAATGATGTAAATTATAAAGATTGGTTTCCACATGTTTCCCCAGATGGAAAATGGATTGTTTTTATTTCATTTCCGCCCACTATTCCGTTTGGTGAACACCCTTTTTATAAACATTGTACTATTCGTTTGATGTCTGCCACTGGTGGTGAGCCAAAAATAATAGGATACGTTTATGGCGGCCAGGGTACCATGAATGTGCCCAGTTGGTCAAAAGACAGTAAGCATATCGCCTTTGTATCGAACAGTGATTAGCTTTTATCACTTTTCAATTTAAAATATCAGCATTTTAAGAACTGGGAGGTAATTGGTACATTTTTGGAAGATCATCTGCCAATAGAACTTCGGGCTTAGAAATAAATTCTATAAAATCATCAGCATTGGGCAAACCGGGTACCGGAGTACAATAAGACTCATTATAGTTGTTCCAGAACATAGTAAAGCCGAGCTTTACTTCGTTGAGTGTTATAGCATTATAAAAGGTATTTGTATAAAAATCAGTAATTGGATTGTTCTCGCCTAAAGTGACATAATATCCAGTTTCAGTAAGTGAGGCTATTTTGATTTTTTCCTCCGCTAGGTTGGATAAAATCTTAAGCTTTTCGTTGGCCGTTTCTACGCCCAATTGACCTTGGTTATTGAAATCCCCATAATTATCCATTCCTATGATGTCAACAAACCCATCTCCCGGATATTTTGCAAGGTATTCAATTTCTGAACGAAATTTATTATCAGGTGAAAATGCAAATAGCATGTTGCTCACGCCCAGATCGTCTTTAAGGTATGATACAGTAAACTGCCAAAGTGTAACAAATTCTTCAATAGAGCAAAATGATTCGCCCCACCAAAACCAATCCACATCAAATTCATGAAAAGGTCTGAATATTATGGGAGCTAATTTGCCATTTGAACCAATTAGGCTTTTGGTAAACGATGCGATTTTTTCAAGTTTTTGCTTATAGTAATTATGGTTTTCCCCTCCTGGCAAAATACTTTTTAAAGCATTTTCTTTTTGAAATTGAGTCATTTCACTTGTATAAAAATACTCACCCTCATAAGGTTCACGCATGTGCCAACAAAATACATTTACCAGACCCAAGTCAAAAGCATTGATCACATCTCCCCATATTCGATTTTCTTGTTGAAAAAACCAATTGGAAGAAGTTTCGTCATTAAGGTCATCCGTGATAAACATAAAATCAGAACCTAAAAGACCAGGATTGCTTCCTGTCATCTTTTTAATGTCTGAATCTCCACCATTATTTTGATAGAAACTGCTAAAAGCATCTTGTTGGCCAACGATAAAACTGTTCTGGGAAAGCAATTTTAAATTATAAAAAAGTGCAACTGTCTCTTCTGTGGCATTCGTATTTACCATAAAATTCTTGGTCTCTTCTGGTTGAAATTCATTTTGTTCAAGCACAGGTGTATTTTTTGGAGTTGAAACATCTTCAGTTGGTTCTAGTTCGTAAGAATCGGAATCAGCATCTTTGGAACAGCTATTCTGTGTCAAGAAAACGATGAGCGTTACTATAATAAATAAATTCTTGTTCATGGTTTTTTATTGGTTCATGATTATGCAGGCCCTAGTGGTGTGATAGGGAGCTTTCCACATACTTATCTTATCTTCATTTTGATAAGGCTTCCCTTCTTCATCTACTCTAAAATGCCATTCTCCATATTGATAATCTATTAAGTACTTTTTTGTAAACTCCCAGATATTAATGGATTTTTTAAGGTATTCGTTATTATGGGTCAAGGTATAGCCATATTTTAATCCAATGAGGGCCTCAACTTGCGGCCACCAATGCCTATCGGTATCGAATTGGTTTGAATTTCTATTCTTTTCATTCATTACTGCCCCATCATCGTCCAGTGCTTCCAATAAAAATGTGTCTATTACCTTTATAGCAGTGTCCTGAACCTGTTGTGAAATACTTTCAATTTTCAATATCTTGGCAGCTTCTACTATTAGCCATGCCGTTTCTATATCATGCCCATATGAAATTGTACTGCTCAAAAGGTTCCATTTTTCATCGAAGAATAGGTCATAATTATTAAAGTTATTCAAAAACTTATTCTGGAAAAGTGCTATCAATTCTTTTAAGGCATCTTCTAAATCTTGATCATCGTAAATTTTCAATAAGTTGGTGTAAGCCTCCAAAATATGAAGATGGGTATTCATTGTTTTGGCGGCATTCATGTCCTTTTCACTCAAACGCATATCAGAAATAGTTGTCCAATCTTCATTGAATGCCTCAAAATACCCCAAATGGTGACTGTCCTTTGCGTACAGCTCTAAATTTTTAAAGATTGAAACAGCCCAATCCTTTACTTCTTGTCTTTTAGAGAAAATATAGTATTCACTGAGCGCGTAAATCGCAAATGCTTGAGCATAAACTTGTTTTCTGGTATTTCTGGTAATGCCGTCATGGTTCACTTCCCAATAAACACCACCATGGTCTTCGTCTTTGAAATGGGTCTTGATATAATCATAGGCCCTATTACAGACCCATTCGTATTTTGATGATTTTAAATAGTTGGATGCCGCTGAAAAAGACCATAGCAAACGCGTATTTAAAATAATCCCTTTTGCGGCAAAGGGTACAAGATTATTGTAAAAGTCGCGTTTTCCCACAAACCCTCCATATTCATCATCAATACCGAATGTTGTCCAATATGTTAAAATATTGTCCAATTCGGCACGCATACCATTTTTTATGTCTTGATATCTATTGAACATTTATTAATGAAATTTCAGGTAAATGAAAATTCTAATTCACCTCTTCCTTTAGCGTGTCCCACCAGTATTTTTTTAATAGTATTAAACAGAAAACTAATACTATTAAAAGAATCCATACAGGAAGGTTTTGTCTGAATATTAAATACATGGGTAATAGGACTAAAATCGTTTGGGCCAAAGTACCTATCAACACATTGAACATATCCCTTTTAAAATGGGTGTTTTTATTAAAATCAGGATTAGTAATTTGTAGTTTGTCCCTAATGGGCTTCCATATTCCCCAAGGTCTTATGTTACTATAGAATGAACATAAGACTTTTTCTTCAGTGGGTGGTGCCGAATAGGTTCCCAAAATACACCCGATAATAGACGTGGCCAGTAAAATAGGAAAGTAGTAGAGGTCCAAGGTTTCGGAAAAGACCATTGGCAAAATAAGTGCGGGAACCATTCCAGCAACCATGCCCCAAAAGAACCCATGACCATTAAAACGCCACCAATGCCATTTTAATATGTTGGCAACCACATAGCTCCCGTATAGTGCGGATACGAGCCATTGTAGGACTGAATTAACATCTTCTACAAAAAACCCTAAAACTATACTTACCAAAACCACCAGAATTCCAGAACCGTAGTTCATAAACTTAACTTGTTTTGGGGTAACATCATTCTTTTTGTAATTAAGGTAGATGTCATTGATTAAATAGGCTTGGGCCGCATTTAATGTTCCGGCAAATGTTGACATAAAAGCAGCTAAAAGTCCTGCCAATAGAAGACCCATTAGCCCTACTGGAGCAAATTCCTTAATTGCAGAAGGCAATATCAATTCAAAATCCACATTACCTGTAGATGTAATCAAGTCCAATTTTTCATAATAAATTAAAGCTAACGCGGCAAAACCAGCAATCATTAAGTATCTGATGGGCATAAGGATTGCAGATACAAAACCACTCATTTTAGAAGCTTCTTGTGGGGATTTGGTCGAGAGTATTTTCTGCATATCATAATTAGGTGCTGGACCGGCTACACTAACTAAAATTCCTTTAAACACCATCATCATAAAAAAAATGGTGAACAACCCATACCCATCAGATTTTATTTTTTCGTTCACTTGCGGTATAATATTGGACCAATCCATATTTAGCTCCCATCCAAAGAATGGGGACATCCATCCATCTGGGATATTGAGCTGGTTTTCGCCAACGGCAACAAACCCTAGATAACCAATAACAAATGCGGAAACGGTCATGATGCCAAATTGTAGCACATCAGCCCAAACAATGCCTTTCATTCCACCTAAAAGCGAATAAAAAATTGCGAAAAAGGTGAAAATAATACCATAAAAATGGGGTACATAGGCAAGTGGCACTTTGAAAGGCACATAAGAACCTATGACTTCCCATGGAATAAATATTTCTACAAATTTTCCCAACCCAATGAATCCATAGGCTAAAAATCCTAAACAGCTTAAAAGAGCGAACACGACTACCACTGTATGTGATAGTTTTCCACCTTTACCCTTTCCGAAACGCGTCTGTATCCATTCAGCACCTGTGGTTACATTGGACCTTCGCAACCACTTTGATAAATAAACCATCAAAAATATTTGATTGAAAATTGGCCACAGCCAAGGAATCCATGCACTTTTTATTCCATAAACAAACATAAGTGTAACCAACCAAATAGTACCGGAGATATCGAACATACCCGAGGCATTGGATAGACCCAACATATACCATGGAATAGAATTGCCGCCCAACAAATAATCACCCTTGCTTCTTTGTGCTTTCTTCCTTAAAATAAGACCAATAAAAATAGTGGCTAACAAATAACCTGCAATTATTAGAATATCTAGTGTTTTGAGCATTATATGTTATTTAAAGTGATAGTAGCAATTGCGGAATTGAAACGGCCATAATTTGTTCCATTTTCAAAAGGAGAATGAAGTAAGAATTAGTATTAACAAAAACAGTATAGGGTTTAGAATTTAAAAGTAGGTAAAGCAAGAATAGTTGTTTAATATTTAATTGTCAATTTGGAATATTATTTGTGCTTATTTTTTTGTTTTTAGTGGTAAAATTATTGAGATGGTAAATTACAGATAGATAGAATTCATTATTTCCGTATTTAGAAAGATATATTGCATTATTGACAAAATACTATTAGAACGGGAATAAATGTTATTCTAAATTTATATCATTGGTTGTGGAGA
The DNA here is from genome assembly GCA_963842105.1 of uncultured Flavobacteriaceae bacterium. Classification (GTDB taxonomy): domain Bacteria; phylum Bacteroidota; class Bacteroidia; order Flavobacteriales; family Flavobacteriaceae; genus Maribacter. Next base: position 128,857 of record CAWJFH010000030.1, read on the forward strand.
GTCTGTAACCAATAAGTTGTTAAGTTGTTGAGTTAGTTAAATTTTGCTGAAAAACCTCGTTAAGCGGGGTTTTTTGCTTTAGTAAATTTTGGTATTATGAAGTGTTGTAAAAGTTCAAAAAGGATATTAAAAACGGTTATAATTTTGTCTTGCTTTTTATTGGTATCAATTTCAAATGCCCAAAAGTTTAAAGAATTGGCGGAAACACCACCTATGGGTTGGAACAGTTGGAACACTTTTGGAATTGATATCAATGAAAAATTGGTAATGGATACGGCAGATTTGTTCATAACCTTAGGTCTTAAGGATGTAGGATATGATTATCTAGTGTTAGATGATGGTTGGATGGCCAAAGAGAGAGATGTAAATGGTAATATGATAGCCGATCCTGAGAAATTTCCCAATGGAATGAAATCTTTAGTGGATTATGTACATAGCAAAGGATTAAAGTTTGGGCTTTATAGTTGTGCGGGTTCAACAACATGTGCTGGATTTCCTGGGAGTAGGGGTCATGAATATCAAGATGCTCGATCTTTTGCATCATGGGGGGTGGATTTTCTCAAATATGATTGGTGCGATACTGAAAATCTGAATGCGCAAGGTGCATATGAAACGATGCGAAATGCTCTGGCAAAAGCTGGACGACCAATTCTTTTTAGCATTTGCGAATGGGGCAATAACGAACCTTGGAAATGGGCAAAGGATGTAGGGCAAATGTGGAGAGTCTCCGGGGATATCACCAATTGTTGGGATTGCGAATTAAGCCACGGAGATTGGTCTTCTTGGGGAGTATGGAAAATTATTAATATGCGAAGCAATATTCGGTTTGCGGCTGGACCAGAGCACTGGAACGATTTGGATATGATGGAAGTCGGAAATGGGATGACCGCTGCAGAGGACAAAAGTCATTTTGCGATGTGGAGCATATTAGCTTCACCTCTGATTTTAGGTAATGATTTGAGAGTTGCTGAGGACGAAACAATTAAAATACTAACAAATACCGAGGTATTGTCAGTAAGCCAAGATTCTTTAGGAATACAAGGTTTTAGAGTTTCTAATAGTGCTAATCTAGAGATTTGGGCAAAACCACTAACTAATGGTTCTTGGGCGATGACCTTTATAAACATGTCCGACAAAGTTCTGGATTTGAACTATGATTGGACCACTAATGTGGTTGAAGATTTAATAAACAATCGTAAAATTGAAACTAAAAAACATACTTATGACCTTCGGGATCTGTTTCTGCACAAAAATATAGGAAATTCATCCAAAAGATTGAAAACTAAAATCAGGGAACATGATGTATTAATGATTACACTTAAGAGAAAGGATTAATTCCCATTGGATTAGGTCTATTCCTTTCCATAAGTATAACTTTGTAGTTTCTTTTTAAAATAAAAGCCTTGGCGAGAGGGAGTATATTTGTTATCAGTATAAAGTCTGGGAGCCCATTGTTTATCAAAAACCCAGACCACGTAGGATATACCACGTTCATCACAATAGTTGGTTATTGCATCACCGTAAGATTCGTCACTGATAACAGGAACGTGCGCCCCTGGATCTTCTGGACCACTAAAACCCATTTCTGTAAGAATAACAGGATAATTGTCTTTAACAAAGCCCCAATCGTTCGTCCATTTTTCTTCCCATGGTTTTTCCTTTTTTTGAGGATATGGATGGCTTACATAGGCAATTCCTTCAATTTCTAAAGGTGAAAATCTTACAGGAGTAAGATCATATGCCCAATTGAAACCAGCTACCAATGGTATTCCTTTACCCCCATTTGCCCGTAAAATAGTTATCATTTCAATGTTCAATTCCTTCCATTCGTCCCAGTTAATGGTTCCGAATTTACTATTAAATGTCGTTGGTTCATTGAACAGTTCATAAAAGGCTACCGTAGTATTGTCTCCATAGCGCTCCGCAATTGTTTTCCAAAAGTTAAATGTTTCCTTTTTGTCAGTATCATACATATCGGCAAGAAATAGACCCGTTTTTAAATTTCCTATACTGTGCCAATCTATAATCACATATAATCCCTCCTCTGTTGCCCATTGTATACCATTGTCCAATAGTTTTAAATATTCCTTTTCGCCCCTTTCTCTAACTCTTTCTGGGTGTATTGGAAAACGAACTAAATTTGCACCCCATTTTTTAATTTCATTGAAATAACTTTTACCCCAAAGACCATCTTTTTCTAATTTATCAGGATCGCTGGAACTCATCCCCCTAAAAATCATTTTATCCCCTTGTTCTGTTATAAAAGCATTTCCTTGAACTGATATACGATTTAGTTTTTTTTGAGAGTTTAATGCTATGCAAGACCATAGAAGCAAAGAAAGCATACAGAGTTTACTCTTGGTAATTTTCATTTAAAATTAATTTTAGATAGGTAAGTTATTCAATAAATAAGTCAAATTTTAATACTTTTTTGTCAATAATCCATTATAATAATTAGTTGAATAGGAATTCAAAAGAATGTTTCTTAAAAAAAAACTACTTTAGAAAAAGTTGTTCATCACTATTAGAATCCAAAAGTTTACCGTGATCAATTATTTTACCTTGAATATCAAAAGTGTAATAAGTCGCATATGAAAAATCGAAAGCCGGTAATGATTTTTGGTGTTGCTTTTGTTTTGATCGGTTTTTTGATTGTTTGGAATACCTATTTTAATACTGTTTCCGTAAGCCCCTATATTGCCATAGAACCTATTGTCAGGAATGACAATGGAAAGGGTTTTGCAGGATCCGAATCTTGTGCCGAATGCCATAAAGATATCTATTTATCCCATATCGAAACAGCACACTTTAAGTCTTCAAGATTAGCAGATAGTATTTCCATAAAAGGAAACTTTAAGGTCGATAATAAATTCATCCTAAATGATGAAATTTTGTTTTCCATGAATTCGAAAGAACATGGCTTTTACCAGGAGTCTTTTTTTAAGAAGGACAGTTCATTAATTGATTCTAAAAGAATCGACATTGTTTTGGGTTCTGGTACAAAGGGCCAATCGTATTTAAATTGGCAAAAGGACGAACTTAATCAATTGCAAGTATCCTACTTTGAACCTAATGAAAGTTGGGTGAACAGTCCGGGATATCCAATCGGTATTTATGCTCCAAATCGCCCTATTGGTCAACGTTGTCTAGAGTGCCATGTAACTTATGCGGAAAATAAAAACACCTTCAATAAATCAAATACATATGTACAGGCGAACTTTATGTACGGCATAGACTGTGAACGTTGCCACGGGCCAGCAATAGATCATGTGAATCACCATCGTGAATATCCAAAGGAAATAGTAGGGAAGCAAATAATTTCCTTTTCAAATTTCTCTCAAAAACAAAAACTTCAAGCCTGTGCTTTATGCCATTCGGGAATAAAAAGAAAAATGGAAGAGCGACCCTTTTCATTCGTTGCCGGGGATACGGTTGTGAAAAATAGTGAATCAGTATCTGATGGTAATAACCTCAATTCATTGGATGTTCATGGAAATCAATATGGTCTTTTGTTAGCTAGTAAATGTTTTAAAAAAAGCAAACTTATGGACTGTTCTAGTTGTCATAAACCACACGAAAATCAACGGAGCAATCTTACCTGGTTCAATTCAAAATGTTTGGAGTGTCATAAACAATTTGAAAACAATATTACTTGTAAAATGAAAATGGAAAATCGTCAAAAAATAGATAATAATTGTGTGGAATGCCATATGCCGTTAACTCCTTCCAAATCTATGTCTATTTATAAAAATATTGATTCAATTATTGTTCCCGTTCAGGTTAGGACTCATTTTATTGCAGTTTATAAATAACAAAACAAAAACGGCCGATATAGAGGAAGAGGTTAATTTTGAAGTATGCGAAAAGATTTAAAATAAAAAATTTCCTGCGATGATAAATGGCAATAAACTACTTTGCGCGTATAGAGCATAATTATACTTAATTTAGGTCAATATGATGGATAGACGTCAATTTATAATTAATTCAACGGTTGCTGGAATCGTTGGAGCAGGACTATCCGGCTGTTCTTCTTTAGTGCCCAATTCAAGTTCTTCGACGATTGAAAAATCTAAGGTTTTATCTTTTGAAGAACGTCAAAAATGGTTGTCTTCTTTTGCTTGCAATATTGAAATGTGGTTTGAAGACCTTGATTTCCTCGATCGTATTACGGCAGCAAAAAAAATGGGTTTTAACGCTGTTGAAATGTGGAATCCACGAAAAAAAAAGCTAACCCCTGAACAAATAGCTGAACGTGCCCGTGAAGAAGGAATTCGGGTAACAAGTATTTCTCCGGGAGCCCCTGCGTTAGCCGATATTGCAAATTTAAGTGAGTTTTTAGAATGGGCAGATTGGGCTATTGAAGTCGCTGATCTTTTTGATGTGCCTAATTTTAATCTTACTGGACATGAAACTGTTCAAGGTAAATCTATCGAGCAAATGATAGAAACCTATACACACTTAATAAAGTTAGTGGCACCTAAATTTGAATCTGCAAATAAAATTGCAACGATAGAACCGTATAATCCTTTTAATCATAAAGGCCATTTTATATACGGGGTTGAACCCGGTTTATCTATTTGCCGCGAAGTTAATTCACCAAGTATTAAACTAAACTGGGATTTTTTCCATATGCAGCGTACCAATGGTAATTTAATTACTCATTTAGAAAATGGAATAGACCAAGTTGGTTATGTTCAAGTAGCAGATTCACCTGATCGTTTTCAGCCAAGTACGGGAGAGGTTTCTTACAGCCCTGTATTAAATCGGTTAAGACAATTAGGCTATAAGGGGTATATTGGTGCTGAGTGTTTTCCTGAAAATAAGGATGAGTTGACAGCAGCTTCAGATTTAGCTATAATTGCTCGTAATATTAGCTTACAATCACCTAATATTTAATAACGAGGAGCTTAATGCCAATCAATATAATTACCTGTCGCCTTTTCTATATTATCTCATGATAATGATTTTTTCTAAAAATCTGAATTTATCTGATATTGTTTATAAAACTGTGCAGTTCTAATTTCTTGGTGATTGAATTGATAGATAAATACGGCTTTGGGCAATGCAAACTTAAATGAAGGTTTTATAAATGTGTTTTTGGAAAAGTAAACATAGGGAAACCTTTACTCTAAAATTGAGATGAAAATGTAACGAATTAAGTTACCATATGTAAAATGATAGCACTTATATTATCCATCAACATTTTTTTGGCTTAAAGCTATCGATAGTAAGTTTAACATAAAAACAATATCGAATACAGGTATTTTAATTTTCTATTAAAGGATAGGGGAAATGAATTTTTCCAAACCTTAAAAATCTTTTAAAGTCTTCTTGAAAGCTTCGATAATATAACCACTAATCGGTAGGTTCCCCAGATTTTTATGGGATGTTTTGAGTATCCTTAATATTTAATTTTTTTTAAATACACAATAGAAAGCAGTATTAGGAACGAGAAATATTATACAATTAAAAATTATCCATATAACTCTTAATCTAATTTGTTCACTTTTGGTTGCAAGTCATATCTGAGTTGATTGTATGTCTATAACGGATATGGTCAATGGGTTGGTATTACATACGAAAAAAATCGATTTATGCTTGCAATCACTTGGCGCTTACTGGTTATGGTTACGGAAGACCATTGCATTTGCATAAGGGTAGTAGCTACCCGAAAATTCTACTGGTAGTGCTATTCAAATTTCTACATGTAAATACTTATCATAATCTTTTCCTTTCGGGGTAAAGTCATATTACCAGCATCATATGGATAATGTGTGTATTAGTATGTTCCAAATTATTGATATGAAAAATAGTTGTTAGGTCTATTTTATTACTTTAAGAAAAGTTCTTTCATAAAAAATTAAAAAATAGAAAGGTTAAGGTATGCGACAACGTTGGTCTTTTAGAATTAAAACTCTTAACTGGTTCTTTTATGGTAATTAATACTATTCTGTCAATTGTATCTAGTATTTTTTCAAAAAAATTTAAAATATGAACGAAATACTATCTTTATCTTTAAAATAATAAGATATGAGAATTGATGTAATTGTGCTTTTTTTTTTCACGGGAATAATAGTCTTTGGTCAAAAAAATGAGAAGGATAATCAGCTTTTGAACGCTTTAGAAAAAGCATCAAAACAAGAACTTCTAGAAAAGTGGTATCCGCTAACTATTGACCAAGAAGATGGCGGTTTTTATAGTGCAGTCACCTATGACTTTAAATTAGGCGAAAAGCAGGATAAAATGATTGTGACCCAATCGAGAAACATTTGGGTAGCTTCAAAAGCTGCCATGCGCTATTCTAGGGAGCGCACTTATTTGAATTATGCTACGCATGGTTTTGAATTTCTAAGGGACAAAATGTGGGACAAAAAATACGGAGGTTTTTATACATTAGTTACTAAAAAAGGCGAGCCTATTACACGAAAAAACGAAGAAAAAACTGCCTATGGAAACGCTTTTGCGATTTACGGACTTTCAGCCTATTATGACGCTTCTGGAAATGGAGAAGCACTTGATCTTGCCAAGAAAACATTTTATTGGTTAGAAGAACATAGCCATGATTCTATCTATAAAGGCTACTACCAATCCCTTGCTCTTGATGGAACTCCAATAGAACGTACGGAAGATTTTGATTCAACTTCTGAAACAGGCTATAAAGACCAGAATAGTTCAATTCATTTATTGGAAGCACTCACAGAACTGTATCACGTCTGGCCCGATGAATTGGTAAAAACACGACTTGAAGAAATGTTTTTGCTCGTTAGAGATACGATTATAAACAAGGAACATTACATGAACCTATTTTTCACCAAAGATTGGAAGCCGGTAACTTTTATAAATGAATCTCGAGAAAATATCAAGAAGCACTACTATTTAGACCACGTATCTTTTGGACATGATGTGGAAACTGCCTATTTGCTACTTGAGGCTTCAGAGGCCTTAGGACGAAGCGATACCGAAACCACATTAAAAATAGGAAAGGAAATGGTAGATCATTCGTTAGAGAACGGTTTTGATACTGAATTGGGAGGTTTTTATGATGGTGGTTACTATTTTAATGGTGCGGATAGATTAGAGATTGTCAACGATGACAAAAATTGGTGGTCGCAGGCTGAAGGTCTAAACACTTTGCTTCTCATGCAGCATTATTTCCCGCAGGATACTATGGATTATCGCGCTTATTTTGATAAACTGTGGAAATATGTTCAGGTTAATATCATGGATAATGAGCATGGTGGTTGGTACGAGTGGGGTCTTGACAAAAGACCAGAAACCAAAACAGCATTAAAAGGGCAAATATGGAAGGCAATCTATCATGATTATAGGGCATTAATAAATTGCACGAATCAGTTAAAAGAAATGGAGATGGGAAATAAATGATTGTATTGAGAACAATTAAAAATATTAAGAAAAGTTAATTGATTATTTCTTAAAAATTCTAAATATTTTTAGAAATAATGGATTTTTTAATTCAATATTTTACGAATCATATTAAAGAATGAGTATTTCGTATTACTTAGTTTGTGGTAAAGTAAATAATTTTAAGAAATAATCAATCTACTGGAAAACTGCAGTTTTTTGATTTTCCACCTAAAAATTTATTTAATCAAATCTAGATACTATGAAAATATTTCTACTTTCCACTATTTTGTATTTAATCGGTAGTAGTCTAATCCTTGCTCAGACCACTTATGAAGCTGAAAACGGTACGTTGACAGATGTTACGGTAAGTAATTCGGATGCAGGTTTTTCGGGCGATGGATACATCGTTTTTGGGCAGACAGGGAATGTTTCCGTTATCGTTACCGTGGCAGATGAAGGTTACTACCCCTTGACCATTGGTTATCGGGCTGTTTTTGGAGAAAAAATTCAAGATCTCTACATTAATGGTGAGCTAGTGCAGAATATTACTTTTATCGGAGAAGATTTTACAAACGCCGATGTTGGTCAAGTGTTTTTAAATGCAGGACAAAATACAGTCGAAATAATTGCCAATTATGGTTTTATGGACCTTGATTATTTTGTAATAGGCACACGGTTAGAACCAAATATATACGAGGCTGAGGATGCTATTATATCTAATGCTACGGTGAGTTGCGATAGTACTGGTTTTTCAGGTAAAGGTTTTGTAGTTTTTAATGGAACCGCTAGTGTAATGGTCACCATTGAAGTTGAGAGTGAGGGGTTATATGCACTTGAAATTGGCTACAGGGCACTCTTTGGCCAGAAAATCCAAGATTTATATGTAAATGATAAACTGATACAACAGGTTGTTTTTCCAGGAACCGATGTATTTGCCTCCATATCAACAAATTTTATACCATTAAAAGTCGGCGCAAATACCATTGAAATAAAAGCGAATAATTGTAATATGGATCTTGATTTTTTTAAATTGGGCAAGCGCATAATGCCTAATACAATGGAGGCCGAGGACGGAATATTTAGCGAGGTGAGCGCGAGTAACCTAGCGGAGGGCTTTTCTGGCAGTGGTTATGTGGTTTTTGAAGCTACGGGAGGTGTTCTTATAAATGCGGAACGAGAGAAGGAAGGGCTTTACACATTGACGTTAGGATACCGATCTATCTTTGGACTTAAAATACAGAATTTGTTCGTAAACGGGAATTTTATAAAGGATATTACCTTTTCGGGTACCGAAGGTTTCACAACATTGGATGCAGGTGAAATATTTCTAAATGCAGGGATGAACACTATTGAAATTCGTGCTAGTTACGGGTATATGGATTTGGACTACTTTATTATTGGTAGTGAGAGCAGCCCTGCACCTATTGCAAATGCCGGTTTTCAACAAGTAAAAATGGATGTTGATGGTGACGGTTTGGAAACCTTTACGTTAGATGCTTCTGCAAGTACGGATTCCAATAATGATATTGTTTCCTACAAATGGATTTCAGAAAATGGTGATATTCTGGGTACGGGGAAGCAATTTGCCTATGAAGCTCCAATAGGCGGTTATGTAATTACTTTGGAAGTTACTGATGCTATGGAAAATACAGATCGGGCCGAAATAAAACTTTTTGTGGGAGATCCTACCAATAATGGCAAAAACCGTATTTCTCTAACGCAGGGTACGCAAATGGTGTTTTCTGATGGTATCAACTTGGCATGGAACAATTTTGCCAGGGATATAGTAGATCTGGATACACAGTACTTCATAAGGATATTGGACAGTATTCAATCGGCTGGTGGAAATACCATGCGCTGGTGGCTGCATACCAATGGTAATAATAGCCCACAATTTGACGCTACCGGAAATGTGACCGGTCTTGATCCTAATACCATATCCAATATGCGTACAGTATTAGATCTTGCTTATAATAAAGGAGTAGCAATAAGCATGTGTTTGTGGTCTTTTGATATGTTACAGCCACAGGGTCAGAGTCAACAGGTAATGAAAGCCCTTCTGGAAGATAGAGATATAACACAAACCTATATAGACAATGCACTGATTCCAATTCTCCAAGAGGTAGGCAATCATCCGGCGGTGCTAAGTTGGGAAATATTTAATGAGCCTGAAGGTATGACTGAAGAGTTTGGTTATACTCCAGTACGTACAGCTATGATTAATATTCAGCAATTCGTAAATTTAACGGCAGGTGCTATTCACAGAACCGTACCAACTGCACAAGTTTCCTCAGGAGCAGCAAATTTTGATACAATGACCGATATTGAGGGCCACACTAATTTTTACAGAGACGATCGTTTGATTGCTGCGGGAGGGGACCTTCTGGGGACGCTTGATTTTTATCAAGTGCACTATTATCCAAGCAATTTTGATATTGATATTTCTCCATTTCACCGTCCGGCGGATTGGTGGGGCTTAGATAAACCAATTGTGATTGGTGAGTTTCCAAGTAGTTCGATAGACGAGACGGAAGCACAGAGCTATACCATAAAAGAAGCTTATCAAATCGCTTTTGAGTACGGGTACGCAGGGTCTAACGCCTGGGATTTCAGAGGTTTTGATGGGGGTAGTTTTGAGACTGCAAGGGAAGGTATAAGCTATCTGGCAAATACCTATCCGGAGGATATAGATTTGGAAATAGATCCAAACCGTATCAATGAACCGCCCAGAGTAGTTGAAAATATACCAAACCTCAACCTATTTTTAGAAAATGCCGGGAGAGTCGAAAACTACGTTTCCCTAGATTCTATATTTTATGATAGCAAAGATATGACCAACTTGGTTTATAGTATTTCAGGAAACAGTAATGCAGCTATAGCTACCGCTGAAATTGAGGAAGATGGAAGACTCAATGTATTGATAAATGGAGGGATTGAAGGAAAAACAATCTTAACGGTACAGGCAATGGATTCAAATGCTTCAAGTGCATTTACCTCTTTTAGTGTCAATATTAGGGAAAGTAATGGGAATCTTGCTCTTTTCAAGCCCATAGTGACATCTTCGAATGAGAATGAAAATGCCATTGAAACTTTTGCAAACGATGGTGACCTAGATTCACGCTGGTCCAGTATATATGGAAACGACGAATGGATTTATGTGGACCTATTGGCACCTACTGAAATTTCTTCCATAAAATTATTTTGGGAGGATGCCTTTGGTAGTGCTTATGAAATTGAAGTTTCCGATGATGCAGTAAATTGGTTATCCGTTTTCACTGAATTGAACGGTAACGGCGGGGAGGACAATATTGAAATTGAAAATGTCACCACCCGTTACGTTAGAATGTTTGGGCAAATTAGGGAAACAGCCTTTGGATTTTCGCTATATGAATTTGAAATTTATGGTGAAGAAATTGATATCATAGAGGAAAGTTCAATTGAAGCAATAGCCTATCCAAATCCTATCATTTCAAATGAAGTGAATATTTCTGTAAAAGATATACTTCCCATCACCATAGAATTTATTGACATTTCAGGGAGGAGTACGGGAGTTTTACATTTACAGGGTCAAAAATCATATGTCTTAGATGCTTCAGATTTGGCTTCCGGAATTAGTTTAATAAGGATTACTGGTCAGGATTGGCAAATAAGTCGTAAACTGATTAAGACAACAGGCGGTGGAAAATAAAATTTAGAATATTTTTATATTTAGCCAATTTAATGCTAAAAAGACATTTTATAAAAGAATATTTCTCTAAGCATCGGTATCCATTATTAATTGGACTAGTCAAATAATACTCTATGAGTAGAGAATTTTTCGAATTAATTTGATAAAGCCATTATTTTTAATTCTTACTTGTTATAAACTACCGGAATGAATTTAAGTTTTTAGGTTATAGGGAGTTACCAAATGAAGCAGAAATTTCAATTACAATTATAGAGGTTTCAAATCGACTTTTACATATTAAATGGAAAATCGTTTTTTTAAGAAAAGCATTCCAAATCTTACCATAACTTAACCGCGCTTGGATTCTGTGGAATTTTTGTAGCGATTCAGGAAGAAAAGCGTTAAGCAAAAATCCCATAGAATGCACCCTACTATTAATCTGGGAAACTTATTAACCCGGTTCATGCAAACTTCCTTTAATAATTCACCTTCTTTTTTTGATGATATAGTTATGCCGCAAAATTCAAAAGGTTTTTGGTAGATAATTTTAATTAATTACACATAACCCATTTTTGCAATCAAATAAAATCAATTAAGATTAAATAAAATTTTTGAACGCAAAAAATAGTAATTCTGTACTTATTCCGTACTAGGTGAATTAAAAAAAGGCTCCCGATTTCTCGGAAGCCCTTTGTTTCTAGTAGCGGGGACTGGACTCGAACCAGCGACCTTCGGGTTATGAGCCCGACGAGCTACCTACTGCTCTATCCCGCGGTTTTATAACTCTTTAATTAACAGCGAGTTAATAATCGCTTAAATCTTATAAACTACATACGGCGTATGCGGTTTTATATACGGTAAAAGTATCATAAAAAAGTTTTGTTTCAAAAGATTCGTATAGATTTTTTAGAAATAATTATGCCACCTTCACTTGTGGGTAATCATGGCGACATTAATTTTATTTCAGACAGAAGTTCTGTTTACGACCTCCGAAAAGGAGGATTCTTAAAATTTGGGTTAATACTCCAATTTATCTCTTTCAGCACGATCATCCATTCTTTTGGCGTCTATCAAATATCTTTTTGATAACCTCTGAAGTATTGCCGCAACATTCGGATATTTTGATTTTATCCTTAAAGCTAATTTTTCGAAATACATAGCTTTATCACGTTCTATGTCGCCACCTTCAAAGGCACCCCTTGAGGAAAAACTTCTCTTGTTGCTGGTGGCACTTGAAAAATTTCTTTTTAAACTATCCGTATTTATTCGCTCGATAATTTCGCAAATTTCATCGGGCGGCCATTCCATACCAGTTTCCGGATACTGAGCCAGACTTTGCCCTATTTGCGCATCAGCGACCTCGATACGATCTGCTTCCTTGGCTAAATGTCTTGCACGATCGATCCAACTCAACAATTTATCCTTATCGATGGTTCCGTCTTTTTCAACCCCAGGAATACCTTTCCATGAGCTTAAAAGCTGATAGGCTTGTTTTGCACGCTCCTGAATATCCGGATCCGAAGTATCTTTTGCTTCGGCCTCTGCTCTATCATTATCTTTCGGTCTATAAGCCCACTTTAACAATTCAATAAAGAAATCTGAATTTTTTGTAAGTTCTTTATGAAGAATTTTTGGACTTCTATGGGCACCATATCTTGCCAATACAGGAAGGTACAACCATTCTAAGTTTATGAGCTTTTGGTGCTCAACATCGTCCCTTGCATCGAGCGCCTCGAAAATTTTGGAAAGTTCATATTCCCTGAAATTAACTTTTTCATTCGCCTTGACTAACGCCGTTTTCTCTAGTAGTTCAACCAACAAATCCGATGGGATGTCCTCGAAAATTGTATGTCCACTATTGATAATTGTAAAAAATCTTTTAAAAGATATCAGCCGTTCTGTACCGTATATTTTTTCTTTTTGGCTTAAATTATGAAATCTAGGTAACATGTTGACCCAATAGTTTTCGACCAATTCGTCGTTGGTATTTTCAATAAAATCCCAAAGTTCCTTTGATTGATCCAACGGTATGAACAAATGCGCCAATTGTTCATTGCTAAAATCTCCTTTTATTTCTTCATAGAATTCCAAAAGCCACTCAAAACCATTCTCATGAACTTTAAAGTATATATAACTGTGGACAAACCATTCTTCAAAATCTCCTGTTTTCAGAAGTTTTAGTACTGTCAGCACAGATTCATGGCTATCCGTTATATTAGCCAACGCCTTGCCAAAACTCCATTTCTCCTTAACGTCGGAAGCTAATTCAAGAGTTTTACCAATGCCCAATTCCTTCAGAATAGCCTTCAAACCTTTTTCTCTTTCTTCGTCAATTTTTATTTCCTGTGTTTTATAGCGATCGACCGCTGCATCGTCGACATCTTTAAAGCCCTCTGGAAAATGGGGCCAGTGGTCATTAAAAAGCCATAGATGTTTTTTGACGGTATTTTGAGGCTCTAGTTTTTTATAGAGGGCTTCATAATCAGCCAATACTTCTTCCGGCAACGCCCAATCGGTTTCGGGGTATGACCGATGATGGTTTAGGATTTCCCTAATCGCATCCCACGTAACAAATTTGTTCCGTTTCAAATCTGCAATACTCTGATTCGCCAATTCTATAATTTTAACCCTATCAGGCGGGGAAAGTTTTACAGAATTTTTTATCAGCTCGGACAATCTGTCATCGGAGTTGTCAAAAATTGAAATAAGTAAATCAACGACAGTGGAATATGTGCCAAAGATTTCATCATAGGTGTACGTAAGATTGACATTCTCGGCAAACAAACGCCATCTCATTTTGTGAGTGGGCTGTGCAACACCCAAGCTATCTGGCAGCATACTCAATAATAGTACCCAACCTAATTCTTTTTCCTCAAATACCGCCCTTTTCAAAACATCCATTCTTTCGGAAAAATCAGCTAGGGTCTGATAGTGCCATGGCTTATAAATTTCAGCAAGGCTATTGGTAGGTCGATTGGATAAATTTCCACCGGGATCCAATTTGGATAACTTTAATAATAGAACGGTTGTTTCATACAAGTATTCAGGAGCCCAAGCCAATCCCTCCAATGCCCATAACAAACCGGTATGATTACTATTCTTATACAAGAACCCTTCATGCTCCTCGAACATTTCCATTATTGGGGGCGGGTCCATAGACAGGGATTTATCGACCGAATTAAGGAAAACCTCTGGGGAAGCTTCCGAAATTAGTGGTAATTCATGATCCAACGATATCCAAAGTTTTCCGTCCACATCATTAAGCAATTGACTTAGTAGTCCATCCACCCAATCTTGTGGCATGGCAAGTTGGGGAATTTTAAGACTTTTCCCAAAGTGTGCTATCAGTATCAAAGACTGTATCAAGCCTTCTCGCGCCCAACCAGAAAATTTTTTCTCTCGACTTAAATATTGCACTTCAGAAAATAACGGATTAGCATCCTCTATATCGGGATTCCCATTTTGAAAAGCCTGTAGAAAGCACTGCCCTAAAAGTTTTAAGTCTTCTTCCTGTAGTACAGGTGCCAATTGCGTCCATGCATCCAGCGGAGAGAGGAGCCTCCAAGTTTCGCCTATTTGAATTATCGGGGACTCATCGATATCCCTCCAGTATGCTATGACTTTAATATAGTCGGCATAGGTCTGACCCGATAGTTGTTCCAGAAGCTCCCTATCTCCAAGGTGGTTTTCGTTCCATCTGCCGAGCAGTAGTGCTGGTACTATATCTCGGATATCTTCCTTATTTAGCCACTTTGCGGACAAATGTGGAAAACCTATCAATCTTTTTAGAATTGTAATGTTGCGACCTGATTCCCTAGAATACTTTACTGCATCCTCCCTTGATAGGCCCATATCAATTAGACTAGCTACTTGCCCATCTTTTTCAATCGTTGGTAGCACAATGGTATCTTGATTGAAGGAATCATCCCCTCCAAGCGGAACAAGCACGTGATGACCTTTGGCTATTGCCGCATAGAGGGGTTGGGTGTCTTCAAATCTTGGAATTAGGTTGAGAGCTGTCGTGTTAATGCGAATACCTCTATAATTTCCTTCAGTATCGACCAATAGGGTTTTAGAAAAGAATCTCTCGTTCAGTGGCTGATCAAATTGTTTCGCACAAGCAATAATGAAGGCAATCGCTTCTCCTTTGGTCGAAGCTTTAACACCTTTAATTGCAGGACGGTCATTTAGAAAATTTGCCAATAATTCCATTTCCTTTTGCCGTCCCGAGGTAACCGTCTCAGGAGGTAGAATTCCAGCCGGTCCCGAAGACCATTCCTCCCAATATTCATCAGCCGTAACAATACCGTCCATAGGGTATTTTCCGATGTAACTTGAGAACCATCTGGCAACCGCCATAGTTGAATCCAACCATTGTGCTAAATCAGAAGAATCGTATACCCTTATATCTTTCCATTTCTTTTCGGCAATCTTTTCCTGTCTCCATTTCTCTTTGAACTTCCAAAATCTTGGTGTTACAAAAACAAAAGTGGATTGACCTATGTCATAACCCAAGGGATCGGCAGTTCGTTTAGTATATTCTTTTTCTGCTTTGCCCTTGACATTTGAATCTGTCCCAAACTCCCATAATGAAATTCCATCGGGAACATGGTTTCCACAACCCGAACATTTTACAACTCCGTCCCAACCCCCAACGGTCACAGCACTTCCGAACGGAATATCAACGAAAGTCGTATTCGGTGTAGAAGCCCTTGTCAAACGCAACATCAAGTAGGGCAGATAGCCCATGGAATCATAGGTGTCTGCCCAGTTTTCTAGATCTTTTCTATCTATTAATTGCATTCGCCAATATTTTTTCGCAATAGTAAATCTCAATGACCATTGAAAAATGGCAGGAACTTATCATTTACTATTAGTAAATTTAAGAAAGTATATTGGCATGCCGGTTTATGTTTTACAAACTGATTGAAATATCAATATTATTATTCACGCAACACGTACATCCCTTATGAGAATAGCTGTTAATACTTGGCTAAATATTGCCGATAAAGATTTGGAATCTGCCTCCATACTGCATCAAAAAGGACATTTTAGAAACTCTTATTTCCTGTTCCAGCAGGCAAGTGAGAAAGCCAATAAAGCGGCGGCTCTTTTCTCCGGCGATTTTACAGAAAAGGAAGTCGAGGAGGCCTCCCACAATCAATTTAAAATCCCCAGAAAAATTATGGTGCGAAAAGAAGAAAAAATGAAGGCTGCAATAGAGCTTCTTGAACTCTATCCAATGCCAAAAGATTTAGAGCATTTTTCTAATGAGGGTTTTGCCAGATACTACAAATCAATTTCGGATGGTATTCGTGTCATAGACAGTTTGAAAAATTACGATTTGGTTAATTTTACATTGGAAGACCTCGATGACTATCTAGAATTGCTAAAAGGGTTAAAAACTATAGAATATAAGTTTCCGGAAAATAGTAATTCAACACTTAAATCGCACTTGCAAGCCATGGCAAAATACTTTGGCCAATTTGGAACGGTAGATGCTTTAGAAGCAGAAAAGGAAATTATGGATTTGCTTGCGGATAAAAATAAATCGCAAAGCTTTTTTCAAGATATAATACATCGTTTAATACCAATTCAATTTGATTCTATATTTATAGATTATACGTTGTACTTCTGTGCTCTATTGACCATTCAACATAGTTCTATGACAAGATATCCCAACAACGGAATCAATCCAGAGAGCATTTACATCAAAGAACTACCGATTGTACAGAAACAATTGGATTTTATGGAATTGTTAAAGGAGGCGATACTTCGATTGGAGAAAATGAATGCGAATAAACAAGTGTTACAAAACTTGTTTTCGAACCTTAAAACTACTCAATAATAGAAATGCCATTTCAAAGATCAATAAAAGTAGCTTTTGACAAAACTTCAGGAGAGATTCTTGAAGCGGATGATGTCTTTGACACAGCTAAAAATTCATTTGAACTTCGCAGGCAGTATCATAGGGATGAAGTAGAACTCTACTGTTGCGAGTGTGACCAAAAATTGAATGTTTCCAGTAGCAAGTATGATAGACTACATTTTAAGCACCCACCAAATGCGTCGTTCTGTTACTTAAAAGAAGCCAACCTATCGCAAGAGGAAACAGACCAAATGGCACAGCTTTATCGGGGAAAAGAAAGTGCAAGGCACAAAACACTCAAGAACAAAATAGCCGAAAAACTTTCCAACATAGATGGTGTTCATTCTATCTGCGTAGATGATACCTTTATTTACGATGAAAATGAAAAACGCAGGCCCGATGTGTATTGTAAATATTTGGACAAAGAACTTGTTTTCGAGATACAGTTATCCGACCTATCCCTGCGTTATATCTATGACCGCCATGATTTTTACCAACGGAAAGGGATCTTTCTTATTTGGATATTGGATGATTTTGATGTTCATGGCCAGCGACAAATGGAACGCGATATCAAATATCTTACGGATTTTCAAAACTTCTTCAAACTGGATGAAGACTCAGAACCTTTTAGATTGCTGTGTACGTACAAATATCCATTTCTAACGGATGATAATAAACTGCTTAGCAAATGGATAGAAAAATCTGTGAGCATTCGGCAACTTAAGTTCAGCGTTGAATCCTGTCAGGTTTATTACTATGACTATGCGGAAAAACTGAAGGTTAGGGAGAAGGAACATGCCAAACTTCTTCAAAAGGAAAGACAAGAGCAAGTCAAAATGCAAACGCATCGAAGGAAGGTAGTGGCAGAAGAAAAAGCAAGTTCTATAATAGATGACCTTCGATTCTTATGGCAAAGTAAAGGTTATAATTTTTCTTCAATCGAAAATGATATGGAAAATTTGGACGAATTCGAACTATCAGTATTGAATGAATCCGATGCTTTTAAACCTAAAGATGGCCAGCCAAGAATTCACTACTGGTTTTCAATAGCAAAAAAGGGTCATATGGGTTTTCTTGAGCATATGATCGATAGTTCATATTTGGAAATCGATTTAAACGAAAAATCCAAGGACAATAATACCCTTCTTGCAACTATGTTTGAAAATAAAGCTATTGAGGATAAAATGTGGCTTTTAAGAAGACTTATCCGAAAAGGGTATACACTAAAGAAAGGGGACGAAACAATATTGGCCCAAATCGAAACAGATCCTATTGAATACGAATCGACATTAATAATTTTTCGTTTGGCAAATGAGCTTAATAATAGTTACATGATTGGTGAACTTTTCGAACACAAACCTCTTATATGCATAATTGAAAGCGCAAAAAGAGATAAGGTTATCGGCTACAGATATCAAAAAAATCAATGGATAGCCTTCGCAAACAATGCCATACATAGTTATACCGACTATTGGAGCTACATCGAAAAAGCCTTTAAGAACTATGGTATTTGGGAAAAATTGATGCTTTTAGACAAAAAGAAAACCTTTCAAAAAAAGTTGGCAAAGTTCCATGCTACGAGTCCAAACCAGAAAGTTGATTGCATACCCTTGCTAAATGCTTTATATCCTGAATTGAAAAAGGAAGAATCCGAATGGTAATTAGAATTTGCCCAATAGCTTTATCTCACACGTTCATATTCAGTGAATTCATAGATAGTCCCATCAGGTTCTACCATTCCCGATTCCTTTCGAATTCGCAATCGTTGACCCGTCAATAGGACCACAATAAATGGTTTGCTAACCTCAGAATTAAAGTGGCTTAGTTTTCCTGATTCCTCAAAAGTCCAAGTACCAATTTCTATAAATGACTGGGCTATCTGGCTATGACATGCAACTTCTCCGATTCCCCAGAAATAGGAGTTCTCTTCTTGTTGGAATGCCTTTACATATCGTATCATATCGTCTTTTTGGCAACTTTCGATTTGAGCGAATAAATCTTCGGTAGGCTCTAAAATTCCCAACGAATCATTAGGTTGCCCTCTAAATTCTGCAATCCTTTTCCAATCCCCTGCTAGATTATCTTCAGTAAATAACAGATTAACCTGTTGTGAACTTTGGTCATCGTCGTTACATGCCATGATAACCAACAATGAAAGTGACAATATGTAAATTGTTTGTTTTAGCATAACTTAACTAATATAAAGTTACTTTTTATCATAACATTCAACATATCTATCTTTAGCATTTTTTCTCCAATTGCAAATAGCGATTGTTCGATGAGTTCAAAAGTTATTTTAAATGGTCGTCCGCTAATTATTTTTAAGTTGGCAATTGAGATTCTTACTTTGGAATTTAGATCTGTTAGGGTTCTTAAAGCCAAAAAGGTCCATCTGATTAGCGATGTTGCCTTTACGTTTCCCTGCGTTTTCCCATAATTTCCAGTATTTTAATACGGTAAACAATAGGAATGCCCCTGGAGTATAATTTACTTGAAAATTCGTTGATGAACTCGACTTCTTTATGTTCTTTTCGTTTTATAATACTTTTAATGCCTTCTGTAAATAGGTGTAACTTTTGTTTGGCAATGGTGCCTTCAAGTTCTTCGAATGTGCCGTGCACCATAACCGACTCCCAATTAAACATAGATTGCATTTCTTCGACCTGTACGGTAACCGAGTTGTTTTTTCGCATCGCATCGATTTTATGGCCTTCCGATGTATAGCTAATAATTGTATTGTCCGCATGATCAAAATAATAGGTAATAGGAATCAAATAGGATTTTCCTTGCCATAGATAGGCCAAGTGGCCCAGGTAATTGTTTCTGAGGACATTCGCACTTGCGCTAATTGTTAAATCTGTCATAGTCATTTTTTTTAAAATTACTGATCTTTTAATATGAGTTGTACGATGTGTAGGTTTCGCTTGTATTCCGCCATCGATTATATATTTCCTTTTTTAAGTTGTTGTGCTGCATGGTTTGCGGCTCGCGCCGTAAATGCCATATAGGTAAGGGATGGGTTTACACAGGCTGCGGATGACATAAACGATCCGTCGGTCACATATACATTGGGCACTTCGTGTATTTGGTTGTTTCCGTTGAGTACCGATGTTCTTTTGTCCCTTCCCATACGTGCGGTGCCCATTTCGTGGATTCCAAGGCCTAGGGCCCCGGGGTTGTCAAAAGGTTCCACATCGCGTAGCCCGGCTTTTTCGAGCATTTCGACAGCAGATTCCTTCATGTCCTTCCGCATGGCCCATTCATTCTCCTTGAATTCGGCATCGAAAGTTACCGTAGGTAGCCCCCAACCATCCAACTTATCATAATCCAAGGTCATTCTATTTTCTTCGTACGGAAGCACTTCGCCGAAGCCGCCGAGACCCATGGT
>CAWJFH010000031.1:0-165214 GCA_963842105.1 uncultured Flavobacteriaceae bacterium
AATTATTCTTGGGCTAAATTGAGTAGTCCAAAAAACAGGATAAATTATGTCTTTGAAATTCTCTTTAGTTATTTTGACCACGAGGATATGCCACAAGAATTTAATTTGGCACCAATTTTATTGGACGATAGAATAATAAATGGGCAAAAAACTATAATTGATGAGGTTAACTATCAAGTTCTTCCAAAAATGAAAGTGTTACAATCTGTTTACGTACAAGTAAGAGAGGTAAATGCCAAAACTGACAATTGGAATAACTACTTGGAAATGTATCAAAGTAATAATCGTAATATTTCCAACTTTTTAATAAAAGCTTTGGTAAACTAAACGCTAAAAAGTTGTCAAAAGGGCTAGATGGTCTAAAAGTCGTTTGTAATAAAATTTGCTTTAACTATTGTTTAGCATCATGCACATTGACCTTAATCTCATTTATCTTATAAGCCTGTATACGTAACAAGCTTTGAAAAATGTGAACAATTTTTTCTTGGTATTCCTCAGGAATTCTACCGCCAATAATCCAATTTTTGCGAATAAATTTCGCACTGTCTATTTTAAACTCCGCCATTAAACACTCAAGCGCTTCTTGGCGGGTAGTATCGTTCATTTTACTGAACATAGATTTTATGTTTCCGGTCATTGGTGGTTAACTTGATGGTTTTCAAATTTATGAATTATTTAAAGTCTAAAACCAATTGTTAGTAATTGTTGATAATTTTTTAAGCAATCAAGATATTTACTTAAAATTCTATGTCATTAATTACAAACCTAATATTATCAATATTTGCCATGTGATAGGAAATTAATCTATTTAAGGACATCATATACCCTAAGCTTTTAAGCTTGTTGGTAGCGTCCTTTTGTAAGACAATATGGTGAAGGTTTTCAGTGATTTCTTCAATAATGGAATCTTTTGTATTTCCTGGGTTGACATTTATATTCCGCAACATTTCGGCGATATCTTCCTCGTTTTTACAACTGAATTGAAGATAGTCAGCCACAATCCCCTTTCTTCTTTCGTTCAAAAAACTAATATCACTTCCATTAAAATAATCATTCACCTGCTTAGCAATTGCATAAAGATTGCTTAATTCTTTACCTATTAAATCTTGTTTATTCATATTCTTAAAATTTAGAGTTTTAACGCTTTTAAGATAGGAGTTGAATTTATGAAGTCGGGTTTCTTTAGATTTTTTTAATGATGCAAAACAAAAATGAAGTAGTGTCTGTGGTTATCCCATGGGTTTGAGTATTTAGGATAAACACATAATTTAATGTGGAGGTAAATCGAGATTTTTGAGTTAATCTCAAAGTTGTTATTAACCAATTCCTTCACTTTTAGTAACAAATAGATAATGCGTAATTAGTTACAAATAGTAAAATAAATTGGAATATTGCCCTGTTAATTTACTATTTGTAACTATTTGGAAGTGTTTAAAATATCTAAATCTACTATGCGATTGTTTCTGAACGGTGCCTTTGCATCTTTTGGTCTTTACTTTTGCATGTATGCTTTTAGAAAACCGTTTTCTGTCGCCACGTTTGAAGGTTTGTATGTTTGGGGTATTGATTATAAAATACTTCTCATCTTAGCTCAGGTCATTGGGTACATGCTCTCTAAGTTTATAGGTATAAAAGTGGTTTCTGGTCTTCATCCAAAAAATAGGGCTACTTATTTAACAGGTATGATTCTATTTGCGGAATTGACCTTGGTTTTGTTCGGATTAGTTCCTAAGCCCTTTAATTTTATACTATTCTTCTTTAACGGACTCTCTCTAGGTATGATTTGGGGAATCGTTTTTTCATATTTGGAAGGCCGTAAAATGACCGAAATCCTTAGTATTATCCTATGCTCAAGTTTTATAGTTTCCAGTGGTGCAGTAAAATCCGTTGGACTATGGATGATGACAACGTACCACGTGACAGAATTTTGGATGCCAGCGGCAACCGGTGCCTTATTTCTACTTCCTTTTTTTAGCTGTTTGTGGTTTTTGAAAAAATTACCACCTCCTACTGAAGAGGATAGGCTACTTCGTGAAGTAAGGAAACCAATGAGCAGGGAAGACCGAAAAAAAGTCTTGTCACGGTTTTTGTTTCCCATTATGATATTGGTTGTTTTTTATATGGCCTTAACCGCTTTGCGAGATTTTAGGGATAATTTTTCGAGGGAATTATGGGATAGTATTGGTTATGCCGGGGATGCTTCCATTTATACCTTATCAGAATTGCCCATTGCTTTCTTAGTCTTATTGATTTTAGGATTATTCGGTGTTGTTAAAAGTAATTATAGGGCCTTTGTAGGATTTCATTACGTTCTTATTTTCGCCAGTATGTTGGTTGGTGTCTCCACTTTTCTATTTCAGCAAGGAATGTTATCTCCGGTATATTGGATGATTTTTATAGGATTTGGTCTCTATGCCTGTTATGTGCCTTTCAATTGTATTTTTTTTGATAGGATGATTGCAACGTTTAGAATAGAAGGTAACGCCGGTTATTTGATTTATATAGCTGATTCCTTTGGTTATTTGGGAAGTATGGCCGTATTGCTTTATAAAAATTTTGGGCGACCCAATAGTTCTTGGTTACAGTTTTTTATGGGTTCTACCTATTGTATTGCCTTTTTAGGCGTGGGCATTTCCATAGTTTCCATGCTTTATTTTAGAAGAAAGTATCAACGTGGTACTTCTACATTTGAAACTAAAATACCCATTATTAATGGCTGAAATAAATTATGATCTAGTTGTTGTTGGGGCAGGGGTTCTGGGAACTTTCCATGCCTATCACGCTTTAAAGAAAGGATTGAAGGTCGCTTTGGTGGAAAAGGATGCGATGCCTTCTGGTGCAACGGTACGTAATTTTGGTCAGGTGGTACCTTCGGGTATGAATACCAAATGGCAGGAATACGGACGTAAAAGTTTAAAAATCTATAAAAAGATACATTCCAAATTTGATATCAGTGTACGTCAAGAAGGATCTATTTATTTGGCTTCCAACGAGGAGGAAGTACAATTGTTGGAAGAGCTTAAATCAATCAATAAGGAAAATGAGTATACCTCCATTCTCTTTACCAAAACGGAATGCTTAAAACGATATCCAGGACTTAATGAAAACTATGTAAAAGCGGGGTTGTTTTTTCCCGAAGAAATAACCGTAGAACCTCGCACCATGATCACTAAGGTTCAAAAATATCTGAAGAAAAAAGGGCTTCATATTTTTTACAATTCACAAGTCATCGAATGCAATACACTTGGCAGTGTGGTAAGTACGCATCTTGCAGATGGTCGAGTGTTTATGTCTTCAAAAGTAATCGTCTGTAATGGCAGTGATTTTAAAACCTTGTACCCGAAACTTTTTGCAGAAAGTGATTTGGAGGTTTCCAAATTACAGATGTTGCGTACCAAACCCCAGGGGAACTATAAAATTTGTGGTTCTGTTTTAACCGGACTTTCCATTCGCCGTTACGAGGCTTTTGCAGAGTGTCCTTCATATCTTAAAATAAAAGCAAATGAGGCGTTGGACAGCCAAGAAAAGAAATGGGGAGTACATATTCTCTTTAAACAGGCGATGGACGGTAGTGTCATCCTTGGAGATTCACACGAATATGCCGATGCTGAAAATATAGATAAGCTAGGATTTGACCTGAATATGGATATCGATAATTTCATTATTGAAAAGTCGAAGGAAATCTTTCAACTACCTACCTATGAAATAGAACAGCGCTGGTACGGAATGTATTCGCAGTGTAAGAATTCAGATATTTTCGAAAAGACCATCGATAAGAATATCCATATCGTCACCGGTATTGGTGGCAAGGGAATGACGGGTAGCGCAGGTTTTGCCAAACATAACATTGATCAACTTTATAATAGTTAATATGCATACAATAAAATTGGCCGTTTTTGATATGGCGGGAACCGTAGTGAACGAGGATAATGTGGTTTACAAAACATTAATGGAGGCTATAAATAATAATGGATTTGAAGTTTCCTTGGACTTTGTTCTGGAGCATGGGGCGGGTAAAGAAAAGCATCAGGCTATTAAGGATATTATAAAAGCAGATAGTGGTAGTGCCGATGCCCAATTAGCTAAAACTATTTTTGAAGAATTTAAAAAATTGTTGGATAAAGCCTATCAGGACCTTGATGTTACTAGTTATATGGGAGTAGAAGAATTACTCTATTTTTTAAGGAACAATAATATAAAAGTGGCCTTAAACACCGGATACGATCGTAAAACGGCCGAACTGCTATTACAAAAAATGGAATGGGCCAAAGGAATGGAATATGATGAATTGGTCACTGCCGATGATGTTGTTTTAGGCAGGCCAAACCCGGACATGATAGATGAAGCAATGAGAAGATTGGGAATCGAGGACCCAAAATTCGTATTAAAAGCAGGCGATTCTATCATAGATATTTTAGAAGGTAAGAATGCCAAGTGCGGTATTACTGTTGGTGTTACCACTGGTGCTCATACCTATGAGCAATTGGCCGGTGCAGAACCAACTTTTGTTTTGGATTCGCTAACCAGTCTTAAGGATTTGCTGGTAACTTCCTAAAATCTGGTTTTAGATAAAAAAATAGAGCACTAACATACTCGCTATGTTGGTGCTTCTGTTTTCAGGTACATGTGGTATTCTACCATCAAAGAAAATAGAATCCCCTTCTTTTAGTAGTATTTCTTCATTATCTATGATATAGAAACATTCTCCGGACAGCATGTACTTGAATTCAAAGGCATCGGTAACGACCTTTTCTCTTTTTGAATTTGGATGTACCTGTAGTAATACAGCTTCAAAGCCTAATGAATTCAATTGTTTTCCAAAAATAAAGGAATACGAAAACCCTACAGCATCATCTTCTTTTTCAATGGTCGTATTGTCTTCCTTTCTTGAAACTATGTAATTGGAACCATTAGTTTGTGGCATGCCACTGAAAAAATCGGTCACTTCTACATCCAACGAATTAATGATTTTTAAAAGAACGGGTAAGGATGGAATTGTTCTTCCGTTTTCAATTCTGGAAATAAGTCCAGCAGTTACGCTTGCTCTGGTTGCAATTTCGCTGATGGTTAAACTTCCGTTTTTTCGAATTTCTTTGATTCGTTTTCCTATTCCAATAAGGTAATCGTCCATTAATATGAGTTATCCTACAAACATAATACAAAAATTAATTTGTGCTTTTGATAGCGATGATGCCTTGGTTACTAGGGAGTTTCAACGTGGTTTACATAAACCTAACAATTTGCATATTTGTCAATAATATAAATCTAACTTTCACCTAACCTTACCCCTGTATTAGTAGTGATTACTTAATATAGATAGTACAAGACATTAACTTTTCATTTAGATATTTGTTTCGTAATAATAAACCAAAGTTTACAAATACGAATAAAATGAAAAGAACACTATTGATTACATTATTTGCTGTTTTGGCAAGTTTTGTTGCACATTCCCAAACTGTTTTTACGGGAACCGTGTTAGATGAAAACCAAGTTCCTTTACCGGGCGCTACTGTGGTGGTCAAAGGCACTACTAATGGGGTTGCTACCGATTTTGATGGGAATTTTAAAATTGAGATGAATGGTGACAATCAGGTTTTGGTAATATCCTATATAGGATATATCAAAAAGGAATTTGATACTACAGGTAAAACATCCGCAAGTATTTCTTTAGAGCTTGATTCGCAACAATTGGATGAGGTGGTAGTAACGGCCTTAGGTATCGAAAGGAGCAAAAAATCTCTGGGGTATGCCTCACAAGAATTGAAAAATGATGAAGTGGTTCAGGCAAGAGAACCTAACTTATTGAACAGTATGTCCGGTAAAGTTGCCGGACTTCAAATTACAAATAGCCCTACTGGATTAGGGGGTTCTGCAAGGGTCTCCATACGTGGTGATGCCTCATTAAATATTAATGGTAACTCTCCATTGTTCATCGTAGATGGTACACCCATTAGTAATGAAATCGTAGGTTCCAACGGTTCAGGTACACAAAGTGTAGATTATGGTAATGGAGCTTCGGAAATCAATCCGCAGGATATCGAATCCATTAACGTATTGAAAGGTCCCGCAGCTGCTGCACTTTATGGGTCAAGAGCTGCGAACGGTGCCATCATTATTACCACTAAGAAAGGAAAATCCCAAACCAGTAAATTGGGAATATCCTTTAATACTGGGGTAACTGTGGAAAATATATTGATGTTGCCAGATTGGCAAAATGAATACGGGCAGGGAAACAACCAACAATTTGCTTTTGTTGATGGTAGCGGTTCGGGTATTGCTGATGGTGTTGATGAAAGCTGGGGTCCACGTTTAGATACGGGGTTGATGATTCCTCAATTCGATTCCCCACGTGAGGATGGAACACGAGGAGGTGATACCTTTATAAGTGATTCTCCTATTATACCAACTCCATGGGTTTCTAATCCAGATAATACCAAAGACTTTTTTGAAACCGGTATTACCAAGACGAACAGTATCGCTATTTCTAAATCTGGAGATATGGGTAACATGAGACTTTCTTTCCAAAACTTAGATCAGGAAGGAACATTACCTAATACCGATTTGAAAAGAAACACCTTAAGCTTTACAGGAAGTCTTAACGTTTCTGATAAAGTAAAGGTGAATGCCAATATTAATTATGTAAAAACGGATTCTGATAACAGACCTGCCGTAGGTTATGGTACGGAAAGTATTATGTACTTGTTTATTTGGTATGGTCGTCAATTAAACACCAATAATCTTAGAGATTACTGGCAGCCTGGTCTAGAAGGGAGACAACAGTTCAATTACAACTACAACTACCATGACAATCCTTATTTTACAATGTATGAGAATACGAATGCACAGGATAAGGACCGTATTTTTGGTAATGTCAGTGTAAATTATGATATCAGTGAAAACTGGAAATTGTTATTACGTAGTGGTAGGGATTTTTATAGGGACTTTAGGGTTCGTAAAAGAGCGTTTAGCACGCAACGGTTCCCATTCGGTACCTATCAAGAAGACAATGTTTTCTTTGAGGAAAGTAACTCAGATTTCTTGTTGAGCTATGATAAGACTTTCGGTGAAAAATTCAATATCAATATTTCAGGGGGTGGTAACCAATTACGTCAAAAGCAAGATTTTACCAAAAGTGTTGCACCACAATTGATCAATCCAGAAGTATACTCTTTTAACAATAGTAGACAGGCTGTTCAGGTATCTTCCAATGATTACGAAAAACGTATCAACAGTTTGTACGGCTATGCCCGTTTTGCTTATGATAATGTTTTGTTTATGGATGTAACTGGTAGAAATGACTGGTCAAGTACATTGCCACAGGACAATAATTCGTATTTCTATCCTTCGGTAACGTTAAGTGCCGTGGCAAGTGATATGTTCAATATGCCGGCTTGGGTTTCTTTTGCGAAACTAAGGGCTGCTTATGCTGAAGTAGGTAATGATACCGGAGCTTATAGATTACGTAGTTTTTATCAAAATGAAACTCCTTTTGATGGTTCTACACCTATCTTGACTGAATCTTCCTTAATTCCTAATGCAGAATTAAAACCTGAGATTACCGGTTCCTATGAATTTGGTTTAGACCTGCGTTTCTTCCAAAGTAGGATGAATTTTGACTTAACCTATTATGACAGTTCAACCAAGAACCAAATCATCAATATCAGTACAGACATTGCAAGTGGCTACAGTAGCCAATTGATCAATGCCGGGGAGGTACGTAATTATGGTTTTGAGGCCATTGTAAATTTAGTACCTGTATTGACGGAAAACTTCAAATGGAGCTCTACGTTTAATTTCGCCACAAACCAAAGTGAGGTAAAAGACCTAGGCGGTGTCAATTTCACGTTGACAGAGGCAAACGGAGCTTTTATCCAAGCAAGGGAAGGGGGTTCTATCAGTGCAATTTACGGTAGAGGATTTCAAAGAGTAGAAGATCCTAACAGCGAATTCTTTGGGCAAAAAATCATTAATAATCAGGGTATTCCTGTTCGTACGGACGATTTAGTGTATCAAGGGGATTACGCTCCAGATTTTACGTTGGGTATCCAGAATACATTCAAATATAAAAATGTCGACTTCGGTTTCTTGTTCGATACTAGACAAGGCGGTATTGTAGTATCCCGTACAAAAACGATAGGCAGTACCTCTGGTCAATTAAAGGAGACTTTGGAAGGAAGGGAAACCGGAATCGTGGCAGAAGGTGTGGTAAATACAGGGACTGCTGATGCCCCGGTGTATGTTCCAAATTCTGTGAATGTTGATGCTAGAACTTTCAATAATAGATACTATGAAAGGGATAACGTGGAAGCTGCCAAATACGACGCGTCCTATACCAAATTACGAGAGGTGTCATTAGGCTATTCGTTCCCAAAGAAAATGTTGGACAGATTGCCAATTAGCAGTGCCCGTTTTTCTGTGACAGGAAGAAACTTATTGCTTTGGACAGATAATCCTCATTTCGACCCTGAAACTGTTGGGGTGTCCGGCGGTACTTTACAGCCAGGTATTGAGAACATGTCTTATCCTAGTTCACGTTCGTTCACCTTCAACTTACAGGTAAATTTCTAAAAGAAGAAAACACTATTAAATAAAGAAATCATGAAAAAAACACTATTTATAATGCTATCCCTTTTTATGGCCGTGGGCTGTACGGAGGATTTTGATACCATTAATATCAATCCAAATTTCCCCGCATCCGCACAGCCAGAATTACTGTTGCCGGGCATCCAAAGAGAAATGGCCTATAATTGGGGAGGTCAAGGCTGGGAAGAAGGTTTTACCGTTGTACAATATGGTGCCAGACTTCAGTTTACCAGTGGGGATACCTATAACTGGTCACCTTCCGGCGATCCCTATAATGATGCATATGCTTCTTTAAGAGATGTGGAGAATATCATTAGAGGTACAAAGGAAAACCCAGAAGCTCAGAATTACTACGGAGTAGCCTTAGTAATGAAGTCCTGGATATATTCCTATGTAACCGATGCGTATGGAGACGTTCCTTATGCAGATGCCACAAAAGGTATCGAGGAAGGTAATGTAACTCCGGCCTTTGACCCTCAAAGTAAGATTTATGAAGGTATATTGGCCGATTTGGAAACTGCGAATTCGGTTTTAGAAAATGCCGATAATATTACCGGAGATATTTTTTACGGGGGTGATATTCAAAAATGGAGAAAATTTGCCAATTCACTGAAATTGCGTTTGTTAATGCGTATCAGTGACGTTGATAATGCTACAGCGGTAGCGGGAATGCAGCAAATAGCAAATAACCCTACCGACTATCCAATTTTTGAAAGTAATGAGGATATGGCCTTGGTGCAATGGAATACCAATAACCCACAGCCAAAATATGACACGCGTAGTGGTAGTTTTGATGAGGTACGATTAAGCCAAACTTTGGAAACACGATTGAAGGAATTAAATGACAATCGGTTATATGTTTTTGCTCAGCCGACGAGTAATTCTGAAAAAGGAATTTTTTCCGAAGATTTTGACGATTATGTGGGTATGCCCAACGGTTTGGATGATGAAGCTGCTTTGGGGTATAGCCCTTCTGGAAACCCTGAAGAATCAGGTTCTAACTTTATTTCTAGATTGGGTATCCTTTTGGGTTGTAGGGCCTGTAATCCAGAGCAAG
Organism: uncultured Flavobacteriaceae bacterium; assembly: GCA_963842105.1. Lineage (GTDB taxonomy): Bacteria > Bacteroidota > Bacteroidia > Flavobacteriales > Flavobacteriaceae > Maribacter. The sequence goes on from CAWJFH010000031.1 coordinate 9,641, forward strand.
CTTCGGCTACTGCTTCACAGACCATTATCATGAGCTATTCGGAACTTCAGTTCATTTTGGCCGAAGCAAGGGAAAAAGGATGGATTACTGTTGGCGATGCAGCTACCTATTATGAAAATGGCATAAAAGCTTCTTTCGAATTCTATACGGAAAGGGTAATTGCTGGTGGTTGGTCAGATATTGCTAACGCTATGCAAGCAACAGATTTGGATGCTTATATTGCTCAGGAAAAAGTAGCCTATACCGGGGACAAATTGGCGAAAATTGCGCTTCAAAAATGGATTTCCCTATTCTACACAGGTTTTGAAGGATGGTCAGATTGGAGAAGAACTGGAATGCCGGAAGTAATTCCTGGTCCAGATGCTGTTAATGATAGAATGGTCCCGGTACGTTTCCAATATCCAAACTCCATAAAGTCGACCAATAGTGATAACTATAAGGCTGCGGTACAACGTATGGGTCCTGATAATATCAATACCAAACTTTGGTGGGATGTCGATTAAGGAAATAAATAAGCAAACCAAATTACCCATTATTTCAAGTGTATTACTGACCATAGGGATTTTCTCCCTATGGTCTTGTAATTATAAGGATTTGGATACAATGGGCGAACAGAAAACAGAACACGTCATTGTCATTGGTTTTGATGGGTTAAGTCCAGACGGATTAAAGAAAGCCAATACACCTACTTTTGACAGGTTGATTAAAGAAGGCGCTTCAACTATGCATGCCCGTTCGGTTTTGCCAAGTAGTTCCAGCCCAAATTGGGCATCCATGATTATGGGAGCTGGACCAGAACAGCACGGTATTACATCCAATGCTTGGGATCGAGATAATCTTACCTTACCAGCGGTTACGCAAAGCGAGGAATTTATATTCCCTACCATTTTTCAATTAGTAGCTGATCAAAGAGATTCGGCAGAAATAGGGGCGATTTATCATTGGGGCGGATTTGGAAGGTTGTTCGAAAAGGATGCCGTTACCTATGACATCAATCCTATGACGGAAGATGAAACTTCCATTATTGCATCGGAATATATAAAAGAGAAAACTCCTGATTTAACCTTTATTCATTTTGACCACATAGATCATGCAGGTCATGAATATGGACATGGAACCCCAGCATATTATGCGTCCGTCGAGAAAGCCGATTCGCTATTAGCGGAGCTGATGGAATCGCTAAGAACATCTGGAATGGCAGAAAATACTTTGGTGATTATCAGTTCAGATCACGGAGGTGTGGGTAAGGGCCATGGCGGAGAGTCGCTACAGGAGGTGGAAATTCCATTTATACTTTGGGGTAAAGGCATAAAGAAAAATTACAATATCAAGTATCCCGTTTATCAATATGACAATGCAGCTACGGTTGCCTTTGCCATGGATATTAGAACACCACATGCATGGATCGGTAAACCGGTAAAAGAGGCATTTGAAGGTAATACTGTCGAAGATTCGTATCCAAGTTTAGTGCAATTGAATAAACCAACTTTTGTCCCTTCTTCAAAAGGTTATGCGGCTCAAGGCGGTTTATTTGATGATAAAGCGGACTTAATTTTGAAGAATCCCAATACTGAAGGAATACTGAAATATACCTTGGATGGCACTTTGCCTACAAATGAATCCAAAACCTTTGAAGCTGAAATTCCAATCACTGAAAATACGGTCGTAAAAAGTGCCATTTTTATGGGTGGAAAAATCAGTAGCGGTGTGGCCGAAGGTTTTTTTAGAATCAAATCAAAAGCATTGGAAAAACCCGTTTCTGTTGAGGTCTTTTATAGTGATGATTTATCGTTTCTACCCGAATTGGGCAGTAAAAATCCAGATTTGGTGAGTAATAGTTTTGAAATTTCTTCTGAAGAAGTCAAGGAATTGATAAAGTCGAATACCGTATTCCGTTTTAAAAGTGGTTTACAAATTGAAGAAAACGGCAGCTATCAATTTTCAACTAGATCAGATGATGGTAGTCAACTGTTCATAGACGGGGAGCTGGTTGTAGATAATGATGGAGACCATGGTGTACGGGAGAAAAGTGGTACTATAAAATTGTCTAAAGGAAAACATGATGTTGAGGTACTTTGGTTTAATGGTGGCGGAGACGGTTGGTTAGATGTGTATGTGCAAAGTGAAAAAATGCCCAAACAGATACTTTCCACGAACCTATTAAGAAAAAAGTAGTTTGGCATATTTCAAAAACCATCCTATATATTCTATTATGACCAATCTGATAGAACCGGAAATAATAGCCAAATATGGACCCTATGAATCAAGATAAGGAAGCGTTTAACGGACAAAATCAGAACAAACGCACAGAAGGCGACATCAATGGCACTCCCGCCAGACAGGAATGGGAAGCGGGTATTACCGATGCAAAAACGAAAAAATTACTCAAAAAAGATGCCCGTTATTTCTTCCATCAAGCGTTATCTACGCCTTGCTTAGATGTGTTGGGCGATTGCAACGGGGCTTATATCGAGAATATATCTGGCAAGAAATATTTGGATTTTCATGGTAACAATGTGCATCAATTGGGGTTTTCACATCCAAAATTAATACAACGTTTAACAGAACAATTGCAGGGTTTGACCTTTAGCACCCGGCGATATACCAATGAAACCGCCATTAATTTTGCGGAGAAATTAGCGTCCTTACTTCCGTCAGATTTGAATCGGGTTTTGATGACCCCAAACGGTAGTTCAGCCATTGGTATCGCATTAAAATTGGCGCGTGCCATCACCGGTAAATTTAAGGTGGTTTCTTTTTGGGATTCTTTCCATGGTGCTTCTTTGGATGCGATAAGTGTTGGTGGGGAAGCGGTATTTCGAGAATATATGGGGCCAATGATGCCCGGTGTAGAACGCATACCACCGCCGGTTACCTATCGTGGAATTTTTGAAGGGAACGAAGCCAAATGCTTGGAGCATTTGGAATATGTGTTTTCCAAAGAAGGGGATATTGGTGCTTTTATGGCAGAAACAGTACGTAATACAGATGTACAATTGCCTTCTAAGGAATTTTGGGTGTCCGCCCGTGCCCTTTGCGACAAATATGGTGTAATTCTTATTCTCGATGAGATACCTATTGCCTTAGGCCGAACCGGTAAAATGTTCGCTTTTGAGCACTATGGTATTGAACCGGATATTCTTTGTTTGGGAAAAGGATTGGGAGGTGGTATTATACCACAAGCGGCTATTGTGACACGGGACAGTTATAATAAATTCCCGGATATTTCCCTGGGCCATTATACCCATGAAAAAAGTCCTTTAGGGGCTATGGCGGGATTAACCACTTTGGAGATCTTGGAAGAAGAAAAAATTCTTCAAAAAGTAACCAGTGATTCTGTAGAGATGTGCTCTGCCATGTCCGTTCTAAGGGATAAGTATGAAATCATAGGTGATATTAGAGGTAGGGGATTGCTGTGGGGCATTGAATTGGTGACGAGCAGAAATACGAAGGAAAAGGCAATTCATGAGGCAGAAAAAGTCATGTACGAATGCTTAAGAAATGGATTAAGTTTTAAGGTTTCTGCAGGTAATGTGCTACAACTGGCCCCAGCCTTGACTATTTCTAAAGAGGAATTAAAACAAGCAGTCAATATTTTAGACAGGGCAATCGCCAATGTTAGTAATTAAATAGAACCTATGAGAACACGATTAATTTTTAGTTTTTTGAGTAGTATAGTCACCGCACTAGGTATAGCCCAAGACAAGGAAACTTTATTTTTGGTACAGCCGTATTTACAGGATGCCAGCCCCAATGAAATGACCATTATGTGGGAAACTTCCAAAGGGGAGGAAAGTATAGTGGAGTATGGGGAAACCACCAAGTTGGGTAAGAAGCAAACCGGTAAAGCTGATGATGTTAATTTTACGGATACTCGTATTCATGAGGTAAAACTTACCGATCTTAAACGATTTACGAACTATTATTACAGGGTGCGGACCGGTAAATTGGTGTCCGATATTTTTCAGTTTAAAACACCTCCTTTTGCGAGCGATCATAAGTCGTTCAATATGTTGGCCATGAGCGATATGCAAAAGGACCGTCAAAATCCTGATAAGTTTAAGGAAATTGTAAATGAAGGAATCATCCCGTATCTAAAACAGGAATATGGCAATGATCTGCCGGATGATTTGGCTTTAGTCATGATTCCTGGCGATTTGGTTGATAGAGGTAGTAATTATGAGGAATGGCAAAATGATTTCTTTGGACCTGGAAAAAAGTTGTTTTCTGAGGTTCCGGTGTATCCCGTACTTGGAAATCATGAACGTAATTCAAGTTTTTATTTTAAATACTTCAGCCTACCGAAAAACGGCACACCTGGTTTTGCCGAACACTGGTGGTATAAAGATTATGGGAATACTCGTATAATTGGCTTAAATTCCAACGAAGGGTACAGGGATATTGGCGAGCAATATGTTTGGCTTGAAAAGCTATTGGAGGAAACGGCCAAGAATGAGGATATCGATTTTGTCTTCGCACAATTGCATCATCCGCATAAATCTGAATTATGGATTCCTGGAGAGGAAGCATCCACCGGAAAAGTGGTAAAAATGCTCGAAAATTTCACGACCGAGACCGGAAAGCCCAGTTTACACTTCTTCGGACATACACATGGCTATTCCCGCGGGCAATCAAAAGACCATAAACATTTATGGATCAATGTAGCAACTGCTGGTGGCGCTATCGATAATTGGGGTGAATTTGAAGGAAGGGATTATGATGAGTTTACGGTAACCCAGGATGAATATGGTTTTGTAATGGTCGAAGTCGATGGTAGCAAGCAAAATCCTAAATTCACTATTAAAAGAATTAGCCGTGGTAATGAGGATATCTTTAGGGAAAACGAACAAACGGATGAAATCACCATTTACGCGAATAAGCATTCTCCAGAAGTACCAAAGCTTATTTTTCCCATAAATGAGACTATTGATTTTGATGGAGTTTTATTAAAGGCGAGTCCGTTTGAAAGTTCATTTAATGATGCTTATCATGCGGCTTCCAACTGGCAAATTTCCACCACTGAAGATTTCTCTGCCGTAGTTCAAGATAGTTGGAAACAGTCCGAAAATTGGTATTACCTAGAAGACCGTCAAAAAGGGGATGACCTAACGGACGAGCCAACTAAAAGATTACAGGCAAATACCACCTATTTTTGGAGAGTACGCTACCGTGATCAACATTTAAACTGGAGCGATTGGTCCACCATACAAACATTTAAAACTAAAAATTAGAACCTATGAAAACAGTATTGAAAATTTCGCTTCTTATGCTATTGCTGACTTCGTCAGCTATAATGGCCCAACAGGACAAAAAACCAAAAGTATTTTTGATCACTTTAGACGGAGTAAGATGGCAAGACGTTTTTACGGGAATAGACACGGTGTTGTTGAACAGTCCGTATGCACAGGATAAAAATTTGCTGAAAGAAAAATTTGTAAGCAATTCAGAGGAGGAGAACAGAACCTTATTGATGCCTTTCTTTTGGAATACCATTGCAAAAGAAGGACAATTGCACGGTAATAGAAATAAGGGAAGTAAAGTCAACTTAACCAATACCATGGCCTTTTCATACCCTGGCTATAACGAGATTTTGACAGGGAAAGCTGATGATGAGAACATCAATAGCAATGACAAAATCTATAATAAGAATATGACCGTATTGGAACTTGCGAATAATAGTAAGGAGTATAAAGGTAAGGTAGCCGCCTTTGGTAGTTGGGATGTTTTTCCGTTCATCATAAATGACAAGCGCAGTGGCGTTCCGGTAAATGCAGGTTATATGGATGCCGTAGGTGATTTAAATGAGAAAGAACAGTTTCTGAACGAAATACAACGTCAAGCACCTAGTTATTTGGGAGAGTGTACGTTTAGATGTATTTACCCATCATTTTGCCAAGGAATTCATTAAAAAGAACCATCCAGAATTGGTCTTTATCTCCTATGGAGAAACTGATGATTTTGCTCATGGCGGTCTATTTGATTTTTACACAAAATCGATGCGTAACACAGATGCTTTGATCGAGGATTTATGGAACTATGTACAGAACGATTCTTTTTATAAGGACAATACCTATTTCATTATTACTACCGATCATGGTAGAGGTGAGGGGATTGAAGAAGGTTCTAAATGGACAGGTCACGGAACAGATGTGGCAGGAGCTAATGAAACCTGGATGGCTATTTTAGGTCCTGGAGTAAAAGCTACGGGAGAGGTCAGTGAAGATCAATTGTATACCAATCAAATTGCACCTACGATTATGGGAATATTGAATTTGAAAACCGACTCTAAAACGATGCCTGGAAAAGCATTGGATTTAAAGTTTCCTTGATATTTAATTAAACTTGAATTTAATAAATGAACGCATCTTTGCCGTGAGTTTAGAGTTAGTTTGAGTTAGTTGGATAACCGGTATATTTTCGTAATATATCGGTTATTTTTTTGGTATTATTTTTACAGGGTTCTGAAAAAAAGATCAGTTTTTCAAATTAAAATCTTGGTCAAAGTGATATGAATTTCCTTTCTCCGTATCCAGCTCGATTACTTTTTCACCAAAGACTATTTTACAGGATTGCCCAGCTTTGGACAAAATTTTCAAATCCGTTATTTTTTTATTTTCCCAAGAAACGTCAATAACAAATCCGCCTCTGGCGCATAATCCTTCAAAAGAACCGGTAGGCCATGCATCAGGTAAAGCAGGTAATAGTTCTATGCTGGTTTCAGTGGATTGCAATAACATTTCGGCAACACCTGCGGCCCCTCCAAAATTTCCGTCAATTTGAAATGGCGGGTGGGCATCCAATAGATTTGGATAGGTGCCGCCACGTTGGCTATAAACGGGGCTTTTCCCTGTTGGATCTACATATTTCAATAATTCGCGGTACATTTTGTATGCGTGGTTCCCGTCTTTCAACCTGGCCCATAAGTTGATTCTCCAGCCTTTTGACCATCCCGTAGATTCATCACCTTTAATTTCAAGGGATTTCTTAGAAGCCGCTGCAAAGTTGGACGTAAGTTCGGTAGAGATGGAATGCCCAGGATATAGACCGAATAAATGTGATTGATGCCTGTGTTGGGGATCGGCATCTTCCCAATCATAATACCACTCCTGTAAATTTCCTTTTTCACCAATTTGATAGGGACGTAATTTGGCAAGAGTTTGTTCTAGTTTTTTTGCAAACGGTGTATCAATTCCTAAAACTTTAGTCGCTTTAATGGTTTGTTGAAAAACCTCACGGATAATCGCTAAATCTGCGGTAGCGCCAAACATTGTTGCTCCTTTGTAGCCATTATCTGTGACGTATAAATTTTCAGGTGAGGTCGACGGAGAGGTAATCAGTTCACCATTTTTTTCTACCAACCAGTTCAAACAAAATTGTGCGGAACCTTTTAATATGGGGTAGTAATTTTTTAAAAATGAAACATCCTGGGAAAAGGAATAGTGTTCCCAAATATGTGTACTTAGCCATCCGCCACCTAGATACCAATTGGCCCAATTTGGATCTCCCTCGAATTCTCCAACGGGATTGCTCATTGCCCAAATGTCTGAATTTTGGCAGGCCATCCATCCTTCCGATATGCCTAGATAATTTTTTGCGGATCGTTCGCCGGTTGTTGACACATTTTTGACCCAAGAAAGAAAAGGAAGATGTAATTCGGACAAGTTTGTATTTTCAGCTAACCAATAATTTTCCTCCACATTGATATTAACGGTATAGTTACTACTCCACGGTGGACGTAGTTCGCTATTCCATAATCCCTGAAGATTTGCCGGCACACCCATGGTTCTCGATGAACTGATCAGTAAATAACGGCTGAATTGAAAATAAAGCTCCTCAAGACCCGTATCTATTGTACCTTCTGTATACGCTCTTAGACGAGCATCTGTAGGTAGTTCATTGTTGATGGATGATCCAAGGTTTAGGGAAACCCGATTAAAAAGATGTTGATAATCTGTAATATGGTCTTTTTTGATGTCTCCTTCCGATTTTTTTAATCCGCCGTTTAAATTTTCTAGAGCTATGGCTTTATTATCCTTACCAGCTTTTGCAGGGTCTTTGTCAAAACCATTAAAACTAGATGCAATGGCCACCAAGATAACGGCATGGCTTCCATTTCTTAATTGAATGCCGTTTTCATTTACAGTGATATCCCCGTCCGTTTCTTTGATTTTTACATAATTTGAAAATCGGGTACCACGGTTTTCGTCAAATTCTATGGCATTGGGAAGGTCTCCCCTGTAGCTAGGTTCTGCATTGTAGGGAGCATAACCTTCGGCCATATAAATTTCATTTTTAAAAGAAGTAACATGTTTCAATAAGCTCTCAAACCTAATGTCAAAATTTAAAGCATTGTCTTCATCGGTATCCAAGGAAATCATCAGGAGACTGTCGGGATGGGAAACTAGATATTCACGGTGGTATGCTACCTCGCCAACCTTGTAATCGATAGTTGAAATGGCCTTTGAAATATCCAATTCCCTTCTGTAGGCCGATGTATCGCCCTGATGTTGGAAATCTAAAAAGAGTGTGCCAAGTGGAGCATAGGATTGGGAATAATCACCCTGTACAAATCGCTGTAGACTATCTGCTTTTTTATAGTCCCCCTTAGTCAGTGCTTCCCTTATTTGGGTAATATATTTTTTAGTGTCAATAGTTCTGGTGGTATCTACAGGTTCCCCGGACCAAAGTGTAATATCGTTCAGGAATATTTTATCAGTATCTGATTCCTCCAAAAATGGAAGCACCAATTTTACCATTCCCAAGGACCAAAGATTCCTCAAAATGATTAGCAGGCTTTTCGTACCAAAGTTTTAATTCTCTTTTTTTAGATTCTCCTTCATTCTCATGGCTGCATCCACAAAAGATGAGGAGAACCAGAACTACTATTAACTGTGAAACTTTCATATTGACTTACGCTTACCTATGATTCAACCGATTCAAATCTAATTATAAATATTGAGTGCTTTATGAAGCTCGAGATTTTATGAAGTACTCTTTACTATTTAATGAAGCCTTGAAACATATTCGACGGCGGAATAAATTAATTTAGAAGAGGCCCAAAATTTTTATAGGGTTATGAGAAAAATAGCCTGATTTTTAATGAATTCGAACTTCTTTATTGGTCTGTCATAATTAAGCAATTTCTGTAGTGCATCTGGAGTAATATATTTTATTTTTAAGGAATCGGTTTCGATAATACTCCCTAACAACAAAGTATGAAGGTCACAGAAGAAAAAATGAGTTCAAAAAAATTAGGGGTTTTTGCTATTTGGGCCGTTGGAGTGGGAATGGTGATTTCTGGAGAATCCTTTGGTTGGAACTTAGGCTGGGCCATTACCGGACCCTTATGGTTTTTTGTTCCCGTTGGGGTTGCAGCATTAATGTATTTTGGACTGGTCCAAAATTTAATCGAGTTGGCTTGTGTCTATCCAGAGGCAACTGGGCCACATACCTATGTTGAAAAAGCCTTTGGTAAGAAATGGGGAAATTTTATAGGCTTGGCCATCCTTATTTGAGTTTTTATTCGCAACACCCGCAATAGCCAGTTCGTTGGGGGAATACCTTGGGTTTTTAATGGATGATTTACCCATGTCGCCTTGGATAGCTACAGGTTTTTTGCTGTTTTTTTCCATCATCAATCTTTTTGAAATGCACATTGGGGTGCGTTTTTTAGTGGTATTGACTTTACTGGCGATAGCGGAATTATTTCTTTATCAGGGCGCTGTTCTAAACTCTTTTAAGTTTGATAATTTGGCAAATTCGGGAGTGGGAAGTTTGGACCTGCAAGGCTTTGTTGCTGCCATTCCCTATGCGGTATGGTTGTTTTTGGCCATTGAAGGGATATCGCTAATGACCAACAATATAGACCGGAAAGGTTTCCGGAAAACCATTACACGAGGTTATAATCTAGCCTTTTTTACGTTATTGACACTCGCCCTGTTGGTCCTTGTTTTAGCTGCAGGTGGCATCGATTGGAGTTTGCCAGAAAGTTTAGGGATATTGGAAGAGAATCATCCTATGCCCGCATCTATGGCACTTATATTGGGTAAGGAAAATTTCTTGGTGCAGTTGTTTACGTTTATTGGTTTATTCGGTCTCATCGCTTCCTTACAGGGTATCGCTTTTGCGGCTACTACCCAACTGGAACCTTTGTTGCCGGTCATCAAGAACAAAAGGATTTCAAAAAGGGTTCTAGCTTCCAGTTTGGTTTTTCTTTTTAGCTTAACCGCCATTTGGAGTAGCCAAACCGGATTTTTAATCGAAGTTTCCGTCTTTGGTGCGGTGTGCATGTATTTGGTGGTAAGTGCTTCACTTTTGCGTTTACGAAAGCGGAATACAATAAGTTCGTCCATGATTTCTGCTAATGTATTATATCGGCATTCCGATTTTAATCCCAATTTTTCAAGCTTCAATGCGTGGGTAGCGGTTATAATTTCACTAATTTGTATAGGAGCATTTGCGTATTTACAATTTCAGGCTTTTATCATTTTTATAGCCTGTAGTTTGGTGTATGTATTCTTAATCCGAAGGAACTAAAATGACATATCGATTCACATTAGGAAACGAGAATTATCTTTTTGCTGATTTAAAATCGGTATTGGCAAAAGCTAGTCCGCACCGATCTGGGGATGTTTTGGCGGGCTTGTCCGCATCGACCAATGCGGAACGCATAGCGGCGCAGTATGTATTAAGCGAATTGCCGCTGACCGTTTTTTTGAACGAAGCCATAGTTCCTTATGAAACAGACGAGGTAACCCGATTGATTTTGGATACGCATGATGCCAAAGCTTTTGAACAAATCTCCCATTTTACGGTGGGCGATTTACGGGATTGGTTATTGCAGGATGCAACAGAAGGTCAAAATATAGCCGCAATCAAAAATGCGCTAACGCCTGAAATGGTCGCGGCAGTTTCCAAATTGATGCGAAACCAAGACTTGATTGCCGTCACCTCAAAAATTGAAGTCGTCACCCGTTTCAGGAATACTTTGGGCTTAAAAGGACATGTATCGGTACGTTTACAACCCAACCATCCTACGGATGATTTAAAGGGGATTTTAGCAAGTACGATTGATGGATTGTTATATGGCTGTGGCGATGCCGTTATCGGTATTAATCCTGCAACGGATAGTCCAGATGTAACTATCAACTTACTCAATATGTTGGAGGATTTACGTTTAAAATACGAGATTCCTACCCAAAGCTGTGTACTCTGCCATGTAACCACTGCTCTTCAGATTATGGAAAAGGCTCCGGTAGATTTGGTTTTTCAATCCATTACCGGATCTCAAAAGGCGAATAGTTCTTTTGGTATTAATTTGAATATGCTAAAAGAGGCGCATGAAGCCACGTTGGCATTGGGTAGAGGAACGGTAGGGAATCAATGTATGTATTTTGAAACCGGACAAGGTTCGGCATTATCGGCAAATTCACATCATGGCGTAGATCAGCAAACGATGGAAGCTAGGGCCTATGCGGTCGCCAGACAGTTTGATCCTTTATTGGTGAATTCAGTTGTGGGATTTATTGGTCCGGAATATTTATTCAATGGAAAGCAGATTACCCGTGCAGGATTGGAGGACCATTTCTGTGCCAAAGTGATGGGACTTCCTATGGGAATGGACGTTTGTTATACCAACCATGCCGATGCCGATCAGGATGATATGGATAACCTATTGACCTTGTTGGGGGTTGCCGGATGCAATTTTTTTATGGGAGTTCCGGGGACGGACGATATCATGTTGAATTATCAATCTACTTCCTTCCACGATGCCCTGTATTTGAGAAAGGTATTAGGGAAAAAACCTGCTCCGGAGTTTGAAGCCTGGTTATTGAAAATGGGAATTATCGATGAAAATGGAAGCAAACTCAATATCGGGGAAACCCATAAACTCTTAGCGAATTTATGAGTGATAAAATCGTACTACCAGACCAATGGCAAAAGCTAAAGCAATTTACCAAAGCGAGGGTAGCGTTGGGGAATGTGGGTACAGGTTTGCCATTAACCGAAGTGCTTGCGCTCAAACATGCACATGCCTTGGCAAAGGATGCGATAGTGACCCAATTGGATTTGGATGGACTGCAAAAGAAAAGTGAGGAACTTCATATTTCCTGTCAAGTTTTTAAAAGTAAGGTGCAAGACCGATTAGAATATTTAAAACGACCCGATTTAGGTCGCCGATTGGACTTGAATTCGAATCATGTCGATATTGAGAAAGTGGATATCTTGTTCGTTATAACTGACGGATTATCGGCCACTGCGGTAAACAAATATGCTTTTGAAGTTTTAGAGATGATTATATCTGAAGTAACGGAAAAATATAAAGTAGCCATCGCTTTAGTGGAGCAGGGCAGGGTGGCTGTTGGTGATGAGGTGGCGGAACTTTTTGAGGCCGATTTTGTGGCCGTATTGATTGGCGAGCGGCCCGGACTTTCATCGCCTGAAAGTATGGGTATTTATACTACCTATCAACCTAAGCTGGGTTTAACGGATGAACGCCGTAATTGCATTTCGAATATACATGCTGATGGGCTAAGCGCACAGCAAGGGTCAACGTTATTGAAGTATTTGATAGACCGCTCATTTGCTTTACAATTGAGTGGCGTAGCGCTTAAAATTGAAGTTGGGGATATATTGGAAAATAAGTGATATTTCCCATGTATTTCAAAATTACAGTGAAGTCTTTCAGAAGATTTCGATAATTAATTGGCAAAGGACTCTAAAATGGATTTGGCATAAACCTTTGAAATGGGTTTATCAAAATGACCAGCTATATGAGGATGATTTTTAGCCTTTTCTCGATCAACGGAATTGGTAAAAGCGGATAAAATATAAATTTTAGTATCGAACTTATTTTTATTGATTTTTTCGAAATTTTCAATGAATTCCCAACCGCTCATATGAGGCATTACTAAGTCCAATAAAATAAAATCTGGAAAGTCCTCTTCATTTTTCAGTAGGCCTCTTAATAGCTCTAATGCCTCCAATGCCCCATCACTCATATATATCTGACTCTTTATATTGGACTGCTCAACAGCATATCTTGAAGCAAATTGTGAAACTAAATCATCATCTACAATAAGAATCTTGGGTATTGATTTAGTTAATTGAACTTTAGGTTCGGTTACATCTTTCATATTCAAAAGCATTCTATTTAAAGCGATATTTAAGATAAAAATTGATATTATAAAATTACGATTGTCATTTTATAAGTCACCAAAATAACCATATTGTAAAAAGAATACCAATTATGTTTTATCTAAAGTAAATAATAACGTTGAATAGCTAATATCATAGGTAACTTAAGTTTGTTTGGAGCTCTTTTATAGGGTTAATGAAAAATAAAAATCGTCTAAGTTTAATTTTTCATTTGCCAAATATTTAAACAAAGGTTGATGTTGGCATAAACCTATTGTGGATTAAAAATGAGAGATTTGTTCATTATGGTGTTACATACCACCAATTTCACACTTGCTTTTTAATTTTTAATTATGAAATCAGTCATCCTCTTTTTAAGTTTAATTTATTTTGGATCTAGCAACAATTTTGCCCAAGAGTACAAAGTACACTCCCACAATGATTATGAGCAAAAGGTACCGCTTTTGGAAAGCTTTTTCTGCGGAGGTTTCCTCGGTAGAGGCCGACGTTTTTTTGATTGGATGGTCAACTGTTGGTCGCTCATGAAAAGGAAAATATTTTGCAGGAACGTACACTTGAGCGTTTGTATCTAGATCCCCTTAAAGAAGCATTGGAACTCGGTTTACTATCCGATAGAACATTGCAAGTATTGATCGATGTAAAATCGGATGCGATTACCACTCTGGATGCTATTGTTCAAACCTTGGAGGATTACCCATCGATTACGGGCAATGACAAGATTTCTTTTGTTATTTCTGGGAATAGACCTAAAACGGCTGACTATGTAAATTATCCGGATTTTATTTCCTTTGATTATCAAAGTTTGGAACCAATTAACGATGCTCATGGTGCTCGATAAAATTGGTTTGATAAGTTTAAGTTTCAGAAGTTTTACTGATTGGAACGGTAAAGGTAGGCTGACGAAAGATGATTTAGAAAAAGTAACCCATGTTGTAGAAAAGGCACATGCCTTTAGAAAACCGTTTCGTTTTTGGGCCACGCCAGATTCTAAAACTGCTTGGAAGTCTATGGTAAATTTAGGGGTGGATTATGTGAATACCGATCAGCCTTTTGAATGCGTCACCTATGTAAATTCCTTATCTAAAAGAGTTTTTAAAAACACGAGTTTTTCTAATGTGTACACGCCTACCTTTTCAAGTGATGGGTCGACTAAAACTCCTGAGAATATCATCCTATTGATTGGTGACGGCAACGGTTTAGCGCAAATTTCTGCTACTGCGTTGGCCAACGGAGGGGCCCTAAGTTTGACACAATTAAAGAACATCGGATTTTTAAAAACACAATCCGCAGATGATTTCACAACAGATTCTGCCGGTGCTGGAACCGCTTTGGCAACGGGACAGAAAGTACCTAACCGTTCTATTGGAATGGATGCAGATGGAAAATCCATTACTAGCCTTACTGAAATATTGGATAAAAAGGGGTTCTCTACGGCCATTATTACCACGGATGAAATTACCGGCGCTACACCCGCATCTTTTTTTGCACACCAAAAAGACCGTTCCCTATCCGATGCTATTTTGAAGGATTTGGAAAAGAGTAGTTTGGAGCTTTTTGTTGCAAGTGGTGATAGTTCAGAAAAATTAGGCAAGGAGGTATACGGTTTTGAACGAGTAGAAAATCTAGAGTCCCTATAATTTGAAACGAAGCGCTTATTTTTTTCCATCAGATACGGTTCCTGCACCGCTAAATACTGCCGTTAAAAAAGTTTTAGAAACTTTGAAACACATCTAGGAAACCTTTCTTTTTAATGGTGGAAGGTGCCAAAATAGATTCTTACGGGCATGCTAACAAAATTGACGGAATCATTACTGAAGGAATCGCATTTGACAAAGCGGTGACTGAGGCCCTAAAATTTGCAGATGCTAATAAGAATACGTTAGTGATAATAACTGCTGATCACGAAACTGGTGGTTTGACCCTACCGCAGGGAAATGTGGAAAATCATTCCATAGAAGCGGATTTCACTACCGATGACCATACAGGAATCTTTGTTCCTATTTTTGCATATGGACCGCAATCACAACGCTTTCAAGGGGTGTATGGTAATAATGAGGTTTACGTCAAGATTTTGAAAGTCTTGGGCTTGGAATAAGTTTAGGTTTCCGCATTTTACCTATTTATTTCTATGAGGATTTTCTTACCTAAATGTTAGATTAAAATGTATAATGTAGTAGATAACGAACTCTATATTTAATGTTAATACAAGCCTAAAGGTTTCTTAACAAACTACCCTTATCTAAATACTACTTTTGAATCGTAAAAAAAGAGCCTGCGTCAACAGGCTCTCTAAAAAAGTATCGAAAAATTCTCAGTAATCCAACACTTAAAATTTATGAATTCAAAATTTCGATTTTCAAAAATCATTTGTGCTTCTGCATTTCTGATTTCATGGGTAGGCTATAGCGCCAGTCCAAAAAATGTACTTTTTAAAGATATTAAAAAGGAAGCAATTGTTAAAACTAACGATTCTTTTTTAAATCTAGTATCCGTTCAACAATCGATTTCCGGAACGGTAACTGATGAAGCGGGCGTTCCACTTCCTGGGGCCACGGTACTCGAGAAAGGAACATCTAATGGCACTACTACTGATTTTGATGGAAACTTTGTTATTGATGTCAATGCTACTGCAACCTTGGTTTTTTCTTACTTAGGATATTCCGCCAAAGAAATATCTTTAAATGGGCGTGCCAATATTAATGTCCAATTAGATCCGGACGCTACCCAATTGGACGATGTGGTCGTAGTGGGTTATGGTACACAGAAAAGGTCGGACGTAACGGGTGCTATTGCATCCATTAAAAGCGAAGACTTTAACAAGGGTGTGGTTACCAACCCAGGGGAACTCTTGCAAGGTAAATTGGCAGGGGTTAACATAGCATCAACCAATGGGGAGCCAGGAGCTTCGCAGAATGTAATTATAAGGGGTATTGGAAGTTTACGTTCAGGAACACAACCTCTTTATGTAGTAGACGGTTTTCTACTTGATAATTCCACTACAGGCTTCGATACTAATCCCTTAAACTTTTTAAATCCTCAAGATATTGAAAGTATAGATGTTCTAAAGGATGCAAGTGCTACCGCCGTTTATGGTTCACGTGCATCAAACGGGGTTGTAGTAATTACCACAAAAAGAGGAAAGGCTGGTAAAACCGAAATGAATTTTTCGGTATCAGCAGCTTCGGCTACGATAGCCAATAAAATTGATGTTTTTGATGCCGATGAGTTTCGTAACCAAGTGGTTGCAGTTGGCGGAAATTTAGAAGATGGAGGCGGAAATACAGACTGGCAGGATGAACTGACGCAAACAGGTATAACCAAAAATATTAACTTCTCTATGAGTGGTGCAACCAATGAAAAATTTGCATATTTCGCATCCGCTGGTGTTCAAGATCAAGAGGGAATTTTAAAAAACAGTGAACTAAAACGTTATTCCGGTAAATTGAACATGAGTCAAAAGGCTTTTGACGGTAGGATGAACGTCGATTATAACCTTACGGCTACGCGGACAGAAAATTTACGCCCTGAGATAAATTCTACCATAAGCGATATGCTTAGTTTGAACCCTACTATTCCAGCATTCACAAATGGAGAGCCTACCTTGTTGACCACAAATGCCCTAAATCCATTGAAGAGGTATGACTTATATAGCGATGCATCTATCAACAATCGTATTTTGGCCTCTATTTCACCATCAATAGAAATAGTGGATGGTTTGGTCTACAAGTTAAATCTTGGCGCAGATTATTCTATTACGAATAGGGATAGGCAGTATAAGCCTTTTCCCGAAGTGGTAAACGAGTCCAACGTTTCTGATGGATTCTTACAAAGTATAATCAGTAACAATACTAATCAACTTGTAGAAAATACCCTCACTTATTCTTGGAAAAATGATGTACACAATCTTAATCTATTAGTAGGGCATTCCTATCAAAAATTCTTAGAAGAGATTAGAGCGGTTTCATACGGCGGCTTTGCCAATAATAATATTGAGCCTAAGTACCAAGACCAGACCAGTACGGATGAATACCCCACTTCGGTAAGTTCTTCAGCAGTTAAGAACGAACTACAGTCCTTTTTTGGAAGGGTCAACTATATCTTTGCCGATAAATATCTGTTCACCGCAACCTTGCGTGCCGATGGTTCTTCCAAGTTCGGGCAGAACAACAAATATGGCTATTTTCCTTCCTTGGCAGCTGGCTGGAATATAAGTAACGAAGATTTTATGGCCAATTCGGTTTTCGATAACCTGAAGTTACGTGCTAGTTGGGGCCAAACAGGAAATCAAGAAATTCCTTCTAAGATTACAAAAGCTAGTTTTTCCGAGGATAGATTGATTACGGGAAACCAAAGTTTAAATACCTATCCTATTGATACCGACTCCAATTCTATTGATGGATATCCATTTGGTATTGTCTTTACTCGTTTGGCAAACCCGGATTTGCAATGGGAGGTTTCTACACAGGTAGATGCAGGTATCGATTTTGCACTTTTTAATTATCGATTAACTGGTACTTTGGACTATTTTAACAAAAGGTCGTCCAATATATTATTGGAAGTTGTTCCTGCAGACCCGGTAGAACCTACCGCTACCTTTTGGGATAATATTCCAGATATGATCATTCAAAATAGCGGTGTTGAATTTGCTTTGGATTACAACAGTGATTCGCAGCGTGACTTTTCTTATAATATAGGGGGTAATATTACCTATATACAAAACGAGGTAAAAGATTCACCCTATGCAGTATTGACCACGGGGGCGGCTCAAGGTGCCGGTCAAACTGGAGCGACCATTAACGGGTATATCAACAATGAACCGATTGGGGCTTTCTATATGCTAGAATTCGACGGAATTGGTGCCGATGGGCTCAACCAGTTCAAGGATACCAATGGCGACGGGGCAGTGTTGGACGATGATCGTCGAGTGGTAGGCAGTGCTATCCCTGATTTAATCTACGCGTTTTATTTCAACTTAAGATATAAGCAACTTAGTCTAGGGTTAAACTTTAATGGGGTATCGGGTAACGAGGTTTACAACCACACGACGATGTCACTTTTTAGTAAGGCACAGTTATCTAGGTCTAATAATTCAACGGATTTTGCCTTACAATTTCCTAATGAATCGATTAGCAATTCCAATACTGTATCTACACGTTATTTAGAGGATGGTTCGTTCTTACGTTTGAACAACGCAACTCTAGCCTATAATCTGAGTTCTGACAAAATTGGATTGGGTAATGCATTCCAAACTATAGGTATCTCATTAACAGGTCAGAACTTATTTGTACTGACCAATTATTCCGGCTTTGACCCAGAAGTGAATACCGGCGCTACTACAGGCGAGATTCAAACTTTTGGAATTGATCGTTTTACCTACCCACGAGCCAGAACATTTTTGCTTGGACTAAATGTAACTTTCTAAAAACCAATAATAACAATATTATTTATATCACATAAAAAAGAAAAGAAAATGAAGAATAATAGATTTTACAGAATACTTCCGGCAATAGTATTTTTATTTGCTTTTTTTGGTTGTACAGACTTGGAAGAGGAGGTGCTCGACGAGTCTCTGACAGGGACTGGTGAAGCAGAAATCGTTAGTGGATCCATAGCACCGGTATATGGTCTTCTCCGAAATGTATGGCTACATACCAGAAATTTTGGACTACAGGAGATTGCTTCAGATGAGGCAATCTTACCTTATAGAGGTGGAACTGATTGGTTTGACGGAGGAAAGTTCATAGCTATCCATCAGCATCTAATGACCCCGGGTAATAGTCTGGTCGGCGATTCTTGGACAGATATAACTTTATCGATTTCTAGAGCCGTGGTGGCACAGGAAAGATTGAGGCCTGAAGCTGAATCAGGAGACGTAAAAGCTCAAGATGCCCTTTATGAAATGGTCGCCATGAAAGCGTACTTGAATATGTTGGCACTTGATAACTGGGGACTGGTTTTTAAGAAAGAGAGTTCTGATCAAATTTCAGAAATCCTAAGGGCTCAAGAAGCAGTTGATTATATTGAAAGCGAGCTTTTATCAGTGGTTGATGTTATCAATAACGATAAAGGCCCTGGTCGGTTTACAAAAGACGGTGTAAATGCCTTACTTGCACGCTTATATTTGAATGCCGCAGTGTATCGCGACCCTTATGGAACACCTGATTTTACCGACGCTGATATGGACAAGGTAATACAGTATACCAACGATATTATTTCAGGCCCATATTCATTGTCTGCTGAATATTTTGAATTGTTCAATGATGATAACAATACAAATTCTGAAATTATATTTTCCTTAGATCAAAGAGGTGCTCTAGCAACTGAGCACAGCCGTTGGGCCTATTGGTCAATATCTGGTGATCAAGTACCAAGACCGGAGTTCCCTAGTACCAGGGGTACCGATGCGGCAGCTGCGACCCCGGACTTCTATCAGACCTGGGTAGATGCCTATGGCAATGTAGATCCAGCAGATGCCGAT
Organism: uncultured Flavobacteriaceae bacterium; assembly: GCA_963842105.1. Classification (GTDB taxonomy): domain Bacteria; phylum Bacteroidota; class Bacteroidia; order Flavobacteriales; family Flavobacteriaceae; genus Maribacter. Next base: position 29,277 of record CAWJFH010000031.1, read on the forward strand.
GCCCGCTTCTTTCAGGAAAACACGATGATACCAGATGAACTTAAAGACCTCACCGGAGTGAATCCAACAAATGATTCAGACCATTTCTATTGCGTACCTGCCGAGGAGTTCCAGATTGATAGGGGTTTACTTCGTGGCATAATATGGGGACCACGCAAAGATGATGGAGGTAATATTTTAACCTGCGATGATGGATCAGTAAGAATATACCCTATAATTAACAGAAGAACTAGCGGAGCAAACCTTCGGTATGTTGATCATAACCTTGAAGTTAATTTTACGGACCAGGGTAGTCTACATAATACCGGTTATCGGTTTTCAAAATATCAGTTTAGCCGAACCGCTCCAAATTGTTGTTCTGGAAGCAGTGTGGATTTGGTCTTGATTCGTTTGGGTGAGATATATCTCATGCGTGCTGAGGCCAAATTGAGAAAAGGAGATAATGCTGGGGCTTTGGCCGATGTTAACACCCTTAGAACCTCTAGAACGGCCAGACCAGCACAGACTCCTGATGCACTTTCTTCAATTGATGCTGATATATTGTTTCGCGAAGCCGGATTCGAACTTTATTGGGAAGGCTTTAGAAGAACGTATCAAATACGTTTTGGTAAATACGAAGACAGTTGGACAGGCAAAACAGATACTGATGTCAATAAACGTTTGTTTCCCATTCCACAACGGGCAATTGATGGGGCATCCAGTGAAGAAGGTTTCTTAGTACAGAACCCTGGTTATTAAACTAATGATATAAAGTTATTGAATAAGGCAAGAAAAACAATTTCTTGCCTTATTTTTTCCAAACCATTTAAAAAAGACACTCCGCTAAAATCCTAATAAAATGAAAAAAGTAAATATCGCTGCGTTGTTGATACTTTCCATCCTTTCTTTTCCTTGTTTTTCTCAAAAATCAAAGGCGAAGGAAAACATAAAGTTGAGCGACATTCAAGTTATTGGAAGTCATAATAGTTATAAAATAGCCATAGAAAAACCTCTTATGGATTATTTGATCCAAAAGAATCCCCAAATACAATCGTTGGAATATGAGCATATACCTTTGACCGAACAATTGAATTTAGGATTACGGGGTTTGGAGTTGGATGTATTCTACGACCCCAAAGGTGGCTATTACTCAAATCCTAAAGGATTGGATATTGTGCGGGCTTCAGGAAATACCCCATTGCCATTTGATGAAGAGGAAAAGCTAGAGGAGCCGGGGTTAAAGATTTTTCATGTTCAGGAGATTGACTTTAGAAGTCATAATCTTTTGTTCAAGGATGCCTTGTTAGAATTAAAAAATTGGTCCGAAGCTAATCCGGGGCATACCCCTATCATCATTACCATGAATACGAAGGACGGAGAGGTACCTCAAACACGAAAACCGCTTCCTTTCACCGCTGATGCCTTGCACAGTATAGACAAAGAGATTCGAGATGTTTTTGAAGACAATCAATTAATAACTCCAGACGTAGTAAGAGGAGATTCTGAAACGCTTGAAAATGCTGTGCTTACCAAAGGATGGCCACTTTTAAAGGATGTTAAGAATCGGTTTTTGTTCGTATTGGACGAAGGAGATGAAAAAGCGGAGGCATATCTAACAAAATTCACGAATTTAGAAGGAGCAGTCCTGTTTTTGAATAGGGAAGCAGAAAGCCCAAACGCAGGTTTCATGATTATTAACGACCCTGTCAAAAATTTCGACAAAATAAAAAGCATGGTATCGTTAGGATATATGGTTCGTACACGTGCAGATTCAGGCACAGAAGAGGCAAGAAATAATGATTATAGTAGATTTGAAAAGGCCAAAGCTTCTGGGGCTCAAATTATCACGACTGATTATTATACACCTAGTACCCTTTTCAAATCTGATTTTAAGGTTAGTTTTGAAAACAGTAGGTTTGAAAAAATCAAGAACTCAAATTAGAAGTAATGATGCATTCAAATAATTATATGGAGTCAGCTATATTTTCTACTTTATTTTTAAAGATTACCGATCAATGTTCTCGATTCCTTAGGTGGACATCTCGATTCTTTTTGGCCACAATGGTTTTTCTTTCCTGTAATGGATACAATGCCCAAGAAAAACAAGTGCAGGGTCTACATGATGGTGTCTGGTTAAAGGGTGATCTGCATGTACATTCAAGACACAGTAAAGAATCAACCAACCATGCGGTGTCCAAGATATTGGAATATGCCAAGTCCATCGGGTTTGGATTTATCGCCATTACGGATCATGACAATCATGTTTCCGGGGATGTGGCCCATCATACCTGGGCAGATCCAGAGTTCAGGTCAACGGATTCCCTTTTGGTGCTGTACGGTGCGGAATGGACTACTACCCGTGGCCATGGTAACACCTTTTCCGCCAAACCTTACGATCATCAACGACTATTCGATGTCCGGGACCAGAGGGATACGGTTGTGGGAAGGGTAAAGAATGAACTAGGTATTCACCTATCGGCAAATCATCCCAGTGGTAAGGATCATTTTGGCTATTCCTTTGACATCATCAATTCCTTGGAGGTTTGGAATTCGGTCGATTGGCCCAAAAATGCGAACGCCATCATGATTTGGGACGATCTTTTATCATCGGGCAGAAAAGTAACCGGCCGGGGCGGTAGTGATGCCCATCATGGTTTTTATGGTCCCAATGACACAATAACGATGGAAGGCGCCAAATCTCGATTTAGTTATATTGGCACGCCAACCACTTGGGTTTATGCAAAGCACGATTCTTCTTCTCAAGCTGTAGTCGATGCATTGACCAATGGTCGGGTTTCGGTGAGTGCAAATCCATATGCACCTCGAGTCGAGTTTTATGCGGATGTAAATGGAGATGGTAAAATGGACGTCATGATGGGGGATAATTTAAAAGCTCCTAAAGAACCAGTAAACTTTCGCGTTCAATTGTCGGGGAAATTAAAGATGATGCTTCCTACTCCATAAGCATCATTAAAAATGGTGGAAAATTTGCCACATATTCTATAAAAGGTTCTGAAGGTAGTGTAGAGTTTGAGGATACATCGGATGACTTGGAACGCTAGTTTTTATAGGGTTATGGTCGAAGGTCCTATAACACCTTATCCTCAAGTACCGGGTTCTATGGGTATGGGAGCAAATATGGTAGGACTATCAAATCCCATTTACTTTAATTTCGACTCCGAATTTTAACTTGGAATACTCACTGAGGGACGGGTTTCAAATCATTTAAATTTGAAAAGAAGGATTTTGTCAAAAACTAAGAGTTTTCTGCTTGTTGTTGCTACTGTCATGTTTGTTCAGACCGTACTTTGGTCACAGGGTAAAGAAACAAAAATTGCATTTATTGCAGATGCCCATTTTGCCGATGTTTATCCCGATTTACATTTTTTGGATACGACTTCCTTGCCAAAGACCGAAAACGGTGAGGCTATACTCATCAGGACCATGGAGGCCCAATTACATTCTACCAGGTTGTTCAATGAGAATTATTTTGCGCTGACCGCAGCCTTGGATGATGCGATTTGCAGAGGCATTAAAGTGATAGCCCTGCCCGGGGATTTTAGTGATGATGGGCAGCCCTTGCACATCAAAGGCCTCGGCAATATCCTGGACCGCTATGTCCAAGATCATGGACTATCTTTTTTCATGATCAACGGCAATCATGATCCCACACGTCCTTTTGGAAAAGCTGGCGGGAAGAACGACTTTCTTGGAAGCAACGGGAAAGCTCAGCCCGTAATTAGTGAAGCGAATTTGTATACCCCCAATTTGGAGAAGGAAAATCCAATACTGGTTCTGGAGGACATTAAGGATTGGGGCTATGCGGGCATTATTGGGGCCCTAAAATCGCATGGCTTTTTTCCGGATAGGAAGTACCATTATTGGGAAACGCCTTTTTCGACCTATGCCTACGAGGACTACACCTATGACCTTGCCCTTGAAGCTTCTAATTTGAAAAAAAGGACCTTTGACCTGGATTCAAGCGGAACCATGCTGCCCGATGTCAGTTATTTGGTAGAGCCTACGGACGGTATCTGGTTATTGGCCTTGGATGCCAATGTCTACCTTCCCAAAATGGATGGTGAAGGATTCGAGGGTTCGGGAATTGGTTACAATGAGGTATTGAAGCACAAAAGGTATTTGATCGAATGGACGGAGAAGGTAGTGAAGGAAGCCAAACGGTTGGGAAAAGTCTTGATCGCGTTTAGCCATTATCCCATGCTCGATTTTAACGATGGGGCATCGGAAGAAATGAAAGCCCTTTTCGGTGAAAATAGCTTTCAGGCCCACCGAATTCCCAGTAGTCTTGTAGGTGAAACCTTTGCTGATTTGGGGCTTCAGGTACATGTTGGCGGGCATATGCACCTAAACGATACGGGTATTTTAACCACTGAAAAAGGGAATACCCTGGTAAACCTACAGACGCCTTCCTTGGCGGCCTATGCCCCAGGATATAAAGTTGTTACCGTGACCAAGAATTCATCCTTGAAGGTAGAGACCGTACTATTGGAGTCCGTTCCAGGATTTGATTCGTTCTTTGATAAATATCAAACCGAACACGATTTCTTAAAATCTAATTTTCCGGATGCCCAATGGGACGAAGCCATTTTAGCGTCCCGGTCCTATCTCGATTTCACCAATTTCCATTTGAAGGAACTGGTGCGATTACGTTTTTTGCCTAAGGATTGGCCCGAGGATTTAAAAAAGCAATTGGCAACGAACACGGGTTGGCAATTGTTGCTATATGCGGGTACGTTACAAAAGGATGAAACAACTCCCCGTCAAGAGGCCCTTACTGAAAATAAGGAAGCTTTGAAGCTATTAAGGAAAAATGAATTGAGGAAGTCCGATTTTGAAGATTGGACAGGTCTGGATTTGATCCTTGATTTTTACCGGTTCAGGAGCGCCGATGAATTGGCAAAAAAAGATATCGACCCTAACCGATTGAGGGCCTATTCCTATTTCTTTAAAATCCTGTTGGCCAACCGAAAAAATCCAAAGCTGGAGGCCCTGCAACAATTTGCACTAATATTTCAAAAGCAAATGAACGGGGAGCCTGCGGTCATTTTTTCGATAGCCTATAAAAAATAGGTAGTCAGGTTTAAAACACAATGCTATCCCGCGCGACCTTAGGCAGATCATAATTGCCATATTCGACCGTTATTTTTCCGTCATTGAGGGTATCGGAACCACTTTTGCCATAACTAGGGTTAAAGAGATAGACATTTTCCAAACTCTTGAAGTCTGCCAATTGGCCTAAATAGTCCTCTTTAAATTGGGTGTAGGATAGGTTGATGGAAGTCAAATGGTCCAAGGTTTTCAGTTGATTGATGTGTTCCCCGGTAATGTTGGTATTGTCCATTTTTAAAATGGTGAGGTTGGGTAAGGTGGCCAAATCCTGAAAGATGGCATCGGTTACTTGGGTATCGCCAAGGTCGAGAATTGCAATTTGAGCAGCTATGGACTGTAAGACTTCGAAATCCGCATCGGTAAAGTTAGGTTTGTTAATGGCCGAAACCTGTAAAAAGGCAGTGCTTTCACTGATAGGATCAACATGCAACCCTGTGTTTTTAACAAGATTGATGCTGTCCACCGAAGCTTCTGTTATTTGAACATCTGGATAATCATTTTTTTCGATTTTAGGGAAAAAGGAACGAAACAGTTCTTTCTCCAAGCCCAATTCCCCGATGGTTTTATCTACCGGAAGGTCTTTTTCGATCCATACGGCAATAAGTTTGATGGATTCTTTAGAGGGTTGTGTTTTTCCATCCGGGGGCATGTGTTGGTCGTCTTCCTTTGGTAGTACCATTCGAGTGAACAGTTCACTTTTATCAGGTTGCCCTTTAGCAACAACATCACCATGCTCGCCTCCTAATAAAATATCATTCGGCTGAGGTGAGCAGCAATTCTCCCTTTGTTTTCTTCGGGTTATGACAGCTAACGCAATTATTGTTCAAAATAGGTTGAACGACTTCGGTATATATATTGGCATTTTCCCAGTTCTCATCGGTCAGGATAATTTCCTTTTCTTCAAAGACTTCATAACCCAATGCGGATTTTATGGAATTTGGTAAAGGTTCTACTAAATAATCCGCTCCATGGGTAATGTTCCCACCTTGATGACCGGTAAAGGATATCAATCCGAAAAACACAACGGATAATAGGAGTATAGGGACTTTTGAAAGAAAGTCGACCAGGGGAAATTTTTTCAATCGTGCCCACATTAAAAATGAAAAGAGGGCTGTGGCAATACCAGACCACAAATGAAGTTTAACAGAGTCAAAGGAATAGCCTTCTCCTAAGTATTGCAAGTAACCCGTAATACAGGCAAGTATTGCGCTAAATCCCGCCCAAAGATAAACAAGGGCAATTACAGGTGTATATTGCTTTTGCTTTCGGTCATATGCCTGTAAAAGCAATCCTAAAATGATGAATCCTACCGGTAAGTGAACCACCAAAGGGTGTAATCTCCCTAAAAGTTGTTTTAAAATATCCATGCTACTTTTGGTTTACTTAATCTGCATTCGTTCCTTGATGATTTCCATCATATAGAGATTCGCTTTCCACTGGTCCGCTACCGGAACTCGTGTATAGGGTAGGGTAGGCATATAATCTGCCGGACCAAATTCAGTTGTCAGTGTAAACGTATCTTTAGTCTCCCAGTTTTTACGGATAATTTGCTCCCAGATATCCAAGTGTCTATCGACTGCTTTTTTCCACTCCGGTGCTTCTGGATCATTTACCTGTGGACCTTCCGCATAACCTACACGGGCATGAAGGTGATGTGTTCGGTCTATCACTTGTGACAATTCTTTTTCTTGATTTTCCAATAGGGATTCATGGACCACCATCCAATGGCTTACGTCTAGATTTAATTGCAATTCGGGAATTTCATCAAGGTACGTTTTGATATCCGGCAAGTTAAAACTGAAACGGCCCCTGTGCGATTCGTGGTAAATGGGAATACCGCTTTCCTTGGCAATACTATTGGCTAAATCAATGAATGCCTTATTCTGTTCAAATGTGAAAAAGTCGCTCCCGGTATGGCAATTGATATATACGGGTGACCATGTGGTCAGTTTTCGTAAATGCTCCCCATAATTTTTAAGACTTTCATCAAAAGAGATGGATTTATTGGTGCCGTTGATGAAACCTACGCGAAGGTCATATTTTATAAGGGCGGCCTTTAGTTGCTCCTCATCGGCGGAATCTTTGGGGAACCAAATTTCGATGCCATCATATCCGGCAGCCTTTGTTTTCTCACAAAAGGTATCCCAAGAGGAGGTGCGGCCCCAATCCGTTTGGAAAAATTGTATGGTTTTTTTCTGGGCTTGACTTTGAATTGTAATCAGGGACAAGACCAAAATGAATAGGTATTTCATAGGTTAAAGGTTGATTATGCTAATATTTCTCGAATGACTTCACCCTCTACATCGGTTAACCTAAAAGGCCTTCCTTGAAAATCATATGTAAATTGTTCATGGTTGAAACCCAGTAAATGCAAAATAGTAGCATGTACATCATGAACAGAAACCCTGCCATCTATTCCGGAAAAACCAATAGCATCCGTTTGCCCATGGGAAGCTCCTTTTTTTATACCACCCCCGGCCATCCACATGGTAAAGGCATCGCCATGGTGATCCCTTCCCTTAAAGCCCATTGTTTTTCCTTCTCTGTTCTCTTGCATAGGGGTACGTCCAAATTCTCCGCCCCAAACGACCAAGGTATCCTCCAATAATCCACGCTGTTTCAAATCCAAGAGTAACGCGGTCATGGGCCTGTCAATTTCCCTACATTTATTTTTCAACCCTAAGTCCACAGCGGTACTGGCATCGGTACCATGGGCATCCCAGCCCCAGTCGAACAACTGTACAAAGCGTACTCCATCTTCTACCAATTTTCTGGCTAAGAGGCAGTTGTTGGCAAAGGATTCCTTACCGAGCTCCACACCGTACATTTCTTTAATATGTTCTGGTTCATTATTGATATTCATAACCTCAGGAACAGCAATCTGCATTCTATAGGCCATTTCATATTGATTGATGCGTGCCAAAATTTCTGGATCTGCATATCTGGCATATTCCTTTTTATTGATTTCGTTGATGGCCTTTATGGTGTTTTGTTTTAAGTCTCTAGAAATCCCATCGGGATCATCGATATAGAGTACTGGATCTCCTTTAGACCTACACTGTACACCTTGGTATACGGATGGTAAAAATCCGCTTCCCCAAACACTTTTACCAGCACTTGGTGCTTTTCCGCCCGATGTTAAAACGACGAACCCAGGCAAGTTTTGATTTTCTGACCCCAGACCATACGTAACCCAAGAACCAATGCTAGGTCTGCCCAATCTAGGGCTACCGGTATGCATGAACAATTGGGCGGGCCCGTGATTAAATTGATCAGTGTGAACTGCTTTTAAGAAGGCCACCTCGTCCACCACTTTTTTAAAGTGTGGTAAATTGTCCGAAACCCAATTACCTGATTGCCCTTCTTGCTTAAAATCGGCTTGGGGACCTAACAGTTTAGGCGTTCCACGAATAAACGCGAATTTCTTTCCTTCCAAAAGCGATTGAGGACATTCTTGATTGTTCAGTTTTGCCAACTCCGGTTTATAATCGAACATTTCCAATTGGGAAGGTGCACCGGCCATATGCAGGTAAATAACATTTTTCACCCTTGGTGAAAAAGGAGGTGGTAAGGTGGCTAACGGATTCAAATCCCGTTCCGAAAATCCGGATTGAATCGAATTACTCGATTTCGTAGGGCTTAAAGGATCACACCCCATAAAGATGGAGCCCAAAGCCAAGCCGCCCATTCCTGTAGCGCATTGTTTTATAAAATGCCTACGGGTCTTGGTTTCCAGTTCTCGTTGTACTTTTTCTTGTATGAGTTTATCTATATAATTTTTCATATCATTTGTATCGCCTAAACGATTATGCTTTTGTTAGAAATTCGTCAAGGTTCATAATGGCATTGGCCACTACGGTTAAAGCGGCTAACTTGGCACTGGGTCTTTCCGGTAAGCCGATAAAATTCTGATCCAGTTGTGTTTCGGAAGAAAATTCAACCAAAGCTTGGTCATATAAATTTTTCAGAACCTTTAATTTTTCGGCCTCTATTTCAGATAAAGTTGCTTTCTCGAAACCCATGGAAATTCCTTTTTCCACATTTTCCACGTTCATCAATTTGGCAAACTCGTAGGCGGCTTCAAGATAAACTGGATCATTCAAGGTGACCAATGCCTGTAATGGGGTGTTAGTGACTGTACGTCGAATAGTGCAAACCTCTCGACTTCCCGCATCAAAGGTGATAAAGGAAGGGTAGGGGCTGGTGCGTTTTAAATAGGTATAGATGGCCCGTCTAAATTTGTCTTCTCCTTTACTCTCTACCCAAGCGGCATTACTATAAACGGATTGCCAAACCCCGTCCGGTTGCGGTGGCATAACCCCTGGGCCGTGCATTTTTTCACTTAAAAGTCCAGAAACGGCCAGTGCTTGATCTCTAATTTCTTCTGCGGTCAAGCGTTGTCGAGGTCCGCGCGCGTACAACTCATTATTAGGGTCTTTCTGGTACAATTCTGGCGTTGCCACAGAGCTTTGTCTGTACGTACCAGACATTACGATTTCCTTGATCAAAGCTTTCATACCCCAAATGTGTTCGTTCATAAGACGCAGTGATAGCCAATCCAATAATTCCGGATGACTAGGAGGGTCTGATTGTGTGCCCATATCCTCTAATGATGCAACGAGACCCCTTCCGAATATTTGATGCCAGACCCGGTTCACCAGGGTGCGGGCAGTTAACGGATTTTCCTTGCTCACCAACCATTTGGAAAGCCCCAATCTGTTTTGGGGCCAATTTTCTTTATAAGGATTTAATGATTTTGGAGTGCCTGGTTGTACGGTATCTGCTTGAAGCAACCAATTTCCCCGCTCAAAAATTTGGGTCACCCTTGCCATATCACTATGATTTTCTACCATAATTGGAAGTGTGGGCGTATCGGTATTCAATAATTCTAGAAATGATTGGTTTACTTCTTGAAATCCAGCAGTAGTTGTTCCAGGGATATCGGGTAAAAAAGCGAACCAAGAAATATAACTCGTAGAAACCTGCTTTGGAATTCCGTCATTATTGGTTTCAAAATACAGGTCAATTTTTTCGTTGATTTCCTTTAGCGGTATTTTACGAATACTATTTCCTTCGGTTTTATTTATTTTGAAATTAGCCAATACTTCACCATTGGCATTGTTCTTTTTAATGGTCATTGTCGTGCCATCCATAAAACCTCTATAATACATATAAAACGAAGAAGCTCCTTTTGTACTCACCTCTTTCAGTACACAAGAGCCATCGTCCCAAAGGGCTAAATATTTGGTATCTGCTAGTTCTCCGTTTACAAAATCGGTGGCGTTATGGGCCAAATATTTGGGCTCCATAAAGGTTAGGAAATCATCATACAAACTCACTTCTTCTTGGGTGCCATACTCTTCTATCCAAGTAAGAATTTCCTCTTTTTTCTTTTTTTGCGCTTCGTTCAAAAACCGAACATTCGGGCTTTCATCAGGAGTGTCCTCATCTGCAGTGTTATTGAAGAATGCCATGCCTTTATAGTATTCATCATGGGTGAAGGGGTCGTAAGGATGACTATGGCACTGCACACATTCCATAGTGGTACTTTGCCATACGGAAAAAGTGGTGTTCACGCGGTCTAAAACCGATGCTACCCTAAATTCTTCATCTTCCGTACCACCTTCATCATTATTCATAGTATTTCTGTGAAAGGCGGTTGCAATTAATTGGTCTACCGATGGGTCTGGTAATAAATCTCCCGCCAACTGATCCGTTGTAAATTGGTCGTACGGCATATCGTTGTTGAAAGCATCTATGACCCAATCACGATAACGCCACATACTTCTTCCCTGATCTTTTTCATAACCCTTGGTATCTGCATATCTGGCAAGGTCTAACCACCAGCTGGCCCATTTCTCTCCAAAGGTGGATTGCGTCATTAGTTGATCAACGATATCTTCATAGGAAAGAGTACCAGTCGTAAAATTCTTGATCAATTCCTCGGATGGTGGTAATCCTGTTAAGTCAAAGGCCAAACGCCTAACGACTATATTTTTAGCAGCGGGACTGTTTGGAGTTAACGATTCGTTTTCCAAACGTGCCAAAATAAAATGGTCGATATCATTTTGAACAAAAGCATGGTTCTCTTCTGCCATAAGATTCGCTTCTACGGTTACCGGAGGTACTTCAACGTTCTCGGGTAATGAATAGGCCCAGTGTTGTCCCCATTTAGCACCTTGGTCTATCCATTTTGTGAGCAGTTCAATTTCTTCCTCGGAAAGTTTCGGTTTTTCGTAGGGCATCCTAAGTTCGGGGTCATCTTCATGTAGTCGCTTGATAAATTCACTGGCACTGGCATTACCTGGGATAATCGCTGGTTTGCCCGATTTGGTGGCTGCAAAAGCCTCTTCCTTGAACAGCAAACTAAAACCTCCGCTTTTTTTTACGCCTCCATGACAGGTAATGCATTTCGTGTTAAGAATGGGTTTTATCTGGGTACTGAAATCAATTTGTTCTGAGGATGAATTGCAGGAGAAAAATAATGCGACTAGCACAAAAAGCCACATCTTTGAATAGGGATAAAGTAATTTTTCTTTGATATAGGTAATTCAATTTTGTCATAATCAATGCGATTTCTCCCGATTTCGATTTAATGTATTGTTGTCTGAAAAAGGAGCTATAATATTAAGAAATTATACAAAATTAAATATGGATATATATTATTTAGATATGGATATTATAATTGTAATCCAATTTTTATGGGATATAGGCAGTTAAAAGTGGTCTGCATTCTTAATATCATAGAACTTAATTAAATAATAAAATCGTATTCATTACCGCGCTTAAATTAATGTTTCATTCAGAATGCTCATCATAAATCAATACTTTTTCTTCTTTTCCAGAAAGTGGGATCGTTGTGGTGGATTGCGATAAATAACCGGAACCATGGTAAAATTCATGGACTCTAATTTTACCATTTTCCAGATGGATTTTGTGCGACTTTTACTTTCGGCAGGTATGTTTAGAAGTTGGATTTAGATTTGCCATTCGCAAATCGATAGCTTTTTAAGTTTCCGGAATTTTCGCCAATCAGTTCTACCATTCCTTTTGTGTTGCCAAAGTGGCTGCTCCACGGGTATTCCCGGTCAATCGATAGTCCGCTTTTTGAATTTGGAACGGTAAGGAATTCACCTGTTCCAGTGCCCTTCAAATACGAGACCTTTTGAAGCGTCATACCTCCCAATACCTACTTCTGTGCCATAATCGTTTCCAGAAACTAAGACATCTAGGTTGCCATCTCCATCAAAATCCGATATTAAAATTCCGTATATAGGAGCCACTTGTGCCATTGCAGGTAAGGTTTCTATAGTGAATTTACCGTTACCTTGATTTATCAAAATTGAGGAGGCTAATTCAAAAGCTTTTGCGCTATAGGCACTACTTTTTTCCTGAGGGGTTAAAATATCCGATATTGTGGCATTGGCATAACTGTTATAATCTGGGAATTTCTTCTTTAGTGATGGAATTTGCTTGATAAGATCGTCCCTGGAATGAACCGGATATTCTTTTCCATCGGTATAGGAAGTCATGATGGGGTCAATGGCTCCATTTTGGTCATAATCCAGGGCATAGATGGAGATAGGCTCTTCAGCCGAAGCTTTGTATTTGGAATTCAATCCAAGGTTCCCCACGATATAATCCATATCACCATCATTGTCAAAATCGCCTCCATTGATACTATTCCACCAACCAGAAGTGCCGCTAAGCCCAGTATTCTGTGAATCGCTTATCAATTTTCCATCTTGATTTTTATAGAACTCGATGGACATGAATTCTCCGACCACGATTAAGTCACTATCACCATCCGATCATAATCGGTCCAAAGTGCATCTGTTACCATTCCTGGTTTTCTAAGTGATGGGGCTACTTGGTTGGTGGCATCTATAAATCTCCCTCCGTCGTTACGCAATATATAACTGGTAGTGGGTAACGGATATTTTAGAGGGGTAAGTCGACCTCCTACGAATAGATCTAAATCACCATCACCATCAACATCTGCAGCTCTTACACAAGAGGTACTGGTCAGCATTATTGGGAAGAATCCCTTGAGTCAGTTTAAAATTTCCATTTCCGTCATTGTTATACAAACGGTCTTGGTAGTATTCGGCATTTTCATAAAACTCATTGCTTCCACTGGCAATGTATAAATCGAGGTCATTGTCATTATCATAATCGAATAGTAATACCCCTGTATCTTCTTCGTACTTTTCCTTTTCATTGGGGGATAGGGCCTTGTTTTCAAAAACCCCATTTTTGCTACCAAAAAATAATTGGCCACTATGATTATAGCCGCCACCCATGAAAAAATCTTCATAGCCATCTTTATTCATATCACCTACGGCGATACCAGGCCCTTGTTCCGATAATTTATGGGGTAATAAGGTATTCCCTGTTGAAATCATAATATACTGTCTCGCCATGTGCTGTAGCCACATTTAATTCATCCGTTACCTCTTCAAATCTTCGTTGTCTCGTTAGTCTTTAAAGAAGTTATGCTTCCTGAGTCGAAGACTTAAAACTAAGTCTTGATTCGCTTCGAGATTTGAAATTTTCCTCGTAACCCCGTTGGGCCATGTCACCAAAAGGCTATCGATTTTGGTATTGGTGCCTAACCCGAAATGTATGGGATTTTCCATGGAGGATTGATAACCGTGCGTAAAAGTCTGATCGTAACAATTGGGATTTGATCAGGTTGGAACAGACGAATTTTAGCTCCTATTCCGGAAAGATTTAAACTATCTCCTTTTAAACGCACGTTTAGGTAATGGTTTTGGTTTCTGTCCCTGGATAAATTTTCATATACAGTGGCTACTCGTTGATATTGTTTATCACTATATCTAAATCACCGTCATTGTCCAAATCTGAATATGCAGCTCCGTTGGAAAGGGAAGGTTGGTCAAGTCCCCATTCTTTCGTTACATTTTCAAAAGTTAGTGCACCTTCGTTCTTGAACATGTAATTCGATATTTTAATGGCAGGCATTTCCTTTGCCTTTTGTTTAAGTATCATATCGAGACTATCATTTGGGACCTCAAAGGATAAAGTGCTAGTATAGTTTATGAAATCGAGATCGGTAATATCCCTCAAGTACCCATTGGTAATATAAAGGTCTTTAAAGCCATCATTGTCAAAATCTGCAAAAAGCGGAGACCAACTCCAATCCGTAGCATCTATTCCTGCGAGTTGCCCTATCTCAGAAAACTGACTTCCCATTTCCTTGGATCCCGTATTCAATTGCAAGGTATTCCTCATGTATTGGGGTAAATATCCTTGCTGAAGGGATCTTTCGAACAAATCAAAATTTAAGGGTCCGGACATTTTCTTTTCATGAAAATTGTCCTTAGGTCGCATATCCATAGTAATCAAGATCTACAAGGCCGTCATTATTAAAATCGGCAATGTCATTACCCATGCTAAAATGACTCATATGGTTGAGGTAAGACTTTGCCGATTTCCTTGAACGTTCCGTCCTTTTGATTGATGTAGACATAATCATTGGCGACAAAATCGTTGGTTACAAAAATATCTTCCCAACCATCAGCATTGATATCGGCAATGGCGAGACCAAGACCAAGACCATCATAAGTAATACCTGCTTCGTTTGTGACCTCTGTAAATTTGATTCCCAAACCCTTGTCCTCATCATTTCTATAAAAACGGTCATTTGCAGGACCACTACCGTTTGATGCCAGTGGTTTAATGTTGTTAGGGTCACGTATAGCATTGGTATGGTTCAAGAGATACATATCTAAATCCCCATCTTTGTCATAATCGAAAAAGGCAGCTTGTGTACTATAACTGGTATCGGCAAGCCCATATTCTTTAGCTTTTTCCTTAAAGGTCATATCTCCTTGGTTGATATAAAGAAGATTTCTGCGCTGTTCTTCCCCGTAATTGCCAGACCGGCATACGTAAATGTCGAGATATCCATCATGATTGATGTCTACCATGGTTACCCCTGTGGACCATCCCTTGTCGCTTTTATCCAGTACTGAGCTAATGTTCTTGAATTTTAGGACCCCTTCATTTATATAGAGAGCATCGTCTACCATATTGCCCGCAAAGTATAGGTCTGGTAACTTATCATTATTAAGGTCGCCAATAGCTACCCCACCTCCATTATAAACATAGAAAAAGTCCACCATATTAAACTTGTCATTCTCTTCTATTTCATTATTAAAGGTTATTTGAGTACTATCTGGAATAGTCAGTTTGAAAATATCGTGGTTAGCTACTTCTTCTGTGGTTTTTGTTTTTTCTTCAGTACAAGAGATTAATATAGAGAGTGTAATAAAGAGAAGAATTTGGGCAGAGACACCAGTAATTTTCATGGAATTTCATATTAGGAATCAAACTGTAATTTAGGTAAAATTAAAAACCTGTCCATACCGGACAGGTTCTTAACCATATAATCGAAAACTAACTCAACTTTTTTATTGGTACTGTGGATTTTGAGTTACATTAGGGTTTCCTAGAACCTCATTTAAAGGTAAGGGCAGTACATAGTCTCTTGGAGACAATGTTCTATCCACATCATAAGTGTCAATAAATTCTTGGATGTATTCACCTAGATAGTCTGGAGACCCGCCAAAGGTACTTTTTCTTTTTAATTCTGGATATACCTCACATTCCAAGGCAAATTCCAAGTACTCTTTCGTTAACGATGGCATCCCTTAGGGTTTCTTTGGTTAATCCTGATAGAGGAGTAAGTCCGGCTCTTTCCCTAACCATGTTAATGCCAAAATACGGGTCTCCAGTACCGCTTCTCGTTCGCAGCTTCTGAGTGACCTAAAAGAACATCAGCAAGACGCAAATAAACTATGTTTTTCTCGGTTAAATTGGCGTTCGGAATTCCAAATTCTGTGTATTTGGCAGACCATCCATTAGAAAAAATAAGTTCATCTGGATTATTTGGGTCCGCATCAGCGGCAACCATTCCTCCAAAACGACTCAGATTATAGGAAGCATCAGAACTCCATTTAATAATAGGTCTTTCTCCAGCACTATTAGGCCCTACTCTCGTTGTAGGGTATTCGCTTATGAAAGTACCCGCAATTCGTTTATCTGCTGGATCATATTTTTCGCGAAAGGCTTGGGTTGAATTCAACCAATGCCAACCCACACCACCTAAATCATTGGGCAAATCACCAGGAATAAAATGTTGATGGTAATTCTGATTTTCAACTGTATTAGCGGATGCAGAAACTTGTGCTTCAAAAATTCTGGGTCCTGAATTTTCTCGTTCTACAGAGAAATTATCAGCGAAATCATCGAATAAGACCATTCCACTTTCATTAACGATGGTCTCTGCAGTGGTTCGTGCTAAATCCCATTTTTCATCCTGTAAATAACCCTTGACCAAAAGAGCGAGTGCAGCCCATTTGGTTGCTCGGCCTATATTACTAGAATCATAGGCTTCAGGCAAAATATTCGCCGCCATGGTTAAGTCTGACTGTATCAAATCTAAAGCCAGCCTTTTTCCATTTTCATTGGAAGGTAAATCCTTGTCACTAGCAGTTTTTGATGTAGGTACAGGGATATTATCAAAATAACGGACTAAGTTAAAATAATAGAAAGCCCTCAGAAACTGAGCTTCTGCCTTTACTCTATCCACCAGTGCTGTATTAGGTACACCTTCAGCTTTTAATTCATCTGCCTTTTGGATCAGGGCATTAGACCTGTTGATATTCTCATAAGATATTCTCCAGTAGGTAGCGATATAAAAATCATCTGGTGATACGTTTCCATTTTGATAGTTAAGAGGTCCTTTTTCCCAGCCTACCTGATATCCAGCCAAGCATTCGAAAACAAAACGGTCATAAAAATGATTCTCCCAATCTTGGCCATAACCAATACCGTCATAAACTGCATTTACTCCTAATTCTAATTGTTCTGCCGTTGCAAAAAAATTATCCTCGGTTGTGAAATCCGGATTTTCCTCTAAATCGGTACATCCAGTAAAACCTACTGTAATTAAAAGGAGTAGAATTGTACTCCATGGTATAGCTTTTTTGTGTTTTCTCATAATTTTCTTTTTTTTTATTAAAATTCTAAGTTAATTCCTAAGGTAAAAGTTCTTGATCTTGGATATGCATCATAATCATCACCTCTATTCAAATTATTCTGACCTCTGTTATTAACCTCTGGGTCGAAGCCTGAATAATCGGTAATCGTTAACAAATTCTGACCACTAACATAAATACGAGCTTTTGATATTAAATCATTGAAATTAGGTAATGTATATCCTAGAGATATATTTTGTAATCTTATAAAAGAACCATCTTCAATAAAGTAATCAGAATCTCTATAGGAGTTTGCAAAATCTCTATTACCATCTATAATTGGTCTACTAGCGGTAGTATTATTTGGAGTCCAAGAATCAGCAAGGATATTACTTATCTGGTTTATTTTTTGTACCCCATCACCTAGTTCTGATGCTTGTAAGTTTCTTACATCAAAATTTTGAGACCCTCTGAAAAATATACCCATATCAAAACTTTTATAAGTAAATGTAGAATTTAGACCCCAAGTAAAATCTGGGTTTGGATCACCAATGATAACATAATCATCTGGTGTAATCTCGCCATCACCATTAACATCCCTATATTGAGGATAACCTGGCTGGTCACCAGATCTAGAAGGATTGTTCGCTATTTCTTCTTCTGATTGAAATATACCTACATAATCAAAACCTCTCCAAACACCTATAGGATTACCCGCTTCTACCCAGCTACCTTCAACACCAAGGTGTCCACTAGTGGAACTTGAGAAAAAAGGAGTACTGTCCCCAAGATCCGTTAATTCATTTCTTAAGAAAGAAATATTTCCAGCTACGTTCCATTTGAAATCTTCACCGTTAATGACGAAACCGTCCAAACCAACTTCAAAACCTTTGTTTTCTAAAGAACCGGAATTTTTAAGAATGGACTGGAAACCAAGACTACTAGGTATGGATACGAACAATAATAAGTCTTCTGTTTGATTACTGAAATAATCCAAGGTCAAATTCATTCTGTTGTTAAAGAAAGAAGCGTCAATACCAATGTTCCGCATCGTAGTGGATTCCCATTTCAAATCTGGATTACTTAATCTACCATCTGCAAGTCCCAAAACCAATGAACCATTGATTACATAATTGTACTCGTTAAGATTTGCCAAAGAGTTGTATACGGGAATTTCAGAATTTCCTGTTAGCCCCCAACTGGCTCTTAGTTTAAAGTTATTCATTACTTCCGATACTCCACTATCGCTAAAGAAACTTTCATTTGATAAATTCCATCCTAATGCAACGGAAGGAAAATTTGCCCATTTATTCTCCGCACCAAATCTTGAAGAACCATCTCTTCTAAACGTTATGGTAGCTAAATATCTACTGTCATAGTTATAATTTATTCTTCCCAAAACCGACTCTAAAAGCCATTCCCTTCTATTTGAAAAAGGGGTTAATAATGTCTGGTCCGCCTTGTAAGGTGGCTTGGTCTACATCTGCCGCTGTTATACCACGTGTAGTACTACTGAAATATTTATTAACCTCTTTTTGATAGGTATAACCAGCAACGGCATCGATAAAGTGCTTCCCAAATTGATTGTTGTAGGTCAATAAATTTTCGTTAAGGATATTTCCAGAATTTCTATTGGCCAAGGTTAATTCACCTGCATTATCCCTACCAAGTCTTGTATTAACCGAAGGGAAAAAGCTTGTTCTATTAATATTCAAGATATCTGCACCTATACTCGTTTTAGCTTTGAGATGCTCTGAAAGCGAAAATGTAAAAGTAGTATTACCCAAAACTCTATTGGTAATATCTTGATCTGTTGCGAATTCCAATTCCTGTAGTGGGTTTATTGAAAACCTTCCATCATAAGAAGCTAATGCATAAGTTCCATCAGGATTATAAACAGGAACGGTAGGGTCTAACCCCAAAGCTGTAATAATAGTTCCACCTGGTCCCCCTCGATCTGTTGGGGCATTGTTTGAGACGGTTCTATTATAGGACCAGCTCGAACTTACGTTTAAGAAGCCATCAAAAGCTGAATTGTCCACGTTTAAACGAATACCATATCTTTGAAAATCTGTCATTTTAATAATTCCTTCATTGTCATGGTAGTTACCGGTTATGGCATATCTATTATCCTCATTGCCACCTGAAAAGGTTAATTGATGATTTTGAATAGAACCTACTCTGGTTACTTCTTCCAACCAATTGGTTCCTTCGCCAAAAGCATTGATCTGTTCTTGAGAATAAATCGGTGCTCCACCTTGACTTGTTTCTAATGTGTTGAGGTATGTTGCAAATTCGGAACCGTTCAACACTTCAATTGGATTTGTAATGGTTTGAGTGGAATACGAACCGTCATAACTGATTTTAGGTTTTCCTGCCTTACCTCTTTTAGTAGTAATCAAAACCACACCATTTGAACCTCTTGAGCCATAAATGGACGTTGCGGAAGCATCTTTCAATACTTCAATGGATTGAATATCATTAGGGTTAATAGAGGCTAAAATATTTGTGGCCTGACGGTTACCACCTGCGCTATAAGCACTGTTATCTGGATAGATAGGGAAACCATCTACAACATACAATGGCTCGCTACCACTGTTAATGGAATTTGAACCACGTATACGTACGGATACACCACCACCAGGAGCAGCGGAGGTTTGGGTAACCTGAACACCTGGAGCCCTAGCTTGAATAGCTTGATCTACAGAGGTAACTGGTAATTCTTTAAATGAATCCCCGTCTATAGATGATACAGAACCAGTTAAATCACTCTTTTTAACTGAACCATAACCAACAATAACGACCTCATCCAAAGCCTCGCTTTGGGGGTCAAGAGTTATATTGATGGTATTACGCCCGTTAATGTTTACTTTTTGAGTCGCAAAGCCTAAAGATGAGAATTCTATAACTTTAATATCATTAGTAAAAGTTAATTCATAATTACCATCAAAATCGGTAATTACCCCTTGAGTTCCTGCAATTACATTTACACCTGGGAGTGGTGTTTGTGTTTCTCCATCGGTTACCGTGCCGGTTACCGTGGTCTGGGATTGTGCAGCCATGGAACCCCAAATAAATGAAATCCCAAGCGTTAAGAGTTTAAGCTGATTGGTGAATAGTGTTAACTTCATAGGTATTGATTGAATTGATTTTGTTGTTTGTAATTAATTTTTTTAAAATCACACTAAGCAATATTAAGAAGATATTAAGGTATCGAAGATGGACGATTATAAGGAAAATATGGATATTTTCATTTCAAATCGATAATATCATATTTTTGAGACTAGAATTTAATAAAAATAAAAATATTTAATGGTTAAAATAAGGAATTAGCAAATTCCATTTTTTGATGAACCTGGAAGAAATTAAAATAGTATTAACATTGAAATCAATCACGCTGTTCTTTTCTGTAGTCTTTTGGGGATAAGCCAAAATGTTTTTTAAATGTTCTTGAAAAATATAACGGATCTTGTATTCCAATTTTATAGCTTATTTGCTTTATGCTTAGTTCCGTATATTTTAAGTACTCGCAGGCCTTTTGAATTTTCTTCAGATTGAAAAAATGAATGATGGAGTAACCAGTTCTCTTCTTGAACAAATTGAACAAATAGGATGGGGAGCATTTAAATTGCTCGGCAATCTCATCAGCTTTAAAGGTTTTGTCCAAGTTGTCGTTTAGGAAGTCGATGATGGAATTAATCAGATTGGTATGCAACGTGCTTTCAGCCGCAATTTCTTTTGATGAATAAATAAACGACGATATGAATTGCAGCGCTAGTATATTTGCGAATTCAAGTTTAGGTACGGTATATTCGCTTTTGTACATGTTAAAGATTTTATTGAAAAGCTCTATTCGATGACTTTCGTAAGATACGCTCCCATCTGTATTTCGCTGCTCTAGGTATCTTTGATAAAGTTGTTCTGTAGCCTTGCCATTGAAATGCATCCAATAGATACTCCATGGATTATTTGTGTCTGACCTATATTCATGGGGTTCATTTTTTGGAATTATATGATATGAGTTAGGAGTGATTTTTAGTTTACTTTTTCCTACAATCATATCTCCGTTTCCTTCAATGCAATAAATGAAAATAAGCTCTTTTGCCCCTTTTTTTCTAGTTCTATAGTGATTGTGGGCATTTGGATAAAAACCAAGATCCGTCACAAAAAAGGAGGAACAGATTTTATTCTGATGAAGATCTTTCTTGATGGATTCTGGAAGTACTACCATTTTCTGGCCTAAAAACCCATCTTTTACCTTAATAGAATCCATTGACAATAATTGATTTATATGCGGGGTTCATATTTCAAATATTCATCTGCTGGCCGACCATAACTGGACCCTTTATCCCATGGTACATTATTTCCTAGGATGGTACCACCAACAAACCGGTAATACGAACAAATTATCCGCCCATTATCAATTCGGTGGTGAAATGTCCATGGACTACTGTTTTCCAAACCGTTTGGAGGAAGTTGTGGTCTTAAAAGCAGCTTTAGAAAAAACACCTTCGGATGCAAGGGCGAATTATTACCTAGGTAATTTTTGGTATGCGAACAAACAGTACGATGAGGCTTTGGAATGTTGGGAATCTTCGGTAAGATATGATACCGGTAATGCCATCTGCTATAGGAACCTGTCCCTGTTGTATTATAATAAAAAGGATAAACCGCAGTTAGCTAGAAAATATCTGGAAAGGGCATTTGAATTGGATTCCAACGATGCGCGGTTACTGATGGAGTTGGACCAACTCTACAAAAAATTGAACGTTTCCGTTGATGAACGCCTACAACTTCTAGAAAATCATTTGGATTTGGTCCTGTCCAGGGATGACCTGTACTTGGAACGATTGAACCTGTATAGCTTTAAAGGGGGATTTGAAAAGGCTCTGGAACTTATAGAGAAACGCCAATTCCATCCATGGGAAGGAGGCGAAGGAAAAGTTCCCTTTCAATATGTAACCGCAAATGTAGAGCTTGCCAAAAAGGCCATTTCGGAAGAACATTTTAAGGACGCCATTGAATCGCTAACAGCTGCCCAGAACTATCCTCATAATCTTGGGGAAGGTAAGCTCTTTGGGACCCAAGAAAACGACATCATGTATTGGTTAGGCTATGCCTACGCCAAACTTGGTCTTAATGGACAAGCCATTGAAAGTTGGGGAATTGCCGCAGAAGGACTTACAAACCCAAGTGCCGCCATGTTCTATTATGACCAGCAACCGGATAAAATCTTTTATCAAGGATTGGCATTGTTGCAGCTTAACAATAAAGCGGAGGCAGAAAAGCGGTTTCAGAATTTGATCGATTACGGTAACGAACATATGCAAGACGAAGTAAAACTCGATTATTTTGCCATTTCCTTGCCTGATCTGTTGATATGGGAGGAGGATCTGAACAATCGGAACAAAATCCACTGTAACTATTTATTGGGACTGGGTTATCTAGGATTGCAAAACAGGCAAGAAAGTATCGCATATTTTAAAAAGGTTCTTCAACAGGACAAATACCATTTGCCGGCATACATCCATTTTCGGATGGTCGAAGCATTGCCTAAAGATGTTAAAAAGCAATACTCATGAAACAATATTTGACTAAAGCGGTATTTCTGCTAATCTTTTTTTTTCACATACAATGTACTACCAAGAAAGAGGCACAAATTTCATTGGAGGGCACTTGGCGGGTAAAGCTAGATTCCCTCAATCTTGGTGAAAGGGAACATTGGGCGGACTCTCCGTTTACGGGCTCTGATATAGACCTGCCAGGCACACTAGATGACGCCGGTATCGGGGAAGTCAATACTCTTGAACCGGTCATCAATAATTATGTAATGTCCAATCTTGCAAGAAAGCATTATTATGTGGGCAAAGCTTGGTATCAAAAAGTGGTCCAGATACCTTCCTCCTTGGAAGGCCAGGGTATTGAATTGGAACTAGAGCGTATCCTTTGGCAATCTACCGTGTATGCTGACGGTAAAGAAGTGGGGGCTGCCAATAGTCTCATCGGGAGTCATGTATATGACCTCACGAATGCACTTACCCCAGGGGAACATTTGTTAACCATTCAAATAGACAATTCCAATAAATTTCCGCTCATCAATGTGGTGGGCGATAAATATCCAGATAAACGAAATCAAGAAATGGCACACGCCTATACCAATCATACCCAAATCAAATGGAACGGTATTTTGGGCGATATGGTTCTGAAGGTTTCTCCGCAGGATGTGCCTAAACATTTACAGGTGTATCCAAAAGATAAGCAGAACGCACTGGAGGTAGCTTTCGATAAAAAATCATGGGACAAAAATGTAAAGGTGACCTATCGAATTCGCAATGCCCAAGGAGAGGAACTTATAACGGACCAAGTGAAAAACGCGAAGTTCATCGATGGTAAAGTGAATTTTCTTTTGGAAAAACCAAGGGATATGGCTTATTGGGACGAATTTGATCCTCATCTTTATCATATGACCGTTTTTGTGGATAAGGACAGCGTTAACGCTACTTTCGGGTATAGATCTGTGGACCATAGGAACGGGGATTTGATCTTGAACGGACATCGGATTTTTCTTCGGGGCAATCTGGAATGTGTCATTTTTCCGCTAACGGGACATCCGCCTATGGAAAAGGAAGAATGGGTAAGTTTGGTCAAGCAGGCCAAGAGTTACGGATTGAACCATCTACGCTTCCATTCTTGGTGTCCGCCAGAAGCCGCTTTTCAGGCCGCCGATAAACTCGGATTTTATTTTCAAGTAGAATTACCGCATTGGAGTTTAAACGTTGGTAAGGATAAGGCCACCACTGATTTTTTGAGAAAGGAGGCCCAAAAGATTATTAAAGATTATGGTAATCACCCCTCCTTTATTTTCCTTTCTATGGGGAATGAGCTAGAGGGTAATGCATCTGTCTTAAATGACATGGTGAGTGATTTAAAGCTAAAGGATAGAAGGCATTTGTATGCAACCACCTCTTTTTCGTTTCAGAAACCGATGGGAACAAGGCCAGAACCTCAAGATGATTTTTTTATCGCCCAATGGACGGAAAAAGGATGGATACGTGGCCAAGGTATTTTCAATGATGTTGCACCGCATTTCAAAGCCGATTATTCCGAGAATAGCGAACATATTGAAATCCCTTTGATATCCCATGAAATAGGCCAATATTCCGTTTATCCTGATTTAAGTGAAATTCCGAAATATACGGGTGTTCTGGATTCCTTGAACTTTAAGGCCGTTGAATCGGACTTGAAACAAAAAGGTCTGATTCGATTGGCGAAGGATTTTACCCAGGCTTCGGGCAAGTTGGCCGCGATGCTGTACAAGGAAGAAATTGAACGGGCCCTGAAAACGTCAAGTTTTGACGGTTTTCAATTGCTGCAATTGCAGGATTTTCCAGGCCAAGGAACTGCACTGGTAGGTCTTTTGAACGCTTTTTGGGAATCGAAAGGAATAATTTCCGCAGAAGAATTCAGAGAATTCAATAATGCGGTAACACCGCTTATCCGTTTTGAAAAATCTGTTTATGAAAATGGTGAACCGTTTACCGCAACGGTGGAGGTAGCGAATTTCTATAAAGAACTTACAGGTCAAGAGTTGGAATTTCAGATAAAGGATGCTGTAGGTCAGGTAGTCCATTCGGAAACGTTTACCACGGATCTTTCCATAGGAAACAATAAAAACCTTGGGAGCATCAACAAAGTGCTAGAGGTAGAAAGTGCTACGGTATATACTATGGAGTTGGCGCTCAAGGGTACCACCTTTAAAAACCATTGGAATATTTGGGTCTATCCTACCAATGCAGAGGTGCGTATGGAGCAAATCAACGTTACGCGTAGTTTTGCGGAAGCCATAAAAATGTTGGATGCAGGTAAGACGGTCCTATTGAATCCTGAGGTAGACGCTATGAAGGGAATTACGGGTAGGTTCGTACCCGTTTTTTGGAGTCCGGTGCATTTTCCCGATCAACCGGGAACCATGGGATTGATGATTGAAGTTGGGAACCCCGCATTATCCCATTTCCCTACGGCCTCCCATACCCAATGGCAGTGGTGGGACTTGACCAAGCAGTCAAAGTCGGTCATTTTGCCCCATCAAGATTTACAGCCCGCGGTACGGGTGATAGACAATTTTGTAACGAACAGAAACCTTGCTACCATTTTTGAGGCAAAGGTTGGTAAGGGTAAATTGTTGTTCTGTAGTATGGACATTTCTTCCAATCTAGAAAGTCGGCCTGTGGCCAGACAATTGCTTTACAGCTTATCGAAATATATGAACGGAGGAAAATTTAATCCAAAGGTTTCCATTACGACCAATGATCTGCTAACGATTCAACAGCAATAGTAATTTCCAAATATTTAAAGATAACTTTTTGAAAAAATCAATTGAAGAAGAGGGTTTTTCCCATTCTTTCCAAGCAGAACTTTCCATTGCCTCTCCCGGTAGGATTAAAATAATTGGGGAACATGTGGACTATAATAACGGCTATGTGCTTCCTGCGGCAATAGATAAAACCATTACTTTCAAATTCCGTAAAAACGGAACGGCCAACCGTTGTAAGGTTCAGAGCGAAGATTACCCCGAGATTTTGATGGTGGACTTGGATGGCATCAAGAAAAGTAGCGGAGGATGGCAAAATTATATATTGGGCGTTTTGCATGAAATAAGGCTACTTACCCAAGGGCTTATGGGTTTTGATTGTGTTTTAAAAAGTGAGTTGCCTATAGGTTCGGGCGTAAGTTCATCTGCCGCATTGGAGTGTGGATTGGCGTACGGACTTAATGAACTATTCGATTTAAAATTATCAAAATGGGACATAATCAAACTTTCTCAAAGAGCTGAACATCATTACGTAGGCACCCAGTGTGGGATTATGGGCCAGTTCGCTTCGGTAATGGGAAAAGAGAACCAGGTCATGTTGTTGGACTGTGATTCCTTGGATTTTTCATACGTTCCCATGGATATCTCACCATACCGACTTTTACTTTTAGATACCAACGTTTCGCATAATCTGGCAACTGGGGAATATAATATTCGCCGGCAGCAGTGTGAAGAAGGATTGGCCATTATTCAAAAGAATTTTCCGGAAACAAGTTCCCTTCGTGATGTGTCTGGCCCAATGTTAGCAATGTGTCGTAAGCAAATGAGTAAAACGGTGTACCAGCGTTGTTCCTTTGTAATTGGAGAAAGTCTAAGGGTTTTGATGGCCGTTGAAGCCCTTATAAATGATGACTTGAAGGAATTGGGTAAATTAATGTATAGAACGCATGAAGGGTTGTCGAAGAAATACGATGTGAGCTGCCCAGAGCTTGACTTTTTGGTGGATTTCTCGAAAGATTAGGAACAAGTACTGGGATCCCGGATGATGGGCGGTGGATTTGGCGGCTGTACCCTTAATTTAATCCATGAAAATGCCATCGAGGATTTTGTGTCCCAGGCATCGAAAGCTTATATAAAGAAGTTCAAAATCGAATTATCCTATTTTCAAACGGTACCAAGTAAGGGTACACATAGTATTTAAAACTGATGAATAAAGAAACGTTACAGTCCACTTCACATGGAAGATATAATATATTAACGGGAGAATGGATTTTGGTCTCGCCACAGCGGACCAAGAGACCTTGGCAGGGCAAGCAGGAAGTGGTGTCGAATACTAAGAGGTCAACCTACGATGAGGATTGTTACCTATGTCCCGGAAACATCAGGTCGGGCGGTTAGCTTAATCCAAAATATGAAACCGTATTTGTCTTTCAGAATGATTTCGCTGCGCTTTTGTAAGATGTGCCCAATATTAAATTGGAAGAAGGACTACTAAGGGCAAAAAGCGAAAAAGGAATCTGTATGGTGGTCTGTTTTTCACCGGATCATTCAAAAACACTTCCCCTAATGAGTGTGAAGGAAATTGTAGCGGTAATTTCCACTTGGCAGACCGAATATGTATCCCTTGGAGCAAGGAAAGGAATACATCATGTTCAGATATTTGAAAATAAAGGTGCAACCATAGGTTGTAGTAATCCTCATCCGCACGGACAGATTTTGGCACAAACCTCAATACCTGAGGAAGTGATGAAAAAAGCCAAGTTCTTAAAAAAGTTCTGGAAGAGTAGAGGGAAAAATTTACTCTTAGAATACGTACATCAAGAATTGGAACTCAAAGAACGTATTGTTGCAGAGAATATTTATTTTGTGGCCTTGGTGCCTTATTGGGCCGTTTGGCCTTATGAAGTGATGATCGTTCCTAAAAATCATTTGCGGGATATTGGTGAATTATCTGTAGTTGAAAAAACCTCCTTAGCTCAAATGATCAAGCACTTGACAACGAAGTACGACAATCTTTTTCAAACCTCGTTCCCATATTCTTCTGGTATCCATCAACGTCCAACCGATGGCAAAGAACATAATGAATGGCAATTTCATATGTCTTTCTATTCCCCCTTATTACGTTCCGCTTCCGTGAAAAAGTTTATGGTTGGTTATGAGATGTTCGCCAATCCGCAACGTGACATTACCGCTGAGCAGGCGAATCAGACCTTACGTGATTTACTGGACGAGCATTACCTAATCAACTGATGTTTTCACCGTCAACTAATAAATCTATAAAATGAAAAACCCCTGATAATCATACGATTAAGGGGTTTTTGAATAGTTTTGAAACTATTTTAGTGGAGCCGGAGGGAATACTATTATAAAACACCATCCTATCTAATCCTATTTTTAATATTCCTGAAACCCCTGTAAAACCTATAGGCACATGGACTATTCCCGTTTTTGAGTAGTTGAACGGTGTAGGAGGTAATTGGTCTAAAAAGTATCCAGCCGTACAATTACAATACAAAATAACCGTTCTTTGTACCCATGGCAACTATCAATTATCTATACCGATCCACAAAGAAAGAGGCGTATCTAAATATGAGGCTACTTTTCCGCTTCGATAATAAGGATATGGTCATAGGCGGTAAAACTAAGCTCAAAGTAACCCGGGAGTATTGGGATAATACCCACCAAAAGAATTTAAAGAGTATCAGGGATGTTGACGACCGTAATACATACAACGAGGTCAACTCGCATTTAACCAGCCTAGAATCCTTTGTATTGAATAGATTCGAGGATACCAGCCCCGGAGCCGTTAACAAGGATTGGTTATCCAAGGTGGTAGCCTCATATTATGATCCCGAAAGTATAAAGGCGATTCCGCTCGACCTAGTTCATTACATTGACTATTATTTACAGCGCAAGGAGAACGATATCAGCGTTATGAGCATCCGCCGTATTTCAGTAGTCAAAAAGAAAATGCAAAGGATGGAGGCCGCTACCGGAAAAACCATATTGATAAAGGAAATCAACGAGGATTTTAAATTAAGGTTCCAAGAGTATTACACCAAGGAGCAATACAGCCAAAACACCCAGCAAAGGGAGTTCAAGATGATTAAATCCATTTGCTACCATGCCAACTATAACAACCTAGAAATAGATCCCCAAATAAAGAGCCTTACCCTAACCCCGGAGCCAGCTCCCCATATTTATTTAACTAAAGATGAGATAGAGCGTATATCCGATTTAGAACTAAAGGAGAATTATCTAGATAACGCTAGGGATTGGCTGATCCTATCCTGTTATACGGCTCAAAGAGTAAGCGATTTTCTAAGGTTCGATAAAAGTATGATCCGGAAAACGGCTAGCGGCCATCTCCTAGAGTTCAAACAAATGAAAACGGGTAAACTTATGACCATACCATTATTGCCCGAGGTTTTGGCCGTGCTGGAAAAGAGGGGAGGGGATTTCCCTAGAGCTATCTCCGATCAAAAGTATAACGACTATATAAAGCTAGTGGCAGAGGCCGCCGAGCTATTCGAGATATGTAAGGGTAAAAAGCGTAAGAACGTAAAGCCTAAAGGGGAAAAGGCCTCCTATAGGAACGTAACGGGGAACTATCCAAAGTGGCAGTTAGTAACCTCGCATATCGGCCGGAGATCCTTCGCAACGAATTACTACGGGGATATACCGACCTCGGTACTGATAGGCTTTACCGGACACGCCTCGGAATCCGAGTTTTTGAACTACATACAGAAATCCGCCGAGCAAACGGCGTTGGATGCATTTTCACATTTTAATAAATTAAATAGATAATTATGGAGATTACTACAAGATTGAATTTAGAGAGTATGATTAACGAACAACTTAACCAAGGGGAAAAGGGGCTACCCTTAGCGATCCAACTCGCTACCCTAGAATTTGAATATCCCGAGGATGTAATCCCGCATTTAGAGGAGGCCTATTATATGGCTATAAAAAAGGATGAGGTTTTAAATATTTGGAGTGGAATTTTAAACGATTTCGCTAAAGTGTGCGAATAATCCGATTAAGTGAAACAAGGCCTTTTATCTTGGGAATATGGTAAAGGGCTAATTATTAAGCAAATAACTTGCAAAGATAATATAAAATTATTGGTTATTATCGAATTTAACGGAATTTTGGGAGCCTACTTCGGACTAACACCATACATTTACAACGAATTACAAGTTCTATGACATTTTGGATTTAATAAATTGCGTTCTACCCATTCGATCGATAGTCGGATGACACGGAACATTAAGGCGTTACTTATCAAAAACCCTAAGAGGTGCGATAGCGGTAACTAGAGGTACTTTAAATAGTGGAATAAAAGGAATCCCGGCACATGAGCTAGGCTTTTATTTCCAGCTTGTATATACTAGGATGATACCCTAGAAAGGACAGGAAACATATCACGGCAATAATGCCACCTAATATGAAACATAATTAGTTTCTGATAGGGTTTGTTTTCTTGGATACTATACAGGCCTCACTATGGCACATTTATAAAATTCAAAATCCACTTTCCTTATTAGCATTCTAATTGTGTTTCGAAACACAAAATAGATATGCATTCCACGATTTTAAACCAAGTTAGTCCTACGGACTTAAAAGAATTGATAGAGTCAGCTATTGACTCTAAATTAAATAGCCTTGCCCTTAACCCAAAACCGGACAGTAACGAACTCCTAACAAGGAACCAAGTTTGCGAGCTATTACACATTGACTTGAGTACTCTCCATCTTTGGAGAAAAAAGGGTCGTATCCAAGCCTCCGGTATCGGTGGTAGAGTATACTTTAAGCGTTCCGACGTGGAGGCGGCGTTAAAGACCATCATATAGTTATGGGAACCTTTTACGCAGACCCGGAGGAGGTCAAGGACTTTAGCCGGGAATACATAACCAATACGCAATTACTCGATAAGCTCCTAGAGAGCATTGAGCCGATCAATTTCCAAGCCGTCGCCTATCCCGAGATAGCGAGCCTTATAAACCGCATGGAGGCCATTAATGTAGAGGAGCCGGGGCAGTTGAACGAGTATAGGGATTTACAGGCGCAATTAGCAAAGAAAAAGGTAACTAGAGCTACCTACATGATAATAGCCCTAGACCAATTAAAGCAGTTGGTAGATAAAGAATCCTTTGGACTCGCAAAGCATAACGGACTAATCCATATTTACAATAGTACACATTGGAGCGAGGTTTCCAAGGATCAGTTTAGCCACTTCTTAGGCGAGGCCTGTATCCGTTTCGGTATGGATCAATACAAATGTCGGGATTTCAAATTTAGGAACGACCTCCTCTTACAATTTCTAAGTGAGGCCTACCTCAACACGGAGCCAAAAGATGATAAGGTTACGCTGATAAATCTAAGGAACGGAACCTACCATGTTAACATAGAGGGAGGATCCGAGCTAAAGGATTTCAAAAAAGAGGACTGGTTAACCCATCAACTACCCTTTGACTATACACCCGGAGCCAAATCCCCGTTATTCGATAGATACCTTGATGAGGTTTTACCGGATAAGGAAAAGCAAAGGGTATTGGCCGAATTTACCGCCTCGGTATTCGTCAAGGCTTCAACGATGAAGCTCGAGAAGATGCTGGTATTGCTCGGAGGTGGGAGCAATGGTAAAAGCCTCTATGCTGATATTATCAACGCTTTACTAGGCGAGGAGAACGTTTCCAACTACGGATTAAAGGACTTGTGCGATGACAATAAATATAGCCGGGCGCACATAGGAAACAAACTCTTAAATTATAGTGCGGAAATATCCTCGAATATCGACGTAAACAATTTTAAGCAGTTAAGCTCATGCGAACCCATACAAGCTAGAAGTCCTTACAAGGAACCAGTTTTGTTACGGAACTACGCTAAACTTGCCTGTAATACGAACATACTCCCGCAGTCGGTGGAGAAGTCAAACGGATTCTTTAGGCGTTGGTTGATCATAGAATTTGATCAAACAATACCACCGGAGAAACAGGATCGAACTTTAGTAGGCCGGATTATAGCCAATGAGTTACCAGCTATTTTTAATTGGGTACTAGAGGGGCTGGATAGGCTACTGGATCAGCAAGGTTTTAGTAAGTGTGAAGCGGCTGAAAAGGCTCTAATAAAGTACCGTGATAATTCCGATAGTGTCCGCCTCTTTTGTCAGGATACGGGTATGCAGCCACACGACACGGAACTAATAGACCTCAAGCAGATATACACCATTTACAGCAACTACTGTAACGATGAAGGCAGTCGCCCGGTAGCTAACCGAAATTTCCGGGCTAGACTCGAGAATATTGGTTATAAAACCGTCCAGCGTAATATCGGATGGAGGGTATACGCAACTAGGAAAATTGTTAACGATGGATTTTAAGTATACTCTAGACCCTAGCCCAAAAAAGCACATTTGCCCATCCTGTAATAAGAAACGATTTGTTAGGTACATAGATATAACGACCGAGGAATACCATCCCGATACTACTTATGGCCGTTGCGATAGGGCGAGCGAATGCGGTTATCAAAGAATCCCATCATTAGGAACCCCGGCCTTTAGAATCGAGTTCTTGATGTTGCAAACGATAAGCTCCAAGGCGTACAAATTGACCGAAAAAAATTACCGGGTTCACGTTTTGCCAAAATCTGTAATCAAGGAAAAGGAATCGGGTGCTTTATGGATTGCGGAATGGTTCCTAGATGGTAGTACGTTACCAAAAATTGGGGAACCTAATTACTATGATGGGGAAAATACGATGGTAGCGGATGTAATGCCCAAAGAGGTAATGCTAGCCACTTACCACAACCCGGAATTACTAAAGGCGGAGCCCATGACCTGTAACCTTACTAGTTTCCTTTATTCCGAATTCCCAAAAGAGGAAGTTGATAGGGTAAAGGAAACTTACAGGATAAGAGGAACTAATACGCCTTGGATTTATTCCACGGTTTACTATCAAGTTGATTTACAAGGTAGGATAAGAGGAGGTAAAATACTGCATTACGGTACGGATGGTAAGAGGACAAAGGATCCCTACCCACGTATTAGCTGGATGCATAAAGTTCTAAACCTTGACTTATTTAACCTTAGTCAATGCCTGTTTGGCCTCCACTTAGTAGAACGATTCCCCGAGAAGGAAATACGGATACTCGAAAGCGAAAAAGGAGCCTTGATAGCGGCCTTATCGGAACCTCAATATAATTGGTTAGCGGTCGGAGCCTTATCCGGTCTAAAAGCCCAGATCTTAGAAGCTATAAAGGGTAAACCTATAAAAGCATACCCGGACAAAGGAACGGCCTATACCAAATGGGTAGCCATGGCCGAGCAAATGAATAAACAAGGATATAATATAAAAGTCAGCCCAATTTTAGAGAGTACGGATCTACCGGATGGCTCCGGGCTGGATGATTTAATACTAAAAAACAAAAGATGAAAGAAGTAAATAAAAGAGTTTCCGGCCTATCAATATCTAGCCTCAAGGCTAAGGCAGTCAGTAAACGGGAGCTAATGGAAATCGAGTTAATGGATTTAATAGATAACATGCATAAAAAGGTAAAAGGGGTTATGATCCCTAATTACTTGGTATGGGTTCTATACTTGGAAAGAATGGGCTTAAAGAGATTTGAAACCGATAAGCTCATGCATATAGAGGATGGATATAAGCCGGAGATAACTACCATTAACGAATTTAAAGAAATGGTACTGGAGAATATTCAGACCAGCCGGGTTAAGGATAAACTAAAAATAGCGGATATGGTCATAGAGTATAGCGATAAACTATTTTCTAAGGAAGTACTAGGCTTTTTAAGTGAATATATGGAACCTAAAAACCAAGTAATATGAAAGTAGCTCGATTTACGCAACCACATTTTATAAAGGTTTACGGCAATGAGATTCAAGTATTCTGCAAAAACGGTTCACCTATTACCGGAGTCTTGAAGATTAAAACCCTAGGCGAAAGAAAGCTACTGCAATTGGCATATAGTCAAGATGCAGTTAGTAGGGATACGGCCGGACAAATTATCGGAATTTTCATGTATGAGCTAGACTTACACACGGAAACACCCGAGTACCTTTTTAGATTAAAATTACTTAATAACTTAAATATCGATCAATTATGAAATTAAATATGAATACAGTTGTACGGGCTATCCTTAATAAACGGAAGCCTCAAATATTAGCAGTACTGGATAAACCAAAAAAGAAATCCTTGATTATTTACGGTAAACGAGTGCAACCTAAACCGGAGGCCGTAAAACCGATAAAGGTTGCTCCCCCGAAACCTAAAGCGGTTATTGATACAGAGGAGCGGGAGATTATGAACCTAATTCATATAGACCCCATCAAAGCTTTACAGATGGCACACGCTCGGGATAATAGAATGGCAAAGGAACGCCGGGAAAGGGTGCGATTTTTAGCCCTTAGCCCGTTAGAGATCGAAAGGGAGCAAGAACGAAAGGAGATTATCAAAACCGCCGCTATTTCTTTGATAGCGAACCTCCCAAAGGTTAGGGAAATACAATTGGATATCAATTGGAAAAAAGAGATTTTACTACAACATATAGCGGATGCCGCTTTTAGAAGTAGCCTAGAATCTAATTTCCTTTGGATAGGCGGCGGAAATTTCGGAGGTATTTTAAAGGTTAAATCCGGGGCAATAACGGTAGAAGTAGACCGGGCTAATTTAGAGCTACTGGATACCGCCGCCTCTAAGATTTTTGCATGGAGTGGAGTTTTGAAAAGCCTTGATAATCCTACTGCCTCGGATCTAAAAAGATATTTGAGCGTTGCGGCCGATAATTATGCGGTATCACAAAGAAAGTTGAAACCCTCGGAATATTATCTAAGTCAGCTTGTAGAAAAAGCGATTAAGGCTCCCTTGCTCTATACGAAAGAAACGGCAACCCGTACCGAAATAATGGCGGCGTTAGCGTTGGCAACCGCCGAGGTTGGGGTAGCTATCGGTTTCATTAAGGATAGCCAAAAGCACGTAAATATTGATTGCTCGGACAACCGATTTGGAAATACACAATTAACCGCTAAGGTTATGTTACCATATTTCCAAAGTATAATAGATGGGAGTTCCGTAGCGGGTAGGCTTACTTCCTTAAGCGATGCTAGTAAACTACTGGCCGCATTTATCAATCACTTACCAAAATAAAGAAACATGAAAAACTATATAACAACCAAAAATGGCGGTTTGTTCATTGATGGTCAGCAACTTATGATGGATGAGGTTCCGGGATATGAGAGCGAAATTGAAATAGCTCGGATCCGGCAGATTGCACGGCAAAAAAGCCTCTCACTAGCTCAAATATTCTTAGCTATCGAGGAGAGATTAAAGGGGGTGACTATTGCCCATAAAAATGGTGATGCTCCGGGAACCGCTAAAAAAATTGTTGAGGCAATAATAGAGGCTATAGAGCTAGAAGGGATCTTCATGAGCGTATCGCAGAGAGGTTATTTATTAATGGATCAAAAGGATGTCGAAACGCCTCTCAAAGCCGGAGAGCTTGGGGAGTATTTTCAAAAGCTGATCGATGCCATTGATCCCCGGTTTTCTGAATACCCGGAAATTGCGGTAGTATTTAACGGGAAGGAACTTTTTTCGGATTACTTTCTCCCTAGACTTAGAGCATATTAGCATGGACGAGTTGAGCATAGACGAGCAATTAGAAAAGTTGGTGCGGAATTGTAAGTGGGCGGAAATAGTTCAGGGGGTTTCCATATCCCGAGCTAAACAGTACTTACAACGCTGTTTTTACTCCGCCATAACAATTTTAGGAATAGACTTGAAGAGGTCAAAAAATAACGAATACCTTATCAAAGCTGATGGCCGATATCAAACTATGGGGCTAGAAGATTGGGAGAAATGCATCCGAGAGATTGCGTTTATTACCGGTCTTGAAAATTATGCAATAGGGAGGGATTATATAGAGTTTGTTTTAGAACGGACTTACAAGAGAAAGGAAGTAATTTAAGAATCTGTTTTACCATGAGAGGCCGTTAAGGATTGATTTCCCTTAGCGGCCTTTTTTTATTTATCAACACCATGTCAAACACTAGGAATAAATCCATAATTTTGGATTATGTCCATAGTGTATAGAAATTACGACCTTAAAATTATCCGGGAACTCCTAAAGGAGATCGGGAGGCATAAGTATGAGCAAGCCTTGGAGAATATGCAAGTCAAACAAAAGCCATTAGGGATGAAAGGTTGGTATTTGGAGGCTCGGGAGGGCTACGTAAAACTTTGCTATAAGTATCCAAGTAGGCATATTCTGATGCTATTGGATGTAGAGACATTTAAGAACATTCCGGCTAGTGGCTGGGAACGGATAAAAGTGGAAAGTTAATTTTAACATTTTATTTTTGTCGCTTTCTATTTATATTGATTGATCAAAAGTGTTAAAAAATAGTTTAAAAATATGTAATTTGGTTCAAAACTATATGTGTTAAAATGGCGAATCAAATAATTAGAACTGAAGAAGAATTATATGAATTACTACATCAAAATATTTCATTTTTAAAACTTTCGAGTTCCTCGTACGATAATGGACATGTCGGAGAGGCTATTAGGCTTGCAACTACGGTTCGTGTTCTTCTTCATGATACTAGAAACTCAATTTCACTATTAAAGCATTTGAACTTAAAAAATTCTATTCAATATTTCAATACTGCTGTACCATACGACCCAAAAGAATTAGGTGCTGTAAAATGTTTGGTATTAAATCAAGTTTCCTCATCAGGTTCGAAATTTATTCCATTCCTAGATGAATGTAGAGAATTTCCTTGGTGTAAAAATGATTATTTGCCTTTTGATGAATGGTGGAATCAAAATATAATTAGAGATTCTACTAATAATTTATATACACGAAAAGATATAGTGCTAACAATGGCGAATAAGGATGGTGGCGCACATGTTGATTCAAAAATTGATGAATCTTATTCAGAGCTAAAAAAAGGTAATAGTATTAATTCGAGATTTGTATACGAGGTTGATGGTGTTGAAATCGAAGAAAATGTTGTTGGACTTGAATTAGCTAGTATGAGGCAAATAGCTTATGAATTAATTATTTCAATTGGTAATTCAATTTCAATTTAAAAGTGAATTAAATTCTAAACTAAAATTCTTAAATGAACTTATTTGAACTTCCATGGCCGAAAATATTAGCTACTATTTTTGGAATATCAATAGCTGTGGTAGAGGTTTGGAACTTTAAGAGGAAAAGAAAAAATGTTCGATGGGAAAAAAAGAAGAGGCCAATTATAATAGTTTTATCAATGTTTCTACTTGTAATTACAATATGGGATAGTGTTGAGGAAAAATCGGAAGAAATTACTAGATTCAAGTTAGAACAGAAAAGAAGGAATAAACAAATTATTAAAGATAGCCTTAGAGCCACACAAATTATAGTCAATTTAGGGGAGGCACTTCAAAAAATTAATAGCACTTCAAAAAATTTATCGGGAGTAGATAGTTTACTAAATACAGTTAAAAACGACTTTAAAGTCCAAGTAACTACTTTGAATAATGTTGTTTTTAAATCAGAAGAGCTATATAAATATCAGACAGGCGGTGATAGTTATATTAAGTATTTCTTACTTAAATATCCACAAACTAATGAAATAAGGCTTAGTTATAATAAGGTTGGTGTTTATCCTGTTTTGGCTCCTAGGGTAAATATAACTATGATAGGTGTCAAAGATGAATTTAGAAAAGATGCAATTGTAGTGGAAGAGCCTCTTATCGGAAAGGGTGGTAGGGAAGTTTTTTCCGTTCAATTAGGGGATAAAATTCTAAGTGGTGGAGTAATAGCGACATTCAAATTAGATGAATTCGAAAAAGATATAACTCTTTGGTTGACCACTGATTCATACAACGGGCGAACCTTTCAAAATATAACTTGGAAAAATCATAAAGAAAATAAAAATTATAAAACAATTATTCAACGAGTTGAACCTTTTGATCCCAAAAAGAAAGATAATATTTTAGACACCACAACAGGTGTTGGGCATATTATTTTTAAAATAGATTTTTAGTTTAGAGGAGATAATTTATAATTGTTTTTATAGAGTTTGAGGTTTATAGAAAACATTGATTTTCTATAGGTGAATAACAATTACCAAGATTTTTGAATTGAATTTAATGGTATAAAGTTTTAATGGAAAGATTGAACTTTTCTAGTGAAAATTATTTCTAAATATAATTGTAAACACCGTTTTTATTATCCAAAAGCAAACTATTTAGGATTTTATTCAGTGAGCGAGTGCTATTAATAACATAGGCAAATTATGGTTGAATTTGATAATTTGCTAGGAACTTAAACCATTCCCTTAACCTTTTGAACCGTTCCTAAACTAACCCCGGCCAGCTTCATAGTATTACGGATCGATTGCCCCTTTTTAAGGTGTTTAACGACTTCCGGGTATTTGGATAAGAAAACCTCCTTTGATTCCTTGGATCCCCGCTCACGGCCTTTGTAGTTTCCTTTGGCCTTCGCTAAAGCTATTCCTTCCCGTTGGCGTTCTAACATCGTTTCCCGTTCCATTTCTGCAATGTTGGCCATTACGCTAATGATAAGTTTAAAGGCTGGGTTAACCTTACCCTTAACCATTGATTCCATGCCTAGGCTATCCACTTTAAGAACTACTCCGGCGTTTGTGAAGGTTTCAATTGTAGTCAAAATATCAAGTAGATTTCTCCCCAGCCTATCAATGGCGTGAACGCTTACCATATCGATAGAGGAGGCCGCTACCGCCTGTAATAGTTCCTTACCCCGTTGGCGTTGGTTAAAGGGAATTGAGCCGCTACAGACATCTATAAAGATTTTCTCGTTAGGATGTTCGTTTACTAATTGCCTCTCCTTATTTTGATCCGGGGTACTTATTCTAATATATCTAGCTTTCATCCGGCTAAGATATGCTATGTTATATTTTTAGGGTGGGTATTGTTGATATATTCGATCAACTACATAAAAGGCGGTTGATATACTGAAATAGTGTGCCTCGGTTAGGCCATGCCCTAAAAATGATACAATTTACTTGAAGTATCCTAGTAATTTAGTAGGGTAATAGGATTTTGATAGTAATACTATTAA
Organism: uncultured Flavobacteriaceae bacterium; assembly: GCA_963842105.1. Lineage (GTDB taxonomy): Bacteria > Bacteroidota > Bacteroidia > Flavobacteriales > Flavobacteriaceae > Maribacter. Next base: position 67,803 of record CAWJFH010000031.1, read on the forward strand.
TATTGCGAGTAGTCTAGTAGATTAGTAGGGTAATGGAAAATTAGAGGGGGGTAGGTACTCGAGCGGAGGCGGATTTTATAGGTTCAACTAACTTCTTAGTTACAAGATTTGCCCGCCTAGAGTTATAAAGTCATACGAAATAGATAAAAGTGGTATTAAAGTAGTTTCGGGGTGGTATTATATTTAAGTCAGTAATAGCTGGTAACACCAATAAAATAAAGGGCTAAAGCCTATTTTAATATAAAGATTGTGGAGTGGTGGAGTACTTCAACAATTATTTTTTATAGTTGTAGTTTAATACTATATCTTTTTAAAACTTTTCAAAATAATATATATATAAAAGAAGAGTATATATAAAAATAACTTTTGAGAACCTCCACCACTTAACTATTGACTCCCTTATTAAAAGAGAAACCCTATATTTTCCGGTACTTCGCAGAGCTTTCTTGACTTAAATATAATACCACCTAGAAAAGCCACTAACACCACTACAGCCCTAAACCCTCCGCCATTGATACTATCCACCAATACAATACAAAAACCGTACAACATATTAAAGCAGTTTCGGGGTGGTATTATATTTAAGTCAGTAATAGCTGGTAACACCAATAAAATAAAGGGCTAAAGCCTATTTTAATATAAAGATTGTGGAGTGGTGGAGTACTTTAACAATTATTTTTTATAGTTGTAGTTTAATACTATATCTTTTTAAAACTTTTCAAAATAATATATATATAAAAGAAGAGTATATATAAAAATACCTTTTGAGAACCTCCACCACTTAACTATTGACTCCCTTATTAAAAGAGAAACCCTATATTTTGCGGTACTTTGCAGAGCTTTCTTGACTTAAATATAATACCACCTAGAAAAGCCACTAACACCACTACAGCCCTAAACCATCCGCCATTGATACTATCCACCAATACAATACAAAAACCGTACAACTAAAAATAAAAAACCCCGTAAACATTAGCCTACAGGGTTATTATCAGTGGAGCCGGAGGGATTCGAACCCTCGTCCAAACAAGCAATTCAAATGCTTTCTACATGCGTAGTATCTGCTTGGTTTTCGATGCGTACCTGACCAGATACGGCCCAATACACACTTATCTTCTTAAGGTTTTGGTGGTGCCACCAAAGCGAGCGGACACCCTTGTGTTGACTTTTCTGGTGCTCCTAAAAGAATCGCCGTCAACAAGGGCTATTCAGGAACATCTCGCTTCCCTACCTAGTAGGGACGAGGCAAATCCTACTGTAATTCGGATTATGCGGCAAGAGCGTAATTATTTTCGCCAATTAAAAGTGTGAAGTATGATATTAACGAGCTGTACCCCAGCGCTCGGCATGCTTACATCTCAACTGGTCTCGCTGTCAAAACCGGTCGGCCCCAATATGTTAATGAACTTCTACGTTAAAAGTAGTTGGGCGTTCCCCTTTTTGTAAAAGGGTCGGGCTTTCGGCAGTACACGGTACTTGCCTTTATCCCTAACGCAAATCTTTGCTTCTTTCATCCCGTGAGAGGTCTAAGGACCTTACGCGGGCAGCAAAGCTAACAAAAGTTTGTGAACCGCTGTAATTCCTTTTACATTTATACAATATTTATACCAAAGCCCTTTATGAAGTTCGGAATCATCAGAGAACGTAAAAATCCGCCGGATAGACGTGTGGTCTTATCCCCCAAAGCCTGTCAGAAAGTCGCAAAAGCCTATCCAAAGGCAGAACTCCTGGTGGAACCATCTCCCATTCGGGCCTACGCAGACGATGCCTATGTGCAAATGGGTATAACAGTGGCAGACGAAATGGAAAGCTGTGATGTGCTACTGGGGGTAAAGGAAGTTCCTATCGATGCCCTAATTCGCAATAAGAAATACTTCTTTTTTTCCCACACCATAAAAAAGCAGCCTTATAATCGAGATTTGCTTCAGGCTATTTTAGAAAAAAATATAGAGCTCTACGACCATGAAGTCATTACCAATGCCCAAGAACAGCGCGTCGTCGCCTTTGGAAGGTATGCTGGTATTGTAGGAGCGTATAATGGGTTTAGGACATACGGACTCAAATACGATAGCTTTCAACTACCCAAAGCCAATGATTTGCCTGACCAACAAGCTTTGATTGATGAATTGAAAAAATTAAAACTCCCTAATATCAAGGTTTTATTGACGGGTAGGGGTAGGGTAGGTAACGGCTCTCGAGAAATGTTGGATGGTATGGGCATGCGCCGGGTCACGGTTTCTGAATATCTGGAAAAGGAATTCAACGAGCCTGTTTATTGTCAAATAGATGCTGGGGAATATAATAAAAGAAAGGACGGAGTTCGTGGAAACAAGGCCAACTTTTTTGCTCATCCGGAAGAATATAAATCTAACTTTTTTCGCTTCGCCAAAGTAACCGATTTCTATATTGCTGGTCATTTTTACGGACAAGGAGCTCCGTATTTGTACACTCGTGAAGATGCCAAGCATCCAGATTTTAAGATTCGAGTGGTGGCAGACGTTAGTTGTGATATTGATGGGCCTGTTGCTTCCACCATTAGACCTTCGACCATTGCCGACCCTATTTATGGGTATGACCCAAAGTCAGAATCGGAGACCGACTTTAAAAATCCGCAGGCTATTGCCGTAATGGCCGTGGATAATTTACCTTGTGAACTTCCTCGTGATGCGAGTGAAGGTTTTGGAGAAGCTTTCATTAAAAATGTGATTCCCGCTTTTTTCAATGGGGATAAGGATGGGGTGTTACACAGGGCTCAGAATGACCCAAAACGGTAAGTTGACTGAGCGTTATAGCTATTTGCAGGATTATGTAGATGGAAAGGAATAATTAGCTATTTGTCCAAAAAAAGCAGTCTAGATTAGAAAATTTTCATTTTTGACTTACCTTACCCTTTTATTAAAAACTAAGTTTTGAATTTCTATTGGATTACCAACACCGAAAAAACCCAAGAACTTGAAAAGAGTTATTTGGATTTGGAATACAAACTGCGGTCCAAAATAACCCGGTTTGTATTGGAACGTCTAGATAATGAATGTGACGGAGATTTATCCTCCTTTCATTTTAACGTGGATATGGTGCTTAAAAAAATAACCATATCCGAAAAAACCCCTGAAGAATTCCGTCTCAAACTATTGCCTGATTTTGATGATGAAATCAGTTTTAATTGTTGTTAAACCTTATTTTATTTGAATATCCCATTCAATTATGGGTTGAACTTTTGGAGCGGTAAAACAACCGAGTGCTTTTAGTTTTAAGGTAATCTGCTTCTTTTCTTCAAGTGTTTTCACCAATAGTTTCAAAGTTTCTCCAGCCGCTATCTCAAAAACCGGTGAGCTGTCATAAAAAGTATATTCGGATTCATTTTGAAATAATAGATTACTGCTGGTCAAATTTTTCAGTTCCAGTTCAAGTACTTGGGTATTGTTCGATATAGCTTGCTTTTTCTATGCTGATACTTGCTTTTAGAAGTGGTTTTAAAAATTCCTCTTTCCCAACCAACAAATCATTATAAACGGCAACGGTGCGGCCAGCGAACAATGCCTCTTGAATACTTTCAAGACTTTTTTCTTTCGCAAAAACTAATGTTATAGGCCGGTTATTTCCTTTTTCGGTATAATCCCAATCAATTAGTCCGTGAATATCACTGGTGCCCATGATGGTCAGGTTGTTTTCCAAGGCCAAGGCTAAGGACTCTTGGGCATAATCAACGGAGTTGATGACTTCTATTCCATGCAATTCCCCTTTTTTGATACGTTCTTTTTGAAAATCACTTAAAATAGGATTCCCTTTTGGCGTTTGCGCATACCAGGCCGGGTGGTTCCAGAACACAAAAGCATTTTGTTTTTTCGCTTCGGCAAATGCATCGGCTGCTTCATCTTGTAAAATAGGATTGGCATCTTTTATAAATACGGCATTATTATGGCCCATTGGTGCGCTTCTGGTAATTTCAGACCCGTGAATAATCAACAAATCATGCTCCTTGGCTTCGGCCATGGCAATTTCATAGGACCTATTTCTATCGGGGTGTGGAATATCTTCCTTATGCGGTTGGTATTCCAAATGTTCGGTCAAGGAAATGGCATCCAAATTATCTCGTAGGGCTTCCATCACGCGTATATTCGGCCAAACATTTCCGTCGGAAAAAACGGTGTGGATATGTAAATCGGTCTTTAAACTTTTATATCCGGGGATATCAGGAAATGTTAACGGAACAGTGCTACTATGGTTGTGTTCCTGTGCAAAAATGATTGCTGAAAATAATAGAAATCCTAAAAAGTGCAACTTGATTTTCATACCTAAGAGATTTTCTCAAATGTATGAAAATCAATCTGTACGTGTAATAGGTATAGGTGTTGCTAAGTTTAAATAATGGTTAATTGATCAAGGAAACACCTAAGCCAAATGTAGTTTGTCTGTGGTTGTAATCGATAAGGGTTTCCCCATAACCATCAAAGAACTGTAAGTGGCCACTAAAGTTCTTGAAAATGGGAAAGGACCAATTGAGCTGAATACTCCCTCTACTTTTATCGCCTACATTTAGGGAATGCCTGGCTATGGCTGTAAACCGTTGTCTACCCCAATCATAAATGACATTCGCTTCTCCTCTTCCAATAAAATCGGATATGTTTTCATTGTCATCTATTTTACTGCCCAATCGTATCCAAGGTTTTAAAATAACTTGCCAATTATCACGCTCAAAACCGGCATGCAGTGCAATACGGTTCCAACTTCTGGAAATAGGATCTGATTGACCGTTGGATTCATGGATGATGGAAGCCCCAATCATTTTCCCATCAAAGCCTAAAAAAGAGAATTTTACAGGAAAATTCGCAATAATCTCTGGCTGATAATTTAATTCACGAAAAGGTCTGGACCTTTCTTTATTGTATATCTGCCAATAAGCGGTCTGGGAATAGCCCATCCAAAGGTCCATTCGACCTTTGAACATTTTATGGAATATTTTGGTTTTAAGGCTAAGCTGAAACTTTGCCTCAATAGGGTCTAGGTCTACGGGTCCATCCAGTGTTTTGTTGGAATTTTCTGCGACTGGAAAATTATTGGTATTCGATGAATACTTTGCGACAGTAAGATATATGGGTTTATAGGAAGTGATTAGAAAAGTTCCCCTGTGGTATTCATCCTCCAACTCCCACATTTCTGATAGACTTTTACTATTCTTGAAAATCCAATCTTCCTGTTCATTATCCTGACCATAGTTCTGTATTGCTTGTAAACTAAAAAAGAGTGTCAACACAAGTCCGAACTTTATTTTATACATAGTGCTTTTTTTGGTCGGCAAAATTATAGTATTTTAACTATTAGGAATAATCATTCCAGCGATATCTCATCTTTACAAAAATACAACTATGAAACCGGCTGAGGAATATATTTTAAATCAACCAGAACCTTACCGAAGTATTGTTTTGCATTTGCAGATGGTCATTGAGCGAACTTTGCCAAATGTGGAACTGAAATTCAAATGGAATATTCCCTGTTTTTACGTGGGTAAATCTCCTATTTGCTATGTGAACGTCTCCCAGAAAAAACATTTTGTTGATCTAGGTTTTTGGAATTCGGTACACTTCACCAAACATTTAGATGTTTTGGTATCCGAAAAAAGAAAGGTGGTTCGTTCCTTACGCTATGCTTCGTTGGAAGACGTTGATGATGTAGTGCTAACCGATGTTCTAAAAGAGGCTTTCTCCGTTAGAAATAATGGATTTTACAAACGCAAAGATTTGGATTAAAATTGGTTGACCACAGCTCTTAGGGAGACCAGGTCCGTCAATAATTTTTTCATTAACCCAAGATCCAACATATTGGCGCCATCACTTTTTGCATTGGCACAATCAAAATGGGTTTCAATAAATAGTCCGTCAACTCCAGCAGCGATTCCTGCCCTTGCCATAGTTCCTATCAATGCAGGTCTTCCTCCAGTGACACCGGAAGATTGATTGGGTTGTTGTAGGGAATGCGTAACATCCAACACTACCGGGGCATATTGTTTCATCGTGGGTACGCCACGAAAATCGACAATCATATCTTGATACCCGAACATAGTTCCGCGGTCCGTAATGATGGCCTGTTCATTGCCGGTTTCGGTCACTTTGTTCACGGCGTGTTTCATGCTTTCCGGACTCATAAATTGTCCTTTCTTAATATTTACGGTCTTTCCTGTTTCTGCAGCGGCAACGACCAAATCTGTTTGGCGTGCCAAAAATGCTGGTATCTGTAGCACATCTACATACTCTGCGGCCATTGCAGCATCCTGTTCGGTATGGATGTCCGTAACGGTAGGTATTTTAAAAGTTTCAGATACTTTACGTAAAATTTTCAGTGCTTTTTCATCACCAATACCCGTAAAGGAATCCAATCGGCTTCGGTTGGCTTTTTTAAAACTTCCTTTAAATACATAAGGGATTTTAAGTTCATCTGTAAGCGTAACAATATGCTCCGCAATGCGCATGGCCATATCTTCACCTTCAATGGCACATGGCCCGGAAAGCAAAAAGAAGTTGTTATAATCTGTATGTTTTATCTGGGGAATCTTAGTCAAGTCCATATCTTAAATTTTATATAAAGATAGTATTATTCAATCGTTTTGTTTTTAGATTTAAATGCAACAACCATCAATCGATATGAAAAAAGTCTTCTTTATGCCTTCTAGTTTTAGGCTCTTTTACGGTGCAATCACAGATTAGGGGAATAACGGAAAAAGGCTCTGGAATTGTGAATCTGGAGCGGCATCAAGTAACCCTTAATTTGGTTAATCCTGGTATCAGTTATGAAATAGGGTTGTTTAGAAATGTGAGTGCCTCGGGGGCCACAGGATTTGGATTGGCCAGTTATGAAGAGGGCTATGCTTTTGGCTATGCCTTGCATAACAGGGTAAGGTATTACCATAATTTTAATAGGCGATTGGATAAAGGTAAAAATGTATCGGGGAATTCTGGTGATTATTTGGCATTGTCCAATACGATATTCTTCTCGCAGCTACGGGTAACGACAGATATTGAAGGTCCCAAGGATTTTAATATAGGATTTTATGGAGTGCTTTACGGTATTCAGCGCACCTATGAAAAAGGTTTTAATTTTAATGCGGAATTAGGTGCTGGTTACTACAAAGGCGATGGTGTACCTAGTGGTTATGGACCACTTTTAAATTTCACTTTTGGCTGGGTGCCCACCAAACGAAAATCTAGAATACCGGTTTTTGATTAGTAGTTTTGGCTTAAAATTTGATAACTATCCATTTCACAAAAACAACAATCAAACCTTATGAAAAAATCTTGCTTATTTGCGATAGTATTCAGTACTATCGCCTACGTAAATGCGCAGTCCAACAGGGTAGTGGAGGACGGACTTTTTAAAATTAACGCTTTACTTCCGGGAGTGTCCTATGAATTTGGTGTGGATGATCGAACTACGATTAACCTAGATGCCACAATTGGTTTTGCGCTAAATGGCGGCTCTGACCGGGAGACCAGTTTTGGTTTGTATCCGGGATTTGGAGCCGAGCTCAGAAATTATGTCAATTTTGATAGAAGAATCCGTAAGGGGAAAAATATTACGGGAAATACGGGAAACTATATTAGCTTTTTAAATCAGTTTCAGCTTGGTAAACCTGTAATTGGAGGTTTGGAGTACAGCTCTTCTTACTTTTATAATGTAGCTGCGGTTTATGGATTGCAAAGAACATATAGTAAGGGATTTTACTTTAATTTGGGTTTTGGACCAGCTGTTTTTTTTGATGAGTTTGATAAAACGGCAGGGGTATTAATAGATGCTAGAATAGGTTGGGTCATTGGTGGTAGAAAAAAGTAGTGCTTAACTTTCGTAAACCCTCTCAAAATCAATAAGATAAAAATAACATAAGTTTAAGCGTATCTATAGAATTTTGAAGTATCTTTGCACGCTTAAAATAGACCTTATGTCCAATACTAAAAATATCGCGATTATCGCACACGTTGACCACGGTAAGACCACCTTGGTAGATAAAATCATGTACTACTGTAGCTTGTTCCGTGAGAACGAGAATACGGGAGATTTAATATTGGATAATAATGACTTGGAACGGGAGCGTGGTATTACCATTACTTCCAAGAACGTTTCTGTTATTTTTAAGGGAACTAAAATCAATATTATCGATACTCCAGGTCACGCCGATTTTGGTGGTGAAGTTGAACGTGTATTGAACATGGCAGATGGTGTATTATTGTTGGTAGATGCTTTTGAAGGGCCTATGCCGCAAACACGTTTTGTATTGCAAAAGGCCATCGACTTAGGATTGAAACCATGTGTGGTAATTAATAAAGTGGATAAAGAAAACTGTACGCCAGAAGAAGTACATGAAAAAGTATTCGACTTAATGTACGAATTGGGTGCTGAAGAATGGCAATTGGATTTCCCTACGGTATACGGTTCAGCCAAGAACAACTGGATGAGTGATGACTGGAGAAACGAGACTGACAATATTGAGCCTCTTTTAGATATGGTTATCGAGCATGTACCTACTTTTGAACCTAAAGAAGGTAACACTCAAATGTTGATTACTTCTTTGGATTTCTCTTCATTTACAGGTAGAATCGCTATTGGTAGATTACAACGTGGAACTTTAAAAGAAAACCAACAAATTTCTTTGGTAAAAAGAGATGGTAGTATCGTAAAATCCAAAATAAAGGAGCTTTATGTTTTTGAAGGTCTTGGTCGTAAAAAAGTAGAAGAAGTAGAAGCTGGTGATATTTGTGCTTTGGTAGGTGTGGAAGGATTTGAAATTGGTGATACGGTTGCTGATTTGGAAAACCCGGAAGCATTAAAGACCATTGCTATTGATGAGCCAACCATGAGTATGTTGTTTACCATTAACGATAGTCCGTTTTTTGGACAGGATGGTAAGTTTGTAACCTCTCGTCATATTAAAGATCGTTTGGCAAAGGAATTGGAAAAAAACCTTGCCCTTCGTGTAAATGAAACGGATAGTGCAGATAAGTTTTTGGTTTTTGGTCGTGGGGTATTGCACCTTTCGGTTTTGATTGAAACCATGAGACGTGAAGGATATGAAATGCAGATTGGGCAACCACAGGTAATCATCAAGGAAATTGATGGTGTTAAATGTGAGCCAATCGAGCATTTAACTATCGATTTGCCTGAAGAAGTTTCTGGAAGAGCTGTTGAAATGGTGTCTATTCGTAAAGGAGAAATGACTAAAATGGAAGCAAAAGGAGATCGTATGTTATGCGAGTTCCAGATTCCATCAAGAGGTATTATAGGTTTACGTAACCAATTATTGACCGCGACGGCAGGTGAGGCTATTATGGCGCATAGATTCTTGGAGTACCAACCCATGAAAGGAGATATTCCACAACGTCAAAACGGTTCATTAGTATCTATGGAGAAAGGTAAAGCGATTCCTTATTCTATTGATAAATTACAGGATCGTGGTAAGTTCTTTGTAGATCCAGGTGAGGATATTTACGAAGGTCAGGTAATTGGCGAAAACTCTCGTGGAGATGATATGGCCGTGAACATTACTAAAACCAAAAAATTATCGAACGTACGTTCTTCTGGAGCGGATGATAAAGCTAAGATTGTTCCTGCAATTAAGTTTTCATTGGAGGAGGCTTTAGAATATATACAGAAAGATGAATATGTGGAGGTTACACCAAAGCATTTGCGACTTCGTAAAATTTACCTTACGGAAAATGAACGAAAGCGAAATAAAATTGCATAAATAATCAAGCCCCTTTTAGGGGCTTTTTTTATACCCCAATTTTTCTCCATATGGTCTTCTGGAGAATAAGGTCAATTGGATTTCCAAACTAGGATGGGATTTTTCAAGTGACCTGCGTAAGACTTTTTCTTCTTTATTATACTTGTTTTAGGTTAATTAAATTGAAATTCTTCAAAAAAAGAACGTTCTATTTATTACTTCTATAATTCTTTAAAACGCTTTAACGTTTTATTGGGTTAGCTCCATATTTTATCTAATTTAATAAATCCAAAAGCTCTTTATTTAACTAACTCAACAACACTATAAAATGCAATTAGAAGGAAAACATGTCCTCATTACCGGAGGTACCAGAGGCATCGGAAAATGTATGGTTCAGGAATTGGTTGGTCAAGGCGTTAAGAATATTGCCGTGATTGCCAGGGACAAACAAAGTTTAAAAAAGTTATCTGAAGATTTTCCAGAGGTTAAGTTTTTGAGGATCGCTGGTGACGTGGCAAATATTGAGGTATTGCGTGAGGCCGCCGCACGAATCGAGGATAAATGGGGTCATCTCGATGTCCTTATTAATAATGCGGGTATCGTTTCGGCAGGTCCTTTAGAGGATATTCAGGATGAAGATCTTTATGATCAGGTTGCGGTAAATCTTACTGCGGTTTTGTTATTGACCAAATATTGTATTCCATTGTTGAAATCTGCGGAAGATGGAGCTATTTTAAATATATCATCTGGTCTAGGCTTAATTGGAATGCCTTTTTATGCGGTGTATGGTAGTACCAAGGCTGCTATTAGTCAATTTTCTGATTCGATGAGACGAGAACTTGCTCCCTTTAATATTTCGGTAACCTGTTCCTTTCCTACGGCTACAGATACGGATATGATGGAGAAATTCAAGGGACGTGAAATGGATTCTCCGGAATATGTGGCAAAAAGGTCTCTGGAAGCCATGACCAATAAAGAAATACAAGTTGTTTTTGGTGGAGAAAAACGAGAGGAAGAAGTGAAATTAAATTTTGAATCCCCTAAAGAATTGGATAAAACGATTGCTGAAAATTATGAAGATCGTAAAAAGGCCAGTTTAGGACATAAAGCAGTATAACCAAACCAAACTTATCCATAACGAAAAATCCCGAAGAATAACTTCGGGATTTTTTTATGCCTGTAATTTTTATGTTATACTTTAGGAGCCTTATGTTGTGAAGCCACCGCTGCACCAATGATGCCTGCGTGGTTCTGAAGCTCGGCAGGTATGACCCTGGTCTCTATTTTAATCTGATCCTTGAACTCATCAAAATCCTTTGATGCACCACCTCCTAATATTATTAAATCTGGAGATACGATCAATTCAACATACTCTAAAAACTTATTGAAACGCTTGCCCCATTTTTTATAGGAAAGACCTTCATTATCCTTCGCGGAACCTGCGGCCCATAATTCAATCTTCGAATACTTTTTATAGGGAATTTGACCCAATTCAAAATTCGGAATTAATTTACCATCTAAAAAAGCACCACTGCCTAAGCCGGTGCCTATGGTAATCATAATGACCAATCCCTCTTCCCCTTTTCCAATGCCGTAATTCATGGTAGCATAACCAGCAGCATCTGCGTCATTAATTACCGTAAAATCTAGATTGGTTTTCTTTTCTAATAATTCCTCTACATTGACACCAAGCCAGCTTGGGTCTAAATTACCGGTTGCCTTACAGATCCCTTTTTTGATAATGGTAGGGAAGCCGCAGCCCACTTTTCCTTTGTAGTCAAAATGTGCGACAACTTCGGCAATAACATCGGTCATGGCTTCTGGGGTACGGGGAACCGGCGTTGGAATCCTGAATCTTTCGGAAAGCATTTCTCCTGTTTCCGCATTTACCAATGCTCCTTTAATTCCGGAACCTCCTACATCAATACCAAGTAATGTCATTTTTATTTTTTTCTAGATGCTACAAAGTAACAAAAAAGAATCGGCTCTTAAAATTAAGCTTTCAAGAACCGATCCTAATGTATTTTGAAAATTGAGATTTCCGTGAACTTAAAGGGAAAACTGGTCTATTTACATAGGCATCAATAAATCTACGATGGTAGCAACCTGTATTTCTTCCTCTTGTTCATCTAATTCAGTAGCTACGGTAAATTTGATAATGAACTGTTTATTAACAAACGAATCGTCTATCAAATCATATTTTGAGCGTGCTTCTTCTGATAGGTAATTAAACTCCGTTGTATTGCCATCACCATCTTTAAAAACGTAAACGCCATCTTCATAGCCAATGAAGATACCGTTCATTTTTTCAGTTTCTTGTAGGTTGATATTTGTGATTGATGTAATGGCTGTAAACAGTACTATTAAAATTGATTTCATATAAGTTTGATTTATGAATGTTGATTTTTTTTGAACCCTCTAGGGTGAGGTCGAGATATTGACTAAAATGAAACGTAAAAAGTTCGATAATAGTTCATTTCAGTCTTTAAATTATTCCGGATTTTGATGTTCTTAACCAACTGTTTAACAGGGTTGTAATTTCCCCGGATACCTTAAAATAATTTTTGTTTGAAACAATTTATGGTTGAAATGTATAGTACCTTTGGTGTTAATTCCTGTAGATTAAAAAAACATTTAATGACCCATTTTAAATATATAGCTTTCCTATTTTTCTATTTACAAGCATTAGGATTTGGTCTTGCTCAAGAAAAATATACAGCAGCGCAATTGCAAACTAAGATTACTGCATATAAGAACGACATTAGAGGACCTTATCGGGACATACGTTGGTTCTGTACCGATGGTAGTATTAGACAACCCAAAGATCCTTGTCCTGATAATATTGGCCCCGGTGTGCAGCATGCTCGTTATAAAGATGAAGTGATTTCCATCGGAAAAATGAATCATATCTATTTAGGTCAAATTTTGGCATATACGGATATCGATGAATTTTGGGATACGGCCGATAACCATTCTCGGTTAAAACAATATCAATTGGATAAGTATCTGCGTTTAGTCGATAACGGATGGATCAATCAAAAAGGACAATTCTATAGAGGTTCTGTACAGGTTGAGGATGAGGAAGCTTGGGGTATCGATTTTTACAAATGGCTTTTGGCTAAGGATGAGGTATTGGAAGATAATTATTTTCTAATCCGTCAATCCTTGAAGGATGTTCCTCATAATGGAGATGATAATGTTGCGCAATTGATGCGGAGTGAATCTAAGGTGATTTCCGATCTATACCTTCCGTTTATGGATTTGCGTACTAAAATTCATAGTCAGCCGGAAAAATCGGATATTCAGAAAGTGGTTGATTTTAAAAACAAAAATCAAAAACAGTTAACGACGGATTTAAATAAAAAGTTGGATGCCTTGGTTAAAACGATGCAGACCTTTTTTAAACCTGTGGATGTTCAGGCACTATTGAATAAATCCAAATTGATTAAAGGAACGGATTTAGGTAGATAAACTACAGGCTTTTGGAGCATCTCAAACTGCAGGTCAAGAACCGCAATGGTTGGTAAATGAAACCAGTAATCTTCTTTTAGAAATACGCGAAAAATTGCTTAATGAGAAAACGGCCAATGGCACGCTTACAATTATTGGACATTTCATTGAAGTTGGAAGAACTGTTATTTCAAAATGCACCCAATTGGGAGCCAAAAACGGTAGGGGAGCAATTAGAAAAAATATGTGCCCTTACCACCGCATCTGTTGGTGCGGGTTATTTGGAAGAGTGGGAGTGGGACCAGATTACCAGTACATTGAGTAAATCGAAAGAAGAACAACTTAGTTTGGCGCAACTTACACAAATATTGGAAACGGCCCGATCTGCGGTAGAATGGAGCGCTGCCATGGTAAAGGCCAATTATCAAGAAGTCATTAATACCTATACTACTTTTGAGCCCAAAGCTTACGGTTTTATTGATGATCGTATACGTGGTTCCATTGCGTTGCATTTAGGTAAAAGCGTAGGTGAATTGGGTGATTTTATAGCTAATGAATCTGCCTTGACCAATAAAGTGATGGACATTCCAAACCAAAGCGGGTTTAGGGGTTTGAATCCCGGTTATGCTTTTGGCGAATTGGTCGTGGTCGATGGGTCATCAGAAGATATTGAGGTTTCGTCGGATAAAATATATATTTTTCAACGCTCCCCATCCGATTTAAAACCAGTAGGGGGTATCGCCACGGTAGCGGAAGGGAACTTGGTCTCCCACGTACAGCTCTTGGCTCGTAATCTGGGAATTCCCAATGCGGCATTATCCGATGAAAATCTGCAGAGTTTGAAAAAGTTCGATGGCGAACGCGTGTTTTATGCGGTTTCCAATAAAGGAAATGTGATTCTTAAGCCTGAAGCTGAAATGACGGAACAGGAGCGGAGCCTTTTCGTAAAAAAAGAACGAAATACGGATAAGATTGAAGTGCCCATAGAAAAAATACAATTGGGAAATACAGATGTATTGAATATGCGAGATGTGGACGCCAGTGATTCTGGGGCCTTGTGCGGACCAAAAGCGGCCAACCTAGGGCAACTGAAAAAGATGTTTCCAGAACAAGTAGTAGAAGGTTTGGTGATTCCTTTCGGGATTTTTAGAGATCATATGGATCAGCAGATGCCTGGTGAAAATCAATCGTATTGGAGTTATTTAAATGCGATGTTTGCTGAGGCGGAACGAATGCGTAGCGAAAATATTTCGGAACCGGAAGTTGAGAATTATCAATTACTACAATTACAGACTTTGAGGACTGCTATAAAGGAGATGAACTTAAAACCTGAGTTCCTAGATCAGCTGGAAACAAAATTCAAGAATATATTGGGTGCCCCGTTGGGAAGTATGCCTGTATTTCTAAGAAGTGATACCAACATGGAGGATCTTAAGGAATTTACAGGAGCAGGATTAAATCTAACCCTTTTCAATGTGTTGGATAAAGAGAAAATTTTAAACGGTATTAAAGATGTTTGGGCATCACCTTATACCGAGCGTAGTTTTAAATGGAGACAGAAATATTTGTTGAATCCAGAGAATGTATTCCCGTCTATTTTGGTTATTCCAAGCGTAGATGTTGATTATTCAGGGGTTTTGATTACTAAGGGAATCAATTCCGGTAATGATGCAGATTTAACCATCGCTTTTAGCAGGGGTGCCGGAGGCGCGGTAGATGGCCAATCTGCCGAAACCTATACACTTTATGATAATGGAGGGTATCGTTTATTGGCACCGGCACGGGAACCTATGTATAATAGCTTGCCTGCAACAGGAGGTACGGGTAAAAAAATGACCACTTTTCAGAAGAGGGTGGTCAATGAAGGGAATATGGAGGAGATAAAGGAATTGGCGAAAACTATTCGGGAAACCCTTCCTAAAGCCACTAATTCTGATTACGAAGGGGCCTACGATGTAGAGCTTGGTTTTAAGGAAGATAAACTTTGGCTATTCCAGATCAGGCCTTTTGTAGAAAATAAAAAAGCGGTAAGCTCCGACTATTTGGAGTCCATTACCCCAAAAATGAATACGGAAAAGCAAATTCCGTTAAGCACAAAAATATAATGAAGAAAGCTATATTATTAGTGTTGGTAGTTTTGATGGCTTCGGCCTTTACCACCTATACCTATTATCCCATCGATGGTTATGAACATACCGGTATCAAACGCTTGAAGCGATTGGAACTGATTAAAAACGGTGAAATTAAAGATGCGGCGGCATTACCTCTTGGTGCTTTGAAATCCTATAGTGATATTGAATTAAACCTTTTGTCTAGACAAGAAGATAGTGCCATGGCCCTAATGCAGGTCGATGAGGCCTTTCAAAAGGAAATTAATACGCTGTTCCGTGGTTTGGATAAAAGCTATTCCTTAACTGTTTTGGATATTTCTGACCCTGAAAATGTACGTTATGCGGAACGAAATGAAACGGCGGGATACCAACCAGGTAGTGTTGGAAAGTTAGCAGTGCTCACAGGATTGTTTACCCAGTTGGCCAAAATCTATCCGGATTCTTTTGAAAGCCGTACGGAATTGTTGCGCACTAAATCTGTAAAAGCAGGTGTTTGGGGCTTAACAGATGAGCATACCATTCCCATTTACAATATAGAAAAGAACACCTTGGTCAAACGTCAAGTAGTTGCCAGTGATGTTTTTACGCTGTATGAATGGGCAGATCATATGTTATCAGTAAGTAATAATGGGGCGGCAAGTATTGTTTGGCGTGAGGTGCTTTTAATGGCCGCTTTTGGTGATAAATATCCAGAGCTAACACAGGAAGAAGCCGATACCTATTTTAAAGAAACTCCTAAAAAAGACCTGACGGATTTAAGCAATGACGTGGTCAATTTACCATTGCGTGATTTGGGAATTACGGCTGATGAATGGCGTTTGGGAAGTTTCTTTACCAGAGGCGCAAATACTTATGTTGGTGACAAAGGGGGTAGTATTGGTTCACCACAAGGTTTAATGAAGTTTTTGGTGCAGTTGGAACAGGGTAAGGTGGTCGATGAAGCTTCTAGTTTAGAAATGAAACGATTAATGTATATGACGGATCGAAGGATTCGATATGCACAATCTCCCGCTTTAAAAGAAGCTGCGGTTTATTTTAAGTCGGGCTCCTTATACAAATGCGACCGTACCAATGGCGAAGCCTGTGGAAAATATATGGGTAATGTCACCAATTTCATGAATTCTGTAATTATTGTAGAACACCCTGATAATTGCCGTTACATGGTGGTGCTAATGACCAATGTATTGCGTAAAAATTCGGCCAGTGACCATATGTATCTGGCAGGGAATATTGATAAGTTGATTCGAAAGGGTTAGGGTTAATTCTTAAATTAGTTTAATTACATAGGGGGATAAAAATTGAGCGAACAACCCACCAAGTCAAATAAAAGGATTGATCTGTTGGACGTATTTCGAGGATTTGCTATTCTTGGGATTTTCGTGGTCAATATTGTGATCATGAATTCAACGTTTCTCAATCAAGATGAATTCGCAAAGCAGTGGACTTCCAGTGCAGACCTGATTTCTGAGAAAATCTTACAGCTCTTTTTTTATACCAAATTCTTTCCCATTTTCTCTCTACTTTTTGGTTTTGGAATAGCAATGCAAGCTTTAAAGTTAGTAGAAAAGGATAAGCTTTCTTTCTCATTCTTTGCTAGGAGAATGTCTATTCTTTTTATGATTGGCGTTTTACATATTGTTTTGCTTTGGTCTGGGGATGTGCTAAATCTTTACGCCATACAGGGGCTATTTACAACGCTAATGCTCAAAAGGTCGAATAAACTGATATTGGCACTTTCCGCGATTTTCCTGTTCTTCCCTTTTTACGACCAACTGTTAGAATTTTTGTTTGATCAAATTCATTTTCAACCACAGCATTACTTAAGTCAGTACACAGGAAATACGGTAAACGAAATCATAAGAAATGGAAGCTATTTGGACGGGATGAAATTGAGATTTTTAGAGTATTTATCGAATATTCCTATGCTATTCGGATTTTTAGCACCTGTGGCTATTTCTATGTTTTTGCTCGGTCTTTATCTTGGTAAGAATAAAGTATATGCTTCTTTGAACACCTACGTTCAAAGCATAAAAAAGCCAATGCTAGTCTTGGCGATAATTACAAATGGGTATAGATTGTTATTTTCATTTATTCTTCCTGATTTTGAATGCTATTCCAATACAGTTTATCGCCCCATTTTTATAAAATTGATGGTACTTTCCGATATTTTCATGGGTTTATTTTATTTGTGGGTAATTGGTTGGCTTTGGCATAACACAAAATTAAAAGCGATGCTATCTCCGCTCAAATATGTGGGAAGAATGGCTTTGTCCAATTATATTCTGCAAAGTTTTATAGGTTTGATTCTATTTACTTCAGTAGGATTTAGACTTTATGAGAGGTTAAGTCCGTCCGAAACATTAATGACCGCCATTCTGGTGTTTATAGGTCAGGTATTATTAAGTAAATTTTGGTTAACCTATTTCCAATTCGGACCCTTGGAATGGATTTGGAGATGCCTTACTTACAAAAAGTTATTGCCTATTAAAAAATTATGATTCATAGCATGATTTCACAATGTCAATAAGAGTATTAGTTTTGAATACTATAATTTTTATGTAGCGCACTATCAGTTCTATGGAAAAACTCCAAATTTTTTAGAAGCTACATAATGTTATGCTATTAATTATTATAATTAGGTAATACTCGTCATTTGTTGATGATGTTTATCAACCATTTAGTGCAACATGTAGTATTTTTATGGGAATCACAAAAGAATAAAATAATTTAGAGGCTTCTTTGGAACCGACATATGCTTATGTTTTAAGCCAAATTTCAAAGCAACTATACAGATATAATTGATAAAGACTTTATGGTCAAAAAAAATGCTGAAGAAGAACGGTTAGCCGTTGAAGATAATTATAAGAATTGGAAAAGATGGGGTCCTTATTTAGCCGAACGACAGTGGGGAACCGTTAGGGAAGATTATAGTGAGAATGGACATGCATGGGATTTCATTGCCCATGATAAGGCCCGTAGTAATGCCTATCGATGGGGTGAGGAAGGTATAGGAGGTTTTTGCGATTCTCGAGAAATCCTTTGTTTGGCACCTGCTTTTTGGAATGGTAAAGATCCCATTTTAAAAGAGCGTCTATTTGGCCTCACCAATAATGAGGGAAATCACGGTGAAGATGTGAAAGAATTATATTTTCATCAGGTTTCGACACCTACCCATTCCTACGCTAAATATTTATATAAGTACCCTTATAAAAAATTCCCTTACACGGAATTGGCAAAGAAAAACGCAGAAAGAGGAAGGCAAGAATCTGAGTACGAGCTATTGGACACCAAAGCGTTTAAGAACAATACCTATTTTGATTGTTTTATAGAGTATGCCAAGGCAGATGTTGGGGATATTTTGATGAAAGTGACCGTGGTCAATAGAGGTGCCAGGGCAGAAAACGTTCACGTTTTGCCGCATCTATGGTTCCGTAATTTTTGGAAACATAATAAGCGATACGAAAGACCGGCTATGAAATCCATTTCCGATACTTCGGTGCAGTCTAGAAGTACCAGAAATGGACGGTATTATTTGTATCATGAAGAAGGAGAACAACTTTTCTGTGAAAATGAAACCAATAATCAACGTATTTACGGTGTACCCAATGAGGTAGATTATGTTAAGGATGGTATCAACGACCACGTAGTCGACGGTCTGGATACAGTAAATCCTAAGAAGACCGGTTCCAAATTTGCAGTTTGGCATAAATTGAGGTTGAAGCCAGGTGAGGAAAAATCAGTTAGAGTACGATTGAGTAAAAAGAGACTGAAGGATGCTTGGGCCGATTTCGATACCATTTTCGAAAAAAGAATCGAGGAGTGCGATGAATTCTATAATGATATTCTAGAAAAAAAACTACCTAAACATCAACAGGAAATTGCGAAAAAGGCATTTTCTGGATTATTATGGACAAAGCAGTTCTATTATTATGACGTCTATAAATGGCTGTTTGGTGGCCCTGGGGAGTTAAAACCCTACCGTACCGATACTCGTAATTATGATTGGCAACATTTGACCAATCGCCATGTCATATCCATGCCCGATAAATGGGAATATCCATGGTACGCGGCTTGGGACCTTGCATTTCATATGGCCTCTTTTGTGGAGATTGATCCTTATTTTGCAAAAGAACAATTACTATTGGTTCTGCGAGAGAATTACATGCATCCCAACGGACAGATTCCTGCTTATGAATGGAACTTTAGTGATGTAAATCCTCCAGTACATTCTTGGGCAGTCTGGAATGTTTATGAAAAGGATAAAATCCGCACCGGTAAAGGCGATACCTATTTCCTTGAGAAATCTTTTCAAAAACTATTGATTAATTTCACTTGGTGGGTCAACCAGAAAGACAAGAACGGGACCAATCTTTTTGAAGGTGGGTTCTTAGGATTGGATAATATTGGGGTTTTTGACCGTAACCATATGCCTCCGGGTATTACAAGAATGCAGCAAGCCGATGCTACTAGTTGGATGGCCATGTTCACCTTGAATATGTTACGCATGTCTTTGGAACTTTCCAAGACCAATATTATATATGAAGAAAGTGTTGCCAAGTTCTTTAGACATTTCTTGAATATTGCCTGGGCTATGCACCACATTGGTCAAAAGGATATTTCTTTATGGGACGATGAGGATAATTTCTATTATGATGTTGTAGAAATGTCGAATGGTATGACTGACCGTTTAAGAGTTAGGTCATTAGTGGGCATCATCCCCATGTTTGCCGTCGAGATTATTCATAAAGATTTGTTTGAAGAATTGGAAAATTTCAAGGTAAGGGCTGCGGAACTGGTTCGGACAAGACCAGATTTGGCTTCTTTGATTTCAAATATAGAGGAGACCAATGCAGAAGGTAATTATCTGTTCTCCATTATGCGTGGTTTTAGATTGGAGAAACTTTTGAAGCGGTTGCTCGATGAGAAAGAATTCTTATCGGACTATGGCATACGTTCGCTTTCTAAATATCATGAAGCACATCCTTTTGTTTTCAAACATCATGGGCATCACCAAATTCAATATGAATCTGGGGAGAGTCAATCGAACATGTTCGGAGGAAATTCGAACTGGCGAGGGCCTATTTGGATGCCGTTGAACTATATGATCGTTCAATCACTTAGAAAATACTATCTATTTTACGGTGATCAATATGTGTACGAGTTTCCTACGGGTTCAGGCAAAAAAATGAATCTGAATCAAATTGCCAATGAAATTTCCAAACGATTGATCAAATTATTCGAGCCCAATAAAAAGGGTAAATTTCAATACCATTCTGAGGATGAAAATAAGGTGTTCACCAAAAATGAACATTTTAAAAACGAACATTTTTTCTATGAGTTTTTTGATGGTGATTCTGGTAAAGGATTAGGGGCATCTCACCAAACAGGATGGACGGCATTGGTAGCTAACTTGATCATGGAATTGGAGCAAAATAAATAGAAATAACAGTTTAAAATGGAAAGACCGATTTCAAATTGAAATCGGTCTTTCTTTTTTAGGCATCTTGATGCGTTTCTGCCTCAAATTGGTCCACATATTTTAAATCTTTAAACCAATAGTTGGAAGAGATGACATCCGCTATTAATTCGCCAGCTTCGTTCTTAACCATCTTTAACTGCCAAAGGATATCTTTGGCTTCAGGGAAGTTTTCTCCAACTAGTTGCTCATCGAATAATCTATGGATAACATTATTATCTGCCATACCATTAACCAAAAGCCTAACTAAGGTCGGTTCTGGATTTTCATCAAAAAGAGTAAGTCCTTTTTTGTTGGTTTCTTGGATGCGAATTTGAAAGCTAACTGCCTCTGGATGAGGAAAAATTCCTTCAAAAGCATCGTACAGTAGCTGGTGTACGGCAAAAAATTCTTCGTTTAAGGAGAGGTCGGCATATTCTTCCCACAGCTTTTCCTCTAAAATTTCGTTAGACAAATTATCTATCTGGCCCTTGTTCAATTTATTCTTGAAGACATAGGTTAGTACTAATTCGGCAGCTTCTTCCGGTTCATTATCGGTGAGGGACATCAGGCACATATCCTTCAATTCAGCAGTGGCTAAACTTGCGGCATTATCAAACTCCATCAGGTCCAAAAGTTCCCGATATTTGGTTTCATTCCAGTACTCGGGCAAGGCCGATATGGTTTTAAAATTGATTCGTGTAACGATAAACGTTTTGTTCATGAGTGTCGTTTTTTAGGTTTTCAGCGTTATTGAAAATTAGCGGTTATTTTCTAGTAAAATCAAAACCCAAGATTTGGGATTTAAGTATTTATCAATGCGGTATGGGCCTCTAGCGCAAAACTTTTAATTTTGAGATCTTTATCCTCTATATATTTCTCCACAATAGGGAGGTACCTCGGCTCTTTCTGTTGGGCAATAAGATAGAGTACGGCCAATTTTACTTTAAGGTCATTGCTTTGTAAAAGCAACTGAAAACACTCCGTTTCTGAAGGAATTTTGTGTTTCACTTTTTGTAGTTGCTCTTCTGATGAAATGTCTACCGCAGAGTCTTCGATAATGGGTAATAGTTTACGTTTCAATTCTCCGGTCAATAGATTGTCCAAGAACTCGATAGCGTTCAGCTGTGCTTCCTGTTTTTGACTTAACAGTCCTTCGTAGGCAATATTAACATCACGTTGTTGGTACCGTAAACCTAATAGTTTAAAAATTCGCTCCAGCCCAGAATCCAATCGGCGCTCTAATATTTCTAAAAGACTGGTACGGGCATCACGTTCCGTATCTCCGATTTCTTTTTTTGATTTGGATCTATTTCTATACGAAATTATGATTTGGTTGTGCATGGCGGACAAGGTTTGATGGTATAACCTGCACTCATCATAAATTATGGATACCACCTTGTTCCGGTTAAAACGTAAATCAGGGTGGACCGTTCGTATGGCACTTAATGTCCTTACCACTTCTAAACGTACGGTGAGGTCAGTATCTGTCATCAAAGCCAAAAGATGGTGTACAGCCATTTTAGATGGAAACAATTGCATGGCCATAGGAATACTTCGAATAATAGCTAAGGGTTCTAGCCTTTCCGAAATCGTTTCATGTAAAATTGGGAGTGATGACGGACCGATATTCTGTAATGCTTCATAAACAGCAGGTCTGTATTGTTTTTTGGGTAAAAATGGAAGTAAGGAAGGCACTAGTTTCACCTCCTTACTTTGACCAATCGCTTTAATTGTAGCTAAGACGATTTCCGGATTTTTATCTTGTAAAAATGTGACAAGTTTGGGATAGTATTTAGAGTTTTGAGCTACTCCGAGAATTTGTAGAAAATGAATCAATTTTCCGTTATGATCGGAAGGGTCGTTTAAACTTTGAGCAACCTTCGTAATTCTATCTTCTAAGGAGTAGCGTTCTCTCAGTTTTTTATTTTGTACCGATTCCCTAGCTAAACAATGTAACGCGCCCAAAGCAGTACGGGGATTGTCATGGTCTAAATAGGCATCAAAAACAAAGGAATTATCTTTCTGCGCAAAACTGAGTACATAGGATAAAGTGGCTATGGTAAGGGCTTGGTCCTCAATTTGAAGTAGTTGGGAAACATCGGCAGTCATGGTCTTTGCATTCAGGAAATATAGATTCTGAAGCGCTACCATTTTCACTTGGTTAGAAGGATGGTCTAAAAGAAGTTCCACATCATCCGCAAAACGCTTGTCATTAATCTCCATCAGTTTGTCCAGCATGAACAAAATTTGTTCTTCCGTACCGTTTTTAAAGACTATACGCATACCATCAACAACGGATTTTGCCTTGACGGCCAATTTTTTGGTTTTAACCGTGTTGTCCGTCAGTATTTCTAAATTGGTTCTAAACGTTTTGTAATATGCCAACCTAACCTTATAGATAAAATAAATCCAAACCACAACAAGGACTATGATTAAAATACCAATATAAAAAGAGGGTAAGTCCAATCCTCGTACTACAAAAATCAAAAGACATCCGGCAATACCTGTAGCAAGGCTATCCACAACCACATCGATGAAGGATTTGGTTTTATTTTTTAAATCGAAGGGCAAGGGTAAGGTCAGCAGTTCTGATGCGCTCTTGTGTACAGATTGCTTTAGGATTCCGTCCATCGCTTTGATAACTACCACTGCCGACAGCTCCGGTAACAATAAAAATAAAAGACTACCCCCAAAAATTCCAATCGGTAGTAATAATAATGAAAATCCAACTCCCCAAATACCAACGATTCTATGGGTGAAAAAAAGTTGAACTGCCAGTGATAAAAGATTGAATGTGGAGAACCAAAAAGCAAAGAAAGCGGTCAATTCATCGGCATCGGAAATAGAAGCGGAAGCAAAATCACTGAATAGGTAGTCCACCAATTTGGCTACGATAACACTTACAGCCACGATACTGGAAATGTAGGTAAGGTGCTTAGATTTTAAAATCAAACGAAATGGGGACTCCATCGATGAAGGGGCACTCTTCTGTTTTTTTACCGTGCCGTCTTGTTGTACGCGTAACAGCCAAATTTTTCGCAATAAAGGAATGCAAAAGGAAAGCAATAGTGCGGCAACGAACATTAAGTTTTCATTTCCCACTAAAGGTGCCAAAATAGAAGTAAGATAGCCTCCGATTATTCCGCCTAAAATAGCGCCACTACCAATAAAGCCAAAGAGTCGTTTTGCTTCCCGTATAGTAAATACCAAATTGGCCAATATCCAAAACTGAGATGCAGATAAGACCGCATAGATGGCTACCCAGATATAGAAAAAATAAAGCAATACTCCACTAACCACATGAAAGGATAGCAATATGCCCAGTCCAATTAGAATGATTATAGAACTTATAATCGTTATTTCGATTACCTTTTTTAGTGAAAATTTAGCGACTGCCCTAGAGTAAAAATACGAACTAACAATTGCCGTAATGGCCACTAGTAAAAACGCAAAGGGTAATTGTTCAATACCTAGTTCTGAAAGGAAAAGGGCGTTAACCGTAGGTTTGATGATAAGCAGTACAGCTATGACCAAAAAGATATAGGCGAGCATCCAAAGGGAAACTTTGAACTCACCATCTCTAACGTCAAAAACTCTTTTAATTAATTTTTTTACCATCAAGTATTGGAAAAAATCAGTTTTCCAAGACCTAAAGTACAGGCTTTTTTAGAACCTTTTCAATGGGCTTCACTAAATCTCTAATAATTTGCTCACCATTGGCATCATCGATAAGCGCTACAAGAATATATCTACGGTCACTTTCCTTACCCCAAACTAGTATGGAATCTGAATGATAAGTTCTCCATGAACCTGATTTACGGAACAACCTAGCGTTAGGCGCGATCTGGTCTAACGTATTTACAAATTTATGATGTAGTTCTGGGTCTTCCATGATATCCAACATTTGTTTGGACCTTTTTTGGTTGACCAATTTACCATTGGCCAATAGGTAGTAATACCTACAAACTTGGGTAGCAGATGCCGCATGACTTAAATTTTTTAAAGGTTCACGATGGGTGTCTCCGCCACTGCCATATCTTTTTCCTACCCATAGACCGCCACCTTTTTGTTCATCATAAAATGCATATTTTGGGTCCGTCATTACAGCTTCTATTTTTTCGTAGCCTACGCGGTCAATCATACGCGTAGAAGCTGCGTTATCAGATTTGCTGATCATTAATCGCATATCTTTTTTAACCTCAAGGGTTTCCTTTAGCTCTCCTTTTTCTATGGCATCCATGGCCGATAATAAAATCGCAATTTTTGGAAGGCTGGCGGCATACATCATATGGTTGCCATTCACCCGTGCAAAACGAACATTTTCTGGATCACTAAGGTCCACAAGACCAACTGACATTTTCTTTTGGGCAATCAATTGCCCCCATTCCGCATTAGAATTTAGCTCGTCTCTTAGGCTTGCTTGTAAAGAGCTATCCAATAATTTTTGTAAAGGTTTGATTTTAGAATTATCTATGGTTAAGGGTAGGTCCTGTTGTGCCCATATAGACAGTTGGCACCACAGCATAAGAAGAATTGAGGTTAAGATTTGCTTCATGGTTAAGTTTACATTATAATATCGTCAAAATTAGATAAACGACTGATTGTAGGTGTGTTAAAATTTTAAGGTTAATAATATTCGACAAGGCTAATATGTACGCTAGTTTTTGCGAAAAAGTTTAAAATCGATTGTTAATTTTTAAAATTATTTCAGAGAAAAGAGTACCTATGTAGCCTTTTTTTATCAGGCAATTACTGGTGTGTTAAAAGTAAGTCTCGATTTAAAACAGTAACTTAATTGCAAGAACTAATATGTACCTATGAATCTTAAGGATGGTGTAAAAACATCGGATAACAAAGTATCTACAGAGGCTAGGAAACTAAGCGAAATGGTCAAGGATACCACTAAATCTTTGGTGGATCGGTTAGAATGTTTTGAAGATATCATAAGTCTAGAAGTTGGTGATACGGGTTTAAGCCGAGCCAAAACTTTGGAACGGGAATTCGATGTGCGCCAACTGTACATCAAATACGAAGGTGATAACCCTACCGGAACCCAAAAAGATCGTATCGCCTTTGCCCAGTTATATGATGCCTTGCGAAGGGAATACCATGTGGTTTCCTTAGCTACCTGTGGTAATTATGGGGTTGCCATGGCGTTGGCGGCAGATTTAGCGGGTATCGCTTGTAAAATATTTATTCCGGAGAGCTATCATACCGATCGCATTGTTGAAATGGAAACATTGCATGCTGAGATTATTCGTATTCCCGGTAGTTATGAGGATGTGGTTACGGAAAGTTCTAGATTGGCGAATGAAAATGATTGGTACGATGCCAATCCTGGTGGGGCAAATACGCCTTTACAGATTTCGGCCTATGCCCAAATTGCCCAAGAAATATTTGAGGATTTGGGTGATGCACCAAAATACTGTGCCGTTCCAGTGTCTAACGGAACGTTGTTTGCCGGAATTTATCGGGGATTTGTGAATTTGTATAAACGAGGAAAAACTTCCAGAGTTCCTAAAATGATTGCTGCTTCGTCATCCCACAAAAACCCGATTGTAGAATCCTTTTTGCATGGCTTGGACTATTGTAAAGATTTGAATCCAACAGCTATTAAAGAGACGAAGTATAATGAACCCTTGATCAATTGGCATAGTTTTGATGGGGAAGAGGCTTTATATGCCTTACGTGAATCTGAGGGGGAAGCCTTTAATATTAGTGATAAAAAATTAAAGGAAATGACCGCTCTATTAAGTAAAAAAGAAGGTTTTAGAATTCTTCCAGCGTCAACAGCGGGATTGATCGGACTTTTGGAACTAGATGAAAAATTGAATTTTGAGCCGGACCGATTCGTAGCCGTGCTTACTGCAAAAAATTAAGAATAAAATGAAAAAAGTAATAGATGGTAAAGCCTTGGTGTATTGCGAAGGTGCTTTTAACACCCCAAACGGAAAAACTGCTCATGGGCTTGTACGTTTTACGGAGCGGTATGAGGTAGTAGGTGTTTTGGATGAAAAATATGCAGGTAAGGATGCTGGGGAAGTGCTGGATGGCAGACCTAACGGCATTCCTGTTTTTAAGGATATCGAGACCGCTGTAGCCTCTTTAAAGGAAAATGACAATCTACCCAGTTATTTGGTAATAGGGCTTGCGCCGGATGGTGGTCGGTTACCAAAAGAAGCCAAAGGCACCATTAAAGCGGCTTTGCAAAAAGGATGGAATGTGGATAGTGGACTACATGATTTTTTAACGAACGATGCAGAATTGGTCGCTTTAGCAAAAGAGAAAAATGTAAAGATCAGGGATATTCGCAAAACCCCGGATCGTGATCAACTTCATTTTTTTACAGGAGATATTGAAAAAGTGGATTGCTTGAAATTAGCGATTTTGGGAACGGATTCCGCTTTAGGAAAACGAACTACCGCTTGGATTTTAGTGCATGCCTTTCGTGCTGCCGGTAAAAAGTCAGAAATGATTGGTACCGGACAAACGGGATGGATGCAAGGTGCTAAATACAGTATGGTCATGGACAGTTGTATCAATGATTTTGTGTCAGGCGAAATAGAACATGCCGTTGTGAGTGCTTGGAAAAACGAAGATCCAGATGTCATCGTTATTGAAGGTCAAGGAAGTTTAATGAACCCTGCGTATCCAGGGGGATTCGAAATTCTGGCTGCTGGTAGACCAGATTATGTGATTTTACAACACGCACCAAAGCGATTGGAATATGATGGTTTCCCAGGTTATAAAATGCACTCTTTGGAAGAACAAATCAGGGCGATAGAAGTCATTTCCGGTAAAGAGGTGATTGCCATTACGGTGAACCATGAGGATATGGAAAAGTCGGAAATTTTAGATATCTGTAAAGCCATTACCTTGGAAACCAAATTGCCAGCCTACGATGTTTTGGAGTACGGTGCAGATGATTTAGTTGCACTATTGATGTCCAAATTGAAATGAGAATAACCAACATTTCTTTTGAGCGATTAGATTTAAAATTATCAGATCCCTATACCATAGCGTATGAGACGATAGACCGTACGGTGAATTTTATTTTGAAAATTGAAACGGATGGTAAGTTGGTAGGCTATGGTTGTGCAGCACCAGATTCAACGGTAACGAATGAAAGTCCCGCAGATGTCGAGCGTTCCATACAGTCTACCATCATTCCTTTTTTAAAGGGAAAAGATCCGTTTACCTATGCACTATTGTTATGGGAGTTAAAAGCGATACTGGGTAAAAAGGCATCGGCCTTGGCTATGGTCGATTTGGCTTTGTTCGATTTGATTTCTAAAAAAGCCGAAGTTCCTTTGTATAAATTTTTGGGAGGGTTTAGAACCAGTATTCCCACCAGCATCACGATTGGTATTATGGGTTTGGAAGAAACGCTTTCCTATGCCGATAATTTTATAGACCAAGGATTTAAGATTTTAAAAGTTAAGGGAGGTGCTCATTTGGAGGAGGATATAGAAAAAATGTCCGCCATCCATAAAAAGTACCCCAATATTCAGTTACGGTTTGATGGTAATCAAGGGTATTCCGTAAAGCAATCCGTCGCGTTTGTAAAAGCTACTGCTGCCATTGGTATTGAAATATTTGAACAACCTACAAAACTGGAATCCGAAGAACGGTTGGGTGAGGTTACCGGTCAAGTAGACATACCTGTTATGGCAGATGAAAGTCTAAAAACATTGACCGATGCTTTTCGTCTGGCACAGAATGAACGTGTGGATATGGTGAATATCAAATTGCAAAAAGTAGGAGGGATTATGGTAGGTACGCACATCAATTCCGTAGCGAAGGCTGCAAAATTGGATGCGATGGTGGGTTGCATCGATGAATGTGGATTGGGTATTGCGGCCGGACTCCATTTTGCGTTGTCACGCCCAAATATAGTGTATGCTGATCTTGATGGTCATTTGGATATTATAGATGATCCGTACCATTCCATTTTTAAATTGGAAGACGGTATTCTTTATCCTTCAGAAAAGCATGGTTTAGGTTTTTCAGAATAGCATTTTTATCATTTAATACTACATCATTATGTACTTCACACTTCTTGCTGTCTTCATTGTTGGATATGTGTTTATCGCATTGGAGCATACTGTTAAAATTGATAAGGCCGCAACCGCTCTGCTGACGGGTACCTTATGTTGGGTCTTATTTATTTTAGGAAAAGAAAGCTTTTTGACCAATGTAGTGGGGGAAGAAGCCATTCATTTTGTAAACGAAGGCCTAAAGGAAAATCTAGGGGAGATTGCGGAGATTTTGTTTTTTCTACTAGGGGCCATGACCATCGTTGAAATTATTGATGCCCATGAGGGTTTTTCTGTAATTACCGATCGGATTACGACCACCAACCGGGTAAAACTATTATGGATACTATGTATATTGACCTTCTTTTTATCCGCTGCGCTGGACAACTTGACTACGGCCATCGTCATGTCCGCTTTATTGCGCAAATTAATAAGTGAGCGTAAGGACCTTTGGTTGTTTGCCGGACTTTTAATCATAGCTGCAAATGCCGGTGGTGCTTGGTCACCTATTGGAGATGTGACCACCATTATGCTTTGGATCGGGGGTCAAGTGACCGCGATGAACATTATTAAGGAAATTTTCTTACCCAGTTTGGTGTGTTTGTTGGTGCCCTTGGGGATAACTTCCTTTCGATTAAAAGGAAATATCAATAAACCAAAAGGGCATTTTGAAATTGAATCCCACAAATTCGCCATTACTAATTTTGAGAAGAAATTTGTTTTTGCCATGGGTATAGGAGCCTTGCTTTTCGTTCCTATATTCAAGACGCGTTACTCATTTACCTCCATTTATGGGAATTTTATTAGGATTGAGCGTGGTATGGATTGCTACTGAAATCTTGCACCGGAATAAAACTTTGGAACAAAGAAAGCAGCTTTCTATTTCTAGTGTGCTGCAAAAAATAGATACCCCTAAGTATTCTCTTTTTCTTAGGGATTTTAACCGCAGTAGGCGCATTGCAAGCTGCAGGTCATTTAGGTGATATGTCCAAATTGTTGGATGCCAATTTTAATAGTATCTACACCGTAAACGCTATAATCGGCGTATTGTCTTCCATAGTGGATAATGTACCCTTAGTGGCCGGCACTATGGGTATGTACTCTTTGGAGGTATATCCACCGGATTCCGAATTTTGGGAATTACTCGCTTTTTGTGCAGGTACAGGCGGTAGTATCCTCATTATTGGGTCTGCCGCAGGCGTAGCTATTATGGGTATATTGAAAATTGATTTTATGTGGTATTTAAAGCATATATCGCTATTGGCATTTTTAGGCTATGTAGCCGGTATTTTTACCTTTATATTGATTAATTAATCACCACTAATTTCTTCGATGAGGTTGGCGACCAAGGCGGTCCATCCGGTTTGATGTGATGCCCCAAGGCCTCTTCCGTTTTCACCATGAAAATATTCGTAGAATAGGACGAGTTCCTTAAAATGCTCGTCTCGATAGGTATCTTGGTACATAAGGTTCACAGGTCTATTGCCATCGGCATCCCTTTCAAAAATGGCGATTAGGCGTCTGCTCAATTCTGTGCTTACTTGTTGTAAGTTGAGGTGGTTTCCGCTCCCGTGTGGGTATTCAAAGGTCAAGGATTCCTTGCAATAGCTAAAGTATTCCAATAAGGATTTGATGAACAAATAGTTCATAGGTATCCAAATAGGCCCTCTCCAATTGGAATTCCCGCCAAATAAGGAAACGGTTGATTCTGCCGGTTCGTAATCAATGGCATAATCCACGCCATCTATCTGTATTTTATAGGGGTCTTCATGAATCTTGGACAACGAACGGATGCCGTACGGACTTAAAAATTCCTTTTCATCCAATAGTGCGGTGACCAGCTTTTCCATTCGGTCATTGGGTACTAAAGAAAGTAGTAAATCATTTCCCTCAGAAAAATCCTGAATCACTTGATATTTTAAATTGTCTGCCCGGTATTTTCTAAACCAGTTAATACTGGCCTTGAATTTGGGAAACTTGTTCAAGGTTTCCTCACTTATGGTCAGTACGGCGGTGATGGCTAGCATACCGGCAATGGAACGTACTTTTATAGTTCCAGACCTACCATCTGGCATAATGAGCCGGTCGTAGAAAAAACCTTCTTTGTCGTCCCAAGTATTGACTTTTTCGGTGTCCATTTTGTTCAAAGCCTCGGCAATGAAAATAAAGTGGCCAAAAAATTTGGTCGCCATATCTTCATAGGAATCATCTTCCTTGGCAATTTCAAGACTCAATTCCAACATATTCAGACTATACAAGGCCATCCAAGCGGTACCATCTACTTGATCTAGAACACCACCCCCAGGTACACCGTGACTTCGGTCAAAAACTCCAATGTTGTCCAAACCTAAGAAACCGCCTTGAAAGACATTATTATCATTATGGTCCAAACGGTTCACCCACCAAGTAAAGTTGAGCGATAGTTTGTTGAACATCCGTTTTAGGAATTTAATATCGCCTTTCCCCGTTTTTCGTTTATCGGTTTTGAATATTTCCAAAGTAGCCCATGCCTGTACTGGCGGATTCACATCACTAAAATTCCACTCATAGGCCGGTATTTGTCCGTTGGGAGACATATACCATTCCTTGGTGAATAACAGCAGTTGTTCCTTGGCAAACTGTGGGTCGATAAGTGCAAAGGAAGCGCAATGAAAAGCAGAGTCCCAAGCCGCATACCACGGGTACTCCCAAGCATCTGGCATGGAAAGTATGTCGTGGTTACGAAGTGTTTTCCAATTGCTGTTTCTACCTTCAAACCTTACTTTAGGTGGTTTCGAGGTTTTTGAATCCCCTTCTAACCATTGTTCTACTTCGTAATTATAATATTGTTTGGTCCATAGCAATCCGGCAAAAGCCTGTTTTAGAATGGCCTTGCGTTCTGGAGTCGCTTTTGGTGCCAGGTTTTCATAAAATTGAGTACACTCGTCCTGCCTAGTTTTCAGAATCTGTTCAAACTCTTGATTAAAAGGCTGTTCTAATTCCTTTTGTGAAAAGCGTAACTGAACCGTTTGAGATGCACCACCTTCTAGTTCTATGAGGTAAAGGGGAGCAAATTTGGTTCCGGAACTATTTTGAGTGGCCAACTCATAATCGTTGTTGCACACCGCGGTATGGAATAAATCTTTTTTAAACGGAGCACTGTTGGCTTGGTTAAAAACACGCTCTCGGTTCGTTTCATTTTCCGTAAAAAGCAGTTTATCCGCAGTTTGAAAATAGAGAAAATAATTGCCCACATACGGATGCTCAATGGCCACGGAAGGATTATCAGTGTCCTCCTGTATTTTTATGATAGGTTTTTTAGGAATCTCCTTGAAGGTCCAATGATTACGCATGACCAATTGGGGTAGGAGATGGAGAGTAGCTTTTTTGGAATGTCTATTGGCTACGGTTAATCGTATAAGAATATCTTTTTCATCCGCCTTTGCGTATTCTGTAGTAACGTCAAAGTAAGCGTTATCGTTAAATAATCCAGTGTCTAAAAGTTCGAATTCCGGTTGGTGGCGGTCCCGTTTTTGGTTTTCGGAGACCAGTTGCTCGTAGGGATATTTGTTTTGGGGATATTTATACAGGTATTTCATATAGGAGTGCGAAGGTGTATTCTCCAAATAGTAATACAATTCCTTTACATCTTCCCCGTGATTGCCCTGTGGGACCGGTCAGTCCAAAAAGGCGTTCTTTTAGAGATATCGTCTTGCCCGTTCCACATTCCCAGACTAAAACATACATTACAGTACCGATCGGAAAATCCCGCAATACCATCTTCGCCCCAGCGGTAGGCCCTACTTCTGGCATGATCATGTGGAAAATAGTTCCAGGCATCACCCCCGGCACTATAATCTTCCCGTACCGTTCCCCATTGCCTTTCGCTTAAATAGGGACCCCATTTTAACCAGTCTTTTTCTTCGTTTTGGTGTTGGGCTAGGCGTTCTTGTTCGGGGTTTTTCATTTATGGTATTTATGTTTTTTAGGCGTAACTAATCGTAAATTTTTTATTTCGAAAGAGCCTTTACAATTCTTTCCTCATTTATTACTATATCTCTAAATAATACATGTGGAAATTCTTGGTAATTTGAAGTTTTGAAAACCTCGAAAATCTTTGACAGGGTGGATGCTGTTACAAGGGATAAATTCATTTCGGTATCCATTTCACAGTCATAGACAAAATCATCGCTAAATTCAGGAGCTACTAATAATATT
Organism: uncultured Flavobacteriaceae bacterium; assembly: GCA_963842105.1. Lineage (GTDB taxonomy): Bacteria > Bacteroidota > Bacteroidia > Flavobacteriales > Flavobacteriaceae > Maribacter. The sequence goes on from CAWJFH010000031.1 coordinate 100,764, forward strand.
TTCACAATTCTTAAATTGTTTTTTAGGGCCACGTTTTGATATGATTTAAGTTGTCTTGAAACAGTGCTAAACTTATTATATCCTTTTTCCTTTATAGTTTTGCATTCTACAATTATTATCTCATCGTTTCCTAAATTCAAAAGGATATCCATCATATCCTTTTGAGTATTTATTTGATTTTTAAGTTTATCGTCAACGTTAAAGCCTAGGGATTTAAAAATCACTTTGGTTAATTCTTCGAATTTTAAACCTAACTCACTTCTCTAACCGAAATACCATTATCTTTTAAAAGATTTAAGTTTCTGTATCCTACATTTTCATAATTTTCTAGAATAGATTCTCTACATCTTTGTAGTGTAGAATATTTAAAATATCATCACCCCTTTGCTTAATGCCATTGTCCTTTATGAATTTGGTTAGATCCGGTTTAGTTATTAAGTCTAATATATCTCTTGGTTTAATGTTATAATCCAATAGAAAATCAGCATTCAAGACATATTCCTCTTGAAGCTCAAATTGTACTTTTAATTCCTTATTTAATTTCGGTAAAGACTGATTTAGTTCGGACAACATTTTATCAAAACCATCAATGGAAATTCCGACTTTTTCATCCCTTTCAACATTCTCAAAATGTTCAATTAAACTACTGATTTTATCTTCTAAAGTGCTACCCTTTAAATTTGAAATATTAAGGCCTTTTTCGCAAAGTTCATTAAGGGTTTTCTTCTTTTCCGTTAAGGTTATACCTGATTTATAAATCTCCGAACTAAGTAAATCAGTGAAGGAGATACCCTCTTTAATAATTTCCTCAATTTTTTGAGATAAAGGTTCTTTTCGATTAATGTTATGTTCTTTAGCGATTTGATTGATTATCGGCTCTCTCAATAAATTTAAAGTTCTTCTATAGAATTTCTCTGCAACATCTTTCTTTCTAACTTTCCTTAGTAATCTAAACCATTTCATCGGCTACATAAATTGTGTTTTCTTTTTTGGAAAAGAATACAACTCCAATATTTTTTAAATTATTAATAACATCCTGAATATCAACTTTTTTAATGGGTAGAATAGAGTAGTTGATTAATTTTACATCTTCTTGAGATAAGCCCAGTTGTTTAGATAGGGTTAATATAATAGAAAGTTCGTCCGAAGTAATTTTGGCATCTCTATTATTAGATATATCATTAGTGTATGCAGTAGATAAACATGCTTTGTATATGCGGTAATCTCTTTTTCTCGATTCACTTAACTCTGATTTATCATTTTCTAAATCTGTTTTAAGCGTTTTGATTTTTCCTTTTAAATTTTTGATTTCTGTTTCATATAGTCTAGAAAACCAATCCTGTTTCATAATGCAATTTCCATCTCTAATAATGATGTCAATGAGTATGTCCAATTGAGAATTTACCTCTTGAAACTCACAAAGCAAATGTTCTGTAAATTCATGGGATATTAAACTGAAAATTTTTGATACGTTCATGTTGTCAACAGATTTCAAACCTTTATCAGATGAACTTAAAATTTTTTCGATTTCCTTAGAATTTTTAGAATTCTTTGAAATTATATTATCGATAATTTTTATAAACGAGTTTTTCTTCTATAAGGAGCCTAGTTTATCTAAAATACTTTTCGTAATTTTCATTTTCTATGGTTATTTTACATTTAGTTGGTCTAACGGACTACTTGTAAAATATAATAGATTATTGGATTGAAATACTCACCTTAAACCGCCCGCTGCACCACCTCGAATACTTTATTCGTATCGCATTTAATCGTTTTGGAAGGGTATTTTAATATCAGGGCGTAATCATGGGTGGCCATTAAAATGGTACGGCCAGATTTATTGATTTCCTGTAACACCTTCATGACCTCTACACTGGTTTGGGGATCTAAGTTTCCAGTAGGTTCATCGGCCAATATTAATTCCGGGTCGTTCAATAAGGCCCTTGCAATGGCGATACGTTGTTGTTCCCCTCCAGAAAGTTCATGCGGGTATTTAAAGCCTTTGGTTTTCATGCCCACTTTCTCCAATACCTTTTCTACTTGAGCATCCATTTTGGCTTGGTCTTTCCATCCGGTGGCTTTCAATACAAAGAACATGTTCTGGTTGATATTCCGATCCGGTAATAATTTAAAATCCTGAAACACAATACCCAGTTTTCTGCGCAGGAACGGAATTTCCTTTTCCTGTAAGGTCTTGAGGTTGAAGTCTACAATATGGCCTTCTCCTTTTTGTAATGGCAAATCGCCATATAGGGTTTTCATAAAACTACTCTTACCACTACCGGTTTTCCCGATAAGGTATACGAATTCCCCTTTTTCAATTTTTATGTTTACTTCGCTCAATACCAAACTTTCTTTTTGGAAAATAGAAGCATCGGTAAGTTCTAAAACAATCTCTTTCATAGTGTCAATGTTGATATAAAAGTAATAAGTTCCATTAGATATCATTGTACCCATTTTCAAAATCTTTTCCTTTGCGGCCGTATTCAACATACTTAGGAACGGTATTTGCCGTTATCCCAAATGATAACCGGTAATTCTAAATAGTAACAGAACGCTATGTTTAAAACAATCACCGCTTTTATTCCAATGGTATTGGGGTTTGTCTCCATTTCAATAGCCCAGGAATCAAAGATTTACACCCATGAGGACAAGGACTTTCAGGAAGCCTTGGAGCTGTACAACAATGAGCAATTTCAGGCTGCCCAGACCATTTTCAATAAGGTCAAGGTAGCCACTAAAGATGAGGAAGTAGCCGCTAATAGCGCCTATTATGCCGCTAATGCCGCAGTACGCCTCAATCAAATTGGGGCAGACCGTCTTATGGAGGATTTTGTGGAAACCTATCCTACTTCCACCAAACGGAATTCTGCCTTTGCAGATGTGGCCGAGTATTATTTTGAGACGGGCAAATATCCGTATGCCTTAAAATGGTATAACAAAGTGGACCAAAGCGCGCTATCAAGGGGCGAAATGGACAAGTTCAATTTCAATTATGGCTATTCGCTATTCTCTTCCCGAAAGGAAAAGGATGCTGAAAAATACCTTGAAAAAGTAGTGAATTCTCCAATTTACGGTTCTCAGGCCAAATATTATTTGGGCTATATCTCCTACCAACAGGATGATTATGAAAAGGCGAACGAACGGTTTGACCAGATTACCGATCAAGACGTGTTGGAGGAAAAGCTGAGTTATTATCAAGCTGATATGAACTTTAAGCTGGGTAATTTTGAGGAGTCTATCGCTTTGGCCAAAAAACAATTGGTAAAGGCGGACCGTAAGGAAGTTTCCGAATTGAATAAAATCATTGGCGAGAGTTATTTCAACCTGAAGCAATATGATAATGCCATTCCGTATTTAACCGAGTATAAAGGTAGAGGAGGAAAATGGAGCAATACAGATTACTACTATTTGGGATACGCCTACTACAAACAAGGTCAGTATGCCGAAGCGATCAACCAATTCAACAAGATTATTGGCGGTACCAATAGCGTTGCCCAAAATGCCTATTACCATTTGGCGGAATGCTACTTGAAGCTCGATAAAAAACAAGAAGCGTTAAATGCGTTTAGAAATGCTTCTCAGATGGACTATAGTGCAGAAATTCAGAAAGATGCTTTTTTGAACTATGCCAGATTGAGCTATGAAGTAGGTAATGCTTATGAACCTGTTCCAGAGGTTATCACGAATTATTTGAAAACGTATCCAAAAGATGAGCATCAAGAGGAGATGCAAACGCTTTTGGTGGATTCGTATATCACTTCCAAAAATTTTGCCGGAGCAATGAAATTATTGGAGGAAAACAAAAATTACGCTTCTAAAGAAACCTACCAAAAAGTGGCCTATTATAGGGGAATTGAACTTTTTATGGAGGGCGATTATACGGGCGCATCGGAGAATTTAGGAAAATCCTTAGCCAGTGCGGAAAATCCTTTGTTTACCGCTCGAGCCAATTATTGGAAAGCGGAGGCCGATTATTTGTTGAATCGATTTGATGTTGCCGCAAAAGGCTACATCGCATTTAAAAGTAATTCCGCAGCGCGTAATACAGAAATGTATAGTGATATCGACTATAGTTTAGCGTATGCTTACTTTAAACAGAAGAACTATAATGATGCGATAACGTATTTCAAATCGTTTACTGATAATAGCAATGCCGAAGTTGAAAAACTGCACGACGGCTATCTTCGTTTGGGAGATAGTTATTTCGCCACCAGTAAATATTGGCCGGCCATAGAGACCTATAACAAGGCATTGGATTTAACCGGACCAGAAAAGGATTATGCCGCTTACCAAAAAGCGATGAGCTATGGTTATGTGGATAGAAGTGCGAATAAAGTAGAAAGTCTCGAAGCTTTTGTCAACCAATATTCAAGATCTAGTTTTAAGGATGATGCCCTTTTTGAATTGGGAAATACCTATGTATCGTCCGGTAATGAGAATAAAGGTTTGGAAGCCTATGACCGTTTGATTTCTGAATATAAGGGAAGTTCTTTGGTGCCACAGGCATTAATGCGACAAGGTTTGGTGAATTACAATGCCAACCGAAATGAAGCGGCTTTGGCCAAGTTCAAGACCGTTGTTCGTGATTTTCCAAAAACACAGGAAGCCATTCAAGCGGTGGCTACGGCCAAATTGGTCTATGTGGATATGGGTAGGGTGAATGATTATGCCGAGTGGGTTAGAGGTTTGGATTTTGTAGAAGTGACCGATGCCGAATTGGACAATGCCAGTTTTGAATCTGCACAAAAACAAAGTTTAGAAGGTAATACCGAAGCGGCTATCAAGGGTTATAAAAACTATGTGGACCAATTCCCAAATGGTCTTCACGCGGTGGATGCCAACTTTGGTTTGGCCCAACTTTATTTTGGAAAAGGGGAGAAAGAAAAAGCATTGCCGTATTACAAATACGTCGCGGATAGAAGTACTAGTGAGTATGCGGAGCAGGCCTTGACCAGGGTGTGTGAAGTCTATATAGGAAATGACGATTATAAAACGGCATTACCATATCTATTAAAATTGGAAGAGCAAGCGAATATTCAGCAGAACAAAACCTTTGCCCGGTCTAATTTAATGAAAGGGTATTACCGTCAGGATAATTACGCAAAAACACTTCAATATGCGGAGAAGGTATTGGCAACGCCGAATATCGATGACCGAATTAAAAGTGATGCGCATATCATGATCGCAAGGTCTGCCATTGCAACGAACAATGAAAGTAAAGCCAGAACGGCTTATGCAGAGGTGCTTAAAATTGCCTCTGGCGCCACAGCTGCCGAAGCCTTGTTTTACGATGCCTATTTTGAAAATCAAGATGGTAATTATGAAAATTCGAATATAGCCGTTCAAAAATTAGCCAAGGATTACGCTACCTATAAGGAATGGGGCGGTAAAGGTTTGGTTCTAATGGCCAAGAATTATTATGCCTTGAACGATGCCTATCAAGCTTCCTATATCTTGGAAAGTGTAATCAACAATTTTAAGCAGTATCCAGAAATTGTTGCTGATGCACGCGCAGAGTTGGCCATCATCAAATCAAAGGAGGCACAAAGTAATTCATCAATCAATCCAGATCAAAACTAATGTACACCAGTAAAAGAACACCTATGTACAATAAAATATCATTTGCCATTCTATTTTTAGGGCTTGGCTTGCAATACACTTTCGCACAGGAAAAGGAAGAAAAGGATTTGGGTACGGAAACGGTTACCGTTACCAAAGCCTATACACCTACAGTCTCCGATGCTTTTAAGATTAAGTCGGTTCCTAACTTGAACGATTCCATCGTACTTCAGAAAAAACCGATTACCTATAGTATATTTTCAGTTCCGGTTGCTTCAACGTTTACGCCCTCAAAAGGAACGGCTTCTACCGTGGAAAAGGTGCCGCCACCAAAATTGTATAATTCCTATGCCTCTTTTGGTGCAGGTAATTACGGCAATGTTTTAGGCGAATTTTACACGAGTAGGGCCATCAACAGAGATGCGAATTTGGATGTTGGCTTCAATCATTTATCCTCCAGGGGAGGAATTGAAGGCGTATCACTGGATAATACTTTTTATGATACCAAACTAGATGCATCCTATGCCAAGCGTGACCGTGATATGGATTGGGGTGCTGACGTTGGTCTTCAACACCAGTTGTACAATTGGTACGGAATACCGGAAGGTGTGTTCACTCAACCAACCATTGACGGTATTGATGAGATGCAGAATTATTTTATGGGTGAGGCAGGAGCACACATCAATGTGGAAAATGCTTTTTTCAAAAGGGCGGATATTAAATATCGAAGATTTTGGGACGCTGTGAGCTCTGGTGAAAATAGGGCGATTTTAAATACGGGTTTCGAATTTCCGTTGGATGAAGAAGCGTTCGCCGTTAAATTGAAAGTGGATTATGTAGGAGGAACTTTTGAGAATGCAAGTGTTAGTAATCCAACAAATGCTATGGGGATTAGCTATTCCAATTTGCAAGCGGGTATTAATCCGTCTTTGAAAATGTTACGTGACGACCTTTCCCTTAATTTAGGGGTGAATTTGGTATACGGTATGGATTTGGAGAATAGCGAGGGTAATTTTTACATCTATCCGGCCGTGACCGCTTCTTATAGACTTTTAGAGGAAACCGTTGTTGCCTATGGTGGCGTAACTGGAGAATTGAAACAAAATTCCTATTATGATTTTGTGGAGGAAAATCCCTATGTGTCACCAACTTTAACTGTAGCGCCAACAGATAGTCAATACAATGCCTATTTAGGTTTTAAAGGGCAACTACTTCCTAATTTAAGCTATAATATTAAAGGCTCTTATTCTGCGGAAAATAGAAAACCTCTATATCGATTAAATCCCCAGAACGATTTTAGGAGTGATGAAAAAGGGTATTACTACGGAAATTCGTTTGATGTCTTTTATGATGATATTAAAACCTTGGGAATTTTTGGAGAGTTGAACGTGGATGTTAACCGCAATTTCACTTTAGGAGTCAATGCGGAGATATACGATTATAATACGGAAACCGGTAACCCGGCTTGGAACTTGCCTAATTTGAAAGGTTCTTTGTTTATGGATTACCAAATCGGGGAAAAGTGGTTTATGGGCGCTAATCTATTTTATGTAGGCGAACGCGAAGACTTTTCTTCTGAAGTGGTTCAAAATGTACCCACAAGCCAGTTTCCGGCTACTATGATTACTTTAGATGGTTATTTTGATGCCAATGCCCATGTAGGGTATCGTTTTAATGACCAACTTTCCTTTTTTATCAAAGGCGCCAATCTTTCCAATAATGATTACCAACGTTGGAGTAACTTTCAAGTACAAGGGCTTCAGGTGTTAGGGGGTGCGACCTATAAATTTGATTTTTAAAAGAACTACTATTTCAAAATATATCAAAAAGCAGCTTCCAATGGAGCTGCTTTTTTTTACGCGTAATTTTAACATTTAAAAATGAACCTTCTAGAAATGACCTCGTAAGTATGGATAGTTGAACATTTAAACACAATCCATTAATTATGAAAAAACAAATTTATTTTTTAGCAATTTTAACGGGAATGATGCTAACCACTTCCTGTAATAATGATGACGATGCAGTCGTAATCGTACAACCAGAGGCCACATGTGATGATGGTATTATGAACGGAGATGAAACAGGGGTAGACTGTGGTGGCTCCTCTTGTGAGCCTTGTATGGACGGAATGACACCTCCAGTTTTGGGCCGTAGAACGGAATTATTCGTAACCAATAACGCAGATGGTAATATTTCAAAATATAGTATTACTGGGGATTCCTTAGTAACTTTAATGACACCTACTACAGCTGCGGAAGGTATTTATTACGATGCTACCACAGATGTGGTATATCAAGCCTCAAGATCAGCTTTACAATTGGAGGCGTATACTGATGTAAGTACTTTAATGGACGGAGCATCGGTTACACCGGCATTTGCTGGAGCAGCTGAGTTGGAAAGTCCAAGAGAATTGGCGGTTAGTGGAACTACCTATGTAGTTTCTGATGATGGTTCCGATAAATTTTTTATATATGAAAATAGCGGCAGTGGTTTTACATTGACCAGCACCGTTGAGGTTCCTTTCCCAGTTTGGGGTATCACCTTTAAGGGAGATGATTTGTTTGCTGTTGTTGATACAACAGGAGATTTAGCAGTTTTTAGAAACTTCCTTTCCAATGCTACTAACGGAGTATTATATCCTTCAAAAAGAGTAACTGTTGAAGGTATCGTAAGAACTCACGGTATTACCTATGATGGTTCTGATGACGTTATGGTTTTGACCGATATCGGTTTGGCATCAAATGCAATGGATGATGGTGGTTTTCACGTAATTTCTGATTTCTCTTCTAAATTCGATGCTTTGTCTGATGGTGAGTTATTTCCAGTAGGAATGCAAGTACGAGTTGCAGGACCATCTACGTTAATGGGGAATCCAATTGATGTAGCATACGATTCTGAAACTGATGCGGTTTATATTTCTGAAGTTGGTAATGGAAAAGTTCTTGGATTTACTTCTATTGGTTCTGGTGGTGATTTAACTCCTAGTTTCAACAAGGATTTACCAATGGCCTCTTCCATCTACTTTAGTAGTGATGAAACTGACGGTAACGTAGGTGATTCTAGCATGGCGAGTACTACTAGATTATATACTACAAGTACTGCGAATGGTAATGTAACTGTCTACGATGGTTCGGGTGCTACCCTTAAAACTATTTTGACTGCTTCTACAGCAACTGAAGGTATCTATTATAATGCCATGAACGATGCTATGATTCAGGCTTCTCGTTCAGGAATGGCTTTAGGATACTATAGTGGATTTTCTTCTGTATTGGATGCTGCTACTATTGCTGCTGATTTTACCAGTGGTGCTGTTTTGGCGAGTCCAAGAGAGATTGCTGTTTTTGGTGATAAAGTGGTGGTTTCGAGTAATACCGAAAATAAATTTTATGTGTACCAGTACAATGGTTCTAGCTTTACGTTATTGAACACATTCGATGCCGGATTCAATACTTGGGGTATCACTTTTATGGGCAACACGTTGTTAGCTGTTGTTGATAATACGAGTGACCTTGCGGTGTACGATAATTTCTTAACCGAATATACCATGGATGGTGCGATTACACCAGATAAAAGAATAACCATTGAAGGTATCGTTAGAACTCATGGTATCGATTATAGTGAGGCTGATGATGTTTTAGTAATGACCGATATAGGTGATGCTGCCGATGCCAATACTGATGGTGGTTTTCAAGTAACCCAAGGTTTTACGGCCAAATTGGCTGCTTTGGACAATGGATCTACACTTTCATTATCTGAACAGACAAGGGTAGCAGGTGCTGCTACGCAAATGGGTAACCCAATTGATGTGGCGTATGATCATAAAACAAAAACAGTGTTTATCGCTGAAATAGGAAATGGAAAAGTACTTGCCTTTGCAGATGCTTTGAATGCTATGGGTAACGTAGCACCAGCAGTGAGCAACGATTTAGCTGTCAGCTGCTTCTATCTACCTATATAATAATTAATAGTGTGTAGTTAGGTTTATTAAGGTGAAACCCTTCTCTTCGGAGAAGGGTTTTTTTATGTTTTGTTGCCAACGGAGTGATTTTTGGAGTAATTCATTACTTTAGAAGAAGTAATGAAAAGGGATGTACTCAAAAACCGGTCTTATTGCTTTTTTATGGATGTTTCTAATCTGTCATTCCTGTTGGGTTTTTGGTCAGAATTTGGTTCAAAATCCCAGTTTTGAATCCTATTTGAATTGTCCGGTAACCCTAGGAAATTTAGAAAAGGATATTATCGATTGGCAATGCCCAACTTTGGGGTCTACCGATTATTTTAATGGCTGTAGTGAAGCCATGGGAACGCCTAAAAATTTTAATGGTGAGCAAAATGCCGATTTTGGAGTGGGTTACGTTGGTTTTTATATGTATGCTCCAGATGACTATCGAGAGTATGTTCAGGCAAAATTAACGTCTACATTGATAAAAGGGGAAACCTATACCGTTTCTTTTTATGTAAGTCTGGCAGAACGGTCAGATTTTGCGGTAAAGGAATTCGGGATTCGATTTTCAGAATTTCCGGTAGCCGTAGATACTAGAAAAGTACTTTCTAATCTGCATTGGTCGCAATTAGAAGGAGATACTTCAACGGCTCTGGAAATTGGCTATTCTAAATTTTATTCCGATGAAAAAGATTGGATTTTAATTACGGATGAATTTGTAGCCAACGGTACCGAAAATTATATGGTCATCGGTAATTTTAAGGATAATAGAAGAACTCAAAAATTTCAGACCAAACGAAATATTACAAAAGGGTCTTACTATTATTTGGATATGGTGTCCGTTCATAAGCAAAAGGATGCGTTGGACTATGTTTCCAAAGAAAAAGGAAAGGATTACGAATTGGAAGCGGTACATGTGTTTAAGGATGTCTTGTTTCACTTCAATAAAGCGACCTTAAAAAAAACAGTCCAACAAGAACTTGATGAAGTTTTCTCTTATCTAACCGCAAATCCATCGGTTCAAATTAAGATAAGTGGACATACGGATGACGTTGGTTCAGAAGTCTTTAATCAAAAACTGTCCTTAAACAGGGCGAAATCTGTCGCCACATTTTTATCAACAAAAGGAGTATCTGAAGACCGGATTCGTTATGAAGGTTTTGGAAGTGCAAAACCGGTAAGTACCAATAAAACAAAAGCCGGAAGATTGCTCAACCGGCGTGTAGAATTTGTCTTGATACGATAAATTAGTAGTCGGAATATTCCGTAGGATACAATAAATCAATATCTGCATGACTCACGGTATTTTTATAAATATCCATACCGGAAATTTCTTTCCATTTTGGAGCATTTCCAAAATCTTTCCATAGTGCATCACGTTTCTCCATGTTAGGAAAAGTAGTCATGTACATTAAATTGGGCATTTTATCGCCAACAATTACATCAGCATAAAAGACAGCATTAAATCCTAAACTTTCAAACAATTCCACTTCACCACCTTCATTGAACATGTCAACCTTTCGTTGGTACATGGCTTCGGTGGGGCCTTCGTAGCTGCGCAATTCATAAACGCGATCGGTTCTTGGACCTTCTACATCGGTTGGTTCCATTTTAGGCATATCTGGAAAAGCACGCATTAGAACGGTACTAATACGTTCAAAGGTAGTATTATCATGAGTTGCGTTGATATAATCTGCACCTGCGCTCATATAGGTTTTATCTACAGCGAGCATATTTTTAAGGTTTTCAAATGCTTCTAAGGACGCAAAAGGAGTTAAGACATAAATTTTATTACTTAGTTTATAAGCGTCAGGCCTTACTTTAAAGACGCCAACCTCATTAATCCCCATTCTTTTAAGTGCCGGTAAATAGGCATCCTTAAGATAGGCATCTACACGTTTTTCCTGATTCTCATTTTTTAAGGTGTAGGTTTTCAATTCATAATATTCTCTTTCTTGAGCATAGCTGGTAAAGCTCAGGAAAATCGTAAATAGAAGTAGACCTAATGAATGTAAAGATGTTGTTTTCATAAATTTCAGTTGATTTTTTTGAGTCTAGTAAGTTACTTATAAAATATGGTCGATTTGGTAGTTCTTCCAAAATTCGCTTTCATTGAACAAAGGTTGCGCTCAAAAGAATAATGCTGAGTATCAAATGAGGATATCTAACTTACTTTTTATTTCTGCTGTAAATTCGAGGAGTCTAATGGGTTCGCATCAAAACTTATTTCTATTGCTGATAAGATTAAGATTAATCCTCTTCTGTCAGAAAATAGGCTGTGAATCTTTAAAATCTGGTAATTCCTTTTTATAATTACATAGGGTTAATTTTTTCTGACTATAAACGATCGGCTACCTTTGCCATTAGCACGATGTTTATGTCCTCCATCTTCAACAAACCATTAATTGATCCGGCCAAAAGTCCCATTTTTTATGGTTATGTAATTCTGGTGATAGGTACTATTGGTATCTATTGCAGTATACCAGGACAGACTATTGGGGTATCCGTATTTACTGATCCGGTAAAGGATGCCTTAGGACTTTCCCGAAATCAATTCAGTAATGCCTATATGATCGGTACGATTGTAAGCTCTTTGGTCATTGGTAGGGCAGGGGTATGGTTCGACACCTATGGGGCTAGATACGTTGCTTTTTTTGCGGCATTGACTTTAGGTGTTACTCTTTTTCTTTGCTCATGGTCCGCCCATATGAGTGCGTTTATTAAAGACGCATTATCCGTGGATACTTGGCTGGTGCCTTTTCTGCTAATGACCGTGCTGTTCTTTTTATTGCGTTTTGCAGGTCAGGGTGTGTTGACCATGGCCTCTAGAAATGTCATTATGATTTGGTTCGATAAGAACCGGGGAAAAGTAAATTCGTTCAGTAGCGTGGCTTTGTCTTTTGGTTTTTCATCTTCTCCTTTATGGGTAAATGCATTGATAGAAGGGTACGGATGGGAAAGTACCTGGCGAGTTTTGGCCGTTGCATTGTTGGTGTTCAGTGTGTTCATTTATGTGTTCTATAAAATATCTCCAGAGAAACATGGGCTATTGCCTGATGGCGCCAAACAACCGTCAACAGCAGAGGAGGAAAAGAAGATAAAACCCATACAGTTTACCTTACCGGAAGCCAAAAAGAAACGGGCGTTTTGGATGTATGGCCTTACATTGGCTTTTAATAGTTTTTTCATCACGGGTCTAACCTTTCACGTGGTGTCTATTTTTGCGAATCAAGGTTTTGCCAAGGAAGATGCCATTGCTATTTTTTTACCCGGTTCCGTGGTTGCCGTTACGGTTTCCACACTTTTCAATTTCTTAAGTGATTACCTTCCTTTAAAATTATACCTATACTTAATGCTTCTGGGTGGTTTCCTGGCTTCATTGGGTTTTTTGTTTTTATCCACGCCCGCAGGTGTTCCCATGTTGATTGCCGGTTTCGGTATTTTGGGTGGATTTTTTGCAGTCCTGAACGCTGTGGCGTGGCCACGTTTTTTTGGTAGGGAACATTTGGGAAGTATTACCGGTAAGATTATGAGCTTTTTGATTTTAGGAAGTGCTTTGGCACCCAGTATTTTTAGCCTGTGCTTGTCCACTTTCGGTTCTTATGAATTGGTGGGGTATTTGGGTTTGGTGTTTTTAGTCTTCCTGTCCATCGGTTCCATAAAAGCCAATAATCCGCAATAATTTTTAAAATGAAATCAGCTTGAAGCGTTTAAGTATGAACAACTTGCACTTAGAATCAAAAAGCACTTACCTTTACACAAACAACGTACCGTACACATGGATTTAAATTTAGCAGTTTTGATAGATGGGGATAACATACCATCAGCTTATGTAAAGGAAATGATGGAAGAAATTGCCAAATACGGCAACCCGACCATTAAAAGAATTTACGGGGATTGGACCAATCCTAGATTGGGAAAATGGAAGAACGTGCTATTGGAAAATGCCATTACGCCTATTCAACAATATGGTTATACCCAAGGGAAGAACGCGACAGATTCTGCCATGATCATTGATGCTATGGATATTCTGTATGCGGGCAAGGTTAACGGTTTTTGTATTGTGAGTAGTGATAGTGACTTTACCCGTTTAGCTACTAGATTACGAGAGGCTGGTATGCAGGTTTTTGGTATTGGGGAACGCAAAACGCCAAATCCGTTTATCGTGGCCTGCGATAAATTTATTTATATAGAGATTTTAAAAGGAAGATCCGAGGAAGAGGAAACTTCTGGTATCGTTGAAAATAGCGACAAGGATAAAGGGGCTGTTGATAAAATAACGCCAAAGGCACTTCGATTTATTGCGACTACTATTGATGATGTTGCGGATGATGATGGATGGGCATTTTTAGGGGATGTAGGCAGTTTGTTGCAGAAAAAGCAGCCTAATTTTGATTCCCGTAACTACGGCTATCAAAAATTAACACCATTAATCAATTCCATTCCGCACTTCGAAATAGAAAGACGGGAAGATTCCAAAGGAAGAAAGAAATTGATTTATGTGAAAATCAAGGAAAAGGCCAACGCTAAATCTAAAAAATAAATACTTCGATTAATTTTAAAGGCGCTCCTACTACTATTGTTTGGCTAGTTTCGTAATTTCCGCTCAAATTAAAAAAGTATGGGTCGGTCAGTTTGTTTTTTGCTAGTACTACTGTTGTCAATTTCTTGTAAGGAAACAACACCAGAAAAGAAAATTGTTCCTTCCAAACCGGTATCGGAATTATTCACGGAATTCTATGAGTTCAAAAAAGGAATTAATCCTATTGAAGCCAGCAAGGCCGGGTATTCAAAATACAACGATACGATTGCAGATTATATCTCCGACGACTATTTACTTCACTTAAAGGACAGGTATACTTATTTTCTGGAGGAAATGAACCAATACGATTCTACTGCAGTTGCGTCAGCAGATTGGATGAGTTTACGGGTGATGCAGTGGGATTGTAACATTAAATTGGAAGGACTTATGAATCCTTTGGTAACGGTAGCTTCGCCCATTTACGATTTGCCTAGTTTTGAACTGATGCCCTTGTTTCAAATACAATCCTTGCATTTATATGTCGCGCAATTGGCGGGTGGTACAAGTATACAGCCTTTTAAAACCTCAAGAGATTATAAAAATTGGCTAAAACGTCTAGATGATTATTTGATATTCCTAGATACTGCCATGGAGAAAATGGAATTAGGAGCACAGAAAGATGTAATACTCCCAAAAGTGCTTATTGAAAAAATGATTCCCCAGATTCAATCTTTTATAGGTGTGCCACTGGAAGACAATCTATTTTATCAGCCTATTAAAAACATTCCTAATTCAATTCCTGAGGGGGATAGGGAGAATTTGAAATCGAAGTATGTGGATATGATTTCCAATAAGTTGGTTCCTAAGTATGAGGAGCTAAATAAGTTCCTTACAGAAAGCTATTTACCTAAAGGTCGAGATACAGATGGTTTGGGTGCATTGCCAAATGGTTCGGAAACGTATACGTATCTCATTAAATTACATACCACGACCAACATGACTGCAGAAGAGATTCATGAGTTGGGGCTGTCTGAGGTTAAGCGGATTTCTGCCGAAATGGAAACCATCAAAAAGGAGTTAGGTTATGAAGGAGATTTGAGGTCCTTTTTTAGTTCATTACGTTCAAAAAAGGAATTAATTCCGTTTTCCAAACCCGATGAGGTAATTGCAAATTTCAATCAAATTAAAGAGCGGGTCGATTTAAAAATTGACTCCCTGTTCCAATTAACGCCAAAAGGTGGTTTTAATGTGCGAAGAACGGAAGCATTTAGGGAAGCATCGGCCAGTGCAGAATATACTCCCGGTTCCAAAGACGCTTCCCGACCTGGAATTTTCTATGTACCTATTCCAGATGTAACGGCGTATAATACGTTACATGACGAAGCATTATTTCTTCATGAAGCTATTCCTGGGCATCACTTTCAATTATCCTTACAACAAGAAAATAATAACCTGCCGCAATTTTTACATCCAGAAAGTATGGGGGTTTTTGTTGAGGGCTGGGCGTTATACGCTGAATCTTTGGGTAAGGAATTAGGTATGTATGAAGATCCGTATCAATATTTTGGAATGCTAAGTATGGAAATGCATAGGGCTATCCGGTTGGTTGTAGACACGGGCCTTCACGCCAAAGGTTGGACCAGGGAACAGGCCATTCAATATTCGTTGGAGAATGAGGCGGAATCTGAGGAAAGCATAATTGCTGAAGTGGAACGCTATATGGCAACTCCTGGGCAGGCATTGTCTTATAAAATCGGACAGTTGAAAATTAGGGAGCTACGAACCTTAGCTGAAAATGAGCTTGGTGATAGGTTTGATGTCAGGGAATTTCATAGTCAAATTTTGAATTCAGGGAGTTTGCCATTGGTATTGTTAGAAGAGAAAATTAGAGGATGGATAAAGAATCAATAATTGAATAGTGAATAATTTCACCGCTGAACTTGAAATAAAGTCCTAGTACCAAACGTTATAACCGAATAGTTCAATTTCATTAAGAACTATTTAACAGCTTATGGTAAAATTTATTGGTGTTCTTCAGTTTTTTGCAGCTTCGTTATTGCTCAATTTGCAATCACATCAAGAGTTAAACCCTAATGTTTCTTGCGAAATAATGGATTTGGCAATTGAAGGTGTTTGGCAGTTTGAAGTCTTTGGTGCACAATCCATGTACCAAGAAGGGCTACTTTTTATAGAAAAAGAAAATGAAACGTATACGGTTGATCTGAAATTCGATAACGGTATACTTTCAGGTTACGACGTGCAGGTACATGATAACCAATTAAATTTCAACGCCAATATCAGTGGTGTAGAACGAATTTCCTTTGTTCTTTTATTCGAGGATAGTAAACTTGAAGGAGAGAGTTATTCGATAAATAACACAAGTCAAGTGAGGGGCATCCGAAAAGTACCCGTCGATTAAATAGTAATATAGTTCCTGAAAAATTCTTGGTTCCCTTTAATTATTGGATTGCTTCAATCTATTAGGAGCATCCTCAAGAATGCTGGTTACTAAAACCTCCTATTTTAAAAAGATTACTAATACCTCTGGTTGTTTTGCTTTCTGCTTCTAGGGATGCCAATATTTATATAATATTTCCCAATTTAGAAGAGGTGAATTTTCTAGGAAAAGCGGTAATTGGTAAATGTTAAGGTGGAAAGAAAACTTTAAAACGCAAATACCAAATGAAAATATTTGAAATAAAAAAACCTCGGCTTTGACCGAGGTTTTTTTATGTATCCAATTGTTTTTTTTACATCATAATAGGAACGGCAACACGAGTTTTGTCCCATCCCATAACCATATGAGCTCCGCCTTCAACATCTTTAAAGGCAATAGAGAATTCTTCTAAGGAAGCAGCGTCAGAACCATTTGGTACTGTAATTCTAGCAACATCTGCAGATTCATCATAAAAGTAAGAACCCCATTGGTTTAAGTTTTTATTTAAAATAACCGTCCATTCCTCTTCGCCAGGTATGGTAAATAAAGAATAAGTACCGGCTTTAATATCTTTTCCACCAAAATTAACGTCTTTATAAAACGTAATTTCAGGAGCTTCATTTGCGCCTGTTCTCCAAACTTTTCCGGTTGGCGCCAATTCCTCTAAGGTACGTCCTTTCAATTGAGGTCTACCGTAAGAGATGCGCATCATTTTGTCTGAAACCTTATAATCTGTTGGGTAAGCTGCCATATCCATTGGGCTTTTATCTATGCCAGAGAAATCTTGGGCAGTAGCAGCGGTTGTAAAAACTAAGGCAAACATAAGTGTACTAAGTGTCAATATTTTTTTCATAATTGTAGTTTGTGTTAATGTGTCATAAAATTAAGGTCTTTACACTATTCCCATTGGTAAAATGGCGTTAAATTTTTGCTCATTACATAATTCAAGATTGTAGGATGTATTTTTATAGGTATGCTTCTTTTTTTAATGATATATTTAATATTTTGTTACATTATGTAATCATATAGGTAAATAGTGTTTGGTATTTGAAACTATAAATCAATATTTGTATTCGAATTGATATAATAATTAGATTATGTGTGGAATTGTATGTGCATTTGATGTTAAGGAAAGTACAGAAGTACTAAGGCCTCAACTTTTAGAAATGTCAAAGAAAATAAGACATAGAGGTCCGGATTGGAGTGGTATCTATGCAGATGATAAGGCTATTATGGCGCATGAGCGTTTGGCTATTGTAGATCCAGCTTCTGGGAAACAACCATTATTGAGTCCAAATGGAAAATTAGTACTGGCGGCTAATGGTGAAATATACAACCATAGGGAATTACGTAAGCAGTTCGAAGGAAAATATGATTTCCAAACAGAGTCTGATTGTGAGGTAATATTAGCCCTCTATCAAGAAAAAGGAGTTGACTTCTTAGATGAGATGAACGGTATTTTTGGTTTTACCATTTATGATGCTGAAAAGGATGAATATTTTGTGGCTCGTGATCATATGGGGATTATTCCATTGTATATGGGTTGGGATAAAAACGGAACTTTTTATGTGGCTTCCGAATTAAAAGCGTTGGAAGGTACTTGTACAAAAATTGAACTTTTTCCTCCGGGACATTATTTACATAGCTCTGATGGTGAATTAAAAAGATGGTATTCTAGGGATTGGATGGAGTATGATGCGGTAAAAGACAATGAAACCAGCATTGCTGAAATTAAAAAAGCATTGGAAGCTGCAGTACACCGTCAGTTAATGTCTGATGTGCCTTATGGAGTCTTTTATCAGGAGGTTTGGATTCATCGGTAACTTCGGCCATTGCTAAAAAATATGCCCAGAAACGTATTGAAAGTGGAGATACTGCCGATGCTTGGTGGCCACAATTACACTCTTTTTCAGTAGGTCTTGAAGGTTCTCCAGATTTGGCAGCGGCCCAAAAGGTAGCGGACCATATTGGAACCGTTCATCATGAAATTAAATTTACCATTCAGGAAGGTCTTGATGCTATTAAGGATGTGGTATATAACTTAGAAACTTATGATATTACTACCATTAGAGCTTCTACCCCAATGTACTTAATGGCACGTGTTATTAAATCCATGGGTATAAAAATGGTATTATCCGGTGAGGGTGCAGATGAATTGTTCGGAGGCTATTTGTATTTCCACAAAGCTCCAAATGCCAAAGAGTTTCATGAGGAAACTGTTCGTAAATTGAGCAAGTTGCATATGTATGATTGTCTTAGGGCCAATAAGTCCTTAGCTTCTTGGGGTATTGAGGGCAGGGTTCCTTTCTTAGATAAAGAATTTATGGATGTTGCCATGCGCATCAACCCTCAGGATAAAATGATCAATGGTGAACGTATGGAGAAATGGGTGGTAAGAAAAGCTTTTGAAGATATGTTGCCTGCAAGTGTAGCATGGAGACAAAAAGAACAGTTTTCTGACGGAGTTGGTTATAGTTGGATCGATACCTTAAAAGAAGTGGTGAATACTGAGGTAAGTGACGAGCAATTGGCCAACGCCAAGTTCAGGTTCCCATTGCAAACACCAACTTCCAAAGAGGAGTTTTACTATCGTTCCATATTCGAAGAGCATTTTCCATCAGATGCAGCGGCATTATGTGTGCCACAGGAAGCCTCTGTGGCCTGTAGTACTCAAATCGCATTAGAATGGGATGAGGCGTTCAAAAATATGAACGATCCTTCAGGTAGGGCAGTGGCCAACGTGCACAGTGACTCCTATGTGAAGTCTTAGGTTAAAATAGATTTAAAATAAAAAAGCCCTTTCCAAAAGAAAGGGCTTTTTGTTTATTCAGATGAGACTACATATCATCAATCATCTTTTTCAATTTTTCTTTGGACTCGCCAGTTTTTTCTTGGATTCTTCCTAAAAGCTCATCAGATTTACCTTCGGCATATTCTAAATCGTCATCGGTAAGTTTACCATATTTTTGTTTCAATTTTCCTTTGGCGATATTCCACTTTCCTTTAAATTGTTCTTCGTTCATGATTATATATTTTAATGTTATTACTACTTCAAAGTTAAATTCCTAGTATCAAGGAAATCTTAATTTTAGGGCTTTTGGACGGATTCGGTTATTAATTTCAAGAATACAGCACAAACCCTAAATTGATATTTAACTTGAATTTAAAGAGGGAAGGGAATTTAATTTTTCTAGTACTACCCTATGTGCTGATATAAGGTAGAAAGTGCTATTTTCCACAATTTTTGTTGATAACTTACTACGCCCCAAAAGGTAAGAACCTCATATTCCATGGGGTATTCCGTATATTTGTAGGATTGCAAAATTTGAAGTAAAACAACCTTAATTTTATGAGCGAAGAAGCAAATAAGAAGAATTATTCCGCCGACAGTATTCAGGCACTAGAGGGAATGGAGCATGTGCGCATGCGTCCGTCCATGTATATAGGAGATGTTGGTGTTCGTGGACTTCACCATTTGGTCTATGAAGTTGTGGATAACTCTATTGATGAGGCTATGGGTGGTCATTGTGATACCATAAGCGTCATCATTAACGAAGATAATTCCATTACCACAAAGGATAATGGTAGGGGTATACCTGTAGATTTACATAAAAAGGAAGGTGTCTCCGCACTTCAGGTTGTTATGACCAAGATTGGTGCAGGAGGTAAATTTGATAAGGATTCTTATAAAGTGTCCGGTGGTCTTCACGGGGTTGGTGTTTCTTGTGTAAATGCCCTTTCAGACCATTTAACAGCAACGGTCTATCGTGAAGGTGTTGTCTGGCAACAGGAATACGAAAGAGGTAAGGCACTGTATCCGGTAAAACGAGTTGGTGAGACTGATGAAAAGAGGTACGGTAGTAACCTTTCATCCAGATGAAACTATTTTTACCCAAACTATTGAGTATAGTTACGAGACCCTTGCCAATAGAATGCGTGAGCTTTCATTCTTGAATAAGGGTGTTTCTATCAGTATAACGGATAAACGTCAAAAAGACGATAAAGGCGAGTATGTAAGCGAAACTTTTTTCTCGAACGAAGGTCTTAAGGAATTCGTTAAATTTTTGGATGGTAATCGTGAATCCTTGATTCAAAATGTTATTTCCATGGAAGGGGAGAAAAACGATATTCCCGTTGAAGTAGCGATGATTTATAATACGAGCTATACAGAGAATTTACATTCCTATGTAAACAATATCAATACCCACGAAGGTGGAACGCATTTATCTGGATTTCGAAGAGGTCTTACCACTACTTTGAAAAAATATGCCGATGCTTCCGGAATGTTGGATAAATTGAAATTCGAGATTCAAGGAGATGATTTCCGTGAGGGATTGACAGCTATTGTTTCCGTAAAGGTTCAAGAACCACAGTTCGAAGGCCAGACCAAAACTAAATTAGGTAACCGTGAGGTTTCTGCAGCGGTAAGTCAAGCCGTATCAGAAATGTTGACAGATTACTTAGAGGAACATCCAGATGATGCTAAAATTATTGTTCAGAAAGTAATTCTTGCCGCTCAAGCCAGACATGCCGCTTCTAAAGCCCGTGAAATGGTACAGCGTAAGAATGTGATGAGCGGTGGTGGTTTACCGGGTAAACTTTCAGATTGTTCTGAGCAAGATCCTCAAAAATGTGAGATATTCCTTGTCGAGGGTGATTCGGCGGGTGGTACGGCCAAAATGGGTCGGGATCGTAACTTTCAGGCGATTTTGCCGCTAAGGGGTAAGATCCTGAATGTAGAAAAGGCCATGCAGCACAAGGTTTTTGAAAATGAGGAAATCAAGAATATGTATACTGCTTTGGGGGTTACTATAGGAACCGAAGAGGATAGTAAGGCGCTGAACCTTGATAAATTAAGATATCATAAGGTAGTCATCATGTGTGATGCCGATGTCGATGGTAGTCATATTGAAACCCTTATTTTAACCTTCTTCTTCCGTTATATGAGGGAGTTGATAGAAAGTGGACACGTATATATTGCGACTCCTCCTTTGTATTTAGTGAAAAAAGGACAGAAAAAACAGTATGCTTGGTCTGATAAAGAACGAGATTCTATAGCGGATAGCTATAGCGGTGGTGTAAGTATCCAACGTTATAAAGGTCTTGGGGAGATGAATGCAGAGCAACTTTGGGATACAACTATGAATCCAGAATTTAGGACATTACGTCAAATTCAAATTGATAATGCAACGGAAACAGATCGTGTATTTTCAATGTTGATGGGTGATGAGGTACCGCCACGAAGGGAATTTATTGAGAAGAATGCCGTTTATGCGAACATTGACACCTAGAAATCAGTACTTATACAACAAAAACCTGCATCTAAAGTGCAGGTTTTTTAGTTTTAGGGAAAATTCAAATAATGAGGAAATTACTTACAATCATTTTAATGGGTGGTTCTTAGCTGCATCGGCCCAAGCTGATTTCAATAATGTATTGGCTGCAGGTTTAGAAGATGCCGAAAAATTTACAACGGATTATATAGGTCCGCTTTCAGAGGGTGCTGTTTATAACATGTCTTCTGGTTGGTACAATACTGCAGATTCGAAACCATTGGGAGGATTTGAAATTTCTTTAGTGGGTAATATCAGCGGATTTAAGAATAAGCAGGACAAGAAGACTTTTATTCTTGGATCCTAGTGATTATCAAAATATTGATTTTACCGATAATCCTGGTGTGGCAAGGGCGGTTTCTTCCGCATTAGGTGATATTACTGGCGCTGAAGTATTCGTTGAAGGTGAGGTAGTAGGTGTAACGGTACGTGAGACTTTTGAGTTGCCATCTGGTCTTTCTGGTGAAGGTGTCGATTTTTTGCCCTCGGGATATCTTCAGGCAAGTGTAGGCCTTTTTAAAGGAACGGAGATTAAGGCAAGGTTTCTTCCAAAAGTAGACTATGAGGATGCTTCCATAGGTTTGATAGGTGTTGGACTTCAACAGGACTTCACTAAATTATTACCTGCGGATAAAATATTACCAGTTGCGATTTCTGCAGTTATAGGTTATACCAATATCTCAGGTGATTATGATTTAGCCAATGCCAATTTAATAGAAGGTGAAAATCAACGGATAGAGGCAAGTTAGTAGTTGGGCATTTAGTGGCGTAGTTTCTACCAAACTACCTATTATCAACTTTTATGGTGGTGTAGGTTATGTTACTGGTAAATCCGTAACAGATGTTTTAGGAACCTACAGAGTGACTAGAGGACCTTTTACGTCTGAAACATATACAGATCCTTTTTCCATTACCAAAAAGGTCAATGGGGTAACAGGAACATTAGGTACAAAATTGAAATTAGGTTTCTTTAGACTCAATGCAGAATATACCTTAGGGGAATTTAATACCGCAACGGTGGGTGTTAATTTTGGATTTAGGTAAGAGTCAGTAAATTAGGTGAAACAAATAACATATAAAGACCCTAAAACAACTAGTTGTTTCGGGTCTTTATTTTGGTTTAGTAGCTATTCATTCGAATAAAATAAATTCCAACTTTCAATTATTAAAAAAATAATATATTTCCAACTATCCAACTATGAAAAAATAAAAAAGCCTGCCCAGATTGCTCCGGACAGACCTTTTCCCATGGCCCTGTTAAAATCGTTATTCCCGTATGGCCACCGTACTACCATCGGTACTCTCCAGAAACTTGGAATCGTCAACACTTTCAATAGTAAATACGTGATTGGGTTTATTTTCGAGACCTCTATATTCAATCGTATAGCTGTCATCTTGTTTAGACCATTTAAAATCGGTCTTTAGGGTAATGGTATTTCCGTTGATTTCATGATACCTACCTAAGTAAACATCATTGAATATCCATTCTTTTCGAATGGTTTGTTTAGCGGAATTGTCCGTCTCAGTAATTTTAGATTGTGACCATATCCCGATTATGGGATCGTTATTTTGTTCTATTCGTGAACAGTTGGCAAGTGCAACGATTGCGCATAAAGCCACCATTGAAAGTAACTTTTTAATCATAAGTAGGTATTTAAGGTAGGATTTGGGATCCAATACTAATAACGTCTCGAACTTGGGCTTATTACTAAAATTCGATGTACGGTCGTTTTTTGAAGATTTCTTCGTTGAAGGGTTTATTTTTTTAACGAACACTGCGTTTCATCGATAGTTTCTAAACGGATTCATGGTCAATTTCGCACCGTATTTCGTCAATAAATACCTATTTTTGAAGTCCGAATACATAAGATAAGGATGGGATAGGCCTATCCTTTTAATAACAATATAAAACAGTAAACATGAAAGTTACAGTAGTTGGTGCTGGTGCCGTTGGCGCAAGTTGCGCAGAATACATCGCCATAAAGGATTTTGCCTCAGAAGTGGTCATTTTGGATATAAAGGAAGGTTATGCAGAAGGAAAAGCAATGGACCTTATGCAAACTGCTTCCTTAAATGGATTTGACACAAAAATTACCGGTAGTACCAACGATTACAGTAAAACAGCAGATAGTCATATCGCTGTGATTACTTCAGGTATTCCAAGAAAACCAGGAATGACCCGTGAAGAATTGATCGGTATAAATGCAGGAATCGTGAAAACGGTGTCCAGTAATTTAATTGAGCATTCTCCTAACGTAATCATTATTGTGGTAAGTAACCCAATGGATACGATGACCTACTTGGTACACAAAACCACAGGTATACCTAAAAATAGAATTATTGGTATGGGTGGTGCTTTAGATAGTGCCCGATTCAAGTACCGTTTGGCAGAAGCTATGGAATCTCCAATTTCTGACGTTGATGGTATGGTCATCGGTGGTCACAGTGATACTGGTATGGTCCCGTTGACTTCGCATGCTACGAGAAACAGTATTAAGGTATCTGAATTTTTATCCGAAGAAAGATTGGAGCAAGTTTCAGATGATACTAAAGTAGGAGGTGCAACCTTGACTAAATTATTAGGAACTAGTGCATGGTACGCTCCAGGGGCTGCTGTTTCTGCCTTGGTACAGGCAATTGCTTGTGACCAGAAGAAAATGTTCCCATGTTCTACTTTCTTAGAAGGTGAATATGGTCTGAACGATATTTGTATAGGTGTTCCTGTAATCTTAGGTAAAAATGGAATTGAGAAAATTATTGATATTCCTTTAAGTGATGCCGAAAAGAATAAGATGCAGGAAAGTGCCGAAGGTGTTTCAAAAACAAACGGACTTTTAGAGCTGTAGTGTTTATACTCTTAAACATAGAGGAAAACCTTTGCAGTTCAACTGTAAAGGTTTTCTTTATGTAAGGCAATAGGCATCAGCTATATATTGTAGAAATTAAACTACCTAGTATTATCTTTCTTTTTATATTTGCCGCATGAATGCAAAATGGTGCATAAGTACTTTATTTATTATTCTTACCCTATTAGGGCTAAGTCAAGAGCAAAAAAAAGCTTCTAATCAGCAAATTTTATTACAATTTACTGATGTAGAATTAGCTTCAGATACTGCTCATGATGAAGTTTTAGTGGCAATTACCAAAAAATTAGAGATTTTGGGGATTGATGCCATTGAAATTATAGAAAATGATGGCAGACAAGTAAGTATCCGTTATTATAGTGATGTTGATGCACATAGTGTTAAAGAGTTTTTTACTCAAGATAATCAACATTCATTCACGTATGAGGACGAACTTCCTTTAGAACTTCCAAAAGAACAACTTCCTGAAAAATATAATTTAGTCGTATCAGACCTTCAACAGCAAGCTGATAAGCGGGTTGAATTTAAGTGGAAAGTTAGTTTTAGTCCAAAAGCAGGATTTTCATAGATTTTTTAATCCGATAATTTTACATTTTAATAATGCAATAGTTCTTAAGCAAGATGGTATTGTAGATGTATCCTTTAAGATTAATAGAGATATTGCGATTGCAATAGATAATACTTCACAAAATATTCCAGAAGTAAGGGCAGGGCCTTATGTTTATGGGAATAGCTAATTTTCAATAAGAATATTTCTAAGGAACGTATTTACTTTGGGTATAAGTCGTTTGACCTAGATTTTTGAATTACACATAATCTTAATCAACATAAATTAAATAATCACTAAAATGCAAAACAAAGGACTTATAAAGCTTTTTGCTTTATTATTCGGGTTAGTTAGTATCTACCAACTATCCTATACTTTCATTACCAGCAAAGTAGAAAAGGAAGCTGCGGTATTCGCAGCCAACAAAGTTTCAGAAGCTGAAGAAAATTATGTAGCCAAAAGGGAAGAAGTAGCGGCTAGCTATCTGGATTCCATAGGAAGTAATTCCATTTTAGGTTTTACAGATTACAACGAAGCTAAAAAGAAAGAGCTTAACAAAGGTCTTGACCTTAAAGGTGGTATCAATGTAACCCTACAGATATCCGTTAAGGATATCCTTAAAGGATTGGCGAACAATACGAAAAATCCAATTTTCAATAAGGCTTTAGCTGATGCAGATGCGGCTAGTAAGAATAGTGACGATACCTATTTGGAATTGTTTTTTGAAGCTTTCGATAATATCAAAGGGGATACTAAATTAGCTTCTCCAG
The DNA here is from genome assembly GCA_963842105.1 of uncultured Flavobacteriaceae bacterium. Lineage (GTDB taxonomy): Bacteria > Bacteroidota > Bacteroidia > Flavobacteriales > Flavobacteriaceae > Maribacter. The sequence continues at coordinate 126,742 of CAWJFH010000031.1, forward strand.
ATATCTTCGCCAATAAAGGTTTGAGCGATCAGGTCAATTTTCAAATGTCCGATGATGAAGTTAAACCAATTATAAGAACAAAAATTGATGAATCTATTGTGTCTGCCTTTGAAGTCTTACGAGAGCGTATCGATGGTTTTGGTGTTACTCAACCTAATATTCAGAGAGAAGGAAATTCTGGACGTATTTTGGTCGAATTACCAGGTGCTAGAGATATCGCGCGTGCACAGGATCTTTTATCCAGTACCGCTCAATTGGAGTTTTGGGAAACTTACAAGCAAAGTAATACGAGCTTTAGTACTTTTCTTATTCAGGCGAATGAAAAATTAAAAGGAATTGTTGAGGTAAATGCACCGGCACCGGTTAAGGAAGAATCTGAATTGGATTCTTTATTATCAGATGTTTCTGCAGATTCTTTGGATTTGGCCTCACAGGTAAATCCTTTGTATGAATTGTTGATTCCAGCCAACCCTGGAACAAATGCAATGTTTCGTGCTGCTATTAAGGACACGGCCACCATTGGTTCCTATCTGAGAATGCCCGAGATTAGAAGATTATTACCTGCGGATATTCAGTTTACTAAATTTGTTTGGGAAAGACCATCTACAGAGGAGACAGAGGTTATTGATTTATATGCCTTAAAGTCAAATAGAGAGGGTACACCTAGAATAAGTGGAGATGTTGTTAGCGATGCAAGAGCTGATTTTGATCAGTTCAGTAAGCCTGCGGTTTCGATGACGATGAACACAAAGGGAGCAAAGGAATGGGAAAAGCTAACAGGTGATGCGTATACCAATCAAACAGGTATTGCCATTGTCTTGGATAATAAAGTGTATACTGCCCCAGGTGTGTCATCAGGTCCAATATCAGGTGGCCGTTCAGAAATTACGGGTAATTTCACGGTAAATGAAACTAAGGATATATCAAACGTATTACGTGCAGGTAAACTTCCTGCTTCTGCAGAGATCATTCAGTCAGAGATTGTTGGTCCTTCACTAGGGCAAGAAGCTATCGATAGTGGTTTTATGTCTTTCTTGATTGCTATGGCGATTGTTTTATTATGGATGATCGGTTATTATGGTAAAGCAGGTGCTTTTGCAGATATTGCTTTATTGTTGAACATTTTATTGATTTTTGGTGTTCTTACCAGTTTAAATGCGGTATTGACTTTACCTGGTATTGCGGGTATCGTATTGACCATTGGTATGTCCGTTGATGCGAACGTGCTGATTTTTGAACGTATTAAGGAAGAGTTAGCCAAAGGTAAAGGCAAGAGTCAGGCTGTTGCTGACGGTTTTGGTAATGCATTATCTTCTATTTTAGATGCGAACATTACTACGGGTTTAACTGCGGTAATTCTTTTCATATTCGGTTCAGGTCCTATTAAAGGATTTGCGACTACCTTATTAATAGGTATTGTAACTTCTTTGTTTACTGCAATTTTCATCACAAGATTATTGGTGGATTGGTATATCAGTGGTAAAGGAAGAAGCTTAGATTTCTATACAGGTCTTACCAAGAATTTCTTCAAGAGTGTCAATATCGATTTTTTGATAAAAAGAAAGATAGCGTACATTATATCCTCTATTTTGGTTGCCATAGGCTTGTTTTCCTTGTTCTTTGGACCAGGTTTGCAACAAGGTGTTGATTTTGTTGGTGGTCGTTCGTATACCGTTCGTTTTGAACAACCGGTCAATCCTTCAGAAATAGCTTCTGAATTGAATACGGAGTTTGGAAGTGGAACGAACGTGAAGACTTACGGTGACGCTAATCAAATCAAAATTACAACACCTTATAAAGTGGATGTTGAAGGTATAGAAGTGGATACTGAGATTCAGGATAAATTATATACAACCCTTCAAAAATATTTACCAGATGGTTTAAGCAAAGAGGCATTCACCCTTGGTGGGGCTGATGAAGAGGCTATTGGGATTTTACAATCTGTTAAGGTTGGACCAACCATTGCCGATGATATTAAGAATAATGCTTTCTTAGCTATATTAGGTTCTTTGGCGGTGGTTTTCCTTTATATCTTATTCAGGTTTAGAAGGTGGCAGTTCTCCTTAGGAGCGGTTGTAGCTGTATTCCATGATGTATTGATCGTATTAGGAGTATTCTCCATCTTTGGAAAATTGATGCCTTTTAACATGGAAATAGATCAAGCATTTATCGCTGCGATACTTACTGTAATCGGTTACTCTCTGAACGATACGGTAGTCGTATTCGACCGTATTCGTGAAACCTTAGCGGAGCGCGGCTGGAAAGCTGGTGAAAACGTTAATTTTGCTATCAACAGTACCTTAGGAAGAACTTTGAATACGTCTTTAACTACGTTGATCGTATTATTGGCCATCTTTATTTTCGGTGGCGAATCCTTAAGAGGATTTATGTTTGCGATGATTGTAGGGGTAGTAGTAGGTACTTATTCTTCTGTTTTCATAGCAACACCGGTAATGTTCGATGCCTTGAGCAAGAAAATTACAGGGGGTAATAAAAAGTAAGAATTAAAATAACTCCATGAAAAAACGGTATCTCTAACGGGATAGCGTTTTTTTTATGCAATAGTTTCATTTCCTATCGATCCAGTTGCTGTCTTTTGTAAACGGTAAATATGTTTAGGTTCTAGTCCTGGTTCTTTTCTGTGGGATACAAAAATAATCGCGGTCTGGGTATCTGTTGCTATTTTATTTACTAAGGAAACTAAAAGGCCGGCAGAGGTATCATCCATACCTGCGGTAGGTTCGTCCAATATCAATAATGGAGGATGTTTTACCATGGCCCTAGCGGTCATCACCAGTCGCTGTTGCCCAACGGAAAGTTTATTGAAATGTGTATTTTTGAGTTTTTCTAATCCAAGAAGTTGTAGCCAGTTTTTGATGACACGTTTCTGTACTTCTGTAGGTAATGTATAAAGGCCAACCGAATCTGTAAGGCCTGAAATTAGCATATGTTCAACCGAATGTCTTCCGTTAAATTTATTAGTTAGCACTGGGGAATAGTAACCCATGTTCTTTTTAATTTCCCAAACGCTTTCTCCACTTCCTTTTCTTTTTCCGAACAAGAAAATATCTTGTCCAAAAGCTTTGGGATTGTCTCCGATAATCATCGAAAGTATCGTGCTCTTCCCGCTTCCGTTGGGACCTATAAGCTGCCAAAAATCGGATTTACGAACGGTCCAATTGATTTGGCTAAGTATATTTTTTTCTCCGTAGGAAATGGAAACATTTTTAAATTGCAATAATGGATTCTGTAGAATTGGTGTTTTTTCCGGGGGAGGAGGAATTGTCCTGTTTTTAAAATAGGAGGAATCACTACTATCAGTTTGAGCTATCGATGAAATTTCAATTAGTTGGTCTCCATCAAGTTTTCCAAAATTTTCAATAAACGATAAGGTATCACCTTTTCTACTTGTACACTGTATAAAGCTGATGGTAGAGGAATGTTTCTTTAAGATGCTTTTTAGTTCGGCTACGAAGCCTACGTCTAAATTGTCAAAAGGATTATCTAGGATGATATAATCGGGCTTAGCATCGAATAAATGATATAGCAGCGCTTTTTTTTGTTCGCCACTTGACATGGTTTCCAACCGCTGAAGGTCTGTACTTAAGATAGTATGATCACGTTTGTCCTCCTCTTCAATGATTTTATCAATAGTTAGAGAGGAAAATAGCAAGCCATTTTTATCTTTAAAATTTTCTAAAACTTCGGGGCAGTTTCCTTTCAACAGGGCTTGGATAAATTCTTTTTTAGAAGAGTTATTATCGATTAGAATAGTGTAATGGTTCATTTATAAATTCTATAGATATCTACTGGATTATTAAAATAGGTGGTCGTAAAATCAACTGACATTCCTAATTTAAGCGCTGTTTTTTGAGAAGGGATATTTTCTGTATGTATGATGCATATTAATGATTTAGCCCAATCCTTTTCGAAAGCTACTTTCTTAACATGGTTGGCGACCTCGAAGGCATACCCTTGTCTCCAAAATTTCGGTAGTATGGAATAGCCGATTTCCAATTCCCGTTGACCTTGGATTTCTTGCATTAAAAGTCCGCAGAGGCCAATAAGCTGATTGTCTTTTTTACGAATTAAGGCGTTCAATCCTCCGCTACCCTCATTGTATCGGAGTAAGGTTTTATCCAGTTGCTGTTGGCAAGCTATCGTAGGGTCTACTGGTAATCCAGTCCAGTATTGGTTGCTTAATGGATTTTCATGAAAGGGAAGCCAGTCTTTAAAATCTTCGGTGGTGACTTTTCTAAAAAGGAAACGTTCTGTTTCTTCGTTTGTTAAAAGATAGTCTACCATACGGCGTGATACTAAAATTGGTCCGTTGTAAAAAGATACTAGTTCCTTTTGATACTTATACTGTCCCCAACACCAATCCCTAAATTTTGAGCCTGCCCTCCGTTAATCTCCAAAACATATTTTACTGGTACTTTAGAGGAAAGTCCGGCTTCATTATAGGGCTCTGCATTTTCTTGCATACTGACGATTTTTAGGTCTTCATCGATATACAGAATATCTAAGGCGAACTGGGTATTTTTCATGTAAAATGAGTGCATGGCCTCTTCCGGGAATATGAAAAGCATGGCTTGTGAATCTTGCATACCCTTCCTGTACATCAGTCCCGTTTGGGTTTCATATTCAGATTCCGCAAATTCAATATCGAAATCGGTTTTGAGCGAATCCGTGCCTTTTTCAAAAATAGCCAAAGAGCCTTCATTCGTAAATTCAATATTTTGAACACTGATATTTTTCTGTTGTTCCTCTTTACAGGAAATGAATAGCATCAGAAGGAAAGAAAATGTGGTTATCTTATGGAAACGAAACGTATACATTTAAGCAGTTTTTGTTGGTCTGAACATAAAGTAAAGGCCGATGATTATAAAGGGTATACTTAGCCATTGTCCAGTAGATAAAAGGCCTAATGATTCTTCGAAACCTCCTTGGCTTTTCTTCACAAATTCGACGAAGAAACGAACTGTCCAAAGCAACACAAAAAACAGTCCGAAAAGGTAACCGGGCTTATTCTTTTTATCAGTTTTCCAATAGAGAAAGTAAAGTAATATAAATATTAAAATGTAACATACTCCTTCGTATAATTGGGCAGGATGTCTGTATGGTATTTCCGCTAAATATTGAGAAAATTTAGGATTGTTTTCAAGAGCGTGATAAGCGGCATTCAACGTTTTTTCTTGAGTTATTCCTAATGCTTTTGACGGGTGTAGGTCATCAGAATCACGAATGAATTTTGTCGCAAAGATGAATTTTTCGTCTACGACTTTTCCATTGATTTCAGAATTGAAGAAATTACCCAAACGTACGCAAAAGCAACCGATGGAAACAGGAAGCACCATTCTATCGAATATCCATAGCATCGTGAATTCGGGATATTTTCTGGTATATAGGTAAGTACCTACAATAATACCAAGTGTTGCTCCATGGCTGGCAAGTCCGGTAAATCCGGTAAACTCATAGCCATCAATCAATCCAAAAAGTAGACTTCCGCCTGCACTTTCTCGTATAGGGAGGAGTATTTCTAAAAGGTGGTTGGAATAGTAGGGCCAATCATAGAAAAAGACGTGACCCAAACGGGCACCAAGCATGGTGCCTAAAACCGTATAAATGAATAAGGAATCCAATTGCTCAACCGATTTCTTTTCGTTGGTGAAAATCTTTTTCATGATGAACCAACCTATAGCAAAAGCGGTGATCCAAAGTAAATTGTAATATTTAATCTGTATGAAACCAATATTGAACAGGGTTTCGTTGGGATTCCAGGTAATTCCTAAGAAATGCATGTGTTATTTTTAGATGGGCTAAGATAATAAAATTGAAAGCCTCCTCACTTCCAATCAGGAAATCAATGTTATTTAAACTTCATTTTTTAATTCCGATAGGATGGATGTTCGAATTAATCAATATGTAATAAGCTAGAAAACGGTATTTGCTATTAAATGGAAGAGATGAATTCAAGTCTTGAACTTTAAATTGGGCTTTAATTTTGATAGTTGAGCTTGAACTTAAATTTTTAGGGTACGGGGTCATATCCTTTTCCGCCCCAAGGGTTACAACTAAAAATACGTTTGGTAGCCAACCATCCGCCTTTAAAAAGGCCGTGTTTTTTTAAAGCTTCCAAAGTATATTGCGAACACGTTGGGGAGTACCTGCAGGTGGCAGGGGTATATGGCGAAATGGCCAATTGGTAAAATCGGATCAGAAGTACAAACGGACTAATAAGTATTTTCTTGATGGAGATTTTCAAGGTCTTTATTGCTTTCTGCAAATTTAAGATAATTAAGTCACTGGCTTAAAAAGAAAAAGTCCGTACGGTTAACGTACGGACTTTAAATTTAAGTTTGAAAACCATTAAGCTCCTTTCCGAGTGGGTTCCATGTTTTCGGCTTCTTCAGGAGTATATAACCTTGACCGAATCAAAAACCGAATACCCATTGGAATTTCTAAAGAGAAACTAGAACCTCTACCAGGAGTGACATCAATCGTCAACTGCGTGTGTTTCCAATATTCAAATTGGTCTTGGGACATATGAAAGTCACAATCTTCAATAGTACCCAGATACACATCATTGTCATCTAACATCAAGTCACCTTTGGTAAAACACATGGGTGAAGAACCATCGCAGCAACCTCCGCTTTGATGGAACATTAATTCCCCATGAGTTTCCTTAAGTTTCGCAATTACTTTTGCAGCTTCATCAGTAACTAGTACTCTCTTGGTTTTCATTGTCGAAGTCATATTAAAAGAATCCCATTGCTTTCTTATCGTAAGAGATAAGCATGTTCTTAGTTTGACGGTAGTGAGACAACATCATTTTATGGTTCTCTCTACCAATCCCGGATTTTTTATACCCACCAAATGGGGCATGTGCTGGATACAAGTGGTAACAGTTCACCCAAACACGACCAGCTTTTATCGCTCTTGATATTTGATACGCTTGGTGTGTATCTCTGGTCCAAACCCCTGCACCTAAACCATATAAAGTGTCATTAGCGATTTCGATAGCCTCAGCTTCATCTTTAAAGGTGGTTACACATAATACCGGTCCAAAAATCTCTTCTTGGAATACACGCATCTTGTTATTTCCCTTTAAAATAGTAGGTTGAATATAATAACCGCCTTCCAAACCTTCATTATACGCTTGTTCTCCACCGGTCAATACTTCACAACCTTCTTCCTTACCAATTTTAATGTAACTCAATATTTTTTCGAATTGGTCATTGGAGGCCTGAGCACCCATCATAGTACTTGGGTCTAATGGATGTCCCATTTTTATCGCTTTCGTACGCTCAATTACCCTTTCGATAAAGGCATCGTAAATACTTTCTTGAACTAACATTCGAGAAGGACAGGTACACACCTCACCTTGGTTCAAGGCGAACATATTAGCGCCTTCAATACACTTGTCAAAGAAGTCATCATCCGCATCCATAATACTCTCAAAGAAAACGTTCGGTGATTTACCACCTAGCTCCAAAGTCACAGGAGTAATATTCTTGGATGCATATTGCATGATTAATTGTCCGGTAGTCGTTTCTCCCGTAAAGGCTACTTTGTCGATTCTTGGACTGGATGCCAATGGCTTACCAGCTTCAGCTCCAAAACCGTTAACGATGTTCAGTACTCCTGCTGGTAAAATATCCTGTATCATTTCCATTAGGATGAGAATGCCTACTGGAGTTTGCTCCGCTGGTTTTATAATTACACAATTACCAGCTGCCAATGCAGGTGCTAATTTCCAAGTTGCCATTAATAATAGGAAAGTTCCAAGGAATAATTTGAGCAACCACACCTAAGAGGTTCAGTTACGTTCAATGCTACTGTATTTGAATCCAGTTCACTTACCGAACCTTCTTCCGCACGAATTACACCTGCAAAATATCTAAAATGGTCAACCGCTAGTGGTAAATCTGCTGCTCTTGTTTCTCTAATGGCCTTACCATTGTCCCATGTTTCAGCTCTTGCCAAGGTTTCTAGATTCTTTTCGATAACGTCAGCAATCTTTAATAACATATTACTTCTTTCTGTGGCAGAAGAACTGTTCCAAGACGGAGCTGCTTCCCAAGCTGCATCGATAGCTTTTTCGATATCTTCAGAAGTTGATCGTGGTATTTTTGTAAATGATTTACCGTCCACCGGAGATATATTTTCAAAATATTCTCCTTTAACGGGTGCTACCCATTTTCCACCAATATAGTTTTCATATTGGTTCTTGAATTTTGGTTTTTGTAGCATTTCTTTTTCTACGGTCGCAGTATTGCTCATCTATTTTATTTTTTAAAGGTTAATAATTCGTTGCAGCTGATGAATTTGATATCAGATTATTATTTAAAGTTACTTAACTACTTCTCAATTTGTCTGACGGATTCTATGAATAATGTGAACAATCCTATCATTTATTGATATTATGATTTTTTTAACTATAAAATTTTGTAAATTCCTTAATCCAAAGAAAAATCAAATTGATAGAACTATCCCATAATTTTTTAAAGGAAAGGAGATTGGAAACTTTGGTTGAAAACCAAACCTCCTATACGATGAACAATGCCGCTATGCATGTTTTCGAAACCCATCAACAAGCGGAGAAAGTTCTTTTGAAATTTGACCAACCAGTTTTGGCAAGTATGATTCAGGGAAAAAAAATCATGCATCTTCGTGATTATGAATCCTTTGATTTTTTGCCGGGAGAATCTTTGGTGTTGCCGGCTAATGAAAAAATGAGTATTGATTTTCCTGAAGCAATGGCCAAGAATCCTACCCGATGTTTAGCAATGGCCATATCTGAGGATAAAATCAATAAGATACTTCAGTTTATGAACGAAAATATGCCCAAGGATACCAAAGAAGAGTGGGGGCTTATGGATTATAATTTTCATTTTGTAAATGACAGAGGTATTTTTCAAATTTTACAACGTCTTTTATTCCTGTTTTCAGAAGACCATCCGTCCAAAGATTTTTTTGTAGATAATATGTTACGGGAATTGGTGATTCGAATTTTACAGACCAATGAGCGTAAAATTTATAGCAATGCTACGCTTTCACTGCAAAAGGATAGTAGGTTAACCGAGGTGATTCGATATATAAGGGAGAATTTACATACTTCTTTACATGTAGACCATCTAAGTAAGCTGGCCTGTATGAGCCCGTCACATTTTTACAGAACTTTTAAAACGCAGTTAGGTATTTCTCCTGTGGAGTTTATCAATAACGAACGTATAAAATTAGCTGTAGGCTTATTGCAAGATCCTAAGCGAAGCATTAAGGATGTGTATTTGGATTGCGGATTTGAAAGTAGATCTTACTTTAATAGGGTATTTAAAAGCCATCAAAATTTGGCTCCTGGTGAATACCAATCCAAAATTAAAAAATCTAGATTTTTAGGCTAAAGACTATAGGTTGTTCCGTCTTTACCATCTTTCAATTGTATGCCTAAAGCTAATAATTGGTCACGTATCTTATCAGATGTAGCAAAATCCTTATTTTCCCGAGCTTCCTTTCTAAGATTGATCAGCATTTCTACTACACCACCCAATTTTTCCATATCGGCATCAGAACTGTTTTTATTTTCTAGGCCTAATACATCAAATACAAAACTGTGTAATGTGTTTTCCAAATCGGTTCTATCGGCTTCGGTTATGGTTTCAGTACCTTCTTTGATTAAATTGATATGTTTAACGGCATCGAACAATTTAGCGATAAGAATTGGTGTGTTGAAATCATCGTTCATAGCATCATAGCAGGATGCTTTCCATGCCGTAACATCAAAATCGGTTGATTTCCCCGTCAATAATGTTTTTGTGGAAGTAATCGCTTCCATAAGTTTATTGAATCCCTTTTCCGATGCCAATAAGGCGTCATTACTCATATCCAGAATACTGGTGTAATGGGCCTGCATCATGAAAAACCGTACCATGGAAGGTGAAAAAGGTTTCGATAGGATATCATTCTCTCCAGAAAATATTTCTCCAGGCAAAATGCTATTACCTGTTGATTTCGCCATTTTCCTGCCATTTAAGGTCAGCATATTGGCATGTAGCCAATAATTAACTGGTGATTTACCGTTACTGGCTTCCGCTTGTGCAATTTCACATTCGTGGTGTGGAAATTTTAAATCCATCCCACCTCCGTGAATATCAAAAGTTTCCCCTAAATACTTAGTGCTCATCGCAGTACATTCCAAATGCCATCCCGGGAAACCATCACCCCATGGGGATGGCCACCTCATAATGTGTTGTGGTTCTGCATTTTTCCAAAGGGCGAAATCTTGCGGATTATGTTTGTCATCTTGAGCTGCCAAATCCCTAGTATTAGCAATCATATCCTCAAGTTTACGACCACTTAGTTTTCCGTATTCGTATTCCTTGTTGAATTTAGCCACGTCAAAATATACAGATCCATTGATTTCATAGGCAAATCCTTTTTTAAGAATTTCCTTGATGATTTCAATTTGTTCGATGATATGGCCTGTGGCCGTGGGCTCTATACTAGGTGGAAGAAAATTGAATTTTTCTAATATATTATGGAAATCCACAGTGTAGCGTTGCACTACCTCCATAGGTTCCAATTGTTCCAGTCTCGCTTTTTTTGCAATTTTGTCTTCACCATCTTCCGCATCGTCAACTAAATGTCCTGCATCCGTAATGTTTCGAACGTACCTAACCTTATAGCCCAAGTGTCTGAAATAGCGAAAAATCATGTCGAAAGACATGAAGGTCCTACAGTTTCCCAAATGCACATTGCTGTATACGGTTGGTCCGCAAACATACATACCAATGTGACCTGGGTTAATGGGTTTAAAAATTTCTTTTTTGCCGGTTAAGGAATTGTAGACTTTTATTTCTTGTTGTTCGAACAATTGCATGAAGCGAAGGGCGATTAAAAGTTGGTGTCAAGGTTAAGGTAGTCCAAGAATTCACTTCGTGTGGATTCCTCTTTGAATTTACCACCATATTCAGCGGTAACCGTACTGCTATCCACATCACGTATTCCCCTAGAATTTACACAAAGGTGTTTGGCGTCAATGACACAAGCTACATCTTCAGTACCTAAAACTTCTTGCAGTTCTCTAACAATCTGGATATTTAAACGCTCTTGTACTTGTGGTCTTTTTGCGTAATAATCCACAATACGGTTCATCTTTGAAAGTCCAACAACCGTTCCGTTAGAGATATAAGCCACATGTGCACGGCCTACTATAGGCAATAAATGATGTTCGCAAGTGGAGTAGAGGGTAATGTTCTTTTCCACCAACATTTCCCCATACTTGTATTTATTATCAAATGTGGATGATTTTGGTCTACGGTCTGGATGTAAACCGCCAAATATTTCATTGACATACATTTTGGCAACCCTGTTAGGGGTTCCCTTTAAACTGTCATCGTCAAGGTCCAAGCCAAGTGTCAACATAATATCACGAACATTTTCGCGAATACGTTCAATTTTGGTGGCATCATCAAGAACAAATGCATCTTTACGTAAAGGGGTTTCCTCAGACGCTGAAATATGGTCGTCACCTAACTCCTCAAATTGATTTTCCAATCTTTCCTCAATTTTCATTTCAAACAAACTTTTTGAAGCGTCAAAGATATACAATATGTGCCACTTTATATCCTTTAGGGTGCATTACACAACATAAATTAGTCAAACGGTAATGCCCTGATTAATTTTAAAATACCAAATCCATCGACCTCTATGAATAAGTATGGTCTAGCCATTCTTTGTTTATTATTTCTGGGCCTTTCGCAATCTAACGCACAAGTAGCGGCAGATTGTGTAAATGCTGTCCCTATTTGTAACAATACCCCAATTAATGGGGGTACGATGGGGTATGGAATCGATGATTTTAATGGGGCCACTGTTTCTGGCTGTATTGCACAGGCCACAGGAACCATTGAAACAAATTCTGCTTGGTATCGCTTTAGGACCGGGGAAAGTGGTCAGTTAGGTTTCAATATTGGTTTTAACCCAAACGAGGATTGGGATTTTGCATTGTATAGAACGGATGATTGTACCAATTTAGGGTGAACCTGTACGATGTAATTATTTTGACAATTCAGACAATAGTAGCTACATAGGGGTAGGGCAAGATCCTTCAGGTATTGATAATATCCAATATGATGATTGGTTGAATGTGGGGCCAAATGAAGATTATTATCTTTTAATCAACAATTTCAGTAATAATAATTCTGGTTTTTCCATACAATTTTCAGGTAATATATTTATAGAATTTCCAAACACGGCTCTGGACTGTAGCATCATTAATAATTTGTTGGGACCTCCAGTTATTGCTTGCGACGATGAAGATGTGATTTTGGATGCTACTACTGCTGGGGCTATCGATTATGAGTGGTATATTGGATTTAGGAACAGGTTATCAAAGAATACCCGCTGAGAATGGTTCTACCTTTTCCGTAGCGGTTTCTGCCATGTATCGTGTTTTGGTAGTCTTACCGTCTGGTAATACTATTATTAGTGAGACTCAAGTTGCTTTTGCTCCTGCTCCAATTACATATCAACTTACAGATGAAACCCTTTGTTTGGATGGTGCTGTTCTTGATTTGCGGGTAAAAGGATAGTCGAAGCTTTAGGTAATCAGAGTGCGGATGAGTTTAGGGTTACCTATCACCAGGATTTGGATGATGCTATAAATGGGACCGACGCATTAAGTAAGGATTTTGTTCCTAATCGCTGAAACACAAATCCTTTATGTTAGAACAACTTCTATAGAGAATAATACTTGTTTTGATGCCTCTCAATCTTTTCAAGTGAATGGTGTGCTAGTACCTGAATTGAATTTTGATACAGAAGTGTATGCCTGTGATAGTAGTATCTCGGTTATGATTGGCGAGGAAGCCCCTAATCCAAATTATACCTATTTATGGGATAGTGGGAAACGACTCCACAAATTTCGGTAACGGAAGCAGGTGTTTATAGACTATCGGTTACTAATACATCAAGTAATCTCCAGTGCGTTTCCTTTCAATCGGTAACCGTAATTTTTTCAAGTCCCCCAGTGATTGATGATATCGAGATTGATTATGGAAACGATTTAGCAAATGTGGTCACTATTATTCCTGAAGTAGAAGGGAATTTTGAATATCAGATAGATGAGGAAACTCCTCAGGCATCGGCCATTTTCGAAAATGTTTTTCCGGGTACACACACTATTACGGTAAGGGATGTAAACGGTTGTGGGTTCGATGTGGAAGAAATCGTAGTCATCGGATTCCCTAAATATTTTAGTCCGAATGGCGATACTGTTAGCGACAGGTGGATGGTTGAGGGACTTTCCATTTTAGAAAATCCAATCGTCACTATTTTTGATCGTTATGGTAAACTCTTATATCAGTTAAACCAAAATTCTAATGGGTGGGATGGAACATTAAATGGTTCTCCTCTACCAGAAGCGGATTATTGGTTTAAACTTTCCTATACGGATAGTTTTGGACAGATTAAAAATGCCAAATACATTAATAATCATTTCTCCTTAAAGCGTTAAAAGCTAATATTTTCTACGTTAACTCTGTATTTTATCGATTAAATGCCATAAAACCCGATAAAGAATACTAAAACTATACATGTACAGTTATTATAAGCGTCACCTAGTATAACAGTAGCGCTATTTATGAGAACTTTACTTTGTTCCATAGGTCTTCTTTTCCTTTTTATATTGGATATGAATGCCCAAAATTCACCCGATTGTAGAACGGCCATACCTGTTTGCGCGGATCAACCAATTATGGGTATCGCTGATGGTGGTGGAGATATTGATGATTTTGACCCCGATACTATTAGAGAAACAGGATGTTTGGAAAAGGGCAGTATTGACTCTGCAAATATTGAGAACAATACCTCTTGGTTCGTTTTTAGGGCAGGCACAGGCGGTCAGGTCGGATTTGATATTGAGGCTTTGCCTGTTGGTGGTGGAACGGGAACACCAACAGCGGAATGGGATTTTGCGGTTTACGGTCCCGATGTAGATTGTGCGGACATCAGTAATGGAACAGCACAACCTATTCGATGTAATTATGAAGTGAACAATACTAGCTTTACGGGTATAGGTGTCAATCCTGAAAACGGACAGCAAGGAGCTGCTGCGTTGACCGGAAGTCAAAATACCTATGATGACTGGTTAGATGTTGAACCAGGAGAGATTTATTATATACTGATCAATAATTTCAACGATAATTTTGATGGAGATGCAGAGTCGTTCATGTTAACTTTTACAGGTAGTTCTGTGGAAGATGATCAGAATACCGCTTTGGATTGTACATTACGTGATGAATTTTTAGGGTTGGATATCGTTGCTTGCGAAGGTGATCCAGATATAACGTTGAGTGCACTAAACTCACCAGCTGGTCCAGATATCGCTAATGTGGAGTGGACGGTCGATTATGAAGACGATGGTATTATCGATGGTACATTGACTGGTACTGGAGATTTCGGAGCTGAATTAGTGGTGGTCAGTCCAAATTCGGGCCGATATTTCGCCACCATTACAACAGCTTCCGGTACACCGCCCACAGTCGTTGATGATGGCGGAATTTTAATTACATTTTTTGGAACTCCAATCTTGGATCGGGTGGAAGTGTTGGATACTAACCTTTCTATCGACCCGGATCAAAACAATGTGGAATTTTTCGTTGATGGAGATGGTGATTATGAATATGCCATTAATGGTGGGGAATTTCAGGATGATTCCGTATTTATGAACGTTCCACCGGGTATTAATACCGTTGTCATTAATGATAAAAATGGTTGCGGTATTACAGAACCCTTAGAATTTCTAGTAGTAGGATACCCAAAGTTCTTTACGCCCAATGGTGACAGTATGAATGATCAATGGAATATAAAAGGTATAGAAACCTTAACAAATCCTGTAGTCTATGTTTTTGACCGATATGGTAAACTTCTGAAACAATTGGGAGCTAGTTGGCGGATGGGATGGCACCTATAATGGTAGACCTATGCCTTCGACCGATTATTGGTTCCGGTTTGAGTATGGTGAGATTGAAGAGGGACTTTTAGTGGCCAAGACTAGAAAAACACATTTTACCTTAAAAAGATAAAAAAAGGGCCGCTACAATAGCGGCCCTTTTTAATTTGAAAATATATCTTAAAACTCCTAAAAGTTAATCGTGTAACTTAACGTAGCGTTGGTATTAATTCTATTGATTATAGCCGGAGTGGTTATGCCCGCATCAAAAAGTAACTCATTAACATCTCTCTGTGAGCGGGCAAGTGCAAAATCCAATCGGCTACCACCAAAATTATAGCCTATTCCTCCTGAAACGGCATTTAAATCACCAATGGTATTTCCATTAGCATAAGGACTTTGTTCGAATCGATACCCTGCCCTGAGGCTAAACCGTTCAATACGATATTCTCCGCCCAATCTAAAAGTAGAAACTGTTCCCAATTCATTGGAGATTTGATTGTTCACCACTTGAAAACTTGGGTCACCTTCAGGTCTTAATTCTGTTTTTGATAAATCCTGATATCCGTAATCAAAACTTAGTAATCCGTTTTTGCCAAAAACCATGGCCAAACTACCGGTTAATTTTGCGGGCGTTTTTACCGTGTAGGTTTCAAAAAGATTGACAATGTTAAAATCAATGAAATTGATATCATCATCGGCCAAATCAGAACTTATACGCTGAGAAAAATCATCATTTAAACGATACCATGTTGGAGATTGGTAACTACCGCCTAATCTCACGAATTCGTTTAGTTTAGCAATGGCACCTAAGCTAAAGGAAAATCCGCTCCCTTCAGTGGATAGAAAATTGTCAAAAGTAGAATTCTGTATTTCAGATGTGGAGTCATAACCTCTTTCTGACAATTGGTCGTATTTGGTGTAAAGTATATTGTGAAAATTTAAGGAAGCACCTAGATAAAGTACTTCTTTGTATTGAGAGGCCATATTCAAGGTGAATTTACTATTGTAACCTGTGGTCCTTCTTAAAAAATCCTGATTTACGGTAGAATATCCAGCATTGCTGATATATGCAGTATTGGCATCATCTAGGTCTAAAGGATCTATTATTCCACCATAATATCCTAGAAAAGCTTGTTGTTCCCTAAATCCTTGATTGGCTCCAATATCTAAATATGCATCCTCAATAAATTCTCCTTCTTGAAGTAATATGGAACCGAAAGGATATCCCTCCAGCATACTCCAGAAAGTAATTGTCAATACCTTCCGTACTATTCCCTGATACTGCATATTGATTGTCAAAATTATTCACAACGTCATAATTAAAGGCCAAAGTGAATTTTTTCCAATCAGCATTATCCTTGGTATTGTTGAATACAAAGGCACCGCCAATTTGATTAAGATCAACATCGTTTTCTGAAGTTTTCGTCCTGTTGCCAAAATAGGTTGCCTCATTACTGGTATTATAAGTAGTGAACCAGAAAAAGTAATCAGACTGTTACTGAAAACAGCGGATCCTGCAGGATTGATGTTCAGGGATGACAAATCTCCTCCAAGGGCTCCAAATGCACCACCCATCGATTGAAAACGTGCGGTTCCTTGTAAATTTTCTGAACTATATCGTAAAGCTTCGTTGATATTCTGTGCACTACCAATAGCGCATAGCAATAGCGTTAAGAATGGAATTATCTTTTTCATTATGCTTTTTTAAATTTAAGAATGGAATTGATTAGTTTCTTCGTCCGCTGCTTCTACCAGAGGATGAACCTGATGATCTAGAGCTACCGCCACTAGAACTTCTAACACTTCCTGAACTGGAGCTTCTAGAGCTACTTCCAGAGCTTCTATACGACCTCCGACTGGAGCTTCTAGAACTACTTCCGGAGCTTCTGTACGTGCCGCCACTGGAGCTTCTCTTCTGAAGACTATAGTTGCCACTGACTTCTTCCTGAATTGTAACTTCCACTTGTTCTAGGACTACTAGAATTACGATACGTTGAGGTTCTGGGACTTGATGTACCACTACTTCTGGATGAGGAGTAGCTAGAATTGTTGCGTGTGGCATACCTGCTATAATTCGAGTTAGTTCTAGCCGAAGTGTTATATCTAGGAGTGGCCCTTGTACTTCTACTCGTTCTATAGGCACTGTTTTGATCTACACCTACAGTTCTACCTGTAGAACTTCTACCCACGGAGTTGGAAGTTCTAGAACTACGTAAAGTTGAGTTACTTCTAGCGCTAGCAGTACGTGAATCATTACTTCGGTATCTAGGGGAATTACCTCGGGTGTTAGTATTAGAGCGACCTCTTAGAGCTGTTGAGCCATTGTTGGAAGTAATATTTCGATTGTATATACCCCGTCTAGTATTGTTGAGCGCATAGGAATTATATCCCAGACGATTGTGATTGTTATAATAACCAAATCCACGGTTATAAAATCCATAAGGATTGTTCCATCCTAGACCAAAGCCACCATAGCCAAAGCCATAACCGCCAAATCCAAATCCTCCGTATAACCATGGACTGTTCCAACCGAAGCCATATCCGCCCCATCCCCAATTATTCCATCGGTAAGGATTGTTCCATCCCCAACCGCTGCCCCAGCCGAAACCACCGTTCCATAACCAGGGGTCGTTCCATCCAAAGCCTCCAAAGCCTCCATAACCCCAATTATTCCATCCGTTGTCATAAAAGTTGATACTTACATTTGAAGCATTATCACCCCAACCGCCATAACCTTGATAGTCATTTTGATTATCGTAATAATTAGTCAATTGGTCTTGATTTACAGTTGCTTCCATATTGTTGCTGGAATATGAATCAACATCGGTGAAAATTTCGCTATCTAAAATCTCATCATATTGATTTGCCTTTTGGCCAAAATAGTTGCCATAGGTATCTGTTTCTTGATTTTGTTGCACATTCTGTCTTGGTTCTGCTCTTCGCTCGACCATAACCGGTGTATCATCGGAATAGATGCCATCATTATCATAATACGAAGCCTGCTGAAAAGAACCGCAAGACACCAGTAGTAGGCCTAAGATGGCTAAAAGTGTTATGTTTTTAATTTTGCTGTGGGGTAGGGTATATATCATCGTATTAGAATTATATTGTTGAACATCTTAAAAATAACTAGTTTTACTGAATTATTTTTATAATATATTCACAAAATTTGTGCCAAACTCCAGATAATGAGTAAGAATTTAACTAAGAGAAGTGAGGATTATTCCAAATGGTATAACGAACTAGTAGTAAAAGCCGACTTGGCCGAAAACTCTGGTGTTAGGGGTTGTATGGTAATCAAACCTTATGGTTATGGTATTTGGGAAAAAATGCAGGCCGGGCTGGATAAGATGTTCAAGGAAACGGGTCATGAGAATGCCTATTTTCCATTATTTATTCCAAAATCCTATTTAAGTAGGGAGGCAAGTCATGTAGAAGGTTTTGCAAAAGAGTGTGCTGTCGTTACCCATTATAGGCTTAAGAATGCAGAAGATGGTAGTGGAATTATCGTAGATCCTGACGCGAAATTAGAAGAAGAGCTTATTGTAAGACCAACTTCTGAAACCATCATTTGGGATACCTATCGCAGATGGATACAATCCTATCGTGATTTACCATTATTAATCAATCAATGGGCAAATGTCGTGCGATGGGAAATGCGTACACGACTTTTTCTCAGAACCTCTGAATTCTTATGGCAAGAAGGCCATACGGCCCATGCTACAGAAAAGGAAGCAATTGAAGAGGCGGAACAAATGATGAACGTGTATGCTGATTTTGTAGAAAACCATATGGCGGTGCCGGTAATAAAGGGTACTAAAACGGAAAGTGAGCGTTTTGCGGGTGCGGTAGAGACCTATTGTATTGAAGCATTAATGCAGGATGGCAAAGCCTTACAGGCAGGAACTTCACATTTCTTAGGTCAAAATTTCGCAAAGGCATTCGATGTTAAATTCGCAAATAAGGAAGGTGAAAAGGAGTATGTTTGGGCAACCTCATGGGGTGTTTCTACAAGATTAATGGGGGCTTTGGTCATGACGCATAGTGATGATAACGGATTGGTAATTCCTCCAAAACTAGCTCCAATACAAGTCGTAATCGTTCCTATCTACAAAGGTGCTTGACCAATTGGATTTGATTTCGGAAAGAGTGGCACCTTTGGTTAAAGAATTGAGAGCGAAAGGAATTTCTGTTAAATTTGATAACAGGGATACTCATAAACCAGGATTTAAGTTCAATGAATATGAGCTACGAGGTGTACCGGTAAGATTGGCCATAGGTTCTAGGGATATGGAAAATAAGACCTATGAAATTGCAAGACGGGATACACTACAGAAAGAAACTATTGCTGCGGATGATGTAGTGGCGAAAATTGAGTTCTTAATGGAGGATATTCAGCGCAATATGTACCAGAAAGCTTTAGATTATCGTAAGGAGCATATCACGAAAGTGGATTCTTATGAAGAATTTAAAAAAGTATTGGAAGAAAAAGGTGGTTTTATCGCTGCACATTGGGATGGTAGCAAGGAGACGGAGGAAAGAGTAAAAGAGGAAACTAAAGCGACCATAAGGTGCATTCCTATTGATGCTGTTGAGGAAGTTGGGGTGTGTATAGTTACTGGAAAACCATCTTCAAAAAGGGTGTTATTTGCCAAGGCGTATTAAAATTTGTAAAAAATAATATTCAGTTGTTGCGTTACTTAAAAATAATTGTATTTTTGCATCCGCAATTGCGCAAAGTAATGGTCCGTTCGTCTAGGGGTTAGGACGCCAGGTTTTCATCCTGGTAACAGGGGTTCGATTCCCCTACGGACTACTAAAGTTTGAAAGTTATTTCAAACGTGGCTTACTGGTCCGTTCGTCTAGGGGTTAGGACGCCAGGTTTTCATCCTGGTAACAGGGGTTCGATTCCCCTACGGACTACAAAAATAGTATGGATGTTAATCCAAATTAAAAAAATAATAAATTAGAAAATGGCAAATCACAAGTCGGCATTAAAGAGAATTAGAAGAAACGAAGCTGTACGTTTACGTAACAGATACCAGCATAAAACAACTCGTAATGCAATCAAGAGATTGAAAGCGGAAGAGAGTAAGAAAGATGCCGAAGCGCTTTTTCCAAGTGTTGTGAGTATGATTGACCGTTTGGCAAAACGTAATATCATTCATGATAATAAAGCTGCTAACTTAAAAAGTAAGCTAGCGAAACATGTTGCCGCTTTGTAAATAAAGTTTATTACAATATTTAAAAAATGCCCTTACACTAGTGTAAGGGCATTTTTTGTTACCCTAGTTTTGATATTTTTTAAAGGTGTTGTATTAATGCGTATCTTCTAATTTACCTCAGTTCTGTAAAATCACCTTTAATCATAAAGATTTTTTCGAACATCAAATTTAAAAATACCTGTTTCCAGTAAATACCTAAATACGGAATCCGCAACTTAATTGTCTTTTAAATTATAGATAGTAACTCAATGTTCAGTATTTTCCACCTTATCCAAATGACCTCTTTCTGGAAAGAATAAAACCAATGATAAAAAAAATGTTCATTACAATAATCAATGAATGCAGAACAAATTGGAATCTGAAATCATACCAGGTTTTGGAATCATAATAACCAATTAACAGTAGTACTGGAGAAAAGACATAAAGGGATAAAAGGCCCAAACTTACCCATGAGACCAAATTATATTTCTGCCAGATAACTTTATTCTGCTCGTATTTTTCCCTGAAATACAAAAAAATACAAATTACTAAAACCAAGGATGCTATAGCATAAGCATGGTAAAGTCCGTAATTCATCGGATTTTGAAAGTATGCGTTAACCAAGTAAGCGCAAAGCATAAGCATCCCCACCAATGGTGATAAATTTTTTGAACCTTTGATGGGATATTAAACTCCAATAGACATAGTAGAAATACGGAAAAAATATGATATCAAAAATATTATAGATGATGTGATTGGTTTGAGAATCCTCAAAATCTAAGAATACGCGAAAACTTGGATAATACAATAAGAAATACCCTAAAATCTCATTCAATAAGGTATATGCTAAAATGATAGGTAAGTATTTTAATACCGTATCAAAATATTTTGAATAGGTCTTCAAGGATATAATCAATGCTATCGCATTAAAAATAACAAAGTAGCTTTGATTTAAGAATTCTAGAAACACTAAATCTATATTTAGAAGTCGGTTTTAGGAGGAGGGCCGTTATTACCTCTATTTAAGATTAAGCTTTGGCCACTATACATGCTGGTGGTTTTGAAAAAATTTGGAATTAAACTAGCGTGTGCCGTTTCTTCATTGTCGGAAACAGACCCTATACCTTTTTGCGATTGTATTTTTTGGTCAATAATCAGTTTTGCCTTACCGTCATCACCTATATAAAAGCTATAATTTCCTCCATTTGCTGCTAAAGTAGGGGTTAGAAAAATAGAATTTTGTCTTTTATGTACTATATTTTTACCATCAGGAAATTTATTCTCATTAGGGTAATTGGCAAAATACATACGTAGCTTGGTAACCTCTTTCACTCCTGCTTTTGCAGATTCTTGATCGATAAAAGCAATGTAGTCTTTTATCATTTGATAATCGAAATCAACAAATCTAGCCGCTTCAAAACTTTCGGCAGGTTCTCTTTCTTGAGATTCATAGGTTTCAATAAGGGATATTCTGTGTTTTGTATAATTGTCATAAATACTATTTGCTTCGTCTAAAGAAATAATATTGGATGGAGCTGAAACCTCAATAGGAGTTTTAGGTTCATTTGAAGTATCTTTTTTTTCATTATTGCAACTCCAATTACAAATAAAAACAAAAGAATAGATTGCGTAAGTCCCCAGGTTAATCCGGTTTTTCATATTAATGGTTTTAAAGGTTGGCAAAAAAATATGACCAAAGACTGGGGGAATCATCTTCAGAGTGTTAAAGATATTAAATTTTGGCTTGTTTTAAGTGGAAATCATATTTGGTTAATTTCCGAATATTGATTGAAAATAAAAATCCCGATTTCTATTAGAAATCGGGATTGATATAATTATTTAAAAAAGGACTTATTGATTCATCGTCATTAAGAACTCTTCATTGTTTTTAGTTTGTTTAAAACGCTGTTCAATGAACTCCATAGCTTCTACTGGGTTCATATCCGCTAAATACTTACGCATGATCCACATACGCTGTAAAGTGCTCTCATCAAGTAGCATGTCATCTCTTCTTGTGCTTGAAGAAGTAAGGTCGATAGCAGGGAAAATTCTTCTGTTGGCTATTTTACGATCCAATTGAAGTTCCATGTTACCGGTACCTTTGAATTCCTCAAAAATAACTTCATCCATTTTGGAACCGGTTTCGGTTAGTGCAGTTGCAATAATGGAAAGCGAACCACCACCTTCAATATTTCGTGCAGCACCAAAGAAACGTTTTGGTTTGTGTAATGCGTTGGCATCAACACCACCACTCAAAACCTTACCAGAGGCTGGTTGCACGGTATTATAGGCGCGCGCCAGACGGGTGATGGAATCTAGTAAAATCACTACATCGTGACCACATTCTACCAATCGTTTTGCTTTTTCTAAAACAATATTGGCAACACGTACATGTTCTGTAGGTTCCTTGTCAAATGTAGACGCAACAACTTCACCACGTACATTACGTTGCATATCTGTAACCTCTTCTGGACGTTCGTCTATCAATAGGATGATTTGATATACCTCTGGATGATTTGCGGCAATACCATTGGCTATATCCTTTAGCAACATCGTCTTACCAGACTTTGGTTGAGATACGATCATTCCCCTTTGTCCTTTTCCAATAGGTGAGAACAAATCTATAATACGGGTAGATATAGTACTCTGTCTTTCGGCAAGGTTGAACTTTTCATTAGGGAACAATGGTGTCAAGTGCTCAAAGGATACGCGGTCACGTACAATCTGAGGGTCGATACCGTTAATTTTGTTCACCTTTATTAATGGAAAGTATTTTTCACCTTCTTTCGGAGGTCTAACATTACCCAAAACCGTATCACCTGTTTTTAAGCCAAAAAGCCGTATCTGTGATTGTGAAACGTAAATATCATCAGGTGAGGAAAGATAGTTGTAATCACTGGATCTTAAGAATCCGTATCCATCTTGCATAATATCCAAGACCCCTTCACTGGCAATGATAGAATCGAATTCGTATTCAGGCTCCTTGTATTTGTTCTTTAAATCCTTGTCAAAATTGCTTTTGTCATGAACCGTTTTCCTAGGATTCGGTTTTTTATTTTGATTGTTGCTTTGGGGAGCATTTTTATTATCGTTTGTTTTCGGTCTAGGCCTTGGTCTAGGTGTTCTTTGTTCCGAAACTTCTTTCTTAGGATCGTTTTCAGAGGAACTATTTTTTGACTGCGACGTATTTGTTGCGTCCTTTGAGTCTTTTACATCTTCTTTTTTATCTGAAGAAGTCGTAGTAATAGGTCGTTTTCTTGGTCTAGGTTTTGGTTTAGCCGGAGTCTTATTTTCGGTTGGCTTAGTTTCTCCCTCACTAACATTGGTAGATATAGCTTCGGCTACTTTTGGGTTGGCCGCTTGCAAGTCTAATATTTGGTAGACTAAATCTAATTTTTTTAAGGTTTTGAATTTAGGAACCTTTAAACCTTTAGCAATTTCCTGAAGCTCAGGTAGCTTTTTTGATTTTAAATCTGAAATCTCAAACATTAATTTCTTGAATAAATTATACGTGATTTGTACTGTAAGAAGTAAATTTTATATTGGGTATTGAAAAGGAAAGTTTTCCTTATTGGTAGGTGTTACAAATTGATAACGTAGCAATATTACAAATTATTTTCAATAATAAGTGCATAATTTTTGAAAAGACCTGTATTTTTGTATCATAAATCGTAATTAATTTATGATACAAAGGGTTCAAAGCGTTTATTTGGTGATTACGGCAATATTAGCTGGTGTACTGCCGTTCTTTTTCAATCTTTGGATAGATGTTGATGGGCAGGCAGTCTATTCGAACAATGAACTGCTTATTTCCATTACCTTTTACGCCAGTGCGGTATTGGCCATTTGGTCGATGTTATGTTTTAAAAATAGAAAAACTCAGTTTGTGATAAACCGACTGAACATGATATTAAATGTTTTTTTACTAGGATTTTTCGTTTATCGATCACTAAACTTATCCGGAGAAATTTCGGTTTCTGAGAAGGGTATTGGGATGCTGATTCCAGTATTTTCTATCGTTTTTTTAGTCTTAGCCAATAGGGCCATAAAGAAGGATGAAGATCTTGTAAAATCTGTTGATCGTTTGCGTTAAACCTAACATCTTAGTAGTATTAGTGCGTTAAACCCGGGGTAGTTCCCGGGTTTTTTATTGATTTGTTTTCTGTGTACTTTTAGGTATTATTGAATTGTACTATCCGCTATATTTTTCACATTGGTGGTTGAGTAAAAAATGAAAAAAGATGCCGCTGCTATTGCTATCGCTTGCCAAGCTCCACAATTTCAAGTTCTTTTATTTCCGTTCCGTCAATTACAAACCTTAACATAGTGCGTACTTGATGAAATCCATGTTTACCGCAAGCACCTGGATTCATATGTAGAACTCCTAGTTTTTTATCCCACATAACCTTTAAAATATGTGAATGTCCACAGATAAAAAGTTTTGGCGGATTTTCTTTGATCATCTCCCGAGTCCGTGAATTGTATTTTGGTGGGTAGCCACCGATATGAGTAATGAAAACATCCACTTTTTCGCAGAAAAAACGCTGGTTCAACGGAAATTCCATTTGAATGGTAGCATCATCGATATTGCCATGAACACCTTTTAAGGGTTTGTGTTTTGCAAGAGTATCGGTAACTTCTAAAGAGCCAATATCTCCTGCATGCCAAACTTCATCGGCCCAATCGACGTGCTTTACTATTTTATCGTCTAGGTAGGAATGCGTATCGGAAAGTAAAAGGATTTTAGTCATTATAAATGTTCTGAGAGTTGATTATCATGCAGGCTTGCTCATCTAAAAAATATGGGAATTTGGCAGACCAAAATATAATTTGATAATACGATTAGAATTACGGCGCTGCCTAAAATTTTAAACCTTAGCTTTTAATATCTTTGTAAGCTGCAAAACTAGTATAACCTTTTGAGATTCTTTATTCAATTTTCATATTTAGGCAAAGCCTATCACGGCTGGCAGAATCAGCCCAATGCACTTACAGTGCAAGAGGTTCTGGAAAATGCCATGTCAAAATTATTGCGTCAAAAGATAGCCTTAGTGGGAGCGGGGAGAACGGACACGGGAGTGCACGCCAAAGAAATGTTTGCCCATTTTGATATTGAAATGGAACTTGATGTTCCGAATTTGGTCTATCGTTTGAACTCCTTTTTACCAACTGATATTGCGGTTCAGAATATTTTAAAGGTGATTCCCGATGCTCATGCCCGTTTTCATGCGACTTCCAGGACCTATCTGTATCAAATTGTGAAGATTAAAAATCCTTTTTATGAAGATTTGGCACATTTTGTTCTACAAGATCTAGATGTGGACGAGATGAATAAGGCGGCTATTGCATTGATTGGTAAAAGAGATTTTGAATGTTTTTCGAAATCCAAATACAGATGTATTTACCAATATATGTGATTTAAAATATGCAAAATGGTCGCTTGAAAATGATGTCTTATCCTTTACAATTACCGCCGATCGATTCTTGAGAAATATGGTTCGAGCGGTAGTAGGAACCCTAATTAACGTAGGTAGTGGAAAATATGAAGCCGACTATGTTAACACGATATTAAAAAGTAAGGATAGGGCAATGGCTGGCGCATCCGTTCCTGCAAAAGGATTATATTTGACCTCTATAAAATACCCCAACGAGATTTTCAATAATGGATAAGGATTCAGGCAAAGCTTTTGATAAACGTCTTTTTAAGCGCTTAATGGCTTATACCAGACCCTATAACATCACTTTTTATGGGGTGGCTTTTGCTGCCATCCTACTTTCCGCCTTTTCTGTTTTGACACCACTTATCGTTCGAAAAATAATTGATGATGCCATCAAAGGTAGTGATCAAGAAATGTTGATGTACCTCACCATAGCCATGTTGGTTGTTCTTGTTGGTCAAGTTTTAAGTCAATTGGCTTTTAATTATTATGCCAATTGGTTGGGAGAGTCGGTGATTAGGGATGTCCGAATCAATCTTTTTAAAAAGATGCTCACCTTTAAGATGACCTATTTTGATAAAAGTTCACTTGGAGTTTTAGTGACTAGAGCGGTTGCAGATATGCAGCGTATAGGTGAAATTTTTAGTCAAGGATTCTTTTTAATCGTTGCAGATTTACTTAAAATGTTGGTGGCGGCCGGTGTAATGTTAGCTATCAATTGGAAGTTAGCATTAATCGTTTTTTCCGTTTTACCTATTATTCTATACGCTACAAGATTATTCCAAAAGGCAATGAAGGTTGCTTTTACAGAGGTGAGGGCAGAGGTTTCCAATTTAAATTCTTTTGTACAAGAACGGATAACGGGAATGAAAATAGTGCAACTGTTTACCCGTGAAAAAATAGAAAGTGACAAGTTTCGTGAAATCAACGAAAAACATCAAAATGCCTGGCTGAAAACAGTCTGGTATAATTCCATATTTTTTCCGATTGCAGAAATTGTATCTTCGATTACAATAGGTCTTATTGTTTGGTATGGAGGTTTGCAAAATGTAGCGAATATTAGTACGGATATTGCAGGTACGGTCTTCGCATTTATCATGTTAATCGATTTATTGTTTAGACCGCTTAGGCAAATCGCCGATAAATTTAATACCCTTCAAATGGGTATGGTTGCCGCCAACCGCGTGTTTAAAATATTGGATACGGACAGTCATATTCAAGATGTAGGTTCTTATGAAAGTGAGAGCGTCAAGGGTGATATTAAATTTGATAAGGTTCATTTTGGTTATTTGGAGGATGAAGAGGTTTTACATGGTATTTCTTTTGAAGTAAAAGCAGGTGAAACTGTTGCGATTGTTGGGGCTACTGGAGCCGGTAAAAGTACGATCATCAATCTTCTAAACCGTTTTTACGAAATAAATTCAGGAACGATAACAGTTGATGGGGTAGATATTAGAGAATTTAGGTTATCCTCACTAAGGAAACATATTGCCATTGTATTGCAAGATGTTTTTCTATTTGCCGATACTATTGCGAATAATATTTCCCTTAAAAACCCAAGCATTACAGTTTCTGATATTGAGGAAGCCGCTAAGGCCATTGGTGTAGATGAGTTCATTACTAGTTTGCCTGGAGGTTACCAATACAATGTAAAGGAAAGAGGGAGCATGTTGTCTAGTGGTCAACGGCAATTAATCGCTTTCTTGCGGGCCTATGTAAGTAAGCCAAGTATTTTGGTATTGGACGAAGCAACTTCATCGGTGGACACGTACTCTGAACAATTAATTCAAAAAGCTACGGAGAAAATAACACAAGGGCGTACTTCGATTGTTATTGCCCATCGATTAGCAACCATTAAAAAGGCGGATAAAATTATTGTGATGGATGCGGGTCAAATTGTAGAAACAGGCACGCATAAGGAGCTTCTTAAAAAAGGCGGTTATTACAGTAATTTGTATGAAGCTCAATTTTTGGCCGAAGAAGTCCTTTAAGAAATTTTAAAGCTTCTAAATCAAATCTTGTTTTAACATATTACCCAATTGGGTGATGGAATCATAAAGTACGAATTCTCCATTTTTGATATACGAAATTAATCCCGTTTCCTCACTTACTACGAGACTCAGCGCATCGGTTTTTTCACTAATACCTACGGCAGCCCTATGACGAAGACCAAAACGTAGTGGAATGTTCCGCTCATTGGAAACTGGTAAAATGACACGGGTCGCTACGATAAAATTACCTACAATGACTGCGGCTCCATCGTGTAGTGTGCTGTTTTTATAAAAGATACTTTCTAAAATGGGTTGGTTGATTTCAATATTCATCTGATCCCCACTCGATTTAATGAAATCTAAAGAATTACTGCGTTCAATGACCAAAATCGCCCCTGTCTTGGTGCTTGCCATTTTTTCGCAGGCCTTTAAGATGGAGTCTACATCGGTATCTGTTGATTTACCTTCTTGTTTTAGGAATTTGAAATGTTTAACGAAATTTCGTTTGTTGGCGAAATTGGTAGAACCGATCATCAGCAAAAATTTACGTATCTCTTGTTGAAAAACGATGATCAGCGCAATTAGCCCTACTTGCATGAATGCGCCCACCATACTACTGATCATTTCCATGCCCAGTAATTCGGTCAGTTTCCAGAATGCCCAAATAATAACAATACCTATGAAGATATTTATCGCCACAGAACCGCGAACGAGTTTATAAATGTAGTATAGTAGAACAGCAACGAAGATGATGTCTAGGACATCCGTAATGCTAAAATCAATAAAGTCAAGAAAATCCAATCAGTTCAGTTTTAGTAAAATTATGAAATTTTGAAACAATAGATTTCGTTTAAATCTAGGTAATTAATTGTTGATACAACTGTACACATTCTACCGCTTCTTTTACATCATGAACACGTAAGATATTCGCGCCTTTTTGCAAGGAAATCATATGAAGGGCGGTTGTGCCATTTAATGCATGACTTGCATCGGTATTTAGTAGCTTATGGATCATCGATTTTCTGCTGAGGCCTACTAATAATGGATGTTCGTTTAATTTAAAGAGCTCTAATTCATTCAGTAAGCGATAATTTTGCGCCAAGGTCTTTGCAAATCCAAAACCAGGATCAATGATAATATCTTTAATTCCTTTTGATTTGGCCAATGCTACCCTTTCAGAGAAATAATAAAGAATTTCTTTAAACATATCCTCGTAGTCTGTATTTGACTGCATGGTTTTAGGTGTTCCCTTCATGTGCATCATGATATATGGAACACCAAAAAGCGCCACGACATCGAACATTTTTTCATCTCGATAGCCGGCGGAAATATCATTGATAATCGCTGCCCCAGCTTTGATACATTCTTCAGCAACCTTACTTCTAAAAGTGTCGATGGAAAGTATGCTTTCTGGAAACTCTTTTGATATTAAGTGGACTATAGGGAGTATTCTCTTTAATTCTGTAGACTCGTCTACCTCCATGGCGCCTGGTCTAGAGCTATAAGCTCCTATGTCTATAAATGTGGCACCATCGGTAAGCATTTTATCCACTTGTTTTAGGATGCTTTTCTCATCCTTATATTTGCCACCGTCGTAAAAGGAATCTGGTGTTACGTTTAGGATTCCCATTATTTTGGGAGTCTTCAATGAAATTAGCCTACCGTTGCAATTTAAGGTCATTCAGAAGTATTGAGCGGAATAGATAATCATTCCTAAGTTTAAACCATCAACTTTGACGGTTACGAAATTTTAAGCGAAATTTACACAAATTAGAAAGAAGTACATGCTACAGACGGCAACGGAATATGATGAGGTCATTCAGGTTTGTTTAGATCTTTATGAAAAGAAGATGACGGATTATGGGAGTGCCTGGCGAATTTTAAGACTACCCTCCCTAACAGATCAGATTTTTATTAAAGCGCAGCGTATACGCAGTCTTCAGGAAAACGAGGTTAGAAAGGTCGATGAGGATGAGAAATCTGAATTTATTGGGATTATTAATTATTCCATCATGGCGCTTATACAACTGGAGCTTGGTGTTGTTGATCAGCCCGATTTAGATACTAAAAAAGCAGTTTCCCTATATCAAAAACATATTAAAGTTACCAAGGAGTTGATGTTGAATAAAAACCATGATTATGGTGAAGCTTGGAGAGAGATGCGTGTAAGTTCATTGACCGATCTTATTTTACAAAAATTATTAAGGGTAAAACAAATAGAGGACAATAAAGGTAAAACTTTAGTAAGTGAAGGTATATCTGCAAATTATCAGGATATGATTAATTATGCTGTTTTTGCAATGATTCACTTAGGTACACCAAAAAAATAGAAGAGAGTAATGAAATACCTAGTTGGAGTTGTTAGAATTTTTGTGGGAATCCTTTTTATCATAAGCGGATTCATTAAACTCAATGACCCAGTAGGCTTTTCCTTTAAACTGGAAGAATATTTTAGTCAGGGTGTTTTGGACTTACCATTTTTTACGCCATACGCACTTGCTATTTCTATTCTGGTGGTCGTTGTAGAGGTAATGGTGGGTGTAGCCCTTATTATAGGATATCGACGAAAGGTTACGATTTGGCTATTGTTGGCCATGATCGTTTTCTTTACGTTTCTTACCTTTTATTCGGCCTATTTCAATAAAGTGACAGATTGTGGTTGCTTTGGAGACGCTATTAAATTGACACCTTGGGAGTCATTTACGAAAGATGTGGTTTTATTGGTGTTGATAATCATTCTATACATTGGCAGAAAATACATCACTCCATTTTTTAAACCGCAAACGGTAATGGCTGTTTTACTCGCTTCTTTGTTAGCCTGTATTGGTTACGTATATTATGTTCTAAATCATCTACCGGTTATTGATTTTAGACCTTATGAAATAGGAAAAAATATTGAAGAGGGGATGGGTGTTCCAGAAGGCGCACCAAAAGCTATTTTTGAATATCGATGGAAGTTCAATGTGGGCGGTACTGAAGAAATAGTAGTCACTAATGGGGATTACCCATCGGTAGATGGGGAATTTGTAGATGTAGAAACAGAAGAAATCCAGGCAGGTTATGAACCACCTGTGCATGATTTTACGATTGAGCAGGAAGGTGAAAATTATGCGGCATCCCTTCTTCAGGAACCAAAATTGGTCATGATTATTGCATATGATTTGCGAAAATCGAATCTAGATGTTTTTACGGAAATCAAAAAGACCGCCGATGAAGCTATTGAAAACGGCTATAAGGTCATAGGGATGTCGGCTTCCGGACCTGATCAAACCAATTTGCTGATCAAGGAATATAATTTGGGATTTGATTTTTACTTTACAGATGAAACCACATTAAAAACGATTGTCAGATCCAATCCAGGAGTATTGGTTCTTGAACAAGGAACCATCAAACAAAAAGTACATTACAATGATTTGGAAGATTTAAACTTTTAGTCTTTTAGTCAAATAATATTAATTAGAAACACATACAAAATGAGATCAAAAATAGTAGCAGGAAACTGGAAAATGAATAAAAACTTAGCGGAGACCGAAGCCTTGCTATCAGAGCTATCGGCAAAATTGCCAGATACCACGGCAGAGGTTATGGTTGCGCCTACCTATGTGAATTTGCCTAGTGCGGTTAGGTCCTTGCAAAATTCAAAGATAGAAGTGATAGCACAGAATATGCATTATGCTGAAAACGGTGCTTTTACTGGTGAAATCTCTGCTGATATGTTGTTGGATATTGGGATCGATACAGTTATTATAGGTCATTCTGAAAGAAGGGCTTATTTTGGGGAAAGTGATGCGATTTTGTCCAAAAAAGTGATTACTGCGTTGCAAAAAGGTATGCGCGTTATGTTTTGCTTTGGAGAAGAATTGAACGATAGAAAATCAGGGAATCATTTTAACATTGTTGAAAGTCAGTTAAAAAATGTTCTTTTCAATTTAGAACCATCTGCTTGGACAAAGATCATCTTGGCCTATGAGCCGGTTTGGGCTATTGGCACGGGAGAAACAGCTTCTCCAGAGCAAGCACAGGAAATGCATGCGTTTATCCGTAAAACAATATCAGAAGCATTTGATAGTGCAATTGCAACGAATGTTACTATTCTTTATGGTGGTAGCGTAAAGCCAAGCAATGCAGAGGAAATTTTTTCAAAGCCAGATGTTGATGGTGGATTGATTGGTGGTGCCTCTTTGGTAGCGGATGACTTTATAGCTATTGTAAAAGCTATTTAGTTATTGCGGAATTTCTAAAACGAATAATGAGCAATACTATATATATTGAGTACCGGTTTACGGTAGTACCTCCAGAACCAGCTTCGGATATTCTTATAGCGGAATTAGGCGAAGCTGGATTTGAAAGTTTTGTTGAGGAAGATGATGCGGTGCTAGCCTACATCCAAAAAGAGGATTGGTCTTCTGATATTTTAAATGATATCGGAATTCTTTCCAATTCAAAATTTGAGATAGACTACGACTTCAAAGAAATTGAACAGGAAAATTGGAATGCTACTTGGGAGCAGAATTTTCAACCGATTGTTGTTGATGAAATATGCAGAGTAAGAGCACCTTTTCATGAACCGGTTGCTGTTAAATATGACATTGTTATTGAGCCTAAGATGAGCTTTGGCACTGGGCACCATGAGACCACTCACATGATGTTGCAGCATATTTTGCAGCTGGATTTCACCGGTAAAACCGTTTTGGATATGGGTAGCGGAACAGGTGTTTTAGCTATTCTAAGCGGAATGAGAGGTGCAACAGATATTGAAGCGATTGACATCGATAATTGGTGCTATCTCAATGCCAAGGAGAATGTGGAGCGTAATCAAATGGAATTCATCAAAGTTTTTGAGGGGGATGTCTCTTTATTAGAAGGGAAAAAGTATGATGTCATCATAGCCAACATTAATAGAAATATTTTATTGGTAGATGTTCCAGCTTACGCATTAGCCTTGAATGAAAATGGCATATTGTTATTAAGTGGTTTCTATACCGAAGACTTGGAGATAATCAGTCAAAAATGTCTGGAAGAAGGGTTAAAGTTTGAAAAAAACCTAGAACGGAATAATTGGGTTGCCGCAAAATATGTAAATTAGAAGGTATAATTAGATTTTCATGAGCACAAAAGAACAAATCTCCGAAGAGTTACTTTTAGAAGAGGAAGCCATTAAGCAAAATGAAATCGTTCTGTTTAATGATGAGGTCAACACTTTTGATCACGTAATAAATACCTTGATTTCGGTTTGCGAGCATAGTCCAGAGCAAGCGGAGCAATGCTCTCTTATTGTTCACTATAATGGTAAATGCACTGTTAAAACTGGAGAGTATGATGATTTAAAACCACGTTGTTCAAAATTATTGCAAGCGGGTTTAAGTGCGGAGATTGTATAAGATTTACTAAAAGTCGGGCCTTAGATATATTAGCTTCTAAAAAGTATTTTTAACTTAATAGAAGTGGAAGATTATGGGGTAGTGGTTCTAAGCAAATTCAATTATAATATAGAGATTCATAATATAATCAGCTCTATAATTAAAATTATATAAAAAAAGCCCCTTTATTAAAGGGGCTTTTTTTTGATTAATCTTAAAAGTAAATCAAATTTATTATAAAGATAATGCTATACCAACGGCACACCATTTAATCTCTTTTCAATCTTTTTCTTTTTTTCGGTTAATCGTTTCATGACATCCATTAAACTAGGATCCTTAGTTTCTTTATAAACTTCGTTGATGCTTAAGATAAGTGCTTTTGCCTCTCTTGAAGCTTCTACTCGGTCACTAGTGGACATGTTGCTCATTTTTCGACTTTCAAATTCTTGAGCTTTTTCAAGTAACTCCATGTGATGCTTTTTTTTCAAAGTTAACATAATATTCAAATTACGCAATTCTTTGTCAATTGTATCTACTTATGGAGCAATTAGATAATAGTATTTATGAACAATTTAACGTATTTCGGGTTTTTTTAAGG
Organism: uncultured Flavobacteriaceae bacterium; assembly: GCA_963842105.1. GTDB lineage: Bacteria > Bacteroidota > Bacteroidia > Flavobacteriales > Flavobacteriaceae > Maribacter. The sequence goes on from CAWJFH010000031.1 coordinate 160,289, forward strand.
AAAATATGGAGTTGTTTGAATCGTTTATAGATTTGATTTAAAAAACATTCAAAATTTGTACGAATAAATCTAGGGTAAAGTATCTAGTTTCGATGGGCCTCAAGGCTTAATATCCAGCATTAAATTGCTTTACCTCCAAATTTTAAGCTAATTCATGAACTTTATGATATTTTATAGATAATTTTATTGTTGATTCTTTAAAATCCTTTATATTCGTGTAATCGATTACATTTAAAATTAATTATGACAAATCACGAATTTAGATACGCTGCCCATCCAGTAGATGCAAGAGCATATGACACAGAGGCACTAAGAAAAGAATTTTTAATTCCAAAGCTGTTTGTAAAGGATACTTTGCAATTAACTTATTCCATGTACGATCGTTACATTGTTGGTGGTGTAATGCCTGTTTCTAAATCTGTAAAATTGGAGACCGTTCCCTATTTAAAGTCTGAGAATTTTCTTGACCGTAGGGAATTAGGTATTGTAAATGTTGGTGGAAAAGGTAAAGTTATGGTAGATGGTTCTTCTTATGAATTGTCTAAAAAGGAAGCGCTTTATGTTGGTAAAGGTGCTAAGGATGTTGTATTTGAAGCTATTAACGGAGAGCAACCTTTGTTTTACATCAATTCAGCACCGGCCCATAAAAGTTTTCCAACTAAAAAGGTTGGTAGAGATGAGGCTGAGATAATTCAGCTTGGCGATGAGAAATATGCGAATAAAAGAGTCCTTAATAAATTGATAGTGAACAGCATTGTAGAAACTTGTCAACTGCAAATGGGTTGCACGGAATTATTACCTGGCAATGTATGGAATACCATGCCTGCCCATACGCACAACAGGAGAATGGAAGCCTACTTCTATTTTGATGTAGAAGAGGGGCAAACGGTTTGCCATTTCATGGGAGAACCACAACATACACGTCATATTTTTATGGAGAATAACCAAGCGGTACTATCTCCAGAATGGTCCATTCATTCTGGGTTCAGGAACCTGTGCCTATTCCTTTATCTGGGGTATGGCCGGTGAAAATCTAGATTATGGAGACATGGATGTTTGTGCTCCAAATGAATTAAGATAGACGTATGAAATTATTTGATTTAAAAGGAAAACGTGCTTTAGTGACTGGTGGGACCCACGGTTTAGGAATGGCTATGGCCGAAGGCTTGGCCAGTGCAGGTGCAGAATTAATCATTACCGGAACCACTCCTTCTAAAATGGAAAAGGCGTTGTCCCATTATAAAAGTAAGGGCTACACGGCAACAGGGTATATTTTTGATATTACAGATGATAAACTAGCCGCAATCAAAGTTTCTGAAATGGTCTCAGAAGTTGGTGAGATTGATATTTTGGTTAATAACGCCGGCATCATTAAAAGGGAATTGGCCACTACGATGCCTGTTGATGATTTTAGGCGCGTAATCGAGGTTGACTTGGTGGGTGCATTTATTATGTCTCAACTTGTAGGGAACCGAATGATTAACAATGGCGGAGGTAAAATCATTAATATTTGCTCTATGATGAGTGAGTTAGGCAGGAACAGTGTTTCCGCTTATGCAGCTGCCAAAGGAGGATTGAAAATGCTGACCCGTAATTTGGCTACGGAATGGGCAAAGCATAATATTCAGGTGAATGGCATTGGTCCGGGTTATTTTGCCACTTCGCAAACGGAGCCCATTCGAGTTGACGGTCATCCTTTTAATGATTTTATTATCAATAGAACTCCGGCCGCTAGATGGGGCGACCCAGAGGATTTGGCGGGTACCGCTGTGTTTTTGGCTTCAAAAGCAAGTGATTTTGTGAACGGACAGATAGTTTATGTAGATGGTGGTATCTTAGCTACTATTGGAAAACCTTCAAATGAAAACTAATGAGTAGTTCTACCTTGACCAACAGTACCTTTATAAATGAAAACTTTCTTTTGGACAACAAGTTTTCGCAACGGTTGTACCATGACTTCGCATCACGGATGCCGATCATCGATTACCATTGCCATCTTCCTCCCGATGAGATAGCCAACGACCGTTCCTTTGAGAACCTTACGAAAATCTGGATCAACGGGGACCATTATAAATATAGGGCGATGCGGGCCTATGGCGTTGACGAAAAATACATTACCGGCGATGCCCCGGACAAGGAAAAATTTGAACAATGGGCCAAAACGGTTCCATATACCTTAAGGAATCCATTATATCATTGGACGCACTTGGAACTAAAGCGCTATTTCGATATCGATATCCTGTTGAATCCAGATTCCGCAAGTGATATTTATGACGAGGCAACGGCCAAATTGCAGACTTCGGACTTTAGTTGTCAAAGTCTGATAAAGAACATGAACGTCGAGGTGGTATGTACTACGGAGGATCCAATAGATTCTTTGGATAACCATGTGAAAATTGCCAATAGCGATTTTGATGTTAAGGTAAGCACCGCCTTTAGGCCGGATAAGGCCATCTTGATTTCTACCGAAAACTATCTTGATTATATTTCCAAATTGTCAGAGGTAAGCGGCGTTAACATCGATTCCTATAAATCGCTGTGTGATGCATTATCCCTGCGATTGGATTATTTTGATGGGAACGGATGCAAATTATCCGATCACGGACTTAGTTATGTTCCCTATAGAGCATTTACCGATGCTGAAATAGAGGCGATCTTTCAAAAAAGAAGAGCTAAAAAACAACTGACCCTAGAGGAGGACGAGAAATTTCAAACCTCGTTGTTGTTGTTTCTATGTGAACAGTACCATAGCCGCAATTGGGTACAGCAATTTCACCTAGGCGCTTTGCGCAACAACAATGCAAGAATGACCAGACTTCTGGGTCCCGATACGGGATGGGATTCCATCGGTGACTATCCGCAGGCATCCACTTTATCGGGTTTTCTGAATGCGCTGGATTCAAAGGACAAACTGACGAAAACGGTCCTGTACAATTTGAACCCTGCCGATAACGAAGTGTTGGCCACCATGATCGGTAACTATAATGACGGTAAAGTAAAGGGTAAAATGCAGTTTGGGTCCGGATGGTGGTTTTTAGATCAAAAGGATGGCATGACCAAACAACTCAATGCGCTGTCCAACATGGGACTGATAAGTTGTTTTATAGGAATGCTCACAGATTCCAGAAGTTTTCTTTCCTATCCCAGACATGAATACTTCAGGAGGATACTCTGTAACCTTTTCGGACAGGAAATGCAGAAAGGAGAGTTGCCACAGGATTTTGATCTGGTGGGCAAGATCATTCAGGATATCTGTTATAACAATGCCAAGGAATATTTTAATTTTTAAATATATATTTCAATAAAAATTGACCGATGAACAAGGTAGTCACATTTGGGGAAATGTTATTGAGGTTGTCGACCGAAAGGCATTTACGGTTCTCACAAGCAGGGTCTTTTAAATCCACTTATGCCGGGGGGGAATTCAATGTATCCGTCTCTTTGGCCAATTATGGCGTAGCTACCGAATTTATAACCAGACTGCCGGATAATGATATTGGTCAGTGCGCGTTGATGGAGATGCGTAAATGCAATGTAGGTTCGGATAATGTGCTTTTGGGCGGTGAGCGCTTAGGTATTTATTTTCTGGAGACCGGTGCCGGCACACGAGGAAGTAAAGTGGTATACGACCGGTCGCATAGTTCGCTATCAACTATCAAAACCGGGATGGTCGATTGGGAGAAGGTTTTTAAAGGGGCCAATTGGTTCCATTGGAGCGGGGTCACTCCAGCTGTATCAAAAAGTGCAGCGGAGGTTTGTTTAGAAGCAATAAAAGTGGCGCACGATCTCGGTTTAACCATTTCATCGGATTTGAACTATCGTTCCAAACTTTGGAAATATGGTTCCACTCCTGATGAAGTGATGCCAGAACTATTAAAATATAGCAATGTTATTTTAGGGGACTTGGATACGGCCTTTTTTATGTTGGGAAAGGAACAACCGAATCCCGATTATCAAAATAAAGAGTCCTTACCCGGGTTGTACGATTTGCTTTTTAAGGAATGTCCCCACTTACAAACGGTCGCGACAACATTACGATATTCAGTGAGTGCCTCCCATCAAAATATAGGGGGTGTGCTTTATGATGGAAAAGAGGTGTTGACCGCCCCGGTAAGGGAGGTTACGCCGGTGGTCGATAGAGTGGGAAGTGGTGATGCCTTTATGGGCGCACTTATTTATGGACTTCTTAATCTGCAGGGCGATAAGCAAAAAGCATTGAACATGGCAGTGGCCGCGTGCTGTTTAAAGCATACCATTTCGGGGGATTATAATTTGGCCACGCTAGAGGAAATAGAAAAACTAGCGGCCGGTGATTCATCGGGAAAAGTAATACGATAAATTAAGCATTTATAGTAATAAAAGTAAAGTAACAAGTAATGGCTCAATTCACAAGACTGGAAGTAATCGCAATGATGCAAAATAATGGAATGGTTCCTTTATTCTACCATCCTGATATCGAACTTGGTAAAAAAGTGCTTAAAGCGTGTTACAATGGCGGTTCTCGACTAATGGAATTTACCGCTCGCGGTGACTTTGCTTTTGAAGTATTTCGGGAACTGAATAAATTCGCCAGTAAGGAACTTCCGGGTATGATGTTGGGTGTAGGTTCCATTACAGATGCGGCTGCGGCTAGTCTGTTCATGCAAATGGGGGCGAACTTTATTGTTACTCCTTCCTTGCGAGAAGATATCGCAATTGCCTGCAACCGAAGAAAAATTCTGTGGTCTCCTGGTTGCGGTTCTTTGGCCGAAATCAACCGTGCAGAGGAAATGGGATGTGAAATCATAAAACTTTTTCCGGGGTCCACTATGGTCCGGGATATGTGAAGGCTATAAAAGGTCCGCAACCGTGGACGAGCATTATGCCAACTGGCGGTGTGAGTACGGATGAAGAAAACCTTAAAGGTTGGTTCGATGCGGGGGTGCC